>NC_010981.1:0-346056 GCF_000073005.1 Wolbachia endosymbiont of Culex quinquefasciatus Pel
TGATCAATTTTAGTGCTTTTATACTCTTTACAACTCGTCAAAAAATCCTCATAATTTTAGATATGTATTAAGTAGTGTTAGCTTTTTATCTTACAGTAAGCTATTGATTATCTTGCATCTTTCTGATTATTATTCTTTCTTGGTGTGGTATATGAACTTAACTAACCCTAAGGTTTCTACTATGTTTTTTGATCAGATTATTACAGTAACGGACCACAATGTTACTTGGGAAAAAATCCAAAATTATCTCCATAATCTCTATGGAGAAGCAACATATAACAGCTGGCTGAGTTCACTAAGATTTATCAGCAACAGAAATGGAGAAGTTTTGTTGTCTGTACCAACAAGATTTATAAAGGAGTGGATTACAGTTCACTACATGGAAAAAATATTGTCATTATGGCAAAGCGAAGATCAAAGTGTATGTTCTATTGATATTCAATTAATTGAAGAAAGAAATTCAAATTCTAATACGATACTAAAAAATAGAGAGGAAAATAATCATAATCTTGGTTCACCACTAGATACCAGATTCACTTTTGATAATTTTGTGGTAGGAAAGTCAAATGAGTTAGCATTTACAGCGGCAAAGCGTGTAGCGGAATCTATAGATCCAATATCAGGAAGCAACCCTTTATTTCTATATGGTGGAGTGGGACTTGGTAAAACACATTTAATGCATGCTATAGCTTGGGACATAGTCAATTCTCCGTCAGCAAAAAGAAAAGTGGTATATTTATCAGCAGAGAAATTTATGTATCAATATATTACGGCGCTGCGGAGCAAAGATATTATGTTATTTAAAGAGCAATTTAGATCAGTAGATGTATTGATGGTAGATGATGTGCAATTTATCAGTGGTAAAGATAGTACACAAGAAGAATTTTTTCACACTTTCAATGCATTGATAGACCAAAATAAACAATTGGTTATATCAGCTGATAGGTCTCCTAGTGATCTTGATGGAGTAGAAGAAAGAATAAAATCACGACTTGGTTGGGGATTAGTTGCAGATATTAATGAAACAACTTTTGAATTAAGACTTGGTATATTGCAGGCGAAAGTGGAACGAATGAATATGTATGTTCCAAAGGATGTCCTAGAATTTTTGGCAAGGAATATAAAATCCAATATAAGAGAACTAGAAGGAGCATTAAATAAGGTTGCTCATACCTCTTTAATTGGAAGAAGCATGACAGTAGAATCAGCTAGTGAGACCCTAATTGATCTTCTTAGGTCAAATCATAGGTCAATCACAATAGAAGAAATACAGAAAAAAATAGCTGAATTTTTCAATATAAAGATTGCAGATATGCAATCTAATAGAAGGCTCCGCAGTCTTGCGAGGCCGAGACAAATAGCTATGTATTTCGCAAAGAAGTTTACGCAAAAAAGTTTACCAGATATTGGAAGAAATTTTGGTGGTAGAGATCATGCTACTGTTATACACGCAGTCAAACAAGTGGAAAATTTCATAAGAACTGACCCAAAATTTGCTGATGAAATCAATCGATTAAAAAAGATGTTTAAGTAGCACTTTATTAATGACAACCAGGCTGTTTTCATTTTTTTGATCAAATATCTTTTTCAAGTAGATTAAGTAAATCAAAGATCATTATTAGTATAAGCTAAGAGAAAATAGCTAGTCGATTGCTTAAAAAGTATATAAAATCACAATTTAAGTAGGAAATATGGCAATTAGACTTATTCCAGATAATCTTGATATAAGATTTAGTAAATATAGAAATTTGACAGCACTTGTTAGCGTTATTCTTATCATTTTTTCAATGCTTACTTTTATGCTGCGTGGAATGAATTTGGGTATAGACTTTACAGGTGGAATTTTGATAGAGATAAAATCTTCAAGCAAGGATGATGCTATTCTCGGTATATTAAAAGAGAGTGGATTTACGATACAGAGTTCAAAAGCTGGTGATAACTTAGTTGTGCGGTTTAAAGATGAGGGAGATGAAGATAAAATTAAAAAGGTTAAAAGTATATTAGAAAGCAAATTAGGTAATTTAGTAACTTATCGTAAAATAGATTATGTTGGTCCACAAATAGGCTCAACGCAGATATTTGAAGGGATATCAGCCATGTTAATTGCAATTATTGGAATATTTTTTTATGTTTGGCTTAGATTTAGCTGGCAGTGTGGACTTGGTGGAATAATGGCACTGATCCATGATGTGATTTTAACTCTTGGCTTTATCAGCTTAACGAGTATTGAGTTTAATATTTCATCAGTTGCAGCTCTACTTACCGTGATTGGCTATTCAATCAATAATTCAGTGGTTATATACGATCGGATTCGAGAGTATAAAAAAAATAGAAAAGATGTAGAAATGGATGAAATAGTTGATGCTAGCATTAATTCTACACTATTTCGTACTATGTTAACTTCAGGTACTACTCTTCTTGCTGCTCTTCCTTTAGTGCTGATTTGTACAGGTGTGGTCAGAGACTTCTGCTTAATCATTTCTTTTGGCATTGCAATCGGCACCTGTTCCGCAATATTTATCTCTGCTCCTATATTGACCTGCAGAGCGTTGATAAGTAGAGTATAGAACGTTTAACTACGATATAATATTAGCTTATTATCCCTAATAGTGAAATGAAAATATCTCAAAAAGCTCATACCAAGTAATGAATGGGACATAGAGTGAGTATTAACACTAGCGTGTACATCATTAATTAAAAAATTTCCTATTTTAACTTGAGGGATGTGAACAACACCAGCTTTTATTTGACCTTTTGCAGTTTCATATATTTTAAAGTCTTGAATGTTTTGTAAGTTAATACCAGCATGTAACGCATCTTTTTGCGATAGAACAATATCAGTTGCTCCGGTATCAAGCAAAAACGTTATATTACGATCATTGACTTGAGCTTGAATATAAAAGTGTCCATCGTATGACTTTGTAAATTCAATACTTCCGCCATTTTGAACCCTTCCTTTGTACGGTAGAAAAGTGCTCAGAAACCTATTGCTTAGTTTATCCCCTTGTGAATCAATAAACATTGCAGTAATGACTATTATCAGTAGCCAAATAACTAGATTTTTTGCTGCATTCATATTATTAAAATTTGAAGCCATAAGAGTAAATTTTTAAGATTAGCGTTAAAAGCTATTATTAAAAATAAGTAAATTTTATTGTTTTAGTACAATATTTAATATATACTTTAAGGAGGTATGTTCGATTTAATTTCATGTCAGAAGCAAAAAATTTAATTTTAGCAACAATTCTTTCTATATTGATTATAGTATTATGGCATATTATTTATGATAATTTTCTTAACACGAGCCAAAGCCAACCATCGATTGAAAATATTGAACATATCGAATCTTCTAACGACCTTGCTCCTATGATATACCAAAATCGTTCTGAAATTATTAATTCTACTAGAGAACAGAGAGTTAATTTAACCAATAACATGCTTGAAGGATCAATTTCTCTGAAAGGTGCAAGGTTTGATGACTTAATCTTAACTAACTACCACTTAGAACCGAGTTCTTCTTCTCCACAAGTGGTGTTACTGTCACCTGCAGAATCAAAAGATGTATATTTCGCAGAATTTGGGTGGCTCGATCCGAATGAAAAGATTAAAGTTCCAGATTCTAAAACAGTATGGCAAGCAGATAAACTCAATCAAAAAGAGGTCAATTTATTTTGGGATAATGAAAATGGCATTTTATTTAGAATGAAAATTAGCCTTGACGATAACTACATGTTTAAAGTTGAGCAAATTATTGAAAACAATACAAAAGATAATGTAGTTTTGGTTCCCTATGGTAAAATCAATCGTAAACGTGATAATATTAACGAATCCTATTGGATATCACATGAAGGAGTACTAGGTGCATTTAACAATAAACTAGAGGAGTGGACATATAAGGATATTTCCAAGAAACGTTTAATAAAGGCCAGCACAAGTGAAAAAAGTTGGTTTGGTTTTGCTGATAAATATTGGTTTACAGCTATCATACCTGAAAAATCTGATCAAATAAATGTAAGTATTAAGCATACGAATGTTAATAACATTGATAAGTTTCAAGTAGATTTTGTTAAACCTTACAAACACATACTCCCTGGTGCAAGTGTTTCTACTCTGAACTACTTTTTTGCTGGGGCAAAGAAGTTGAATTTACTTGATTCTTATAAAGACACTCTTAATATACCTTTATTTGATAAGGCTGTAGATTTTGGTGTACTTTATTTTATAACCAAGCCAGTGTTTTTACTGCTTGAATATTTTAACTTTGTTTTGAAAAATTTTGGCTTAGCAATATTATTGCTAACTTTAGTAATCAAACTTTTGATGCTTCCCTTATCTAATAGATCATATATTTCGATGTTCAAGGTGAAAAGCCTGCAGCCTGAATTAACTCGTATAAAAGAGTTGTACAAAAATGACAGCTTAAAGCAGCACAAAGAGACAATTGCGTTGTTCAAGAGAAACAATGTAAATCCAATGTCGAGCATTTTCCCTATGCTCATACAAATACCAGTATTTTTTGCTCTGTATAAAGTATTATTTGTTACTATAGAGATGAGACACGCCCCTTTTTATTTATGGATTAAGGATCTTTCAGCTTCTGATCCAACAAACATTTTTACATTATTTGGGTTGTTTAATTATAACTTTCCTATTTCTATAGGCATTTTACCTATAATTTTCGGCGCTACCATGATAATTCAGCAGAAGCTAAGTGAGAAAGATCAAACCAGTAAAGATGATATTCAAGTAAATGTTATGAAGTTTTTACCTTACATTTCTGTCTTTATTTTTTCTTCTTTTCCTGCCGGCCTGGTAATATATTGGATATTTAGTAATATTATAACTCTGGTTCAACAATCATTAATAAAGTTGCTTTTAACAAGAAAAGTAGGAATGAATGTCGAAAATACTAATAGTTAATTCAGTTTATTATACTGAAATAGCAAACCTTTTGCTTGAGGGTGCAACTGATAAATTCAAAGGAAATAATATTGGTTACGAGATAATTAAAGCGCCTGGTACGTTTGAGATACCAGCTGCAATTCTTTTTGCGGTCAAAGGCAAGAATACTAATTATGATGGTTATTTAGCTCTTGGATGTGTAATTCGTGGTGAAACTGATCATTATAAATACGTTTGTAAAGGAGTAATCGAAGGCTTAAATGCAATTGTTATGCATCATGCAATACCTCTTGGTATGGGAATAATCACAGCAGATAGTAAAGATAAAGCACTAATTAGAGCTGACAAAAATAAAAAGAACGTTGGTGGCCATGCAGCCTCAACTGTTTTGCATATGATAGATCTACACAATAAATTAAAATAATGGAGGAAAAACCAGTAGATAAAAAATGGCGCATAAAAAGAAGTACGGCAAGATTTCTTGCTGTACAAATTGCTTATTCAAATATTTTTGTAAGTTACAACAAAAGCACTTTTAAATTGGAAAATTGTGAGCTTAAGGACTACATAAGTACGTTGAAAGATATATTTGAATGTGAAGAATTTGAACATCAGTTCTTAGAAAACTTGTTATGTAAGGTTATAAAAAGCAGTGAAGAATATGATAAAATAATAGAGTCTTATTTACACCCAAGCTGGTCACTTTCACGATTAAATCTTATAAGCTTATCTATTTTGCGTATTGCAGTATGTGAGTTAATTGATTTTGATACACCAGCACCAATTGTTATTAATGAATATACTAACATTGCATCTGATTTACTTGATGCTCCAAACAAAATTGGCTTTATTAATGGGTTGTTAGATAAGGTAAAGGATGCAGTCAGACTAAATAAAAATCCTTAGCAAATTTCTTACAAGTATGTGAATATCTATTTTTTGAGACAGTTTCTACAATAAGTTTAAGTCATTAACACTAAAAAATGAAGGGAAGACTTATTCCTTTTATACTTGGCTGATTAATAATCTTTCTGGCTTTTCGTGTTCAACTTTTGGTGACTTAACAATTGAGCTTGGCACAAATTCGATGGTTAGTTCTTGAACATTATTTTCTTCAACGTTTAAACCTAACGTTTTTAACTCCTGTCCACAATTTATCTGTTCAAATGTACTATCCCCTTTCTTCTTGTATAGCTGATGTATATCAAGGAGTTTAGTGTTGCCAAGCAAGATTGGATCAGGATTACCAATATATCTGATCTGACCATAACTCTCAGCTTTGAATACTTCGCCTTTTGAGTTAGTAAAATCTATAGTATATTCACCATTTTCGTTCTTATAGTTCTTTTCAATAAATTCAAGATCTTTATTTGTTACCTGCAACATCAGGTATCTTTGAGAGCTACCAGCAACAATTCTCGGAGCTTTAAGTTCAGATATTTCATTATTTTTCATGAAGGAATATATTGCTAAACTAATCAGTGCAACAGTAACAAATGCTAAAACACTCATTCCAAGTGGTGTAGCTGCAAAAGCTGCAAGTGGAACAAGTATATAAGTTGAAGACATCAAATATGGTGATGAAAGTGCTACTGCTGCGCCTATAACATACAGAGAAGTAAGTACTAAAAGTGCAGTATTTGTTTTGTGGAGCTGGCCACGGTGGTTTTTAAAAATTAACATAATTGCCTCATTTAAATTAATTAAAGTTGTATGTAAAGAATTATTATTGTCAACTTATAAACAATAAATTATCTACCACTTGAGCCGAAGCCTCCTTCATTGCGAGCAGTTTCTTTTGCATAGAATTCTTCTATGTTGTTCCAAATTATCTCAGGTACAGGAGTGATAAGAATTTGTGCAATTCTATCTCCTCTTTTTATTTCATATGGCTGATTACTTAGATTGATTAGGCAAACTTTAACTTCACCTCGATAATCGGAGTCTATAGTGCCCGGAGAATTTAAGACAGTGATTCCATGTTTTGCAGCAAGCCCAGAACGTGGGCGAACTTGTCCTTCAAAACCGTTTGGTATTGCAATTACAATGCCAGTTGGAATAAGTAACCTTTCAAGTGGATTTAAAATAACAGAGTCGTCCAATGCAGCATAAAGATCCATGCCAGCACTCTGCATAGTTGCATAACAGGGAAGAGGCAAGCTTTTGCCATGTGATAACTTTTTTATTTCTACTTTAATTTTATCTCTTTGCATTTTTATTCACCAGTTATGAAAATTTGATTGTAGCATGTAAATTATGCCTGTAAAAGATAAGAAAACTACTTGACAAATCTTTCAGCTTCCTTACTATAAAATTCAAAGTGTTTTATTACCTTCAATCTGTTCAGATTAAACGACAAAAGTATTATACAGTTGGCGTCTTATAAATCTTTCCGCTATGTGCACTTTATGTCTTCACAACAATTTCTACCTAATATAAGCTGAAGCGGGCTTATAAAATGTTTAAATACAGTATAGAACGCCAATTTTTAGGATGAGAGAGTAACAACTAGCTAACGCTTTTGCCTTTTTTTATTAGTAAATTTCTTAACGTTTATATAGAGGGTGTCATTCCAGCACTTGATGCTGGAATCCAGCCTTTCTGCAATCTCATCGAAAACGTTGTACCACCTTTCTATGCTAGTTTGCTTGTGAGCAACTTAGATCCCAGTGTCTGGGCACTGGGATGACAAAAAAGGGCTACT
This sequence comes from Wolbachia endosymbiont of Culex quinquefasciatus Pel, assembly GCF_000073005.1. Taxonomy (NCBI): domain Bacteria; kingdom Pseudomonadati; phylum Pseudomonadota; class Alphaproteobacteria; order Rickettsiales; family Anaplasmataceae; genus Wolbachia; species Wolbachia endosymbiont of Culex quinquefasciatus. The sequence goes on from NC_010981.1 coordinate 7,607, forward strand.
TGAATGACATACTTGAATTTACGCTATAAAGTGAACCGGTTTGGTGTGCTGCTGTTGTTTGCAGTATTGTAGTGCTAATTTTTTACTTCGGTAGTCTTTTTATTGTCATTATAATTACAAGAATAGTTGAGGCCAATTAATATGAAAACTTTTACGAAAAATTTTAAAGGTAAGGAAAGAAAGCTAGAAGAGTTCAATGAGAAAGTTGAAGACATATTAGCTGTAGCTCAAGATAAGTTTGCACATGAACTTGAAAACATCGCATATGAAAGTGTGCAGAAATTTCGCAGTCTACTTGCTAAAGAGCTAAACTTCACTTTCAATAACATTCATTCTCAGAATGTCAATCTACTAAAATCCGGCCTAAAAAAAGGAGAAACAGCGTTAATACGTTCTCTTCTCAATATACTTGTACGATAGAGTTGCTGCTGCAATTTAATATTAAGTGATAACTAAAATAAGTAAGATTTTTTATAGATAAGTCTTACTTATTTTAGCTATATATAGAAAAGGAGGGTTGTTATGTCAACAAGACTAAAGTATCCAATCATAAATATACAACGTAAGTCTAAGCCTAAATCTTTTCCAGTAACTTTAGGAGAGGTTAAATCTTTTTTACGAATTGAAAATGATCAAGATGATAAGTTGATTTCAAGTTTTATTTTTATGGCAACTGATTATGCTCAGTGGCATATGGAAAAGTCTCTAGTAAAGCAAACGTGGCAAGTTTCATATGAAGGTTATATACCTCGTAGAATCTATTTAAGCTATGGTCCTGTGAATAAAATAATATTGGCTACTGATAAGAATAGAAAACTTAGTTATTATTTTAGTGATATAGGAAGCTATATTGAATTTTTCAATTATTTGAACATAATAAGGGCTGATGTTGTATATGAAGCTGGTTATGATAGTGTTCCTGAGCAAATAAAGCTAGGTATTATACAGCATGTTTCTGCTCTCTATAAAAATCGTGAATCAGAAGTAAGTAGCCATTTATCTGAGGTAAAGAAGGTGTATTCTCCATTTCGCGAACCAAAGGTTGTTTTGTAGTTCCTGTTTGTCATTCAATAGCAGATACAACAGATGGTGTCATCCGAGTAGCCCCTTCGATGTCATCCCAGTACTGGGATCCAGTTTTTTCATGATCATCAAAACGTTGTATTTTAAAATAAAACGGCTACTTTTATGCTTACCAACTTAATAAAATTCCTGGATCCCAGTACTGGGATTACAAGAAAGAGCTACTGGAACGACATCATTATAAAGTGAACCAGTGTCTGGGGATGGGATGACATCTTCTTGACAGATAATGTTCGTGCAGTAAGCACTAGGATGATACCATCTGTTGTACCTGCAAATTGCAATCTTCGTAAACGTATCTGTGAGATGGAAAAAATTCAAATTATAAATGAGTTGTATGATAGTATTTATGCAGCATTAAAAGCAAACTCTGATTTAAAGAAATATGTTACTAACATCTATGATTACCTGCCTAAGCAGGTTACTATTCCTTATCTGAGATTGCGCATAGTAAATTATGTTAACCTGCATATGCTATCTAATTTTGCTACAAAAGTAAGATTTTCATGCGACATATATACTTATCATATAAGCAGCATGCTTGCTGCTATAAAGCATGTTGGCTTGGTGGTAAAGAGCATTAGTAGTGAGACCATTTTGGAAAGTAATTGTGTTATAAATCAGCATGATGAAGTTTTACATTCAACAATTAATTTTGATATTTTAATACAAGGAGGTAGCGATGAGCAAATTACAGCTGAAAATTAAAGGTCATGACAATAATTTTGTTGTGCTGAATAATATACGAAACTTAAGGTTTACTTTGCGTAATAACAAAGAGGAGATGAAAGATATTTCCTCTTTTGGCTGGAGAAAAGTGCTTGATTGTGCTGGAAGTAGAAAGATTACAATAAAAATTAATGGCATTTTAAATTCAGTATTGGCTGATGAATTATTGCGTAATTCTGCAATGTTAAACTCTAATAATGATTATGAGATTAGTTTTAATGCTAAGGAGAAGATAAAACTCAGGTGTTCGGTTGAATTGTATGAGAGATATTATGATCCTGCCACTTTTGACAGCTTCACTGTAGTTTTAGCCAGTGCTGAAGTTGTGAACACTTTTCATTAGTGTTAATTTAATTTTTTCATATACAATAATAATAAGTGGGAATAAATTAAAAAAAATTATGAATGATGAGGATCTTTTCGAAGAAGGCGATGATAATGTTGAAGAGAATAGCGATGACAGAAGAGAAAGGAATTTGAAGAATGAAAATCAGCTCGAAGAGCAATTTAAAGAGTATTTAAAACCTTTCGAGGATATTTTAAGTCAAATTGATGAAGGAGTTGATAATTTAGATAGTTACGAAAGGACTATGCAAGTAAAGCGAAGTATAGATAGGCTCATAGAAACCTTATATAGCCAAGCAGCATCTGAGGATATTGATGTAGAACTTGAAACCACAAAACACACTCGCGATAAATCAGAGTCCAAGAAAAGAGTTCTGGAAAAGAGAAAGAAACAACTGATGGAAGAGATCTTAAGTTTTCAACAACAAAAGGAGCTAATGAATAGTAGGGAAAAACATGAAGTAGCAAGTGATGGGGATGTTCAGAAGGCAAAAGCACGAGTGAAGTCTTCAATTAGGGGGGTGTTGTTTTCAGTTATTGCTCATAGAATGGATCCACGAAGGAGGGCAGGGGAAACTGCTGATGACAATGAAAAGCAAGCTCGTATGTACGGTAGAGAAGCAGTTGGTGGAGTTTTAGGTGGATTGTTCAAGGCGTTTTTAACTGCAGTTGCTGCTGTTGTGCGCGAAATTGCTAAACCACTTCAACATATGAATACACAAGAGACGTCTTTTGCAAAACAAGTTGAAGAAAGCAGAAACCAGGATTCACAGAAAGGTCGATCTGTGTAGGTCAAAGTATAATTTCAAAAAAATTTTTGAAATCATATGTACTAAACAATATCTACTCAACGCAAATTACAACAAACGCAGTAGCATAATCTTGATCATCACTTAGAGAAAGGTGTATCTTGTAGTCTTTCGAGATGAAATCCTTTGTGATAGCAAGATGTGGTTTTCCCCTGATATTACTGTATATTTCTATATCTTTCATTATAATTCCTTGGCTGAATCCAGTGCCTAGCGCTTTAACAAAAGCTTCCTTTGCAGCAAAGCGTTTAGCAAAATATTTTGCTCTTACTTCTTGGCTATTATATTTTTTGCTTATCTCTATTTCCTTCTTAGTATAGACTTTATTGAGAAATTTTTCCCCGTATTTTTGTGATATTCTCAATATTCTGGGTATATATACTATGTCAGTGCCAATACCGTATATCATTTTGCGCTAAAACGATTTATTGCTTCTTCAACTTGTATTTCCTCTACCTCTCCAGTTGCCCTATTTTTTACTTCAACTATATTTTCACTTACTGCTTTCTTTCCAATAATTATTTGCCATGGCAAGCCTATCAGATCCATTCTGGCAAATTTCACTCCTACACTTTCGTCTGTATCATCATAAAGCACTTCATCGCTTTTCAAAGCTTTGTATATTTTATCTGCAGCCTCCGTTACTTTTGTTTGTAAATTGATCAAACCAACTTTAAAAGGAGCTACTGCCTCTGGCCAGATAATTCCTTTATCATCATGGAAAGCTTCTATTATTGCGCCAACAAGCCTTGAAACTCCAATACCATACGAACCCATATGCATGTTAACATTTTTTCCATCTTGAGAAGTAACACTTGCCTTCATAGGTTTCGAATATTTATCACCAAAATAAAAAATATGCCCTATTTCAATACCCTTGCTAACATTTAACTGTTCTTGCGTTATAGGACAACTTTCAGGATCATGCATATCGTCTGCAACTGCATATATGCTCTTCAGGCTTTCAATATCTTCGCTTTCTAGTAATTCAAAAAGTTTATTGTCATAATATAGAGTGCTCTCACCGGTGTTTGCCAATATATGAAATTCATGACTTAAATTTCCTCCAATTGGTCCTGTATCTGCCCTCACTCCAATTGGAGTAAGCCCCATTCGTTTGAAGATTTTTATGTAAGTTTTATACATCAAATTATATGAATTCAGTGCACCTTCGTAATCTACATCAAAACTGTATGCATCCTTCATCAGAAATTCCCTGCCTCTCATAACGCCATAACGAGGTCTTACTTCGTCACGAAACTTCCACTGAATTTGATATAAACAAAGTGGTAAATCTTTGTAACTTTTTACCGTATTTCTAATCAAATCAGTTACCACCTCCTCATGTGTTGGACCAAAAAGCATATCGCTTTCATGCCTATCTTTAATACGTAGCATTTCTTTGCCGTAATCATCGTAACGTCCTGACTCTCGCCAAAGACTTGCTGGCTGCACACAAGGCATCAACACTTCAATTGCACCAATTTCATCTCTGATAATATTTTCAATATTTTTAAGTACCAAAAGACCAAGCGGCAGCCAAGAATAAATTCCAGATGCTGTCTGCTTGATTAAGCCCGCACGTAACAAATATTGATGAGAAATAATTTCAGCACCAGCCGGGGTTTCTTTTAAAGTTGGCAGGTAATATTGAGATAAACGCATTTGATAAATCTGATTGTACTAAGCAATCTTAGTACAATCAGGCCTTTAGGTAAACTTATTTTAAAAAGGAAGGAAAGTGTATGGTGCTTTTCTTGACATTTCCTTATTATTCAAATCTCTTTCGGATTTCCTGAACAGAAACAGTAGACGATTCTTGCATCTCACTACTTGCTAGCTCCACAGTATTTGTTTTTGTTGGAGAAGAAGCTTCAGATTTCGTTTTTGAATTAACAGGCTTAGGCGATATCGGTGGCTTCTCTGCCTTTAGTGTAGAACGTGGTGGAGTTGTGGATTTAGGTTTTACATTATCATCAGATTCATGACCACTGTCAGAACTATCCCTTCTTTTTTTATTGTCTAGTTGAGGGTTTAGAGGTGTTGAATATGTACTTTCATTATCGCTCCAATCTTGTTCATACTCTTCACTACTGCTACTCGATACACTACTACTACGACTCCGTGGTGGTGGGATCATATCTGACATTTTATTGAATGCCCCGTCCAGGTTACTTGGCTGTTGTACGTTGCTCCCTTGCTTTCCATGAAGGCCTGCCCTTCGTTTCAGAAGTACTTTATTCAAATCAGCCATAAGATCTTCTTTTTTTTCTTGTTGCCCACCTCCTTTATTGCTTGACTTCTTTGCTTCCTGTTCTTTTAACCTCTTCTTCTCAATCTTGTCACGCTCTTCCTTGCTCATGAGTTTTTTTCCTTTTTTTATTTCTGCAAACAAAGCATAAGTTTCGTTATGACCCCCAGGTTTACCTGCAAAAGAATCAGTTTTCTTTAGTGTCTTACTCTTCATCTCTGCAAACATATCAGCATCCGTTGCAGGCCCAGAAGGGAAATTATTCCCTAAAGATGGAGGAGGAGGTGGTGGTGGTGGCGGTGCACTGGATGTTCCAAGCGTTACTGAAAGTGATGATGTATGAGTATTGCTGTGTTCAAGTCCTTTTGCTTTCTGTAAATCTTGTGATTGTTTTCTACCAGGATCAACTCCTTTCTCGCTGTTTATTGCAGAAAGGTGTGAATTGATAAGATATGCAGCTAAGCTCAACATAACCGATGCAGAAACAAAAGCAATAACTGCAGAAGACACTGGCACTGCAGCACTACTTAATACCTCTAAAATGATGAAACACGTGTATACTCCAGCTACAGTACTGGATGTACATAATAATAAAATAGCAATTGAATATTTTAAGCCAGTTGCCTTTTTTTGTTCTGCTACAGATGACTTTTGATTTTCACTATCAGAGTGTACACCATTATGTTGTTCAGTCATAGGTTTTTTCGGCATAACCTGTTTAGTATTGCTTCTATCATTTTTAGTTTTGTCACTCGCATTATCTTCTTCTTTATGATTGAGCGCTATTTCTGGATTCTTAACATGAATACTATTCTTGCTTCCTTCATCTGCAGTTTCGCTATTTACATTATGTTCTTCTTGTTTTTTCTTAAATAGTGGATTTTCTGCAAAATTAAGAGATGATTGTTGAACAGGACTCTTAGATTGATCTCTTCTTGGCTTATTGCCACTGCTGCTTTTTTCTGCAGTAACACTAGGAGATTTTCCATCTTTATCGTTATTTTTCGCTGGCTTCCGATTTTTTTCCCAATTTGCAGGTGGTGGAGGTGGGGGTGGTGGCGGAGCTGATGATGGTGTGTTACTATTAGATAAATCATTAGTAAGCATTTTTCTTCCTTATTATTAATATTATATTAATGATAATTAAATTATTAGTACTTGTCAATAATTTATGAGTAAGTTAATACTAAGATAATATATAATAAAAAGAAAAGAGAGAGGAGCAGTCTTCTAAGAAGAAATAGAAGCTGTTTTAAACCTCAAGTCATCACTTTGTTACTACAGCACATTATCGATGTTTTGGTATTCAGAATCATAAAAATAGCTTAGTGTTAGCTATTTTTAGATAACCTCTCTTAAACAATTGATATTTTACAGTGTTTTTGGTAAAATAATAGCTTAAGGCTTAGAATAAAAGTTTATGAGTGAAGCACAAGGTCCAAATATTGCAGAATGGCAGGCACAGCAGCAACACCAGGAAGCCGCTAGTGAGAAAAGTGGTTTCGGTCTTGGTCATAGTGACTCTGTTGCAACAATTGTGGATGGAATGAAGTGGATGTTCAACTTTCATGAAGGAGCAATTGCTGCTTATAATAATGTGTTTGAAGGTTTGGTAAGTGGTAGCAGTCTAGTAACGTTATTTGGGAAATCAGGTAATATGTTTGGCATAAAATTTCTTGAAAGTCTTGCTGAATATTTTTCAGGTGGTGGTGGAGAAGATATGCCATCAGAAGGAATGGGTATGGACTACGGTGATGAGGGGCATCATCCGGATGATTATCCCCACTCTAACAATGAAATAGCTCAAAGTGCTGATACTTGTGATGAAAAATAGATCAGCAAATTTTCAATCAACAACAGCTAAAGACCTTTCTGCAACGTTGATTTCTCTTATATCTGTAACTTCGTCATTCTGATTAAACGAAATTTGCAGAGACTTACTACTGTACTTCCTTTTTCCTAAGAAGTTAGCTTGTTTAATTTTATATGAGACATAGTACCAAACATTTTCGTCGAACTTTGATACTAGTGTTGGCGATCCTAAAGTATGAACCACTTTTTCTCTATCATCACCTACTTGTATTTTGCTCCACAGTTCAATATTAATGCCAGGAACTCCGTGATTGTGAATAGTGTGAGTGCAGCTCACTGTAAATAATAAAATAAAAGATATTAATACTCGCATTTCGTCAATTAATTATTTGAAATCATAATACACTGATAAACTATCTGTCGTCAAATTTCAAAAAAGTTAAATTGACTGATTCTCAATATCATTTAATATAATATTTACTTCAAAATAATTAGGTACCTTATGTCATTGCTAGAAGCAGATCCAATATACAAGCCTTTTAATTATCCTTGGGCATATGATGCATGGTTGCAGCAACAAAGGATACACTGGATACCTGAAGAAGTTCCGCTTGCTGATGATGTGAAAGATTGGAAAACTAAACTTTCGAATGTAGAGAAAAATTTATTGACCCAGATTTTTAGGTTTTTTACTCAAGCAGATATTGAAGTAAATAATTGCTATATGAGGCATTATTCAAATATATTTAAGCCAACAGAAATATGTATGATGCTTGCAAGCTTTTCCAATATGGAGACTATACACATTGCAGCCTATTCATACCTTCTAGATACGATTGGCATGCCAGAAAGTGAATATCAAGCATTCTTAAAATATGATGCTATGAGAAAGAAGTATGAATATATGTTAGAATTTGAGGAAAGTAAAAAGCAAGATAAAAAACATGTTGCTAAAACTTTAGCAGTATTTGGTGCCTTCACTGAAGGATTGCAGTTATTTGCATCATTTGCAATTTTGCTCAATTTTCAACGGTTTGGAAAAATGAAAGGTATGGGGCAAATAATTGCTTGGTCAGCACGTGACGAAACCTTGCATACCAATTCAATTATCAATTTGTTCAATACGTTTATTAAAGAGAATAATGAAATTTGGAATGACGAGTTCAAAGAAGAATTATATTCTGCATGTCGCACTATTGTTGAACTTGAAGATGAATTTATAAGTCTTGCTTTTGATTTAGGAGATGTTGAAGGGCTATCTGCAGAGGAAGTGCGCAATTATATACGTTACATAGCAAACAGAAGGTTAACGCAATTAGGTCTTAAATCTATATATAATGTTAAAGATAACCCTATTCCGTGGCTTGATGAAATACTAAATGGCGTGGAACATACAAATTTCTTTGAAAATAGAGTAACAGAGTATAGCCGTGCAGCAACTCAAGGCACTTGGGAGGAAGCTTTTGCTAAAAACTATACAAAAAGTGAATAGCAGTAACTTCGGTTCTGTCGCATTTGTAGGGAAGTAGAAAAAAGAATGATATAATTGTCTAAAAATAAAGCAAAGATGTTTCGTATCAATAAAAAATTATTGCCATCCTTCAAAGGATTTAGCTTTTCAGCGATGTTATCTGTATACATGAAATGTCGATTCTCTTTGAGCTATCGAGATTTGGAAGAAATTATGAGTATAAGGGGAGCAAAAATTGACCATGCTACGTTACAAAGTGGGTTATCACCACTGATAGATTAGGCAGTAAGGAAAAGAAAGAAGCAGGTTGGTAGTAGTTGGAGAGACCTACATTAAATTAAACGGTAAATGGGTTTATTTATATAGAGCACTATTGGTAATACTGTAGACTTCCTCTTGTGTGTTAGTAGAGACAAGTCTGCAGCACTTGCATTCTTTCGTAAAGCCTTCAGGAGTAACTATCTTCCTGAGAAAATTGTCATTGATAAAAGCGGCAGTAATACTGCTGCTCTTGATGATTTGAATGCAGAAATTTCTGAAGATTATAGAATCACAGTTCTTCAAATAAAATATCTAAATAATATTGTTGAGAGGTTTATCAAGAAGCGAATAAAGCCTATGCTTAGTTTTAAAAATTTTCATTCCGCAAAGATTACTATTACAGGTATAGAAAATATTCGCATGATTCAGAAAAAACAAATTATCGGAGCTAATGACAATGTTTCTACTTTTGAGAATTTTGCTATGTTAATGGCTCTATAACTCCTATAATCCCAGCTTTAATGATCTTCTTTTCTATGGTTTATAGATGCAACAGAACCAGATAGGTTGCTGTGTAAAAATTTGGGAAATGTTTTTGTTAGTATTAAAAATTACATAATGTATATTATGGAAAATATAAGAAACACAAGCTTTCAGCAAGAGAAAATGCAATTTTTGGTCTTCTCAAACAGCATAAAAAAGTGCCTGTTGAACCTCCAGATTAATGCTCAAAAATGTTCAATTGATACTTTAAAAGTATTACTTTAAAAATACCTAAAGTATCACTTCAAAAGCACTTAAAAATTTTATCTTTTAGGAAAAATTTTCCAAGACTACCCCCTTATTGGCTTTTGTTAGAAAAATATTAAAACTATAACCAAATATGTAATCTTTTATATGATTGTATTAGCTTAGCTCCCTTAATGGTTGTTTCTTTTTTTTTAAATATTAAAATAAATATAACTTTTCAGAGTTATCCACAGTTTTTTTATTCTCAATTATATATTAGTATTTGGAGATCATATTTATTATAGATCTCCAAAGTACTCAGAAATGTAAAATTATATACTCTACTAGGTTATCAACTTAGTTATTAACAATTCTGTGAATAACTTAAACAAGAAAAAGGGGCTTTTGCACGAGTTTATGGTTACACCTATTATCAGATCTAGGTACCCTGAATAGGATTAAGGGTACCTAACGAAGTAAAAAATTTGGAGAAAAAGGAAGAAAACTTCTTCGCTCTACTTAATTAAACTGATATACCTGTCGCTGTATTAGTTTCTTGTTTTACAGTGTCAAACCCTTTTGTCGTATAAACGGTATCTATACAACTCTTAGGCTTTAAAACATCGTACGTAATAGCACCAATCGTAGCTCCAACTAATAATGCAGCGACTAAAGCTATACCAATTATAGTCGGCAATGCCGTTAATGCGGCACCAGTACCAAAATACAATCCCAACCCAACTGCCAATGCAGTTATAGCACCACCAATAGCACCAAATTTCATTCCTTTCTTAACTGCATTTTTCCTTAACTCACGGTTATCTCCAAAATCTAGTGTCCTTTCCATTCCCCTTAACGTTCTTGTATTGAACGCTTGTTCCGATTCGATTATACTGATTTCTTCTAGAAAATTTTTATATTTACTTTTCTCTTGATCATCTCCCAGTTTCCCCATCTCTCTTTTTAAAGCACCTTTAATCATATTACGATCTGAATCTTCAGGTAAAGCTTTCCAAAACTCTTTTAATCCAAATTTGTCTTTGATTAAATCTAAATCTTCAGTTATATTAACTGAAGATTTCACAATAATATCAGCCATTCTATAATCTTCGCGAATACCATTATCCGATTTTACACAGCTAAGATCGATACTTAAAAATTCTTTTAATATATTTCTCTTTTTAACCATATCGAAAACGGCTGATTCGCAAATTTTATTCTTACCAAGAAGATCGAATAAAAGGCTAACTCTTGTATAAGGAGAATCTTCGTCTCCTTTTTCACCTCTATATAATTTAAAAACAGCAAAAAGATCTTCTGTTTTAGCTTCTTCAAGTATTTGAACTATATCCTTAGTTCCGGTTCCTTTTATTACAAGCTCTAGATCATTGCGTAAAGTTGTTTGTTCTTCAATTATGATATATTTAAATAATAAAGTCAAGAATTTAACTAGTATTGCAAACACTTAAACAAGAAAAAGGGGCTTTTACTCGAATAGATATTTTATAACGTCTTAATGCTAACTCCACCGACATATAAATTTGCGTGGCTTTTTCCAGTATTAAGCAATGCAAGTCCAATATTGTCGACACTAGAGCGTAGTTCTCCTACTTCTTCATTATGTTCACTGATTACTTTAGTGCCAATATTTGGAAGTGCATTTTTTCCCTCAACAAGGTAAAGTTTCCTTCTGAATTTTTCTTGTCTGCTCATTCGATTTACAACTTCCTGACCTATATAGCACCCTTTATTAAAGCTTATACCATTTATCTTATCGATTAAATATTGCAGCGGAAATGATGAATTTTGCACCATATCTTTTGCTCCATCTGGGACAAGGTTTTTAATTCTAACTTTTTCATACTGAATAAAATCTCCAACCGGTTCTTTTATTTCATCTTCATGTATGATCCTCATTCCTAGCAGCTTGTGCCTTGGATCTTGAAAAATAACTTGTGACTTACTACTACACTTCGCCAACTTAGCATCAAACAAAACTCCAACCTTATATAGTGAACTAATGTCTTTAATCCTCACTCTAAGGTAAGTTTTGAGCAAGTCTAATTTTTCAATTATTTGCTGTAGATGGGCATTTTCACACTCCAAATAAATATATTTATCATGCTCAATGAGGAAAAAATCGTACAGATATTTTCCCTGAGGGTTGAGTAATAAAGAGTAAATTGCCTGCTGGCTACTTAGTTTATTAATATCATTTGTTATAACACCCTGAAGAAAATCTCTCGTATCTGGTCCGTATAAAGATATTAGACTACGGTTTGCTAGCGGTATGTAACCCATAAAACTTCTGTTCAAATCTTAATTATACACTTTTACTAACTCCAACCCTTGAAATGTAACCTTTAGATGACTACATAGAATTGTAGGTTAATCTATTAATGAGGAAACATAAATGTCAAGTGTAAATTTGAATGTATTAGATGATAACGTGCTAATAAAGCCTATTACTGAAGAAAAACAAGGTGGAATTGTACTACCATCAAGTGCTGAAAAGAAGCCTACTAAAGGTGAAGTTATAGCAATTGGTAGTGGTTCACGCAACTCAAGCGGAGAGCGTATAGCTTTAACTGTAAAAACTGGTGATAAGGTTTTCTACAGGCAGTGGGCTGGCACAGAAGTAGAGCATGACAATGAAAAGTATGTCGTGATGAAGGAGTCAGACCTACTTGCTGTTATCAAGTAGGTATCCCTATTTTACTAAACTAATGCGCTATATAGTGCATTATGTATTTTAATATTCTAAATTTTTTATTAATTTAAGGAGTGATAAAAATGGCTAACATAGTAGTATCAGGCGAACAGTTGCAAGAAGCCTTTCGTGAAGTTGCAGCAATGGTTGACTCAACGGTGGGAGCAACTGCAGGGCCTAGGGGAAATACAATAGGAATTAGCAAGCCATATGGTGGACCAGAGGTCACAAAGGATGGCTATAAGGTAATGAAAGGTATAAAGCCTGAAAAACCATTACACTCTGCGATAGTAAGCACCATTGCTCAAAGTGCTTCTCAGTGTAATGACAAAGTTGGTGATGGTACCACAACATGCTCAATACTGACTAGCAATATGATAATGGAAGCTTCAAAGTCAATTGCAGCTGGAAATGATCGTATTTGTATCAAAAATGGAATACAGAAGGCAAAAGATGTGATATTAAAGGAAATTACATCAATGTCTCGCACAATTTCTTTAGAGAAAATGGATGAAGTTGCACAAGTTGCAATAATTTCTGCAAATGGTGATAAAGATATTGGTAATAGCATTGCTGATGCTGTTAAAAAGGTTGGAAAAGAAGGCGTCATCACTGTTGAAGAGAGTAAGGGTTCAAAAGAATTAGAAGTTGAACTTACAACTGGTATGCAGTTTGACCGTGGTTATCTCTCTCCATACTTTGTTACAAATAATGAAAAGATGAGCGTGGAGCTTGATGATCCATATTTGCTGATTACAGAAAAAAAACTTAATATTATTCAACCTTTACTTCCTATTCTTGAGGCTATTTTTAAGTCTGGTAAACCTTTGTTTATCATTGCAGAAGATGTTGAAGGTGAAGCATTAAGCACTTTAGTGATCAACAAATTACGTGGTCTAAAAGTTGCTGCAGTAAAAGCTCCAGGTTTTGGTGATAGGAGAAAGGAGATGCTCGAAGATATAGCAGCTTTAACAGGTGCTAAGTATGTCATAAAAGATGAGCTTGGAATCAAGATGGAAGATTTGACTCTTGAAGATCTTGGTACTGCTAAAAATGTTAAAATCACTAAAGACAATACCACAATTGTTAGTGAAGACAGCGACTGTGACAAACAAAACAGAGTAAATGCTAGAATTAACCAGATTAAATCTCAGATTGAAACTTCAACCTCTGATTATGACAAAGAAAAGCTAAGAGAGCGTTTAGCAAAACTATCAGGCGGCGTTGCTGTACTCAAAGTTGGTGGAGCAACTGAAGTAGAGGTAAAAGAACGTAGAGATAGAGTAGAAGATGCACTTCATGCAACAAGAGCTGCAATTGAAGAAGGGATAGTTCCAGGTGGAGGAGTTGCACTTCTTTACGCTGCATCTGCTCTTGATAAGCTAAAAGCTTCAAGCGATGAAGAGCAAATAGGTATCAACATTGTCAAAAAAGTTCTCAGTGCTCCAATCAAAAGATTGGTTAAAAATGCTGGTCTTGAATCTGCTGTTATAATTGACTATTTGATTAAGCAGAATGATAAAGAGCTTATATACAACGTTGAGGCTATGAACTACGCTAATGCATCAACAGCTGGTGTAATTGATCCGGCAAAAGTAGTTCGTATTGCTTTTGAAACGGCAGTGTCTGTAGCAAGCGCACTTATTACTACTGAATCTATGATAGTTGATCTACCAAACAAAGAAGAAAATGCTTCATCACCTATGGGTGCAGGAGCAATGGGCGGAATGGGTGGATTCTAAGTAAACAAGAGCCTTGGAGCAACTTGCTCCAAGGTATCTTTCTAGTTCTAAAAAGTCTTACATTTATAAAGGAAAGAAATTTGTGATTTTCTATGCAAAGCCACTACTATTTATATTTGTTACGTCTCTTTAATATTATATAGCTCTTTTCATAATAGTCCAAACGAGGTAAAATAAGTTTTTATAGTAGTGAAGGTAAGTATGCCAGCAGCATATAGTTATGATTTAAGAAAAAAAGCAATGGAAGTACTAGAAGAAGGGGAAAGGAGAGAAACAGTGGCAGCAAGATTTAAAATTGGAAAAACTACATTATGGGAGTGGCAGCAAAGAAAAAAAGAAACAGGAGATTTTCAGTCAAAAAAACTTGGAAATGTAGGTTATAATCACAAAATTACCGACAGGAATAAATTTACTGAATTTGCCAAAAAACATGGTGGAAAAACTCTATCGGAAATGGCTAAGCTTTGGGGCAATGTTAGTATCACAACGATCCATCGAGCTCTTAAAAAAATTGGACTCACACGCAAAAAAAGACATATGGATACAAAGAAAGGAACGAAGAAAAACGCGCTGAATTTTTGAAAATTATAGCAACAAAAGAACCTCAAAACTTAGTATATATAGATGAGTCTGGCATTGATAACACTGAGGACTACCCTTATGGATATTGCCAGAAGGGACAGCGCTTTTATGCTCTAAAATCTGGTAAAAAAATTCAACGAATCAGTATGATTGCAGCCTTAAACGGCAGAAAAATAGCTGTTCCGTTAACATTTGAAGGCCACTGTAATATGGATATCTTTAATAAATGGTTTGAGCAGTTCCTGACACCGATTTTGGAACCTGGACAAACTGTTATCCTTGATAATGCTACTTTTCATAAGTCTAATAAGATTACTGAACTTGCTAAAGGAGTTGGTGCAGAAATTTTATATCTACCGCCTTATTCTCCCGATTTTAACAAAATTGAGCATCATTGGTTTGCTATAAAAAACAGAGCTAGGAAAAACATCCCTCTATTCACATCTTTTCGTCATGCTGTTGATTCTGCTTTTCTATAAGCTTTTCGGACTATTATGAAAAGAGCTATAACTGCTTAAAAATAAAAAAATAATATATGAAAGTTATAATTGCTAGTATATTACTATTAGTATAATATTATATTAATAAATGATTTATATAATATTTTTATTATAATAGATAGAACTTAAATTATTTTCTTCATAAATAGAGTATTTATGAAAATACGTATATACTCAATCCTACTTTTACTTTTTTCTTGCACTCAATTGTGCGCTGAAGAAGAAGTTGCAAAATTTGATCTGCTCATTGGTAAGGTAAATAAAGCAAACCTTACCATTGAAGGCGCAATAAAGGTTACAATAAAACCAGGTTGGCATATATATTACAAAGACCCTGGAGATTTCGGCCTTCCTACTTCCTTTGACTGTCAGGGTAACATATCAAATATAGATATTCATTGGTCTACTCCCAAGGAACATGAAGATAAAGTTGGGGAAGTTACATTTGTTAGTAACATATATGAAGATATGGTGTTATTTCCCTTTAAAACTAATATCATTCCAAATCAGGAATATGTTGATATTAACTTTCATATAAAGTACGCAATATGTAAAGATAGGTGTATCCCTAAAAATGCCGAGATAAAAACCAGTCAACCACTAAAGGATTTTATGGATTCCGATATCAATAAACTCATAAATGAGTGGTATGAAAAATAGAGCTCCCAGCGAGCAAGTGATAGTTATACGATAGCTTAAAAATGTTATTCCTGTCCCTGAATTTTCCAATAAAGATCTTTCCAAAAATTTCGATCATGAAGCCTTTTGGTCCCCAAAAGGCTTCATTTCAATCAATAACGAAAATTATAACTTTGAAAGAGCTGCTTGCTTATTAACTCCTGTAGTGATTTGTATGCTTTCCACACTTGTTGAAGGATAAAATCCTTTTATTACTTCAGAGCCTTCTCGCTTTAAATATGACAATGCTTCATATAAAGGCTTCGCTTCATATTGTCTTCCTACTTTTACTTCTTTATTTGCAGCTAATTGCTCCCAAGTGACACCATTGCTTTCAATAAACTCTACAGCACCATTATCACTAATGATAATTTTCATTTCACACTCTTCTCCTTCAGCATACCAATTTAAAGTCATATAATATGAGCCGTTAGCTACTTCATAAATTCTTGTTCCATTCTCATCAACTCTGCAGCGTATTCCCCTTGTTTCACATTTGCTTTTACTAGGCAGCAATAATGTAATTCCATCTACACCATATTTTCTGCATATATCACTATTTAAAACATCAACCACATTTATTGATTTTGTAGGATCGCCAAGCATAATTCTGAGTGCAGGCTTAATCTTACCTTTCTTTCTACTTTCTTTAATTCCTATATATTCTAAAGTATTATCTTTTATACTTTCCTTTACATCTTTTGCAATTTTCTGAGCAATTGCACCTACGACATTTTTGCTATCGTACTTATTGGCATGTTTATATTCATACCTGCCATTAACCTCATATCTATACTTTTCCTGTCCTTCTTCATTGGAAAGTACAGTAGAAAAGTGTTTAAACCACTTTTCATCATCATCAATACTAACTTCTTCGTTCTTCTCTTCAGAATCGATAGTCACTTTACTACCTGGATTCACATTTTGAAAAAAATTATCTTTTAGGCGCAAATAAAAACGATTACTTTTATCAAAATAATCCTGATTATTAACTGCTTTTGGATTATCTACCACCATATTACCTCCACACATTAGCTATATAGAGGTATATATCAGTATTGACCTTCTAGGTCAACACTAAACAATAACGAAAACTATAGTTGTTTCTTTTCACCTGCTAAAGATTGTGCTTGTGCTCCATCTACACTTGTTGAAGGTTGCTTCTCAATATGTGTGATTTAGATATTCTCGTGCTTCATCACTATATTTAATGCTCTTGTAGCTTAAACTTCTTATCAACACCTTGCCTAAATGAAAATATTCCTATTTCTTGGAAAAATTTGTTATATTTACCTTGGTTACTGACTCTCATTTTTTATGATATATTTATCCTTAAGCGGTTAAATGGCTATTTTATAATGAATTTTGTCAGTAATCGCTAGTTTTTCTCCTGCTATGCAACAAAGCCCTCTGGCATCCAGATTAGACACTAAGTTGATAAGTATAAAAGCAGCTAACCTTATGTAAAAACACAATATTCCAGTGTTAAGCACTGGAATGACATTGTATGAACATTGTACCATATTACAATCAGTTGTGATTGGTATGACAAGATTAAGAGGTGCTAGAATAATGAAACCGAAGTCATACATAGAAAATAGGTTGGGTATTTTCAACTTTTGCTATATACTCAAGTAAAAATCTCTCTTTTACAGATGGATACAGTAAAGTTTGTTTTCTTACTGCCAACAATACTACTCATACTAGTTGCTGGTGTTTACCTATCGGTTAAACTAAAATGGTTACAGGTGTTTAGACTACCGTATGCCGTTTCACTTATTGGAGCTAAAAGAGGAGAAAATAAATTTTCTTCTATAGCCGCCCTGTTTACAATCTTAGGAGGAAATTTAGGAGTAGGAAACGTTTCAGGCACT
The DNA here is from genome assembly GCF_000073005.1 of Wolbachia endosymbiont of Culex quinquefasciatus Pel. Lineage (NCBI taxonomy): Bacteria > Pseudomonadati > Pseudomonadota > Alphaproteobacteria > Rickettsiales > Anaplasmataceae > Wolbachia > Wolbachia endosymbiont of Culex quinquefasciatus. The sequence continues at coordinate 25,183 of NC_010981.1, forward strand.
GCTGTTGCTCTAAAAACCGGAGGACCAGGATCCATTTTATGGATGGCAATAATTATTGTTGTTACTTCTGTGATAAAATATGTTACTTGTTACCTAAGTATAAAAACCAGAAAAGAAAAAAATGGACGGTTTATAGGTGGACCTGTAGCCTACATGACTGATGCATTTAATTCTAGAAAAGCTACAGTTGTGTTTCTAGTTATTATGATGATGGTTTCAATAACAGTTGGTAACCTTGTTCAGGTAAATTCTCTATCAATACCACTCAGCATGGTAGATATACCTGTAGTCATTGGCGGCATTGTAATGGCCATAATATTTTTTGTTGTTGCAGCTCTCAGCTTAAAAAAAATTAAAATTTTTATATCGGCTATGATACCGATAATGACGGTAAGTTACCTCACACTTTGCGGTATCATATTATTTAAGTTTAGTGAAAATATTCTTCCTTCTCTAAAACTAATAACAAGCAATTTTTTTACAACTAGTAGCTTTAACTCTGGCTTATCTTTAGGTTTAATTTTAGAAATGTTGACTATTATTCAAGTAGGAACTCTGCGAGGTATTTTTGCAACAGATATAGGACTTGGCCTCGAAGGAATTGTACACTCCTCGATTACTCCTAAAAAAAATAACAATAAATTTATCATTGAACAAAGTCTAATCACAATAATATCTCCTTTTATAGTTGCACTCATAGTGTTCATTACAGCAATGGTACTGCTTGTCACAGATTCTTGGATTACTGATTTAGAGAGCACTAACATATGCATATTTGCTTTTAGAAAAGCTATGAATTGGCCCTATATTGACTATTTTATTATGACCATAATGTTTTGCTTTGCATTTACTACTATTTTTACTTGGTTTTTTTGTTCAAAACAAACAATACGCTATGTATCTATGGATAATAAATACACCAAAATCTGGACTGTAGTTTTTACCTTAATCATTCCATTTGGTGCAATTGGTGGAGTTAAGTTACTCTGGGATATCGCTGATATTTCAATTGCTGCTTTGCTACTCATAAACATACTTGCTATACTCAAGCTCACTTCTCAAGATCCAGAAGTATTTACTATGAGTAGCAAATACCTGAAGTTGCAAAAACAGAGCTAAAGCAATATTTTAAGTTGTCATCCCAGTCTGGAATCCAGCCTTTCATGAACTTCATCAAAAATTTTATGTTTTAACATAATACTTTTATGCTCACTAACTGAGTGCGACTGGATCCCAGTGGGCTTTGTTGCACAGCTCTTCGGATAGTGGGTAATGTATAATAAATTCATGAAGCTATATCAAACTTAGCCATGCCTATTTCAGTAAATTTGTTAAGCAAATAACACTTGAGTAGCAGTTCCTTCTCACGATTAATCTCAGATTTATTCCTAAAACTAAATCCAAATATTTGCTTCAGTCGCGAGAAAAAACTTTCTATATAAGATCTCTTCCAATAATTTATCTCTTTTTTCCACCTCTTCATACCATCTTCATCATATGACTTTATGAGCTTGATTGTAGAATTTCTCTCATTCATATAATCCAACTTTGGATGCTCTACTGCATTATTTTGCGGAGGAATCCTTGTCTTTATGTCAAGCTCATCGCACAGTTTGTATAACTTCTTTCGATCTATCTGCATATATCGTGCTTATGTTATACTTGGTATCCACTCTTTCAATAAGATCACAGGCTCCATAGTGGTCGGAATAAACTCCACTACTGTATTTTGCAGCTATAACTTTTTTACTACCTATCTCTAGCATTACATCTTGTTTGCTCATAGCGGCGATACTTTCTATCTGTACCATTTGCCTTACTATGGCTTGGAATATTATTGTAGATGCTGATACCTGTACTATCTATAGCAATTTCAATATCTTCCATATCGTTCTTATCAACTCTGCAGTCGTTGATTTTGATATTAAGCTTTTTAAACCTTCTTGAAGCCTGCGAATAGCTGATAATTTGCAAAATTTTCCCTATTTGCTCAAGATATTTCTCTATAAATCCCACTGTTTGCCTAAGACCAATCCTGAATAGATAGGTTATTATGTGAATTAGAATCACTACTTTGTCGCTGTAGACATTGTTGCCACCTGCTACTTTTGGACTATTTTCGTACCAATTTTCAATGGCATCGTTGATATAATGAAAAACATTTCCCCTTTCTTGAAGAAATTTGTTATATTCATTGCAGTTACTGACTTTCATTCTTATTGGCATATTTTTCCTTTGTCGGCTAAATATCTATTTTATAACAAATTCCATCAGTAACTGCCTGTTCTTTCCTTGAGTGGTGCAACAAAGCCATCCCAGTGTCACGCGCTGGAATGACATACTTTTTGGTGAAAATTACTCTTATATTATAACGTTTGTAGTTATGAATTTGACTATAGGATCAAGTCTAGAAAAATCTAGATTCCAGACTGGAATGACAACTTAAATTGCTTGATGTGAACATAAAATAGCTCATGTCATCACGTTAGCAATACAACTTCTTTAATAAAAACTAAATCAATTCCCGTAATAATTGTACTAGCTAAGGCTAAAAGGCAGAGGGTTATTAGTGAGGGAAAATATGAATACTCAAAGCACACAACAATATCATGAATTCATTCGAGGATTTTTTACTTTATTCGATGAAATAAAAAAGGAAGACGACCCAATTTATAATTCCAGAGTTGGTTTTAATGCAGTAAAGTTTCTAATAAAGCACTCCGTCTGGAATTTGGAGACAGATGAAGACAAAAATAAAGCTTATGAAGTTATTCTTCCAGAGCAGAACAAGATAAAGAAAGCCGAACAAAAGCTTGAAAGTGAAGTTAAAGCAAGGTTAAAAGAGTATGTTGATGATATCGCAGGAGTTTCAATATATGGCGATCACGCAAGTATTACACTGGGAGATGACAAAAAAGAGTTTAAAATCAGCGAGTTTTTAAATAGTGACTTTTGTCAGAAGAAAGGAATTTCGGGATTTTCAACGCTGCATAGTGATGGAAAGAGCGGAATGCACGGTTTTGTTGCCGAAGAAGGAGAGAAAAGAATAAGGCATTATGTTGTAACCGATGGTTCATATGAAATGACTTTGAATTGGCATGACAAAAATGGCAAAAAATGTACTATCAAAATCAAGATTGATAAAGATGGTGTAGATCTCACTGAACGTAATGGTGTTACTGAGGAACAATTAAAAGCAAACACAGATGTAAAAATAGGTGGCTTATTCCTATATCAAATACAATTCAAGGAGAAAGGACAAGAACAAGAGAATCAACAATCATCTGAAACTTTCATAGAAAATGATATTAGTAAAGGTGTTGGCGTTCAAGCTACTCAAGATCAAGAAGTTAAGTTTAAGCATGCAACGACTAGCACTACACATTCTAATAACGCATCTGCTAAAAAGATTCCACCGTCACTGCCAACTAGAACTAGTTCATTACCTAATAATCAGCAAAAAGGTGAGTATCAGCCAATACGGATTAATAGTGGAAATAACTACAATTCTCCATATTCTGATCATTCAAACAGTACTGCTTTCACCAAATCTGTAAGCCAAAATCAAAACGATAGGCAGTCTACATTTACTACGTTTGGATATACTGCATCTGGAAGCCGAAGATCAGATGAAAGTGAGCAAATATCTAATAATCGGCAAAAAGGTGGAATTTTTGATCCTACAACTAATGAAAGCACTGCAGCAGCACAAGACGTTGCATTCAAAAAAGTTAAAGGTGCATTTAAGTATGAAAACGCTAAAGAATCAAGCAATACTGGAAATAAGCAATCACTAAATGATGTAGCTTCGATTCTTGCATGGAAAGCAAAAAATGAGTTATTACGTAGTGCAAGTAAGTATGGTGAAGAATTTTCTGACTTCGAAGATGGTTGGAGCGATAACGAAGATGAGTATATAACGCTTTCAAAACCTCAATCAGATTATAAACAAGAAAAAGATTATCTTAGCGCTAAGGAAAACGAAGAAAGAGGAAACGATGAACAAAAAGAAACCGAACAAGAAAATGAATCGCTAGAATACAGCTCAACAGATATAAAAACAAACGATTCGGGCTATTCATCTCCAACTCACTCTAATCATGAACAATCTCGAGTAAATTCTGGACAGTTAAAAGCGAGCCTAATGAATGTTGAACAAAGAGATTATACCCTACTTACGGAATTTACCAGTAGGTTGGATAAAGAAACTCAGAAATTCCCGCTAAAACCAGTAAATCAAAAGAAAATGAGTGAACAAACAAAAGAACATTTATTAGCAGCTGGATTGCTAAAAGACAATGCAGCGGAGGAAGAAATAAACGACTCAGGTTACTCATCTCCAACTTACACTAGCCACGATAATTTTCAGGTAAATCCTGAACAATTAGAGAGGAAATTAGAAACCATTGAACCAAAAGATACATTGGAAAAATTGAATAAAGGATTGAGAGACCAGGCTACTAAAGATTTATTCTCAGAAAGTATGTTGAAAGAAGTAAAAGAAGGTAAAAAATATGACCCTGTACGTAAGTTATTAGAAAGAAAAGTAGCAGAACAAGAAAATGATAATACTAATCTGACTATAGACAAAAATAGCGAACTATATAAATTGCTAGAAAAAGATGCAGCACAACTGAAAGCTGGAATAGTAGAAGAGGAAAGAAAAGATACTTTAACAGAATGCAATGATAGTCCTGATCGCAATAGAATTGCATTAGCAAATAGAAATAGAATCTGGGCTAAACTTATTGCTGAAGAAAAACAAAAAAAGGACAGTGGTATTAGTATAGGTTAAAGTAATTACTTAGCAAGCAATTGGTTTCATGTAATGGTAACCCTATTACAGAAGAGTAAGAACCACGTAAAAATAATACAAACATTCCCGCAAGGCCTTGTATGTTGCATCCCCCTGCCCTGTTTTTCCACTCTTCTGATGCTAAATAATATTTAATTTCTTGTTCGCTGAGACGCTTAAATTTCACTATTGTAACTACAGTCCTAATATGCTGTTTAGATTGATCAGGAATTAATAAACACACACTGGTGTATACTCTATGCCTTCTTCCTGATAACAAGCGAACGCATTTTTCTGCTTGTTCAACGTTTTCAGCTTTGAGCAATATCCTTCTACCACAAGCAACAACTGTATCCACACCAAGCACAAAGTAATTTGGATTTGCACTTTGTATTTTCTCGGCTTTACTTTTTGCCATACGGATTGAGTAATCTTTTGGCAGTTCTTTCTTCAAAGGCGATTCATCTATATCTGCTGGCAAAACCAAACCTGGCTTAATATTTATTTGTTTGAGTAAGGCTACTCGCCTTTCTGATGATGAAGCAAGAATAAGATTATCTAGAGATTGTTCTATCACTTTAGCCTTTTTATTATCCTACCCTTTCTTGCATTCCTATCATAAATACTCATCTCAACTAACACTCTATCGCCTATAATAATACGTATTTTACTTCTTCTCACTCTTCCTGATACATGACAGATAATCTCATGTTCATTGTCCAGCTTCACTCTAAATTCTGCTGCAGGTAGTAAAGCAGTTACTGCCCCTTCCACTTCAAAAATTGTTTTTGATTTGTCTTCTTTTATCATTGTCGTATTATAATTTAATAATCTTTTTCAGTCTACTATAGATTTTAAATTATTATCAATACAGGAGATTTTTATACTCTACTTGAGTATTGCTCTTGCAACTTAACTCCAATCATCTCCTTAACAATGCAAGAGGAAAGCGAGCTACCTACGCTTCTACTCTCTACTACCTTCTCAATAGAAGTTATTTTAGAAGATAAATCATTATCACAATTTTCCTCATCGCTATCAAGTCCACTATCAAAACTTGAAGATCTGGATAACTCTGTCTTCTTTTGTGAGGCACTATCAGGCTCACTAAAAACGTTTCCTGCTAGAGTATAAAATTGATGATTGAAGCTTCTTTGTTCAATAGAACTCATGTTAGAAGATAAACCATTATCACTACCATATCCGCCATCAGAGCTTGAAGATCTGAGTAACGTCATCTTTTCTTCCAGTGGAACACAAGACTCATTATTAGTCTCATTAAAAATATTTCTTGTTGGAGTATAAAATTGATTATTGAGGCTTCTTTGTTCATCAGCATGAATTTTTTCTCCCAGTCCATCAGCTATTTCTACAACTTTATCATCCCATTCATTCTCACACTCTAGCTTGCTTCTTAACTCTTCAACTTCCCATGCTAGTTTGCATATCCCTTGTTCATAAGATTCCAATTGTGCTTTATACTCATCTTTCAACTCTTGCACTTGAAGTTTTAAATTGCTTATATACTGCTCCTTTTCCTTCATTATGTGTGCTGCTTCTTTTAATTTGTCTTCTAACTCCTTCTTTTCTGTATTAACACCTTTTAGCTTACCCTCTAGCTTTCCTTTTGCTTCACATACATTTTTAAGTTCTTGTGCTTTCTCTTGTAACTCTGCTAACACACTTGCTAACTTTTCATCTTTTTGTGCCAGTTCAGTTTGCAATTCCGTGTTTTTTCGCTCTTCTTTTCTAAAACTGTTTTGTAAATCAGTTATTTGTTGTGAAGCAATTTCTGGTTGAGTTTCAGTGTGCTGTAAATTGGCTTCCAATGCATTGCTATTAATAGAAGGAGAAGAAGGAAGGCTATTATCAGTATCAACTTTATGATCTAACTTCCCCTCTGGTTCCTTACCTTGATAAGCCACCATAGATTCATTGTAAAGATTAATAGGAGTAGCCCTATTCTCTTCTAGTGATTCCATTACAGCATCGTATAAGGAGAGACCTTGAATATATAATTCATCGTTTTGCTTTATTAATTCTAGAATCTCCTTCGATGAAACAAAATCTTCACCATTAAATTTTAGTATTTCAGTTATGCCATCTCTACTCACATTCATAATCATGGTACACATTCCTGATCCATCTTTTGCAGGCCAAGTGCTTGTCATTTCATAATATGCACCTTCTTTAAATTCATAATATCTTTTCTTATCTTTTTTACGAGCGTGTATTTCATGTTTTTTATTGCAATAGATATTCAGTTCTTTAATATCTTTCTCTTGCTGTAAAACGTCACTAATCTTTGTTGGCTCACTATTGTCGTAATGAGTAAGGTTAATATTCAAAACTTTATTATTATTGTCAATTTCTTCACAGTAAACTTGAAAGTCCTCTTTCCATTTTCCAAAATACCTACTTGCAACTTCTTTTCCTTCCTTTACTAACTCTATGTATTTACCTATATTTTTCTCAAAGTCCTCATTAACAGGCTTTTCTCTTTCTTTTACTGCTTGATCCACGTACATTCGCTTAAAATCATTATCACCTATTAGATCATTAAAACGCCAATTATCATAAGCTTTTTGTATATCAGCAAAGTCCATCTTTTCTCTCAAAAGCGCTAATAAGCTTATCTTATCTCTCAAATTTTCTAACTCACAATCGAGAAAATCATCGAAACTGCATAACTTTTTATACAGTTCCCTATCTTCTATAATTGAGCGAAGAAATTTCATTATAGTAAGGTTCTTAATGGAAGGCTCATTTTTTTCTGCATCATTAATATAGCTTTTGAGAAATTGAAATATACCAAGCCCATCACTATCTTGGACAAACTTCTCTCTATCATTAACACAATTGTTGCCTTGTGATGAACATAATCTATTATGCAATTTTTGCAAGTCATGTATTGACTTAACTACATATTCTGCAACTGACAGTTCTCTCGGCTGATCACTTGTTTTTTCCGCTCTTACTGCTTTGTCTCCCTTAGTCAAACCTGCAATCATAATACGCCTCCTTTAACTATGTTTATATTATAACAATCAACATGTATTTAAGAAAAATCACACTGCTCACTGTACGTTTACGCTGCTACTTTGCATAATAGATTGCTTGAAGTCACACAAGTATCGTTTTTTATTAGATAAAAGTTAACAAGACGTTTTCATAGATTTTTAAGCTTAATAACATCCTCTCTATTGGGACTAGTTGAAATTAGATGAATTGGTACACCTATTAATTCTTCTATTTTTCTCACATATTTCATCAAATTTGCAGGTAATTCCTTAACTGACCTTTTGCCTTGAGTTTTCTCTTTCCAACCAGGAAATTCTTCATATATTGGCTCTAATTCTTTTTGTATTGAATGTGATGCGGGTAAATAATCATACATTTTTCCGCCATACTTATAACCAGTGCCTATTTTAATAGTATCAAAAGAATCAAGAATATCTAATTTGGTTAATACAATGCTTGAAACTCCAGAGAGTTGTACGGCCTGGCGCACTAAAACTGCGTCAAACCATCCGCAGCGCCTTCTTCTATTGCTTACTGTTCCAAGTTCCTTACCTATAGAAAATAAGCTGTCTCCAATCTCGTTATTTTGTTCAGTAGGAAATGGACCATTACCCACTCTTGTTGTATACGCTTTTGCTACACCAATAATTTGAGCATTGTAGGATAATCCTGAGCCTGTTATCGCTTGCGATGCTACGGTATTACTTGAAGTAACAAAAGGGTAAGTTCCGTGGTCGATATCTAAAAATGCGCCTTGAGCGCCTTCAAATATTATTTTCTTACCTTCTTTCATAAAATCATTTAGTATCTTCCACACAGGTTTTTTATATAAAAGAATTTTTTCTGAAATCTCTTGAATTTCCTTTAATATTTCTTCTTTTTTAACTACCTGGTAGTTAAGTCCTTTTCTGATAGCATTATGGTAACTCAGGAGAGCATCCACTCTTTGATTGAGCTCATCTGTGTTTTCTAAGTCACAAAGGCGTATAGCTCTCCTGCCAACTTTATCTTCATAACATGGCCCTATCCCTTTGTTTGTTGTACCAATTTTGTGATTTCCGTTTAAATCTTCAAATAGCTTTTCCTTGTCCTTATGTACGCTAAGTATTAATGGACAGCTCTCGGATACCATCAAGTTGTTATAGTTTACGTCTACTCCTTTAACTTTCAATGACTCTATTTCTGAGACTAGAGCATGTGAATCAAGAGCAACACCGTTTCCTATAATAGATATTTTGTCCGCTCTCAAAACAGCAGAGGGCAGTAAATTTAATTTATAAACCTCATCATCTATTACTATAGTGTGCCCTGCATTATTTCCTCCCTGAAATCTCACAACTACATCTGCATTCTCAGAAAGATAATCTACTATTTTACCCTTGCCTTCGTCACCCCATTGCAGACCAACAATTACAATATTATTCATCACTATTTTCTAGATTAATACGTAAATATTAATGCAGCATGCTACAAATGAAAAGAGAAATCTACGCCTTTCCTATATCCCTAAAATAAAGAAATAGACTATCGACTTTTTTATATATTATAAAATTATTCATCATTATATGGTACAACTTACAGCATATTTATAGTAAGGTGTTAATTATGAAAGAGGCAAAGAAGAGTCCGGTAGTTAGATTAAAGGCCACAGCTAAAGAATTCAATTTTAGTAAATTAAGAGCAGATCAAGATAATAAATTAGCGAATTCCGGTGAAACAATGTTCTTAGATTTTCAAAGAATGAATTTTATTATTAATGAAAAAGAAATAGATAAAAATTTTATTATTGCATTTAAGGAAGGAGCTAAAGATTATAAAAATGAGATTTTTAACCGTGATAATTTTGATAACCTCTCTGAAGAAGGTAAAGCTTTTATGGAACCAGTACTTAAGGAGCTTGATCAAGATAGACTATCTGAAGTTTGGGAAAATCATTGTAATAGCCCTACAGTTGCTGATGAAAAAAAAATTGATGAATATAGAAAGGAATTTGAGAGATTTTATAACGCAGGGAGAAGCTCTTATCATCTATTCTCCAAAAAAGATTACCGTGCATTAGCAAAGGAAATTTTCAAGGAAATGTTCAGGTACGCTGGGGCAGAAGTTCCAAGTAATGCTATTTTAGAAGAGCTAGTCACCAATTGTAATCAAGCAGGGTATGAAGCTGGTATATTTAATGAATCTCATGCAGCACTCAGTAGTTGTAGCTTGATTCCACATAGTCCTAAAAAAGCGCTAAACATTTACTGCACTGATCACAACCACATAAAAGTGAAGTCTGATATGGCAATGCCTATAACCACGCTTAACAATCCAAAAGAGAAAATATGTGACCTATCCAGCTCATTAGAATTCACACTTGAATCTCAAGATAGCAAAAATGGTATAATATATAAAGAAGGTAAGTTATCACTTACTATTCCTGAAGAGCTAAAAAACTATAAAGATAATGGCAAGAGCTTGTTTGACATTATTAAAGAATATTTTCAGAAATTCTGTGCAGAACTAGGATTTAAATATGAGACAAAAATACAAATAGAGCATGACTTAGGTACTCAAATCAAAGTAAATAACTATTTAGATGGTACGATATCAACCATAGGATCAGATGCAAATGAAGAATTTATTAATCTTTTAAGCAAAAACCTCAGAGAGAAGTTATTGGAATCAGGAGTTGCTCTAGGAGGTGAAGACGTTGATGATATTATTGAAGTCAGAGTATCTGCAGTTATGGATCTACTGCGTGATTATACTAAATTAGAAGATAATAAAGAAAACAGAGAGTTATTAATAAGTGAAGTAGCAGATAATTTAGGGCTTTCCACTCAAGATAAAACAGCATCAGAAGTATTGATGGAATTAAACTCTTTACCTTCTTCGATAAAAGGTCAGGTTAATCATAATCAAGTGCAGTTTGTTGTAAATATTTTTACCAATTTAATTGTTGAAGGAAAAAGCGAAGTATACAAAGAAAAAAATGCAATTAATGCAATTGATGCAATTCATCAGAAGATAGATAAGGCAATTGTTGAGCAAGAAAAAAGAGCAACCAACAAACAAGATATAGAAAATGATAAATGGACAGATAAAATAAAAAAACAGAGATTATCTATGGAATCACATGGGCATTTGCATTAAAGATACTGTGTACAGAGGCGTAGTATGCTCAATTTTCGCCTTTCATTTAAAGCACTCAAATTGATCAAACACACTCAATCGAAAGCGTTTGTAGATTCGATATCTTGAGTAACTTGATGCAGAGAGAATTGTATACCTTAGTCAACTTTTCTAGCGGTATCCATAAGGTAAATCATTATTTGAGTGTTACACCCAAGCCCTCTTTATTTTCCTCTGTTATCAAGCTAAAAATACCATTTGGTTTCATTATGTATACGAAACTATTATGCTTGCAAGAAAAAAAAACCTAAAAAACTGGAAAAGAGAATAGGAATTTGACATAAGCTATTCCCAAATTTTCAATGTTCATATGGTTATAAGCAGTACAGCTATTAATCATCCATTATTGATATACCTGAATTATTCTCAGTAAATAAATCAAGTATAATGTTAGGTACTCTACCGTCAACTATGTGAACAACCCCTGCACATTCTTCTACCATTTTAGTATATGACATAAGCCTTTCAACAAATTTTTCTCCTTTAATTTTTCCACAATCAATCGATTCTTTTAAATTTTTAATCAAGACTCTTCCATTGCCAACTTTGTTTATTTCTTCATCTGTATCACTCAAGATTATCATTTTAGATGCGTAAACTGCAAGTGCAATTGCACTTGCAGTGCTATCAGTATCAATATGATATGTTTCTCCATTTTTTCCATAACCGATAGGTGCAATAACTGGTATAGAATCTGATTCTTCAATAAAGAATAATATATCAGGATTGATTTCAGTTGGTCTACCGATAAATCCCATGTCTAGTATTTTTTCAATATTATTTAATCTATTTTCCCTAAGCGTAGTGCTTATCTTTTCAGCTTTTATGAGGTTGCCATCTTTTCCACATAGTCCAATAGCTGAACCACCAGCAGAATTTATATGCTGAACAATTTTTTTATTAATTGAACCACACAGTGCCATTTCAATGATTTTCATAGTGCTTTTGTCTGTAAGTCTGACACCATTTATAAACTTATCATTCATATCTAGCATTTTTAACACTAAGTTAATTTCATATTCTCCGTCATGAACTACTACCGGATTTATACCAAGCTGTTTCAACAGAACAACATTATGCGCAAAAGCACTAAGCAGCGTTTCATCTGAGATTATTACACTGCTGCATTTGATGATAAAAGTTTCGCCTACAAATTTAGGTATGTTAGACAGAACTTCAAATAATATTTCTGTTTTTTCCTTCAATGGCATCTTACCATTTAAAGATTCATCACTTTTCATTTTTTTATCTTGTAAATTTGAAAAACTCATCTCTTACCTTGGTGATTTTATGCTTAACACGAATGCTTATTTGATGAATTGATACATGTTCATTATTAACCCACTTTTGAGTATTTTCTAGAATAGCATTTAGACTTTCCTGATTCACTTTATCTATTTTTGTTAGCACAATATTAAAGTTAATATTATTACATATTAACCAATAAACAAAGTCTTTGTCTATTTCTTTTAATCCTACCTTGCTATCTATAAGCACAAACACTCTTTTTAGATTTCTCCTGTGAATTAGATAGTACTCAATTAGGTTTAAGTATTGTACTGCTTCTTCCTTGCTTGCACAAGAATAGCCATAACCCGGTAGGTCGACAATCCTAAACTTATCATTGTACATAGAGTAAAAATTTATTTGTCTAGTGCATCCAGGTTTAGAAGAAACTCTTGCAGCTTTTTTGCTGTTTATCAGCAAGTTGATTAAACTTGATTTTCCTACGTTTGATCTACCAGCAAATGCAATCTCTGGAGCCGACTCATCTGGTAATGATTTTTTGTCTGAAGCTCCAAATATGAAGCTGCAGATTGATGTTATCTGTTTTGCCATTATACTTAGGTAGAAATATTCGAGACAATTATAGTGTTATTGCTTGATATAAGAAATTTTTTATTTCAGTATATATTACTTACTTAAACAGCTGAAAACTAGACCTGTACTATATGGATATAGAGAATAATTTACAAGACTTAAAAAAAAAGTTTTCTGATGTAGAGAGAAATCTGGAAAACCCTACCAATTTGAGTCAAAAAGAATTCGTTAGTTTTTCAAAGGAATACTCTGAACTCAGACCAATTATCGAGATAATCGATGAATATAATATATTAAAAGAGGAAATTTCAGATTTAGAAGAAATCATGAAAGATGAGAACAGCGATGGTGATATAAAAGAGTTAGCAAAAGAAGAACTTCTTGAGAAGCAAAAGATAGTATTACCGAAAGTAAAAGCAAAACTAAAGTTGGCATTATTACCCAAAGATGAAGATGACTCAAGAAATGCAATATTAGAAATTAGAGCAGGCACAGGCGGAGAAGAAGCAGCATTATTTGCAGCGATGTTATTTCGTATGTATCAAAAATATGCAGAAAGAAGAAATTGGAAGTTTGAGCCAATAAGTATTTCTAATACAGGTATAGGTGGCTATAAGGAAGCTTCTGCACTCATTAATGGAACAGAAGTTTTTGCAAGACTGAAATTTGAGTCAGGGGTGCACAGAGTACAAAGAGTGCCAGAAACTGAATCCTCAGGAAGATTGCACACTTCCGCAGCTACTGTTGCAATATTACCTGAAGTAGAAGAGGTTGACTTTGAAATAGAAGAAAAAGATTTACGCATAGATGTTTATAGATCCAGTGGTCCTGGAGGGCAATCAGTGAATACAACTGACAGCGCAGTAAGGGTCACCCACTTGCCAACAGGGATAGTTGTAATACAGCAAGATGAAAAATCGCAGCACAAAAATAAGGCTAAAGCGCTCAAAGTGTTGAGAGCAAGGCTATACGAAATTGAAAGACAAAAAAAAGAAATGGAAAGGTCAACAATGAGGAAAAGCCAAATTGGTTCTGGAGATCGCTCTGAACGTATAAGAACTTATAACTTTCCACAATCAAGAATAACAGATCATAGAATTAATCTCACTTCACATCGACTAGAACAGATTATAAAAGAAGGTGAACTAGATGAATTTATTGAGGCATTGATTTCACGAAATGAAGCAGAAAGGTTGACTGGAGGGGGTAATGTTACTTTTTGATGGAAATTTGAAACAAAGCATAGGTATCAGGTTAAAAAGAAGTAAAGTTAGTTGTTCATAAGGTTGACAATTATTTAAATTTATGCTATAATTAGCAGCTCTATAACTTACAGAAACCATGGAAGTTGACTTTAATCAATATGTTAATAGTAACACCTTAGAGTTAAATAATCTATATGTATATATGGAAAAGCTAGTAAACTTTTTACAGAAAAAGCAAAATATTACAAGCTTGACTTTATCTAATTGTTATATTGATGCTCAGTGCGGAGAAGTTTTAAATGAAGCATTAGAGAATATTAATCTTCCAAATATTACTGAGTGTAAATTAACTTCTAGCATTATTGGCGCAGAAGGCTCAATAGCAATCACTAAATTGTTAAAGAATGGTAACTTTCCAAATCTTATTAAACTTGATTTAATTTCTAATGATATTGATGTTGAAAGTGGAATAATATTAATGAGTGCGCTAAGGGGTAGTAGTTTTTCAAATATTAAAGAATTTAATTTACTTTATGACAACGTCTGCAACGAAGGCATAGCAGCATTACGTGAATCATAGAACAACAATATGCTTCCAAATCTTATTAAGTTTAGTTTTCCCTTTAGTATTACTAATGATAACAAAGATATGGAAATGTCAAACGAATACCTATTCGGTTAATAGCATCATATAGAAAAAGGCAAGTTACATTTATTTGTTGCTGCTCATAGAACATCCAAATTCAACTATAGACCTGCTAAAAGGTGTAGGAAATCTTACTGCTATTGACATTATTGCGAAAATTCCATCAATTGATAACTTCCTATTCTGTGTAAAAAAATAAGAAAGGAGAGGAAAAAAAGGATTAGTTTCTTTTATGATTATCCAAGAAGTCTAGTCTAAATTCAAGTTTTGTGAATAGGCCTAGCGCTTAAATTTTTGATTAAAAAGGGACAAGTTTAGTAAAAAATAATGATATTATAAGTGGAACATAAAATAGTCCCACTGCAGTACTAATTAGGAGCAATAAAGTAGCTTTATCTGGTTGGTAATTTAAAATATTAGCAAGTATTATACTGGATCCAGAAATTGGAATAATAGCCAGTAACATCAGTGCTTTATAGATGCTTTCATCATATATACCTGTAACATGCTTGTCTAGTAAGACAATTCCCAAAACAAATAACGGCCAGAATATGTACTTTGCTACAATAGTGGTCAAAGCAAGCTTCCAATCTACTTTAAAATTTGTAATTTGTGCAATACTTATTCCAAGCAGCACCATTCCTAATGTGATAAATGTACTTCTGATATTTATCATAACATCCGTCAAAAAAGTGGGTATTTGTATATCATATATACTTAAAAAGAAGCCTAGAATCATCGCATATAATGAAGGAAGTTTGAGTAACTTTAATATGCATTCTTTTGCAGTATAGATACCATTTGCAGCTATATAAAATCCCAAGCTATTTTCAAATAGTGCCATTCCTATGTAACAGACAACATACACAGACACTGAATCTTCATCAAATAAAGCCATGGCAATCGGTAGACCAAAATAACCCATGCTTGTGCTGCCCGAGCTAAACGCTAATATGTTTCTCGTGTTGTCCTTAAATAAAAAAGAAGAAAGATAATACACTGATAAGGACATAGTACTACCTATAAACCATATCAAAATCGGCAGAGAAATTACTTTTAAATTAACTTCTGTATGAGATACTCCGTATAAAATCACTATTGGATTAGCTATATAAAAGAGTATTTGAGATATAGTATTTCTATCAATTTTAAGATATCTTCCTGCTAAGTAACCAATAAGTATTGTAATGTAAATAGGTAATATTTTGAGGAAAAGAGTGAAGAACATACTAGCCTATTGTGATATCTTTGCTGATAAAGTGATATTAGATTTTAAGGTATTGTAAAAGCAAGTAAAATTTATTTTCCAATTAATCAAGTTCATAGTTAGTTAAAAAAGATTCACTGAGTGCCAAAATTTGTTCTTATATAGGACTTAATAATGATATTTTTATGACTAAATTATGTTAAGTTTGTATAAAGCTCCTTGTATATTTTTATAAGCCACTTTTAGTAATTTAGGTAGATTGTTGAAAAAACACTCATCTTGAATGGTTCTCAGGAATTCTTGCCTTAATCATTAAAATCGCACTATTACTTTCCATAATTTTTTTAAAGCCAACTTTTTCGTAAACACGGATTGCACAAACATTTGCTATACCTGGGTCGACAAAGGCATTCTCATAAACTTTAAAGACAAATTTGTTTAAAAATATATTCAAAGCTTGTGAACCAACTCCTTTACCTACATAATTCAGCTCTCCGATATACCAGTCTATAGCAGCACAACTTTCTGGAAGTTCTAAAGTGTTATAGATCTGTTTAGGTGGGAAATCATGTTTGTTGTAATATTGAATATAACCAATATCAACCCCATCACAATTAATAATGAATGCGTGCATTGGTTTTTCAATAATTTGTGTCTTAAATTTCAAACGTTTGAATCCTTTAACGTAGTTGCTATATTTTTTCTCAATTAACTCTGGTGTCCAATTTATATCCGTATCCCACCACTTCTTTATATGGGGCATTTCTACCCATTTTAATAATAGTGAAAAATGTTCTTCTTTCAACGCTTTAAATGTGATATTTTTATTCATTAATTAAAGATTTTAAGTGTTACTACCGTTTTTATTAATTCTATCTCTAATTGCTAAGTTCATTGAAATTGATATTTCTGTACCTAGTTTTCCTGATATAGTACTCTATTTTAACGTACCGGAAGGCACAATTCAATTAACTATTGCTTATAATTTTTTAGGCGTTTGCATAGGAGGGTTATTTTTTGGTCCATTGTCTGAATGCTATGGCAGAAGAAGGATGATGATCATAGGCAACACTTTGCTACTCATCGGTGCTGTTGGCTGTGTTTTTGCGCTGTCAGTTTCTTGGCTTTTAATCTCTCGCTTTATTCAAGGCATTGGTGTTAGCACATCTGTAGTTGTGTTTGCAATTATTGCAGACAGCTATAAAGGCAACGAAGCAGTAAAATTTATTGGAATCATGAATTCTATTATCACAGTTCTCATAGCAATTGCACCAGTATTAGGCAGTTTCATCAACAAAATTGTTGGGTGGCGTGGTAACTATGCAAGTGTTGCAATACTTTGTTTCATCTCTTGGGTTTTGCTGCTTTTTCTGTTACCAGAAACAAAAAAGGACCGTGATATTTTTAGTCTAAAAAAAATGATGAAAGACTATAAAAAATTATTATCAAGTTCAAAATTTATGGTGTTGTCTTTGGCACAGAGCCTTTTTTCTGCGGCTTATATGTCATTCATTACTTGTGGCCCTTTTTTGTATATGGAAACTTTTGGTTTATCCAGCACTATTTATGCGCTACATCAAGGTGCAATGGTTGGGTCTTTCTCACTAATTAGCCTGTTTTCCAGTAAGATCTTAAAGAAACTTGGAGCAATTTGGTGTGTAATTTCCGGTACAGGCGTAATTGCTATTGGATCCCTATCACTTTTAATATTCAGTATAATCATGCCCAGTGCTTACTACTTAGTAACGCTGTCTATGGTTATTTTTTGTATTGGCTGTGGAATTTGTCAAGCAGTCATTTTCAATGCATCATTAAATATTTTCCCTGAAATGAAAGGCACAACTTCTTCTGCAATTTCATTTATTAGAGCTTCTATCATGGCTATTTTTATCGGCTTAACAAGCTACGTTTACGATGGTCAAGCAACCAGTGTAGCTATTCTTGTTTTTTTTGCAGTAGTTCTAATTTACTGTCTATTTATTGTTTTCAAGGTCTGGAAAAATCTATAATCACCATATAGATCCTTCTCATTTCTAGTTATTGCGGTAATATGTATTGTAACTTTGCTGGCTGCTCTAGATGTATCTCTTCCAAATCACCTAATCTACCTCAGTTATGGATTAGCCGATAAAGAAAGGCATAGAAATAGAAGGCTTTTTGGACTGCATGGAGTAGGAAATCAGAACAGAAAAAACATGAATTAGGAAATTTGTTGGCGATCTATGTCTTGTATGCTCAATCTCAAATTTGTTTTTCAAGGAATCAAAAACAGTCTCAATAATCGACCTTTTCCTTAATAAAATCTTCTCTTTAAGTGAAATTAGTGCGTTTTTCATACCTTTTTTTACTTTAGTGACTAACTTTAGGCCTCTATCGAAGAGTTTCTCAAAAAGCTCTTTCTTTATATAGCCCTTATCTCCAAACAAAAGTCCGGTCAGTCTTTTAGTGAGAGTTGGTAAAGGTTTTCTGTCATCAACGTTACCTTTGGTTAGGGTAAGTGCTTGAATTTCACCAATTTCGTTAATCACTAAGTGCAACTTGAAGCCAAAAAACCAACCATACGTACTCTTACTAATTTCTGCTAGATGATTAAAAACTTTATTCCTAGAGATCCTTTTTTTGTGGCAAACGGCAATCGTAGAGGTGTCGATGTAG
Organism: Wolbachia endosymbiont of Culex quinquefasciatus Pel; assembly: GCF_000073005.1. NCBI lineage: Bacteria > Pseudomonadati > Pseudomonadota > Alphaproteobacteria > Rickettsiales > Anaplasmataceae > Wolbachia > Wolbachia endosymbiont of Culex quinquefasciatus. The sequence goes on from NC_010981.1 coordinate 43,710, forward strand.
GAAGTGCCGGTCATTTTCGCTTGTTCACAGAACCATTGCAAAAGTAATGCTAAATACCACAAAACTCGCGGCTTTAAGGCAATAAATCTGTGATATGAAGGCAGCTTTGAAAACTCTGATCTATAGAATAACTGAAGATAACAAAGATAAAAAGCCTTGAAGTTTTTACATGGTGATTTATGGTATAACAGGATTATGGTTAGAATTTCTGAGTGCGCTATTTCTGGTACTCTGGTTGGTTTTTTGCCGTTTGATAAGAACCTATTTGCAAAATTATCATCTACCGCACGACAAAAATCCTCGACGCAACAGTACAGTTCTGTAATATCTTTCTTCATGGGTAACCTCTTATTATTACTAAAATACTCGAGTTTACCCTGTTTCCCTCTTCTTAGTTATACTTTTATCTATTTTCTAATCCATAACTGAGGTTAATCTATATTAGTTAAAGAGTATTATCTTGCTCATGCGTCTAAAGTTTGAGAGCCAATTTTCAGCAATCCAATCAAATTCCAATTTTTTTCAAACAACTGTTTCTTGCTATTTTTGTACCTTAAAAAATTTAGCTTACTTTTACGCTAGCTTGTTCAAATAGCATTAGTACGATTTACTTTTTTTGAATGTAGAGATTTTCTAGGGATTGTCCTCTTAAATTCTATAGTATCTTGTTTAACATTGAAACGAGAATCCAGTTTCAAGCATTGAAGTGACGAATCAAGAGCTGCTTTTATTCCACCACTCTCAACTACTCGAGTAGTGGACAATGGAATACGATTACTTTCGTTTATACTAATCAGCACGTCAAATTCTATGCTATTATTGTGTTGTTTGATGTTGCTAGCTCTAATTTTACCATTTCCAAACCAAAACTTTATAGAATTACTCGCATCATGATTGATGTCTGCAGAATCAGGCAAAATAGCAAAATTCGCGTTGTTTACAAATCTAGAAAACGCATTTTTGATGTCGTTAAATGTACCGTAATGGTCTATATGGTCGTCATTAATACTTGTTACAACAGCAATATCTGCAGGAATTTTTAACATAGTTCCATCAGACTCATCAGCCTCAATTAAGAAAATGTCACTTTTGCCAAGTTTTGCATTACTCTGATAGGAATTTAATATTCCTCCAACAATTACAGTGGCGTCAGCACCAGAATGATCAAAAATGGAAGCAATCATAGCTGTCGTCGTCGTCTTGCCACTTGAACCTGAAACTGCTATCACATATTTACCTTTCATAATTTTAACCAGCATGTCTGACCTATGCAAAACGGTTTTATTGTTATTTCTTGCTGCAACTAGCTCCACATTATCAGGTTTTATTGCGGAAGAATGTACAACTATTTGAGCTTGTCTAATACTACTTGCATCGTGACCAATATAGACCTCTATACCTAATTTTTGTAACCTATCTATATTGTCGTTTGATCGCGTATCACTGCCTTGAACTTTATAACTGGAATTATGAAGAATTTCAGCAATTGCGCTCATTCCAATTCCACCTATACCGATTATATGTATTACTTCTTTTTTAGTGCTGTGCATATTTGGCAGTAGACGTTTACTTATTACTAAATTTATTATAGTATAATTTAAAATCCTCATGGTATCGAACCATTTCACTAAGTACAATGATAAAAAAACTAGCCTTTCTATGTCTAATATTCGTTTTGATGAGTAGTTGTAGTTTTAGCAATAGGTGTAATCACACCGCAGGTCATTATAAAATTGGCAATAGCTATACAATAAATGGTATCACCTACCACCCAAAATACTGTAGCTGTTATGAGGAAGTAGGAATAGCATCGTGGTATGGAATAGAAGATCATGGCACAATTACAGCTAACGGTGAAGTGTTTAATCGTCACTTGATTTCTGCAGCACATAAGACCTTGCCCCTACCCTGCTTTGTTCGTGTTACTAATTTAGAAAATGGAAGAAAGCTTGTTATAAGAGTTAATGATAGAGGGCCATTTGTTGAAGGTAGAATAATAGACTTGTCAGAAAAAGCAGCACAAGTTTTAGGACTTCATAAGTCTGGGCTTGCGAAGGTAAAAGTCGAGTACTTAAGAAAGAGGTCAGAACAATTGATACAAAATACTCCTCATTACAAAAGGCAATATGAAAAAGAAATGCAGAAACGTCACCCAAAACAAAACAATGCAGAAAGTAAGGGATATGTAGCATTTTTTGTAAACGCTCAGGTAGCTAAATCAGCTGCATCAAAGCTTCGTAATCAAGGAATAGAAAATGTTAGATTGCTTTTCAAGAATGATCAATATTGCGTAAAAGTAAGTTAAAACCTGCATTACAGATTGTGTAGCATGACAGAAACTATTTGACAAATGAGAATGTTCCAAAAGCATGTGCGTTAAATTGAGAAACTATCGTGAAATATAGCAATATTTAAGATTGGTATTTTATTTGTTACATTTCAGGTAGTGACAGCTACCTCAGATGTAGCTGTAAAAAATAATCTACCACTTAAGAAATTTCATTAAAAAAAATAGCATAATCTTATTTCTCTAAAAAATACTATCTTCAACTTGAATATGTTGAAAAATATTTTGCGTATTATCCAAAAAGTCATCCTTTATAGCAGCTAGCTCGGATTGTTTTTGAGATAGATTATCTTCTATTGTTCTATTAAAACAGGGAGTGTTAAATAAACTGTGTCAAACCGAAAAAAAAGTAATAAATTGATATAAAAAAATGGAGGTTTGACAATGAGTCAGAAAGTAGTAAACAGAACTACCGGTTTGGTAGATTATAAAGAATTAGAAACAAATATCCTGTCGTCTATACGAGAAGGAAGACCGTTGACAGGAAGAGATGGAGCATTAACACCGTTTATAAAAAAGTTGCTGGAGGTAAGCCTGGAAGGTGAAATAGAAAACCACTTGTCGGCCGAAAGCGAAGAGAATAATCGAAGAAATGGGAGGAATGCAAAGACTTTACGTACAAGCGCAGGGTAATTTGAGCTTTTGACGCCAAGAGATAGGGAAGGAAGTTTCGAACCACAAATAGTCAAAAAAAGGCAAACAAACTTACATCCAGAGCTTGAAACGAAGATTTTGAGCACATTTGCCAGTGGTATGGGCTATAGAGATATAGTGTCACATGTTGAGGAAATTTATGATCACAAAATATCGGCGGCAGAGATATCAAGTATTACTGACAAATTGCTACCAGTAATCAACGAATGGCGTAGTCGCCCGCTGCAGTCTGTATATCCGATAGTTTTCATGGATGGCATGTTTTTTAAAGTCAAAGAGGACGGGCATTGCGTAAGTAAATGCATGTATAACATATTAGGCATAGATCAAAATGGCAAAAAAGAAGTATTAGGTTTTTATTTGGCTGAAAGTGAAGTTCTGGTTGGGAGTGCTAAATGACCTCAAAGAAAGAGGAGTAGAAGATATCCTTATTGCCTGCGTTGATGGGCTGAAAAGCTTTCCTGCAGCTATAAACAGTGTCTTTCCTAATGCGGAAGTGCAGATGTGTATAGTGCATCAGATACGCAACTCACTGAAGTATGTGGCCAGTAAAGATGCGAAGAGTTTTTTGAGCGATTTAAAGAAGGTATATCAAGCTTCAAGCAAGGAAATTGCCGAGAATTATCTGTTGGAATTGGATGAAAAATGGGGCACAAAGTACCCTATGGTTATAAAATCTTGGCAGAATAATTGGGAAAACTTGTCTGGTTATTTTAAGTATTCTGGTCCAGTTAGGAGGATAATCTACACCACCAATCCCATAGAGGGGCTACATAGGCAAATTAGGAAATTCACTAAGACCAAAGGCTCATTACCAGCATAAATGCCTTGTATAAGCAGGTATATTGTGCTATAAAGAAGGTAGAGGAAAAGTCGACGATGCCTGTACATGATTGGGCATTAACTATCTCTCAACTTGATGTTTTCTTTCCTGGCAGATTGAAAATTGAGTTGAACTAAAAATGCGGTTTGACACAGTTTATTTAACACTCCCTTAAAACAATCAAGATCATTGCACTTTAGTTGAGAGCGCATGTCTCTATTTTCATATAAACCTCGTATAACGTCATAATATGCTCGAGTTTCATCAGTTTCTGGTTGTTACTTTTCTTTGAGTATTGCCTTTAATTTTGAATCTATGTCTAATTCTCTTTTTATAGCTTCAGTAGAATTTTTATGATATTTTTCATAATCTTCAAAACTTTTTAATATTTTACCTTTGATTTCATTTTGTAACATCTTTAGCAAATCTTTAGCATGAGGTTTTTCAATTTTTTCCTTCCACTCATCATACGTATATTCTTGTCGACTACCATATTTTTTATCTTGACACTCACTTCCTATGTTAAACAGCTCTTTGTTACAGATTTTATCACCCTTATAAAAGTAATCGCTTATATTAATTTTATCGCTAGTTAAAGTTTGTCTAATTGCTGCTTTATTTTCTGCAAGTTCTTCTCTGTACTTGCTAATGCAATTTAGTAATTCTTTTTTGCAATCTGTAGTCATAATCTAGCTCCTTTAATAAAATTAGACCTAATTTAGTGTAAAATAATTAATATTTTATTACTATTTTGGTTATAACTAAGATAGTAATGAGAAGTTCAGTGTCTACAAAGTTCGTTTAAACTATTTTCAAAATGGGTATAATATAATTTTAGGTTAATAAAATGAATTACGATGTAATCATTTCAGGTAGTGGGCTAATTGGTCTTATTACTGCTATTGGCCTGAGTAATGACTCTGTATCTGTAGCCGTAATTGAGAAAAATAGTTTACCACGTGCAGTTGATGATAATCGAGCATTTGCCATTTCTCAAGGATCAAAAAAAATACTAGAAAAATTAGGGATTTGGCGGCTCTTAGAAGGCGAAACTGAACCAATACTTGATATATGCATATTAGATGGAGATAGTCCATTTACTGTGCATTATGACCATAAAATGGTTGGTGAAGAGCCAATGGGCTATGTAATCAAGAGCGCTATTATATGGAATGCAATCAATAAAAATTTTTTGCATAAACTCAATATATATTCTCCACGTTCCTATAAAACAATCTCTTGTGACGAAGGATACATGGAAGTTACTCTTGATAATGATCAAAAATTGATATCATCACTATTTATCTGTGCTGAAGGTAAAAACTCTAGGTTGCCAGAGTTGTTTTCTATACCAATGATAAAATTTGATTATAAACAAAATAGCATGGTATTTAATGTAAAACATGAATTACATCACCAAAACTTAGCTGTAGAGCGGTTTTTTCCTGGTGGTCCATTTGCAATTTTGCCAATGAAAGGTGGCTATACTTCTTCAATAGTTTGGACAGAAAAATGCGAAATTTCAAAAATGCTGATGAGCTTATCCGAAGAGGAATTTGTCATAGAACTCAAAAAAAGATTTGGTTCTTATTTGGGAGAAATTGAATTAGAGGGTGAAAGAAGATTCTATCCTTTGAGTTTTTCTTTTGCAAGAAAGCTGCATAAAAGCAGAATTTTGCTGATTGGCGATGCAGCACATTCAATCCACCCGGTTGCAGGTCAAGGACTTAACCTTGGAATGAGAGATGTAGAGAGTGTTATTAGACAAATAACTGCTGCAAAATCCTCTGGCATTGATGTTGGCAGTAATTATCTATTGAAGAAAATTTCATATGACAGATACTTTGATAATTTTACTATGGCACTTGCAACTGATGGACTAAATAGAATATTTTCCAACAGAATACTTTGCGCTCAAGTTCTGAGAAATCTTGGTTTAATGGTAGTTGAAAATTCAGATTTTCTTAAAAAAAGCTTCGTTCGACATGCTATGGGGTTTATATAAATCATTAGATTTCTTTCATCATAATCAGGTATCATTAGAGTAGTTGACACTGGAGCTCAAATTCCATAATGTCATGCCAGTGCCCAGACACTGGCATCCAGAAAAATTTATAAGCAAACTTGAGTTATGCTAAATTTGATGAAACGAAAAACTGGATTCCAGTGGGCTTTGTTGCACCACTCAAGGAAAGAACAGGCAGTTACTGATGGAATTTGTTATAAAATAGATATTTAGCCGACAAAGGAAAAATATGCCAATAAGAATGAAAGTCAGTAACTGCAATGAATATAACAAATTTCTTCAAGAAAGGGGAAATGTTTTTCATTATATCAACGATGCCATTGAAAATTGGTACGAAAATAGTCCAAAAGTAGCAGGTGGCAACAATGTCTACAGCGACAAAGTAGTGATTCTAATTCACATAATAACCTATCTATTCAGGATTGGTCTTAGGCAAACAGTGGGATTTATAGAGAAATATCTTGAGCAAATAGGGAAAATTTTGCAAATTATCAGCTATTCGCAGGCTTCAAGAAGGTTTAAAAAGCTTAATATCAAAATCAACGACTGCAGAGTTGATAAGAACGATATGGAAGATATTGAAATTGCTATAGATAGTACAGGTATCAGCATCTACAATAATATTCCAAGCCATAGTAAGGCAAATGGTACAGATAGAAAGTATCGCCGCTATGAGCAAACAAGATGTAATGCTAGAGATAGGTAGTAAAAAAGTTATAGCTGCAAAATACAGTAGTGGAGTTTATTCCGACCACTATGGAGCCTGTGATCTTATTGAAAGAGTGGATACCAAGTATAACATAAGCACGATATATGCAGATAGATCGAAAGAAGTTATACAAACTGTGCGATGAGCTTGACATAAAGACAAGGATTCCTCCGCAAAATAATGCAGTAGAGCATCCAAAGTTGGATTATATGAATGAGAGAAATTCTACAATCAAGCTCATAAAGTCATATGATGAAGATGGTATGAAGAGGTGGAAAAAAGAGATAAATTATTGGAAGAGATCTTATAACCTCAGTTATGGATTAGCCGATAAAGAAAGGCATAGAAATAGAAGGCTTTTTGGACTGCATGGAGTAGGAAATCAGAACAGAAAAAACATGAATTAGGAAATTTGTTGGCGATCTATGTCTTGTATGCTCAATCTCAAATTTGTTTTTCAAGGAATCAAAAACAGTCTCAATAATCGACCTTTTCCTTAATAAAATCTTCTCTTTAAGTGAAATTAGTGCGTTTTTCATACCTTTTTTTACTTTAGTGACTAACTTTAGGCCTCTATCGAAGAGTTTCTCAAAAAGCTCTTTCTTTATATAGCCCTTATCTCCAAACAAAAGTCCGGTCAGTCTTTTAGTGAGAGTTGGTAAAGGTTTTCTGTCATCAACGTTACCTTTGGTTAGGGTAAGTGCTTGAATTTCACCAATTTCGTTAATCACTAAGTGCAACTTGAAGCCAAAAAACCAACCATACGTACTCTTACTAATTTCTGCTAGATGATTAAAAACTTTATTCCTAGAGATCCTTTTTTTGTGGCAAACGGCAATCGTAGAGGTGTCGATGTAGGAAGTGCCGGTCATTTTCGCTTGTTCACAGAACCATTGCAAAAGTAATGCTAAATACCACAAAACTCGCGGCTTTAAGGCAATAAATCTGTGATATGAAGGCAGCTTTGAAAACTCTGATCTATAGAATAACTGAAGATAACAAAGATAAAAAGCCTTGAAGTTTTTACATGGTGATTTATGGTATAACAGGATTATGGTTAGAATTTCTGAGTGCGCTATTTCTGGTACTCTGGTTGGTTTTTTGCCGTTTGATAAGAACCTATTTGCAAAATTATCATCTACCGCACGACAAAAATCCTCGACGCAACAGTACAGTTCTGTAATATCTTTCTTCATGGGTAACCTCTTATTATTACTAAAATACTCGAGTTTACCCTGTTTCCCTCTTCTTAGTTATACTTTTATCTATTTTCTAATCCATAACTGAGGTTTATATAGAAAGTTTTTTCTCGCGACTGAAGCAAATATTTGGATTTAGTTTTAGGAATAAATCTGAGATTAATCGTGAGAAGGAACTGCTACTCAAGTGTTATTTGCTTAACAAATTTACTGAAATAGGCATGGCTAAGTTTGATATAGCTTCATGAATTTATTATACATTACCCACTATCCGAAGAGCTGTGCAACAAAGCCATCCCAGTGTCAAGCACTGGGATGACAAGAAGAAAGAGTACTGGCATTACATTAAATGATTCTCCTTATTTTAGCATTAAACGCGATGAAGAAAATCATTTATAATCGCTATAGCAACTAGTGTTGAAACCTGACGTACCTTTTGGCTTGACAAACGAGAGTTTTTATCTGATTTGACAACAAGGGCTTCTAGATGACTTTGAAAGTAAATATTACTATGCTTATCTTCGATAGCTTCTATTAATCCGTCATTGGCAAACGCTGCAATTTTATATCCAAGTAGCTCTAGCCTTCTTCTATTCTCTGTAGTATTACTTACTGTACCTGAATGAGCATTCGGAAAATAAGTTGAAAACCAGCCATTTTGATTAGGTAGTAAAAATCTAGCTACCACTTTTTCCAAACTACTACCTGGAACAATTTTTATCTGCTGAAGAGGTATATTCTCTTTTTGTGGATAGGATGCTGATTTTAAATGATTCTTCTCATCATTAACAACATTTGTTATTTCAATTTCTTTTGCATGCATAATGTCTTGTAAACCACCGCATATGGCAAGCAAATGAATTGTAGGATTGTCATCTACTATTTTTACAATTGCTTCATTCACAAGCTGGCGGTAAGGGTTAAGAGCTGAATGAAAGTTATCTGAAATAAATATTCTGTTTATCTTTTGCTCTTTGATAAATTTTGCAACTTCAACTTTTATTCGATCTAGTATCAGCTTTTTTGCCAATATTTCATCTTGTTTTGCGAACTCTTCTTGGATTTCTTTTAGATTAATTATTTTGTCGTAGTCAATGAATATAGTTTTAACCCCAAAATTATTGAATATCTCATAGATATTTTGAGATTCATCTGTTTGCAATAAACCAACAATTATATTATAATTTACTGCATTTTCCACTGTCAAAGCAGGTAATTCTTTGTTTACTTTTTCACTATAAGCGATATTACTTAATAGTAGAAATGTAATTAATAGTATATTAAATATTCTATTGTAACATTTATACATTATTTCCTAAATAATTATATTAATATTATAATATATTATAGAACATTAAGAAAAAGAATGTGGCCTGAGCAGGAATCGAACCAGCGACACAAGGATTTTCAGTCCTTTGCTCTACCAACTGAGCTATCAGGCCAACTACGTACTTTCATTTTTAGATAAAAAACGTTATCATGTCCATCAAAAGTTTTTGAAGTATAGAAACAAAGAATGAACATTAGTAACAAAATAGGAATTTATCCTGGTACATTTGACCCCATAACTTTTGGGCACCTTGACATAATAAAAAGAGCATGTAAGCTAGTCGATAAGTTGATAATTGGTGTTGCAGAGAATGTTAATAAACATACTAATTTTGACATAAGACTGCGCACAAGCATGGCTAAAAATGAAGTGAAAGGAGCAGGAATTGATGCAGATATTATATCCTTTAATGGGTTGCTAGTGAAGTTTGCCAAAGAGCAAAATGCTTCTGTTATTATTAGAGGACTGAGAGCAGTATCGGATTTTGATTACGAGTTTCAAATGAGTTGGGTAAATTATAAGCTCTTTCCTGAAATCGAAACTATATTTCTTCCTGCATCTGAGGATACTCAATTTATCTCATCAAGTTTTGTAAAGGAAATAGCGAGATTAGGAGGAGATGTTAGCAACTTTGTGTCAAAAAGTGTCCAAAGTGAATTGATTAATCTAAATAGGGTAGAAAATGGAGAATAAGTATTTGTTGTCTTTTTTATTTCCAAACGAGTATGTTAGATGTGTAAAATATTGTAAGCTAAAGGAGAGACATGTTAAAAGTGAGGGATAATAATGTAATAGTTTGCTGCCGTGGTGATGAAAATGATGATGGTTCTGGTCATCCAATAGTATACTTACACAAAGAAGGAGAAATGTATTGTCCTTATTGTAATAAGTCAATGGATGAAATAGTGAGTGCCGAAGAATTTCAATCTGTTGAGGTGAAAGTAATAAGCAAGAAGGAAAGAACCAAAGGTTAATAGTACTTCATTTTTTTAGCTTATGTAAATAGCAATGAGAGGGGCAGTAAAAATGAAACTATCCATACGGTCGAGTACTCCTCCATGGCCTGGTATAATACCTCCACTATCTTTAACATTGTAAACTCTTTTGATGAGTGACTCAGTGAAATCTCCAAGTTGGGCTAGAATAGCAACTATCAAACCAATTATTGGAGAATAAAAAATTGGAAATAAACTCAAAAATATTGAGCCAAAAATTGTACACACTATTCCAGCTAAGACTGCACCAAAAAGTCCTAACCAAGTTTTCCCAGGGCTAATGATTGGACAAATTCTAGTTTTACCAAAATTTTTGCCGAAAAAATAGGCAGCAATATCGATGCTCCAAATAGTTAAGATAAGCCATACTAATGCATATTTTCCCTGTGGTAGATTATATAGGCATATTAGCGAGGCATTTGGTAGTGCGATTAATAGTAATGCGAAAATGTATAAGATTCTATTGCCCTGAGTTAGATTATACCATTCAAAAGAAGATAAAACTGCAATTGAAAAAATTAGTAGATAAAATGATAAATCACTGAAATATGTAGCAAAAGAAAATATGAGTAATATTACTATTGAGGACAATATTCTAACCATAAAGTTATTATCTACCATATTTTTTTTCTCTTTTTGTATAATCTTCTAGTGCTTTGGTCAAATCTTGACAAGAAAAATCGGGCCACAAAGTATCACAAAAATACAATTCAGCATAAGCTGCTTGCCATAATAAAAAATTGCTTAACCTTTTTTCGCCACCAGTGCGAATTAATAAATCCAATTTTGGCAAATCTTTAGTATACAGAAATTTTTCAAATTCCTCTTCCAATACGCAATCAATATTTCCTTTTATGACGTTGTTGATAGCATGTATAATTTCCTGCTTTGCTCCATAACTAACTGCAACAGTGAGTAATAGACCATCGTTCTTATGTGTCACTTCTTCTGCTTTTTTGATTTGATCGAATATTTTACTGGGCAATAGACTTAAATTGCCAATAAAATTTAACTTAATGTTACAATTGTAAATGAATTTCATTTTATCTTCATTAGTTAAAGTGTAGTAAAATAAATTAAATAGGTAGTCTGTTTCGTTTTCAGATCTGAGCCAATTTTCCATGGAAAATGCATACAAAGTTAAGTAAGGTATGGCCAGGACTGTGCAATGCTTAGCAATATCAAATGCAACCTCACTGCCTTTTCTATAGCCATCAATTTTTACCCTTCCTTGATTGTTTGCCCACCTACCATTACCATCCATAATAATTGCTAGATGTTTTGGCAGAGATTCTAGATTCAACATTTGAATTCAACCTGTTCTAATTAGCTTAATGTCTATATCTCTGTATGAAACGTTCACTATATCCACCTAAAACTATATTATTACTGAAAAATCATTGATAGTCTATATTACAAAAATTTTCTCAACCTCGGTGTCAGCTGCCAGTGATTTTACTAAGAAATATGGCAAAAATGGTCTAAATTGAGCGTGTTTTCTTAATTTGATGCGTATGGTTTATTTAACACCCTCTTAAATTTATAAAGCAAAACCTTGGATATAAACACTTTTTAAGCTATGTCATGATATGTAACTGACTTGCATTTTTTCTTTCCGTGTCCCACTTAAGACATTACTAGGCCCATTTTTATCTTCTAGTAGTTTTATAATATCGCTAAGACTAGAATGACTACACATGGATTTTAACTCTTCAAAAGGAGTAAAACCGATTCCATTAACAACTTTCTGATTTCCTAGTAATTCTATTGTATCTACGTAGTTAAGATTATCACGATAAAATATGAGTCGAAATTTTTTAATGTTAAAAGAAATGATATTCTCAACAACCTCCTGATTTTTTAGTAGTCTTACAATATCGCTAAAGAGAAACTTATCATTACAAAGTATGAATTTAAGTTTTTCATAATCAATAAAATTGATGTGCTCAACAACTTGTTGATTTTCTAGCAACCTTATAATCTTGTAACTGCTACTAGTATAATTGCTACTATTAAACTTATCGCTATTATGAATGAGTTCAAATTTTTCATAATCAATAAAACAGAGGTATTCAACAACTTTTTGATTTCCTAATAACTCCATAATATTTTCACCACTAAACTTATTACTCTTGAGTATAAGTTGAAGCTTTTTATCACCAATAGAGTTAATTCGATCAATAGAACTCTGATCTTTTAGTAATTCTGTAACATTTTGCTCACTAAGCTTACCATCACTCTCAACTATCATCCATTGAATAAGACGGATATTCCTAATATCATTTTGATTTTTTGGTGGTATTCCCACATCTGCATCGTTGCAAAACTGAACATCATCAACATGTTTTTCATTAATTCCTTTATTTCCTAGTGCTTCTTTAGCGAAGTTATTCGGATCATTTTTTTCATCTTCCTCGTAATCATAATATCCATAATTTTCTCCATTCTCCTCACTATCACTACTTTCGAATTCATTGTTGATATTGCAAATCTTTCCACCTTTTAGTATTTCTAGAATATTGTGCTCCGCAGGTGCATTATTTAGCATGGACCTAAACATTTCATCATCATAATCGTTGATGTGATTAACAATGCTCTCATCTAATAGTAATTCTTCAATACCTTTGTGACTAAACTTATTATGATACTTGCATAAGATTTTAAGCTTACTGTAATCCATTGAATTGATGCCATCAACAACTCTTTGATTTGATAGTAATTCTCTGTTATAAGTCTTACATATCAGTTGAAGTTTTTCGTTATATAAGTCTTCTGCATTGCCTGCCTTATCAAAATCCATAATCTTATTTCAATTTACTTAGTATTTTAATTTTGCATGTATTAGGAGGAAAGAATCAAGCATAAGGCCTAATGAATTTATTAGTTTATTTATGTTTCTTTTCATGTATAAATTTATAGAAAGTTTTATATAGAAGTTATTTTATGAGCAAAATTATAGAAATCAGAGCGCCAAAAACTCTTGGTGGTGAATCAGTTACGGAAGGTATAGTAAAAATAAAGAAAAATATCGGCGAAGCAGTAAAAGTAGATGACTTGATCTTTGAAATTGAAACTGATAAAACGGCGCTAGAACTAACTGCAGAAGCTTCAGGACAAATAACTGAATTTTTTGTGAAAGAAGATGATATAATTAGCCCTGATCAATTACTGGCAAAACTTGCTGCAGGAGAAGTAGAAGAAGAAGTGAAAAAAGAAGATAAAGGCGAAGGCCCTGATAAAAAAGATGCCCCTTCAGCTCGTAAAATTATGGAAGAAAATGCAATTAGTGCAGAAAATGTAAAAGGAACTGGCATGGGAGGTAGAATAACTAAAGCGGATGTGATAGACCATATGAGTAAAGCTGAACAACCTTCGGTAAAACAATATGAATCGCCAAAAAGTGTAGTAAGTGGAGAGAGAAGAGAAGAGCGAGTGAAAATGAGCAAAATAAGGCAAGTAATAGCTGCTCGTTTGAAAGCATCGCAAAATACTGCTGCAATACTGACCACGTTCAATGAAATTGACATGAAAAACGTCATGGATCTGAGGGCAAAGTATAAAGAAACTTTTGAAAAGAAATATGGAATAAAACTGGGTTTCATGTCGTTTTTTATAAAGGCAGCAGTGCAAGCACTAAAAGAAATTCGTGAGATTAACGCTGAGATTTCAGGTGATGAAATTGTATATAAAAATTACTATGACATAGGTGTTGCTGTTGGCACTGATAAAGGTCTTGTTGTACCAGTTATTCGTGATGCTGATCAAATGTCATTTGCTGAAATTGAACTAACTTTAGTTGCTCTTGGCAAAAAAGCACGAGAAGGTAAGCTGCAAGTATCGGAAATGGAAGGTGCAACATTTACTATCTCAAACGGTGGTGTATATGGTTCACTTCTTTCTACTCCGATAATAAACCCTCCGCAATCTGGAATACTTGGCATGCACTCAATACAAAATAGGCCAGTTGCTGTGAGTAGCTCAATTGAAATCAGACCTATGATGTACATTTCCCTCTCTTACGACCACAGAATAGTTGATGGCAAAGGAGCAGTTACTTTCCTTGTTAAAATCAAAAATTACATAGAAGATCCAAATAGATTGGTTTTGGAAATTTAAACAGATTAAAAAAAGACAAGTAAGTTTTTCTGAAGTTTTTAAGGTGGGTGTTACAGCTGTACAAACATTTGTTTATAAAGGTAACTTATACGAAAAATGGTCAGTACGAGCATTGTGATTTAGGCCTAAAAAATGCGAGTAGCCCATTTGGTGTTATCCAAGTAGCTGACACTGGGATCCAAATTGCAAGTAATGCATTAGGTTGGGTGAGTATAGGTCTTGCGTTATAGAATAACATCATTTACTATGTGCCATATTGCAATGTTTGTAAAGTTGTGTGTGTGGTCCACCAAAAGGGTGTCAGCTACTTGCATGACACTATCTGCTATTTTTCCTTATCTGAATGAATACAAAACGGTTTTTGGTTACTCACGAAATAGATTTGTCCATTTTGCTCTTATTATTTAAAACGCTTTTATGTCAAATATATCAAATTTTTATTGTCCCAAATTTGGGAGAAAAACCCTGGACTTGAAGTCCATCCTTTTAAGAATATAATTTTAAGGTGAAAAATCTGAAAGAATGTGGAATATTATAGAAAAAGCAGTCACTCTGTATATATATCACATAGTGTGGATAACAAAATATCGATATCCAGTACTAGTTGGAGATATTGGACAGAAAGCTAAAGAAGTTGTACAAGAAGTATGTGCAAATAATCAAGTAGAAATTATCAGAGGTAGAGTTGCGTCAAGTCATGTACACGTATACGTTTCTGTACCCCCATACTTAAGTATTAGTAAGTTAGTGCAGTTAATAAAAGGAAAAAGTTCCAGAAAAATCCAGCAAAACTTTCCAGAGCTAAAAAAGAGATATTGGGTTGTGGGCAGTAGGCTACTTTGTCAGGACTAGCGGAAATGTAACTGACGAAATGATAAAAAATTATATTGAAAATCACTCTAAAAAAGAAGATAAATTTGGTGACTTTCAAGTCGAAAGTTAGCATTCTATGCTCTCTCTCAATCTTTGGATTTTAATCCATAGTGGTTGAATTGACATATGTTAAAAACATTCTAAGATAAGACTATTTATAGAATAAGGGGGTATATAATGTTAACTAATTCTTTTAAAAAAAGTTTTGAAGCTGTTCAAGGTATATCTGAATCAGTATCGAGTGATAAACCGAATAGGACTTTCAATTTTCCTCCGAATAATAGGGTGAGAGCAGATGATCATCCATTTTTAGGTACCAAGCATGACCGCAAAATTGAATATTTAGATTGTGATGATGAAGAGTCAAAAAGGCGAATTCTTGCTGATAGCTCTCCTTATAATTCAGAAAATGAAAATCACGGTAAATATCTAAAAGGCAAGATTATTGATGAAACTAAGCAAGAAATTGCTCAACACATAGAAAACAGTGATGTAGAATCTGTACAGCTTAGAGTGAGAAGTCCAATTAGAACTATGTTGACTGCAAGAACTGTGCTGAATGATAATAAAGGAAAAATAAACATTAGTAATATTTTAACTAATGATTTTTTTGAAAGCAATAGGATAACGGCGGTTACATTGTTGCTACCTGGAGATGAAAAAAGAGGAATGCGTGGACGAGTTGATGAGCATGGAGTAAGAATTTATGAAGTAGCTAATGGCTCATATAACATGACTTTGAATTGGTACGATGAAGAAAAAGAATGTAAAATGAAAATTAATATTAGTGATGACGGTTCTATCAAGCTTATTGAAAGCAATGATATCACTTGGGAGCAAATAGCTGCACATAAAGAAGTAAAAGTAGGAAAACAATACGAAGCGAAGTCCTTGTATGATGCACTATCCTACTTACGTAAAGAAGGTTCTGAAATAGTAAAAGTTTCACAGAATCCTTCAACAAGTATGGAAAGTGTGACTATATCAAAACAACTTTCTTCTGCTCAAGGAGTAAGTAAATAAGAAGACTTTATGAGCTGCTTGCAAATATAGGCAGCTTATATTTCAGTATCCTTATTTCATGTTCTCTAGAGTATTTTTATTTCCTGTAATCTTTTTATAAAAACCATAGGCGCCAGTTGGTTTTAAAGTAAAGGTCAAGTATCTGGAATTCTGGACATAAAATCCTCCTGTGTAAAAAAAGTTAGAAAAAAATGCAGTGCATATACGACAGATATACACTGAAGAATATATTTTTTAATAAATTTGATTAAAAAGTCTGCAGACTAAAGATAGATTTTGAGCTCTTAAAATATCTCTAATTGTAATTATAATGAGGTTGGAAATATGCGGAAGTAATTTTTATACGTTAGCTACAGTTAAAACATAATTGACTTTGCCTAGTTAATATTTCAAATTATAAAAAAGGCAAATAATTTCTATGATATTGCAGGGTAAAAAAGGGTTAATAACCGGAATAATAAATAAGAGGTCAATAGCATATGGTATAGCAAAGACTCTCTCAGAGCACGGAGCTGAGCTTGCAATCACTTATCAAAATGAAGTAATAAAAGAGAAATTATTACCAATAGCGAATGAATTAAATGTGGAGCTAACACTACATTGTGATGTTTCAAATGAGGAAATCATACATAGTGCTTTTAAAGAAATAGAGGAAAAGTGGGGTGCTATTGATTTTTTGGTACATGCAATAGCATATTCTGATAAAAATGAGCTCAATGGTAAATACGTCGATACTTCACTAAACAATTTTCTCAATGCAATGCATATATCGTGCTATTCTTTTACTGCTTTAGCAAAAAGCGCCGAAAAAATGATGTTAAATGGTGGTAGTTTACTTACTTTATCTTACTATGGTGCTGAAAAAGTTATGCCAAATTATAATGTGATGGGTTTATGTAAAGCAGCACTTGAAGCAAGTGTAAAATATATAGCATGTGATCTTGGGCCAAAGAACATCAGAGTAAATGCAATTTCTGCTGGTCCAATCAGAACTTTGGCATCTTCTGGAATAAGTGACTTTCACTCCATATCGGAATGGAATAGAATTAATTCTCCACTTAGACGCAATGTTACAATAGAAGATGTTGGCAAGGCAGCACTATACTTATTAAGCGACCTGAGTAGTGGTACAACTGGAGAAATTTTACATGTTGATTCAGGGTATAATGTTGTGGGAATGAAGATAGTAGACTAATACAGTACTGCAGATGCATGTGAAGCCTGTGTTTTTTTGTTATCCGAGTAATTGACATTGGAGCCCAGTGTCAGCTACTCGAATGACAACATTTTTTAATTAAATCTCGCACATTAACCATAGAGTTATTATTTTATAAGTATTTGTTGCTGCTGATCTTCTATTTTTACTTCCTCCATTTGGGTTAAGGGATTGTGCGTGAGGGTTGCTCTTGAAGTTGCCTTGCAAGGAAAAAGTCTTTTTCCTCCCGATCTTGGAGTTGCTTTGCAAGCAAGAAATCCTATTGTTCTTGTGTTTGTTTTGCTAAGACTTTATTCTTATTAAGCAGTGGTTAAAAATGAGCATGGCTTTTATTATAGAATGCCCCCCTATAGAAGTATATAGGGGAGTGTTAAATAAACTGTGTCAAACCGCATTTTTAGTTCAACTCAATTTTCAATCTGCCAGGAAAGAAAACATCAAGTTGAGAGATAGTTAATGCCCAATCATGTACAGGCATCGTCGACTTTTCCTCTACCTTCTTTATAGCACAATATACCTGCTTATACAAGGCATTTATGCTGGTAAATGAGCCTTTGGTCTTAGTGAATTTCCTAATTTGCCTATGTAGCCCCTCTATGGGATTGGTGGTGTAGATTATCCTCCTAACTGGACCAGAATACTTAAAATAACCAGACAAGTTTTCCCAATTATTCTGCCAAGATTTTATAACCATAGGGTACTTTGTGCCCCATTTTTCATCCAATTCCAACAGATAATTCTCGGCAATTTCCTTGCTTGAAGCTTGATATACCTTCTTTAAATCGCTCAAAAAACTCTTCGCATCTTTACTGGCCACATACTTCAGTGAGTTGCGTATCTGATGCACTATACACATCTGCACTTCCGCATTAGGAAAGACACTGTTTATAGCTGCAGGAAAGCTTTTCAGCCCATCAACGCAGGCAATAAGGATATCTTCTACTCCTCTTTCTTTGAGGTCATTTAGCACTCCCAACCAGAAGTTAGCTCCTTCACTTTCAGCCAAATAAAAACCTAATACTTCTTTTTTGCCATTTTGATCTATGCCTAATATGTTATACATGCATTTACTTACGCAATGCCCGTCCTCTTTGACTTTAAAAAACATGCCATCCATGAAAACTATCGGATATACAGACTGCAGCGGGCGACTACGCCATTCGTTGATTACTGGTAGCAATTTGTCAGTAATACTTGATATCTCTGCCGCCGATATTTTGTGATCATAAATTTCCTCAACATGTGACACTATATCTCTATAGCCCATACCACTGGCAAATGTGCTCAAAATCTTCGTTTCAAGCTCTGGATGTAAGTTTGTTTGCCTTTTTTTGACTATTTGTGGTTCGAAACTTCCTTCCCTATCTCTTGGCGTCAAAAGCTCAAATTACCCTGCGCTTGTACGTAAAGTCTTTGCATTCCTCCCATTTCTTCGATTATTCTCTTCGCTTTCGGCCGACAAGTGGTTTTCTATTTCACCTTCCAGGCTTACCTCCAGCAACTTTTTTATAAACGGTGTTAATGCTCCATCTCTTCCTGTCAACGGTCTTCCTTCTCGTATAGACGACAGGATATTTGTTTCTAATTCTTTATAATCTACCAAACCGGTAGTTCTGTTTACTACTTTCTGACTCATTGTCAAACCTCCATTTTTTTATATCAATTTATTACTTTTTTTTCGGTTTGACACAGTTTATTTAACACTCCCGTATATACTATGAAGACTTATCTTACAGGTTGTGGTACTTGTTGTTGATAAAATGTTTTTTCTACACGTGCTTCTTCCACACTGCACCTTCTTGATAAGACTGGCTCCTCAAGGCATTTTATACGTTGCTGTACATCATTAATGCACTGCCATATAACATCACCAATTTTTCCATCAGCATTTTTTGCCAATAACTCATCAAACTCCCTCTCAATCTCTACTCTCTCAGAGATATCCTTTGAAAGATCACAATATTCCAAAATTTCATCTATCTGAAGTTGTTTTGCTAATAGAAAGTCTTCTTGCTCCTGCTGCTGTTTTATTAACTCTTGAGTTACAATTTTAGCCCTAGAGTAATGATTTCCTTCAAGATATATTGTTTCTCTCTCTTTACTACCCCATAACTCGTCATTTAATTTATAACTCTCACGATTAAACATCTGATTTAGTTGATCATTGTTTATCATTTCAGGATTTGGTTCAAACTTTTGTTGTTTCTCTCTGCCGCTAACTTTACAATGGACATTAATTTCAATGTTGGCTAAAGAAGCTAATAATTGAATTTCTTCAATAAAAGGAAAATAACTTTTACTTTCTATTGCTTCTAGATAGGATTGATAGAGTTCAGGTTTGTCAAGAAATGAGCGTGTAATAAAATCACTGTTATATTCGTTATAGTCACTCTCACCAATGCCATCAAGAGCCTCTGCATATTCACTTAGATTAAGCACAGCTTGATTATGCGATATATTAAATTTGCTAACAGCTCTACTTACTAACCTCTTCACATTACCTTCAGCATTTTCAATTTTCCTATTTGTTTGCTTAACCAGACCCTTTATTTTATCAGACTTGCCAGTTAAATCCCCTGGCTTATTAAAAAACATATTAAAAACCTTTTCTAGCTGATCCTTTAAAGGAGCTGGCATACTTGGATCATCTAAAGACGTAAATCGACTTAAAAATTTGTGCCATTCCATTCTCATATCTTGCGCTCTTTCAGCTTTATATGTACCAGAACTGTTATCACCAAACACTGCATGAAAAAAGCAATTGCCATCACCTGCAGTATCATATTTAACTACTTGGTTATTAGAAGGTTCTTTTTCTACATTACTCTCTGAAGTCTTGCGTCCTTTAGCATTTTCAATACTGTCAAAACCATTTGGTAATTTCCGTTTTCTAAGCCCAACCATAATTTCTACCTTAATTCAAGCTATATGTTATTATATTAACTAACTTATTAATAAGTAACTAATTAGGTATAGCAAAAATTTTTTAATTATGCAATAATTAAGGCTTTAAATAGCAAATATGAGCTTTAACTGTGGTATAGTTGGGTTACCAAATATAGGAAAATCAACTTTATTTAATGCACTTACAGAGTCAAGTGCAGCTGAAGCTGCAAATTATCCTTTTTGCACAATCGAGCCAAATGTTGGCAAAGTGCCAATACGAGATCAGCGTTTGAAACAAATTGCCTCGATTGCTCACTCAGGGAAAATAATCTACAATCAACTGGAAGTTGTCGATATTGCCGGCTTGGTTAAGGGTGCGAGCAAGGGTGAAGGACTAGGAAATAAATTTTTGAGTCATATCAGAGAAGTTGATGCCATTGTTCATCTGCTCAGGTGCTTTACGGATGACGATATCAGCCATGTAAACAGTAAAATAGATCCAATATCAGATGCTGAAATAGTGGAAATGGAGTTAATTCTAGCTGATATTGATAGCATAGAAAAAAGGCTTCCTCAATTGGAAAAGAAAGCAAAGCAAGGTGATAAAGAGCTAAAGAGACAACTTGAATTAATGCAAGAGGTATTAGCTACTTTAAAATTAGGTAAACCGGCAAGAAGCTTGGAGAATATCGATGAAGATAAGATGAAGTTGCTTCAATTGCTAACAACAAAGCCTGTTATGTATGTATGCAATGTTGAAGATACGAATATCATAACTGGTAATGAACTATCTAAAAGGGTGGAAAAAATGGCGGAAGAAAACAAAAGCAAATTTTATTGTATTTCAGCGAAACTTGAAGCAGATATTGCAAATCTTGATAGTGAAGAGGAAAAACAGAATTTTTTATTAGAATTTGGCTTACAAGAATCAGGACTTGATGGAGTAGCACGTATTATGTATGAAGTGCTAAGTATGATAACTTTTTTTACTGTGGGCCCCAAAGAAGCACGTGCATGGCCAATAAAGATAGGATCAACAGCTGACAAAGCAGCAGGTGTAATTCACACTGATTTTGAAAAGGGCTTTATAAAAGCAGAAACCATAAGCTTTGAAGACTATATAAAATATGGAAGCGAATTAGCTTGCAAAGATGCAGGGAAAATTCGCTTCGAAGGCAGAGACTATATAGTGCAAGATGGTGATATAATGCACTTTAGGTTCAATGTGTAGTATACATCTAACTCCCAAAGAACCAGGGAATCGAGCCTTTCTTTATGGCTTCCTCTTCGCTGATCCCTGTGGTTGTATATTCTTCTCTTCCTCACATAATACGTTCTCCAGACATTCTTCTAAAAATTCATGTAAAGCTTTACCTTCTACAAGCACATCTTCGCTTTGCTCAGCTAATTTCAAAATTTCGTCTAGTTCAACATCTTTACCATTAATAGTTGCCTGACCAATCTCAATTTCACTAAGATTTACATTTAAACTAATAAAGCAGTTAACAGAATTACCTTTCCCATCTTCTGCACTCCACCTAATTTTCATATCGCATGTTGCATCTTTTGCAAAGCGGTAATTTCTTTTTCCATTATCATTCTTCTCAACCGTTGCTATTCTTTTATCGTTACTGTATATTTCTACTATCTTTACCTCATTTTTATTTCTTTCCATCCCTTCAATTTTGTCAGTGAAAAGACGGCTGATTTCTAAGCTACACCCAGGCTTAGAAATATTAATACTAAGATGATCATAATGATTAAGAGAACGTTTTGCATATGCGCATGGCACATAACATCCATCAAAAAAGGCAACTGCACTATCAGTTTTGAGAAATTCCTGTCCGTTACTCATCCCTTCTTCGACTCGAAGAAGATATCTACCCAACCTCTTTTTAAAATTCTTTCTCTTGTCTTCAGGAATAGACTTTTCATTCAATATACTTATTATTTCTTTTTGCTTACTTAATACTACATAATTAAAAAGGAAAATGTTCTTATTCCATCGATAATAATTCGCTATTTTGTCAAATGGATCTGCAGGCCAGCCTTTATTATAATTTACGTTATCCTTATCATCTTTACACAAATTATCCTTAAGGCCAAAATTCAATTTTCTAAAATCTGATAATACTTCTTCTACCCTATCTTCAAAAAATTGAAGTTTATTTTGAAATTCTTTCCCATAATTCATTTTCTCATTTATTTTAAGAAGATATTCACTAAATTTCTTCCTAAAATTTTCTTGATCTTTGTGGGCAAGCCTCTGATCTAATATATCTGTTATGTATTTTCGCTTATTCAATATTACGTAGTTAAAAAGGTCACTTTTTTTCCTCCTTTCATAATCTTCTGCTATTTCGTTAAAACACTCATTACTGTTCTTAAAATCCAATTTTTCGAAGTCTTGGAGCACGTTTTTTACATCATCCTCACTAAATTGAAGATTTGTTTGAGGAGACACGTCAGTTCTACTTTGATCATCAAGTTGAGGATTTTTTTTAGTAGATTGGACTAATAAACTTTCTGTGCTGTTAGAGAAAGAATGATTATTTTCTTCAGATTGAGAACTTTTCTTTTTAGACGTATTAGTAAAAAAATTAGTTAGTGAACTAAACATTAAGCACCTCTTAGTATTACTATCTAACTATAACTTAATGCCAAATGTTGTAAAGCTAAAATTAATATGTAAATTCATTTTTTTAAGACAATTATAAGTCTTCCTTCTATAAAATTTTATAATTAGCATATAACAAATGTTTAAGATATTGATTTTGTTTGTATTTTTATTACTTTACCAGGCAATATTATTAATGAATTAGTCAGACAAATATCTTGGCCAAACTTTACTCCATCCACAAACTCTCCATTTGTTACTCCAGTTGCAATGAACACTGATTCACTTCTTGCCATGTCTTTCACGGTGTAGATTTTTTCTGGGTCAGTGATATTCAAATTTTTTGCTCTTTCTTTTAATTGATCCGTGTCAAATATTAATCTTCCTTCTATCTGCCCACCGATTGAGCTTAGCGCTGCTGCTGCAAGCACTCCTTCTGGAGCTCCTCCTGTGCCGATATACATATCGTGATTGCCATTTATTAGCGAAACTATGGCTGCAACATCACCATCATCTATTAATTTCACTTTTGCTCCTAGCTTCCTAATTTTTGCTATTAATTCATCATGTCTTTCACGTTTAAGTACAGTTACTATAAGATCACTTGCTTTACATCCTTTTGCCTTGGCTAAATTGTCCAGATTCTTCTCAATCCTATTTTTTAGTGAGACTACACCCTCTGGGAGATTTTTTCCCACTGCTATCTTTTCCATATAAACATCAGGTGCATGTAAAAAATTACCTTTTTTTGTTGCAGCAAGAACAGACATTGCCCCTTGTTTATAATGAGCGCAAATCGTAGTGCCTTCAAGTGGATCAACAGCGATGTCAATCTCAGGGCCACTTCCTGTGCCAACTTTTTCTCCGATATATAGCATCGGTGCTTCGTCCCTCTCCCCTTCCCCAATCACAATTGTACCATTTATTTCCATTGAGTTTAGCACCGTACGCATTGCATCAACTGCAACCTGATCGGCCTTTTTTTCATTACCAAGGCCTGCCAATTTATATGCAGCAAGTGCTGCAGCTTCGGTCACTTTCACTAACTTATAGGCTAAATCTTCCATCATTTACTCGAGAATTATAAATCAATATATATCATGCCATTTGAGACTGCAAGATTCCTTGACTGATTGTGGGAAAGTTAGTATAACATAAGCATTATAGTAGTGGGTTTAATTATGGCATATAGTGATGGTGATGTTAAGAAGTTTTATCGCAAAATAGCTGCAATTTTAAAATTTGATAATAAAGGGATTGCTAGTCTTGAAGATCTAACAAAGGAAGGAAGTTGGAAAGAAATTAATTTTCAAGATAAATGTGAAGGAGGCCATTCATTAGGAGATTTACTTCTAAAACTTGCAGATGAAAATGACAACCTACGTATTAAAGAATTTTTCCTTAAAAACGGATTCAAGCTTCCTGAGCAAGAACAAGTAACTGCTGATGAAAACAAGGAAAAGGAAGAGCAAAATACACCTAATTTAGAAGAAGATAGAGCAGAACTTAGCAACAAAAATGAAGATGATCAATTTTCTACTTCATACAACAAGATAAAGAAAATTGTAGCTAGCAACCCTAATATAACTGCTGAGGAGTTTTGTAATGAGCTTGAAAAAGAGAAAATAGATATAAAAATAACAAACCAAGATGGTTGGACTTTGCTTTATTATGCTGTCCGTTCAGAAGGACCTGGTATTATCGACGATCGCATTATATTCCTAAAGATTGTTGAGTTACTCACAAATTTAAACATCGGAATCGATTTTAAAGATACTGCTTCCAAAACTGTGTTGGGTACAGCTGCAATAAATAAACAAGCTGATGTTATAAAGATACTCTTGGATAGTGGTAAATTTAATGAAGAAGAAAAATTTAACGCTCTGCGTCTTGCTATTATTCAAGGCAATGTTCAAGAAGTTAAAGCATTTTTAGGTTATGTAAATGCTGAAAGCAGACAAGCAGCTTTAGAGTGTGCTGTGAATAATACACAAAATAATACACAAGAAGAAATTACTCAGGTACTTTTAAACTTTATTACACCAGAAACACCCAATGTAAAAGAAAATAGAGCAAAACCTTGCAGCAGTAATGGAAATATTGGTAATAGACCTGTAGCAACAGTGCCTCCAGTTAGTACTAACGGTAATAATAACAAAAATGAAACGCCTGTATCAACAAGGGCTGACCCAACTGTCACACCAAATAATGATAAGAAAGCTAACGGCTTTGTAGAGGCTCAATTTTCTCCACCACATGAAAAAGAAACTAAATACAAAAAAAGTAAGGAGAGTTTTTACGCCTCATTAAGGAGTGATGTTGTTGGAGTTGTTATTGCAGGATTGTTTGTTGCTGCTGCTGTGATGGTTCCATCTTTAGCTGGTGCATTAGTTTGCAGTGTCCTAGCTATTTTAGTTGTAATAGTAACTGGATTACATGTAAAAAATTCTACACTGCCAAGTTATAGAGCAATGGAAGAAAATAAGGTTGAGCATATAAACCCAAGCATGCAAACGCTGTAAGTTGAGAAACTGGGACTCTAACTCCTAGAACGGTGTTGTAAACCTGTGTTAGTTTCTTCTACTTTATTAAGATTAAGTGGGACTAGTGCGATTCGAACGCACGGCCTTCGGATTAGGAATCCAACGCTCTATCCTACTGAGCTATAGTCCCATGTCTTCTGCTATTTATGCAAAATTATAGCAAAAAGTCTCGCATTTTTCTAGGCACCCTGTACAATTAATTCACAATAATAAAAAATATTTCTGTATTTCTTGAATGTAATACTGTTATATTTAATAATACGATTCCAATTGAAAGATTAATGCTAGTTAACAATATTAGTTACTTTTATAGTAATCAAGATGGCTTTGCTTTAAGCAACATCAACATTCAAGTGAAGAAAGGAAGTGTTGCCTGTTTACTAGGTCATTCTGGCTGTGGCAAGTCAACAATTCTAAAATTAATCGCAGGAATAGAAAATCCAAAATCTGGAACCATTGTTATAAATGATAAATTAGTTGCAAGTAACAAAGTGTCAATTGCTATAGAGCGTAGAAATATCGGATTGATTTTTCAGCATTCTGCATTATTTCCTCATAAAACAGTAATAGAAAATATAACTTTTGCTATTTGCAGTACTTCTAAGAAAGAAAAATACCTTACTGCATTGGAAATCTTAAAGCTATTTAATATAGAAAAATATGAAAACATGTACCCTCATGCTTTATCAGGAGGACAGCAACAATTAGTTGCAATAGCAAGAGTAATGGCGCAAAATCCTGATGTTGTTTTGCTCGATGAACCATTTTCTAATTTAGATATACTGCTCAAATATCGAATAAGGCACCATATATTGTCACTTTTTAGAAGCAAAAATATTCCTGTACTCATGGTAACTCATGATCCGCAAGAAGCGTTGAAAGTTGCAGATTTTATTTACGTGATGAAAAATGGTAAAATTATTCAATCAGGAGTTCCTAGCTACATATACCACAGACCTAAAGATGATACGTTAGCAAAATTTTTTAGTGAGCTTCCTTTTACTCTACAGCTAAACTAAACTTAATGTTAGGCTAAAACTATTATAAGATAATTAAAAACTCTTGATTTATAATTTAATAAAAGTGATATAATTTATGTATCACTTGGCTTCAGTCAAGTTTTAATACCTAAAAGTTAATATTTTCAACGGAGGTACAAATGAGTTTAGGTCCATGGCAGCTGTTTCTAGTCTTAATAATAATCTTAGTTCTGTTTGGTGCAGGTAGGTTACCACAAGTTATGGGTGATTTAGGCAAAGGCATTAAAAACCTTAAACAAGAACTTAAGGATTCAGAGAAACTATCATCTAATGAACCAGATCGTTAGCTTCCTTATGTTTCGTGACACGCACTAAAGTGCGTGTCATTTGTTTAAACAAGGCTAAAGAATTGAAGAGGTATGATTGAAGTACAGTAATAATTATGTTAGTTAGAATGTTATTAAAGGTTAATCGTGGAAGAAAGTGAGAAATTGACTGAAGATAAAAAATTGGCCTCTGATATTCTAAAAGAGGTTGCAGATACCAATAACAACGATAGTGATAAAGTAACATTGTTCGACATCAAAACAGCTTTACATGAGCGCGGTTTTGGTATTTTAATAATCATCTTCTCTTTACCGCTATCAGTACCTATACCTGTTCCACCTGGCTATACAACCATTCTTTCTATACCTTTAATCTTATTTTCACTGCAGCTTCTATTTGGGTTTGATTCTCCTTGGATGCCTAATTGGCTAGAAAGGAAATCTTTTCAACGTTCAACACTAGCTCTCGTGGTAGAGAAAACTTCACCTATATTAAAAAAAATAGAAAAGTTCATGAAACCAAGAATGTCTTTTATTTTTCTTGGTCCGGGTGAAAAGATTCTAGCTTTTATGATGTTGCTTTGTGCAATAATAATAGCTCTTCCATTACCTTTTACTCACTTCCTTCCTGCAATTGGTATAACTCTTATTTCACTCGGCATTATGGGTAAAGATGGATTTTTATCTACGTTAGGAGTGTTAGTTTCATTCTGTGCGTTATTGGTTACCCTTATTGTAATAGTTAAAGGACCAAAACTTATAGCCGGAACACTTTCTCTTCTTAAAAGCCTTATAACTTAAAAGCTTTACAACACTTTAATAAAAGAATGAAGTACAGCATGAAATGAATAATCGATATTGAAATATAGCAATAACTATGTTAGTTAGAAGTTATATTGTTATTAAAGGGTAACTGTGGAAAAAAGTGTGAAATTGACTGAAGATAAAAAATTGGCCTCTGATATTCTAAAAGAGGTTGCAGATACTAATAATAACGATAATGATAAAGTAACATTATTTGATATTAAAACAGCTTTACATGAGCGTGGTTTTGGTATTTTAATAATCATCTTCTCTTTACCGCTATCAGTACCTATACCTGTTCCACCTGGCTATACAACCATTCTTTCTATACCTTTAATCTTATTTTCACTGCAGCTTCTATTTGGGTTTGATTCTCCTTGGATGCCTAATTGGCTAGAAAGGAAATCTTTTCAACGTTCAACACTAGCTCTCGTGGTAGAGAAAACTTCACCTACATTAAAAAAAATAGAAAAGTTCATGAAACCAAGAATGTCTTTCATTTTTCGTGGTCCTGGTGAAAATATTTTAGCATTTATAATGCTGCTTTGTGCATTATCGATAGCAATCCCACTTCCTTTAACTAACTTCATTCCTGCAATTGGTACAACTCTCATTTCACTGGGTATCATGAGCAAAGATGGATTTCTCTCTATAATGGGAGTATTAGTATCATTGTGTGGGTTATTACTTACTCTTGTCGTAATAGTTAAAGGACCACAGCTTATATTTGGAGCATTTTCTTTTCTAAAAAGCTTTGTATATGGTTAAGCTTTACAACACTTTAACAAAAAAAAAAGAGCCCTTTACACCGATCGATAAAGATCATATAAAAATGTACGTTTGTGGGCCAACAGTATATGATACAGCACATATAGGTAATGCACGTTCTATTGTTGTTTACGATGTATTATTTCGACTGCTTAAATTTTGTTATGGAAAAGTTACTTATGTGCGTAATATAACCGACATCGATGACAAGATAATCAATGCAGCAAATGAGAAAAATAGTAATATAGAAAGCATTAGCAAATATTACACTAAAACTTTTCATGAAGACATGGAAAGCATAAATTGTGCAGAACCAACATATGAACCAAAAGCAACGGAAAACATAGATAACATTATCAAGTTAATTGAGTCTTTGCTGCAAGCTGGTCATGCTTATGAATCCAATAAACATGTATATTTTAGTGTAGAATCTTACCCTGAATACGGCGTTTTATCAGGAAAAAAAATTGATGAATTAAACTACGGTAGTAGAGTTGAAGTTGGTGAAAATAAAAAACACCCAGGAGACTTCGTACTTTGGAAACCTGCAAACGAAACTGACTATAAACTTTCAAGTCACTGGAATAGTCCATGGGGAGAGGGAAGACCAGGGTGGCATATAGAATGTTCAGCAATGTCATATGCTTACCTTGGCAAAGATTTTGACATTCACGGTGGGGGTATAGACTTGCAATTTCCTCATCATGAGAATGAAATTGCACAGAGTAAATCTGCATTTGCTGAGTCAACGTTTGCAAAATATTGGGTACACAACGGGTTTCTTACGGTAAATGAAGAGAAAATGAGCAAATCCTTATTTAATATAGTCAAAGTAAGGGATTTGTTAGATAGTGGAATAAAGGGTGAAGTAATACGTTATGCGCTGCTTAAAACTCACTACAGAAAACCACTTGATTGGACAGAAAATGTTATCTCTGAGTCGCAAGAAACTTTAAACAAGTTTTATCGGTTATTACGTAGTACATGTATTGAGGAAAGTGATACAGAAGTCTCTAAAGATTTTATAGAGGCTTTGAAAAACGATTTAAACATTCCTGAAGCTGTAGCCATATTGCATGAAATGGCTACAGAAATCAATAAGACAAGTAATGAATATGAGAAGCTCAAATTAACTAAGAAGTTTGTTAAAAGCGCAAGGTTCATTGGTATTCTTGAGTCAAGTTATCAAGAGTGGTTTGCAAGTGGTGTGAGTCATCAAGAAATAGAAAGGTTGATAGACTTAAGAAAAGTAGCAAAACAAAATAAAGATTATGATACTGCAGACAAAATAAGAGAGCAATTGAAACAAATGGGGGTTACAATTTCTGACAACGAAGATGGTACAACAACTTGGTATGGAAAATTATCTCCTATTGTTTATAGATAGCCTAGTATCATCGCTTATCTTACCCATACATCAAGGTTTTGTACTTTACACTATGTTATGCTTTAGGTCAAACTACGATCAACTACTTATATTACTTTTTGGAGTATTAGGATCCAGTCTTGGTGGAATAGCTAACTGGTATTTAGGTAGAATAACAATTTTTATCAGAAGATCACATCACAAATTAGAGAATGAAGACAAAACACCAAAAATTGTAAGGCACCTACTGATTTGTGCAGTTGCATTGCTTTCGTGGGTACCAGCACTTGGAAGTGTGACTCAGATTTTATCCGGTTACTTCAAGTTAAACCTTTATATTCTTGTTCCCTTAATTATTTTATCTAACTTCCTCTGTTTGTTGTATCTAACGTTTACCATCTAACTAAACATCAATAAACAACTTTTCTTCTGGTCATATTGAGCTAAATTTCTTCTTCAAACTACCTTTTAAAATGCTTTTATTACTTTTTGTCATAATACGATCAAATACTCCTAATAACCTCTTAAGTAAGCTTGGGGTTAGCGAAGAGATAGGATTAACAGATACGTTGTTGTTTTTATCATCACCATTTGCTTTGTAGTCTATTGAAATAATCCCCCTACTCTTTCCACCAGTCAGAAGTTTTCCGATTATAGGGATTTTCAACAAAGATTTGTTAATTGAGTATGCCGGTATTACTTGTCCTTCAACCTGGAATTTATAACCCTTAATATCGAGCGTACCACTAGTGCTAATGCCTAGTTCCGCTCCTTCAAGCCAAGATTCTTCAATTTCAACAGTGCCATCTTTATATGAAAAAGGTGCATTACACTTATAAAAATGTACACCTTCGTTCTTTATAGCATTTACAATACCAGGCAGTGAAGACATTGATAATAAAGTGGTAAGCAGTGGAGCATCTTTGATATAGAAATTGCTGATAGATAACATACCATAATGTTCTCCATTTTCTCTCTTAGAAGATAGATAAAGAGATAATTTGCCATTTTTAACTGATTTACCAATACCTAAAGAACGCAAAAGCATACCTGAATTATCCGAATATATTTCAAGCCCTATTTCACTATGTTCTACTAGTATATTACTGTTATCTTCTAAAAACTGTCCTGTGAATTGACTTCCACTACAATCACCTTTAGCACAAGTTACATTTAGCTTAGCATCTTTTATGATAATTCCTTCTTTCATAATTATATTATCAACATTCATAGTAACTTCTATTTTGTTATTTAATCGATTACTATCTTTGCCAAGTAAACCTAACACATCACTTAAGTTGATTTTCTCACCGTGAATAGTTATGGCATTTTTCTCCTTACCTGATTCAATTTCTATACTAAAATTATTATCAGGTAATTTAAAGTTGCTAGAATTTAAATATAGATTTCCATTTTCTACTCTTCCGCTAAATTTTATGTCTAGATCATTTCCTACAACATCTAGTTTATCTATTAGTAACTTACCTACTCCTTTTAGCCTTGTAGAAAA
Organism: Wolbachia endosymbiont of Culex quinquefasciatus Pel; assembly: GCF_000073005.1. NCBI lineage: Bacteria > Pseudomonadati > Pseudomonadota > Alphaproteobacteria > Rickettsiales > Anaplasmataceae > Wolbachia > Wolbachia endosymbiont of Culex quinquefasciatus. The sequence goes on from NC_010981.1 coordinate 74,821, forward strand.
TAAAACTTCATTGTGATCTTCAAAATGGTTTTTCCACCCTAAGTAGCTTGAACGCAACTCGAGCTCTGATAAATCTATATTACCATTAACATACCCTGTTTTGTCTTGATACATTACTGACTCTATATTTGCATTGATATAGCCATCACCGAAATTAAGTATTTGAGCAGGCAAATCTCCAGTCAAACTCCAGGCAAAATTTTCATTTTTATTGCTACTTTTGAGGTCAAATAGCAGCTGTGTATTATTTACCATACCACTGCCATTTAAATCAATAAAATCTCCGCCGAAATCAAGCTTAATCTCATATTTACCAAGACTGCCATTATACGCGACAAAATTATCAATTTCAGAATGAAATTTGGCTAAAAAATCTACTTTTTTATCATCAGCATTTAAATTAAAAATGTGAAAACTGAATACAGATTTTGCTATTCCACCTATACTGTCCCTTGTAATCTTCATCATATCATCCAGCTTAAATTTTATAGGTTCATATAACCCATAAGCATCACTTACAGCCTGACCATTAATTGTGAGAACAGAATCCTCTTTATTAAGAGATTGCATCTCAATTTCGCCACCATCAATATTGAAATTCTGGAACTTAGCGCTATTTACAATAATTTTGAGATTGTTATCCTTGAGGGTTAACTCACCGTTCAAGTTCTCTACTCGTTCAAAATCCTCATCAAATTGAACGCTGCCATTTTCTATATCAGCAACAATTACAATACCTGACAGATCATCATTTATTAAACTATCGATTTTACCGTTAAAACTTATAATTGTATTTATAATATTCCCATCAATATTATTACAATACCACTTTCTAAATTCATTGTTCACTAGACCATCTGGTACATAAGTACATAAATCTTTTGCAACAAGTTTACTAATATTAACTCTAAGCAAAGCATGATTTGTGCCAAAGTTCATTTTACCAATCAAAGAAAGGTAAGTATCATTTAACTTAAAATGAAAGTTTTTTATGCTAATGATTTCATCACTATATGTCAAATTTACATTTACATTAGTCAAGGCTAAGTTTTTACCTGAGTGACTCTCTGTATTTAACACGTATATGTTTCCGTCCACAACTTCATCCTTTCCATTAATTCTAATTGAAAAGTTTCCTTTGAATCCTATTTCTTTGTCCAAATTGTAACTTTTAACTAGTGTGGAAAATTCGTTAAATAGCCCCAACTTTAGGTTATAGAATGTTCCATAGAAATTTAGTAAATTATTACGGTTTTTTATCGTAATGGATAAATCATCTAGAAACCCTTTACCTTCTTTTGTATGGACACGAATATCCAAAACATTGAAATCTTCCCCCTTCCCTACATATACTTTATCAATAAAAAATTCACCTTCCATGCTTTTATTGATAGCAATGTTAGTAATTTTAATCCTTGAGTCTGCATTGAAGTAGAAAAAAAATTTTCTTATTGTCTTTAGCAGATTTTTTGTACTACTCATCTTCTCTGTCATTACAGATGTTATCTCTTTGCTCTCCTCCCTCTTGATATATATGTGTACATTATCAGCTAAAACCTGAGAGAACTTTTTGGAACTTAACTTAAAGTGTACGAAAAGCTCAGGAACTTCTATTGTAAAATCAGGATTTGTTATTTTTAAATCTGTAATGACTAGCTTGCCATCTTGATGCCAAATAACCGAAGTACTCTCCATGCTGACATCCGAATTGGTAAATATCTTTAATATTTTTTTCTTTATATAAAAATTAATATAACTAATATTGATTTCTAGAGGTCCCTCACCTTTAAAAAAGATAAAGAAGCAGGATATAAATAATAAAATTATAGAAAATGATATAGTAATTTTTTTAAGCATTGATTATTGCTTTTCTTGCTAGAATATCAGCTTCCTCATTGTATTTGTCACCATTATGCGCTTTCACCCAATTCCAATTAATTTCGTGTTGCAAAGCAGCATTATCTAATTCTTTCCATAATTCTATATTTTTTACTGACTTCTTATTACTTGTCTTCCAGCCGTTCATTTTCCACTTATTTATCCATTCTGTTATACCGTATTTAATATAGAGGCTATCCGTATACAAACTGATATTACAAGGAAATTTTAATACCTTCAGTCCATTGATCACTGCTGTTAACTCCATTTTATTATTTGTAGTATTTTCTTCTCTACCACAGATGTTCTTTCTATGATTTTGAAATAATATGATTGCTGCCCACCCTCCTGTCCCTGGGTTACCAGAGCATGCTCCATCTGTGTATATTGTCACTTCCTTTTTCTTCATCTTTAACTGTAGTGAATTAATAAAGTATATCGTTGCTTCTATAAAATCACAATTTTTATAGATATAGAGGCAATTTAAGCCGCACCTTTAAATTTTATTATGGAAATAAAAAAAAGTGCTACAACGAGCATTATTAGAAGAGAAAGTAAAAGATAGTTTTTATGTTCTTTCATAGTTAAAATAAGTCAATAGAACAAAAAATAATACTAGCAAATAGAGAAAATAGATAAGAAATTGAGTAAGAAAACATTTTTTTCTGCGAGCTATGATTCTTAAGCCTTATAACTGATATGGCAAACCAAATAAAAACGCAACCTTCAATAATTGCCATACTGAGGTAGAATAATGACTTTTTCAAAAATAGTGCTGGGAGTAAGCTAGTTAATACCAACAATATACTATAAATTAATATATGTTTTCTTGTCTTTTTCGGTCCATGGATAACATTAAACATTGGTATCGATGCTTTTACATAGTCCTCAGATCTATTTAAAGATAGAGCCCAAAAATGTGGTGGAGTCCACATAAAAATTATTAAAAATAGAATAAAACTTTCCCAACTTACAGAGTCAGTTACAACCGCCCAGCCAATCATTGGAGGAAAAGCACCTGCTGCACCACCGATAACGATATTCTGCGGAGTACGCCTTTTTAGCCAAATTGTATATACGAAAACGTAAAATAATATGCTAACTGCAAGTAAAGCAGCAGAAATATAATTTACTGCTATTGCCATGATAAATACTGACAATATTCCAATAGTTATGCCAAACTCAAGCGCGCTTTCTGCAAAAACTCTACCTGAAGGTATAGGACGATTTTTTGTCCTCTCCATAACCAAGTCTATATCTCTGTCATACCACATATTTATTGCACCTGCAGATCCTGAACCAAGAGCAATGCACATAAGAGATATTAGTGCAAGGAAAGGATGAATGCTACCTGGTGCAGCAACCATTCCAGCAATTGCAGTAAACACTACAAGGTACATTATCCTTGGCTTCAGCAAATGCCAAAAGTCCAATATTGTCGATTCAACGTTTAACAAAGCACTTATATACACTTTATTTTACCACTGGTGGCTTTTCGAAAGTATGAAAAGGTGGTGGTGAAGATACCGTCCACTCTAAGGTATCACCCCCCCAAGGATTATCTCCATTTTTTTTGCCCCACTTAAAGAGATGTATAACTATAAATACAAAAAACATAACTGAAACAAAGGACATATATGAGCCAATTGAGGATATATAATTCCAAGGGATAAACGCGTCGGGATAATCAGGTATACGCCTTGGCATACCTGCTAATCCCAGGAAATGCTGGGGTAAGAAAGTGACATTGGTGCTAATAAAAGTGAGCCAAAAGTGTATCTTTCCTAAACACTCGTTATATTGCTTACCTGACATTTTGCCTATCCAATAATAAAAACCGGCGAAAGCTCCAAATAATGCAGCAAGCGACATGACATAGTGAAAGTGAGCAACGACATAATAGGTATCGTGCAAAAGCTTATCTATTCCACCGTGAGAAAGAATTATTCCGGTTATACCACCTCCAACAAACATGAAAATAAAACCTAATGCAAACAGCATTGGTGTCTTCAATTCAATCGCTCCACCCCACATAGTTGCAATCCAACTAAAGACTTTTACACCAGTTATAACACCAATGAAAATTGTGCTAGTGCTAAAAAATATAGCAGTATCCTCGCTAAGCCCAACAGTAAACATATGGTGAGCCCAAACCATGAAGCCAAACGTTGCTATTCCTATCATGGCATAAACCATTCCCATATAACCAAATACTGGCCTATGAGAAAAAGTTGACACAATCTGACTGATGATACCAAATGCAGGAAAAATAATTATGTAAACTTCTGGATGACCAAAAAACCAAAACAGATGTTGAAATAACACAGGATCACCACCACCAGCAGGATCAAAAAAGGAGGTACCTATATTACGATCAGTGAGCAGCATAGTTATAGCACCAGCAAGTACCGGTAAGGCAACAATTAACATAAATGACGTGAGTAAAATAGACCAAACAAATAGTGGTATCTTAGTTAGTGACATACCTTTTGCACGCATATTGAATATGGTAACTATAAAGTTGATCGCCCCAACAATTGATGACATACCAGCAACATGAAGTGCAAGTATAGCAAGATCAACTCCTGCACTTGGGTGAGACATGATTTGCGATAGAGGTGGGTATAAAGTCCATCCTGTTCCAGGACCTTCGCCAGCAAATACCGAGAGGATAAGCAAAATAAAAGATGAAACTAACAACCAAAAACTTAAATTATTCATACGAGGAAATGCCATATCTGGTGCACCAATCATGAGAGGTACGAACCAATTACCAAATCCTCCCATTAAGGCTGGCATTATCATAAAAAACACCATTATTACCGCATGCCCTGTAATCATTACGTTATATAGCTGGTAATTATTGTTAAGTATATTAATGTGCATTAGCTGAGTACGAATAATTACCGATAATAATCCACCAATAATTCCAGCTAATATGGAAAAAATAATGTATAGTGTCCCTATATCTTTGTGATTAGTAGAAAGCAGCCAACGTCTTATACCTTTTGGTACATCACTCATATCTATACTCCAAACTTAACTTACTAATTTTTTATCTTCAATCCACTTATTAAAATCTTCTTTACTCACTGCTTCAACAACAATTGGCATAAATCCATGACCTTGACCACATAGTTCATAACATTGCCCATAATAAATACCGGGCTTTGTAACGTTAAACCATGCTTCATTCAGCCTACCTGGTATTGCATCAATTTTTATACCAAAAGCAGGTATTCCCCAGCTATGTATTACATCTCCTGCTGTCACTTGTAAACGAATATTAGTATTGATAGGTAAAATAACGTTATTATCAACAGAGAATAGTTTTAAATCTCTTTCGGTAAGGTCTTCTTTTCCTTTTATATAGCTGTCAAATGAAATACCTTGATATTCTGGGTACTTGTAACTCCAATACCATTGATGACCAATAACTTTTAGTGTTATGTCAGCTTTTGGCACTTTCTCCTGTAGTTTAATTAATTCAGCATTTTTAAAAGCCAATACCCCAACAATAATCGTTGGTATAACAAACCAGATAATTTCTACAAAGATATTATGAGTTATTTTACTGACATTTTTCACTTTGCCCTTACGAAAGCGAAATACTACATAAGCAAGCAGGGCCCATACAAAAAGCATAATTGCAATCATTACACTCATCACAAACGAATGTGACTTAACTACAACCTCCATTATCTCAGTTGCAGGCGCAGGAAATCCAAATTGCCAAGAAGTAGGAGCAGAAGCAATTGATATATTTGAGTAAAACATTATCAATAATGCAAGTAACTTCACCATATTTTTTGCTGTAAAACTAACTGTATAATAATATATATACACTTACTATGCAAACAGAGATTATAGAATTTACACAAGTGTTTTGCTAAATATTGAGTCAAAAGTAAATGATGATTAATGTTTTTTTAGCATTTAATAAATATAATAATACGATACTAACTTGAGGAAAAAGCATTTACATGAATCTATTTTAAGTTAAAATATTATAATATTTTAAGTTAAGTATTTACTTTAAGGAAGTTCTATAATAAGTTTAATAGTGTCTGTTATTGCTAATAACCCTCTAGCCTCACACCTAAAAGCAGTAACAGACACTATTAAACTTTAAGTAAGTTTGCCTATTTATAATTCATTGAGGTAAAAATCTTACTAATTCCTTTAATTCTATTATACAGCTGAGTTTACTAATTAACCTTTAATGTTTACGTTAGCATTTGCATCTTAAATCAAAGATTTACATATTATAGAAAATAATTATAAAATAATACACTACTTGTGTGTAAATTTTTTTGCATATCAAACTCTGTAAACAAATTTTCTAGAAAAGCCAAATAAATTATCTCTCTATGAAAGATCTATCGAATGTTGCAATTATAGGTGTAAACAAGAACGATAAAAGAGTGCGAGATTGAGTAACTATATATACTTCTACTGGCATACCAGGATATAGGTATACGTTTTTAAATTGAGCAAGTTCTGACTTTGGTATCACCACTCGCACTGAATAATAACGCCCCATCCTTGGATCATCAAGAGCATCAGGGGAAATATGGTTTACTATACCGTTAATTAAACTTAAGCGACGTGCACTATAAGCGCTCAGCCTTACTTTAACTTTCAGCCCTTCTAGTCCGTCGATAGAGACTATATTGCTATCTTTCTTTTTTGCTGACAGTATCTCTTCTATGTTTCTGGTTAGAACTTTAGCATCTATTATTAGATCATCATCTGATGGTACTATACTCAGGATTGGGACTCCAGATTGTATAACACCACCTTCAGTGTGGTATCTTATATCTGTAACTATACCATCTTGAGGTGATTTAATTATTGTACGTGCTAACGAATCTTCAGCAACCATCAGCCTCTCTTTTAAGTCTGCAATAGATGTATTAACTTCCTTAAGCTCAGCATTTGCTCTTTCTTGAGCATCATTCTTCACATTTATAATCTCTAACTCATTTTCTCCAATCTTTTGCTGTACTTGAGATATTGCAGAACGGTAATGTCCAACTCTACCCTCAATTTCAGCAAACTGTTTTTCTAAAGCTAAAATGTGTGGTTTGCTTATATGTCCACTATCAAGTAATTGTCTTTTTGTTTCTAACTCCTCAGTTATCAAGTCATATTGCTTATGGGCTGCATTTAGTTGAAAATTTAGCCCTGCTAATTCATCATTTAACTGCTTTATACGTTGTTGCAGTATGTCAGTTTTTCCTAATATACTCTTTCTCTGAGAGTTGAACAACTTTACCTGATTCTTTATCGCTTTATTTACAAGTTCATCGTTAGATAATCTTTTAACCTCATCAGAAAATTCTAGCGTATCTAAGTCTCCCCTGATTGCAATAAGTCTTGCTTCAGTTGCCAAAAGTGATAAGAGTTTTTCTTTAATTATACTCAAATTTGCCTTTTCGTTAACATCACTTAATAAAACTAAAGGCTCATCTTTTTTAACTGCTTGACCTTCTTTTACTAAAATTTTGCTTATTATTCCCCCACCCAAGTGTTGCACTATTTTTCTATTTGAAGAGACAATAACTTCTCCACTTGCATGCACTGCTCCGTCAATTGGAGCTATAGCTGACCAAATACCACCTATTCCAAAAAAGATGAATATCACCACTAAACCAAAAAATAGTGGTCCCCATGTGACTTTTAGGACTTCATTTACGTTATTACTCTCACGTTTAAAAATAAAATTTATCATCGCATCAATCCATGCGAACGTCTTATCCAAAAATTGATATTTCTTCTTTCTATTTCCTGCCCTTTGCATATCTATATCATCACTACCAATTAGGCCTGTCAAAGAAAGTCCAGCACTAAGCTTTTTTAACTTACTCATTATAATACTACTGCGAATTCTTGTTAACCAGGATAACACACAAAAACAAAGAATCTATACCTTAAGTACTTTACTTAGACTACGGAACATCAGAATAAACTATTTAGTAACAATTCTTATACTCCATTCAATGGTTCATCATTAGGCTAGAAAATCAAAAAGGTTTTACAATAACCATAATAACTATAATTATTATTAACACTGTTACTGCTTCGTTTAAAACACGAAAATAAACGTGAGTTTTCTTATTCAAGCCCACTGCAAAATTTTTCCTATGCTTTGCAAGTAGGACATGAATAGCAAACATTAAGAATAATGCTAGCGCTTTTACATGAAACCACCCTTCGCGATATGCTTCCCTAATAATCATTAGCATAATTCCAAAACTAAGGGAGAAAAGCATTGCAGGGTTTATGATATATCTAAGGAGTCTCTTCTCCATTATTTGAAGTAAGCTGTCATTTTCTGACCCTGGTTTTACAGATGCATGGTAAACATAAAGCCTTGGCAAATAGAGCATACCTGCCACCCACATAATTACAGAGATAACGTGAAAAGCTTCAAGCCAGTGATAGTAGTCCATATAGATAGTATTATAAAATGTTAAAGATTTCTGGTATGATCTCAGTTTAATAAAAGAAAGTCAATATGAAAGCAGGAAATTTCACTAAAGAGCAAGTGATTGGGTTCTACAGAAAAATGCTTCTAATACGCAGATTTGAGGAAAAAGCAGGACAATTATACGGAATGGGATTAATAGGCGGATTCTGTCACTTATCAATAGGGCAAGAAGCAGTTGCAGTTGGGACTCAAGCTGCATCAAAACCTGGTGATGCTTTTATCACAAGCTATAGAGACCATGGCTTAATGCTTGCATGTAATTCTGATCCAAATGTTGTGATGGCAGAACTAAACGGCAAAGAAACAGGGTGTTCAAAAGGTAAAGGTGGCTCCATGCACATATTTGATGTTGAAAAAAATTTCTTTGGTGGACATGGAATAGTAGGTGCACAAGTCCCAATTGGTACAGGAATAGCATTTGCTAATAAATACAAGAAAAAAGATAACGTTGTATTCACATATTTTGGTGACGGTGCTGCAAATCAAGGACAAGTATATGAATCATTTAATATGGCATCTTTGTGGAAGTTACCTGTGGTTTATATCATAGAAAATAACGAATACGCAATGGGAACTTCTGTGCAAAGATCAACTTTAGTAACTGAACTATATAAAAGAGGAGAGAGTTTTGGTATTCCTGGAAAACAAGTTGATGGAATGGATTTTTTCTCTGTCTATGAGGTAACAAGTGAAATAGCTGAGCACGTACGTGGGGGAAAAGGACCTCTCTTGCTTGAAATGAAGACATATCGATATCGTGGCCATTCGATGTCAGATCCTGCTACTTATCGCACAAAAGAAGAAGTTGAAGATATGAAGCAAAATCATGATCCTATAAGTAATTTAAAGCAGTATATGAAAGATAATAAAATAGCTTCTGATGAAGAATGCAAAGCTATTGATAAGGAAATACGAGACTTAGTAAAAAAGTCAGAAGATTTTGCTAAAAGTAGTAAAGAGCCAGAGATTGATGAGCTGTATACTGATGTTTATAAATTTGTTAGCTAATCAGTTGCCATCAAAATTATGTTTTGGCCTACTATAGATATTTTTTGGCAGCACTTAACTTTATTATATAACAGCCTAGTCAATAGAAACTGTAGTAACTCTTATATTATTGATATACACCGCTCTTGGATCATAGGTTAAATGAGTTTTATTTGACTTTTTGTGCTAGTTTGCAGAATATAAAGTTATTAATTGAATAAAATACATGACAAAAGAAAACTGGGAGACAGTAATTGGACTTGAGGTACACGCTCAGGTTTCTTCTAAGACAAAGCTATTTTCTAGTTCACTAACGGAATTTGGCACTGAGCACAATACTCAAGTTTCTCTAGTTGATGCAGCAATGCCAGGTACATTGCCAATATTAAATTATTTCTGCATAGAGCAAGCAATATGTACCGGTCTTGCAATTTCTGCAGAAATTAATAAATGCTCTTACTTTGACCGGAAAAATTATTTTTATCCCGATTTACCACAAGGTTATCAAATAACCCAGTTCTTTGAGCCAATAGTTAAAAATGGTAAAGTGTTTATCAATAATAATGAAAAAGAAATAAGAATCGCAAGAATTCACTTAGAGCAAGATGCAGGAAAGAGTATTCATGAAGAAAGCAAAACTTACGTAGATTTAAATCGTGCAGGGGTTGCTTTAATGGAAATTGTTTCAGAGCCAGATCTTCGTTCATCTGCAGAAGCTGCAGAATTCATGAAAAAATTGAGGCAGATTTTGCGTTATATCGGTTCATGTGATGGTGATATGGAAAAGGGGTCGCTTCGCTGTGATGCAAATGTTTCTGTTCGCCCAAATGGTAGTAGTGCATTTGGCACCCGCTGTGAAATAAAAAACTTAAATTCAATACGTTATATTGTACAAGCTATAGATTATGAAGCACAAAGGCAGATCAAAATTTTGGAAAGCGGAGGAGAAATAAGTCAAGATACCTTATTGTTTGATGTCACTTTAGGAAAAACAAAAGTGATGAGAAGCAAAGAAGATTCAAGTGACTATAGATATTTCCCTGAACCTGATTTGCTACCTGTTGAAATAAGCCAAGACAAAATTGATTCTATTAAATCATCTTTACCCGAGTTACCAGATCAAAAAAAACTGCGGTACATTAATGAATTAGGTATAAATGAATACGATGCAGACGTTATCACTTCTGATAAAGCAACCGCTGATTACTTTGAGGAATTAATAAAAAAGCATGATTCAAAGATTGCAGTTACCTGGTTAACCGTAGAGCTTTTCGGTCGTTTAAACAAAGCAAATATTGATATTGTTAGCTCCCCAATTAAAGCAGATGCTTTGTCCGAGCTCCTCGACTTTATCGTCGATGGAACGATCTCTGCTAAACTTGGCAAACAAGTTTTTGATATTATGTTTGAAACTGGCAAACCTGCGTCTTTGATTATAGAAGAACAGGACCTCAAGCAAATAACCGATAGAGATCAAATATCGGAAATTATCGACACAATCGTCAATAACAACCAAGATAAAGTTCAAGAATACAAAAGCGGTAAAACAAAACTATACGGATTCTTTGTTGGCGAAGTTATGAAATCCACTAAGGGAAAAGCCAGCCCTGATGTCGTAAACTTGGTTTTGAGTGAAAGATTAGGGTAAAAACAGGGGTAATGTATCTAGAAGATGATTCTAATTATGGGGGGTTCAAACGCCCTTACCCTGGTATTACCTTCCAAGAGTTATTGATCGTAATATCTCTAATGCATGAGATGGATATAACATCTCTCATGTCTAAGATGGGTAAAGAATATTCTTTCTCCATAGACACAGAGTTAGAGCCAGTTCAAGGTTTTGATGATATTGTTGTCCGGCATGAGCAAAATAAAGGTATAGTATATGAGTTTACACAAGTTAAACACAACCAAGATGGAACTAAAAAAATCAGTGTAGGTAGCTTATTAACAAAGAGTGGTAAGTTTAATTTGTTGAAATACTTTATTGCTTATTTAAAGATCAAAAATAATGCAAAGTTTAGTGGTGGAACAAAGCATTTTCTTTTTGCTACGAATATGGATCTTGATTCACCATATTCAATACAACACGAAGTAAGAAATCTAAGAGCAATGTTAAGTGGAGAAAATAAAGGAAAAGAACTTTCATTTGTAAGAATAGACACAAAAGATGAGTTTCTGGATATAGGTGATAGTGCAAAATATAGAATTAGTGATTCAGATGGTAGTGTTGCTCAATACTTGAAACAAAATATGGATTTTATAAAGCGTAAGATAGGTAAGGAAGTCAGCAATAAAGAGATAGAGGACTTTTTAAATGAACTGGTGTTCGTCGTTAACTTACCCCATGAAGCTCAGCTAAGAGAATTATTGCTAGGTGAGTTGAGTAGTAGGTTGAACAAAAAGTTTGGCTATATTGGTGACAATCAAATCTTTTGTAATAATCTTCTAAAAAAAAATATCAGACTGGGTAAAAGATATAAAAGCGCGTCCTTTTTCGCACAAAGAGGGAGAAGAGCTTTTTCGAGAAATTGAGCAATTTCCTAAGACTTTAAGTGAAATAGAGAGAGAAGTAAAAAAAGGGAATAAAGGAATAGATGAAATAGTAGAACAACAGCGTAAGGATAGTAAAAAACTGCATGAAATACATGTAGCTGTAACAGCACAAAATAACAAGCAGATAGAGGAGCCTATTTGGTTTAAAATAATAGAGCCAGTTGCATTTTTTACTGGAAGAAATAGTGAATTAAAAGCCTTACATGATGCACTACAAAGGAGTACGGGCAGACAAGCGGTGATATTGCAGGTTGCTACTATTAGTGGCCTTGGAGGAGTGGGAAAAAGTGAGTTAGCTAGGAAATATGCTTGTGAATATAAAGAGCATTATGATGGTAATCTTGTATGGGTAAATGCAGGAACACAAAAGGATCTTGAAGAATCGTTTAAAGGATTAGCTAAGGAGTTAAATAGAAGGTTACCTGAAGGTTCGAAAATTTTTATTACAGATGAAGATACTGAACAAGAAAAGGGAATCAGATCTATTATTAAGAGTGTATATAGATATTTTAAAGATGTAAAAAGTCTTTTTATTTTCGATAATGCAAGAGAATATAAATACATTAGAAAGTTTTTACCTTCATCTTTACATTCTAGACATAAAAAACCTTATGTTTTAATTACTTCTCATGATCAAAAATGGGATTCGGTAGAAGAAGGAGATATAAAAGTAATACGGTTAAATGAATTTTGTAAAACAGAAGCTTGCGAGTTTGTTAAAAAAGCTTTGAACATAGAGGACAATTTACAGGATCAGGAAATAGAAGAATTAACAGAAAAGCTGCAGTATGTTCCCTTGGCTTTAAAACAAGCAACCGTATATATTTGCAACAAAAATAAAAAATCAAAGTTGAGAGGTTATGGAAGATTTGAGGTAAGTGATTACTTAAAGGAGTTCCAACAACATACAAGAAAGTCACTTAAAGAAGGAGATTGTGAAGGCGAAGATCGTTATACTGAAGCAGTTTCAATAACTTGTACCATTACGATGACACATATACAAAAAGAATACGGCTGTGAAACGTTGAATATTCTGGAGATAATGGCCTACCTTGCTCCTGACAAGATTCATATAGAAGAAGTCTTTTCAAAGTTAATAGCAGAGGATAAGGAAAAGTTATGGAAGGCTGTTGAACTACTCGATAGATATTCAATGATTGACTTGAAAGAGGAAGTGGCAAGTATTCACAGAGTAGTGCAGGGAATAACTAGATTAAAATTACAAAAGGAGGGCCAAGAAGAGGAAGTTCTAAGGAAAGCTTTGGAATTGATAAACAGTGGTGGTTTAGCACAAGGTAGTATGAGCCATATTGCATTTGTATGGGGATACGCAAGTACATACGGTAAGTTGATTGATAACTTTTACTTTCACTCATTTTATGTATATGGAGGAACACTGTTTATAAGGAAAAGCACCCCTTTGCACTTGCTTGCTGAAAGTGGTGATTGTAAAGCAATTAGTGCAATAATAACACATATAGAAAAATATTACCCAGGTGAATTGGTAAAAATTGTTAATGTTAAGGACAATCACGGTCAAACTTTGTTGCATATTGCTGCTAAGAGTGGAAATTTGAATGTAATGAAATGTCTAGTCAATAAAGGTGCTAGCACTAATACTAAAGATAAATATTATAATACTCCATTGCATTCAGCTGCTTACGCTGGGGAATTGGATATAGTAAAATACCTGATTATTAAAAATAATAACATTAATGCTAAAGGCGAATATGGCAGGACTCCATTACACATTGCTGCTATAAATGGAGATCTAGATATGGTGGAATATCTAATCAAAAGGTATGCTAATATTGACGCTAAAGACAATTGTGGTATGACTCCATTACATTTAGCTGCTGACGTTGGGGAATTGGGTATAGTGGAACACCTAATTAATGAGGATGCTTATGTTGATGCTAGGGACGAACACTACAGAACCCCATTATTTTTTGCTGCTGAGAATGGAAAATTAAATGTAGTGAAGTGCCTAATTGAAAAAGGTGCTAATGTTAATGCCAAGAATGAATATGGCGAAACAGCATTACACCGCGTTGTCTATAGGGCTACCTTTAGTGGAGATTTAAGAATAGTAGAGTATATAATCAATAAGGGTGCTAATGTTAATGCTAAGAACAGAGATGGTAGAACTCCATTACACTACTCTGCTTTATCTGGGAGCTACAATATTGCAGGATGCCTTATTCGAGAAGGTTCTGATGTTAATGCTAAGGATAAAGATGGCAACACTGCACTACACTTGGCTGTTATTAGGCAAAAGGTTGATATAACGAGGACGCTACTAAAACACAATGCAAACGTTAACGCTAGAAATAATTTAGGGAATACAGTACTGGACTGTGCAGTTGATAACTTCCAAGAACTTGTGGAGTTGCTTTTAACCCATGATGAAAGTGTTGAAGTAGCTTAAGAGAAAATTATTTATCTGTTTATTTTAACGTCCCAAAAATGTTTAACAAAAGTGTGTCAAACTGAATTTTTAGTTTAACTCAATTTTCAATAGATTTCTTGCATAAACAGGTGTCATCCCAGCTGGAACCCAATATCTGGATTCCAGTGTCACGCGCTGGAATGACATCAACTTTTGAATTCGAGTTATGCAAGAAATCCAACATATTAGGAACGACAATATCAGGTTGAGATGTAGTTCATATGTAAAGGTAACCTCTACTTTTCCTCAGCTTTCTTTCTAACCTCAGTTATGGATTAGCCGATAAAGAAAGGCATAGAAATAGAAGGCTTTTTGGACTGCATGGAGTAGGAAATCAGAACAGAAAAAACATGAATTAGGAAATTTGTTGGCGATCTATGTCTTGTATGCTCAATCTCAAATTTGTTTTTCAAGGAATCAAAAACAGTCTCAATAATCGACCTTTTCCTTAATAAAATCTTCTCTTTAAGTGAAATTAGTGCGTTTTTCATACCTTTTTTTACTTTAGTGACTAACTTTAGGCCTCTATCGAAGAGTTTCTCAAAAAGCTCTTTCTTTATATAGCCCTTATCTCCAAACAAAAGTCCGGTCAGTCTTTTAGTGAGAGTTGGTAAACCTCAGTTATGGATTAGCCGATAAAGAAAGGCATAGAAATAGAAGGCTTTTTGGACTGCATGGAGTAGGAAATCAGAACAGAAAAAACATGAATTAGGAAATTTGTTGGCGATCTATGTCTTGTATGCTCAATCTCAAATTTGTTTTTCAAGGAATCAAAAACAGTCTCAATAATCGACCTTTTCCTTAATAAAATCTTCTCTTTAAGTGAAATTAGTGCGTTTTTCATACCTTTTTTTACTTTAGTGACTAACTTTAGGCCTCTATCGAAGAGTTTCTCAAAAAGCTCTTTCTTTATATAGCCCTTATCTCCAAACAAAAGTCCGGTCAGTCTTTTAGTGAGAGTTGGTAAAGGTTTTCTGTCATCAACGTTACCTTTGGTTAGGGTAAGTGCTTGAATTTCACCAATTTCGTTAATCACTAAGTGCAACTTGAAGCCAAAAAACCAACCATACGTACTCTTACTAATTTCTGCTAGATGATTAAAAACTTTATTCCTAGAGATCCTTTTTTTGTGGCAAACGGCAATCGTAGAGGTGTCGATGTAGGAAGTGCCGGTCATTTTCGCTTGTTCACAGAACCATTGCAAAAGTAATGCTAAATACCACAAAACTCGCGGCTTTAAGGCAATAAATCTGTGATATGAAGGCAGCTTTGAAAACTCTGATCTATAGAATAACTGAAGATAACAAAGATAAAAAGCCTTGAAGTTTTTACATGGTGATTTATGGTATAACAGGATTATGGTTAGAATTTCTGAGTGCGCTATTTCTGGTACTCTGGTTGGTTTTTTGCCGTTTGATAAGAACCTATTTGCAAAA
This sequence comes from Wolbachia endosymbiont of Culex quinquefasciatus Pel, assembly GCF_000073005.1. Taxonomy (NCBI): domain Bacteria; kingdom Pseudomonadati; phylum Pseudomonadota; class Alphaproteobacteria; order Rickettsiales; family Anaplasmataceae; genus Wolbachia; species Wolbachia endosymbiont of Culex quinquefasciatus. The sequence goes on from NC_010981.1 coordinate 90,620, forward strand.
TTATCATCTACCGCACGACAAAAATCCTCGACGCAACAGTACAGTTCTGTAATATCTTTCTTCATGGGTAACCTCTTATTATTACTAAAATACTCGAGTTTACCCTGTTTCCCTCTTCTTAGTTATACTTTTATCTATTTTCTAATCCATAACTGAGGTTGGTAAAGGTTTTCTGTCATCAACGTTACCTTTGGTTAGGGTAAGTGCTTGAATTTCACCAATTTCGTTAATCACTAAGTGCAACTTGAAGCCAAAAAACCAACCATACGTACTCTTACTAATTTCTGCTAGATGATTAAAAACTTTATTCCTAGAGATCCTTTTTTTTGTGGCAAACGGCAATCGTAGAGGTGTCGATGTAGGAAGTGCCGGTCATTTTCGCTTGTTCACAGAACCATTGCAAAAGTAATGCTAAATACCACAAAACTCGCGGCTTTAAGGCAATAAATCTGTGATATGAAGGCAGCTTTGAAAACTCTGATCTATAGAATAACTGAAGATAACAAAGATAAAAAGCCTTGAAGTTTTTACATGGTGATTTATGGTATAACAGGATTATGGTTAGAATTTCTGAGTGCGCTATTTCTGGTACTCTGGTTGGTTTTTTGCCGTTTGATAAGAACCTATTTGCAAAATTATCATCTACCGCACGACAAAAATCCTCGACGCAACAGTACAGTTCTGTAATATCTTTCTTCATGGGTAACCTCTTATTATTACTAAAATACTCGAGTTTACCCTGTTTCCCTCTTCTTAGTTATACTTTTATCTATTTTCTAATCCATAACTGAGGTTTCTAGGCTCTGTAAACAAAATTTTAAAGAAGCCATATAGTGTAGCTAGAGACATTTTTAGTCAACTGAGTAATTTTGTTCCTCTAGCCTGAGGTCAAAATAAATTTGAATGGGTTTCCCAGTACGTCAACAAGTGCATGAACTTTAGTCGCAAATCCCCGTCCTCAATTAATTTGACCTGCTAACATTTTGTACACAGAGCCTAGCTCTTTTGCTATTTGCTTGACTTGTTTCTTTACATAGCTTCTAATTTAAATTCTGCTGTCTATTCTCTTTCATTCATAACCTTTTGCAAAACGTTTTTGCTTTCTTCTCTGCTGGTCACTATTGCTTATATAAAGCAAGTACAGTACTGAATGATGTTGCAAGCACTCAGTTCGGCAATATTATCGATTTAAGACGAAGTTAAGATTTCGATTTTTTATTCAAACTCTTCTGAAAGTTTTTATACATATTGAAGACATCTTGATAATTTAGGTGAGTGTAAACTTGAGTAGTTTCAAGGCTTGAGTGGCCAAGCAGCTGTTGTATTGATCTTATGTCAATATCTTCCTGAAGCAAATGAGTAGCAAAACTATGGCGAAATGCATGTGGAGATAAAATTTCTGGTAAGTTTAAAAATCTTCTTATTTTTTGCAAACGATTAGCAACATAAGTTCTTCCCAATTTTTTTCCTCTTACCCCGACAAAAAGATGTCCCGCTTCGTCAAAGTGGGGACAAGCTTTTATATATTTTTGTATACACTTTTTTACTACTGGAAGAATAAATACCTGCCTTTGTTTATCTCCCTTACCTGTTACTATTAAACTTTCATTGCTAATATCACTAACCTTAAGATTCAGTGCTTCAGTGATTCTTAAGCCCGTACCATATAGCAGAACGACAATTGCAATTTCTCTTTTTACCACCCAAGGCTCGCCTAGATCAGGCAATTTCATTTCTTTCAATAGAGTTTCTATGTTAGATATTGAAAGTGCTTTAGGTAGAGTTCTTCTCTGAATTGGCCTTGATAAAGAAAATACCGCTTCATTATTTATTTCATAATTGTTTTTTATATATTTGAAAAAATTTCTGATTACTGACAATGCGCGAGTGTTAGATCTCGCATTTACACCTCTTGCATAACGAGAGGTAAACCAACTTCTCAGTTCAGGTATGCTTAATTTTTCTAAAGAGCCAACATTTACTTCTTCACCAATGTGAGTATTTAGGAAACTTATAAGATCCTTGAGGTCCCTCATGTATGACTCCAAAGTGTTTGGTGAGTAAGACCTGTTGTACTTTAGCCAATCATACCATTTTTCAATGATTGAACCGAGGTCCACAGTTACTTTTTAAAGAAAGCATCGATGCACGCATCCCTAAAGGCTTCATTTATATCAGGATGAGAGTGACAAATTCTGTATATATCCTCTGCTGCTGCACCATATGCCATTGCAACCGCTGCTTCATTGATTAGCGTATCAGCGTATGCTCCTATGATATGTACACCGAGTATTGTATCTGCTTTGCTACAAGTCAGAACTTTCACGAATCCCTCAGCATCGTCAGTGACTTTTGCTCTACCGTTTGCAGCAAATTGACATTTACCAACTTTATACTTTCGACCAGCACTTTTTAGTTCTTCTTCAGTTTTACCGATTGAAGAAACTGCAGGGTGGGTGTAAATGACTGACGGTATGATTTCATAATCAACGTGAGGCAATTGCCTTGCTAGTATCTCTGCAACTGCCACCCCTTCTTCCTCAGCTTTGTGAGCAAGCATTGCTCCACCAATCACATCACCAATAGCAAATATTCCTTTTACGTTGGTTTCATAACTATTGTTGACTTTAATAAAGCCACGACTGTCTTTTTCTATTTTTTCAAGACCCTCAGAGCATGGTTTGCGCCCTGCTGCCACCAATACCTTATCCGCCTCTATAGTATTTGTTTGATTATCTTTTACAGAGCAAACTTTCACACTCAAAGAGTTACTACTTTGTTTTATTCCCTCAACTTTAGTGCTAAGTAAAAATTTTATTCCTTGTTTTTGTAGACTAGAAAGTAGAGACTTACTTAATTCTCCATCAATTGCTGCAGCGATTCTGTCAAAAAATTCTACTACAGTGACTTCAGACCCTAGCCTCCTCCATACAGAAGACATTTCAAGCCCTATTGCCCCGGCTCCGATTACGACAAGTTTTTTTGGTACTTCAGTTAAAGACAATGCACCAGTTGATGAAATAATACTTTTCTCATCGATATTAATTCCTGGCAAAGAAATAACGTCAGAACCGGTTGCAATTACTATATTTTTTGTCTTCAGTACCTTACCTTCAACTGAAACTTCAAGATTGCCTTGATCAAAAGAAGTAATTTTTCCAAGTCCATTGATCTTAGTAATTTTGTAAAGGTTAAACAGATATTCTATGCCTTTTCCAAGCTCCTGAACTCTAGCGTCTTTATAGCCTATCATTTCTCTCAAATCGAGACTTACATCCTTAACTTTTATGCCAAGTTTTGATAGATTATTTTTCGCGCTAGCATACTGATAAGAGGAATGGAGTAATGCTTTTGATGGTATACACCCAACTCGCAAACACGTGCCACCAAAAATGCTATTTTTGTCTATACAAGCAACTTTGAGTCCAAGTTTTGCAGCAGCAATAGCGCATTTGTAACCACCTGGACCACCACCTATAATAATCAAATCATAATCAGTCATAAAAAACAAACCTATTTTCTAAAGAATAAACACCATTTCCTTCAGTCGTTATATACATCTTACCATGGGTAAATACTGGAGCATGAAACACATTACCGGGTATTTTAATTACCCTTCCTGTACTTTCAGATCCAGGAAAAGCAAATATTGAACCTTTATTACTTGTTACCCAAAGCGTATGGGCATACATAATTGGAACAAACAATTGCACATTCTCTATAAAATCAGATGTCCAAACTGTTTTTCCACTTTGTATGTCGATGCCAATTACCTTATTATCTTTAGTCACCATGAAAATTCTTCCGCCTTCTTTTTGTTTCTCTGCAGGAATAAGAGGGCTATAATATGACTCAATGTTTGATATACTTTTTACTTGTAGTGGCCTTGACCATAAAATATTTCCTGAGTTTACGTCAATGCTATAAATATAAGAGTTGCTCGTAGCTATTAAGATATTATCGTGTACTCTAGGTGTAGTAGTTACATCTGTAAGCTGTGTATCCAAAAGGTTTGTAGCCAATTTTTGGCTCCACAATTTTTTACCGTCTTCATTAAAAGCTATCAATTCACCATTTGAAAATGGTGCTATTATTTTATCATTGGAGATTGCTGGTGAGATGGAATACAAACCTCGAACCTCATTTATACCATTTTGATAATTCCAAATGGAACTGCCATCTTTTATACTAAATGCATGCAGATAGTTATCAATAGTCAACACTACCAACTTATTGTTTATTACTACTGTTTTCCCTCTTACCGGAGCTCTTAATTCTTTTTCCCATTGAATCTCTCCTGTTTTCGCATCTATTGTGTGTAGAATGTTATCCACTATGAAGAAAACGTTTTCTTTGTAGCTCGATAAACTCATATTACCAATTTTTTTCCTACTTGAGAGGTATAATTTCCAATTTATAACTCTTGGGTTATCGATATCAAAGGAATATAAGGTACCGTGCTTGTCTGGTAAAATAACGCTATTTTCTGTAAGTATTGGAGCTACATATCCTTGAGATAATTTTTTATCTACTAAACTTATTCGTTCGCTTGCCATTGTATAGTTACTATACAATAACATTATCATGACAATTATTATTTTCATTATTTAGTGAAAACAAGATTCATTAATATACATACTAGAAACGTAAATCACAACGAAAATGTTCTTAATTGTGGATCAAAAGCATTAACGTAATGTCATACCATTATGTAAAGATTCTCTTACTGTAATAACTTTTATCAAGTATGGACTAAAAGAAATATCTATAGCTCAAACTAATGCTGTCAGTAATACTACTCCAATATGAAACAGGCAGCATTTTCAGGATGAAAGATATTGTTGTGATGTCATTCATTTGAACTACTCATATCAATTTGAAAAATGTATACTATCTTATGCTATAGTACCTAAAAATAAATGCTCAACATACAAAATAACGCTTCACTTTGCAGGCAATGGATATTCTTGGCAGTACTTGCTCTTGCTTGTTCTGGACTGCTGTCAATAATTGTTATTTTTCTACGATTGCCTTTTATTTCTTCTCTCATTCCTTCTGCACAATATATCTTTGATAATGCACTGGTGATACACGTAAATTTGTCAATTTTGGTATGGATGTGCTCTATAATATCTCTGCTCTTCATCATAAACTTAAAAAACACCAATCATTGGTTTAACTTCTCATGGATTCTCTCAATCCTTTCCATGCTGCTAATGTTTATATCTGCATTTGTTCCAAATACTGAAGTTATCAAAAGTAACTATATACCTGTATTACAAAACAAATTATTTTTACTTGGACTCAGTCTTTTCATTACCAGCATATTGATAAATACAGCTCTAGCCTACATATCAAATAAACAAGACTCATATCTTTCAATCGGACAAATTGGCCTGGTCATTATACTTGTGTCATCATTTCTTTGTGTTGTTTTAGCACATAAAAATATGCCTCCAGGTCTATATCACTCAGACAAGAATTTATTTTATGAATATCTCTTTTGGGGAGGCGGACATTTACTGCAGTTTGCCTTTGCTCAAGCAATGTTTTTAGTTTATTTGATCATACTGAATGCTCGCTATATTAGTCTAAATAAAATTACCATTTTACCACTATTTATAAACACAGTTTTGACCGTAGGTGCGCCGTTTATATACTTTATTTATTCGGCGGATAGTGCTGAATTGATACAGTTTTTTACCTGGCATATGAGAATTGCTGGAGCAGTTCTGCCGTGCTTTTTAACAATATTAGTGTATTGCAACATAAAAACTCTGCTCAATGATAAGGGCAATTATCTTCTTCACTCGTTTGTATTGTTCATTTATGGAGGTGTGCTTGGAGTGCTAACTATTGAAGGAAATGTCACTATTCCTGCGCATTATCATGGTTCTGTAGTTGGTATTACTATAGCTTTTATGAATTTTGTCTACTGGCTGTTACCAAAATTGGGCTGTAAAGAAATAAAAAGCTCCATAGTAAGATTACAGATTTATGCATATAGCTTGGGACATTTTCTCCACATTACTGGACTTGTTTGGCTTGGTGGATATGGTGCCTTAAGAAAAGTTGCAGATCTGCCAAGTATTTCATCAATGTTGGCACGTGCTTGTTTTATTACGGGTGGAGCTATATCAGTTATTGGTGGAATGTTATTCGTAATAATTGTGATTTTACATCTTCTTAAAGGCAAGGCTCGTACCAACTAACCCACAGAAACAAAACTAAAAATTTTAGTGTAAAATTACTATATTTACTTTGTACTATGGCTCAAACAACCTGCTTCAAATTTGGAAAGGCAGTGAAATGAAAAAAACTATATCAAGCTACACTGAATTCTTATTTGCTACTCCTTGTGGTTCTTGTGTTCCATTTACTTGAGAGCTAGGTTTCATTATTAAATCACCAGCTAAGAATGCAGATACTGTTGCTATAACAACGATTAACCACATGTCCAATTTATTTGTATGTTCAAGTGTAATATACACTACTAACCCAACAGCAAGACCAGTACTAGCAGTAGCGATATATGTTGCTTTTTCTTTTAGTTGTTTATTTGCTTCATTTTTGGTTTCTAATATTTTCTTTTCTTGCTGTAACTGCTGGATTTGAGTATTTATTTTTTGTTTCAGTTCATTCGACATTTCACTTTTGAGTTCATTTCTTATTTTATCTTTCAATGTAGTTATTGCCTCTTCTGGGCTTTTTTTATCTTTTAATTCCAGCACGTCTTCAAGCAATTCTACTAAGTCTACTTTTGCTGGGTGAGGCACATAGTATGGATTACTTAGAATATCTATAAGCTCTTTTAAGTTATGAAAGTTAAGCATAATAAACCTCAATACTAAAAATTTATTATGTAATACATTAAAAATTATAAGATCAAGAAAAATTTGTATCATAACAAGGCTAAATTAAATGGCAGACATTAAAATTGCTGTATTTGCTCAATTGTGATAACTTAAAGCTTAAAACTGAGAAATATTTATGTTAGAAGAAAAGTATAGCTTTAGGGAAATTGAAGACAAATACAACATATTATGGGAAGGGAGTAAAGTTTATAAATGGAATGGTGAAAAGGATAATACTTTCACTATAGATACGCCTCCACCAACGATATCTGGAAAGTTGCATATTGGTCATATATTTAGCTATTGCCATACGGACTTTATTGCAAGGTTTCAACGTATGCTGGGGAAAGATGTATTTTATCCAATTGGGTTTGATGATAATGGGCTTCCCACTGAAAGGTTAGTTGAGCAGACCTATAAAACCCGTGCAAAAGAAGTTGGCAGAGAAGAATTTATAGAGATGTGCCATGAAGTTATTGAGAAGTCAAAGCAGGAATTCAAGGAATTGTTTAAATCAGTCGGTATTAGTTATGACTGGAATTTAGAGTATCACACAATTAGTAAAGAAGCTGTGGCACTTTCTCAAATGTCATTCATTGATCTATATAATAAAGAGTATGCATACAAAAAAATGCAACCTATTCTTTGGGACCCAGTCGATAAAACTGCAATTGCACAAGCAGAAATAGAGGATAAAGTCTTTGAGTCATTTTTGAACACGATAGTTTTTTCCACTGAAGAAAATGAGCAGATTAAGATTGCAACTACACGGCCTGAGTTGCTTCCAGCATGTGTTGCAGTTTTTTGCCATCCAGAAGATGCACGCTACACTCAGCTGATTGGAAAAATAGCCGTAGTGCCAATAACAGGAGCAAAAGTTCCAATAATAGCTGATGATAAAGTTAAAATAGATAAAGGTACTGGGCTTGTTATGTGCTGTACGTTTGGTGATGAGCTCGACATATATTGGCAGCAAAAGCATGGTCTGCCGATGAAAATTATTATCGATCAGGATGGTAGGATAAGTCTAGATTCAGTGTATGGTAATAATAGATCCCAGTGTCAAGGCACTGGGATGACAAAGGGGAGTGACATTCCAGTGCTTGACACTGGAATCCAGACATTAGAGGAGACACACGCTCCAGCGCGTGACGCTGGAATCTACGATGAAGTAAATGGCCTAAGAGTTAAAGAAGCAAGAAAGAGAATTATTGAAATCCTAACTGAAAAGGGCCTTTTAATAGAAAGCACTAGCATTTCTCATTCTGTTAAATGTGCTGAAAGATCTGGTGCGCCGCTTGAAATATTACCTACTTATCAATGGTTTGTCAAGACTTTAGAGCAAAAAACTCAAGTATTAGATAAAGTGAGTAAATGTAATTGGCATCCAGAATCTATGCGTAAACGTATAGAGGTGTGGATAGAAGGGCTAAGTTGGGATTGGTGCATCTCAAGACAGCGTTATTTTGGTGTACCATTTCCAGTTTGGTATTCAAAACGTAAGGGAGAAGAAGGCAAAATCATTCTAGCTGAAGTAAAGGATTTACCTGTAGATCCACTCAAAGATTTGCCGAAAGGGTATATTAAAGAAGAAGTTACTTCAGATCAAGATGTGATGGATACTTGGGCAACAAGTGCGATCACTCCTCAATTAAGTGCACTGGCAGTAAACAGTGAGCTCGGTTTACCAAGCCATCGGTATGATAAGATATTTCCTGCAGATCTGCGCAGCCAAAGCCATGAGATAATAAGAACTTGGGCTTTTTATACGATTTTGAAGGCACATTATCATGCAGATTCACTGCCGTGGAAAAATATCATGATTAGTGGTTGGTGTTTGGCTGATGATAAAAAAAAGATGAGTAAATCAAAAGGTAATATCATCACTCCTCATGTAATGCTTGAAACCTATGGAGCTGACGTAGTACGCTATTGGGCAGCAAACTCAAGACTTGGAGTTGACACAGTCTACTCTGAAAATATCTTCAAAATTGGCAAACGACTTGTTACGAAACTTTGGAATGCTAGCAAATTTGTTTCCATGTTTATGGAAAAACATCAAGCATTGAGCATAAATTCCATCAGTGAGACGATGGATAAGTGGATATTGTCCAAATTATATAAAGTGATAGAAAAAACGACGAACAACCTATTACAGTTTGAATACTGCGAAGCTTTGAGCGCAATAGAAGAATTTTTTTGGAAAGATTTTTGTGATAATTACTTAGAGTTAGTTAAAAAACGTGCATATGGAGATGCATTGGACAGCGAGGCAAACATGAGTGCGAAACAGAGTTTGGCATATGTACTAAATATTATTTTGCGGTTATTTGCACCATTTTTGCCATACATTACAGAGGAAATATATCATCAGTTGTATAGTTATAACTCCGTTCACAATAAAAGTAATTGGCCTAACAAGGAAGAACTTATCTATGATAAGTATTCTGAAGAAATGGGAGATAATTTCGTGCAGATATTAAACCTTGTGAGAAAAATAAAAGCAGATAATAACGTATCAGTTAAGCATCTTATACAAAAGTTGATGATAAAAGCGAGTGTAAAAGAGGATGAGTTAAATTATTCTGCTCAGCATGATTTGCAGTCAGTTTGCAATGCTGAAGTGATAGAATGGGTTGAGGGTACAGAAGCAGAGCTTATAACTGAGAATGGAAAATTTACTGTAAGTTTATTGATTGATGTAACTTAGCATTCGTATTACTATACTAATTATTTAGTTGTGAGGTAATAATGATTGGTAATTCATATAATAATAAAATTGAAGAGCAAAAAGATGATTATCATGACTTCATTCAAAGGTTTTTGTTTTTGCTCGGTAAGATAAAAGAAAAGAATAAATCAATTCACACTGCTGTAGCTAGTCTTCACATATTATCTTTTTTAATAAAATACAATGCCAATTTTAATGAAGATGAATTGTATAAAGCCGTTATCCAAGATTTCAATAATGTAAAGGAGGCGAGACCAGAGCTTCAAGATGAGGCTAAAAAAGTATTGAATGGGTATATTGCAAATGGTGTTGAAACAGTGTCAATATATGGTAGTTGTGCAGAAGTTAAATTGGGAGCTAATAAAAACAAATTCAAAGTCAGTGAGTTTTTGAATAGTAATTTCTGTCAAGATAATGGAATTTCAGGGTTTTCAACTCTGCATAGCAATGGAAAAAATGGAATGCACGGTTTTGTTTCTGAAGAAGGAATAAGGCACTATGTTGTAACTGATGGTGCATACGAAATGACTCTGAATTGGTGTGATGAGGACGGAAAAAAGTGCACTATTATAATTAATATTGATGCTAATGGTATAGAACTTATCGAGCGTAATCGTGTTACTGATGATCAATTGAAAGCAAATAAAGATGTAAAAATAGGTAACTTATTCTTGTATCAAATAAAATTTAGAAATAAGGAGAAAGGCAATCATAAATCATCTGAGATTGTGATAGAAAATAGTAATAGAAATATTAACATTCAAACAACTCAAGAAATTGAGCGTGGCATCAAAAAAGCTCAAATAGGTAGTACTAAAATGCAAGACAAAATTGCACAAGTTGTAGATGAAAGCTTAAACGAAAGAATTAATAAATTGGAAAAAGAAAATACAAGATTAACTGGAAATAATCAAACTATATTAGAACAATTACAGCAAAAAATGAGAGAGGTAGAGGAATTAAATGGAAAGGTAAGGGAAAAAGATGAAGTTTTGGCTGAAATAACACAAAAATTCGGGCAGCTAAGTGATTCGGTAGAGAGTGAATTTGAAAGGAGAAAAGTAGAGAAGGAAAAGTTAGAGGAGAAGTTAAGGAAAGCGCAAAAAGAGATACAAAAGTTAAGTAAAGAAAAAGCTGAATTAGTGCAAGAAAAGCAAGATTTAGAAGAATTTGCTGAAGGTCTAGATGTTAAAGTACAAAGACTAAAGGATCAAATAAGGCAATTAGAGTACAGTGTGGCTGTAGCAGTGAATGAAAATAAAAGATTAAAACAAAAATTGAATGATACTCAAAAAGAGTTGGATGGTAAGTATGGTGAAATCCAGAGATTAGAAAGTCAATCACACGAATTAGAAAGTCAAAAAATAACAGAATTGGAAATATACTTAGAAGAGAAAAAGAAAAAAATAGCAGAGTTAGAGGTGCTGTTGGAAGAAGAAAAGGGGGAAGTTTTTAGTTTAGAATCTAGATTATGTAATTCAGAAGAAGAAAAAAAACGATTACAAGAAAAGTTAAATGAAAAAACTCAAGAAGTGATTAAACTAACTGTAGATTTAGAAGAACTAAGTAAGCAATCGGAAGAGAAAGAAACTAAATATTTCAGTAGGATTAAAGAGTTAGAAAAAATTCTTAATAAAGAAAGAAAAAACAGTGAAGAGTTGGAAAATTATAGCATCAATCTGGAGGAAGAAAGTCAAATTCAACATGAAAAGTACAAAGAGTTACTATTTGAGAAGCATTCTATAAAAGAAGAAATTTCAGATTTGAATGATCAATCTTCATTAGTTCATCAGAATCGTGTGAGCTTAGCACAAGATTTGGCAAAAAACATGATATATTTGTTCAAAGAGAATGTAAGAGAAGGAGATAAAGTGATTATATCGCAGGAAACTGTATTAGAGATTTTGAATAGATTGGAGGAATTAATCAAGAATGTTGGAGTCAGTGATCAAGAAATAAAAGGAGTAATTGAAGAAATATCTGTACAAACTAATGATAGCCTTCCTCCTTCAGATATAAGTAATGGAGATTTATCAGCACTACCAAATAAAGAGCTGGATGAAGCTTCATATTCAGAAGATTTTGGATATTCTAGTAGATGTTCTACTCCTAGATGTTCTACTCCTGTCTGATGCCACCTTGCATTTTGAGTTTAGTTAGAATATCAACTAAAGTTTATCACTGGTAAAATTGTGATAAGTGTTCTCCTCTACAGGTAAGGGGAGTGTTAAATAAACTGTGTCAAACCGCATTTTTAGTTCAACTCAATTTTCAATCTGCCAGGAAAGAAAACATCAAGTTGAGAGATAGTTAATGCCCAATCATGTACAGGCATCGTCGACTTTTCCTCTACCTTCTTTATAGCACAATATACCTGCTTATACAAGGCATTTATGCTGGTAATGAGCCTTTGGTCTTAGTGAATTTCCTAATTTGCCTATGTAGCCCCTCTATGGGATTGGTGGTGTAGATTATCCTCCTAACTGGACCAGAATACTTAAAATAACCAGACAAGTTTTCCCAATTATTCTGCCAAGATTTTATAACCATAGGGTACTTTGTGCCCCATTTTTCATCCAATTCCAACAGATAATTCTCGGCAATTTCCTTGCTTGAAGCTTGATATACCTTCTTTAAATCGCTCAAAAAACTCTTCGCATCTTTACTGGCCACATACTTCAGTGAGTTGCGTATCTGATGCACTATACACATCTGCACTTCCGCATTAGGAAAGACACTGTTTATAGCTGCAGGAAAGCTTTTCAGCCCATCAACGCAGGCAATAAGGATATCTTCTACTCCTCTTTCTTTGAGGTCATTTAGCACTCCCAACCAGAAGTTAGCTCCTTCACTTTCAGCCAAATAAAAACCTAATACTTCTTTTTTGCCATTTTGATCTATGCCTAATATGTTATACATGCATTTACTTACGCAATGCCCGTCCTCTTTGACTTTAAAAAACATGCCATCCATGAAAACTATCGGATATACAGACTGCAGCGGGCGACTACGCCATTCGTTGATTACTGGTAGCAATTTGTCAGTAATACTTGATATCTCTGCCGCCGATATTTTGTGATCATAAATTTCCTCAACATGTGACACTATATCTCTATAGCCCATACCACTGGCAAATGTGCTCAAAATCTTCGTTTCAAGCTCTGGATGTAAGTTTGTTTGCCTTTTTTTGACTATTTGTGGTTCGAAACTTCCTTCCCTATCTCTTGGCGTCAAAAGCTCAAATGACCCTGCGCTTGTACGTAAAGTCTTTGCATTCCTCCCATTTCTTCGATTATTCTCTTCGCTTTCGGCCGACAAGTGGTTTTCTATTTCACCTTCCAGGCTTACCTCCAGCAACTTTTTTATAAACGGTGTTAATGCTCCATCTCTTCCTGTCAACGGTCTTCCTTCTCGTATAGACGACAGGATATTTGTTTCTAATTCTTTATAATCTACCAAACCGGTAGTTCTGTTTACTACTTTCTGACTCATTGTCAAACCTCCATTTTTTTATATCAATTTATTACTTTTTTTTCGGTTTGACACAGTTTATTTAACACTCCCCAGGTAAGACAATTTTAATCAATATATACAAGACTGCTGCAGTTTTGTGTATAGGTGATGAGCAATTTACTTAATAAATATAATACATTTTATTTTATAGCTAGTTCTCTGGCTACTCTCACGTTACTTACATCTTTAGCGCTTATTAATGTACCTAGTTCTTTAATTCTCGCTTTAGCTGTATTATCTGTTTTGGCTTTTATGATTTTGTATAAAATAATTATTGACACTAGTAAAGTGGAGAAGAAATTTGCTCACAAAGAGCGTGAGTTGACTCAAGAAAAGCACAATTTATACGAGGAAGAAAGAAAATTTGGTCAAAAAATAGAAACTGAGAGGAAATCTTTTCTTAAAGAAAAAAAATCTTTGGAGGAGAAATTAGAAGCAAAAATGATCCATATAATTGGAATAACAGACGAATTAGAAAAAGTAACGAAGGAGAAAGATGAGCTTGCTGCACAAGAAAAAGAACTACTCCATAAAATCTCATATTTGTGTAAACAGTTACAGGAAAAAGAAGCTAATCTAACTGAGAGGAAAAAACTTATAATCGAATTGAAAAGAAAAATAGACAATGATAAATATGAGGAATTATATAAGGAAGTAGAGAAATTATCTAAAGAAAAAGAGGAGTTATCTAAGGAAATAGACAAATTACGTAAAGAGAAAGATATACTGTATATGAAAAAAGAAGAATTACATAAAAGAAAAGAAGAACTTTGTGTGAAATTAGATGAATTACAATGTAAATTTAAAGAAATTGATCAGAAAAATAAAAACTTATCTCAAGAGTTAAAAAGGAAATTTGAAGAGCTAGATAAAGCAGACGGTTTAATTAAAAATCAATCTTTTGAGTTAGACAGAATAAGACAAGATTGTAATAACGAAGTGAAAAATTTAAGAAATTCACTTTTAGAGCGAGACAGTCAAATAAAACAACTTCAATATGTGATAGATAAGATAGAAGAATCAATAAGAGAAAATGAAACAATTAAAGATTATAGCAAAAAAATAATATTAGGGGAGACTCAGAAAATAAAATTTATATTAGGGCAGCTTGTGCAATTCAAGCCAATGAAAGGTTCCAAAACATCGGAGGAAACGTCTGATTCTTTACAGGAAGATCTTGGATATGCCAGTCGTTCACCCACTCCGACCAGATTATCGTGTTCAGTGTCTGTACAAAGCATTGCAAGTGGACCAATCCCTGAATATGGATTGTAAAATGCAACAATTACTCTTATTATAAAAAAAATTATACAAGATAATGAACCCAATAATATGCGCACTGGATACACAAGATTTGAATGAAGCCATATCTTGGGCTAATGGTCTGCGTGATAAGGTTGGCATGGTAAAACTTGGGTTAGAATTTTTTGCTGCACATGGTCCTTCTGGAGTGAGAGAAGTTGCAAAATGCAATGTACCAATTTTTTTAGATCTAAAATTGTATGATATTCCAAACACTGTAGCTAGAACAGTTGAAGCAATAAAAGCTCTAGATGTTGAAATGCTAACATTGCATATCAGTGGTGGAACAAAAATGCTTAAAGAAGCACTAAGTATAGTGCAAGGAAAGAAAATAAAGCTAATTGGAGTAACAGTACTAACTAGTATGGGCAATGAAGATCTGAGTGAACTCGGAGTAGCAAGGGAGGCAAAATCACAGGTAATTTTGCTAGCAAAGCTTGCAAAAAAGATTGGACTACATGGAGTAGTTTGCTCTGCACTAGAAGCTCAAGAAGTGCGCCAAGAATGTGGTAAAGACTTTAAAATTATTACTCCAGGAATCCGTATGAATCGAGGTCATGATGATCAAAAAAGGACAGCAACACCAAAAGAAGCAATAAATTCAGGAGCTGATTATATCGTAATTGGCAGACCCATTACAGAGAGTAGCAATCCCGCAAGTAGTGCAGAGTTAATATTGAAATCCCTTACTGATTGAAGCAGGGCAGATATAGAGTAAAAGCAACAAACGGTATGTATCCGTTCAGCAGGGTGGCAAAACAAGGTAGACGAGAAAAGATAACTAAATGGGTCAGTGCTTGACCATTTTTCTTTTTTTTCTGGATTCCAGCGTCACGCACTGGAATGACAGGGCTGTGAGTGTCATCGAAGTAGCCGATACAGGCCTTTTTCTTCTGTCATCCCAGTGCCCTGAAACTGGGATCCAGTTAAATTTACAGGTATAAAAGTAATCAACGTTTCTGGTGATGATAGAAAAATGGATCCCAGCTTTATACGGCTACGTACTTTATTTGCACATTCTCCTACTCAGTGAAAAAAAGTGCTTGACACAAAAAAATGGATGCTGTATAGTACTGACAATTAAGTATAATACTTAGCGTGGTGTAATGCTACACTGTTTTTTTTACTTCAACAAGTAATCATTATCATTTTTCTCCCGTTACCAAGCAGCTTACGTTCATTTGTATCTACCATGAAGCCAATGCTAGAATCCAGAAAAAAGACCGGTGAATGGCAGGTACGAGCATTATACGTCACAGTTGTATGAACGTTGTTTACCATGAGGGCGCCTCCCAGCACTGGTTGTAAACAAGCGTTTGAGTTATACTAAGCTGCCATTCACCGGTCTTTTTTCTGAATGCAGGTTGCATGACAACGCTGAGATTACTGATAAAGATTACCTTCAAATTACAATAACTATTCTAATTTTATTTTTAAAGGAGGCTATTATGTCACTTACTGATATCGCTCACCGTGTTAATGAACTTGCTTCATCATGGGAGCAATTTAAATTAATAAATGATCGCAAACTAAAAGAAATCGAAAGCAAAGGACCTGAGCAGCTATGCAAGATAAATAGTAATATTGATAATTGCAAAGAGCGCTTAGATTTTATTGAAACTTCAGCTCAACGCCCAGAGATTAGCACAGATTTTAATACAGGTGATAAATATTTTTCTGATTATATCCGCAAAGGAATGGAAAACAGGTTATCACACAAAACCCTAAGTGGAGATGACAATGATATTGGAGGGTATTTAGTTACTCCTCACATTGTAAAACGGATAAACAAGCGTATAGCTGATTCATCTCCAATGCGGCAAATATGTTCTAGTCAAAGAATCTCTACTGAAACGCTGGATTATATTATAGAAGATTGTGACCGTGCTGGTGCAGGTTGGAGTGGTGAAACAGTAGAAGATGAAGATGGTGGCTATAAATCCAAATATGATTTTGCAAAAGACACAAGTACACCTAAAATTCAAAAGATTTCCATCACAACTTACGAGCTCTATGCTCAGCCGCAAATATCACAAAAATTGCTCGATGATGCATTTGTCAATGTTGAAAGTTGGCTTGTAGAAAAGGTTGCCGAAACTTTCAGTAAGAAAGAGAATGAAGCCTTCATTAAAGGTGATGGCACTTTTCAGCCTAAAGGAATTTTAACTTACGAAAATGGAAATGGTCATAATAAGATAGAGCAAATTAAAGCTGATAAGCTAGACAGCGACGCCATAATGATATTGTACTACTCTCTAAATGAACATTACTCTAAAAATGCATCATTTTTGATGAACAGGAGTACGTTAAAGGACGTGAGGCTACTAAAATCTGAAACAGGTCAGTATCTTTGGCAGCCGAGTTTATCGCTTGAAACTCCAGATACTTTGATGGGAATACCGGTATATCAATCTGCTGATATGCCACCTACAATGATTGCAGTAGCGGATTTCAAACAAGCTTATAAGATCGTGGATAACAGAGGAATGAGAATATTGAGAGACCCTTATACAAACAAACCTTATGTTAGATTTTTTGTTACTAAGCGTGTCGGTGGGGAGGTTGTCAACACCAGTGCTATTAAATTATTGAAAATTGCAAGCAAGTACTAAAATTTTTATGAAATAGTTGACATATTATACTTTTTATGTAATAATTAAATTATTGTTAATTTAAGGAGTAAAATATGTTAGAAAAAATAAAAGAGTTTTTTAAGTCGATTGCAAAAAAAATTGCATCAGGCTGGAAGTGGTTGTTTGGTGGTAAACCAAGTAATGCTAAACAAAATCTATCATCAGAGCAAGGAAAGTTTTCAAGCAAGACATTAACAAAAACTTTGGATAATACAGTTAATCATGAGAAGCCAGTAGCTGCAGATTATTCAATCCATAGTAATGGTGATGACAGTCGAGCTGAGATTACGCAATCTAAGGAACGTGATAAACTACCTATTATTGCCGGTATTTGTGAAAACACACCTGGAACGCTGGAACTATTTGTAAAGATAAAACATGCAAGTAAAGTTTTTTGTGGTGATATAGATCTTAGTGGTAATACTGATCTTAATTGGACTGATATTATTGATCGTTTAAAAGTATATACTCAACACGTCCAGTCCGAAAAAGGAGAAGTATTCCATATTACTTGTGATGAACCTAAAGGTGAGAAAAATGGTGTATTCTTGAATATAAAGTCAGTAGTATCTGGGGATAATAAAACTTCGTCTGACGAATTGGCCGCAATGAAGAAGATCTTAGGTCTGAATGAAAAGCAAGCAACCGTTGCCATAACTCAGATATCTAAAGATCCGATTATAGTTCCTAAATCAGAAATTGCTAGTTCTACAACAACACCAGCTGCTAGTAATGGTCTATGTGTTAGTGCATAATAATTGCAGTAAACCCTTCAAAAGGAGCACCTCCTTTGGTGCTCTTTTTTCTTTATAAGTTTTCTCCATAGGAGAAAATTGACTAATTAAACTTTATATATAATAATTAAATTATTAATTTAAGGAGTAAAGTATGTTAAAAAAAATAAAAAACTTTTTTAAATGGATTGCTGATCACACAGGAATTTCATGGATTGCAAGAAAAATTTCATCAGGTTGGAATTGGCTGTTGAGTAGTAAAAAAAATACTACTCAAGAAAATACATCACCAGAAAGACCTTCAAGTGAGAATAAAAATAAAAGTAATACAATTCCAATTGTTAGCACCCCTATGCAAAATGAGACTGAAGAATCTGTATCTAAAACAGATATAAACGTCGAGCCAGCAGAAAATTTTCCAGAAAGATTAAATGATGAACCTAAAGCAGTAGGTGAGATTAAATTTAAGGATAACCAATTCTTTCTTTCATTAAATAAACCTTTAGCAGAAGGAGAGTATACAAATCTCAATCGTCTCAGTGCTCAATCTAGTTCATTGATTAAACTACTTGTATATGTAAAGTGCGGTAAAAATGAATATAAAATCGTTGGTAATGATAATGGCTTGAGTGAGATCAAAAATGTACTTATAGAAGAAGTAACAAAAAAGAATGAAAATGGTGTGTATTTAAATCTTAATAAAATTCAGAGTAAAAAAGATAACACCTACCGTATAGAAGAAATATTAGGATTGGAGAATGGTGTAACAAAGGTTAAAGTAGATGATATATCTAATCAGCCGTTTGAAGGTACAGCGTTGGAGCAGCATAATCTCAATCCTACTACGGCACAACAAGATGAAAAAGGTACAAAACCAAGTCCAACAATTGGAGTACCAGAAGCACAAACACATTGTACCTCTAATCCGAGCAAAGTAGGAAGCGGTATTATTAATTAGTAAACAAATCCTTCACAAAAGAGCACCTCCTTTGGTGCTCTTTTTCTTTATAAGTTTTCTCCATAGGGAAAATTGACAAATTAAATTTTATATATAATAATTAAATTATTAATTTAAGGAGTGGACATGTTAAAAAAAATAAAAAACTTTTTTAAATGGATTGCTGATCACACAGGAATTTCATGGATTGCAAAAAAAGTTTTATCAGGTTGGAATTGGTTATTTAGCAGTAAAGCAAATGCTGCTCAAAAAAATATATCACCAAAGAGACCTTTAGATGAGAATGTAAATAAAAATAATACGTTGCCAAAAACTCTAGATGGTAATCAACTAATACTGCCAAAGCAGATAGATAGACCCAAAGTTTGTCTTGAAGTTATCGATGGTGAACTACTATTAACTATGATAAATAAAAATTATAAAATCCTTGAAGAGAAACATAAGAATCCATGTCAATATAATGAATTTCATGCATTTGTAAGATGTGAAAGTGGAGATTTTCATATTACCGGCCCTTATCTCTCACAGAAAAGTATAGGTGGTGAGAGGAAGTCTGTGTCAATAACTTCAGTAAAGAAACAAATTGATGAAGGTTCTGTATTAAGTAATCCATTAGAAATGATACGTGTATTAGGCTTAGGTAAAAACAAAGAGTTCGTTAAAGTGGATAAGATAAATTACAAGCCATTAAAAACAAAAAAAACATCAGTAGTAGGTGGGCTTGAATTTGAAGGGAATAACTTTTGGTTAAATTTGGAAGAGTGTATAAACATTAAGGATTATAAAAGTAGTTTAACCAAGAACGCATATCATCCTAAGTTTCTTGTATATCTAAAGTGTAATAAAGGAGAATATTGCATTACTGGTAGGAGTGTTAATTCTCCTGAGTATGTTAAACATTTAATTGTAGAATCGATAATAGAGAAGAACAAAGATGGGAAGTATATCGATAGCGATAAAATATTAGTTCAAGACAGTATTGAGAATGTGAAAAAAATGTTAGGATTGGAGAATGATGTAACAGAGATTAAAGTGGGTAGTATATCTAATCAGCCATTTGAATCTATAACACCTACTATTACGGCACAACAAGCGGGTGACAATACAACTATTGATCCATTGGCAGTAACAAGAGAATCTTCTACTATCAACATTTTTAACGGAAACTTAGAACTACGTCTTGCAGATGATATTCAACAAAATCTAGAGGATTATAAGCATCCAAGAAACAAAGGTAAATATCGTATGAAAATACACTGCAATAAAAATGATTTTAATATTAATTTTAGTAAAAGAGATAACGATGATGGTTCCGTATCTCTAATTATTAATATACTACAAAAAGATAAACTCCAACTTTTTCATGTATGGAAAATGAAAAAGTCCTTAGGCTTCAAGAAAGGTTCAACATTTGTTGTAATAGATTCTATTGAAAGTTTTAAAGCGCCAACAAATAATGGCGTGCCAAGTTCAGAAACTACTAGTCTGGAAGCAAAGAACGCTAACTGTAATAAATCTCTATTAGTTAATGCACATAAAGAAAAAGATGAGCATAATACTGATGCTAGTCACAAGATAATACAACAAGAGGTTAATAATGAGGATAATGAACAAGAGAAGTTTTATGATGCAGAAAAGGAATTAGATGGTGATTTTCATGATGCATTTTTTATTCCAGAAGAAGCAAGATTGAAGTTTTCTCAAGAATTATCTAACTACTTATCAAAAGCAAGAAGCTCAGAAATAAGAAGATTGCTTTGCGATGAAGTAGTACCAAATTCGTTACTTATTCGACTAATAGTTGAAGAAAAGCTTGCGAGTAATAATTGTTCTTGCTAGTTAATTTCATAAAAGAGCATCTTCTTTGTTGCTCTTTTTTTCTTTATAAGTTTTATTCATAGGGAAAATTGACAAATTAAATTTTATATATAATAATTAAATTATTAATTTAAGGAGTAAAGTATGTAGGAAAGTATAAAAAACTTTTTTCAGTCGATTGCTTATCGTACAGGAATCTCATGGATTACAAAAAAAGTTTCATCAGGTTGGAATTGGTTATTTAGCAGTAAAGCAAATGCTGCTCAAAAAAATATATCACCAAAGAGACCTTCAGATGAGAATGTAAATAAAAGTCCAACTGTTAGCACCCCTATGCAAAATGAGACTGAAGAATCTGTATCTAAAACAGATATAAACGTCGAGCCAGCAGAAAATTTTCCAGAAAGATTAAATGATGAACCTAAAGCGGTAGGTGAGATTAAATTTGAGGATAACCAATTCTTTCTTTCATTAAAGAAACCTTTAGCAGAAGGAGAGTATAAAAATCTCAATTGTCTCAGTGCTAAATCTAGTTTATTGAAAAAACTACTTGTATATGTAAAGTGCGGTAAAAATGAATATAAAATCGTTGGTAATGATACGGGCTTTAGTGAGATCAAAAATGTACTTATAGAAGAAGTAACAAAAAAGAATGAAAATGGCGAGTATTTAAATCTTAATAAAATTAAGAGTAAAAAAGATAACGCCTACAATATAAAAGAAATGTTAGGATTGAAAGATGATGTAACAGAGATTAAAGTAGATAGTATTATATCTAATCAGCCGTTTGAAGGTACAGCGTTGGATAAGCATAATCCTATTGCGGCACAACAAGATGAAAAAGGTACAAAACCAAGTCCAACAGTTGAAACCTCAGTTATGGATTAGAAAATAGATAAAAGTATAACTAAGAAGAGGGAAACAGGGTAAACTCGAGTATTTTAGTAATAATAAGAGGTTACCCATGAAGAAAGATATTACAGAACTGTACTGTTGCGTCGAGGATTTTTGTCGTGCGGTAGATGATAATTTTGCAAATAGGTTCTTATCAAACGGCAAAAAACCAACCAGAGTACCAGAAATAGCGCACTCAGAAATTCTAACCATAATCCTGTTATACCATAAATCACCATGTAAAAACTTCAAGGCTTTTTATCTTTGTTATCTTCAGTTATTCTATAGATCAGAGTTTTCAAAGCTGCCTTCATATCACAGATTTATTGCCTTAAAGCCGCGAGTTTTGTGGTATTTAGCATTACTTTTGCAATGGTTCTGTGAACAAGCGAAAATGACCGGCACTTCCTACATCGACACCTCTACGATTGCCGTTTGCCACAAAAAAAGGATCTCTAGGAATAAAGTTTTTAATCATCTAGCAGAAATTAGTAAGAGTACGTATGGTTGGTTTTTTGGCTTCAAGTTGCACTTAGTGATTAACGAAATTGGTGAAATTCAAGCACTTACCCTAACCAAAGGTAACGTTGATGACAGAAAACCTTTACCAACTCTCACTAAAAGACTGACCGGACTTTTGTTTGGAGATAAGGGCTATATAAAGAAAGAGCTTTTTGAGAAACTCTTCGATAGAGGCCTAAAGTTAGTCACTAAAGTAAAAAAAGGTATGAAAAACGCACTAATTTCACTTAAAGAGAAGATTTTATTAAGGAAAAGGTCGATTATTGAGACTGTTTTTGATTCCTTGAAAAACAAATTTGAGATTGAGCATACAAGACATAGATCGCCAACAAATTTCCTAATTCATGTTTTTTCTGTTCTGATTTCCTACTCCATGCAGTCCAAAAAGCCTTCTATTTCTATGCCTTTCTTTATCGGCTAATCCATAACTGAGGTTTGAAGTGCCAGAAGCACAAATATCTAATCCGATCAAAGTAAGAAACGGTTATTATTAAAATAAACCCTTCACAAAAGAGCACCTCCTTTGGTGCTCTTTTTTTCTTTATAAGTTTTCTCCATAGGAGAAAATTGACTAATTACAATTTTTCGTATCAATTTTCAATAGATTCATCGATGTATAGCTATAGTTTTATCAGTGTAAGGCTAAATATGCTAAGCTTATAAAGATGACAAAGCTTCAAAAAAAGCCTAACATAGTGGAAAAAGCTTTATGAAAATCAGAGTTGGAGTAATAGGCTGCTTAGGCAGAATGGGTAAGAAAATACTCAATGAATTAATTACGAATACCAAAGTGGAAATAGCAGGTGCTGTTGCTCGCTTGGGCAGTGAGTATATAGGCTTAGATATTGGGCCTATTGTAGGCAATAATTGCAATTTAGGAATCAAAATTACAAGTTCTATTAGTGAGGTATTTGAATCGTCCGATGTTGTAATAGATTTTACAACTAAAGAATGTATGCTAGAATGCCTTAAGGCGGCCGTGAAATTTAAAAAACCGCTAGTTAGTGGCACAACTGGAATAGAAGGTCTAAATTTAAAAGACTATGCTGCTAAAGTTCCAATATTATGGTCAGCAAATATGAGTATAGGAGTTAATGTGTTGCTGAAATTGGTAAAAGAAGCTGCCAAGCTTTTAGGTAATGAGTATGACGTTGAAATTTGGGAAATGCATCACAATTTAAAAAAGGATTCACCATCTGGAACAGCTATAGAGTTTGGTAAAGCAGTTGCTAACGCTGCAAAAGTGGATTTTGAGCTCAATCAATATTCACATAATAATTCAAATATAAGAGGGAAAGGAGGAATAGGCTTTGCAGTATCTCGTGGAGGTGGAGTAATAGGAGATCACAGTGTCATGTTTGTCAATTACGATGAACGAGTAGAATTAAATCACAAGGCAATTGATCGTACAACGTTTGCTAGAGGGGCGGTTCAGGCAGCAATATGGTTGTGCGAGAATAAAACTCCAGGACTTTATTCAATGCAGGATTTAGTATGAACGATAAATACGCTTTCGTTAAAAATTTAAATCTTTGGTATGGCTCTAAACAAGTTTTATTCGATATAAATTTGAATATTTGCAAAAAGAAAGTCACAACTTTTATCGGACCTTCTGGGTGCGGTAAATCGACATTTTTGCGTTGTTTTAATCGTATGAATGATTACGTACCTGGATGTAAAGCGACCGGTGAGCTGGTAATCGATGGGCTGGGTAATATATATTCACGTGATATGGATGTTGTATTGCTCAGAGCAAAAGTTGGTATGGTATTTCAAAAACCCAATCCTTTTCCAAAGTCAATATATGATAATGTTGCTTATGGGCCTAAATTGCATGGCATGGTGAAAAATAAGCAAAAATTAGATGAAATAGTAGAAAGTAGTTTAACTAAGGTTGGTTTATGGGAAGAGTTGAAAGATAGATTGCAAGATAGTGCACTAAATTTATCTGGTGGCCAGCAACAAAGATTATGCATTGCTCGTGCAATTGCAGTAAAGCCAACTATTTTATTAATGGATGAACCATGCTCTGCTCTTGATCCAATGGCAACCAATGCAATCGAAAATCTTATACAAGAATTGAAATTGAGGTTCACCATAATTATGGTAACTCATTCGATGAAGCAAGCTAAAAAATTATCTGACAGCATAGTTTTCTTTTGCAATGGCAAGATTGTTGAATTCGGAAGTACTCAAGAAATCTTTGAAAATGCTCAGTCTCCTTTAACGAAGGAGTATATTCTGGATCATTAGCTTAATAATTGATATTTTAATTCTTTCTATGTATAATTTTATCAAGTTTATTGTGATAGGGGGTTAAAATGTTTAGTACAAGTGAAGCAACAAAAAAGTTGTTTAAAGCTATTGAATTTCAAAATGCTAGTGGTGAAAGAATAACACCTGAGGAAGCTTGGAATCATTTTCAACAAGCATTGAAAGAAGGAGCGAATGTTAACGCTTTTGAGGATGGGATGACACCTTTGATGTGCATTATTTCAGCTTTTGTTACTAGTAACCTCAGTTATGGATTAGAAAATAGATAAAAGTATAACTAAGAAGAGGGAAACAGGGTAAACTCGAGTATTTTAGTAATAATAAGAGGTTACCCATGAAGAAAGATATTACAGAACTGTACTGTTGCGTCGAGGATTTTTGTCGTGCGGTAGATGATAATTTTGCAAATAGGTTCTTATCAAACGGCAAAAAACCAACCAGAGTACCAGAAATAGCGCACTCAGAAATTCTAACCATAATCCTGTTATACCATAAATCACCATGTAAAAACTTCAAGGCTTTTTATCTTTGTTATCTTCAGTTATTCTATAGATCAGAGTTTTCAAAGCTGCCTTCATATCACAGATTTATTGCCTTAAAGCCGCGAGTTTTGTGGTATTTAGCATTACTTTTGCAATGGTTCTGTGAACAAGCGAAAATGACCGGCACTTCCTACATCGACACCTCTACGATTGCCGTTTGCCACAAAAAAAGGATCTCTAGGAATAAAGTTTTTAATCATCTAGCAGAAATTAGTAAGAGTACGTATGGTTGGTTTTTTGGCTTCAAGTTGCACTTAGTGATTAACGAAATTGGTGAAATTCAAGCACTTACCCTAACCAAAGGTAACGTTGATGACAGAAAACCTTTACCAACTCTCACTAAAAGACTGACCGGACTTTTGTTTGGAGATAAGGGCTATATAAAGAAAGAGCTTTTTGAGAAACTCTTCGATAGAGGCCTAAAGTTAGTCACTAAAGTAAAAAAAGGTATGAAAAACGCACTAATTTCACTTAAAGAGAAGATTTTATTAAGGAAAAGGTCGATTATTGAGACTGTTTTTGATTCCTTGAAAAACAAATTTGAGATTGAGCATACAAGACATAGATCGCCAACAAATTTCCTAATTCATGTTTTTTCTGTTCTGATTTCCTACTCCATGCAGTCCAAAAAGCCTTCTATTTCTATGCCTTTCTTTATCGGCTAATCCATAACTGAGGTTAGTAATAACGAGGAACATCAATATTTAGAGCTTATGGCTAAGTTGCTTGTACAGCATAAAAAAATTGATGTAAATATTAAAAGCAAGCAAGCTGTTATGGAGAGAAGACCAAAGGAACATGATGGTTATCCAGTTTACGAATTTGAGGAGAGAGAAGTAGTAGATAGGAGTCCATATCTTCGCTGCATATACCTTGACAATTCACAACCTGTTAATGAAGGATTTATACCTCAAAATTATGCTCGTGCAGAGGAGGAAATTAAGACCGGCAAGAAGGAAAAAAATACAGCTCTACACATTGCTTGCAAGTTGGGAAATGTAAACATGATAGAAATATTACTTACACATCCAAATATCAAACCTAATATTAAAAACTATGAAAACAAAAGTCCAAGAAATTGTATTGCAGGACATGTCAAGAAAGCAATAGAACCAGAATTCCTAAAGATAGAAGCAGTCGCTCAAAAAAGGAAACAAACTAATTATGCTTGTGCTTTTTTGTTATCTGGAGTATTTGCTGTTGGTCTATGTTTCGTAGTTGACAACCCAGTTCCACTTGCTGCAACTTCGTTGCTTTTTTTTGCAATAGGATGTGGTTTTCTGTATAGAGCAAATACAGTTATTAATGATGTAAGCTTCTCTCAAGTTATTGTGAACGAACGTGCTAGTGATTTATCTGTTCAGGTAAGGTGTCATTCCAGCACTTGATGCTGGTTTTCATTTAATCTCATTGAATTTAGCATAAGCTCAGTTTACTTGTAAATTTTTCTGGATCCCAGTGTCAGCTACTAGGATGACAGGAGTATGAAATGGGGCTACTTGACCATTTAGTTGTCTTTTCTCGTCTACCTTATTTTATCACTCTACTGAACAGATACCTTTACTTTTTATGATTTCATTGGCAAGAATACGGCTTTCAAAATCGACACTTATTATGTCGGATAGTGAGTTAATATCAGAGTACTTGTCAAAGTTTTCTATTGTTGATTTTACTACCTCTACTACTTCTAAAAAGCCGATTCGTGACTTCAAAAATTCGTTAACAGCTATCTCATTTGCAGCGTTCAAAACAATACTATTTGTATGTGGAGAAGAAGAATTTAACACTTCCATGCTTAGCTTTAGTGAAGAAAAACATTTGTGGTCTGGTTCTTGAAAGGTCAATTTTTTTTGTTTTGTTAAGTCTAACTTGTAGTTCAAAGTTGATCTTTCTGGCCAAGACAAAGCATATGCAATGGGAATTTCCATATCAGTTTCTGCAAGCACAGCAAAGCTAAACCCATCCTGGTAAACTACAACTCCATGTACTATCGATTCAGGATGCACTACTGCTTCAATTCTATTTGGGCTAATTTTAAACAAATGATGTGCTTCTATTATTTCTAGTGCTTTATTCATCATTGTTGCACTATCAACTGATATTTTCTTTCCCATTTTCCAAGTAGGGTGACTTAGTGCCTGATTTACTGTGATATTTCTTAATTGTTCAAGGCTATAATTTAAAAATGGTCCACCAGAGGCAGTGAGTATAATCTTTTCTACACATTTATCATCATTTTGCAAAACTTGAAAAATTGCGTTGTGTTCAGAGTCGATGGGAATTATTTGTACGCTCCTTTCTTTAGCTTTTTTAAGTAGTAACTTACCACCGCAAACAATACTCTCTTTGTTTGCTAGAGCAATAACTTTAGTACCGCTTTCTATAACCTTTATAACTGGCTCAAGGCCTGCGATGCCAACTATTGCAATAACTGAGAGATCAACGGGTAGAGAAGCAACATTTGCTAGACCTGGAGCACCAACTTCTACTTTGACGTTTGTACCAAGTAGATCTTCTTTTAAATCTTTGTAGAACCTTTCATCAGAAATGGCAGCATATTTTGCATTAAGTAGATTTGCCTGTTGTGCTAGCAGAGCAAAGTTAGAATTGGCACTTAGTGCTTCCACCTGATATTCTTCCTTTCTCTTTAAGAGCAAATCTACAGTCTTTTTTCCAATGCTTCCTGTTGATCCTAAAACTGAAACTTTTTTCACTAATTACAATAAAATCTTCTTAGTTATTTAGTAACCAAGCTCATGATCATCACCAACAGATGGTGAAGGACCAGGTGAAAAAGATTGGCCATGATGATCACCTGCATCATGCATATCATGCAAACCATCAGCACTATGAGCCATTTCATTGCTAGCGTGGGGATAATCATCCGGATGATGCCCCTCATCACCGTAGTCCATACCCATTCCTTCTGATGGCATATCTTCTCCACCACCACCTGAAAAATATTCAGCAAGACTTTCAAGAAATTTTATGCCAAACATATTACCTGATTTCCCAAATAACGTTACTAGACTGCTACCACTTACCAAACCTTCAAACACATTATTATAAGCAGCAATTGCTCCTTCATGAAAGTTGAACATCCACTTCATTCCATCCACAATTGTTGCAACAGAGTCACTATGACCAAGACCGAAACCACTTTTCTCACTAGCGGCTTCCTGGTGTTGCTGCTGTGCCTGCCATTCTGCAATATTTGGACCTTGTGCTTCACTCATAAACTTTTATTCTAAGCCTTAAGCTATTATTTTACCAAAAACACTGTAAAATATCAATTGTTTAAGAGAGGTTATCTAAAAATAGCTAACACTAAGCTATTTTTATGATTCTGAATACCAAAACATCGATAATGTGCTGTAGTAACAAAGTGATGACTTGAGGTTTAAAACAGCTTCTATTTCTTCTTAGAAGACTGCTCCTCTCTCTTTTCTTTTTATTATATATTATCTTAGTATTAACTTACTCATAAATTATTGACAAGTACTAATAATTTAATTATCATTAATATAATATTAATAATAAGGAAGAAAAATGCTTACTAATGATTTATCTAATAGTAACACACCATCATCAGCTCCGCCACCACCCCCACCTCCACCACCTGCAAATTGGGAAAAAAATCGGAAGCCAGCGAAAAATAACGATAAAGATGGAAAATCTCCTAGTGTTACTGCAGAAAAAAGCAGCAGTGGCAATAAGCCAAGAAGAGATCAATCTAAGAGTCCTGTTCAACAATCATCTCTTAATTTTGCAGAAAATCCACTATTTAAGAAAAAACAAGAAGAACATAATGTAAATAGCGAAACTGCAGATGAAGGAAGCAAGAATAGTATTCATGTTAAGAATCCAGAAATAGCGCTCAATCATAAAGAAGAAGATAATGCGAGTGACAAAACTAAAAATGATAGAAGCAATACTAAACAGGTTATGCCGAAAAAACCTATGACTGAACAACATAATGGTGTACACTCTGATAGTGAAAATCAAAAGTCATCTGTAGCAGAACAAAAAAAGGCAACTGGCTTAAAATATTCAATTGCTATTTTATTATTATGTACATCCAGTACTGTAGCTGGAGTATACACGTGTTTCATCATTTTAGAGGTATTAAGTAGTGCTGCAGTGCCAGTGTCTTCTGCAGTTATTGCTTTTGTTTCTGCATCGGTTATGTTGAGCTTAGCTGCATATCTTATCAATTCACACCTTTCTGCAATAAACAGCGAGAAAGGAGTTGATCCTGGTAGAAAACAATCACAAGATTTACAGAAAGCAAAAGGACTTGAACACAGCAATACTCATACATCATCACTTTCAGTAACGCTTGGAACATCCAGTGCACCGCCACCACCACCTCCTCCATTGCCACAAAATGCTGCACCACTACCATCTCCTCCTACAGCTTCCAAGTATACGGAGAAACCTAAGAATTGTGCACCAAAAAATGCTAATGAATCTGAGCATGATCGTTCTGCTCTGTTTGCGCAGATAAGAGAAGGTGTTATTTTGAAGCCAGTTCCAAAGGATGGTTTAAAAATACCTCAAAAACAAGAGGAGGAAAGTGTTGCTGAAAAGCAAGAGAGCGACGTACAATCGCGAAACAAAGAAGTACATCAAATAAGGAAAGTTGAAAATCAAAAAACTGACAAAGAGCAAAACAATAGTGAGAGTATTCAACAAGGAAATTATATGAATGAGGGTTTGAAAAGCAAAGTTCTAAAGCAAAGAAATAAAAGTGGTTTTCAAGATGAAGAGCTAGATTCCTTAGACAAACAAGATGATTCTCTTTGTAGTTTGGAAGAATCACTTATAGAACCAAATAACACGTCCAATAAAGAGCTAAAGAAACCCGTACAACCGCTAAACTTATCAATAGTATTAAAGAATATAATGTCCAGTGAAAATCCATTACTAAATAGCCCTAGTAATAATTTATTGAGCAATAGTAGTAATGTATCTGATGATGAAGAGTGGGATACATCCCAAGATTCTATGTCTTTTCAACCTCAGTTATGGATTAGCCGATAAAGAAAGGCATAGAAATAGAAGGCTTTTTGGACTGCATGGAGTAGGAAATCAGAACAGAAAAAACATGAATTAGGAAATTTGTTGGCGATCTATGTCTTGTATGCTCAATCTCAAATTTGTTTTTCAAGGAATCAAAAACAGTCTCAATAATCGACCTTTTCCTTAATAAAATCTTCTCTTTAAGTGAAATTAGTGCGTTTTTCATACCTTTTTTTACTTTAGTGACTAACTTTAGGCCTCTATCGAAGAGTTTCTCAAAAAGCTCTTTCTTTATATAGCCCTTATCTCCAAACAAAAGTCCGGTCAGTCTTTTAGTGAGAGTTGGTAAAGGTTTTCTGTCATCAACGTTACCTTTGGTTAGGGTAAGTGCTTGAATTTCACCAATTTCGTTAATCACTAAGTGCAACTTGAAGCCAAAAAACCAACCATACGTACTCTTACTAATTTCTGCTAGATGATTAAAAACTTTATTCCTAGAGATCCTTTTTTTGTGGCAAACGGCAATCGTAGAGGTGTCGATGTAGGAAGTGCCGGTCATTTTCGCTTGTTCACAGAACCATTGCAAAAGTAATGCTAAATACCACAAAACTCGCGGCTTTAAGGCAATAAATCTGTGATATGAAGGCAGCTTTGAAAACTCTGATCTATAGAATAACTGAAGATAACAAAGATAAAAAGCCTTGAAGTTTTTACATGGTGATTTATGGTATAACAGGATTATGGTTAGAATTTCTGAGTGCGCTATTTCTGGTACTCTGGTTGGTTTTTTGCCGTTTGATAAGAACCTATTTGCAAAATTATCATCTACCGCACGACAAAAATCCTCGACGCAACAGTACAGTTCTGTAATATCTTTCTTCATGGGTAACCTCTTATTATTACTAAAATACTCGAGTTTACCCTGTTTCCCTCTTCTTAGTTATACTTTTATCTATTTTCTAATCCATAACTGAGGTTTTTAGTGTGATAATATAAAACAAGAGAAAATGAAGAATAGGGATAATTATCCATATTCAGCTTCTTCTTCAACAAAACCAGGTGAGGTAGAAGATTCATCAAATCCTCCTGTAGCCGAGATCATAAAGCAGCTTGATCAAAACAAAAATAAAGTCATTTCTTCCAAAGTAGACAACGGTATAAACACATCAAAACAGCAAGGTACCTTTGTTAGATTCTGTTGAACTAAGCAAATTAACTACACAACGACCAATTCAGCCTGGTTTACTAAGGGTTCTTTAAATATCAAACCTCAAAAAAATCGGCGTAGGTTTAGGCAGTGTAATGCCTAAGCTTACACATGCGTTGCACAGAGATTTTAAATCACGTTGTTCTTTTGGAATTTGCAACTGATCGAGTATCATTTTTGCTGACTTTGGAACAATTGGCTGCAGCAAAATGCCAATCATTCTAATGTATTCAAGTAACTTGTAGATTACTAAATCCATGCGCTCTCTATCGGTTTTACTGAGTGTCCAGGGTGCACTTTTATCTATGTAAGCATTGGCCTTGGAAGAGATATTGATAATCAGGAGTATAATCTGGTTAAATTCATACTTTGATAGATGATCCATTACTTGATCAATTATGGCTTTGCAATTTGGTAAACTCTCATCATCTTTAAGCAAATTGCGGTCGACCACTGGTACAACTCCAAAGCATTGCTTGTGCAGAAATGAAATTGTTCTTTGCACTAAATTGCCTATATTGTTTGCCAGCTCTGAGTTTATGCGGCTGATCATGTTCTTCTTACTGAAATTACCATCTTGACCGAAACTTGCTTCCCGAAGGAGAAAATAGCGTAGTTGATCAACACCAAACTCTTCTGCAAGATTAATTGGATCTATAACGTTACCAAGGGATTTGGATATTTTTTCCCCCTCGTTTAGCCACCAACCATGAACTGCAATTTGCTTTGGCAGTGGTAAATCTGCTGCAAGAAGAATAGCTGGCCAGTATACAGCGTGAAAACGCAATATGTCTTTACCGATCACATGAACGTTGAAGGAGTTTGTCCAAAACTTCTTATATTCCTCATCTTCTATATTAGGAAAGCCTATTGATGTGAGATAGTTAGTGAGCGCATCTATCCAAACATAAATTACGTGCTTGTCATTCTCTGGTACTTTTATTCCCCAATTAAAACTAGTACGAGAAATCGAAAGGTCAGTAAGTCCTGATTTTACAAACGATACCACCTCGTTTTTTCTGCTCTCAGGAAAGATGAAATTCGGCTGATTTTCGTATAACTCTAGTAATTTATTTTGCCAACTTGATAAACGAAAAAAGTAGCTCTCTTCTTTTATCCACTGAACTTCAGCACCTGTTGGCGCTCTGCCATATATCAACTCTGATTCCTGATAAAACGCTTCATCACGAACTGAATACCAACCTGAGTAAGAATCCAGATATATTTGCCCTCTCTCTTCAAGCCTATTCCACAGAGCTATAACTGCTTTTTCATGACGTTCTTCTGTGGTGCGAATAAAATCATCATAATCAAAGTTCATTAGCTCAGCTAATTTTCTGAACGTAACACTTATTTCATCTGTAAATTCTTTTGGCTCTATTCCCTTTGTTTTAGCTGCTTTTTCAATTTTTTGTCCATGTTCATCTGTACCAGTAGTAAATTTGACGTTCTTTCCAGCTAATTTCATAAATCTAGCTGCAACATCACAGATAAGGGAAGTATATGCGTGGCCGATATGTGGCTTGTCGTTTACGTAATATATTGGCGTAGTGATGTAAAAGCTCTCAAATTGCTCCATTTTGTACTAGTTTAAAGCTTTATCGTATCTGCACTAGTAATAAAAATCAATACATATCCTACCAGACAAGCAATCTGAAAATCCATTATACCGCTGCGCGTTGCAGCGGTATCCTCGATTAGTAACTTATGGTTTAGCAGCACAACCTCCAAACTGTTGTGTCGCATTAGGATCACCAAATGCATACCCAGGTGTGCCATCATAAGAAGGAGCACTTGGAGCAGTATTAGGATCTTGAGGAGAGTAAGGAGGTGGTGGTTCAAGATTAGAAGAATCTCCCAAATCATATCCAGGTTCTGATTTATGATAGTTAATTACCGCTTCTTCAGCCTTCTTAATATTTTCTGACTCTTTCTTATGTTTCATATGAAAAGCCACACCACCAGCAAGACACACAAGAGAATTAATGCCAAGAATGACTAAACCCCAAACTGGTAAGACTGGGTTAATAGCGCAACCTATCAAAGCTGCTAAAGAAATTGCACCAACTGCAAATTCTATATTTTTGAACATTTTAAGTTGACTATCTAGATAATCTATTTTTTCTGACTTTCTAGCCGTTTTTTCGCTGCTGTTGTACCAAACACACATTAAAGCATGGAAAGCAACACACGCAACTACAGCTACTATCCCTAAAGCTAATAATTTCCTGCTGTCTTCTGAGTCTTTTTTCTTATCTTCTCTGCTTTGGTAGCTAACAGTATCAAAACCAGGGTTATTTATAACTGTAGTACGACCACCAAACAGGTTGCTAAGTAGTAAATAATCCCAAAAATCTAAACCTCTATTATCGTTTATATGTACGTGCGTGACTTGAGGGCCTGTAGTTTGTTGCCTATTGCTTCTATCATATTCTGTACTGTGCTGATCATTAGTTGGATTACTGCGCTTAAATCCCTTATACGTATCTTCAAAAATTTTATCACTCCAGTTCTCAATATTTTGCATAGCACAAAAACATAAAAATTCTTGAACACCATTGTCACTGCCATTTTCTTTTATATAGGCAAGTGCATACCTTTTTAAAACACTATCACGCATAAAAATTCCCCCAGAATTAAGATTAAATTAATAAAGAATTATTATAACAGAGTAACGTTTTCTTGTCAATTCAACCATACCCTAATACCCAGTTAATATCCTTTCCACCAATTCTTTTACTGTCGGTACGTAGCCATTCTCATAAAATGGGTCTTGCTTAAATCTGTACACATTGTGTCCAGAAAACATGAGTTCATTTTCAACATTGCCGTCATGTACAATGTTTTGCAGTGTCTTTTGTATACAGAAACTCCGTGGGTCTGGCTTTCGCCCTGTTGAATGGTCACCATGATCTTTCCAATTGCTAAACAGACAATGGCTTAAACATCCCATGCAATTAATTTGATCTTGTCTTATTTCCGCAAATTTGCCTGGTGTCACAAAAATAACAGTTGTATCTGGAGTTTTCATTACCTCTGTATACCCTGCTTTAATCCATGCATTTGCTAGCTCTTTGTCTTTTGCAGTGAGGTAAATCTTTCTACCTCTGCTACCCATTGCAAATTCATTATTAAACTCTCCACTCACATTTTCTGAAAATTTCATTTGACGTGAATTTCGTTCCTGTAGCTCATATATGAAGCTATTTCTTACTGCAGATGAGTAAAATCCTGTCGGACTAAATTTGTTTAAAAATACGTCACCTTCTTCTAAAGTGAGTAATTTCTTTTTCCACTCTGTAGAAATCGGGCTTTCTTTCGTCAAAAGCGGACGAGTACCAAATTGAAAAGCTATTGGTCCGATTTGTGAATTTTCAAACCAATGTTCCCAATCCTTTAAATGCCACACTCCCCCTGCCATAACAATTGGCGTTTCAGCAAGACCAATTTCGTTCATGAAAGACCTAAGCTCTGCAACTCTTTCAAATGGAGCCTGTAGTAATTCCGGATCTTCACTATTACTCAAGCCATTGTGACCACCAGCAAGCCACGGATCCTCATATACTACTCCACCAAGTAAAAAAGAAGATATTTTTTGGTAAGCACGTTTCCACAACGCTTTAAAAGCGCGCGCCGATGAGATAATAGGGTAGTAATAAACTTGATATTTAGCTGCAATTTCTCCAAGCCTGTAAGGCATACCAGCACCGCAAGTGATGCCATGAACTAAGCCTTTTGCTTTTTCTAATATGCCATGAAGGACTTGTTCTGCTGCTCCCATTTCCCAAAGCACGTTCATATGTATTCTTCCACGACCCTTTGATATTTCATTCGCTATTTTTGCTTGACTAACTCCAGCCTCAATACTATACTTAATTAACTCTTCGTGCTTTTCATTTCTTGTTTTACCTTTATAAATTAGTGGTACCAGCTCGCCATTGTCATCGATAAGTTTAGCATTTGCACCAGAAAACGTACCAACAGCATCTGCTGCAGCGAATGCTCCACTTGACCTTCCATCACTGACTGCAATGCCTTTGCCGCCCTCGATGATTGGCCATACTTCCTTCCCTGAAATTGCTATCTTTTTTATCTTATTTTTCAAAATTTCCTCTTAATCTTTCACTCTATTTTACTTGATTGCTAAAAAAATAATAGCTTTTCTTTTAATGCACACAAATTCAGTTTTAAGTAGACATAACAGCTACGACACATATTCTTTTTAAGAAGTCTTTGATATATGATAATAGGTCTAACAGGTGGAATTGCAGTCGGAAAGAGCTTTGTAGCCAATTGCTTTAAAGAATTTGGTGCCGCTTTGTTTGATGCTGACTCTGTCGTACACCAGCTTTATAAAGTGGACAAAAACATAATAAGTTATGCAGAAGAAAAATTTCCTGGGGTAGTAGTAAATGGAAAAATTGATAGAACAGTATTGTCTAAATATTTTTTAGCACATGATGAAAATTGGAAGCAATTCCAGTCTTTAGTACATTCCGCTGTGCAAAATGAATTAGAATTTTTTATTGCTCATGAGAAAGAAAACAACAGAAAACTTCTAGTTCTAGACATTCCACTCCTGCTGGAAACGAGATTCCATTTGTATTGCGATTTTATTGTTTTTATCCATGCAGATAGCGTTGTGCAAGCTCAAAGGATTAGTGAGCGTAATATGGATAAAAAAAAGCTGGATCTAATGTCTAGTATTCAGCTCCCTATTGAAGAAAAAAAGCAAATGAGCGACTTTATCATCGATACCAGCGCAAATGTTCTTTCTCAAGTGAAAGATATAATAAACTCGTTAGACCTCAACACGTGATACGGTTATTCTCCACAAGATTACTCCGAATTTTAGCTGTACTATCAGCAGATTTTACCATTAAAATTTCAAACCTTGAGCCTGCATTCAAAAACGATTCTACTGATCTGCCGAAAAAATCATATCTCCATCCCTTGAACAATTTATCTATCTTCCCAGATATTGATCCAGCTAACTCATCTTTTGACGAAACTAACTTTCTCGATATGTTATTTTCCTTACATTTGCTCTCTAAAATAATCGAGAGTATATCAAAGACAGATTTATCATAATTATCCGACAGAGTATAATTTTGCTGCACAAATTCCTTCTCATTCTCATTGAAAATATCTATAAATTCTAATAAATCTTCCTCTTTTATATTTTTTGTGTTTCTCTTAAGGTCATCTAAAATGTCATCAATATGTTCCACGTTTTTTTCAATTAAACCAGTTATTACGGCATTATTGACTACCTTATTACGATTTATATTGTAACGCTGTGCTAAGGTCTCTTGCCACTCACTAACTGCTTTAACAGTTAACATCAACCTTGGATTTGCTTCATAATTAAATTTAATCCTCTTCCATGCATCTTTTGGATTATGCAAATACTTATTGACATCAACTATTGATTCCATCTCTTCTTGAAACCAGCCCATCCTATTATTTTCTTCAAGTTTATTGCACAATATTTGGTGTAGGTCATATAGGTGTATCACGTCATTTACTGCATAATCTAATTGATCCTCAGATAATGGCCGTTTTAACCAATCTGAATTTTTAGCTTTAATTTTATCCAGCGCTACCCCCTGATATTGCTCTACTACTTTTGAATAACCAATAAAGTCGTGATAATAATGACAAAACATAGCAGCAACTTGGGTATCAAAAATGGGAGTAGGAACACATTTAAGCACGGTGAGTAAGGATTCTATGTCTTGCCGACAACTATGAAAAACTTTGGTTATTTCTCGATTCAGCATTATTTTCTTAATAAGCGATAAGTCAATTCCCGGTACTAACACATCTACAATAAAACTCTTCTCTCCGTAAGAAATTTGAATTAGTGATAATCTAGGATAGTAGGTTAAATTGTTTCTAATAAACTCTGTGTCCACTGCTATAAATTTTGGATCTTTTGCCATCAATTCTTCACATGCATTCTCCAGCTCCGATGTCGTACTAATTAGCATATATTTTTTATTCAGTGGCTATATTTTACCACTTATATTGAATATTTACAATTGATTGAAATTGAGAACGCAACTGTATGATAACTAATCCTTCTGTAAATATACAGTTTTGCCAGACACAACGGTACGTATTACGCGCCCTTTCACTTTGCGTCCATCGAAAGGGGAATTTTTTGATTTACTAGCAAAGTTGTCAACTTTAATTTTCCATTCATGATCCAAATCAACTAAAATTAAGTCCGCTGCAAGGTTTTTCTGTATGCGGCCACGTGGCACATGTATGATATCTGCAGGCTTATATGTCAATTTTGCAAGCACATCAAGTAGACCCATTTGTCCACTGTGATATAGTTCAAGTGAAATGGGCAGCATTGTTTCAAGGCCAACAATACCAAATGCAGCATTTTCAAGTGGCAAATCTTTAGAACTAAGATCATGCGGAGCATGATCGGTTGCAATGCAATCAATCACACCTGTCTTTAAACCTTCAATCATAGCTAAACGATCCTCTTCAGTGCGAAGCGGCGGGTTCATTTTTGCGATTGCTCCGTGTTGTTTTACTATATCTTCAGTTAAAGTAAAGTGATGAGGAGTTACTTCACATGTAACATTTAATCCCAAATCTTTTGCACGTTTAATAGCATCAAGTGAATCTTTTGAAGAGACATGTAAAATATGGTAGTGTACATTTTCTATGTCCTTCATTAGCAGTATATCACGATTTACCATAACCGACTCTGACGCACTCAAGATTCCCTTTATTCCCAATTCTTCAGAAATTTTACCTGCATTGATTGCGCCACCAGCAGATAGATTTAAATCCTCTGCGTGTTGAGCAATAGGAACACCAAGCATACTTGAATAAAGCAGTGCCTGTCTCATAATCATTGGATTCATAACTGGCATACCATCATCGGTGAAACCAACTGCACCTGCTTCCTTTAAGAGTGCCATTTCAGTTAATTTTTCTTCCGAAGTGGTGATTTTAGCGTAAAATTCCACATTCACATGCGAAGTTTCAAATGCTCTATATTTCAAATACTGAGCCAAGACAACACTATCAATCGCTGGAACAGTGTTTGGCTGACAAACTACAGTTGTAGCGCCCCCTGCAGCTGCAGATTTGCTGCCTGTATGTATAGTTTCTTTATGCTCTTGACCTGGTTCACGAAAATGTACGTGAATGTCAATAAGGCCTGGCATTAGAACAAGCCCTTTACAGTCTATTATTTCATCAACTCCACTTGTTGAAAATAATGATTCGCCAAAATCAACAATTTTACCCCCTTCAGTCAATAATGAACCTTTTATATCAAGTTTAGTTTCCGGGTCAATAATACGAGCATTGGTATACGCAATTTTATAGCCTTCCTTTTGCCCTGTCTGCAATAAATTCCAAATCATATTTGAGTATCGATTATAAAATAAATCTAAAGTTTTTTTAGTAAAATACAACCAAATTAAAGTGATGATATAAAACTAGCAATAAAGAATATTTAAATTAATACTCAAGCAGCTATTCTATAACTACCATTTTCGATTTCAACGTTATTAAGTGCGGTATTTGCGTTATAAGAACAGTAACATCCTACTGCAAGAAAAGTTAATGCAGCTACAGCAAGCGAAACACACATTGCTAAATGAACCATTGTTAGACTTGTACCAACAGCAAGGGGAGTGTTAAATAAACTGTGTCAAACCGCATTTTTAGTTCAACTCAATTTTCAATCTGCCAGGAAAGAAAACATCAAGTTGAGAGATAGTTAATGCCCAATCATGTACAGGCATCGTCGACTTTTCCTCTACCTTCTTTATAGCACAATATACCTGCTTATACAAGGCATTTATGCTGGTAATGAGCCTTTGGTCTTAGTGAATTTCCTAATTTGCCTATGTAGCCCCTCTATGGGATTGGTGGTGTAGATTATCCTCCTAACTGGACCAGAATACTTAAAATAACCAGACAAGTTTTCCCAATTATTCTGCCAAGATTTTATAACCATAGGGTACTTTGTGCCCCATTTTTCATCCAATTCCAACAGATAATTCTCGGCAATTTCCTTGCTTGAAGCTTGATATACCTTCTTTAAATCGCTCAAAAAACTCTTCGCATCTTTACTGGCCACATACTTCAGTGAGTTGCGTATCTGATGCACTATACACATCTGCACTTCCGCATTAGGAAAGACACTGTTTATAGCTGCAGGAAAGCTTTTCAGCCCATCAACGCAGGCAATAAGGATATCTTCTACTCCTCTTTCTTTGAGGTCATTTAGCACTCCCAACCAGAAGTTAGCTCCTTCACTTTCAGCCAAATAAAAACCTAATACTTCTTTTTTGCCATTTTGATCTATGCCTAATATGTTATACATGCATTTACTTACGCAATGCCCGTCCTCTTTGACTTTAAAAAACATGCCATCCATGAAAACTATCGGATATACAGACTGCAGCGGGCGACTACGCCATTCGTTGATTACTGGTAGCAATTTGTCAGTAATACTTGATATCTCTGCCGCCGATATTTTGTGATCATAAATTTCCTCAACATGTGACACTATATCTCTATAGCCCATACCACTGGCAAATGTGCTCAAAATCTTCGTTTCAAGCTCTGGATGTAAGTTTGTTTGCCTTTTTTTGACTATTTGTGGTTCGAAACTTCCTTCCCTATCTCTTGGCGTCAAAAGCTCAAATGACCCTGCGCTTGTACGTAAAGTCTTTGCATTCCTCCCATTTCTTCGATTATTCTCTTCGCTTTCGGCCGACAAGTGGTTTTCTATTTCACCTTCCAGGCTTACCTCCAGCAACTTTTTTATAAACGGTGTTAATGCTCCATCTCTTCCTGTCAACGGTCTTCCTTCTCGTATAGACGACAGGATATTTGTTTCTAATTCTTTATAATCTACCAAACCGGTAGTTCTGTTTACTACTTTCTGACTCATTGTCAAACCTCCATTTTTTTATATCAATTTATTACTTTTTTTTCGGTTTGACACAGTTTATTTAACACTCCCACAGCAAGTGCTCCAGATAATACAAAAGAAACAGAAGCATAATTACCTTGCCTTTTACTGTAAGTTCTTGCTTTCAAGAATTTTTCACTTAGCTCTTCATTCTTGCTTTCAAATTGCTTCTGTAGACTCTTCTCTAGTACTTCACTTTTGTTTTCAATTTCTTGCAGCTTTGTCTTTAAGTCGTTATTTTCATTTTCGCGTTGCATTATTTGATCAGCGAACGATTGTCTTGCATCATTCAGCTGCCCTTCCAACTGATCATTTTGTGTAGTCAATTGAGCTACCCGACCATTTAGCGTATCAGCAACCTGTGTTAATCGGGTTACTTCATCAGTTTTATCAATTAGACCTTGCTTTGCATCATCCAGCCGCCCTTCCAATTGATTGTTTTGTATAGTCATTTGATCTACTTGATCTTTTAGCCTTCCAATCTCTTTTTTCTTCTTTTCAAGCTGAGCTCTTGCTTCATTAGATTCTTTGCTAAGTTGCATGACTTTACTAGTTTCTTCAGCTAATTTTTGCTTTGATGCTACAAGTTGAACTTCTGTTTGCTCACATTTCCTTTCAAGCTCCCTTGCTTGACTAGACAAATTACTATTTTCCTGTTCAAGTTGAGCTTTTACTTCCCTTAGCCCTCCCTCACTCTCTCTGAATTGAGCTCTAGCATCCTTTAGCTCTTTTTCTGCACATTCTACCTTTTCTTCTAGCTTAGTTTTTGCTTTCTCAAGCTTCTTCAGTTGATTAGTCAGATTACTATTCTTTCTTTCTAATCCAGCATTTGTTTCTTCAAGTTTTTCTACAGTACCGTTAAGCCTAGTTACTTTGCTAATTTGCTCATCCAACTCTGCTTTGTTTTCTGCAAGCTGATCTTTTGTCCCTTTAAATTCTGCAGTAAGTTTATCTACTTGATCATTGAGTTGATTAGTCTTCTGTTGTTCTTGTGTTAATTTTCCTTTTTCATCATCTAACTCTTTAGTTTTTCCAACCAAACTTTGTTGTATACTATTTAACCTTCCCTCTAGTTGAATTTTTTCATTAGTAAGCTGAGCTACTTTTTGTTTTCCTTGTCTAAATTCCTCTTCTAAATTTGGAGCACGTTGAATTGGTATCTCAGAAAGCTTAATGCCTTCATTTTCTTCTCTGACTTCTTCAAAGAATTCCTTATCATCCACATCAACATATGACAAAACTGCATGGTAAAATAGGCCACAAATATAAGCAATATGACGATACTTAGATGCTTCGCTATCCGATTTAAATTTTTCCTGCTCTATTTTCTCAATAAGGTTATAATAGGTATCGATTTTATGATAGTGTAGTTCTAAATACTCCAGAGTTTTACCTGTTTCTAATTTTAATGGTTTACCTACATGTTTATAGTGCATACCAGCATTACCATGTGGCAAACATGGTACCGGATCTGATTGACAAGCTACTCTAATAGTATTATGTCCAAGACACTCATTGTAAACTTCAGCAGCACCATTGTAGAACACTCTTGGAGAGCCAAAAGTTGCAACATGAACATCTTCAGCACCTTCTGTTTTATTAAGACATAAAGCAGTTATACTAGCAAGAGCACCTCCCATGCTATGGCCTGTAACATTGATTTTTAAATCTTTGATTGCTAATCCTTTATCATTAGCATGCCCTTGTAATATTTTATGTACGCTGGGCCAAGAACGTTTGAATAGAGAGTAAAAACCAGAGTGAACATAATTATCTCCAGACAAAAATGGCAACTTAGTTAAAGAAGCACGCAGATCTTCCTTTACATCATTTAAATCACGAGTACCATGGTAAGCTATATCTACT
The DNA here is from genome assembly GCF_000073005.1 of Wolbachia endosymbiont of Culex quinquefasciatus Pel. Lineage (NCBI taxonomy): Bacteria > Pseudomonadati > Pseudomonadota > Alphaproteobacteria > Rickettsiales > Anaplasmataceae > Wolbachia > Wolbachia endosymbiont of Culex quinquefasciatus. Next base: position 132,449 of record NC_010981.1, read on the forward strand.
TCGTTATCTTTAATAAAAATATAACCAGCATCTCGATTATATGAATTTTTACCAGTTAAAGCATAGCCAACATCGTGTTGCTCTAATTTATAATCAACATCTGAGCAATATTTATCTTCAATAAGTTCATTATCGTAAAATCTTATAATCTGATAACCTTCTTCTTCAAACTTCCTTTTAGTTTTGTATTTACCTTTCTCTAATTTTCTATCCACATCACCATAGGAAATTTTGCTAAAGGTACACATTTTCCATAATTTTTCTTCATCAAATTCTGCAATTTGCCCTTTTATCAGATCAGCAAGGTCAGAAGCATCCTTTAACTCAGCACCTTTAAAATCTTCTATCTTCTTCCATGCTTTAACTAGGTCAGAAGTTCCTAGCCCATTAAGGTCAAAACTTTGAGCTTCTAATTCGTTCTTAAATGGTTCTAGTGCCTCAATTACGCATTCTTTTATTTCATTATCATCAATATGTACAATACTATCGCTAATAGAATCCATACTTTGATCATGAGTAATACTTGGCATATTTTTTACCTACTATTTTAGTATATCATTAATTAAGCATTTGATCAAATTTATCAATAAAACTATTAAAATTTTCTTATTTTAAACGAATTTAGTTCATTTTATCACACTTAAGACTTTTGTTTGTGACAACTGCTGTATTTGCAATCTTATCGTGCCAAGTTTGGCAGCGTTTATCGAAACTTGCCCATATGAAACCCAAGAATAATGGTGCAGTTGACAATATGAAGGAAAAAAACCTCTTTGTTGCTTGTTTCAGAGTCAATTTTTCAAAAGTTTGTGCATTCACAACTCTAAGTCCAAGTAAGAATTTTCCAGGTGTAGCGCCAAATCTTATCCACATATATGCTACATAACTAAAAAGCATAATAAATTGAACTATCTGATTTAGAACTAGTAACTTTATTAGTTTACTCTGCATTGCTGTTTCCTCTGCAGATAGTGGCACCTGCATTTGATATTTTGCAGCAATTTGGCCTAATATTTTACTGCTCTCCGAGCTCATAAAGAGTTGATTTAAGGCCTGACCGCAAAACTGTAAAAATAAAACGATGATGATTAAATCAAGCAGCACTGACAAATAGCGTCTAAGTCCCGTTACGTAACATATTCCATTTTCATCTTTCTTTATCCTTTGAATAGCATTTATAGAAGAAAGAATGGCAAATGAACGATTAAAAAACTTGTGTAACATAAAGCACTTTCCAATGTTTGAGTGCCCCTGGCCGGACTTGAACCAGCATGCTCTTGCAAGCAACAGATTTTGAGTCTGCCGTGTCTACCATTCCACCACAGGGGCCTATTTTAATGCTATAAGCAACACAGGATTAGTCAAATTTTTTCTCTTTTAAGTCGAGATTGAATATTCTACAATAATCAATCATTACTCTAAAAACTTAAAATGAATGAATTAGTTAACCTTATTAATTCAAGAGAAGAAATATGTAAATTGCCACATAATTTAGAAGCAGAGCAAATGCTCATTGGTGCAATGATTCGTGATAATAGAATTTGTGATGCAGTTGAAGATATAATTGCAGCAGACAATTTCTACGATCCACTACATCAAAGCATTTTTACCCAGATATCTAAAACCAGAAAACACGGCATAGTTGCCAATGAACTAAGCCTTAAGATGTTTTTTGAAAATGATAAAGCATTTGCCGAATGTGGTGGAGTTGAGTACCTAGCAAAACTTGCAGCAAAGGCAAGCATTGCGCTTGACATCTATAGCTTGACCAGAATAATCCGTGATACTTATTTAAGAAGATGCTTAATCAAGCTCGGACAAGAGACAATTGACGATAGTTATAACTATGACATCGAAAATCCTGCACAGGTACAAATTGAGCAAGCAATGACAAAATTGTTCAATTTAGCAGTAAAAAAGCAAGGTGAGAAAACATACATAAAGCTTGCAAGTTCAATTAAAGATGTGGTTGAGAAGATTAGCAAGCTGAAGAATAACCCAGAGGCTCTAGGTATTACAACCGGACTTCAAGATCTAAACCAGCTTCTTGGTGGTTTGCAGAAATCTGATCTGTTAATTATAGCTGCAAGGCCCTCAATGGGAAAGACAGCATTGGCACTGAACATCGCACTTAACGCTTGTAAGATTTTGCAAAAAAGAACAGATAAACAACATTACGTAGCTTTTTTCTCACTTGAAATGTCAGCAGAGCAATTAACCGCAAGATTGATTACTATAGATTCAGGCATTGGTTATTATAAGGCACTGACTGGGAGAATTAGTGATTTTGAATTACATGAATTCATTAATGCTAGTACAGATCTATCAGAATTACCTTTCATAATAGACGATACTCCTGCTCTATCAATTAGTGCCCTTCGTACCAGAATACGACTGCTATATCAACTATACAATGTAGAGGTGGTATTTATAGATTATCTGCAATTAATTCGAGGAACAACAAAAAGGAGTAGTGAAAATAGAGTGCAAGAAATCTCAGAAGTGACGCAGGGTTTAAAAGCAATTGCAAAGGAACTAAATATTCCCATTGTTGCACTATCACAGCTCTCTCGTTCTGTTGAGCAAAGGGATGATAAAAAACCACAACTTTCTGATTTACGTGATTCAGGAAGCATAGAGCAGGATGCAGATATAGTAATGTTCCTCTATAGAGAAGAATATTATGAATTAAGAAAGCAACCAAATGAAGGAAGTAATAAACATCGAGAGTGGCAAGAGAAAATGGAGAAAATTAGAAATATTGCAGAGCTGATCATTGCAAAACAAAGAAACGGGCCAATTGGCAGTGTGAAGCTACATTTTGACTCCAATAGAGGTGCATTTAAAGATTATACAGAAAGATATAGTCTGTAGCGGTTTTGAGTAATTCTGGAAGTGTTTAACAAACCATACGTGCCAAATTAAGAAGCTATCGTGAAACATAGCAATATTTAAGATTGGCATTTTATTTGTTACATTTATTTTTTTAGGAAATTCTTATCTAGGATAAGATGATTTTTTAGAAAGATCTATAAATTACTAACCTTATTACTTAATATATAAAATAGTTTTTTCTTATTTCCTTTCTTCCTTACGCCACTTTTTCTTAACTTGATGCGTATGGTTTATTTAACATTTCCGATATACAACTAAAAAATAGCAAATTCTCTATAACTTGAATATAATTTTAGCTTTACCTAAACAGAAAGATGAATTACTTAATGGATTTTGTTTTAATATCTCTTTCCTTGCCACTTTTTATTACTGAGAATTATTTGTTAATTACTGCGTTGATCCCACTTTTAAGTGCATTAGCTATTTCTTTTACTAGTAAATGGCCCAGAGTGAACAATAGCATTACTGTTGTTTCTTCTATGCTTCTATTTGCGTATACATCTCTATGCACTTTATATTTGGTGTATGGTGATCATTCTCAATTTATTCTCATGGACTTTGGTAATAATTTGCATATTAGTTTAAAGTTAGAGTCTAGTGGAGCAATATTCAGTTTATTAATATCATTTTTGTGGGTACTAACCAGTATATATGCAATATGTTATATGCGAAATAACTATGCTGATAGTAACTACTCGAGTTTTCTATGCTTTTTTTCAATAGCGATTAGCTGTGCAATGTTTATTGCTTTTTCTGGAGATTTGCTCACTACATTTGTCTTTTACGAGCTTCTAACTATTAGTACATACCCTCTGATTACTCACAACTCAACAAATGAATCAGTAATTGCAGGACGCTATTACTTTGGTTTACTATTTTTCTCTTCTTTAGTGTTATTTTTTCCTGCAATAGGTCTCTTATATAATGAATTCCATACTTTAGACTTTGTAAGAGGTGGAATATTCAAGTTTGATACTTCGTTCATAACTTTTATTGCAGTGTGTTTTGCTATGCTGATTTATGGAATAGGAAAAGCTGCATTAATGCCAATGCATTTTTGGTTGCCAAAAGCAATGGTTGCACCAACTCCTGTAAGCGCACTACTACATGCTGTTGCTGTTGTGAAATCAGGAGTGTTCATCATCATCAAAGTTATATTATACACTTTTGGCATCGATAATATGCAACGTTTTGCACAGCAAAGTTGGTTTGCTGGAGGATGGCTTCCGTACGCTGCTGGATTTACTATTATTACTGCATCGTTAATTGCATTAAAGCAAAAGGAATTAAAGAAATTGCTTGCTTATTCTACTATCTCTCAGTTGTCATATATTATATTGTTCGCTTCAATTTTTAGTGAATTTAGCATGAGGATTGCAATTTTTCAATTAGTTTGCCACGCATTTGCAAAAATCACTTTATTTTTCACTGCTGGAGCAATAATAACGAAAACAGGTGAGAAATACATAGATAGAATTCACGGTATAGGACGTAGTATGCCAATTAGTATGATAGCATTTACTATAGGTGCATTGTCCATGATAGGGGTACCACCTGCTCCGACTTTTTGGAGCAAATTTTTCATTTTTCAAGCTGTTTTTAACTCTAGTAATGTAACACTTTCTGTATTTGTAGCTCTGGTGTTAATTGTCAGTACTATACTCAACGCTCTATACTTCTTACCGATAATTTACAATGCCTTTTTCTTAAAACCTTCTAGAAATTATTTTATTAAAAAGACACCAATGCTTCTAATTTTACCTCCAGTTGTTACTGCTGTATGCACTTTAGTTATTTTTTTAGCTACCAAGTAATTTTTTAAATGTAATCAGCTGTATTTATAGCCGTTAACAATAAATTTAAATGGTATTATACCAGTTAGAGTTGCTTTCATGTTTGATAAAGTAAAGCTAACCTCCACAGCATAGTCTTTCATTTTCTTATTTTGCTCAGCTGCAAAAAGTACAGTGGCATTTCCAGCAAATTTAACTAAGTCCTTGATCGATCGGTCAATAGATAGTGTTGTTACGTTTATGTTGGTAATTTTTTTTGTGGATGAAACAGCTTCATTGTTTACTTTTTCCTGAAAGTCTTGATAGATTTTATATATAGAATTGTTTTTTATAAAATTTTCTTGATACTTTGATTCAACGATCTGAGAGGACTCGTATGCTTCGACGTATTGACTTACCAAGTACCTTGCTATGGAAGTGTATTCATCTTCTTTTTTACTAAAACTAAGTTTATGTATTGTAGAAAACTCATCTTCTGTGTGGTTCGTGTACTTCACAAAATTTAAATCTTTTTTAACAGGAAGTAATAGGTATATGTTTAGTAATGATAAAAATAAACATACTAAGAGAAGTAACGTTATTAACGCCATCCAAGATCTTTCTACAACGCAGAACAGGTATCTGTGGCAATACCATTCTACTGCTTTCCTGAAATAACTTTTGTTTTTTACTGATTCAACTTCCATAACCTAATTATAATAACTCTAAAAAAACTTTAAAATATGTCTAAATTTTCCAAAATAGTATGAATGATTATATCACCTTGTTCTGCAATAAGATGAAATTTATCAATTTTCTTCACATCTAAATTTATCATTTTTACACTGAAGCTTTCAGGATCATAAGTATTACTTTCTGCACTTTTGTGATAATTATAGTAGTGTAATTTATTTTGATCATCAAAATAACCAAATTCATCAGCAAGGGTTCCCACTTTTCTGCCTTTACCTTCTCTGACTAGCTCAAATAGATCAATTACATGGTTTTCAGATCCAGGCTCAATAAGACCTTCTACAGCAAAAAATTTAGGTGCATGACCAACATACTCCTTGAATTTTAGATTATTAGTCTTTTTTACACTACCAAAATCCACGAATTTATATTCATCTGAAAGATCAGAATATTGTGGATCATACTTTTTATATTCAAAAAACTCATTACCTAAAAAATTACAAAACGTTAGTTTATAGTCATCATGATTGAGTTTAATAACTTTAAGATAATGAAAATCTCTAGGAATCTTTACTTCTTCTTTCGTAATATGATTAAGTATGACTAACTCGCCACTGAGCATGCGATGGCCAATTTTTGGCAAAGTAGCTATATTGATTGCCTTATTGAGCTTAAAATTTGCTTCATAGATACCACTTGACAGCTCCTTCCCTTTTTCTAAAGTGACGTCTTGGTCTAAAGCTGTATTCTTGAGTAAACTCAATTCTTTCTGCATGTTCAATATGGTTTTTGTTAAAACTTCTATTGATTGCCATAAAGTTAATTTATTATCAGTCAAACTATATACTTTAAGTATTAAATTATCAGGATTTTATCATGAATTTATGTTAAAAGTATTATATTTTTGTGTCATGATGTTAACTACATTAGCTAAAACATGCTTTTTATCTAAGCGAAATTGCTTTGCAGCAACGAAAAGTTCATCTATTTCTTTCCATTGACTTAGCAAAATTTCAACATTATTTACTTCTTTCTTTATACTTTCTAAAATGGAGGTTTGAATGATATGTGATGCTAGTTCTAGCTCAATTTCACTATTAATTATTTTATTAACTATATCAGAATTATTTAGATTACGGAAAAATGTATAAAAATGCTTATGTGACTCATAAGCACCACTGTTTATTGCATTTATTATTACTCCCGGAGTTCCAGGAAACAAAGTAATGATCTCACTAAATATTTTATCGTCGAATTTACACTGAGATGAAACAACCTGCTTTGTTTCATCGTAAGTTAACGGAAGTAAATTCAGCTGAAAGCACCTACACCGGATGGTGGTTTGTATATCATATAGTTTATGGCTAATTATAAGTATTTTAGAATTTTGTGGCGGCTCCTCTAATATCTTTAATATTGCATTTTTAGCATTGCTAGTCATTGCCTCCAAGCTATCTATTATAGCTATCTTATATTCTGATTGAATGGGGCTTAGGTACAGAAAATTTTTCATTTCTCTCACCTTTTCCACTCCTATTGTATCACCTTCAACAATGTGTAAGTCTAATGCTACTTCATCGTAATTTTTGATAAGAAACCAATTAGAAAAGGATTGTGCAAGTGTTGCTTTTCCTATGCCTTTTTTACCACAGATCAGCCAAGATTGAACAGACAAGTTGTTCATTATCTTTTTTTTTGCTTGGTTGTGGCCTATCACCTTTTTCATTCTTTCTCCTATAGATCTTAGTTTGAAAATTCGTTATTTATTGTTTGTAATGAAATTTTACCTTTTCTTAAAACCTTAATCTTGTCTCCAGTTAAGTCAATAATAGTAGATTCTATACCAGAAACTAATTCATCATCTTCAATTACTGCAGATAAGTGTTGCTTAATAGACTGAGGTATATCTCTTGCTTTGCATATACTTTTTTCTCCTGAAATGTTAATACTAGTTGCAACTACTGGAGTTTTCAGTTCATTTAATATTGAAATCGCAATAGGATGATCAGGAATTCTTATGCCTATACTATCTTTAAAGAACTCATTTGGTAATATACTGTTATCTTGAAGTGGTAAAATATAGGTCATTGGTCCAGGAGAAAAGTAGTTTATTAAATTGATATATTCTTCTTTTACCTTTGCTATATTTGTCAAACTATCAACATCACTAACAAATATAGAGAGTGGCTTGTTTTGAGAACGCTTCTTTATCCGGTATATTTTTTCTATAGATTCTTTACCTAGCGCATTACAAGCAAGAGCATATACTGTCTCTGTTGGAAAGCATGCTAACAAATTATTTTTTATTGCATTTATTACTTCAAATACCATATAGCTAAAACTTATGTCTACAATAGCTCTGGGTTTACAGTTATCTCGCTATATGGTAGCAATTAAGATACCGAAATGGCTACTGTTGTATACTTACAGAAATTTTATTAGCAACTGCTCGTTTTTACAACAGATTTACTACAATCCGAACTCCTCATTGATTTTATCGACTATCATCTGTGGTGGATCATCTCCCCATCCTGAATATAAAATCTCTCCATAATCTGCAACATCTATAGAGCCAGTTCTACTTTTTGCCAGAAACATTTCTCTTTTATCTTTATCAACTAATACATAGTGCCAAGCTGATCTTCCTCGATCTTTACCACGAACTAGATATATGAGATCTGATCTACTTCTTCTTGTTGCATCAGCAAAGGATCTTTCATTGATAGTTCTGCTTTTACTCTTTATGCCGCCACTTTCAGAAAAAGCTTCCTTGGCTTCAGCTTTTTTGTTTGCCAATTCAGAAATTTTTCCTTTTGCTCCTAGTGCATGTTCTTTGGTATTTTGAGATGAATACTTACTGGAAAAACCTCCTCTTGTCTCATTAGAAGTCCTATTTGTAAAACGCTTAGTAAACGAGTTATCGTTATCATTTTCTGCCATAAAAGTCTCCAAATTTTAGATTGTAGAATCCAAATTTTTACTACACCCTATCATAGGTTAGTTAAATTAATATAAATGAAAGATAATATAGTAATTATTACAGGAATTACAGCCTCAGGTAAATCAGAATTATGCGATAACTTGATAAAAAAGCATAAAAACATTAGCATAATAAACTGTGACTCAAAGCAGGTATACAAAGAGATTCCCGTAATTACTGCTCAACCACCAAAGCAGAAAGAATTTTATAGGCTATACGGTTATGTTTCAGCAAGAGAAAATTATTCCGTAGGTTTATGGCTAGAGGATTTAAAGAGGGAAGTTAACAACGCGCTGAAAAATTCACGAATACCGATCATCACTGGAGGAAGTGGGCTTTACATTAGCAGCTTAATCAAGGGATTATCATCGATTCCACAAATAAGCCAGGAAGTGAGAGAAAACGTAAATGAACTTAGGAAAAATTTAAGTAAAGAGGAATTCTACAAATTAGTGCTAAGCAAAGATCCAAGGATTCAAGGTAAAATATTTATTAATGACTCACATCGCCTCTCAAGAGCACTTGAAGTTATCACTGAAACTGGCAAGACAATCTTTGTATGGCAAGAAAATAGACAGCCTCCTTTGTTCAATAATTTTAAGGTATATACAATTCTACCTAAACGTGAAGATATATACCGAAAAATAAATTCTCGTTTTATTGAAATGGTTGAAAATGGAGCAATTGATGAAGTAAAAAACCTACTTAGCATGAACCCATCTCCACATTTGCCAGCTATGAAAGCACATGGAGTACCAGAAATTATAAGATACTTAAAAGGGGAGATTACTTTAGACGAAGCAATACAGATTGCTCAAACAAACACAAGGCATTATGCAAAACGCCAGTACACTTGGTTTAAAAATCAATTTCCGAATTCTCAAGTGATTGACTGTGCAAATAAATTGACAGAATTTGGAATATTTTGATTATTATGTATTATATTGCTATGCCTATGCAAACTTTTCTTGATAGTATTAAACTTTTTTCTTAAAGAACTTTCATCATTGCCTAAATTGTGATTATTAAATTCTTTGTAAAAATATTCTTACTTATGAAGCGCTACTATACCTGTAAGAGCCTTTATCACTAAATGAACTATATCACGCAATATTTCATCCTAAATTTTTCTATATTCTCTCACTAATCTTGTAACCACAATCTCCACTTTCATATCCTTGTAACCTCAGTTATGGATTAGAAAATAGATAAAAGTATAACTAAGAAGAGGGAAACAGGGTAAACTCGAGTATTTTAGTAATAATAAGAGGTTACCCATGAAGAAAGATATTACAGAACTGTACTGTTGCGTCGAGGATTTTTGTCGTGCGGTAGATGATAATTTTGCAAATAGGTTCTTATCAAACGGCAAAAAACCAACCAGAGTACCAGAAATAGCGCACTCAGAAATTCTAACCATAATCCTGTTATACCATAAATCACCATGTAAAAACTTCAAGGCTTTTTATCTTTGTTATCTTCAGTTATTCTATAGATCAGAGTTTTCAAAGCTGCCTTCATATCACAGATTTATTGCCTTAAAGCCGCGAGTTTTGTGGTATTTAGCATTACTTTTGCAATGGTTCTGTGAACAAGCGAAAATGACCGGCACTTCCTACATCGACACCTCTACGATTGCCGTTTGCCACAAAAAAAGGATCTCTAGGAATAAAGTTTTTAATCATCTAGCAGAAATTAGTAAGAGTACGTATGGTTGGTTTTTTGGCTTCAAGTTGCACTTAGTGATTAACGAAATTGGTGAAATTCAAGCACTTACCCTAACCAAAGGTAACGTTGATGACAGAAAACCTTTACCAACTCTCACTAAAAGACTGACCGGACTTTTGTTTGGAGATAAGGGCTATATAAAGAAAGAGCTTTTTGAGAAACTCTTCGATAGAGGCCTAAAGTTAGTCACTAAAGTAAAAAAAGGTATGAAAAACGCACTAATTTCACTTAAAGAGAAGATTTTATTAAGGAAAAGGTCGATTATTGAGACTGTTTTTGATTCCTTGAAAAACAAATTTGAGATTGAGCATACAAGACATAGATCGCCAACAAATTTCCTAATTCATGTTTTTTCTGTTCTGATTTCCTACTCCATGCAGTCCAAAAAGCCTTCTATTTCTATGCCTTTCTTTATCGGCTAATCCATAACTGAGGTTTGTATAGCTCTTCTCATAATAGTAGGAACAAGATAAGATAGTGATTTAGTGTAACAAGAAGGTAAAAATGCCAGCAGCGTACAGTTATGACTTAAGGAAAAAAGCCATTCAGGCGTTGGATGAAGGAGAGAGCAAAACAGCAGTAGCAAATTTTTGGCCCTCTCTAATAACTTCAACATCACTAAATTCAAGGGATTGGCCTTCTATTATTTGGAATCTTTCATGTCCTTTTCCTGCAACTAGCAGAATCATATTTTCATCATGTGCTATATTTATACCTTTCTCTATAGCTTTTTTTCTATCTCCTATCTCCAGTGCATCAGGGCAATGTAACAAAATATCGTGACGAATTTTCCCCGGATCTTCATCGCGCGGATTGTCATCTGTGACTATAACTTTACCTGCAAGCATTTGTGCTATTTTACCCATCTCTGCACGTTTTGTTTGATCACGATTCCCGCCACAACCGAACACTAGAACTATCTTTTTATTGAAGTGCCATTTTAAAGACAACAGAGCTTGTTTGAGTGCACTTGGAGTATGAGCGTAATCGACAAATGCAAAAGTGTTCACTTTTTCCATTCTTCCAGATGGAGAAGCGAGTTTATCTATACACATTCTTTGATAGTCCATACCAGATGAAATAACTATACCGATTGCACACAACAAATTATATGCTTGAAATTGCCCAAAAATCGGAAAAAATGCGTTATAAATTTCATCACCGATTTGAATTGTCAGGTATTGACCATTGGCAGTGGGTATCTGCTTTAATAAAGTAATGTCAGAGTTTTTTTTTCCATAGGTTATAACTTTGTTGCCACGCTTTTCAGCTATGTTGAGCAACTCTCCATATTCGCCTATATCTGCATTTAAAATCGCTGTTTTTTCTTTTGGCAATACCTCATCAAACAACCTTTTCTTGGCCTCAAAATACTCATCGATACTTTTGTGATAGTCCAAATGATCTTGAGAGAAATTAGTAAAAGCTGCAGCATTGAGCCTGAGTCCATGGATTCTGTATTGATCGATTCCATGGCTTGAAGCTTCTAATGCTAAGTGTTCTACGTTCTTATTATTTATGTCACGCAATGTGGAATAAAGATCATCTGCACTTGGCGTTGTAAGGCTATTATCTTTTCTATTATTATTGACACATGTTCCCAGTGTTCCTATAGACGCTACATTATCTTGCCAAATCTGGCGACAAAATTCCACCACTGAAGTTTTACCATTCGTACCAGTTACAGCAGCAACATATTTAGGTTGTTTGAATTGATAAAACCTGCTGACTATTTCACTGTATATTCCTTGAGGGTCCGAGTGGTAAAGCACTGCAAAACTTGGAGTACTTGTCATTCGAGTAGCGGACACTGGAATCCAGTTTTCATTATACAATTGTCTAGTATGCTTGTTTACAATTAAATTTTCTGGATCCCAGTGTCTGAGCACTGGGATGACATCTTTCTTGGCCCCTTGTATTACAACGTCTACACAGTTGTGTACACATCCATTAGGAAGACATGTTACGTGTTCTTTACTCCTTTCTGACACACAAACAAAAAGGTAACCTTCTTTAACTCTCTTAGGATTACATGTGACGCCTTTGATTTCAATATCAAAGTCAGCATTTACAATGTTATGCAGTAGCTCTTTCAGTCTCACAATCATCTTTAACACTTGAACATGGCAGTCTTATTAATGCAGTATTCAAGTCAAAAATCAAATCTTCAGGATCTTCTAGTCCGCAAAATATTCGCACAAAACTTCCACCATAATCTGAATTCATTACAGATCTTGACATAGATCTATGTTCTATTGGTAATATCAAACTGTCACATCCTCCCCAAGAAGCACCGATGCCAAAAATTTTCATGTGATCAACCATGCAGCTTAGTTCCTCACATGAATATTCTCTATCGAGTACTATACTAAATACGCTACTTGCCCCTTTGAAATAACTTTTCCATAAATCATGCTGAGAATAGGAAAAAAGTGCGGGGTATAAGACTTTTTTGATTTTTGGATGTTTTTCCAGCCACTTTGCTACTTGCATTGCTGTACTTTGATGCTTCCTCATGCGTGTTTGCAGTGTTCTAAGTCCCCTGTGTGCAAGGTAACAGTCATGCGATTGAATGGTGACTCCATAATTTTTATAGCTCTCATAAAGCAATTTAAAAATTTTACCTTCAGCAACCATAGCTCCCATCACTAAATCTGAGTGACCGGCTAGATACTTTGTCACCGCGTATAGTGCAACATCAATTCCATAATCAAGCGGCTTAAACAACAAAGGAGTGGCCCATGAATTGTCACAAACGGTTACGATTCCACGTGCTTTAGCAACTTTTACTATATGCTCTATATTTGAAATCTCAAACGTTATAGAACCAGGAGTCTCAATCATGATGAGTGAAGTATTACTCTGAACTAAATCAGTTATATCCTGTGTCGGATTATAAAAAGTTACTTCTACTCCTCTTTTTGGTAGCTCATTTTCGGCAAATCTCTTTAGCCTATAATAACTATTATCTTGTATCAGGACATGTGAACCTGCTTTAGTGAAAGTCAAAATAGCAAAAGTAAGTGCAAATAATCCAGAAGGGTAGATGAGTGCTTGTCCCCTACCCTCAATTTCAGCCAGTGCATTTGAAAAATAATGAACAGTAGGCGTACCAACATTACTGTAACTGTAATCCCTTGCAACACCATCATTGATTACATCGTATATACTTTCTCCATTTGCTGCATTTAAGTAATCCTTGTAAGTAGGAAATAATATGGTAGAAGAATGATAAACTGGTGGGTTCATCGATCCTTTATAATCATTAAATTTTCTTCCTGCTTTAACTAATAAAGACTCTTCTCTCACGTTTCTACTATTTATTTTTTAGATTGTATTCGCTTTGCGTATACAAGTGAAGAGAAATCGCATGTAATCGCTCTATTTCACTCTTTAATAATTCATAGATCAATTTATGCCTCTTTAAAGAGCTCATTCCAGAAAAGTCGTTAGATATTAATACTAATTTGATATGTGAAGGTAGTGTCGAAGAAGAAACAAAATAATGATCTACATGCTTTGCTGATTCATCGATAATATTAATATCAATTACACCTATTGAATCGCGTAATTTTTCTTCTATTGTCTTAATAATATCCACAATAGTTCCTTTAAGCAACAATACGCTCCTCTTGTCATCCCACAGTATCTGGGCACTGGGATGACAATCGAATTACTTATTCTCTTCTTTATTATCCATGTCTTGATAATCAGAATCTACTACTTTTTCTTCCTCATTATTTGTTGTGGATGAGCTTTCTCCACCTTGTTGTTGTTGAGATTCCTTATACATAGCTTCTCCAAGTTTCATAGATAACTGAGAGAGGTTAGTAACTTTCTGTTGTATTGAATCAGCATCATCAATGTTGTCAGATTTACTCACTTCCTTTAACTCATTAACTGCATTTTCAATAGCAGATTTATCTTCTGGAGAAATTTTATCACCATATTCTGTCAGAGATTTTTCTGTAGAATGAACTAAACTATCCGCTTGATTCTTCACTTCAATAAATTTCTTACGCTTTTCATCTTCTTGTGCTTTTTCCTCAGCTTCTCTCACCATCCGATTTATTTCATCCTCCGATAAACCACCTGAAGACTGAATACGTATTTTTTGCTCTTTTCCAGTAGCTTTATCCTTTGCAGAAACATGCGCTATTCCATTTGCATCTATATCAAATGTCACCTCAATTTGAGGAACCCCACGAGGAGCAGGTGGTATTCCTTCTAAACTAAACTGACCAAGCAGTTTATTATCAATCGCCAATTTTCTTTCACCTTGATGTACCTTAATTGTAACGGCTGTTTGGTTATCTTCTGCAGTTGAAAACACCTGAGATTTTTTTGTGGGAATAGTAGTATTACGTTCAATAAGTGGAGTGAACACTCCCCCTAGAGTTTCAATACCAAGAGAAAGTGGAGTTACGTCAAGTAGTAATACATCTCTTACATCACCTTGAATGATTCCCGCCTGTATTGCAGCTCCAATTGCTACAACTTCATCAGGGTTAACCCCTCTGTGTGGATCTTTGCCAAAGAATTCTTTAACTTTCTCTATGACTTTTGGCATACGAGTCATGCCACCAACAAGAACTACTTCACCAATTTGACTAGCAGACAAACCAGCATCTTCAAGAGCTTTTTTGCAAGGAATTATAGTCCTTTCAATTAAATCATTCACTAAACTTTCAAGCTTTGCTCTTGTTAGCTTGATATTTAAGTGTTTTGGGCCACTTGCATCAACTGTAACAAACGGTAGATTTACTTCTGTTTCCATTGCACTTGACAATTCTACCTTTGCTTTTTCTGCAGCTTCTTTGATTCTTTGCATAGCCATTGGATCGTTTTTCAAATCAATGCCATTACTTTTCTTGAATTCACCCAGTAAATAATTTACTACTGCATTATCGAAGTCTTCCCCTCCAAGGTGAGTATCACCATTTGTAGCCTTTACTTCAAAAACTCCGTCACCTATTTCAAGAACTGAAACATCAAATGTACCACCACCAAGATCATACACTACTATTGTGTGTCCGTGCTTTTTATCAAGACCATAAGCAAGTGCTGCAGCAGTTGGTTCGTTAATTATTCTGAGGACATTTAATCCAGCAATTTTTCCTGCATCTTTTGTTGCTTGACGTTGAGAATCATTGAAGTACGCCGGCACTGTTATCACAGCATCCTTTACTTCTTCCCCAAGATAAGCCTCAGCTGCTTCTTTCAGGTTTTGTAGTATAAATGCACCAATTTGACTAGGAGAGTATTCTTTACCATCAGTTGTTTTAACCCATGCATCACCATTTTTTGCTGCAAATACCTTATACGGTACACCTAGATTCTTCATTTCAGGATCGCTATATTGGCGACCTATCAATCTCTTAGTTGCAAAAAAAGTATTATTTGCATTGGTAGTTGCTTGCCTTTTTGCTGGAGCGCCAATCAACCTTTCTCCAGATGAAGTAAATGCAACTATAGATGGAGTAGTTCTTGCTCCTTCTTTATTCTCGATTACTTTTGCATCCTTGCCTTGCATTATTGCAACACAAGAATTTGTTGTTCCAAGATCTATACCTATTGCTCTTCCCATAATGAATACTCCCTTTTAAATATTATCTGATGTAAAATATATAAGTATAAAACTCGTTAATTACAAGTCCCGTTTAGTTGTTAGAGCCCAAAAGGCGCGAAAGCCATTTAGTTAACCAAAAGTTGCCCGGTAGTTTACCAGCTTCTTTATCCCTGCTATTCACAATTTGACATCCAGAATTCTGCAATGGCTTATAATCATTAAAATTAATATGGTCTCCTTGCTTTAAAATAAATGTATCTGCATCTAAACTATTATCAATACTAACATTTAATGTAATATTGAACTCTTTTTCGATTGTAGAAACCATATCACGCTTATTATTAAAAATGTGCGCTATAACTGCACTGCGTGCTATTAAATCAAAGGACTTATTTTGATTTTTATTAGCAATATGTTGCAAATCCCTTAGTATCGATGCAACAACCACTTCGTTTGATTTCACTCTTCCAATACCTTTACAGTGTAAGCACTCTGTAGTATTAATTTCCTGTATATTTGGTTTAATTCTTTGTCTTGAAAAGACCATTAAACCAAAGTCATTGATAAAGCTAAATTGAACTTTAGCTTTATCATCTTTAAACGCCTGCTTGATAGCAAATTCAACATTTTTGCAATACTCAAGTTTCAACATGTCAATAAAATCAACAACTATTAACCCTGATAAGCCCCTGAGATTCGCTTGCCTTGATATTTCAGATAATGCCTCCATATTAGTTCTATAAGCTGTTTCTTCTATGTTATCTTCTCCTGTCATTTTCCCTGAATTTACGTCTATTGAAACAAATGCCTCAGTTAAGGTTATCACCAAAGACCCACCAGATGGCAATTCTACTCTATTGCTATATAATTCAGAAATTTGATCTTCGACTCGATAGTAAGTAAAGATTGGAACAGAACCTCTATATAATCTAGGACGCAATTTTCCTTGTAACACATTTTTAGTGTATTTTCTTACCGCTTCACAAACTTCTCTATCAGATACTATAATTTCTGTATCATTACTACAAAAGTCACGTACAGATCTCATAACTACATCTGCTTCGTTGTAAATTAATGATGGAACATTTAAAGAAGAGAAGTTTTGCTGAATATTTTGCCATAATAAGGTCAAATTATTGTAATCTTGCTCAATTTCTTTCTTACTTTTTCCTGCACCAACAGTTCTTACTATTAAACCTGAGCCTTTTGGTAAATTTATTGAATTTAATATATCCTTTAACTGTTTTCTAACGTTGGTATCTTCAATTCTGCGAGATACTCCACCCCTACTTATGGAATTGGGCATGAAAACACAGTATCTACCGACCAAAGTTACGTATGTTGTAAATGAAGCTCCTTTATTTCCTCGTTCTTCCTTAGTTAATTGAACTAATAACTTTTGATTTACTGAAATCACATCTTGTAACTTATATTTTCTATGTAAAGGTACCCCCCTCACAAAACCACTGCTGGATTCATTACTAGCTGTAGAATCTAGGCCTTCTTCTGTGCAATTATCATTTGAACAGTCCACACCGCTCGAATAGTCTTCATCAGGGAAAATTTCCTTCTCTTTTTCTGGAATATTAAAGTAATTTAGAGATATCTCAGAAAAAGACAAAAAACCTTGCTTATTTTTTCCATACTCAATGAACACGGCCTGCAAAGCAGGCTCTATACGCTTTACATAAGCAACGTATATATTACCTCTTAATTGTTTTTTTTCCTTGAATTCTTGTTCAAACTCTACAACCCTACCATTAACTAGTAGGGCAACCCTTACCTCGTTAGAACAGGTAGTACTTTCTATCAACAATAACCTTTTGCCATCACTCACCACTTATTTACCGTCTACTTTTCATTCTAAAATGTTCTTATACTACTTAATATATTATTGATTGTCAAGAATTTTGCGATCTGCATTATTGGGTTGACTTTCAGTGTTTTGCGTAATAAACTTGCATAGAGTTTATTATGTCACTAACAATTATGGCGAAAAAAAATGCTTCTTTGCTTGTCAAGCTAGTTAGCACTGCAACTAAAACAACAAAAACTGGAGAAGAGAAACTAACAGGCTATTTTTGTGTAAAAAAACGTAATCCTAAGAACCTTCCCAAGAAGCTCGAGTTTAGGAAGTATGACCCAGTGGTCAGAAGACACGTATTATTTAAAGAAGAAAAATTAAAGTAAGTATATTATCATGCAAAGCTTACAGCTAAAAGGAGTGTAGCTTATTGCTCACTAGTTATACTGTTTTGCATTAGAGAAAGTCTGTTTGAGGTTTTGAAAGATTACGGTAACTTATATAAGTTACGGGAAATTGAGCCACCTGAATAAGGGCTGAAAATGGTAGCGTTTTTGTCCTGATCTGGTCTTTTTATTGCTTAAATGGGACTTGATCTGACACTTTAAATGATCCAGATAGTCTATATACCATCACACTCTGGGACCATACACTTAGAGGTTGTTCACAAACTTTTGAATTCTTTTGTTAAACTTTTACAGAAAAAAATTGCTTGCGCATATTTTAAATCTGACTATAATCATAGTAAAAGATATTTTAAGAGCTCAAAATTTATCTTTATCTGCAGACTTTTTTCATTAAATTCATTAAAAAATGTGGCGTATCTTCTTCAGCGTACGTAGGTGCACACACATACTTAATCTCTGTCGTATGTGCGCCGCACTTTTTTTCTAATCTTTTTTACACAGGAGGATTTTATGTCCAGAATTCCAGATACTTGATCTTTACTTTAGCTAAAAACCAATAGGCGCCTATGGTTTTTATAAAGAAAGTTTAGAAAATAACCAAAAACCACTTGCCATAAAAAGTAACTATATTAGTATAATATTCACATTTATATGTTAATATAGATATAATAAGATTAAGGATTATATTATGGTAAAATTTACACAAGATTCTGCTTCATTGACATTGCATGGTGTTGATTTACTTAATTTGTGCCACAGACAGTGTGAAAATAAATACGAGGGTAATGATTTATTGACAAAAATTAATAGATCTTGGTGTAAGGCTGACTGTAATAGAAATATTAAAGCTCCTGAACACCATTCACCAGAAAAAGTAACACTTAGTGAACAGTTAACAGATATTGCAAGTAATCTCCGTTTTGAGAGCATAAAATTATCGCTTATATCAGATGAAATAGACAATTACAATTCAATGTCTTTTTAATTAGAGTAAAAGAAGATATTGGTTATCTTCTTTTTTTTGTTTCTATGATTAACTACTTGAATTTAAGTTCGTTCAGGCAAGATAATTATGAGTAAAAATAGCAGATGCAAGTAGCTGGCACACAGCTGTACGAGCATTCATTTTTGAGGGCATAGCAAATGGTGTCATTCAAGTAGCTGACATTGGCTTGCCCTAATCTCATCAAGAACATTGTGCTTTAACATAATATTTTTATGCTTACCAACTTAACTGAATCCCAGACTGGGATGATATACTTCTGGTAGATAATGTCGGTATAGTTGTGATTGGAATAGAAAGCACTAAGTTTGCAATGCTATCTGAATAGATAAAAGAACTCATTACTCAGTGAAACAAGACTTGAAATTTTGTGCAATGCTGCTGATTATATCTAGATATGCATCCTTTCCAGGCTCTACATCTGATCCAATAGGATCAAGAATCACCATTTTTACGTCACTAGAAAAGACATTAGGCTTTATGCTATCCTCTCGTGAATGAGAAACAATACATTTAACGTTTTCCTCTTTCATTACCTTTTTTAATTTCATTAAACTCTTCATACCTATGTAAGAATCTTCTTCTATAGAAAGAATGGCGCTTGGGTAACTTAAATCAAAATATTTTTCGAAATATTGATAAGCATCGTGAGTAACTATGTATTTTTGATTTTTTAACTCATCCAATTCTTTCGTAATTTTTTCTACTTCTTGGTCTATCTTTCTTATAGCCTCCTCTGCGTTAGTATTGTATCGATAGGCATTTTCTTTATCTATATTAGATAATGTTGCACTGATAGAAAGTATCATACTTTTTGCATTTTCAGGACTCAGCCAAATATGCAAATCTTTTTCATCTTGAATGTGACTAGAAAATGAATGTGTTCGAGCAGGAAGTAGATCGATTGCACTTGATAGCGGTATTAACTTCTTATTTTCTTTAGCGAAAGTTTTAATGAATGTTTCCAAAGAATCATCGATATAAAATATAATATTGCTAGATTCTAATTTACTTGCGTCTGAAGGCCTGAGCATGTAGTTATGTTCAGACACTACTTCGTACATTAGTAGTTCTGGCTTTGAAATTCCATCTGTAACAGAAGCTACAAGTGAGTGTATAGGTTTGATTGTAGCTACAATTTTTAAATTGGATGAAAAGGCACTATTGTAGTATAATGTAAATGAAAGTAATAGAAAAAAAAACAGTAAATGTCTCATATAAATGTTGAGAAGAAGTCAATTTTTGCCAAAAAATTAAGTAGTGTCAATAACTGCATTCTAAAAATAGAAAACCTTACTCTTTCATACGGTAACAAAAAAGTTCTTGATAATATCAACATATCAGTACAAAGAGGAGATATAGTTACAATACTTGGTCCAAATGGCGGAGGTAAAACCTCTTTAGTGAAAGCAGTTGCTGGTATAAATAAAGGTTTTATTGGCAGTATTGTATTCGCTGACAATATAAAAATTAGCTATATGCCACAAAATTTTAGTATTGGTAATTTGATGCCAATAACAGTTGAGTCTTTCCTTTTCAATAGCTCCTCGAAGAAATTGAAGAAAAATCAACCCATTGTTACAGAAGCAATAGAATTGGTTGGTATCGGTAACATCCTAAAAAATCAAGTATTAGAAATCTCTGCAGGACAAACACAATTACTGCTGCTTGCACGCTGTTTAATTTCAGAATCTGATTTGATCATTTTAGATGAGCCAGTCAGTGCAATGGATATTAACGCACGATCTAAATTTTATGATATTATAAATAAAATCGCAAAAGAACGATCAGTGTCGATTCTCATGACTTCTCATGACCTTAACTCTGCTCTACCATCCTCAGATTACATAATTTGCATAAATAATACTATCTATTATCAAGGTAAACCTGATGAAATTATGGAGATAAATGAAATATTTGGCAGTTACGCAGCGAAATGATTCAAAATATTCTACGTCTTCTGCAAATAACTACAGTGCTAACACGCTACAATGTGTTACCTTATTTACTTCCACCATCAAAAAAATCAATAAATAAAATACAAGGTCATAAACTAAAGCGTGCTCTTGAAAGATTAGGTCCGGTGTTCATTAAATTTGGGCAATCCATTTCATCACGCACTGATATTTTAAATGAGGACATAACAAATAACTTGCTATTGATATGTGATAGATTGCCATCATTTTCGTATAAAATAGCAGTTAAAACTATAGAAAGTGAGTTTAATTGTAAATTAAGCGATATTTTTTCAAGTTTTTCTGAAAAGCCAATTGCAGCAGCATCAATTTCTCAGGTGCATAGAGCAGTTACAATTGAGGGTAAGGAAGTTGCTGTAAAGGTTTTGAGGCCAAATATTGAGAAAACATTCTCAAGGGATATAAAAATGCTTTCTTGGCTTGCAGAAATTGCAGAAAAATTTAGTGAACAATCAAAAAGGCTGAAGCCAGTTGAATTAGTCAAAACTTTTGCTGAAATTTGCCGATTAGAGTTAGATCTACGCTTTGAGGCTGCCCACTCTTCGGAACTGAAGGAAAATACTAAACATGACAGAGGTTTCTACGTACCTGAAATAGATTGGAGTAGAACTTCAAAAAAGGTTTTAACATTAGAATGGATGGAAGCTATACCAATATACGAAGTTGAAAAGCTGAATAACCGAAAGCAAATAGCTATCAATCTTATAGAATCTTTTTGTAATCAGGTATATAGGGATTGTTTTTTTCATGCTGATATGCATCCTGGAAATTTAATGATCGATAGTAATAACAATATTATTGCCCTGGATTGTGGAATCATGGGTAGAATAGATCGTGAGACATGCTATTACGTTATAGAGATACTCAAAGGCTTTTTAAATAGGGATTATGATCACGTTGCAAAAATGCACTTTAGAGCCGGTTATGTTCCATCACAGCATAGAAATTTTGTTACAGCTTGCAGAGCAATAGGTGAGCCCATTGTTGGACAGCCTATACAGAAGATTTCATTTGCTCGATTACTTACTCAGCTACTAAAAATAACTGGTGATTTTGATATGAAAGTTCAAACACAATTGTTATTGCTGCAGAAAACTATGATTTTATTAGAAGGAACATGTAGGAAAGTCTATCCAGAAATCAATATGTGGAAAGTAGTTGAAACATGGATAAACAATCAACATGAAAGTAAAATAGGGTATAGGGAAAAAATTAAAAGCTCTTATCCCATAAAAGCAATTCAGGGAATATTTAGCCTTATAGAAAAATTAAACCTAATAGCTGACAAAAAATTACAGGTGAAAAATAAATCAAATGGAAAAGCCTACTTTTTACTTTGGTCTGTAATTATAATTCTCATCGTTAAACTTTTAATTTCTTGAACTAAAAGATAATAGAAGCAAGTTTACAATCAACTATTTAAGTCTTGAAACCACTCAGGTTTACATTCACTCGAATTATCAAGGTATTTTCAGGATGTACAAAAATTTTCAGAAGAGTTTAGACAAGAAGTAAAAACCTTAACTCTATCTTAAACTGATAACATTACCAAATTCAGTGCTTATCACATCACTCAGTACTGTACTTGCTTTATATGAACAGTAGCATCCAATTGTAAGGAAGACAAATGCAGCTACAGCAAGTGAAATACATATTTCTAAATTCGATATTGTTAAACATGCACCAATAGCAAACGCTCCAGATAACACAAAAGAGGCAGAGGCATGGGAGTGTTAAATAAACTGTGTCAAACCGAAAAAAAAGTAATAAATTGATATAAAAAAATGGAGGTTTGACAATGAGTCAGAAAGTAGTAAACAGAACTACCGGTTTGGTAGATTATAAAGAATTAGAAACAAATATCCTGTCGTCTATACGAGAAGGAAGACCGTTGACAGGAAGAGATGGAGCATTAACACCGTTTATAAAAAAGTTGCTGGAGGTAAGCCTGGAAGGTGAAATAGAAAACCACTTGTCGGCCGAAAGCGAAGAGAATAATCGAAGAAATGGGAGGAATGCAAAGACTTTACGTACAAGCGCAGGGTCATTTGAGCTTTTGACGCCAAGAGATAGGGAAGGAAGTTTCGAACCACAAATAGTCAAAAAAAGGCAAACAAACTTACATCCAGAGCTTGAAACGAAGATTTTGAGCACATTTGCCAGTGGTATGGGCTATAGAGATATAGTGTCACATGTTGAGGAAATTTATGATCACAAAATATCGGCGGCAGAGATATCAAGTATTACTGACAAATTGCTACCAGTAATCAACGAATGGCGTAGTCGCCCGCTGCAGTCTGTATATCCGATAGTTTTCATGGATGGCATGTTTTTTAAAGTCAAAGAGGACGGGCATTGCGTAAGTAAATGCATGTATAACATATTAGGCATAGATCAAAATGGCAAAAAAGAAGTATTAGGTTTTTATTTGGCTGAAAGTGAAGTTCTGGTTGGGAGTGCTAAATGACCTCAAAGAAAGAGGAGTAGAAGATATCCTTATTGCCTGCGTTGATGGGCTGAAAAGCTTTCCTGCAGCTATAAACAGTGTCTTTCCTAATGCGGAAGTGCAGATGTGTATAGTGCATCAGATACGCAACTCACTGAAGTATGTGGCCAGTAAAGATGCGAAGAGTTTTTTGAGCGATTTAAAGAAGGTATATCAAGCTTCAAGCAAGGAAATTGCCGAGAATTATCTGTTGGAATTGGATGAAAAATGGGGCACAAAGTACCCTATGGTTATAAAATCTTGGCAGAATAATTGGGAAAACTTGTCTGGTTATTTTAAGTATTCTGGTCCAGTTAGGAGGATAATCTACACCACCAATCCCATAGAGGGGCTACATAGGCAAATTAGGAAATTCACTAAGACCAAAGGCTCATTTACCAGCATAAATGCCTTGTATAAGCAGGTATATTGTGCTATAAAGAAGGTAGAGGAAAAGTCGACGATGCCTGTACATGATTGGGCATTAACTATCTCTCAACTTGATGTTTTCTTTCCTGGCAGATTGAAAATTGAGTTGAACTAAAAATGCGGTTTGACACAGTTTATTTAACACTCCCAGAGGCATAGTTACTTTGCCTTCTATTATAAATGCTTGCTTCTGAAAGTTTTCTGTTTTTGTTATTTAAGTCTTGATTTTGAGTTTGAAGTTCTGATCTCTGTTGACTAAAATCCCTTTTTAACTGTGAAATTTTGTTAGTGTCTCTTTCACTTACAACCCTATCCAACTCTTGCTCTTTTTTTCTAAGTTGAGTTTTTGTTCTTTCAAGCTCATCTCTAAGGTTTTTAAGTTGACTTTTTTCTCTAGTAAGTCGAGCTACTTGATCAGTGAGAGTGTGAATTCTTTCCTGATTACCCTGCCTTACTTGTCTCAACTCCTTTTCTAACTGTGAAATTTTGTCAGTGTCTCTTGTTCTTTCATCTACGGTCCTATTCAACTCTTGCTCTTTTTCTGCAAGTTGAGCCTTTGTTCTTTCAAGTTCACCTTCCAGGTTTTCAAGTCGCTGCAATTCTTGAGCAATAAACTCATCGTTTATTTCTGATTGAACATTATGTGTATTTGCTACAGGTTGCTCTGCACTTGCAGGAAATTTCTCATTGAGATAATTTTTAATAGATTCACTTGGATTATTAACATTCCCCAACACAGCGTTGACAATTGCACGATTTATGAAGCAGTGATCTTCTACTAATTCTTTTACATCACCCAAATCTTTTCTATTAATAGCATCAGTTAATCGCTCTTTCATAGCTTGTTCAATGATTTGCTTCAATCTTGAATTTTGCTCTATAGCTGGTATTGGTTTTATTTGACTAAAATCTAGCTCTTTATGTTTTAAAAGTTTAGTCAATACTTCCTCGTTATCTTCTGTTATTCCTTGTAAACATGATTTGATAATCAGGCTAAGTGGTGTTTCTATTTCTTCATTTGAATTTCTTTTCCAACAATTAGGGTTGAGTTCTTGATTTAATAGTCTTTTTGCTCGGTCAATATTTCTGTTAGAAAGAACATCTAATAATTCTTTTCCTGTTTGTGCTTTTTGTATTTCTATCGTAAGGTGCGAAAAATTTTTATCCTGTACTTGTCCAATTTTTCTAATATATTCTTCAGGAGTATGAGAGAAATTACCTTGAAAATCTATACGATGAATATTTTTAATATTCACATTCAAACCAGTATCTCTAAGTAAAATCTGTACAAAATTTCTATTTTCCATGCGCAAGGCTAGATGTAGAGCTGTATTGTTTTCTTTAGTTTCTTGAGCATTAATCTTTAAACTTTGATGTTGCAAAAGCAACGTCATCATTTTCAAGTGTGTAGGACTATCATCACCATTCATGATAATAGTCATTAATGGTGTATATCCCTTATCAAACGCATTAACATTCGCACCTTCTGCTAGAGCTCGCTCAAAATCTCCTAGATTTTCATCATCAATAGCTTTAAATAATTTTTTTGTTGATTGTCCTGAAGTTGTTTGATTTTGAGCTCGTAATCCTGTATCATTAACAACACTTCTTCTAAAACCTACATTACTTCTCGAAAGCATACTAAATTCTCCCTAACCTATAATTTATTGACATAATTATAAAAAAAACAAAGAAAATTGCAAGTAATTTAGTTAAAAATTTTAGAACTAATTATGATTCCAAAAATTTTTCTGCATCAAGTGCAGCCATGCACCCTGTACCTGCTGCAACTACTGCCTGGCGATATACCTTATCTTGAACATCACCAGCAGCAAACACCCCTGCCCTACTGGTTAGAGTTGTTCCAGGTTTCGTAATTATATAACCTTGCTGATCCATTTCAACAAAGCCCTTAAAAATACCTGTATTTGGTGCATGCCCAATTGCAATAAACACTCCATCTACTTTCAATTCCTGGGTTTTATTGATGTCTGTCGATTTAATTGTAATGCCAGTAACTTTTTTTGGATTTTCTTCTCCAAGAACCTGTTCTACGGTATGATTCCATATTACCTTTATCTTATCATTTTTAAAGAGCCTGTCTTGCATTACTTTCTCTGCTCTTAAGTTATCACGCCTGTGTATCAGTATAACTTCCTTAGCAAATCGAGTTAAAAATATTGCTTCTTCAACAGCAGTATTTCCACCACCAACCACAGCTACAACTTTATTTCTAAAAAATGCACCATCACAAGTTGCGCATGCCGAAACTCCGTAACCTTGAAATTTCTTTTCACTCTCCAGGCCAAGCCACTTCGCTTGCGCACCAGCTGCGATTATAATTGCATTCGAATAGTAGTCACTAGCATTACCACAAGATCTAAATCTATACTCATTAGAATCCTCAAGTTGTTCTACACTTTTTATCTCATCGTCTATTATTCTTGCTCCCGCCTTCTCTGCATGCAACCTCTTTTGTTCCATGAGTTCTGGACCTTGTATAGAAATAAAACCTGGATAGTTTTCAACATCCGTAGTAATTGTAAGCTGACCACCAGGTTGCATTCCTGTTACTACAATTGGCTCTAAATTTGCACGTGCTGCATATATAGCAGCAGCATAACCCGCTGCTCCAGATCCAATAATAAGAACTTTTGTACTCAATTTATAATTCTGCACTGTGTGAGTTTAGATAATCAGCCACTCCTTCATCGCTTGCCTGCATCGCAGGCTTGCCTTTTTTCCACCCTGCTGGACATACTTCACCATGCTCTTCATTATGTTTTATTGCATCAATGATTCTAATGAATTCATCGATATTACGCCCTAAAGGAAAATCATTTATCGATTGATGACGTACAACAAATTTATCATCAATAACAAAAGTTGCTCTTAGTGCAATTGAGTCATCATATAAGACCCCATAGTCTCTTGATATAGACTTTTTGATATCAGACACTAAATTGTA
This sequence comes from Wolbachia endosymbiont of Culex quinquefasciatus Pel, assembly GCF_000073005.1. NCBI lineage: Bacteria > Pseudomonadati > Pseudomonadota > Alphaproteobacteria > Rickettsiales > Anaplasmataceae > Wolbachia > Wolbachia endosymbiont of Culex quinquefasciatus. Next base: position 159,158 of record NC_010981.1, read on the forward strand.
GCTAACCTCTCCAATACCACCATCATTAACTGGAGTGTTTCGCCATTTATAGTGTGAAAATTTTGAATCTATACTTATTCCTATCACTTCAACATCACGTTTTGAAAAATCTTCTATTTTGTTGCTAAATGATATCAACTCAGTTGGACAGACAAAAGTAAAATCAAGTGGATAGAAAAAAAGGACAGCATACTTATCCTTTATATGTTTACTTAAACAGAAATCATCAACTATTTTTCCACTAGCAAGAACAGCCGAAGCAGTAAAATCGATAGCGGATTTTGTTACAAGATTCATAACTAACCTATTCATTCTTAATATTTATAATTTTATACCTTGATACATTTACATGCAAGTTTTCTTTAGCCCCAATCTTATAAAAACTTCCTCTTATGGCTGTGAAAATGTTATGATAAGAGCTAATTTTCATGAGTAGGGAAATACCCAAATATTACTATCTTTCACCTTTTCTCCCTTCAAATTTTTTAACCATTTCTTTTACACTTACATTCGTGGAAGGTAAATTTTTGCTGGCAAGATGGTTGATCGAAGATTTTTTATTCCCTACTGGAAATGAACGAGATTGTTTTCTCTTCACACTGATATCCGTTTGTGTTACTGAAGCAGTTTTGTTTTCAGCAGGCAACACGTTCTTTACTTGATTTCGCTCAAATCTTTCTTTTAATGCCTTTACTTTACTACTCTCGCGAGTCACTTCTTTTTTCATAGCAACTACTAGTACTTTTGGTCCATCAGCTTTTTTTGCTGATTCTTTACCATCTTGATTTTCAGATTTTAGTGGTAGTGTAGGGTTACTCTCAGCTGATTTTTCCACTACTATTTTTTGCTCTGTGCTTACTTTTTCGCCTAAATCTTTAGGCTTTGGTGGTACTGCAGGTTTATCTTTTTTCGGTTCTTGTCTAATTTTTTGATTGATAGTAAACATTTTCTCTGGTACTGGTGGTACTCTTGGTGGTTTTGGTGGTGCAAGAGATTGAAGTTGTTGTTTCTTCCTATTTTCTCTTTTTGCTTCTATATGTTCTTTAGGAATTGTTGCATAAATCGGCTCCTCTTTAATTGATTGTAGATTACGCAAATCTTTTGTTAAAGATTTGCTCTTTTCCTCTTGATAATTTGATATTTCTTCATACTCAGGATCTTCGTTTAATGAACCTCCATAACCTGAATCTTCTCGCTCATATAAGAGATTTTTCTTTTGCTGTCTATTTTCTAAATTTATTCCATATGACCTATATTTATCTTGACTTCTTTCTATTCGCTCTAAATCTGAAATTTTTTGAATAACATCTGTATATTCGATTGCTGTTCTAGCAGTTGAAGGAGGCAATTTATCTTTTATAAAATTACTTATATTCCTAATCGAAACATCTCTTCCTAATATTCTATTGAATATCCTAAGAATTAATGGCTTTTTATTTGCCTTCTTTACACAATTATTCAAGTCATCACGTATAACAAGTTTAGCTACATCTTCTGCCTTATCTGTAAAACCCTCTAAAGCATGAGATAAATCTGTTACTGTTTTACCATATTGTTTCTCTGAATTCCCTAGCTTTATAGCTTTGATCAGAGAATCGAGATTTTTTTTATAATCCTCACTTTTAAATGGATCATTCATACTAATTGTAATATTTTATTGAAATATAGATCTAAAATATTAAGATCTAGTGAATATTACTTTTTTAGTTCATATATAGCTATAGTTATACGGCGATAATGCGTAGCAGAATAACGATTTCGTCATTCTAGTATCTGCTTTTACCCCTTATCTAGGTGTGTAAAAGTGAAATCTAGTTTCGCTATATAACACAGTCTCATACAAGTAGCTTCTCGATTGAGAGTTGTCTTCTGCATTGAGCTCAACATTATTTACTACTTTTTCAGTAATAATTTCGGCAAACTCAGGAGAAAGTTCTTTTGCAGAAAATGCAGCATGTACAGCATTTTTAACAAAGAAACACGTAGCAAGTGCAAATACTGCTGTTGGTACATAGCACCAATATACTAAAAAAAGTTGTAGAAGCTACTAAAGTAAATATTGATTGAAGCATAATATACTGTTTATCAATGCCAACATATTCAGCCATCAATTTTCTAATTTTGTTATTGCTGCCGTATGGCAAAAAAATATCTTAATAAAAGCTGTTACACTATTACTAGCAAGATATCAATCACGCTCTATTGGATCTACATTTTGATTTAAAATCGCCTATTTTCTTGCACCTTTTTGCCATTCATAGAATGTTAACTTTAAACCTCTTGGCTACAAATGCTCTACTTTCCCCTACATCCAATGCTTTTTTCCTTAAATCATAACTATATGCTGCTGGCATTTATATCTCCTCGCTACTTTACCTATTCCATCATGTTCACACTATTAGGAAAAGAGCTATAATTTTCAACACTAACAAAACTACTTCCTAATCTTTTACGCAGCAACCTATAGAACTTAATGCTGTGAATATATGATCAACAAAAAAAACTTTGAGAAAAGGAAGAATAGACTTCTTCCTTTCACTTAATTACGCTGTTATACTTGACCCTATACTAACTCCTTGCTCTACATTAGCTCCATCTAGATTCTTACTAGAATTTGACATTACATATGTAATACCACCAGCAACAAGTCCAGTGAGTACAGCAGCAGCCATAGCTATGCCAATCATAGTCAATATCGGTAATGCAGCACCAAAATACAATCCTAACCCAACTGCCAATGCAGCTATGGCACCACAAACACTACCAATGATTATTGGTTTATTAGTAGTTTTTACTGTATCTTTAGTTATATTTCCTTCAGTTTTAGGAACGATGCTTTCAGCCATTGAAGACTGTTCATTACTTTCACAATCGGACATAATACTTATTTCAGATGTACTACTTTCATCAGTTATATTTCCTTCAGTTTTAGGAACGATGCTTTCAGCCATTGAAGACTGTTCATTACTTTCACAACTAGATATACTCTTTGCAAGTATTTCTAGCCAACCATCAATTTTAGCTTTTTGCTCTTCATCTTGCTCTTGATTTTTTAGTATTTCTAAAATATTCTTAGTTTTTTCACGATAATCTTTTTTTATACTAGCGAAAACTGCTTCTAACATATAATTATCTTGAGCTACATCTATAATAGCTTTAATACTTTTCTGACTAACTTCCTGATTATTAAAATTTATAGCACAGCTAAGCGGTGTTAGAGTATGTTCTTGATCACCTAAACTCCCGATCTTTATATTCGCAGCAGTAAGAACTTTTTCTAATAACTCTTTATCTTTTTTGGCTATATCTAGAATAGTGTCAATGCCTATCTGATTATTAAGAATCATAGCATAGACAAGTGGTGTTAAAGTAATTTCTTGACCATCTAAAAACTTGATCTTTATATTCGCAGTAGTAAGAACTTCTTCTAATATATCTTTCTCTTTAACTACACTTGGAATATTTTTAATATCTCCCCGACTATTTAACGAGTTCTCAAGATTTATAGCGTAGGCAAGCGGTGTTAGAGTATGTTCTTCACCATCTTTCAACTCTATACATTTCACAGTAGTAAGAATTTTCACCAAATCCTCTTCTGAAAATCCTGTAAGAAGATCAATAATATTCTTACCTTCTTTCATCGCAGTCTGTAACTGATCATATAATCTTTGTTGTCTTCCGTTTAACTCTTCATATTTTGGCATATAAAACTCTCCTATTAAAAATAATAATATACTTTAATTATTATATATTTAAGCAAACAAGTCAATAAATTAATAAAATGCTGTGGTGCCAAAAACACTCAAACAAGAAAAAGTGCTCCGGTGCTCATTCTTTGTTTATAAATAATATTCTTAATTCAATCCTTTGCTTTCTTCTCAATATATCTGCATATCAGAATAGACAGCTCATATAATACTAACATTGGAATTGCAAGCCCTACTTGGCTTAGTACATCAGGTGGAGTTAAGATTGCAGCAATAATGAAAATTACTACTATCGCAATTCTACGTTTATTTGACAAACTTTGTGCAGTGATTAGCCCTACTCTCACCATTAAGGTTAGTATGACTGGAATTTGAAATGCAGTACCAAAAGCGAACGCGAATTGAAGAACAAGGTCTAAATATTCACTAACTGATGGCATAAACTCTATTGGTATACCGAAAGATTTACCGCTATGTTCAAAAGCAATAAAAAATTTCCAGGCTAGGGGAAATATGTAGTAGTAAACTACAGCGGCTCCCGTTACAAACAAAACCGGTGTTGCAATTAAGTATGGCAATAACACTGCCCTTTCTCTTTTATATAAGCCAGGTGCTAGAAACATATAGAATTGCCATGCAAACACAGGAAAAGAAAACAACAGTGCACTCATTATTGCAACCCTGAGATATACAAAAAACGCTTCTGTTAAGTCTGTATAGATTAGAGAAAAATCATTGCTATCTTTTGTAACTTCTATTAAAGGTGCAAGTAAAAAGCGGTATATATTTTCTTTAAAGTAGTAACAAAACCCGAAGGTAACACAAAAAAATAGAAAGCAAAAAATAACCCTTTTTCTAAGTTCCGCAAAGTGCTCATAAAATGAAGCATATTTTTGTGAGTTTTCGTTCATACTTTACAATAAAGCTATATCTAACATTCTCAGTGAAAAAGCCCATTCATTATCGTACCACGCTGCAACTCTACAGATATCACCTGTGACATATGTACCAGCTAAATCCACAATTGCACTATAAGGGTTATGGACAAAGTCTATTGAAACTAAAGGCTCGTTACATACGGAAAGCACATGATTTGCTGAATTCTTAAATATTTCGTTTATTTCCTTAGTTGTTGCTCTCTTATCAGCTAAAAATTTAAAATCAACCATAGAAACGTTGCTAACCGGAACTCTAATAGCAGTACCATCTAGCTTACCCTTTAACTCAGGAATAACAGAACCAATTGTTTTTGCTGCTCCAGTTGTAGTTGGCACCATAGAAAGGCCACAAGCTCTTGCCCTACGTAAGTCTCTATGGTTGCCATCAAGAATATTTTGATCATTCGTATAGGCATGTATAGTGGTCATAAAACCGCTTTTTATACCTAAATTGGAGTGTAAAATGTGTACAATCGGAGCCAGACAGTTTGTAGTACAAGAACCTGCTGAGATCACTTTATGCTCCTTTTTTAGCATATCGTTATTTACGCCGTAAACTACAGTTACATCAGCATCTGAAACTGGAGCAGAGACAATTACTCTCTCTGCATTATGCTTTGCTGCTTCCGCACGCTTGTTGAATGCACCAGTGCATTCAAGTACTACATCAACATTCCAAGGAATATTTTCAGGGCTACGTTCTCTATATAAAGAAAATTTCCTGCTATTTATAGATAGCCAATTTTCAGACTCGTTAAAATCAATATCGCCGTTAAATTTGCCATGAACAGAGTCATATTTAATCAAATGTGCATGCTGCTCAGCACTGAGTGACCCATTTACCGCCACAACTTCTATTTGCTCGCTATAGTTTTCTACTTCAAAAATAGCACGCAATACACTTCTGCCTATTCTACCAAGACCATTAATTCCTACACGAATTGTCATTTTTCCATCTTAAAAGTTTAATTATACGGAATATTGCCTGATATTTCATTCTATTCTTTTAGTTGTTAATCCTAATGTTATAATATATTGATTGACTAAAGAAACTGTATCACTTAATTAATAATGTCTAAATTTTAACTTGGAGTAGGTTATGCATGGATTACCAATGACAAATTCAGATAATCAGTATCAGCAAAGAAAAATAGAAGCATTGCAAAAAGAAAATAAAGGACTGTCAGAAAAAGTGAAAACACTACAGAAAATGTCAGTGCTGCAAAATGAAATGCTAGTAATGCTACAGTGGAAATCAATAACAGAGAAACTGCGCACAGAAATATTAAAAAAACTGCTAGAAGCACCTCAAGAAGCAGCAGCATTTCAATTAGAAGAAAGAGATGAAGATCAGCAAGTATAGCTCTTTTCATAATAGTCCGAAAAGCTTATAGAAAAGCAGAATCAACAGCATGACGAAAAGATGTGAATAGAGGGATGTTTTTCCTAGCTCTGTTTTTTATAGCAAACCAATGATGCTCAATTTTGTTAAAATCGGGAGAATAAGGCGGTAGATATAAAATTTCTGCACCAACTCCTTTAGCAAGTTCAGTAATCTTATTAGACTTATGAAAAGTAGCATTATCAAGGATAACAGTTTGTCCAGGTTCCAAAATCGGTGTCAGGAACTGCTCAAACCATTTATTAAAGATATCCATATTACAGTGGCCTTCAAATGTTAACGGAACAGCTATTTTTCTGCCGTTTAAGGCTGCAATCATACTGATTCGTTGAATTTTTTTACCAGATTTTAGAGCATAAAAGCGCTGTCCCTTCTGGCAATATCCATAAGGGTAGTCCTCAGTGTTATCAATGCCAGACTCATCTATATATACTAAGTTTTGAGGTTCTTTTGTTGCTATAATTTTCAAAAATTCAGCGCGTTTTTCTTCGTTCCTTTCTTTGTATCCATATGTCTTTTTTTGCGTGTGAGTCCAATTTTTTTAAGAGCTCGATGGATCGTTGTGATACTAACATTGCCCCAAAGCTTAGCCATTTCCGATAGAGTTTTTCCACCATGTTTTTTGGCAAATTCAGTAAATTTATTCCTGTCGGTAATTTTGTGATTATAACCTACATTTCCAAGTTTTTTTGACTGAAAATCTCCTGTTTCTTTTTTTCTTTGCTGCCACTCCCATAATGTAGTTTTTCCAATTTTAAATCTTGCTGCCACTGTTTCTCTCCTTTCCCCTTCTTCTAGTACTTCCATTGCTTTTTTTCTTAAATCATAACTATATGCTGCTGGCATACTTACCTTCACTACTATAAAAACTTATTTTACCTCGTTTGGACTATTATGAAAAGAGCTATAATAGAAGACATACTGGATATGCAAGAAGAATTTGAATCTTTACAAAATTTGGAAAGTACTACTATTGAACAAACAAATATTCAAGGACAGAGCATATAAACTTGTAATAGTTTTAAACTATTACATATAACTTTCTCTACTTCCTTCTTTATCGTTATCCAGTGTTGTGGCACTGGGTGCTCCGCTCTTTTTGTATTTTACGACTAAGGATATCATTTTTTAGTGCTTATTTCTTAATATATTAATATAAATCTTAATTAAGTAATTATAGTACTATATTATTTAACTCAATATTAATGATAATTATTATGGATTTAAAAAACTTACAACTAGAGTTGCTTAGAATAATTTTTCTCATACTTGCACCAGCTAGTGCAGAAGAAGAAAGAGATATGAAGGAGCGAGCATTAGAGATTATAAGTATATTAAAAGATCATATTAATGATGATATAGAAATGAATAATCTGAGAATGACAATTTTAGACTACATTGTCTTTTGTGATAGTCAAGATAACGTAAGGTTAAATAACAGATCGTTATTAGACTTAGAAGATGCCGTCAAAAGTATTGGAGGGAAAACTTCACAAGAGTTAGGGCGAGTAAATCAGATTCCACAGCAACCAAATAGTATTGGGTTAGCGGTAGCAGAAGCTACAATACAATATGAGGCGCATGTGAGAGAAATGGAAGAGAGAAATGTAAGGATTATCACCTCAATTGGAGTATTAGGTATAACAGCCTTAGGAGTTAATCTAGGAGTTAATCTTGGAAAATCAAAAGCGAGTGAAATTATTGGTGCAACACTTGGAGGACTATTATCCATGCCAATAATGGTCATGTTACCAGCATCAATAGCAGTAGCGTTAAAAAACAGTAATTCAGAGCTTAGAGAAGTAGTACAATATTCTCTTGATGCAACAAGTAAACCGTCAAGGATTGGGTTAGTAGCAGCTTTAGGAGCAGGCGCGATGATGTTAATTAACAATATAACTAGCAGCAGCACTGAAACAAATATGGAATTATTAGGCCCTGGTTTTATAGCTGCAACTGGAGCTGGAATTGGTGCTGCATTGTCAACGGCTTTAGCGAGAAGGATGTTTGCTACTATCTCCACAAATTTGGAAAGTACTACTATTGAACAAACAAATATTCAAGGACAGAGCATATAAACTTGTAATAGCTTCAAACTATTATAAATAACTTTCCCTACTTCCTTCTTTATCGTTACCCCGGGTGTTGTAAAACTGGGGTAATACCTTCCGCTACGAAAATCACCTACAAAACACAATCTTTTTATTCCCCCAAACAATTAGTTGTGAATTTAAGCAATCATATTAATATAGTAAATATTTACTTAATATACTAGTATTTACCTTGACTAAACAATTATAGTGCTGTATAATTTGTACTTAAGCTTTAATAGTGAGGTGTTGATGGACGCACAAGAATTAGAAAACTTACAGAAAAGTTCATCAACAAAATCCCAAGATGCTGGGGAGAAAACATCAGAAGAGTTGGGAAGAAATTTAAACCCGAATGAAGCCAATAATGATATATTCTAAAATCTATCAAGAATACGAGGGAGAAACATGGACAGAGTCATTAATGAATGGTTTTATAGCCGCTGTTTCATTGGGATTTGGCTTCCTTCTAGGAAAAGCTACAAACGAAGCTGTTTCTACAAATCTGGAAAACGCTGCTGTTGAACAACCCAATGTGCAACAAACCCTACCCTTATGTATATAAAATGACAAATTTTATAACTAAAAAAGTACTTCCACATTTTCAAAGCACTGCATACAATAGAATTATATTGTAGTGCCTTATACTCATCCTGAGATATAGGAAAACAATCTATACAACATTTTAAGCTGGCTCAGAGCGCTGGCAAACCCAATACCATAATTTACAAGGAGGACTTATGAATAAGAAATTTCTCTATTCACCATTATCAATAAAAAGCATAGAAGAAAACGGAGTATTTTCTGGCTATGCGAGCGTTTTTAATATAGTTGATAAGCAAAATGATCTGATATTACCAGGAGCATTTAAGAATAACTTAAATAAAAGTCAGATAAAACTTCTTTGGCAGCACAATCCGAGCGAGCCTATAGGTAATATTACGGATATTTGCGAAAATGATATTGGCCTATATATAACTGCACATTTGCTTTTTGGTATTCAAAAAGCAGAGGAAGCATATTTAATGCTCAAAACTGGAACTATTAACGGGCTTTCGATTGGCTATATACCAATAGAGTATGATGTTGATCATGAAAGCGGAGCTCGAGTGTTAAAACAAGTGGAGCTATGGGAAGTTAGTTTGGTCACTTTCCCTGCAAATTTGGCAGCTCAGGTAATCAACGTGAAAAATCAGCACAATGAACAAGAAATGTTAGCAAGAGCAATAGAAAAAGCAAATTCTGTGCTTACGAACATGTGTATTTCTACTTAAAATCTATAAAAATTTTCACACAATTTAACATTTATATTATTATTTATTTAATAATTATATTAATATATATAACTTCAATACTTTAAAAATTAGGTAATTTTATGCTAAATGCTAACAATAAGGTTAATTACGAACCTAAACAAAAGGAAAAAAAAATATAGCTTATCCACTGTGCTTGCTTGGCTATATCTAAAAACAATTGGACGAATGTTGCCAGAAAAGTGGAATCAATGGGCAAAGAGTATCCTACATTACAATATTGCAGATAATGTGGTTCAGACTGATGATCTTTTAAATTCTAACAGAGAAAAGGAATTGAAGGATGAAAATGAGAGATTAAAAGAAAAGTTGAAAGAAGGTAGTAAGAAGGAGGAAAATCAGTCAAATTTAAATCAGGAATTAACTAAAAAAGAGAAAGAAATTACTAAACTTAAAGAACAAGTAAAATCATTAGGAGAGGAAAAAGAAATATTTGCTAAATTTTTTGCAGCACAAGCACAGCAGATTGAAGACTTAGAATTAGAAAATGAAGAGTTAAAGTCTAAACTTGCAGGACTTAAAAAGAACTATAGTGAATTGGTAAAAATTGCACAAAAAAGAGGAGAAGAATTTTTAGCACAGTTCAAGGAAAAGTCTGAGGAGATATTACATTTGCAGAAAGAATTAATTGAGTGCAGCAAAGAATTTGCAAATAAAATAGAAACGCTCTCAGCAGATATAGAAGAAAAAGATGGGAAAATAGTTAGTTTTACGAAATTCAATGAAGTATTAGAACAAGAGAAAAAGGAAATGGAGAATAAAAATAATGCACAACAGCAAACTATATTTACAAAAGACCAAAAAATAAAAGAGCAAGACGATTTGATAAATTCATTTCGTGAAAATAAAGATATAAATCAAACTGTGAAGAAAGAGAATAAAAGCCTACGAGCGCAAAACACAGAACTTAAGAGTAAATTTAGTAAGTTAAACAACGAGTCTGATACTAAAATAAAGGAATTAAAAAATCAACTTGAGGAGAAACAAGCAGAATTAGAACAAGCTAAGGAAAAAGATGCTGAAGTAGAGAATCTTAAACAACAATTAGAGAAAGAAAAGACTAATCTAAATACCATTGAAAAAGAGAAAAAAGAATTAGAAAGTGAAGTTGACAAATTGCAGGAAAAATCACAGAAATTAGAAGAAAGTAACGTTGAAATAAAGAAACAAAAGGCAGATTTGGAGGGAAAATTAAAATCTTCACAAGAAGAGAATAAAAAGTTACAAGAACAAGTACAGACATTAGAAAAAGGTAAAGAATGGGAATCAGCTGGAATAGATGATAGCTTAAAGCAAACTTCTGCAAAGAAAGAGAAGCAGATTGAGCAGTTACAAGAGGAACGTAAGCAAGCAGAATATCAAGCGAAAGCTGATATTACAAAACCACAGGAAGAAAAAAGAGGTCTGTTAGTTAAAATAGATAGCTTAAAGGAAAATTTGTCAGTTGCGCAAGAACAGTTACAGAAACAACTAAAGTTAAATAATCAAGAGTTACTGGAATTGAAAAAAGAGAAGAGAAATGTTGATACAAAGTTAGAAGATATGGATAAAAAAACTAAAGAGGTAGATGCAATTAGTATAGCATCTACTACAAAAAAAACACTTTTTCATTCTATGAAGTCAAGCTTTTCAAATGGTTCTTATGATCTTTTCAGTAATAAGAAGCTCAAGGAATTTTTATCTCATAAAAATAGAGAGTTGAAAAAAGGTTTTCCTGAACTTGAAGGAAAACACTTTTGCCATAACGTGCTTGGTGAAACTATAAAATCTCTATCAAATCAAAGTGATGGTAAATTTGAAAGCAATAAGTTACTTGAATTATTAAAAAATAATTTGAAAAAATTAGCAAGTGAGATCATAGAAGCTGAAGTTAAAGGAGTTGTCAAAAAATATTGTAATATTGGAAATATAGATAAGGAGTTACGTGATGGTGTGTTAAAAGGCAAGCTGTTACTTTCTATTAAAAAATGCATGAAAAATTTAAGTTGGGATGAGGAAGCTGCTAATGCAATTACAGATTCTGTCTTGAACAACTTTCATAGCAAAGATAATAGCAATCTCCAAGAAATTGTTTCGGAGGAGTTAATAAAAGGTAGAATGGAATTTTTTTCAAGTAATATCGAGTTGTTACAACTAGCATCAAGCATACGAGATAAATTTTTATCTCCAGATCAGAAAATGTGCGTTCAAACTTCAAAAGAAAACAATGAATATGAATTAACAGATAAAGCTAAAAAAGAATACACACCTAACTCTTCCATGAGTCACACTAATAGCACTCCGGTAAGTGTGAAGCAAGAAGCAAGGTCTAGATAAAACTTTTAGCATAAAGCAACAGCTCCTCCTTTGTTAAAGTGTAGGAGCTGTCTTCCCAGTGTTGTCGTAGCAATTCCAAGTTTCTACCTAAATTTTTTCCTGGCTGGTGACCTATAATTATTAGATCATCCCCAGATAAAGGAAATTTTGGAATATTGAATATATGAGCAAATGAAATATACTCATCAACATTTGTTCCAGACTCAATACCACAAATCTTCATTAAGTCACAATATAATTCCTTACCAAATAAAGATATGTATTTCTTTTGCTCTTTTTCTGAAAGCTCTGTTTTGATATCGTTTGATAATAAAAATAATAGCTTTTTCTTTTGCTTATTTGAAAGACGTAAAAACTTGCTCACTTCTTCTCCAAGACTAACTCTATCTTCAGCAGTCCTAATAAGCAACGCTAATTTTGTTAGTGCATCGATTGTGGGATCTAGGAAAGGCGTATGGCCATACGCTGAGGGTTTTGTAGGAGGTTTAGTGTTGATAAGAAGTGGTGAAGATAAAATTTCGCATTTTACTTCTTTTGGAATAATTTTTTGTAAAACATCAGATTTTTGCATGCTCTTAAGTGTTGGAGCAGGATCATTGCATTCCAAGAGTTTAAATATTTCTTCTCTTATTCTCTCTCCAGAGAGGTTTTGAATCATGTGCGAATGCTTTTTGCACACATCCAATATTTCATCACTTAAATCTCCTATGCATATTTTAGCGTGAAAACGAAACGCTCTTAAAATACGTAGATAGTCTTCCTTAATCCTATCTTCAGCGTTACCTATAAAGTTTAACTTTCGTGCTTTTAAGTCCTGAATGCCACCAAAGTAGTCGTATATATGGCCATATTTGTCTGCATAAAGAGCATTAAACGTAAAGTCGCGCCTTGAAGCATCAGCTTGCCAATCATTAGTAAATTCTACCTTCGCATGTCTACCGTCACACTTTACATCATGCCTTAGCGTTGTAATCTCAAAGGATCTTTTATTTAAAATCGCAGTAATAGTTCCATGTTTTAAGCCAGTTGGAATAGTTTTTATATTACGGAGTTTTAACGCTTTAACTGCTTGATTAGGCAGCAGATTAGTAGCAAGATCGATGTCGTGAATGTCACGCTGTAAAATTGAATCTCTAACACATCCACCAACAAGCCTTGCCTCACCACCAAATTTCTCTATGGCCTCAATAATTACACTAGTTTCGTGATCAATTTGCATTTAGGTTACACATACTGAAAATCATGTTACAAAAAATGCGAAACTTTTGCAAAAATCCTCATATAAAAATATATAGGCAGGAGAGTGGTAAAATAAGAGGGTAAAGTGATAGAGTAAGTCTACAACAAATCCAGTGCCTAGAAACTTATAAGTATAAAAGTAATGTTAAAATACAATGTTTTCGATGATTATAAAAAAGCTGGATGAGCTACTTGCATGACACCTTTGTAGCCTTCTCTTGTCATCCCAGTACCTGCTCAAGTAACTGACACTGGTTCCCTTTATGATGGTGTTATCCGAGTAGCTCATCCAGATTTTTATCAGGAACGTTGATTACTCTTTATTCTTCGCCCTTCCTGCACGTTTACGTTCATTTGGATCGAGGAACTTCTTACGCAAACGTATAGATTTTGGAGTTACTTCTACCAATTCATCATCGTCTATATATGCTATCATATCCTCCAGTGTCATTATTTTTGGTGGAGTAAGCTTTATAGCTTCATCGCTACCTGAAGCTCTTACGTTTGTTAATTGCTTACCTTTAAGTACATTTATTTCTAAATCATTGTCACGACTATGCTGACCGACAATCATACCACAATATACCTTATCTTGTGGCTTAACAAACATAATTCCCCTATCTTGCAGATTGAAAATTGCATACGCTACTGCTTCGCCTTTGTCTGTTGAAATTAAAACCCCATTACGCCTTCCGGAAATTGAACCTTTATGTGGAGCATAACTGTGAAATAAACGGTTGATTATACCAGTGCCGCGAGAATCAGTTAAAAATTCTCCTTGATAGCCAATTAATCCCCTTGATGGCACTAAAAATGTCAACCTAGTTCTGCCACTACCAGAAGGTCTCATGTCAGTTACTTCACCTTTTCGAAAGCTAAGTTTTTCCATGATGATTCCACTATACTCATCATCTACATCAATTACTACTTCCTCTATAGGTTCAAGTTTTTTGCCATCTTCTTCTTTAAACAGCACTCGAGGCCGTGAAACTGAAAGTTCAAAACCTTCCCTTCTCATATTTTCAATCAGTACCCCAAGCTGCAACTCACCACGTCCACCTACTTCAAATGCTTCACCACTTGGAGCCAAAGTTACAGTAATTGCAACGTTTGTTTCTGCTTCTGCATATAAACGATCTTTTATAACAGTTGAGGTAAGTTTTGTTCCCTCTTGCCCAGCAAAAGGTGAGTCATTCACGCTTATAGTAATCGCCATTGTTGGCGGGTCAACTGGAGTTGAGCTGATCGCAGTTGTAACTTCTGGTGCTGCTATAGTGTCTGAAACTGAAGCTTTCTCAAGTCCTGCAATGGCAATGATATCACCAGCTACAGCTTGCTCTACTGGAACGCGTTTTAAGCCAGAAAATGAGAGTAACTTAGTTAATCTCCCTCGCTCAACCACTTGACCATCAAGATCAATTACCTTAAGATCTGAGTTAACTTGCGCGATTCCTTGGTAAATCTTTCCTGTCAATATTCTGCCAAGAAATTTATCAGATTCAAGTAAAGTAACTAGCATAGCAAAAGGTGCATTTTGATCATAAACGGAAGGTTTTATGTAATCTATCACCGTTGAAAATAATGGGCTTAAATCTTTTCTCTCATCAGATAGCTCCTTAGCACACCAACCATTTCTACCTGAAGCATAGAGTACTGGAAAATCTAGTTGCTCGTTGGTTGCATCAAGGTTAAAAAATAACTCATATATTTCATTTAGTACTTCATCAATTCTGCTGTCTGGTCGATCAACCTTATTGATTATCACAATCGGTTTTAAATTTGCCTTTAGTGCTTTTGACAACACAAACTTAGTCTGTGGCATTGGACCTTCTGCAGCATCAACCAGTAGTAATACACCATCTGCCATGCAGAGCACCCTTTCCACTTCTCCACCAAAATCCGCATGTCCTGGTGTATCAATGATATTGATTTTCTCATCACCCCACATTATTGACGTACATTTTGCAAGTATTGTAATCCCACGTTCACGTTCTTGATCACCACTATCCATCACTCGTTCTTGAACTTCTTGATTCTCACGAAACGTGCCACTTTGTTTTAACATGTTATCAAGTAAAGTAGTTTTTCCGTGGTCAACGTGTGCAATTATTGCAATATTGCGGATTGATTTAAATTCACTCATTTCTTATCATTTCAAATTTAATTTAATAACAAGTATACGTATAATATATTTAGAGTAAATAACTAAAGCCGTGCTTTCAGAGTATTTTAGGCAGATCATGGAACTCTAACAAAAAGGTTTCATGTTCGCTGTACTTTGTAGCAACTAACACCAAGACAAAGAAGAATCTTGCTTTAGCAGTACATTTATATAAAATTAAAATAAACTAAAGTAATCATTTAAATGCTAACAAGATTCGCTCCAAGCCCAACTGGCTACCTACATGTAGGAAACATACGCACTGCACTCATTTGTTGGATGTACACACGTAATCAAAATGGAAAATTTTTACTACGTTTTGATGATACTGATCTTGAGCGTTCAGATATCAAATATGTAGATAATATCATAGAAGACCTAAAATGGATTGGCATAAATTGGAATTCAAGTTTTAAGCAATCAGAGCGTTTTGAGCGCTATAACGAGGTGTTCTTACAGTTAATGAAAGAAGGTCATATTTATGCATGTTATGAAACAAGAGAAGAATTAGACACTAAACGAAAATTGCAATTAAAACAAGGTTTCCCCCCTGTTTACGATAAAGGTGCGTTGCTTTTAACTGAGCAAGAGAAAATTCGTTATGAGCAAGAAGGACGAAAACCACATTTCAGATTTAAATTGGATAGAAATAAAACTGTAAAATGGAATGATGAAGTTAAAGGCGAAATAAATATTGCAACAATTCATATCAGCGATCCTGTAGTAAAAAGAGAAGATGGAATTTATACGTACATGCTACCTTCTGTTATTGATGACATTGACTTTAATGTAACCCATGTTGTACGTGGGGAAGATCATGTAACTAATACCGCAGTTCAGATTCAAATGATTCAAGCATTAAAAGCGAAAATTCCTATCTTTGCCCACCTTCCCTTACTACACTTTGATGATAGCAAAATATCGAAACGGAAAGGCGGGCTGGATATTAAGTCCATAAGAGAAGATGAGATTGAATCAATGGCGCTAACTAGCTATTTAGCAAAGCTTGGAACATCTGATCCGATAGAAGCTTATATTGATATGCAGTCTTTAATTGACTCATTTGATATCAAAAAATTTAGTTCAGCATCTTTACAATTCAGCTTGAGTGAAATGTATAAGCTAAATAGCAAAGTGCTACAACAAATGCCATTTGAAATGGTGCAAGATCGTTTAAGTCAAATTGGCTCAGAGTTTTGGTATTTTATAAGGAGTAATATAGAAAAGTTTTCTGAAGTGGCCAAATGGTGGAAAATATGCAAATTTGGTATAGAACCTGTGGTTCTTAATAAAGAGTTTATAAAAATAGCGCTAAGCACATTACCTCAAGGTGATTGTAATGAAAACACATTATCAGAGTGGGTTAAAAATATTCGACAGACAATTGATATAAAGGCAAAAGATCTATTTATGCAGTTGCGCCTCGCTTTAACAGGAACAGAAACAGGTCCAGAACTCGCTAAATTATTAATTTTTATCGGTAGAGAGAGCATTATTGCAAGGTTAGAAGAAAGCCAAAGAATTATACAAAAGGTTTAAATGCACCGAATGTATTTTGAATGACACCAATAAGCATTGTTCAGGAAATGTGAAAATATTAGATTTCTTGTCATTCCAGTTTCTGCTCCTGTCATTCAAGTAGCTAACACTGGAATCCATAATCTCGCCAAAACGTTGTATTTTAAAATAACTTCTATACATATCCCATATTTCTGGATCCCAGTGGGCTTTGTTGCATAACACTTCATGTAGTGGTGATTTACGACAAATTCATGTAACTATTTCAAATTTAGCCATACCAAAATCAGTAAATTTGTTAAGCAAATAACACTTGAGTAGCAGTTCCTTCTCACGATTAATCTCAGATTTGTTACGAAAATTAAATCCGAATATTTGTTTCAGTCGCGAGAAAAAACTTTCTATATAAGATCTTTTTCCGTAGTTTATTTGCCTTTTCCACATCTTTATATTATCTTTATCATATGATTTTATTAGTCTAATTGCAGCATTTCTCTCTGCCATATAGTCTAACTTTGGATGCTCTACTGCATTATTTTGCAGAGGAATTTTTGTCTTTATCCCAAGTTCATTGCACAATTTATATAATTTCTTTCGGTTATATGCCCTATCTCCATACAGTGTGCTTATATTGAGCTTCAACTCTTTCAATAAGATCACAGGTTCCGTAATGATCAGAATAAACTCCTCTACTATATTTTGCAGCTATGACTTTTTTGCTACCTATCTCCAGCATTACATGCAGCTTTCTTACCTGTTTATAACTGCGATACTTCGCTATTTTCCTTACTGTGACCAGGGGTATTATCTGATACTTGTACTATCTATGGCAATTTCAATACCTTCCGTATCATTTTTGTTAACTCTACAGTCACTGATCTTAATATTGAGTTTTCTAAACCTCCTTGAAGCTTGTGAATAGCTGATAATCTGCAAATTTTTTCCTATTTGCTGCAAATACCCTTCTATAAACCCTACCGTTTGTCTTAAGCCAATTCTAAAGAGATTAGCGACTATATGCACTAAAATCACAACTTTATCGCTATAAATATAGTTGCCACCAGCCATTTTTGGACCTTTTTCGTACCAATTCTCAATTGCTTCATTAATAAAATGAAAAATATTTCCCCTCTCTTGGAGAAATTTGTTATATTCATGGCAGTTACTGACTCTCATTTTTTGTGACATATTTTTCTTTCGTAGGTTAAATGCTTGTCTTATAGTGAATTTTGTCAGTAACTGCTAGCTCTTTTTACTTGAGTGATGCAACAAGGAGAGTAGACCGGCGGAGCTTCCCCACCAGTCTCTCGCAGAACTGCACGGAAACCTCTCGGCTTATACAGCTCCCATTATTTAGCCTTTTGATCCTAACCCAAGTGTCCAATGATAGAAAATACTTGGAGACCTCTTTCTCACTTTTCCTAGAAATTGCTTTGCTAGTCTTCCGTGATCACGAAGTTTCTTATATTTTGTCCTGACCCATCTTATGAGGTATCTCTCTATATTTCTAAGAGATGGATACATCTCTGATTTATAAAACCTGCCATAGTACTGAAACCAGCCTCTGACTATTGGATCTATCTTCTTCGATATTTCCTCTAGTGTGGTCCATGTAATCCGATGTATTCTCCATGACTTTATGGTTTTCTTGATCTTCTTCTTGGCTTTGTTACTAATTGCAGGTAGAAATGAGATGAAATAATTCCTCATCTTATTCTTTGCTACTCTAGGTCTAAAAGTATAACCTAGAAAATCAAAGCTTTGTTTAGGAAATTGTTCTTTTCTATCATCATCCTTACTGTACACAATCTGTGTCTTTTCAGGATGTAACTTCAATTTACACTTAGCCAATCTTTCTTCAATCATTACTTTCATAAATCCTGCCTGTCTTTTAGTTCTGCAGTGCACTATCGCATCATCTACATATCTTTCAAATGGTACTGTTGGATAATTTTGTTTCATCCACATATCAAACGCATGGTGCATAAATATGCTTGAAATGATTGGGCTTATTGAACCTCCTTGCGGAACTCCTTTATCCCTTGTTACCCTACTGCCATCTGCTTGCTGAATGGGGGCTTTCATCCACCTCTCAACATACAGTATGACCCATTTGCAGTCTGTGTGTTTCTTGATAGCCTGCAGTGCTAAATCGTGGTCCAGATTGTCGAAAAATCCAGATATATCAAGATCTACCGTCCAATCATTTTTCCAACATCTCTTCCGTGCTGTGTATACCGCATCCAGCGCAGACTTATTTGGTCTATAACCATATGAATCTTCGTGAAATTTCGGTTCTACTAACGGCTCAAGATACATTGTAGCTGCTGTTTGCGCTATTCTGTCGAATACTGAAGGCACACATAAAATTCTTTGCCCTCCTGTATCTTTTGGTATCGCAACAGCTTTTACCGGCTCTGGAAAATAACTTCCGGATGACATCCGATTCCATAATTTGTATAGATTATCCTTTAGATTTTCTTCAAACTTTGTTATCGAGACCTCATCTACACCTGCTGCACCTTTATTTTTCGATACTTGTTTATAAGCTCTCCAAATAAGTTGCTTCGGTATATCAAAAGACTTTGTTTTATTCATTAACTCCTCCCTTTCGGTTGATAAATAATTAAAACTAAATAACTTAGCCCCTTCACTCCATTTCCATTACAGAAACTTCTTCGCTACTACGAGCTAATCCGCCCCTGTTTTTCGCATCGGTACTCTCATCCTCAGAGATCAGCTCTTTGGACTTCTCCCTTTTCATCGAAACGACAGGTTCCCGTAGTTCCATGCAATAGCCTAAAATAGATTCACGCCACTTTTATGCCGGACGCCACCTACCCAGTAAACAAGCTCCCAGTAGATTCATCCCAGGTTAACGACTACCCCCTGGTTTTGACGTCGTCTCTACGCTTTCGACACTTCATCAGTGGTTCACTTGCGTTCGTCTCTCTATTTCATACATGACACATAATTGTGCCTTTTCCATAACGCTCACTACCTTAGCTCTTTACCAAAGCAGCTTATGGCTGTTTGAAGCCTGCTCTTGCAAACCGGCTCCGAGGGGCCCTCCCTCATCTACTGCACAGCTTCAACACTTTCCGTGTTTCTACGGCGCACAGCCATCCCAGTGTCAGCTACTTTCATGACAACATTTAGTTGTTTTTTCTCGTCTACCTTATTTTACTACTCTGCTGAACGAATAACACCAATAGTTAATCTCATGCTGAAAGATCATTTTATGGTCCAAGTCAGTTCTTTTACAAGTCACTTCCAAGCTCATCAAATTTTCTAAGATCTTCTTAAGTTCTGAAAGTTGCAAACTTTTCAAATGAGATTTAAAACTCTGCAATTGTTTGAAGAACAATGGAGGACTCAGCTGGTCAATTGCAGCTTGTTCATTCATTCCATTTTGTATTAACAGCAAAACGCTTTCTAGCCGTAGAAAATAATTTGATATAATACGGATTAATGCTATCGGTGAAAAATTCTCTTGTAATATCAATACATCGGAAATTTTGATGAATTGTCCCATGTCTTTACTCACTATTGCAGAGCACAGATTATCAAGTGTAACATAATCATTGCCGGAGGTTGAAAAGCATAGATCTATATCAGCAAGTTTAAGATCTTTTCTTTTTCCTAGATATAAAACTAATTTTTCAAGCTCTGAATATATAGGCAGTTTGCTATGATTAAAATAAGACTGCAAGTGGTAGATTATCTCACTTGTGCACTCTATATCATTTTGTTTCAAGTAACTTGATATAATATCACAAAGATTACTACCGCTGTCCTTATAGCAGGTAATGACACCGAAAATTTTTGAGCTTTCCATATAACTTTTAGTTGTAGAACTATATGGAAGATCATTTGCTATCATTACTATATAATGATCGCCTATATTATGATCCAATATGTTTCTTAACTCTTTAGATATACTTCCACTGACATTTATCAGCTTAACTAACCTTTTTTTAGTAAACATCGAAATGTTTGCCAACTCGGAAAATAACAAGCCAGGCGACTTATTCACTACTGCAAAATCCATCACCTGAACTGAATACTCATTCAAGTTGGCAATTATTTCCTGTACAAAAATATCGACCTTACTATTGTCACTCCCATGAATTAATACACCACTTAAAGTATCGGGTTTCTCAAGGAATTTTTTAACTTTAGATGGCGTGATTCTCATGCCATCTATATTATATTATCACTATTTGGTGGTACATCATTTGATTGCACATCAGTTTCCAACAATTCTGAGCTTTCTTGATTTGCTGTATTCTGCATATCATCAGACACTTCTTTCTTTCCCGTAACATAATTATAAAAATTTTTTATAGGCTGTCCTATATATCTAGAAAAAAATCCTTCGGCCATATCTTTCACTCCACAAATTAACAATTAGCACATAAAAACAACGTAGCAAAAACTACTTTACGCTCAGATAGTTACACTCATTTGTTAATGAATTATGAACTTCCGAGACCAAAATTAAGTCGATCTACTTAACACCAATCTTATAAAATAAGCAATGATTAAATACACAGCTGCGATAAGTATAATTGCAGGTCCAGTTAATAAGTCAAAACTTGCAGATAATATCAAACCTGATACTCCAGAAATCACAGAAAAAACTGTTGCAACAATAATCATTTGCATTGGAGTTTTTGAAATGAGTCTTGCTGATGCAGCAGGTATTAACAAAAATGCAGCAATGAGTAATATTCCTATTAATTGAGCAGAAATTGCAATAAAGATAGCGAGTATAATCAAAAATTCTAGCCTAACAAAATTAACATGTACTTTCTCAACTGTTGCCAAATCTTGATTAATCGAAATCATCAGCCAATAGCGCCATCTAAATATTAATATCAAAGTAACTATTACGGAGGTTAGAAAAATTGATATTATATTACTTTGGTCAATCATTAATATGTCACCAAAAAGTGAGCTAATAATACTATTATTACCTGATGGAAGAAAAGACATAAGTATTAAACTCGATGATAAAACTACATTGGTAACTATGTTCAATATCGTATCAGCAGAGTATAATTTATTAAAATTAAGAGAAAGTAGTATAGCAAACATAATTGCAATGAGCATTATACTTACCGATGGGCTGATATTAAAGATCAAAGCAAGTGCAATACCAAGCAATGAAGAATGGGACAAACTATCACCCAAATACGATAACCTTTGCCATATCATAAATGAACCTAGAGCTCCTGTGACTAGGCTAATCATAATTACCGCAATTAGACTGTTTATAAAAAAACTCTGTGTAAATATCTCTAACATGCTATCAGATAACTGACAACAAATCTATCTTCAGATATTAAAACGTTATGGGTTCTGCATGCAGAACCCGTCGTCATAAATTCAAAATTTAAATTCTTTTGCTCCATAAGATAAGACTTCATTGAACAATCGCGTATCTTACCAGTACCTATTATCAAAATCTCTATTTCCTCTGTTAAAAAAGATTTAAAATACTCCTTGTTATTTATATCACTTTCTTTCAATTCAATCACCTTTTCAGGAAAAATTATAATTGAGCCATGATATTCTTGATTATTCACCCAAAATCTTTCTTCCCTGTAACCATCTATAAGATTTTTCTTCTTGGAAATTAAGGGCATAAATCAAACCATTAATTCCGTGTCGCACACCCACCATTCTGGATATTCCTTTTTGATATTTGCCGCTGCAGCTTTTGCACTTTCTTCACTATCAAACATTCCAAAACACCCTACACCACTACCTGACATACGAGAAAGTATAGAGCCTTCTTGTGACTCTAGTGTTGATATTACATTCTGAATTTCAGGTACAAGACTTATTGCTGCTTCTTGCAGGTCATTTTTTGTCTCTTTAAGAAGCTCTAACAAATTCTCCTCAGTGTTATCACTCCACTTAATTGGCTGAGAGAAATCCTCTTTATACTTGGAAAATACTTCTGATGTATTCAAAAACTTTTTTTTCGGTTTCACAAGTACCAGACTTGTGGGTAAAGAGCATTGTTTAATGGGGCATAATTCCTCACCAACACCTCTGACAAAAACTGGCTTACTATCTATACTTGCAGGTACATCAGCACCAACGCTTAAAGCTATATCATTTAAAAATTGCCTATCAATGTTCCAAAGCTCTCCCAGCATGCGTATCACAGCTCCAGCATCTGAGGAACCACTACCAAATCCCGCAGCAATTGGTACATTTTTTACAACCTTCACAGTGACTTTAGTGCGTACAGGAGCATGCCTAAGCAGTAGACTCACTGCTCTCGTTATAGTATTATATCGATAATTTATTCTAAACTCAGAATTTACAAATTCAACTGTAGAGTTATCATATCTAAAGTTTTTTTCTCCTACTTTTATCTCTAAAAAATTAGAAAGTTTAGCAAAGACAACCAAACTTTCAATTAAATGATACCCTCTTTCTTCTCTATTTATAATATGTAAAAAAAGATTGATCTTTGCAGGAGCCTTTACACAAAAACTTTCCATCTGTATATCTTCACTAACACTATCTTATTTACTATACTTGAAATGCCACTTCAGTCAAACTTTATACACTCCTAATGAGATCAAATGCCATAAATCCTAACTTCTCTGTATGGGTAAGTGCATCAGCTGGTACAGGTAAAACAAAGATCTTAATAGACAGAGTATTAAGACTTCTATTAGAGAATAAGAGAAATATTCTCTGCTTAACATTCACCAATGCTGCAGCAAATGAAATGGAGGATCGCATTTACAGTACACTTAGTAAGTGGGCAATATATCCAGAGGGTATATTGGTCGCAGATTTAGAACAATTAGCCCAGTGTGTAACCAGAGAAAATAAAGATTATTTAACAAGAGCAAGAAGGCTTTTTTCTGAACTGGAAAATCTTGGTCTTAATATTCAAACTATACACGCCTTTTGTTACAAATTAATCTCCAGCTTTCCTACAGAAGCTGGTATCGCTCCAAATTGTACGTTGAGCGAATGTAAAGAATTGCATTCCATCATATTTGAAAAAACGCTTCATAATGAAACTGTGCAGGACGATATAAATATCATTGCAGCTGAATTTGATGAAAACAAGCTGAGTGATTTGCTCTATACCTTATGTATAAAGAGATCAGCTCTAGAAAATAATTTAGGGTATATCAAAGATAAACTAAGTGCCCCAGATAAGATTCACGATTTACAGAGTGAAACGATTGAGCAGATAAAAAGATTAGCTAAAATATTAAGTGAGGGCAGCAAAAGAGATCAGAGTTACAGTGCGATACTTTATGATTGGTGTAATAGCAGAAAATCGTCCGTACCAAATGTTGTCATCCAAGTAGCTGACACTGGGACCCAAAAAAAAAGAAATATGGATCCCAGTGTCAGCTACTTGGATGACAACAAGATAGAGAACTTAGCTAAAGTATTTCTCAAATCAGAATCGTACGAAAAAAAGAGCATATCATCCATTATAACAAAGGGTGCTTTGGAAAAATTTGAAGACGTAGAGCAAATGATAGAAAGCATTCAAAATGCATTGTTTACCCATGTAAAGGACATAAATTCTTATCAAATATTCGGAAGAACCAGTAGTTTACTTAGTATATTTAAAGTATATGTTGATCTATATAATAGTGAAAAATCAAAGAATGCACTGCTTGATTATGATGATATCATCAATTTAGCAACAAATCTCCTTAGCAATCCAGGCTATAAAGATTGGATATTGTTTAATCTAGATCAAAAAATAGACCACATCCTTGTTGATGAGGCGCAAGACAATAGTATCAGTCAATGGAAAATTATAACAAATCTCTGCAATGAATTTTTTACCGGTGGTGACGAAAAGAGAACTTTATTCGTTGTTGGGGATGTAAAACAATCCATTTACAGATTTCAAGGAGCAAATCCCCATCTATTTAATTACATGCAGCAATATTTTCACACGAAAACCGGTGGCAGAGATTGGGTATCATGTCAACTTGAAAAGTCATTTCGCTCAACTCCAGAAGTTTTGATGCTTGTAGAAAGAATATTTAACAATTTTCGTGAAGAAATATCTTTCAATGATAACAAGATAAAACATATTCCATATAGAGAAAACGATCAAGGATACATTGAAATTTGGCCGTTACTGCCAGGATATGAAGAGGAAGAGCAGCAAGCCTTACAAATTCATTTAACACAGAGGAAAGATTATGTAGTAAAGGATCGATTACTTGCTCAGGCAATAGCCCAAAGAATTCACAATTGGTTAAACGAAGGGCGGATTTTAGTCGCCAAAGATCGTCATATAGAACCAAGGGATATTATGATTTTGGTACGGCAGCGAAATGTGTTAGTTGATTACATAATAAGTGAACTAAAAAAAGTAAATGTACCAGTTATAGGCCGAGATTATTTTAGAATTATGGATTACATAGCTGTGCAGGACTTAATAGCTTTAGCTGAATTTTTGCTCCTCCAGGCAAATGATCTTGCTCTTGCAAATGTTTTAAAATCACCGCTATTTAACTTCACTGAGGATGATTTATTCAATATTGCATACAATCGTAAAGAACAGTCGTTGTGGGAAAAACTTCAAGATTATCAGGAGATTATCTCTAATGAATTAAACTATCTAATTAATTTATCTCAGACAAAATCCCCCCTTACACTATTCACTCATATATTGCGCACAGGCAGGAAGAAATTTGCTGCAAGGCTAGGTCTTGAGTGCTTCGAGATTCTAGACGAATTTATGAACCTCGTATTGCAATTTGAGCACCCATCTCTTCAAGCATTTGTTCAGTGGATCAAAGAAAATAATCCTGAGATTAAAAACGATATGCAATCAAAACTCAATGCTGTACGAATAATGACAATTCATAAATCAAAAGGTCTACAAGCTCCAATAGTGTTTTTAGTTGACACAAATACGGTACCAAGAAACAGCGAAAATATTTTGTTTGATGCAACGGAAGCACCATTTTGGTGTGGCAAAAATAGTAATGCTTATTGTAATCAAGTAAAAAGAGAGAAAAAACTAGAGGATTATAACGAATATTTGCGTTTGCTGTACGTGGCACTTACGCGTGCTGAAGATGAGTTATACATTTTAGGCAAAGAGCCAGTGCAAAAGGGCTCTTGGTATGATCTAGTTATTCAATATGGAGCATTATATGAGAGGAAAAAACTATACTTACAGCCGATATTTAAAGAAAAAGTTGAAGTGCTATGCATGAATGCAAACTACCCTTCTATTTATAAAAAACGTGATTATTTTGATGTTCCAGTGATTTCACCTCCATCAAACCTATCAATGTCATTGCAGCACGTAACGCTGGAACCTGGAGAAAAAAAGCCAGTGTCAAGCACTGGGATGACAGATGAGAATGCTGGAATGACAAAAAGGAGCATTGGGACGACAGACAGCTATGCAAGAGGCTTAATAATTCACAGTATATTGCAATATATGCCCAAGATAGAGAAAGACAGGAGAAAAAATTGGGTTAGGAAATATCTTGATAGCATAAACACTAGTGAAGATAAGGATGAAATTTACAGCAAAATATTAACCTTTAATGAAAAATATGATTACCTGTTCGACTTGGAGGGCAAATCAGAAATTCCACTTAGTGGAACAATTGACGGAAAACCAGTATTAGTGCGGCTAGACAGACTGTGCATAACAGAAGACAAAGCAATCATAATTGACTATAAATCACACCATAACGTTTCTATTTCCTCATCAAATGAAATAAAAAAGCAAATGTTGATCTATAAAACCTTAGTGCAAGAAGTCTACCCAGATAAGCAGGTAGAGTGCGTGGTTATTTGGATGGAAGATTTAACCTTACAATCTTTGATCTAAACTCAAATGTTCGTATAGTAGCTACTTGCATTTGTTGTAAACTCACTTTTACTCTATAGTTATCTTTTTACTACTTTATCTATTTTCTGAACTGATTTTCGTACTAGAAAACATCCAATAAGAAGAATTATAAAAGGAGTAAACCATAAAATGTAGGTACTAGATTTTACAGGTGGTACAATGATAATTGAATCTCCATAAGAATTTTTTAACTCTGAAACTATTTGCTCGTTAGTATATCCATCACTGATCTTCTTGCGAATTGTCTTACGCACACCATATGCAACTTGAGACTCAGATTCGGATAATAATTCACCAGAGCATACTGGACACTTTATTACTGCAAATAAGCTACTTGCTCGCTCTTCCATGCTTTCGTCTCTTAGTTTATCATCCAAAGTAAAAGCATTTATGCTTAAATGGAATATCAATGTAAAAAGTAAGCTAATTACTATTCTCATTCTTGGTGAATTGAGTGATAAAATCAGTAGTGGATAATTTTCCAATAAAGCCTGAACCTACATTATTGTCGTACTTTATTGAAAATTGAATGTCGTTATTAGTGATTTTTTCTGATAAGGAAGATATTGATTTTTCCAATTTATCTGCAGTCTTTGAATCATTAGTCACAAACGAAATTAATTCTTTATAATTTGATATGGCTACATTGATTTTATCTTCAAATGAAGATGTAACTAAATTGTAATTACTTACTCCACCATTCGCAGCAATAGAAAAGTTATTACTCTCAATCAAAAATTTTTCTATGTTGAAATTAATCTTAGAAGCTGAAATATGGTTTACAAATTCATAATCTAATTTAGCGTCGACACTAAGGTAATTTTCAGGACTTGCAGTATGTTTATAACGGTAAGTATAAAAATCAAATTCTAGTTTAGTATTTTCATTCAGTTCTTTATCAAAGTGAAATTGAATGTAATTACTTTTATCATTCACTTCAGTTATAACACTTTGCTGATTTTCTAAAACATCACATTTTAATCCATAATCTTCGTAACGAAATGTATCTATATAGTCTATTACAGTGCTATTTCTGTTGAATTTTAATGAAGATAGTAAATCATTTAGTTTAACAACAAAGTGGCTACTCACGTGTGTGTGACACTTTATATTCTTTTTCTCATCACTACGGACAGCAATGTTTACTTTATTGCTTGGTATATAGATATATACTGACTTATCAAATAATCTGTTTTTTATCATTAAAGCTTCAGATGAAACAGTTAATTGCTCATTAGAAAATTTTGGATTCGTTACACGAAAAACTAGGTTAAAAGGAAACCCCTTAAAATCATGTGAAATATCAACTTTTTCGTCATTAATGTAATCAGTTAAAAGACTTTTTACCTTAAATGCAGAAAAATACCAAAAACCACTATAAGCTAGAGGAATAAACAAAGGTAAGGAGATAAGAATATAGATAAAAATTTTACGCATTATCCTCTTATTTATCTAATGATATATTTCTTGTACCTCTGGGCACGGTTACGCACAAACCGTCAATATCTTTTGTGATTTTTATTTGGCATCCAAGCCTCGATGTCTCTGTTAAACCGAAAGCTAGGTCCAGCATATCATTTTCCTCATCAGATATAGGGTTATGTGTTTCTACAACATCATAAAATTTTGAATCAACAATCACATGGCATGTAGAACAAGCAAGAGAGCCTTCACATGCACCTTCAAGCAGATCTGGATCACTTCTGTGGGCTAAATTAAGCAGAGTTTCTCCTTCTGCAGCTTCATAGCTTTTCTTACTTCCATCAGGTAAAATAAAAGTAACGGATGGCATACTATTAAAATCTCTATTAACTTTTCTATATTCTACAAATAATAACTATTATTTGCAAACTCTTTGAAATTCCATCGCCTATCTCTTGTAATCTGTATTCCTATCAAGAAAGTAAGATAGATACCACCAGCATCTCACAGAGTTGCAAGTATAGAATTTTCTTAGTTTTAGATTTTACTAAATATATTACTGAATTAACATTATTAAACTTGATCTGCCATTTCTTCTGATCTTAAGTTATAATTTTACTAATGCCATTTGATTAATTGCAACTTCAGCATTGCTATCTTTCAATAAATTTGCAGGACTATTACAATGGTATGTGATTGCAGCAACAACAAGACAACAAACTCCAATTCCTATCCCTAACGCTAACATTCCTGAGTAGACTGCAATAGCTACTTCTAAAGCAACTCCTACTACTGCTAACGTAGAAGCAACTATGATAGAAGTATTACGACACTTAATACGAAGCTCATTTAGTTTATCTAATGCAGGAGTACCATCTTTATATTTTAGCTCTCTTAGTACATCTTTATTTTCACATTTGTTAAACAACTTCCAAGCATAACTTAACCTTGACGCTTGACCATAAAACCCCTTCTCAACATATTCAACCAAGAGATCAAACGGAGTTTCACCTTGGTCATTGTTAACATCAAATCTCGCACCTGCACTCACAAGTGATTCAACTTTGCGAAGCATTGACGTATAGGGCTGTAAGTTTCTTAAAGCATGATGTAGAGGTGTATTCCCATTTTCATCCTGAAAATTATATTTCTTTCTATGTAAAAAGCAATCAAAAATCTCTTTTTTCCAATTGTGTTTAACAATACCTTCTAAAATAGTACTTGAAATCTTTATGTTATTTTCAACTAGAAGATCTAGAGCTTTTTTATGCTTATATCTAACAATAGTATCTACTAGTTCATTCAACGCAGAAGTACCTTCTAGCTTCTTTAGCTCATCGGTTTTACAACCACTAAGCACCACCGAAAGATTATTTAATTTTTCTACTACTTTTTCCTTACGAGAGAAGTATGTAGCATAATTGACCAAGAGATCAAATGGAGTTTCATCTTTGCTATTTTTAACATCAAGCCTTGCACCTTTACTAAGAAGTGACTTGACAAAACCTTGGTATTTCGATTTACCCAAATCCAACCATTTTAATGTATGATGTAAAGCTGTATTTCCTTCTTTATCTTTATAGTTGATATCTAATTTATCTAAGTACTTATTAAAAAAATAATCCAAAAACTCTTCAGATTGGTATTCATAAGCATAGCTTAAGATTTCATTTCGTGATATTTCTATCCTTCCTTCAAAACCTCAGTTATGGATTAGAAAATAGATAAAAGTATAACTAAGAAGAGGGAAACAGGGTAAACTCGAGTATTTTAGTAATAATAAGAGGTTACCCATGAAGAAAGATATTACAGAACTGTACTGTTGCGTCGAGGATTTTTGTCGTGCGGTAGATGATAATTTTGCAAATAGGTTCTTATCAAACGGCAAAAAACCAACCAGAGTACCAGAAATAGCGCACTCAGAAATTCTAACCATAATCCTGTTATACCATAAATCACCATGTAAAAACTTCAAGGCTTTTTATCTTTGTTATCTTCAGTTATTCTATAGATCAGAGTTTTCAAAGCTGCCTTCATATCACAGATTTATTGCCTTAAAGCCGCGAGTTTTGTGGTATTTAGCATTACTTTTGCAATGGTTCTGTGAACAAGCGAAAATGACCGGCACTTCCTACATCGACACCTCTACGATTGCCGTTTGCCACAAAAAAAGGATCTCTAGGAATAAAGTTTTTAATCATCTAGCAGAAATTAGTAAGAGTACGTATGGTTGGTTTTTTGGCTTCAAGTTGCACTTAGTGATTAACGAAATTGGTGAAATTCAAGCACTTACCCTAACCAAAGGTAACGTTGATGACAGAAAACCTTTACCAACTCTCACTAAAAGACTGACCGGACTTTTGTTTGGAGATAAGGGCTATATAAAGAAAGAGCTTTTTGAGAAACTCTTCGATAGAGGCCTAAAGTTAGTCACTAAAGTAAAAAAAGGTATGAAAAACGCACTAATTTCACTTAAAGAGAAGATTTTATTAAGGAAAAGGTCGATTATTGAGACTGTTTTTGATTCCTTGAAAAACAAATTTGAGATTGAGCATACAAGACATAGATCGCCAACAAATTTCCTAATTCATGTTTTTTCTGTTCTGATTTCCTACTCCATGCAGTCCAAAAAGCCTTCTATTTCTATGCCTTTCTTTATCGGCTAATCCATAACTGAGGTTAGTAATACTATGTCTTTAAAAGAATTGGTACTATATAAGTATTTTAGCAAAGATTATAATATTTGTTAATTTATCAACAAATTGAGTGAAAATTTAAAGAGTTGTTTATGGTAATTGAGGAGCTACAACCGCATGACGTCTGCCATTAATCACTATTTCACTTATTGCAACTGCTGCAAAAACAAAACAATAATATACTTTTGTTAGTACGATGATAGGTGACAGAGAGGCAATGCTGCTTGCTAGTAATACGTGAGAACCATAAGGTAAGATACTTTTTGTGATAGAAGTAAATATTTCTAATAAATACGCACTACGGTGTGGTGCAATGTTATATCTTTGTGCAAGTCTTTTCGCAATATTACTAGTTAATAAAATAGCAACAACATTGCTGGAAACTAAAATAGTAAACAGAGATGATATTCCCGCAATCATAAATTCAGCTTGAGTTTTTGTCATATTCACCTTATCGGTGAATATATCTATCTTTTTCTGACTGTATTCGTACATTAAGTGGCTTAATCCACTACTGAAGAGAATAAATATCATTACTTCATTCATCTTATAAAAACCCCTATATATGTCACGAGAATATTCAATAAGAGAATAATCAAAAAAAGCTATTCCTAATATCCCAGCAATAACCATATTAATAGCTAATGTTACTAGAGTGTTTATTTCAAATAAACCCATAATTATTAAAGATATATAAGGGATAATTTTGACTATGGATAAATAATTCAGACTTGAGATAGAAACAACTTCTGTACTATTTGAAATTATTACTAGATAAATAAGTATTATAAGACCTGTAACAGATCCTGTCTTGAAAGTGAGTTTTATTTTATCCTTTACTGAAGCTCCTTGTGAAGAAGTAGCAGCAATAGTAGTGTCAGATATCATTGAAAGGTTGCTGCCAAACATAGACCCACCTATCACAGCTCCAACACCCACTGCACAATCAAAAGCTCCATTTTGTGCTAAATTAACAGCTATTGGTGTTATAAGTGCAATAACTCCGATTGATGTGCCGATTGCACTTGAAATAAAAGTAGAAAGTAAAAACATTCCAGGAAGTAATAATCTTGCTGGAAGAAATCGAATAGTTAAGTTAGTAATAACATTTATACTACCAAGCGATTCAGTAACAGTAGAAAATGCTCCAGCAAATAGAAAAATCAAACATACGGTAAGAGTAGTTTTATTACCCATACCTTTTATAAGAGTATCAATACTATGTTGAATTTTGTTTTTATTGAATAGAACAGCAAAAAATAATGCTGGTAATAAGCAAACTAACGGTGAAATTTGATGAAGAGGATTACCAAGTCCGATAAAAGAAAAATAAATACCACTTCCAAGGTATAAGGCTAGAAAGATAATAAGAGGAAGAAATGAAAACACTTATCGTAGTTGAACAAACCAGAAATATACTAGAATAAGCTATTTTAAGCAAATACTAATACAGTGTTTTTCTAATAATTTTGAACATCTTAAGCCATCTACTTTTGAATAAATTCCATTTGCATTTCTTGTATACTATCCTCTATTTGCTTTATTTGTTCTATTAGCCTTTCCTCTAAGTCAAAATTACCGCCCAGCCTTGCTTTAATTTTTTCTTCTTGTAATACATTTAATTCTTTCCGTAATACTATGTTATTCCAGACAGTTTCTGCCGATCTCTTCTCACTTAATTGACTATTTAGTACGCTAGTTTTTTCAAATATAAACTTTATAACACTAGACTCCTGTAGCAGAATTTCTTTATTAAAGTTGCTCTCATTAGTTACCATATTAATTACGCACTGTTGTAATTTTTTCATCTCATTAGTAAATTCGAAATGAGAAAATTGCTCAAAAAATATAGGACGGTTCAAGATTTCAGGAAATTCTACGGCTATACGCAAAATTATGGCCTGATTTTGCTCTGCTTCAATTAGCTCTGGAGATTTATTGTAAAGATACTCACCTTTTGTTGCTTTGCTATTAAAAATCAGCTTTTTAAAGTTTCTTCTTAATTCACTGACCTTATTGTAAAAATAATCTCTATAATACCTTCTAATACTGCTGTTACCGATAGCATTGACATATTTCATGAACTTGTGCTCAAGAATTGAATATTTTTCCGGAGCAAATTTTTCATAATTTTGCAAATTTCTACCAATTATGTGATGCCATAAATATTCAGAGTGCAGTTCTGTTGAGTGGTTAAAAGCAGAGAGTACGTCTTCTGTCTTATATTCTAGCTCATTGCATATATCGTATGGGTCCTTATTGTTTGGCAAAGTTACGAACTTCAATGTGTATCCAGGCTCCAGTATCGGTAGAACAAGTTCTGCAATTCGAATAGCAGCATGACGTCCGGCACTATCGCCATCCATACAGATGGAAATTTCTTTAGCAAATTTCCATAGATTTTTTATCTGCTCTGCAGAAATTGCGGTACCAAGCGGAGCAACTGTATTGCTAATTCCCGCTTGATGTAGTGCTATTACATCCATATATCCTTCAACAACAAATAGATGCTGTTTTTTGCGTATTTCACTCAAAGCAAAGTTTAATCCATATAAATTTTCTCTTTTCTTAAAGAGCTGACTCTCTGGGCTGTTTAGATACTTCGGCTGTTGCTCAGAGTTCAGCGCACGTCCGCCAAAACCAATAACTTTGCCCGTGATGTTGTGTATAGGAAATATCAGCCGATCATAGAAATAATCACGAGAATTCTTATTTATTAACCCAACATCGATCAAAATCTCGTCTTTAATACCAGAGGAGTTCAAATATTCCTTCAAGCCAGAACTTGGTGCATAACCTATTCTAAATTTATCTATGATTTTGAGTGAGATCTTGCGCTGCCTTAAATAAGCCATAACACCTCGATTTTTCTGCGCGAACCAACTTGCAGCTAAATTCAGTGCTGAAAACAGTTTGTCATTTTCTTTAGCAAAGCTGAGGTTTTTGGGTAACTCAACACCTGCAACAGATGCCAAATTTTCCAACGCTTCCTTAAAACTTAAGCCCTCAGTTTGTGAAATAAATTCAAACGCATCACCATGAGCTGAGCAACCGAAACAGTAATATAAGCCCTTAACATTGCTGACCGAAAAAGATGGAGTTTTTTCGTTATGAAATGGGCAGAGTCCAACAAAACTATCTCCTCTTTTTATTAACCTAACTTTTTTTCCTACTATGTCGGACAACAATAATTTTGACTTTATAATATCTATATGATCCATTTTACCGAATGAGTAGTGGTAGGATAAAAATTATATAGAATTTATGCATATCTGACTCGAAATTTATTCAGAAAGATCAGAAGAGCTTGACAAAAAGCTCAAAATAAATTACCCATATAAATACCCTTAAGTTGCAATTTCTTATATGTCAGATGTGATATCAGTTGCTTCAGACCACGCAGGTTATGAACTAAAATCAGAAATAAAGGCTTACTTGGAAACTTTAGATTATACAGTGATAGACCGTGGCTGCACTGCTGAACAAAAGAGTGTAGACTACCCTGACTATGCTGCTGAAGTTGTAGAAGATATAACAAACAAAAAAGCAAATTATGGAATATTAATTTGCGGTACAGGTTTGGGCATGAGTACTGTGGCAAATCGTTTTGAAGGAATCTACGCTGCTTTATGTAATAGTGTTGAGATCGCAAAATTAGCTCGCGAGCATGGCAACGCGAATATACTTTGTCTTGGTGCAGGGTTTACTGCGAGTGGATTAGCAAAAGACATAGTCAAACAATTCCTCGAAACAGAATTTTCAAAAGAAAGTAGACATAAAGAACGCCTTGATAAACTTAGCAATATTAGCAAGAAAAAAACCACAAAAACTTATAACGAAGATGAAATATCAAAATTCGCTAAAATAGCAGGTGAATGGTGGAATGAGAATGGCAAATTCAAGCCATTGCACATGATGAATCCTGTGAGAGTATCATACATCGTTGAGAAAATAAAAGAATTAAAAAAATGCGATTTAAAAGAACTATCATTGCTCGATGTTGGTTGTGGTGGTGGCATTTTGTCAGAGTCAATGGCGCGTATTGGTATTAGCGTTGCAGGAATAGATGTATGTGAGGAAAACATAAAAGTGGCACAGTTGCATGCGAAGAAAGTAGGGTTAAATATAGAATACACACACACTAGCATTGAAGAGCTAAGCAATGACAAGAAGTATGACGTGGTTTTGTTGATGGAAGTGGTTGAACATGTCGATAATTTAGAGTTTTTCATGAAAAAAGCAATAGAGCTGTTGAAGCCAGAAGGGCTAATTTTTATATCGACGATAAATAGAACTATTAAATCCTTCTGTCTTGCAATAGTCGGCGCAGAGTACATATTAAACTGGCTGCCAAAAGGCACACATAATTGGAATAAATTTCTCAAGCCATCAGAAATTGCAAATCATCTAAGGGAAAACAACGTAATACTGCAAAACATGGCTGGTATGGAATATAATGTAATAAAGCGTGAATGGAACTTGACCAAAGGTGTGGATGTTAATTATATACTTTGTGGAAACGTTGTAACTTGAAATCTCATTCAAGTACTAGAAGGTAATGCAAATATTCTAGGCAGTTTTACTTTACTTAGCAGCTAATTTATCATATGTATTTCCATAGGGTATCGCTATATTAGAATATGTTACAATTACTAACCTTACTTGCTGTTATCACTTCGGTTGTATTCTTTGGTCATCTAGTTCCAATGGAAGTGAAAACCTTCTTGTATTCAATAAGCCTTAGTATAAAAGAGATCTTACTATTTATAATGCCTTTTATTGTTTTTGCATTAATCTTTAGTAGTGTTAACAATCTTAAGCAGTCGGCTATAAAGTTTATATTGTTACTTATTATAACGATTTTCTTGTCGAATCTAGCTTCAAGTTTAATAGCTTATTCTGTTGGGCATTTCATCACACAAAACACTTATTCAATACAAGATATAACATATGAAGAAACAATTGTTCCTTTATGGTCATTTAGGATACCTGCATTGCTTTCTAATTTTTATGCCCTTGCTTGTGGATTTGTGTTAAGCATATTAGTGTCCACAATATTACCAAAAAAAAGCAAAGAGCTCTCGAACAAAATGTTAGATTTAACTCTCTTTATTTTGAAGACATTTTTGACGCCAATTATTCCAATGTTTGTACTTGGTCTTGCTTTAAAAATGGAACATGATCAGGTTTTACCCATAATATTTAAGGATTACTCAATAATTTTTATTATTATATCATCTGCAACCTACCTTTATGTTTTTCTCTTATATGGAGCAGCAAATTCGTTCAAGATCACAAGCTGGATAGCTAGTATAGGTAATATGATACCAGCATTTATTACTGCAATGAGCACAATGTCTAGTAATGCAGCTATGCCGCTTACTCTTGAAGGAAGCAAAAAAAATGTAAAGCAGCATGATATAGCATCGTCTGTTGTGCCAATAACCGCTAGCTTTCATTTAGTAGGTGATTGCTTTTTTATTATAATACTATCAATGATAATGACTTTTGGTGGTGCATTGTCTGCAACAGACTATGTGACTTTCCTTCTCTACTTTCTGTTATTTAAATTTGCTATTGTTGCAGTTCCAGCGGGAGGGATTATGGTAATGTTGCCCGTTCTTGAGAAGTATCTTAAATTCTCCCCAGAGATGCTTTCATTAATTACAGCATTGTATATAGTGTTTGACCCAATAATAACTTCAGCAAATGTTATGGGTAACGGTGCGTTCACTATGATGTTTACAAAGCTCTATGATAAGCTTAAGTGATGTCCATTCTAGCAATTAATACTGTAGGTGCTGGTAGTTCAATAGCAGTAATTGATTACGATGGTAATTGTTTTGTAGAACGCAATTCTGCAAACAATAGTCATGCAGAATCATTTTTTCAAATACTGAATACTTTGTTTGATAAGCATAATTACAGCTACGATAAAATAGACCATTTAGCAGTGATAGTTGGACCAGGAAGTTTTACTGGAATCAGAGTTGGTATATCAACTGCACAAGGTATAAATCTTGCTACAAATAAGCCGTTATATGGGGTTAGTGCCCTGGAAGCTCAAGCATATGCAATATCGCTACTTTGTACAAATAGCAAAAAAAATATTAAAGCTATAATCGAAGATGATCAAAAGTTTTATACGCAGTTATTTGATTTCAATTTGTTACCGCTATCAAATCCTGCTGTAGTAAGTGAACTCCAGCCTGAAACGCACTGCATTACATATATGGATTGCAGTTTACCAAAGTTGGATGCTAGCCATGCAGGGCTATTAGTCCGTTATAGACTAAAAAATAAACAAAAATTAAATGGAGTTGAGGCTCTATATTTAAATGAGCCTCAGTATATGAAATCGTTGCCTATTGCGTAAACACTATTAATTTGGCCAAGTTTGTACATCTGACTTACTATTTCTTCTGCTACTTCTTTTATACTCATATTTGAATTTTCTACCTCTATAGCATTTTGTGGTACAAATAAATC
The DNA here is from genome assembly GCF_000073005.1 of Wolbachia endosymbiont of Culex quinquefasciatus Pel. Classification (NCBI taxonomy): domain Bacteria; kingdom Pseudomonadati; phylum Pseudomonadota; class Alphaproteobacteria; order Rickettsiales; family Anaplasmataceae; genus Wolbachia; species Wolbachia endosymbiont of Culex quinquefasciatus. The sequence goes on from NC_010981.1 coordinate 196,335, forward strand.
TTCCTCCCTAAATTTAATACTATTTATATTAGTAACCTTCCTATTTTTTCTTTGCTTTTTTGATATAGTACGCTCTTGTAATATCAATGGATTGCACCTAAGTACTATAGGGAGGATTTTTGTGCTCATTTTTTTACTAAGTTCTACTACTGAGTTATATATTCTTATGTTGTAATCATTATTTTTAATTAATTCATCAACAAATATATAATTTTTTGAGTCAATAGGATAGGCTTCTATTGCCTGAAACATAACATGTGTAGTGTTATATATTCTATCTCGAGCTTCTTTGGAAGTTTGATTATATTCAAGTCCACTTACAATTACTGCATTTATCATACTAGATAATACTATTGCTGTAGAAAGTTTACCACTTCCTGGAAGACCAGTGATATATATGAAAAATTTTGTTAGCTGTTTTTTTTATCTCAACGTTTATCATATTATTTTTAATATTAAAACCTACAATTATAATAACATAAAAACAAGGCTTTAAAACATATGAAACATTACATAAAAAGTCGCTTTTATAGTTAAAATACTATGTAATCTAGAAATGTAAACTCTAATCACCTAAGGCAAGTAAAAGTGCTTAGTATTTTAACGTAGGTTCACCTTTTAGTTTGTAATAAACTTTTTTTTACGTATAAATCTTTAGAAAATTTTAGTCAAGAGCTATGTTATTAACAAATAGTGAGTTGAAAAGAGACCTAGTTAACGCCTATCAAATTTTATCTTATCTTAAATTAGATGATCATACGTATACTCATCTCTCTGTACGTTCTGAAGATAAAAAGTCATTTTATGTTTATCCGTTTGGTATACGTTTTTATGAAGTAGATGAAAGTTCATTGATGAAAGTATCGTTTGATGGGAATATAATTGAAGGCAAAGAATATCAATATAATAAAACTGGCTATGTAATCCATGGCTTCATTTATCAAGCAAGGAAAGATATTCAAGCAATTTTTCATCTACATACACCTTCTATTGTAGCAGTTTCTTCTCTCAAGGATGGATTACTCCCAATAAGTCAGTGGGCGCTGCACTTTTATAATAAGGTATCTTACCATGATTATAATTCCCTGGCACTTGATGATACAGAAGGAAAAAGATTAATAGCTGATTTGAAAGAAAATTTTGTGATGTTAATGCGCAATCATGGATCTATAACATGTGGTCAGACTATACAAGAAGCAATGTTTTATACGTATCACTTAGAACAAGCTTGTAAAACTCAATGCCTGATGCTAGCAATGAATAGGGAGTTGTCAATTCCAAGTGAAGAAATTTGCTCAAAAGCCGTAAAGGATCTTCTGTCTTTCGAAAGCAATCTTGGTGAGAGAGATTGGCACGCATGGGTTAGGTTGATTAAAGGTAAGTTATAAAAGTTTCTGACTCTTCGATAGATATTAGATTTCTTGCATAACCAGCCAGTCTGAAATCCAATAATGGTTTCACACGCTGTAATTCATGCAAGAAGTCTAATGTCTCCATCTCTACTTAAGTTAACACCCTTAACTAAGCAGATACAAGTAAATATAGCCCTTCCCATAATAGTCCAAAAAGGTCATAAGAAAGAAGAATCGACAGCATGACGAAAAGATTTGAATAAAGGAATGTTTTTTCTGGTTCTGTTTTTTATAGCAAACCAATAATGCTCAATTTTGTTGAAATCTGGAGAATATGGAGGAAGATATAAAATTTCTGCACCAACTCCTTTAGCAAATCTTATTAGACTTATGAAAAGTAGCATTATCAAGGATAACAGTTTGTCCAGGTTCCAAAATCGGTGTCAGAAACTGCTCAAACCATTTATTAAAGATATCCATATTGCAGTGGCCTTTAAAGGTTAACGGAGCAATTATTTTTCTTCCACTTAAGGCTGCAACCATGCTAATTCGTTGAGTTTTCTTTCCAGATTTTAGGGCATAAAACCGCTGTCCTTTCTGGCAATACCCATAGGTTCAGTGTTATCAATGCCAGACTCATCTATATACACTAATTCTTTAGGTTCTTTTGTTGCTATAACCTTTGAAAATTGAGCTCGCTTTTCTTCATTTCTTTCTTTATATCCGTAGGTCTTTTTTTTCTTGTGAATCCTATATTTTTAAGTGCTCGATGAATTGTTTGTCTACTAATATTGCCCCAGCATCTCTGACTGAGTTTTGCCACCTTGCTCATTTGCAAATTCGGCAAATGCATTCCAGTCGGTAATTTTATGCCACGCTTCCAAGCTTTTTTGATTGAAAATCTCCCGTTTTCTCACGTCTTTTCTTCCACTCATATAAAGTTGTTTCTCCAATCTTAAATCTCTTGGCAACAGTTTCTCCACTCTCTCCTTCATCCAATGCTTCCATTACCTTTTTCCTTAAGTCATAACTATATGCTGCTGGCATGCTTACCATCACTACTATAAATCCATATCTTACCTTTTTTGGACTATTATGAGAAGTGCTATAACTAGTAAGTTTTTTCAATCCTGCTCCACAGCAAATTTTAATGCTATGTGAGTAGTTATAGTGCTGTTAACAATTAAAATGACAAAAACTAAGATGGTGATTAGTAGTGTATAAATATTCAAGGATAAATTTTCAAATTGAGTTAGCAATTTGAAATATACAAAAGTTGGCATTATCATTGGCAAAACAAGAATTTGCGACACTCCTGATGCTAAGTTATTTCGACCAATCATCAATGCATTTCCAGTAGCTGAAATATTAATGATTATCAGCGTATTAAATAATAAAGACACTCCAACTGCTATTGAATGTTCAATATTATTGCCTAGAATTGCAAAGCTGAACATGAAAGAAATCACTGAAATCGGTAACCCAAATAACAACCAGTGAGCGAAGATTTTATAAGCAACTATCAGCCTAGAAGAGAGTGGCTGTAAAAAGATTTGCTCTAATATTCCATCATGATAATCAGATGTAAATAAATTATTTGTAGAGATCTGCAAAACAAATGTAGCACATATCCATGTTAATGTTAATATGACTTCTTGTTTACTGTTGTTTTCAAGTGTATATGAAGATAAACTTAACATTATAATAAAAATACATACTATATAAGTAAGATTATTATCATTTATTACTAATTTTTTTACCAAACTAATCATACCAGGATTTTAAATGTTTATTATAAATTATAGTGTTTACTTTGAGGGTAGTATAATTTTTTGTGTTTACAAGTTATATAAGTTTTAATATATTTTATTGATAATGCTATGGAAAAATTAATAAAAATAAAGTTACCGGAAGATTACGTTCCTTCAGAAAATGAAGAATATATGAACGTAAAACAACTGGAATACTTTAGCTTAAAGTTACAATCAATACTCTCTGAACTGGAGAAACAAGATCTAGAAGATAGTAGTATTTATTCTGATAGTGAAAATGGAGAATTAATTAAGCGCCGAAAAGATAGAAAAGAAAAAATTAAGGAGGCGTTGGAAAAAATAAAATTAGGCATTTATGGTTACTGCGATGGAACGGGAGAAGAAATAGGAGTCGAAAGACTTAAAGCTAATCCGCTTGCTATGTATTGTATTGAAGAACAAGAGAGAATAGAAAAAGAAAAGAACGTGTATAACATTAATGATTAGAACTTGTTCGCGAATTCAAGTATTTCGGGAGTGTTAAATAAACTGTGTCAAACCGAAAAAAAAGTAATAAATTGATATAAAAAAATGGAGGTTTGACAATGAGTCAGAAAGTAGTAAACAGAACTACCGGTTTGGTAGATTATAAAGAATTAGAAACAAATATCCTGTCGTCTATACGAGAAGGAAGACCGTTGACAGGAAGAGATGGAGCATTAACACCGTTTATAAAAAAGTTGCTGGAGGTAAGCCTGGAAGGTGAAATAGAAAACCACTTGTCGGCCGAAAGCGAAGAGAATAATCGAAGAAATGGGAGGAATGCAAAGACTTTACGTACAAGCGCAGGGTCATTTGAGCTTTTGACGCCAAGAGATAGGGAAGGAAGTTTCGAACCACAAATAGTCAAAAAAAGGCAAACAAACTTACATCCAGAGCTTGAAACGAAGATTTTGAGCACATTTGCCAGTGGTATGGGCTATAGAGATATAGTGTCACATGTTGAGGAAATTTATGATCACAAAATATCGGCGGCAGAGATATCAAGTATTACTGACAAATTGCTACCAGTAATCAACGAATGGCGTAGTCGCCCGCTGCAGTCTGTATATCCGATAGTTTTCATGGATGGCATGTTTTTTAAAGTCAAAGAGGACGGGCATTGCGTAAGTAAATGCATGTATAACATATTAGGCATAGATCAAAATGGCAAAAAAGAAGTATTAGGTTTTTATTTGGCTGAAAGTGAAGTTCTGGTTGGGAGTGCTAAATGACCTCAAAGAAAGAGGAGTAGAAGATATCCTTATTGCCTGCGTTGATGGGCTGAAAAGCTTTCCTGCAGCTATAAACAGTGTCTTTCCTAATGCGGAAGTGCAGATGTGTATAGTGCATCAGATACGCAACTCACTGAAGTATGTGGCCAGTAAAGATGCGAAGAGTTTTTTGAGCGATTTAAAGAAGGTATATCAAGCTTCAAGCAAGGAAATTGCCGAGAATTATCTGTTGGAATTGGATGAAAAATGGGGCACAAAGTACCCTATGGTTATAAAATCTTGGCAGAATAATTGGGAAAACTTGTCTGGTTATTTTAAGTATTCTGGTCCAGTTAGGAGGATAATCTACACCACCAATCCCATAGAGGGGCTACATAGGCAAATTAGGAAATTCACTAAGACCAAAGGCTCATTTACCAGCATAAATGCCTTGTATAAGCAGGTATATTGTGCTATAAAGAAGGTAGAGGAAAAGTCGACGATGCCTGTACATGATTGGGCATTAACTATCTCTCAACTTGATGTTTTCTTTCCTGGCAGATTGAAAATTGAGTTGAACTAAAAATGCGGTTTGACACAGTTTATTTAACACTCCCCATATTCTCTCCTTAACATAACTCTACTCATAGCCAGATATATGAAATTTTCAGTGAGTAAATCTTATTCTTTCGATAGTCTTCTATTCCTAAAGCAAAAGTCCTTTCTACAACCCACCTTCTTGGCTGTACTTTAAACCCCTCATTGGTAGTAGCTAAGGCGGTGTGTCTTTGTTGACTTAGAACCTACATGAAGGCCTTTTGACAATCTCAATATCCATACCATATTCTTCCTTTATATGATTTTTAAATTTTCTCCTTGGTATCCCATCACATTTTTTTAACTATAGTATATTTTTTTCTTACTTTCCTGTATGATACTCTGGAATAGCTTTCTATTCTTGTCCATTCCCTTTGACTTAGGTCTGCTGGATGCTTTTTTCTCATCTTTACCCAGCACTAAAACTTTAGATATTATAGCCTTTTACTAATCTCTGGACAAGCTCTAGCTTCGGTAAACTCAGTAGAAGGTTCTTTTGCAAAAAATGCAGCATGTACAGCATTTTTAATGAAAAAACACGCGGCAAGTGCAAATATTGCTGTTGGTATATAACACCAAGGAGAAGCTATACTAAAAAAAGTAGCAGAAGCTACTGTTAAGCAACAACAAGTAAATATTGCTTGAAGCATAATATACTGTCTATCAACACCACCATACTCGGCCATTAATTTTCTAACTTTGTTATTGCTGCCGTATGGCAGAGTAAGCGTTTTAATCAAATTCATTACACAATTATTAGTGAAATATGGAGCACACTCTATAACTCTGGAGCCATTAACCTTCTGATTAGGATCTGCACCATACTTTAGAAGCAACTCTACATATTTTTCGCGTTTATCGTTGTCACAATTGATTGCTTGATATAATGGAACTCGACCATTTTTATCTAACATATTAGGATTAGCACCATATTTCAAAAGTATTTCCATAGTATGATCATCATCACACAAAAACGCTTTAAACAACGGATTTTTACCATTTTTATCTAACATATTAGAATCAGCACCATATTGTAACAATAACTCTACAATTCTGCTGTCATCGATAACCCTACAATAGTATAACGAAGCTTCATTATGTAATAGCTTTATATTAGGATCAGCACCATTTTCTAAAAGAAGTTTCAAAATACTATAATTTCTTGAATCTTTAGCTTGCATTAAAGCAATAGATAATGGAAAGTAAATATAAATAAGTTTTTCATTGATGTAATCACCAAATCTTCCATCTTTACTGCTTTTGAATTTGGAAAAAAGCTTTTCAAGAAACTTTATATCCTGATTATATAGAGCCCTACTTAAGTAAAACCTCAAATCTCCAGGCGAATTAATTTCATTTAAATTTTCGTCAGTTAGATTTGTAACCTCTTCTATGCTTTCCTTAGTAAGAAATTCATATGCAGAACCTAGCTGCTTAAATTTTTCTTCATTTTGTTTCTTCACAACCTCATTTTTACCTGAATGTTTATCAGGATGATATTTCAAGGCTAATTTTCTATACGCTGATTTAATTTCTTGTTCACTGGGCGCATCGCTTGATTGAAAACCTAATATTTTTAAAGCTTCCTTTCTACCTACAATAAATTCCCCACTGAAATATGTTAAATTAAACGTAACCCAAAATTTCAAAAAGTAAAGCTTTTATGTCAAATTGCATCTATTTCATAACTGTACAAATATTGTAGATCAGGAAACTTCAGTCCTTGATACTGGAATAACATCTCTATACTACTCCGGGCCAATCTAAATATTAAGAAATTTACCATATAAAAAAAAGGCAGAAGAAACCCTATTATCTATTTTTTAAATTTACGTTCTTTATTGTCTCATTTGACGTTCACTAAACAGAATGTAGTCTAAGTACAAACTTGTGAAAGGCTTATGTGTAATGCTTCTCCACATAATCACTAATAATTTCCTTAAATTCTTCAAAAATATTATCACCTTGTAAAGTTTTGAAATATTTGCCGTCTTTGTAGACTGCTGAAACAGGTTTTTCTCCATACCCAGGCAGGCTGATCCCCAGATTTGCATGTTTGCTCTCTCCAGGACCATTTACTATGCATCCCATAACAGCAACTTTCATATACTCTACACCAGGATTCTTTTTCTTCCATACCGGCATATGAGTTTTTATGTAGCCATTTACTTCCTCAGTTAATATACGAAAACGATCGCTACTTGTGCGTCCACAACCAGGACATGAACTCACCTGAGGGTTAAAGTAGCACAAACCTATAGACTGCAGTATTTCCTGACATACTACCACCTCATTAGTGCGTGATTCACCAGGGCGCTGAGTTAAAGAAGCCCGGATAGTGTCTCCAATACCATTTTGCAATAAATAAGTAAGCCCTGCTGTGGTATTTACTACGCCTTTGTTACCCATACCAGCTTCGGTTAAACCCAAATGCAGCGCATAATTGGAAGATTTTGCAAGTGCCGTATAAACTAAAATTAAATCCTGCACTCTACTGACTTTACATGAAATGATTATTTTCTCTGCATTAAGGCCAATCTTTTCAGCTTTTTTTGCACTACCAAGAGCAGACATTACAAGCGTCTTACGTAATATAACATCAGAAGTTTTTGGATTACTAGATAAGGAGTTTTCATCCATTAATTTTTGTGAAAGGTACTTATCAAGACTACCCCAATTTACTCCAATTCTGACAGGAAGATCATGCGTTATTGCATACTCTATAATTTTTTCGAATTTTTCATCACGTTTATCACCAAAGCCTATATTACCTGGATTTATCCTAATTTTACCCAGAATTTTAATGTTGTCTGGATAATCCTGAATCAGCCTGTAGAGCTCATATTGTCCACAGCCTACTAATATCTTACCATCAAAGCCTTCTTTATTTATTTCCTCTACTATATAAGGTATTGCTTTTGCTACTTCCTCTGAGTTCAAAGCAATTCGCACCAATTCTGAACCTGCATGCGCTAGTTCTATTACTTCTTTTGCATATTTCTGAGCACTACTTTTTATGTTGTCAGAATCTATATGTGCACCAAGTGCCATGGATTGAACAACTATAGGATTATTTCCACCTATCTTCACTTGTCCAACTTTTACAGTATGAGTTTTATGCCTGGAAACCGGCGATGACTCATATGCATCATCACTCAATGTCAGGTCTCTATCTAGCATATTATTAATCGTGACACTATTTTACTGTGTCAACTACACTGCCAAATGAACTTGAACCATTTAAACTATGCTGTGGTGTTCTATTTAGATCAGTAATAGAATCATGAGAGCACGTTCTTCTTGATGGAGTTTCTTTTATAGTAACATTTATAGGGGAAACTTTTTTTTCTCGTGTTGAAGTAACTTTTTTCCCTTTTTGTTGTTCACTTTTTTTATGCTGCTTACTTTCATACTGAGAAACTGGCTCTTGATCTATAAATACAGCACCCTTTAAACGTGCAAGATTAATACCATGCTGATTGATCATAGCATCCTCCCCATCTTCAACTATGCAAGCTCCCACGTTGTTTGGCTCGTTATCAAGGCTAGCAATTTTTTTTTCTTTTAATTTTTTGATTAGATCTTCTTTATTCATAGCTAGATCTTGTAACTTTTTTTTCTTGAGGAGCTCCCTACGCTTCTCATACAGTTTATATGACTCAGCAAAATCCTCGTCTGCATGAAAGTTTGCACCACCAGGGTTACCAGGAGGTATGTACCTCTTACTGAACTTTACCTTAGACTTCGCTTCAACATTATGTACAGTAAAGAAACTAGAAACCAAAAGTATTAATATAAATAAAACTTTAGAAAAGATCTTAAGCATACTATAGTGAATATTGTGCTTTAAAAGATACCAATTAACAAACTTCAAGTAAATCAGAATCTCTACCAAGTTTATAATACAAACATCTTTCTAAAAAATTTACTACCAAAACCTACATAATCTAAAGGAAATTTAAGGTGTTACAAATTTTACGTAACACCCTTTCAAGAAGAGCATTACACTCTTCCTTGCTGTAAGTTATTCTTCAGTTTTTCGGTATCATTCACATTATTAAACTTTCCGCTTGGCATATCTTGAGACAAGTCGTTTTTCTTCTCTTTATCAAGCTTAACTCCCTGATAGATACAGAATGCAACAAAACTAGTTACAGCTATTGCAGCAACAGCACTGACTATGGCACAAGTTAGTATTGCTTGTTCTTGTCCCCCTACCATGTCTGCAAATGTTTCTACTTTTTCTTCTAAGCCTGTAAATTTTTCTTGCAAGCCGCTTAAGTGCTCTTGCATAGCTTGAAACTGCTCAGTACCAATCTTGTCTTCTAATGCACCAAAAACTTTTTCAAACTGCTCAACATCTATCTTTTGAGCTTCTTGCCACTCTTTTAATGCACTAAATACCTCTTCAAACTGTTTAGCATCTATCTTTTGAGCTTCTTGCCATTCTTTTAATGCGCTAAATACTTCTTGAAACTTTTTAGCATCAATATTTTGACTTTCCTGCAATGCTGTTACATCCGATTTATCAAAACCGAATACAAATTTGGTTATACCCATTTTTAACCCCCTAGCTAATTAATATATTACTATTGTACGTTTTTAGTAGTTAATTTAGTATTAAACACTATACAACTGGGATCCAATAAGAAATATCTGGTCATGCGCTGGAACTTTTGAATTCCAGTTATGCAAGAGATCTATTGATCTTAAAATAACTTTCTTTGGTTTAAGTTAAGGGTTATTCTACCAATATCTCTCTCTTTCCTGAGTAACTCGGAGCACTGACAATACCTTCTTTCTCCATTCTTTCAACAATATTTGCAGCTCTGTTATAGCCTATTCTAAGTTGCCTTTGAATGTAACTAGTTGAAACCTTTTGATCTCTCTGAATGATGGCCACTGCTTGCTTGTATAGATCGTTCTCTTCATCTTCTGTTTCACCTTCTGATTCCGCGAAAGAATTTTCATCTTCTTGAGTGATTTCCTCCATGTAGTTTGGCTCACCTTGCGTTTTCAGATGATCAACTATATTTTGCACCTCATCATCACTTACAAATGGACCGTGCACTCGAATAATCTTACCACCAGAGGCCATATAAAGCATATCACCCATACCGAGTAACTGTTCGGCCCCTTGTTCACCAAGTATTGTACGGCTATCTATCTTAGAAGTAACAGCAAAACTAATTCTCGTTGGAAAGTTTGCTTTTATCACACCTGTTATCACATCTACAGATGGGCGTTGTGTTGCCATTATGATGTGTATTCCTGCAGCACGAGCCATCTGAGCTAAACGTTGAATAGAGCATTCTATATCTTTGCCAGCAACAAGCATTAAATCTGCCATTTCATCTACGATCACCACAATATACGGAAATGTCTCCATTTTAAGTGGTATTTTTTCAAATAAAGGTTTACCCGTTGTTGAGTTAAAGCCAATCTGTACAACGCGCTCCAACTCTATTCCGCTATTCATCGCTTCTGTAATTTTTTGATTATAGTTTATTACATTGCGCACATTTAAATATGACATCATGCGATAGCGATTTTCCATCTCTTTCACTATCCACTTAAGAGCAATAACAGCTTTTTTTGGCTCTGTTACCACTGGCGTTATTAGATGCGGTATTGCATCATATATTGAAAGCTCGAGCATTTTGGGGTCGATCATTATCATCTTGCATTCATCAGGACTTAGTCGATAAACAAGCGACAGAATCATCGTGTTAATTGCAACCGACTTACCTGACCCTGTAGTTCCGGCAACAAGCAAGTGGGGCATTTTAGTCAGATCTGCAATAACTGGTTTTCCGCTTATTTCCTTGCCAAGCGCAATTGGAAGATTTAAGTTTGCATTTTGGTATTCTGGCGATTCAAGTAAATCACGCAGCATTACAATCTCTCGCTCCTTGTTTGGCAATTCTATTCCCATGGCATTTTGTCCACGAATTATTGAAATACGTGCAGAAAGTGCACTCATTGAACGTGCAATATCATCTGCAAGACCAATCACTCTTGCAGATTTTGTACCTGCTTGTGGTTCAAGTTTGTATAAAGTCACAACCGGTCCATAACATACACTTATAATTTTTCCTTGCACGCCAAAATCACTCAGAACCTGTTCGAGCAGAGATAAATTCTTATTGCTCTCTAATGCATTCAACTGTTTTCTCTGCAAAGATTCTTCTGCTTTGGAAAGTAAGTGAATGCTTGGAAACTCAAACTCGCTAGAAGGTGGTTTAACAATTTCTTCGGCAGCTTTTTTCTTTCTTTCTTTCGGTTGTTGTTTAGTGGTTATATATTTTTCCTCTACTACTAATGGTGCTATTGAATAATCAGTAGTTTTACGTAACCTGAAAAACAGAACCTTTGTAAAAAGGGAAAATATTTTTTTACATAGGAAAAGCAAAGAATAAACCGTTCTCTTCCAACCAATCAATCCTACAATACCTATTGATGCTACTACTGTGAATATGTAAAACGGGCAGTGGTCAATTAGAGCATTACCGACTATTCCACCGTGCATGTATCTAGCAGTAATGCCAAGCGAAAGTTGCGACAATATAGCATATATTGCTACATTGATTAACGTTAGGTAGATAATTTTCAGCAATGATGCTCTGAAAATTAAAAAGTAAACTATGGTTGTAGCTATTGTAATACTAGCGAGTCCAAGAAATTGAACCAATATATCAGCTAAATATGAACCTACTACTCCGCCCAAATTTGTTACTTCCTGATTTGTAGCTGTATTTAAGGATGGATCTTTATAATTATAGCTAAAAACCGATATATATATATACATTAATAGTGACAAGTATATCGCTGATTTTAGCTGTTTTTTTAACATCTACTTAAAGTAATAAGTAATTGTATATTTTACAAAGTGAATTGCTATTATCAATATCATCACGGATAAATCTAATCCATTGAATGGTTGTATATACCTTCTGATAACCTTTAGTGGAGGATAAGTGAGTCTGTTTAAAGTTTGCATTATGCTGCTTACAATCTCATTATACATGTTAACTACATTCAATTTAATCAACAAATCGAGAGCAATTGAGCATATTAGAACGAAGCTGTAAAGATCAAGTAACAGGTTAAGTAAGTATATGATTGGATGCATATTACTAATTTACACTAAAACCTATTATGTGTAGTGATATGTATAAAATCAAGCCCCACAATAATTTTTATGCTGAAATAGGTGTAAACAATAAGCTATAAGATATTATACCCTTTGATTCCACGTGGATAAAAAACTTATTGATAAATTAACGGAGAGATGTGTACTGTATGAATAGCTTTTTGATCATGTTTATTACATGCAGGATAAGTGTTCAGGTACGTATGAAACCAGCGCTTCTTTTCTTGTCACCTCTTGTTACCTAAATAGCCTCTGTTCAAGTAGCCCCTTTGTTGTCATCCCAGTGCCCAGACACTGGGATGGCTTTGTTGCACCACTCAAGGAAAGAACAGGCAGTTACTGATGGAATTTGTTATAAAATAGATATTTAGCCGACAAAGGAAAAATATGCCAATAAGAATGAAAGTCAGTAACTGCAATGAATATAACAAATTTCTTCAAGAAAGGGGAAATGTTTTTCATTATATCAACGATGCCATTGAAAATTGGTACGAAAATAGTCCAAAAGTAGCAGGTGGCAACAATGTCTACAGCGACAAAGTAGTGATTCTAATTCACATAATAACCTATCTATTCAGGATTGGTCTTAGGCAAACAGTGGGATTTATAGAGAAATATCTTGAGCAAATAGGGAAAATTTTGCAAATTATCAGCTATTCGCAGGCTTCAAGAAGGTTTAAAAAGCTTAATATCAAAATCAACGACTGCAGAGTTGATAAGAACGATATGGAAGATATTGAAATTGCTATAGATAGTACAGGTATCAGCATCTACAATAATATTCCAAGCCATAGTAAGGCAAATGGTACAGATAGAAAGTATCGCCGCTATGAGCAAACAAGATGTAATGCTAGAGATAGGTAGTAAAAAAGTTATAGCTGCAAAATACAGTAGTGGAGTTTATTCCGACCACTATGGAGCCTGTGATCTTATTGAAAGAGTGGATACCAAGTATAACATAAGCACGATATATGCAGATAGATCGAAAGAAGTTATACAAACTGTGCGATGAGCTTGACATAAAGACAAGGATTCCTCCGCAAAATAATGCAGTAGAGCATCCAAAGTTGGATTATATGAATGAGAGAAATTCTACAATCAAGCTCATAAAGTCATATGATGAAGATGGTATGAAGAGGTGGAAAAAAGAGATAAATTATTGGAAGAGATCTTATATAGAAAGTTTTTTCTCGCGACTGAAGCAAATATTTGGATTTAGTTTTAGGAATAAATCTGAGATTAATCGTGAGAAGGAACTGCTACTCAAGTGTTATTTGCTTAACAAATTTACTGAAATAGGCATGGCTAAGTTTGATATAGCTTCATGAATTTATTATACATTACCCACTATCCGAAGAGCTGTGCAACAAAGCCCACTGGGATCCAGATTGGCACTAAGTTGGTAAACATGAAAGCGCTTTATAACGTTTTTGATGTGAAAGCTAATGTCAGCTACTCAAATGATACCATTTGTTATAAACTCACTTTTACTCTATGGTCTTGTCGATATCCTGAACAGATACAATATTTTTTATTTATAAAATGAAGTAACTACTTATCGTAAAGTTGATCTATAGATATAATACTACCATTTGATGACTTTTCAGCACATTTCTCACTTTCATATTCTTTATCAGAATCAACGCTAAATACTAAAGTATCTCCTGAAATTTTATCATGAAACTCACTAATAGCAAAAAACGGTACAGTGACTTGTTCTTGTTTTCCACGAAAGCTCAAACTGACGCTAAACTTATCTTCAAGAACTTTTAGACCAAAAAATTGATGCTGTAATATAATAAGCATTTGAGTAGGGTATGATTCTTTCAAGTAGTCTGGCATGACAACACCATTAAAGCGCGTAAAAAATACTATTTCTAAGTGAGGAGTAAAAACATTATCTAATATAGTATTCAAAGCCTTTTTGATAACTTGAAATTTAGCATAACTAAGCGACTTCTGATAATCTGTTTTATCCATATAACCCTTACATGTTTGGGGGAACTTCTGTTACCCGGCGTTCCCTAAACCGTGCTTATAGCGATGAAGTTATAGTGCCTAAATTAAGCAGCTAATGCAACATTGTCTTCAGCAGCAAAGTTATCGTTTGCATCTAAATTGTGAACTCTTAGCGGTGGTATCTAACCGAGCAAAGCTACCATCTTTACTATGCATGTCGATCCTTACTCGCCCCCGTATCAATCAAAAAATATGGTGGAGGCGCCGAGTACTGCCCTCGGGTCCAATACACCTATTACAAGGTAATTTTATTGCCATAGTGTATAAAAAATACACATGCTTATTATACAGTAGTATTGAATAAATGTCAAGTTATTGAACTCCAAATTGATTGGCAACTAAAAAACTAATATAAAAATTACTTCGCCTATTTATCTAATCTTAGTATACTCACAGTAGAGGTATTTTTAGAGCTCAAAATCTATCTTCGTCTGCAGACTTTTCTATCAAATAATCAAACTAAGTAAAGAATGTAGCGTATCTTCTTCAGCGCACATGGGTGCACACATATGCTTAATCTCTGTCGTATGTACGTTACATTTTTTCTGTTCTTTATTAATAAATATGGGGGATTCTATGCCTAATTCTTAACAAAAAACTACTCAAATGCTTTTGTAGCTATTGAATTTCTGAGTTCAAGAAGGCAAGAGACAGTGTGAGAAATGGCACAAGCCGAAAAAAAGATAAGTTGTGGAACAAAAAATGCAGACAACTGTGGAAAATTACCCACTGGAATCCAGACTTTGATTGTCAAATAAAAAATTCACATCTTAAAAGGATCATATACATTAATTTCCTTAGTTTTCACTTTTTCATTTAACAACCTCAGAATGGGCTGTAAATCATCGTCAATTGATAAACACAGTACTTCTCTATCAAGATAATTGGCTAAATGATTCTTCTTCTCAAGAATTTCTGTTTCTTCCAATAAGTCACATTTATTTAACACTACAATTTCCTCTTTTTCAACAAGATCGCTATTGTAAAGCTTCAGTTCATTATGCGTACAATTATAAGCTGAAATAATTTCATCGTGAGTTACATCAATTAAATGCAGTAAAATTTTGCACCTTTCTATGTGCTTTAAAAATTTGTGTCCGAGCCCAACTCCAAGATGAGCATCAGCGATTATTCCAGGAATATCTGCTATTACAATTTCGCTATAATCCACTTTTGCTACACCTAAATGTGGTCTTATAGTAGTAAATTCATAATCGCCTACTTTCGTATCAGAATTCGAGCAGCGGGTTAAAAATTTAGATTTACCTACATTTGGCATACCAATAATGCCAACATCAGATAAAACTTTTAGCTTCAATACTATGTTTCTTTCCTCACCAGGCTGACCATGAGTAAAATGCCTTGGTGCCCTATTGGTGGAAGATTTAAAGTTAGTATTTCCAAGTCCACCTTTTCCACCTTGTACTACTTGAAATTCCATGTCGGGTTTATCAAGATCTACTATCACTTCCTCACTTTCTTCATCTATTATTTGTGTACCAACTGGAACTTTAAGTATAATATCTTTTCCTGCCGTGCCAGATCTATCTCTACTCGTACCACTTTTTCCACTACTTGCTTTAATATGTCTTCGACAACGAAAATTAAGCAAAGTGTTGAGATTTGCATCACTGATGAAAATTATGTCTCCTCCCTTGCCCCCATTACCACCGTTTGGGCCACCAAATTCAACGAATTTTTCTCGACGAAAACTTGCGCAGCCATCGCCACCATCACCTGCTTTTAAATATAATTTAACTTCGTCTATGAAGTCCATGCTAACCCACAATAATATTTAGCATTTTCTCCTAATGAACTTTCTATTCTCATTAATTCATTATACTTTGCAAGCCTATCAGAACGCGACAGCGAGCCAGTCTTGATTTGTCCACAATTCGATGCAACCGCTATGTGGGATATCGTTGTATCTTCTGTTTCACCTGAGCGATGCGAAATAATAGCCCTGTAGCCATTTAATTTTGCCATTTCAATAGCAGCAAAAGTTTCCGTAAGTGTTCCTATCTGATTTGGCTTGATTAGTACAGCATTTGCCATTTTCTCCTCTATTCCTTTACTTATTAGTTTACAATTTGTAACAAATAAATCATCTCCAACCAATTGAACTTTATTCCCAAGTTTTACAGTAAGTAATTTCCAACCTTCATAGTCGTCTTCATTCATTGCATCTTCTATAGAAATTATTGGATATTTGCCTACAAGGTCAAAATAATACTGAACCAATTCCTCTGAAGTGAGTTCTCTGTTTTCAAATTTATAAACTCCATCTTCATAAAAAGTAGATGCAGCAACATCAAGACCCAGTGCAAAGTGATTTTTCATCGAATAACCGGCAGATTCAACAGCCTGAATTATCAAATTAAGAGCTTCTTCAGTGCTTCCAATGTTTGGTGCAAAACCACCTTCATCTCCTACGTTTGTACTATAACCTTTTTTCTTAAGAATGCTGCGCAAGTTATGAAATACCTCTGCAGATATTCTTATTGCTTCACTGAAAGTTTCAGCACCAACCGGAAGAATCATAAATTCTTGAAAATCGAGTTTATTATCCGCATGTACTCCACCATTAATGACGTTAATTAGCGGAACTGGCATCTGCTTCTCCCCTACGCCCAAATATTTATATAACGGTGTTTTGAAACTGTTTGCTGCTGCTTTTGCAACAGCAAGAGACACACCCAAAGTTGCATTTGCTCCAAGTTTAGATTTATTTTTTGTTCCATCTAGTTCAATTAAAACTTTATCAATTGCACTCTGGTTTGCTGCATCCATGCCAATGATTTTATTTGCTATCACTCCACTCACAGATTGAACAGCTTTCAGCACTCCTTTACCACAATACCTTTTTTCATCTTGATCTCTCAGCTCCAATGCTTCTAGTTTACCGGTCGAAGCCCCAGAAGGGACAGCGGCTCTACCTGTTGCTCCATCACATAGTTCTATTTCTACCTCAATTGTTGGGTAACCCCTGCTATCTAAAATTTCTCTTGCAAATACACTGCTGATCGTCTTTTTCATCATGCTAAACCTCCACTAGATTCACAATTGTGTTCACGTTCGGGAAATGTCACCCCAGCGCTGTAACATTTCAGTGTACGAACATTGCAATATACAGGTAATTTGAGTAGCGGATGGTCAGTGCTTGACACTGGAATCCAGTTTTTATTATACAGCCACTTATTTAAAGTTAAGTCTTCTGGATCCCAGTGTCTGGGCACTGGGATGACACCATTCTTAATGGAAGCTATCCCCATATCGCAATGTCTGTACAGTTGTTTGCCTAGACACTGGGATCCAGTTTTACTACACAATTTTATCATATAAATCACCAATGCTTAAGTTTATTTTACTAGCAGCAGCTTTGCAGTTTCTTTCGCTAGTTTAGCTATATTACTACCAGCACCAATAAATAATACTACATCTCCTGAACTTGTCGAATTACTAATAAAATGTGAAATGAGTAAAGCATCATTCATAATCTTCACATCATTAAACCCATTACTGATCAAGGCTTTTTGTATATCATCAATTCCACAGCCAGGAATAGGCTTATCTTCTGGAGGATGGACAGGAGTGAGAATTACATAATCAAACATCATGAAAATTCGTACGAACTCATCAAAAAAATTACGAACACGAGCAAAACGAAGCGGCTCGATAATTCCTGTTACCTTTCCTTTAGTGGTCAAACGTGCTGCTGACAGGGTTGCCTGTATTTCATTTGGGTGGTGAGCATAATCCTCAATTAACTTAACACCTTTAATATCGGCAATTAATGAAAATCTCCTTGCTACTCCTTTAAATTCCAAAAGACCTTTTTTAATCTCTTCATCACTAATTCCAAGTTTCACTGCAACTGATATTGCAGCCAGGGCGTTGCTAATTTTATGCATTCCTATTGCATTTGATAGCACTACATTCTTTATAATTCTGGTACAAGGTTGGATATCTTCTTTTTGTCTTTCGAGAGCGAGTTCTTTTAATCGAAACACCATATGTACATTATCATCATCAATTTCAATACGCTGAACTAACTTTCTAATTATATTAAATTTAGTCTCCCAATCTACCTCTGATAAATCACACTTTTCCTTCGTTATATGCCCTCTTAACATCTTCACTTCTTCCCATACTACCTCTTCTAGTATATCCGCGCGTATTGATTTGCTGTTACATTCACCAAAACGTTTTCCAGGACAACGATAGTAACTTCTTCCTCCCTTAGCATTACTCATTCCATAATAAACGGATTTGCAACACTGACATATCACTAACCCTTGTAATAAGTATTTTCTTCCACTTTGTTGCATTTTTTCTATTTGTAGCTTTTCTTTTTCCAAACTGTATCTCTACGACTTATATATATTTTGCCTATAGTAAAATACGCATATAATGAGCCAAATCAAGGAAAGTGCAAACCAAGTAATTGCGTATTCAAGATGCTTTATTGGCTGTATAGTCAATTTGCCACCAAAATTATCTTGCCACAATATACATTTCTCTAGCTTAATACCTAGTTCATTGGAGATCTCTTTTGTACTTAGGGTAAACCATGTATTTGAAGCAATATCATTTTTGATAAACCAATTTTTGCTACCATCACAATACAAAACGCCATCAGCAGCTACTTTTTCAATTTTTGCTTTTTCTTCTTTTTTTTCTCTGACTATTCCTTTATTTATTAACATGTAATGTCCATTGATAAGCAACATAGGAGACAGCACATGATAGCCACGTTGCCCTGCAAAAACATATAGTTCTATATCACTTAAAATTCCGTCGATTTTAACGTTTCTGTAGTTAAACTTTGAAAGATTATCACTAGGCAGTAGATGAATAACTGGAAGATCCATATTTTTGATAATATTATTCTTCCAGCTCAATCTAAATAACTGCCATAACCCGAGTGAAAAAAGAAGTAAAAAAGGTATAATGAAAATAAATGTTGTTTTTCTTAACACTCTATATTTGTGTTCTCAAGTAATTTTCAATACCCATAAGCTCAATAAGGTCAATCTGTTCTTTGATCCAATGTAAGTGCTCTTCCTCATTTTTCAGTAGTCCTTCTAATAACATTACACTCACGAAATCCTTTTCTTTTTCAGCAACGGAAATTGCCTCTTTGATGCCCTTAATACCTTCTTCTTCTAAGTTAGAATTATCTTCTAAGATTTTCTGCATTGTATCTTTTGTGAACTTTCCTTCATACTTTGAGATTTTATTTGTATCTTGAAAATTTGGCATGCCCTTAAGCAGTAAAATTCTTTCTGCTAGCCTATTTGCATGCTCAAGTTCTTCATTAAGCTCGTTTTTCATCTTTTCTGCAAGTTTATTAATTCCGCTATCTTTAAGAATCGCAAAATGCAAAAGATACTGGCGTACAGAAGTCAGCTCATTTGTAAGTAATTTATTTAAATGTTCTACTATTTCTTTATTCATAACCTTTCTTTAGCTAATATACCAATGTAATCTACATAACAATCAAGGTCACATCAATTTATTTTTCTCACAACAATCGTATCAAATAGCACATCATGAAATGCCTGTTTCCTCTGAGAGAAGCAAGCAACTAAATACCAACTGAAGGTAAGCATCACTATAATCACTTCTAGTGTACTTAAAGCATTTACTGATGTTTGAAAAAGTTTGATAAAGGTGATAATTGAATTATTTAGCATAGGAAGAAAAAACTGAGAGATAGTGCGATCAAATGCTAAGCTCAAACCTATTTTAGAACTATCTAAAGTGATAGTATATATATTCATTAACTGTTGACCAGGAGTTGCTTGAGCTGTTGAAGATATAAAATATGTAAAGTAGCCACAATTTATACACATGTATGACAGGTGTAAAATTAATGGAAAATCCCCTAATGACAACACAATTAGTAAGGTTGGAATTAATAAAATTGCTACATCTATTAAATATGCGCAAAAGCGCCTGTGTACACTAGCGATCTCTGTCATTACCACCTATCTTTCAAATACTTTACTATGAATTCTGTAAGTTTATTAAAATGTTGAAAATATAACAAATCTTCATAACCTCTTATTGATTGTCCGTATACAATAGGTAAGCAATTTGCATTTTGTGCACATAGAATGTCTGTGATGCTGTCACCAACAAAAAACACATTTTCTCTATTTACAGGTAGCGTACTCTCCTCTAGTGCAAATAGCAGTGGAGTTGCAGATGGTTTATCTTCTGCAGTATCACATGATCCAACTATTCTTTCAAAGTAAGAATCTAGTTTAAAGTAGGCAACTTCTTGACGTAAATTAGTATTTTTCTTATTGCTAACTATCGCTAGGTAAATATTGTGGCTTTTCAGCGTCTGGAGCATTCCCTCTACTCCCTCGTTCAGAGTAATATTTTGTAACAGTGCACTATCTAGGTATTTTTGATATATCTGGTTCGCTTTTTTCCACTGATCACCAAACAAATTGACCATGTAGCTCTTTCTTGATTCATGAGAATTTCTATCAACAACTTTACTGCCAGATCCCATCAAATCTAAAGTATGCTTAATAGCATTAGAAATATTATCTTGAGTGTCAACTAAGGTATTATCCCAATCGAATACTACTGCTAACGGGCTATTTTTCATTTTTATATTGTGACGTATTTTAAGTTAATAAGTAAATGATATTTTGATGAAAAAAGCATAAATGAGGTGCTCCTTGTGTCTTAACCATTTTTACATAATTAACTAATATACTGATTTTAGTATAAGCTTTTATTTAGTTGGGTATGACACAGCTTAAAGATACACAAGATATTGAGAAGAAATTCAAGGATGTCTTTGCTGGTGCTTTTCCAGAAGGTACGTCGCTGGAAGATAAAGTGAAGATTATCAATGATTTCCGCCAGGAACTTAAAGCTTACAAAAGGCAAGTAACCAAAGAAAATCCCGGGAAAAGGTTAAAAGATATTTCTGCAGCAGATAATTCTTCACTGGGAGATAAAATCAAGACTATTGCAAAATTAAATCGTAGTCTTAGAGATCGAATGAACCGTGCAGCTAAAAAAGTAGCTAAAGATTTTGAAAAGATCGTCGAATTGAATCGGGAACTTAAAGATGTTTTTCCAGAAAATTCTTCATTGGAAGATAAAGTAAAAATTATTGTTGAATTGCACCGGGAGCTTAAAGCTCAAAAAGGGCGTAAAGATGAAGTGAAGATTATTAAAAAATTGATTCATAATCTTGAAGGTCGAATGAATCGTGCAGCCAAAAAAATAGCTGAAGATTTTAAAAAGATTGCTGGATTTAAACAAAAATTCGAAGGAAAAGACGTTTTTACAAGTAAAAAAGTTGCAGAGTTTGAAAGTAATAAAAAATCTCAAACTACATTAGAAGGCAAAATTTCTGATCAAAATAAACAAGAAAAGATTTCTGTGCAAACAGACAAAATTCGTGACTCAGTTAGCGAAATAAATACTTCTGGAAGATCTGTTTCAGAAGATAGAAACTTTCAACAAGAAAAGATTTCTGTTCAAACAGATACAGTAACTAAGTTACAACCTTCAGTAAGCAAAGATCCTATAAAAGATAAACCGAGCGATAAAAAGCCTAAAATTTCGTTAAAACAAGTCTCAGTGGATAGGAATGCTACAGAAAAAAAATCTAATAATAAAAAATCTCAGTTGAGTGAAAAGAAAAATATAGCTCAACCGAAAGAAAATCAAAAAGAAGAAGGCTTTTTGGTACGTTTTCTGAAGAAAATATTCAAAAAACTTTTTGGTGAAGATAAAAAGAGTGTAGAGGATATAAAAGGAACTACTCAAAAAAGCACTTCAAATGATGAAGGGCAACAACAAAATAAGCTCCTTTCAAATCAAGACCAAAGCGCAAGTGAAGGTTTAAAGCAAATTGATAATCCATTGGTAACTCCTGTCACGAAAGTAGAACAAACAAAGACAGACCATGAAAGATAATTCGCCTTAGATTTCTTGCATAGTCTGGGGTCTAATTTGTCATCCTATGGCTTGACCATAGCTAAAAATCTGGATCCCAGTGGGCTTTGTTGCACAGCTCTTCGGATAGTGGGTAATGTATAATAAATTCATGAAGCTATATCAAACTTAGCCATGCCTATTTCAGTAAATTTGTTAAGCAAATAACACTTGAGTAGCAGTTCCTTCTCACGATTAATCTCAGATTTATTCCTAAAACTAAATCCAAATATTTGCTTCAGTCGCGAGAAAAAACTTTCTATATAAGATCTCTTCCAATAATTTATCTCTTTTTTCCACCTCTTCATACCATCTTCATCATATGACTTTATGAGCTTGATTGTAGAATTTCTCTCATTCATATAATCCAACTTTGGATGCTCTACTGCATTATTTTGCGGAGGAATCCTTGTCTTTATGTCAAGCTCATCGCACAGTTTGTATAACTTCTTTCGATCTATCTGCATATATCGTGCTTATGTTATACTTGGTATCCACTCTTTCAATAAGATCACAGGCTCCATAGTGGTCGGAATAAACTCCACTACTGTATTTTGCAGCTATAACTTTTTTACTACCTATCTCTAGCATTACATCTTGTTTGCTCATAGCGGCGATACTTTCTATCTGTACCATTTGCCTTACTATGGCTTGGAATATTATTGTAGATGCTGATACCTGTACTATCTATAGCAATTTCAATATCTTCCATATCGTTCTTATCAACTCTGCAGTCGTTGATTTTGATATTAAGCTTTTTAAACCTTCTTGAAGCCTGCGAATAGCTGATAATTTGCAAAATTTTCCCTATTTGCTCAAGATATTTCTCTATAAATCCCACTGTTTGCCTAAGACCAATCCTGAATAGATAGGTTATTATGTGAATTAGAATCACTACTTTGTCGCTGTAGACATTGTTGCCACCTGCTACTTTTGGACTATTTTCGTACCAATTTTCAATGGCATCGTTGATATAATGAAAAACATTTCCCCTTTCTTGAAGAAATTTGTTATATTCATTGCAGTTACTGACTTTCATTCTTATTGGCATATTTTTCCTTTGTCGGCTAAATATCTATTTTATAACAAATTCCATCAGTAACTGCCTGTTCTTTCCTTGAGTGGTGCAACAAAGCCATCCCAGCTTCACGCGCTAACTTAAATTATTTATAAAATTTGTTCCGGTAAACCTAATTTGGGTTAGCTATAGAAAGCAAAACAGACACAAATCAGGAAAAAAATTAATAGAATTCCTGTTTTTATAATAAAAATAATTAATTTTTAAAAATTTTATATTGATTTTATCATTAAATCTAATATAATATTAGTATATTAACTTTGATGGTGGTAAAGAAATGCATGGTAGTATAAGCAACGAAGTGGTGAAAAATTTAAACAAGTTAATTAACTCTCACCAAACAAATAAACTTAGAAAGGCATTTAATAACCTTAGCACTAACCATAAAATGAATATATAGAGCATGTTAAAGCAAAGCCTCAAGGCTCTAAAGCTATGTCCGGCATACTAAATGCACTAGACAAGGAAGAAGCACCTTCTATCTTTAATCAGTTACCTCAAGAGTTTGCTTTCAATACACTCGATTGTATTAATCCCACATCGACTTTATTTAAAATTCTATTTAATCAACTGAATCCCCAACAAAAAGAAGATTATAAAGTAAATTTAGAGACAAAATCAACTGTCAAAGCTAAGCTTGTCCTAAAGAATTTTTACTTAAGCAATAAAGAGAGTTCAAGCAACTTAAGTACTGAAAACTCCAATGAACCGTTAGTACAAAACAGAGATGATTTGCCAGCAGCACATTTCTCTCTTATATCTCCTGCGTTCGAGGAAACAGTTGTTGAACATACATTTGATACTAGACTAGAACTTTCTTCTGACAAAGAGAATCAATCATGTAGCCAAACAGTAATTCCATTTCTGGGTTTTGCTGAATTCGATAATCAATTCTGCAATACTGTAACAGAAAATTCGACAGTTAGTAGTAGTTTAACGTCGAATGAGCATATATCAGATAGCCTAGAAACCTCAGTTATGGATTAGCCGATAAAGAAAGGCATAGAAATAGAAGGCTTTTTGGACTGCATGGAGTAGGAAATCAGAACAGAAAAAACATGAATTAGGAAATTTGTTGGCGATCTATGTCTTGTATGCTCAATCTCAAATTTGTTTTTCAAGGAATCAAAAACAGTCTCAATAATCGACCTTTTCCTTAATAAAATCTTCTCTTTAAGTGAAATTAGTGCGTTTTTCATACCTTTTTTTACTTTAGTGACTAACTTTAGGCCTCTATCGAAGAGTTTCTCAAAAAGCTCTTTCTTTATATAGCCCTTATCTCCAAACAAAAGTCCGGTCAGTCTTTTAGTGAGAGTTGGTAAAGGTTTTCTGTCATCAACGTTACCTTTGGTTAGGGTAAGTGCTTGAATTTCACCAATTTCGTTAATCACTAAGTGCAACTTGAAGCCAAAAAACCAACCATACGTACTCTTACTAATTTCTGCTAGATGATTAAAAACTTTATTCCTAGAGATCCTTTTTTTGTGGCAAACGGCAATCGTAGAGGTGTCGATGTAGGAAGTGCCGGTCATTTTCGCTTGTTCACAGAACCATTGCAAAAGTAATGCTAAATACCACAAAACTCGCGGCTTTAAGGCAATAAATCTGTGATATGAAGGCAGCTTTGAAAACTCTGATCTATAGAATAACTGAAGATAACAAAGATAAAAAGCCTTGAAGTTTTTACATGGTGATTTATGGTATAACAGGATTATGGTTAGAATTTCTGAGTGCGCTATTTCTGGTACTCTGGTTGGTTTTTTGCCGTTTGATAAGAACCTATTTGCAAAATTATCATCTACCGCACGACAAAAATCCTCGACGCAACAGTACAGTTCTGTAATATCTTTCTTCATGGGTAACCTCTTATTATTACTAAAATACTCGAGTTTACCCTGTTTCCCTCTTCTTAGTTATACTTTTATCTATTTTCTAATCCATAACTGAGGTTAGAAGGTGAGCAATTATCCCCAGAGTATTATAACTATTTGATAAATGGAGTAACTAGTCTGCAATCCTCAAATGTGAATCCATTGCCAGAGTTCAGTTTCTCTCTAAGCTCTGTTACGCTAGATGAGATGGTTAAGAGATATGGCTTTAATCACAATGACCACGCTCTAAGTGATTTAGAAGAGGTATATGTAGAGCAACCAGCAAAGTTCCATACATATTACCACAATTAACTAGGGACAAAAAAAGGTGGTAGTTTAACCTACCATCTCCTCTGGTTTCACTATCCTTTCAAACTCCTCCTCAGTGAGCAGTTGAAGTTTTGCTGCTGCTTCCTTTAGAGTGATATTTTCTTTATAAGCAAGCTTCGCTATTTTTGCTGCATTGTCATATCCTATATGCGTATTTAATATAGTAACTAGCATTAACGACTGATTTAGTAAATCCTTTATTCTTTCTTCGTTTGCTTTAATATCAACTACGCATTTCTCTGCAAAATTTAAACTTGTATCAGCTAAAAGTCTTATAGACTGCAAAACATTGTAAATTATCACCGGCTTAAACACGTTCAATTCAAAGTGACCATTTGAGCCACCAATTGTCACGGCAACATGATTTCCCATAACTTGAGCACATACCATAGTCACTGCTTCGCATTGAGTTGGATTCACCTTACCCGGCATGATTGAAGAGCCAGGCTCATTTTCTGGTAACATTATTTCTCCAATCCCGCATCTTGGACCAGAACCAAGTAGCCTTATATCATTTGCAATTTTCATCAAGCTTACTGCTACTGTATTGAGTGCTCCACTGAGCTCAACTAAAGCATCATTTGCTGCTAGTGCTTCAAACTTATTTTTTGCTGAAATAAATGGAAAATTAGTGATTTTTGCCACTTCTTTAGCAAAATCCTCAGCAAAACCCTTTTTAGTATTGATTCCCGTGCCAACCGCGGTACCACCTTGTGCAAGTTCATATACATTGCTTAGAGTTGACTTTACTCTCTCTATTCCCTTTTTAATCTGAACTGCATAGCCAGAAAATTCCTGCCCAAGTGTTAGAGGAGTTGCATCTTGCAGATGAGTACGCCCTACTTTTATTATATCTTTAAATTCATGAACCTTATTATTTAGCGCTTTATATAATTCTTCAAGATTGGGAATAAGCAAGCGGTTTATTTGCTCTGCTACTGCTATATGCATTGCTGTTGGAAAAGTGTCATTTGATGACTGACCACAGTTTACATGATCATTTGGATGCACTGGAGACTTACTACCTAAATCACCGCCCAAAATTTCTATTGCACGATTGCTGATCACTTCATTCACATTCATATTGGTCTGCGTTCCAGAACCGGTTTGCCAAACAACAAGCGGAAATTGATTATTAAATTTACCGTCTATTACCTCCTGTGCCGCTGTGCAGATTGCATCCCCTACTCTATTATCTATGCTACCCTGTTTCATGTTAACACGTGCTGCTGCAAGTTTTACTATTGCTAGCGCTTTAATCAGGGGCTCTGGCATTTTCTCTGTACCAATTTTGAAATTTTCCAAAGAACGCTGAGTCTGAGCTCCCCAGTAACGTTCACTTGGTACTTTTACTTCTCCTAAGCTATCTGATTCTATCCTAATTTTTTTATCCATATTTCCTCCTTCTAGTGCTTGACGTTACCTACATATATGAATTAATTAAATCAAATTGTATTTCAGTGTCAAGTTGAGACATTTTTAGTGAAGACCTTAGAAAATTTTCAAGCCATATCTTTTGCTTCTATTATTTTTTTATTGTTATTAAGGCAATCATGCAACCTTAAGCAATAAACCTACTTTCACTCTCTATAAGGCTATTCTACTTAGAGCTTGAATAGTGAAAACATCTTTAAGCGCAGAAGCTATACCTTTGTTTGCTTTCTCTTTTTTTACTTCTACAATCATATAACCCAACATTGCACCTAACGCTAGACTAACGGTCGCTGATGCTGCACAAACTGTAATCACTGCTCCCGCAGAACATGATATTGTCATACCTGCAACATAACCTACTATACCACTAACACCAATGCAGACGTATTTCTTCCGTAGCTCTTTTTGTATATGACTTTTCAGATATTCTTTTACATCTAAATGCCCGTTTCTAGTAGCATAATTCAGAGCAGTGTTTTCATAGCCATCTTTCACATTAACATTTGCTTTTGCTGTTTCTATCAGGTACTTTACTACCTCTAAATAGCCACTTCCAGCAGCCCACATTAGAGCAGTTCTTCCATAGTGATCTGTTGAATTAATATCTTCTTTCTGTTTTTCTATCAGGTATCTTACTGTTTCTAATTGACCATTTTTGGCAGCTGAAAATAATCCTGCATGATTGTTAATCATTTGTGCAAATGATAATGTTTTTAGTTTAGGGGGTTGTAACTCTTGAGTATTAAAGTTTAATTGTGCTGGAACAATTTCTACTTCAAGCTCTACATGTTCTCTTGTGAAACGATCAAGTAGCCTTTTTACCTGATCAATTGTTTGAATTCTTACCTTATAATACCACGATAAAGAATTGATTATTTCCCTGTTGTTAAGAAAGAATATCACTAATTCTATTTTACCTGTTAAATCTTTAGCATAGATTGAGTATTCTATATTTAATCTATCTTATGCAATATTTCGTATTGTCTCACTCTCTGTCCAAATTCTTACCTGTTCATTAATTCTCTTACTTACAAGAAAATTATATAATTCACTATCTTCTTCCTTCATTTTATTGAGCTCATCCTTACAGTCATACCAATAAGATGATAACTCTGGTATACAAGTAGGAAGAGGCAAGCGAGGTATTGACATATCAAGATTAGCTATTAAATGATATCTAGTTAGAAGCTTTGCTATCTCCGTATGGCCATTTACAATAGCATATGTTAGGGCAGAGAATTGACCTTGACGTTTCACATTTAAATCAGCTCCATTTGCTATTAGAAGTTGTACTACCTCAAGATGACCATGGGCAGCAGCATGAATTAGAGCAGTTATGTTTCCCGGAGATTCTGCATTAACATTTGCTCCCTCTTCTATCAAGTATTGTAATATCTCTAGTTGACCATTGTCAGCAGCCCATATTAAAGCAGTTCTCCCATAATCATCATCTATTGTATTAATAATTGCTCCACTCTGTATAGCTTGCTGAACAAAATCTAGCTGTCCTTTTTTAGCAGCATCAATTAGCTGCGCATTTAGCTGTTTTTGTGATGGCATATACCCCTCTAAAATAAATATACAATTTAAAGCTATTTTAGCCACTATTCAAGTTTTAATGGCTAAAATTGATTGAATCACTTTTTAGTGTTTTTTTATGGTTGTTTGAGTCTAGCAAAGATGAGTCTATATCACAATCTAGTAATTCTCCTACTGCACTTAGTAAACCAGCTGTACAACCAGCTATTTTGATCTGGATGAGAGGAGATATAATTTATAACCACTCCCCTATCCTTTCTAGTTGTTTGTAGATGTTAAATCTCAGGAATTTATCAAAATAAGGAGAGGCAATGAAGGGAGTAGTATCTCTTAAATAATTAGATAAGAAATCTGGTAGAATATTCTGAAATTCATGCATTTTTTGTCTATAATCTTTCAAAGCAATAACCTTTATTTTATCATAATCAAGTTTCCAATAAGCAAGCTCCGAGACTTCTTTTTTTGTTGTGTATTCCACTGCTAAAGCTTGTAAAATTAATTGCGGGAAAAATCCTGACATAACTTCCTCATTGGAAGGTGGTGAACCAAGTTTATAGTCTATAATTGCTACTTGCCCACCTGGTAGATACTCAACTCTATCACATCTTGCTGTCAATAAAATTTCTTCTGTCATTCGAGTATCTGACCAGCTCTTATTACACAATTGTCTGGTGTGTTCATTTGCAATCAAATTTTTTGGATCCAAGTAGTCAAGCACTGGGATGACACCCTTATTCTTAGTGGAAGTTGTACAGCATCCGCGCAGTTGTGTGTCACGCGCTGGAATATGAAATATCGGATAGGAAAAGCTCTTCTCCAACTCAACTTGATTGTTTCCAGTCCTATCAAGCTCAACAAAAGATTGAATTATCCTCTGCAACCTTACCCACCACATATTTGAAAAGTGGAATCGATTAGACGAGAATATTTCTCGTGCAATATTCATCAGCGACTTTTCGTTGCGTAAATATCTTGCAAGAATATTGTGTACCATAGTGCCAAACTCCAATATCGATGGCTTAAAATTTAAGTCTTTCAACTGTCTAAGGTTCAGTATGTATTCAACATAAAATGAATAAGGGTTACGAATCAGTTTTTCTACCGCACTGCAAGACATCACTTGCATTTTTGCTTGCCTCACTTCAGTTTTAGGTTTTGGCATAGGCTGAGTACATGGAACAATGCACTCAGGTGTATTTAATATTCTTAGCCAATTGCGATAAGGATATTTTGGTTCTTGTAACAGAACTTCCAAACGGCGCAATAGAATTGATTTTCTATCACTCACTAGCCTCGTAATATAAACCTTGCCGGCACCAAATAAATTGCGCAAAGTATACAAAAAGTACCCTTGCTCTTCTTGCACAGAAGGAAGGTTAAATTTTTCTCTATTCAGTGCACTCAAAAACGGATTCTGAAAATTTGGTATATCATTAAATCCAGCAAGTACTACAACCTTATTGTGATATAAGCTGAATTTATCTAAGTTATTTTCTGGAGAAAAAAACTTCCTTTTTAAAAATAATATCAGGATTTGGCTATATAACTCTAAGGAGCATTTTATTGCTACATCTTCACATGCATTTAAGAAATCACGAGTAAAATTACCTATTTCACCATTTAGCTCTAAAAAATTGATATTAGAAAGGACATTAACACACTGCAAATGAGCTGATGCCACATCAAAAATGGGATAATTTACAAGATACAGTAAAGGATTAAATATAATCTTTAACTTACTGATAATAATTAATATATCTTCTTTATGTCTTAGCTTTTTACAAGTATTAATAGCGTTAATAATATCCTTAAGACCATTTGTATTAAAGCTACGCAATACTTCTATCTCAAACTCAGATAAAATACGAGTGTACTCTTCTTGAGCGTAACCAAAAGTCACTAGCCTATGTTTAAGAAGAGAAAGCAATGCCACACCGTTCCATTTTGAGTTCAAAATCTCAATACTATAAAGCAGAAGCGTCACATAAGAATAGTTTTCCGATATGGTACACGCCATACGA
Organism: Wolbachia endosymbiont of Culex quinquefasciatus Pel; assembly: GCF_000073005.1. Classification (NCBI taxonomy): domain Bacteria; kingdom Pseudomonadati; phylum Pseudomonadota; class Alphaproteobacteria; order Rickettsiales; family Anaplasmataceae; genus Wolbachia; species Wolbachia endosymbiont of Culex quinquefasciatus. The sequence continues at coordinate 226,704 of NC_010981.1, forward strand.
TCTGCAAGTAATTTATCAAAGACAAACAAAGAAGCGTTTTCATAACCTTCATTCTTTATAATTAGTGACGTCACTTGTGCTTCTTCCTCCCTTGAATCACAAGTGATGACTTCAATATTTTCAATTGATCCGCCACCAACTTCACTTAGATCAGCAGTTGTATCGAAGATATAATCAAGATATTCCTCAGGACTTCCTGTTATCCCAGCCCTTTCTTCTGTCATCCCAGTGCTTGACACTGGGATGACACCAGAACACGCTTCTGACAGAAAACTAACATCCCTTCTATCCACTTTTAAATAATCGAGTAAATCTTTCAGGCAATGTTGATAGTGTTTTTTATCAAGTGATTTCCAATCTTTTTCGTTCATTTTCAAATTCAGGTTAGGTAGAATTATCTTTCCAAATGGCAGGTCATATATAGCCTTAATCAATAACTTGTAGATTTCACCCTTTCCAATTCCAATAAAGATCATATGCTGATCTTTCTGCAGGAAGTTTATCATATTGTTTATGTAGTCATTCTTATGCTTTAGTATATCTATTACTCCCAAACCTTTTAAAGTTTTACTCCAAGTTTTGATAAGTAAATTTATGAAATTCGCTACTTTTTTTGAGTGCTCATCAAGTTGATAATCACCCTCTATTTGGGTATATTGAAGCAATGACGGCAAACTGTAAACCAGATCGATTGGAAAATTATCATTGTTTTTTTTATTCCACTCCAATATAAATTGAATGAGTAGCAGTGTTCTTTTTGTTGGGTTGATAACTTTAACTCTATCAAGATTTAATATTAAATCTTCTTCATCAATGTTTTCTAGTGAAACTATCTCTGGCAAAATTATAGTTCTGTAATTCTTGAATGCACTCAGCAATGCTATAACATCCCTCTTGCAGGGAAGTATGATCTTTATCTCGGGAATTTTTTCTCTTTCATATTCAGAAAATATGTGCTGAACCAGCACATCAAAAAGGGACTCATTCACATTAACAGTAAAAACTCTTCCCACTAACAGTAACAATTAATACAACACTTTTATTGTATAGAAATTATTTAAAATATAAATGTGCTCGCAGTTTCTTATGCTATGATATATTAAAGTCTTTCACAATATTACATGGCAAACATCAGAATAGAAGTTTTTAATAAATGTGAACAAGTTAGCCGCAGAAGGGTAGTTAATGTTTACTTGATTTACATAAGCAAAGAATTACCATCAAAATTACATGAAGAAATTTGTGGGCTATTTTATAATAAAGCCATACAAGACTGCCGTTATTATTCCTACAATGAAAACCTTGAAGAAGTTCAATATAACTTCATAGAATCACAAGCAAAGTGGGGCTTGGAGATAAGCTTTTTACCTGGCATGACCGATAACGTAGGAAACACGGCAAAACAAATTGTTAGAGAATATCTAATGAGCAAACGCCACATTGATGAAAGTGTTTCTATCAAGGCAAGAAGTTCAAAATTGATTCTAAGTCAAGGAGGTTTTCCAACCGAAGATGACATAAAACAGGAATTCAATCCTATTACTGAATATTGCACACTTTTCCATAAAGAAAACGGCAATTGCCATTGGAAGTATTACAGTAAACAAAATACCCCAGTTGGTGTCATTACAGCGCGTGACCAGGAAAAAAAAGAATGGATTCCAGTGTCAAGCACTGGGATGACACCAGGTAATAATGGAGCAAAATCTGTCAAACTCAATGTAAGTGACCAAGAGCTTGAAAAAATCAGCAGAGATGGAATCGATGGTAATGGCACTTTAGGGCTCTCGCTGGCAGCAATGAAAGCTATAAAGGATTACTTTAAAAAACTCGGTAGAAATCCATATGATATTGAACTTGAGTCTCTGGCACAGACTTGGTCTGAACATTGTAAACACAATATTTTTTGCTCCCCTATTGATGAAATAAAAGATGGTCTATATGCTCATTATATTAAGCGTGCAACGCGTGAGATAAATTCTAACATATGCGTGTCAGTTTTCTCCGACAACGCAGGAGGAATAATTTTTGATGACGATTACTTGATTGTAGATAAAGTTGAAACTCACAATAGTCCTTCAGCTCTCGATCCGTTCGGTGGAGCAATGACTGGAGTGCTTGGAGTTAATCGAGATATAGTCGGTTTTGGCAAAGGTGCAGAACCTATCATGAATACTTATTACTTTTGCTTTGCCAAAGAATCAAAAGGCAAACTTTATAGAGATAAAGAGCGTACTGATAAAATCTTACCACCAAAATATATAATGAAAGAAGTGATTCACGGTGTTAATGTTGCTGGTAATTGCTCCGGTATTCCAACGCAACTTGGATCGGTATACTTTGACGATAGATTCTGTGGAAAGCCATTAGTTTTTGTTGGAAGCATCGGAATTATTCCACGGAATATAAATAATGCACCTTCACACATAAAAGAACCCAAAAACGGTGATAAAATCGTAATTATTGGTGGAAGAGTTGGAAGGGACGGAATTCACGGTGCAACTTTTTCTTCAGAGGCATTGTCGGGAAACAGCCCTTCAACAATTGTGCAAATTGGTGATCCTATAACACAAAAAAAATTATCCAACGCCGTCGTAAAAGCAAGAGATCTTGGTCTTTATAATGCAATAACGGATAATGGAGCAGGCGGTCTATCATCGTCCATTGGTGAAATGGGAAAAGACGGATTTGAAGTTGATTTGAGCAAGGTTCTCCTTAAAAACGATGGTATGGCTCCGTGGGAAATATGGATATCAGAATCACAAGAGAGAATGACCTTAGCAGTGCCAGAAGAAAATCTTCCTGCGTTTAAGCAAATCATGAAAACACATGATGTGGAGGTCTGTGTAATTGGAGAATTCAACAAAAGTGGCAAAGCCGTTGTTAAATGTCCCCCAGGAGAAGTAATAATGGACATCGAAACTGAATTTCTGCATGACGGTAATCCCAAAGTGCATTTACAGACGAAACCGTGGTCTAAGGAGTCTGCTGTATCCTTTCCTGTCATCCCAGTGCTTGACACTGGGATCCAGCAGGTAAAGCCTGCAAACATTTTACGCCAAAACCCATACGATGGTAGAGCTGAGCGTGAAATGGATTCCAGTCTCAGCTACTTGCATGACACCTTTGAACTAAAAGAAATGCTAAGCAGACCAAACATACGCAGCAAAGAGTTTATAGTGGTGCAATATGACCATGAGGTTCAAGGATCGTCAATACTGAAACCACTGCAAGGCAAGGGAAGAGTGTGCAGCGAAGCTGTTGTCTCGAGGCCAGTCCTTTCTTCAAACAAAGGTGTTGTAAAATCGCAGGGATTTGGCTCAAGTTATGGAGAAATTGACACTTATCACATGGCAGCATGTGCGATTGACACTGCCATACGCAACTACGTAGCTGCAGGAGGAAATATAAATCATCTAGCGTTGCTCGATAATTTTTGCTGGTGTGATGCTTATAATCCAGAAAGATTGTGGCAACTAAAGAGAGCTGCAGAGGCTTGTTACGACTTTGCAACTGCATTTAAAACACCATTCATATCCGGAAAAGACAGTATGTTCAATGACTTCAAGGGATATGATGAAAATGGCGAGAAAGTGATGATATCTGCACCACCTTCACTACTCATTTCAGCAATTGGAATTATAGACAATATTGAAAATGCGGTATCGCTTGATGTGAAAATGCCAGGGGACTTGATATATGTGCTTGGTACAACCTACGATGAGCTTGGTAGATCTGAATATCAGTTATATAGTGGAATAGATAATAACAACGTGCCAAAAGTTAATGCAAAGAGCGCTAGGAAGTTGTATGAACGTTACAACCAGGCAATAAAAGATGGCATAATTGTCTCTGCAATTGCACCAAACTTAGGCGGCTTAATTATTGCTTTGGCAAAATCGCTAATTGCAGGAGACCTTGGTGCTGAAATTGATCTTTCACTAGTACCAATAGGAAAAACACAAAATACAGACATAATAAACAAGATAATAATGTTTTCTGAATCGCAAAGTAGAATATTAGTAACCATTGCCCCGCAAAATCAGCGGAAGTTTGAAGAATTGTTTAAAGGTATAGTTTTTTCATGTATTGGAAAAGTGACAGAGGAGAAAGCTCTCAATATAAAGGATATTATAAGAATAGATTTGAAAGACTTAGGTACTAGTTTAAATAACTTTTGATTACGCTAGACAAATTTTTCATTATGTGTAATGTCTGATTAAAATAAATGCATATTATTAAATTTGGGTAGGTGATTATGTCCATTTTATCAATACTCTTGCTTATCAGTCTTTCTTTACTTAACACTTCAAATAAATTAATGATATGTGCTGCCTTATTTGTGGGAGCTACTTTAGTTGTAAACTCAATGGTTGAGTTTTATGGTAGAAGCAAAGCTACTTACAGCTTAATAGTGTGTACAGTGATATGCTGTCTTTTTAAATTGCAAAATTTTGGTTTTATGATACTGGTTCTATATACTCCAATTTTAATCTCTCTTCTCTCAAGCATAGTTGTTTTTGAAGAATTAAAGTCGAAATTGAATTTTCATATGGCAAATTTCATCACTTTAATTATAGCATCGGTCATTGATAGTACGATTATTTGTGTTGGACTACTATACAAAATTTCTGCAGGTAAATGCTTATCAATATATATTAAAGATTTAATTTTCAAGTTTTCCTATGCATCGATATTGAGTATCTGCTTGTTTGTAGGAATGTATTTATTCTCCTTGGCAAGCAAGAAGTATTTTAAGGTTTCTGCATAACCCGTCTTCTGATATAGCCAAAATAGTTTAGATTTAACTATAACCGTCATTCCGCTATTTGTTAGCAGCTTGGCAGTATAATGTGAAAAGCTCTTATTCGGATAGCGGTTCTAAAATCAAAGTAATTGGAAACTGTTAACTTAAGTTATCCTTTAAGAGAGCTAGTACAATTTCTTACAGGTTTCATACATGATAAGAGTTTTATTTTTAGCTAAACCAATTGAAATAAGCTATAAAATCTGTTAAAGTCAGCTTTGTGCAAGCACCCTTAGCTCAGTTGGATTAGAGCATTTGACTACGGATCAAAAGGTCGGGCGTTCAAGTCGCTCAGGGTGCACCATATTTTATAGGAAATAGAGGTCATACTTGAAATTCATATATGTAATACCTATCTTTAAAGGTAAAATACTGAGCTATTATATATGAACAAAAAAGACTACTATGACCTGCTAGAAGTGAGCAGAAATGCTAGTACTGACGAGATAAAAAAAGCATATAAAAAACTAGCATTAAAATATCATCCTGACAGAAATCCTGGTAATAAGGAAGCAGAGGAAAAATTTAAAGAAGTAACAGCTGCATATGAAGTTCTATCTGACTCTGAAAAAAGAGCAGGTTATGATCGTTATGGTCACGATGGTGCTTCCGGTGGATTTGATTTCAGCCAAGCTGGAGGGGATTTTAGTGATATATTTAACGATTTTTTTGGTGGAGGATTCGGCGGCAGTACAAGTAGGTCAAGAACAAAAAGAAGTACAACAGGAGTATCTGGAGCAGATCTGCGCTACGACCTTAAAATTACCTTGGAAGATGCATTTAAAGGAATACAAGCACCTATACATTATGTGACAAATATAAAATGTAATACATGCCAAGGCACAGGTAGCGAAGGAGCAATCAAACCAGTTCAGTGCAACACATGCCAGGGAAGCGGTAGAATTAGAACTCAACAGGGCTTTTTTACCATTGAAAGAACGTGTACTACATGCTATGGGGAAGGAGAAATAATACAAAATAAATGTAAGAAATGCGGTGGAAGTGGGCGTAAAAGAGATGAAGTAAATATCTCCGTTTCAATTCCAAAAGGCATAGAAGAAGGAGCTAAGGTAAGGGTCAGTGGTAAAGGAGAAGCTGGAGCAAGAGGTGGAAAAAGCGGAGATTTATACGTATGTGTGAAAATAGCTACTCATCAGATCTTCACTCGCAATAGAGCAGATTTACACTGTAAAGTGCCTATAAGAATGACACTAGCAGTACTTGGTGGTGAAATCGATATTCAATCAATTGATGGAGCTAAAATAAAAGTAAAGGTCCCTGAAGGCACTCAAACTGGTACCAAACTACGTTGTAGGGAAAAGGGTATGCCATATATGAACTCACATGCTCGTGGTGATTTATACGTACAGGTAATAGTTGAGACTTTAAATCCAAAGAATTTAACCCAAAAGCAGATTGAGCTATTAAAAGCGCTTGAGGAAGAGGAACATGAAAGTGTAGAGCAGAAATCTGAAGGATTCTTTGGAAAAGTAAAAAAAAAATGAGAAATTTGCTAAATGATATAAAGAGGTAGCTGTCTACACTTAATTCTTTTTACCAATTTGAAAGCCTTCTCTTTTAGTGAAAAGATTTTTTTAAGTTATGCAAAAGTGATAAATTCCTTTATTTAAGGTCGAAGTTTTGCTATCCTCGCATTTTAATAATTTAAAATTAATGAACATAAACAAAAATGAGTTTTTATTTCTTCCTCTTGGAGGAGTAGGAAGAATTGGGATGAACGTTAGCCTATATCATTATCAAGGCAAGTGGATTATGATCGACCTTGGTATCGGTTTTGCAGATGAAACTATGCCAGGTGTTGAGCTACTCATTGCTGATGTAGATTTTATTGCTCAAAGAAAAAAAGATTTGCTTGGAATAATAATTACACATGCACATGAAGATCACTGTGGTGCAGTGCCTCATCTGTGGGAAGATTTGCAATGTCCCATATATACAACAAAGTTTACAGTTAATTTTCTCAAGGAGAAACTAAAGGAGTTTCGATTGGAAGGTGTGGTACCTGTGAAAGAGGTAGACATAAATGGCAGCATAAATTTGGGTCCTTTTACCGTTGAGTTTATAAATGTAACTCACTCAATTCCTGAGGCAAATTCAATATTAATTAGCACTGAAGCAGGTAGTGCACTTCATACTGGGGACTGGAAATTTGATCCAAAACCTGTTGTTGGATTAATTTCTAATATAGAGCGTTTAAAAGAAATTGGCGATAAAGGTGATCTACTTGCAGCAATTTGTGATTCAACAAACATACTGAGCAAACACGACCCTGAATCAGAAAGTGAAATTTATGATAATATTTACAATATAATAAAGCGGTCTAAAAAATTGGTTGCTGTCTCGCTATTTGCCTCGAATGTGGCGCGAATTGAAACAATAAGCCAAGCTGCAAAAGCACTAAATAGAAAAGTGGTTTTACTTGGCAGATCTTTATGGAGAATAGTGAAAGTTGCTCAGGATAGTGGTTATTTAACTGATTCTCCTGAGTTTCTAGAAGCAAAGGAGGCAGTAAATTTTCCAAGGGAAAAGCTGGTGCTACTTTGCACAGGTTGTCAAGGTGAGCCACTGGCAGCTACCGCAAGACTTGCCTCTAAGAGTCATCAAGCATTTAAAATGCAGCAAGGTGATACCATGATCTTTTCATCAAAAATCATTCCTGGCAATGAAACTCGTGCACATAACACGCTCAATGCCTTTATTGAGATGGGAGTGGAAGTTATTACTGAAAAAACAGAGAATGTTCATGCTTCCGGGCATCCAGTAAAAGCAGAGCTAAGGGAAATGTATTCTTTGATAAAACCTAAGATGTCTATTCCGGTTCATGGTGAGTATATTCATACGGATGCACATGTAAAGTTTGCTAAAGAGTGCGGTGTGAAAAAAGCAATAATGATTGCACCAGGTGATATTGTTAATTTGGAAAATGGGGAAAAAGTTAGCTCCATTGATGTCGACTACTTTGGTATTGATGGTATGTTACTCCGTCATCCAGAATGCAGCGTTATAAAAATGCGTGAGAGAATGAGAGATGCCGGAGCTATCGTAGTGACAGCAGTTGTAAACAAGAAAAATAAACTGCTTGCTAAGCCAAAAGTATTTGCACCTGGTGTTTTCGAAGCGCAAAAAGATGCAGCCATTATGCAAAAGATCATAAAGAAGGTTGAGTCAGCATTTGACTCACAGCCGATAAAAAAAATAAGAAATAAGATTGAAAGTTCAATATTTAGTATCTTAAAGGAATATTTACTAAAAAGACCTATAATTGAAGTCCAAATAGAACAGGTATAGAAGTATACCTCTTTTTATTAACCATTATTTGAGTAAGAAGTTAACAATGTATTCTTTGATGTTATTTCAGCATGCAATACTGGAATCCGTAAAAAAAAATCAGTGTCAGATCACACAACTATACAAACATTGTGATTTGAATCTACCAGAAGGGTGCCATCTCAACGCCCAGGCAAACATTGTAGTTTTAGAGCAATCTCCACCAGTAGAGTGTCATCCCAGTGCTCTGACACTGGAATCCAGTTTTTCATGCAACCTTGTCAAAGACGTTTATTTTAGAATAAAACAGCTACTTTTATGCTTGCCACCTCAGTGCACTTACTTGCAGTCAAATTTCTGGATTCCAGTGTCAAGTACTGCAGAAATTGATTTACTCTACTGTCATGCAGTTTAACTTCAAAAGTAAGCTATTTGCTGAGATGAAAGGAGGTAATGCAAGAAATCTAATGAAGCTATTCGTTCAACTGGTGTTATTTATTTCGTTATTTATTCCTTATTCCACAAAAGCTGTTTTATATGTTGATATAAAAAAAAGCAATATTGGTAATATTGATCTTGTTGTATCTAAATGTGCATGCAAGACAGAAGTGGAAAATGAGCTAAGTGAAAGCATCACAAAAGTAATTGAAACAAATCTATCTAATTGTGGCTTATTTAATGTGAAACGTGACGCGAAAGTTGAGTCTTGGAAAAGCGATACTGTAGTCACAATAAGTTTAAGTGAAGTATCAAACAGAAATTTAGAGCTATCTTTTCGTTTATCTGACAGCTTTACAAACAGAGAATTGCTTACTCAGTCGGTTGTTTTTCTAGCAAAAGACTGGAGGAAAATTAGTCATCTTGTTTCAGATCTGATACATGATAGATTGATTGGTGAGAAAGGGCATTTCAATACAAAAATTACATATATCGCTGAAGAAAAAGATAGCAATTACAAATCCGTCCGTAAAATTGCTGTGATGAATCAAGATGGAAGTAATATAAAGTACTTAACAAATGGTGAGAAATTTGTGTCAACACCAAGATTTTCACCAAATGGAAAGGGTATTGTTTATATATCATACACAAATGGTAAAAGTTATATAATATTAAAAAATTTAAAAGATAACACTGAATCAATAATCAGCGCATTTGAAGGAGTTATTTCTGCACCAAGATTTTCTCCTGATGGTAAATCTCTTTTTATTTCCCACTCATTGAGTGGTGAAACAAATATATTATCTCTAGACTTAAGCAGTAAACGAACAAAAAAAATTACTAAAGGTTCAGCTATAAGTACTTCTCCCTCTTTGTCTCCAGATCAAAAGTACATGGTTTTTAGTTCTGATATAAGTGGAAGTCAGCAACTATATATCATAGATTTCACTAAAAAAAGCAAAAAACCCAAGAGAATTAGTTTTGGAAATGGAAGATATGCTACACCTGTTTGGTCGCCAAAAGGAGATCTGATAGCTTTTACAAAAATTCAGTCAGGAAAATTTTACATAGGAGTTATGAAGCCAGATGGCAAAGAAGAGCGCTTGCTTTCAGAGGGACATAAAATTGAATCTCCGGCATGGCTACCAAATGGCAGAGAAATTATCTTTACTAACGCAGAATCACCAAGCAACTCTAAATTATATTTAGTAGATTTAGTAAAGAAAAATCAAAAAATGGTTTTTACTCCAACGAATGCTTCTTTACCAGATTGGTCTTATTTTTGAAAGTAGATCTATAAAATCGGTATAAATCTTGCTTTATCTTAATCGTTTATAACCTTCGGTACTACGAAATACCCATGCTCTGATTTTGTATTGGATAATATTTCTTCTTTAATGTTTTGAGAATTTATAATATCATCGCGTACATGAATATCCTTATCTATAGTTCCATAACGCATAGGAGAAACACCTTCAGTATTAACTTTCAACAAAGTATCATGTATCCAATCCAGCATTGTCAGTTCTTTTGAGTAGTATTGAATCTCATCATCGGATAACTTAATCCTCACAAGCTGTGCAGTTTTAAGCATTTCTTCCTTAGTAATTGTTATTTTTCTCTTATTTGCAAATTCTATTAACGAAGTGATAACATCTTCTGTTGATCTAGCTGGCACTTTTACCTCCTTGCATAAAGCAAATTAAAATATTTGCAATTGAAACAACCTCTATCTTATCATTTTTTTCAAATTTGTGAAATACGGTGTCCGTAATTACTAATTTATCCAGAGAAGAGGAAGAGATTTTCTCAACTGCATTTCCTGAAAGTATTCCATGTGTAATGCACGAAACTACAGACTTTGCTCCTCGATTTTTTAAAGCAAGAGCTGCATTACATAATGTTCCGCCAGAGTCAACTATATCATCAACAATGACGCAATTTTTGTTTGCAACTTCTCCGATTACATTCATTACCTCAGATGTACCTGCTTTTTCTCTATATTTATCTACTACAACAATATCATTATCCAACTTGTGTTTTTCCTCTAAAATCTTTGCAAAAGCACGAGCTCTGCCAATTGCTCCAACATCAGGCGCAACTATTGCCAAGTTTTCCTTGTATATAGAGTTAACAAATACTTCAAAACAGCTTAGATTAGTAACTGGTATATCAAAAAAACCTTCAATTTGACTTGAATGCAAATCAATAGCAGCAACACTGTTTGCACCAGCTATTTGAATAAGATTTGCAGTTAATTTAGCACTTAAAGCAGATTGCATATTATTGTTTTTAATAACCCTATCCTGCCTACTGTATCCGTAATAAGGAATAATAGCTGTTATTCTCTTGGCTCCAGATCTCTTTGCTGCATCAATTGTAAGCAGAAGCTCCATAAGGTTATCATTTACAGGGGAAGAAAGAGATTGTACTATATATACTTCTTGATTACGTAGATCATTTGCTACTTCTACATTTACCTCACCATCGGCAAATCTTGACACCTGATTGGGGAATAGCTGAGCATTTAGCCCACTTGCTATTGAATCTCCTAATTGTTTACTAGCGCTACCTATTATTACCTTCATATATACCAATTAAGTTTTGAAAATTATACAGAAACCATGGAATGATTAAAACTTTATTCTTGCTGCCAAGTAGCTCATAGAAACGGAAAAGTTACTCGAAACATTTCACCAGTTTCCTTATCATGCAACTTGTTCTCACAAAGGTACGTACTGTTTTTCTACTTAAAAATAAAGTAAATTTTTTATGATACTGAGCATCTTCTATAATTTTTCATTTGATTTATTAAAAATTTGACAATTATTAAAATATAGACTAAAATATTTATATATTTAATGGAGAAACGAAATGAATTTTAATGAACTTGTTAAAAACGGCTGTCTAAAATTGGACTTTAAAATAATAACCGTAAGTGAATTAGTAAGCTTTTTAGAGATTAATTCTCATATTACAAAGCTTAGTTTAAAAAGCTGTTATATTGGTGATGAAGGAGCAAAAGCTTTAGCTAATGGTAATCTTGCAAACCTTACTCAACTTGATTTAAGTTGGAACAGTATTGGTGATGAAGGAGCAAAAGCTTTAGCTAATGGTAATCTTGCAAACCTTACTCAACTTGATTTAAGTTCGAACAGTATTGGTGATGAAGGAGCAAAAGCTTTAGCTAATGGTAATCTTACAAACCTTACTTCACTTGATGTAGCTTTGAACAACATTGGTGATAAAGGAGAAAAAGCTTTAGCTGATCTTAAAAAATTTAATGTTAAAGGTATAAAAAATTTTGGAACAATAGATAGTTTGATAAATAAACTCACACAAAGTAACTCTTCAATAGAAATTTTTGATCCAGCTAAATCGGAAAATAAAACAACACTTGATGATATTATAATTCCAGAAAGCGTTAAAAAGGAGCTAAACAAGATTCTTGGTACTATTCCAGAAAGAAATAAAGAATTACTTAAAAAGATAGGTTACAAACCAGAAAAAGGCTATCTTTTTTATGGTCCACCCGGAAATGGTAAAACCAAAATTGCTCGTGCAATTGCATGTCAAGCTAATGCAAAGTTTATTAGTGTTTCTGCATCTGAATTTCTGAAATCGTATATTGGTGAAGGTGAAAAGCACGTAAGAGAAATTTTTAAAAAGGCAAGAGCAAATGCTCCTTGTATAATTTTTATAGATGAAATTGATTGTATTGCTACAAAACGTGGTAGCGGTGGTAGTTCTAGTCATGCTCAATTATGCGACAGCCTTGTGAATCAGTTTTTAACCGAGCTCGATGGTTTCAACTCACTAGAAGGTGTAACAGTGATTGCTGCAACTAATCGTAGAGATGTTTTAGACAAAGCGTTTATTAGGCCAGGCCGTCTCTCTAATCATATTGAAATTCCTTTGCCAGGTCGTGCCCAGCGTAAGGATATATTGAACTTATATATAAAAAAATTCAAAGTTATTGAAGGGTTGGAAGTTAAAGTAGATACTAAAAAACTTGCAAATAAAACTGATGGTTTCTCGGGAGCTGAGTTAGAATATTTAATAGATGAAACAACAAGGGATATTATATCTTTTTTTGAAGGTGAAGGAAAAATCACTATTGATACTAATAACTTCATTCAGGCAATTGAGGAGAAGAAATCTAAAGAGCCTGAAGGTGAGCAAGTTAATAATGATCTAGAGTCACTCAATAGTCCTGTTGATAATGAAAATAATGTAGAAAGTCATAGCTCTGCAAATAGTGGTCCAAATGTTGTAGATACTCAACAGTTGGCTAAAGTGACTAAATTACTTAATGGTATACAAACTAAAATTAATGCGCTACAGAAAGAACGTGAGGAAAGATTTGAAGAACTTGACTCTGAGAACAGCTACTTAAAACAGGACCTAGATTCTGTAAGGAAAGACTTAATTAAAGTAACTCAATGTACTAAAGAATACACTCAATTAAAGGATGATCTAAAGACTATCACTGAAAAATATACTCAACTACAGAGTGAATTCGAGAATATGGTAACAACCGAACTCAAGAAACATGAAAGCACACTAGAGAAGCGTTTTGAAGATCTACAAGAACAATTTGAAGGTAAAAATAAAAAGCTAAATAGTAAATATGAAAAATTCTTAGGAGCAAGCAACAATAGTAAAAGGCAAGGTAGTTACGCCTCTATTTCTTTTGTATTATCTGGAGCATCTGCTGTTGGTGCAAGTTTGACAATGTTTCATTTAGCAATGTGTCTTTCATTCGCTGTAGCTGCATTAATTTTTCTTGCAGCAGGATGTTACTGTTTGTATAAGGCAAATACAACACTTAGTAATGTTGAAATTGATCAAACTACTAATCTTGTAGTTGTTTAGATAGTTTTTAGGCTTTTAAATCTGTACCTGTTTGGCAAGTTAAAAAGTCCTTGCTGGTGCTGTAGCTTAAATTGAAGAAAATGGCGGAAGTGTAGAGTGAGGTAGTTTTTGATCAAAAATTTAAGATATTTTTAAAAAAACCACCTTTCTTGACGCGTATGAACACTCCCAAATTTTTTATAGGTTTGACTTCACCTGATTTACAAATAGAAATTGGTTGAGTGTTTGCCATTTATTCTTATAAACAGCATTTTGCTTTTTTTAGCACGTAGCAATTCTTGAATTCTATGATATTATTTTTGTAAAATTGTTATATATATCATAATAACGGCACTGGCTGAGTTCATTAAGTAATTTTATGGGCAGTGGAATGATAAAAAGCGTTTTCACAAACACATTTTACTACATAATCAGCGCTAATATTAAAATGCTTATAAAGAGCTTCATAAGGTGCTGATTCTCCAAAATTTTTCATGCCAATAAATATACCGTTTGAACCTATATATTTATGCCAACCCACTTCACTTCCAGCTTCAATTGCAACTTTAATACTATCATTATTTAATATTACCCCTTTATATTCATCACTTTGCTCGTCAAAAAGCCTCCAACACGGCATAGAAATGACCCTTGTACCTACACCTTTTTCCTGTAATTTTTCTCTTGCCTCAACTGCAATTTCAACTTCAGATCCGGTAGCAAATATCGTCACTTCTAGCTTCCCTGAATATTCGCATAGTATATATGCACCAAATTTTGATAGGTTGGCCAATTGGTCAGTATAAGAGTGCATGTAATTAATATTTTGCCTTGAAAGCGCAAATAGTGCAGGTGACTCTTTTTTTTCAAGTGCAATGCTAATGCACTCCAAAGTTTCAATTGCATCTGCTGGCCTAAAAACATACAGATTTGGTATAGCTCTCAGAGAAGCTAAATGCTCTATTGGCTGGTGAGTTGGACCATCTTCTCCTACTCCAATTGAGTCATGAGTCATTACATATATAACCTGCTGTTTCATCAAGGCTGAAAGACGTATAGCAGGGCGGCAGTAGTCGGAAAATACTAAAAAAGTTCCACCATAAGGAATAATCCCACCATGAAGAGCCATACCATTCATACAAACTGCCATAGCGTGCTCTCTCACTCCATAGTGTACATAAGAGCCACTATAATTATTACTATCTATTGCCTGCATATGCTTATATTTAGTACAATTTGAACCGGTAAGATCAGCAGAGCCACCAATTAGTTCTGGCATAGACTTAGTTAATAGTTCCATTACTCTGCCGAAAGAAGATCGAGTAGCTTCGTTTGGCATTAGCTTACATATTTGTTTCTTCAGATCAGCCAAATCACTCTCGATATTATTCGGCAAACGTTTCTCAAGTCTTCTTTGTAGTTCTTTATTGATCAAGGATGTATAGTTTTGCTTTGCCCTCTTAACTGTTTCTATCCAAGCGTTTCTCACATCTTCTGGTACATGAAATGGTTCATAGTCCCAATTTAATTTTTCTCTCATCTGTTTTACATCTTCCTCTGTAAAGGCACCACTATGAGCAGAAGATGTGCCAGCACGGCTCGAAAATTTTCCGATAATAGTTTTGCAACAGATTAGTGTAGGTTTATCAGACTTTTGCGCCTGCTCTATTGCAAGGGATATAGCATCAAAGTCATGCCCATCGATTTTGTCAACATTCCATCCATACGCTGAAAAACGCTTTTCTACATCATCAGAGCAAGAGAGGCTAGTAGAACCGTCTATAGAGATGTCATTGTCGTCAAAAAGTGCTATCAGCTTATTTAATTTAAGATGCCCAGCAAGGGACGCTGCTTCATGGCTTATACCTTCCATAAGACAACCATCTCCTAGCATTACATAAGTGTAGTGACTGATTTCAAACTGCTTTTCAAGAATCGATTCAGCAAGTGCCATGCCAACAGCAGTGGCAAATCCCTGACCAAGCGGGCCTGTTGTTGCTTCTATACCAGAAGTTAAGCCAAATTCTGGGTGACCTGGAGTTTTTGATGTAAGTTGCCTGAAGTTTTTTAGTTCATCTATACTAATGTAGCCTGTCAGATATAATATAGAGTATTGCAACATTGAACCGTGACCATTTGATAGGACGAAACGATCTCTACTGATCCATTGAGAATCATCAGGGTTATGGTTTAGATATTTAGCAAATAATACAGTGGCAACATCTGCCATGCCAAGTGGCATACCTGGATGTCCAGAATTTGCTTTTTGTACTGCATCAATTGATAAAAAGCGGACAGCATTTGCCATGGATTTTAGTAGTAGATGATTCATGTATTAATAGGAAAACTTAAAAGTGAAGTATACTATATCATAGTGGCAAAAACAAGTTGACACTTAATGTTAAAATCATTAATAATTTATAGTTAGATTGTGAGAATTTTTGTATGACAACTGTTATCAATAGAAAGTATAGAATCAGTCGCAGGCTTGGTGTAAACTTATGGGGTAGAGCAAAAGATTCGGTCAATAAAAGAAAATACCCTCCAGGTCAGCATGGTATTCTTGGATTTAAGAAGTTATCTGATTTTGGTAAGCAGTTTGCTGCACATAAAAAATTTAAGTTCTACTATGCAATTTCAAGTAAGCAGCTTAGACGTACATTTTTAGATGCCTACAAAAGAAAGGGTTATACGGCTGATAATTTTATTGGTGCCTTAGAATCAAGGTTAAGTTCTGTTTTATATCACTCTGGTTTTGTGCCAACAATTTACTCGGCAAAACAGCTTATATCTCATAAACATGTTACAGTTAATGATAAGGTGGTTAACATATCAAGTTATAGAGTGAAGCCTGGTGATATAGTAAAAATAAGGGAAAGAGCAGCAAAAATTCCTATATTAATAGAGGCTGAACAAAAACAAGAACGTAAGGCTCCAGATTATTTAGAGGCAGACAGCAAAGCACTTTCAGTGAAGTATTTGAGAGCGCCTCAATATTCCGAAGTCCCCTATTCAGCAGACATGGAAGTCAATTTAGTAGTAGAATTTTACTCTAGATAAACAACATAAGGCCCGTGTGGCGGAATCGGTAGACGCAGCGGACTTAAAATCCGTGGGTTTTGCGACCTTGGGAGTTCAAGTCTCCCCATGGGCACCAGTTTAATTTATTAAAAAAGTATGAAATGGCTTGATATAGAAGATATTGCAGAAGCTCTAGAAGAGAAATTTCCAAATGAAGATATAATTAGTATTAGATTCACTGAACTTAAAAGAAAAGTCTTGGATTTAGAAGAGTTTGATGATGATGAAAAGTATTGTAATGAAAAAATATTAGAGGCCATTCAAGCAGCTTGGATTGCAGAAAGATCTTAAAAAACAGATAGCTATAAGAAAATTACTGCATACAGTAAAAAGATAATCTTCTTGGAAATACTATACTTTACTCGAATTTTAATTAGCTTCATAATAATTTAATAAATTACAATTAAAAATGATTACAAGTTAGGCAAAAATATACAAATACTGCTTTTTATGTGTGAAGCTGGAGGTGTAGTTATTGTAAATCAGCTACAATCCAAGCTAGCACTACTGGAACTGACAAATAACTCCAGGATATGTTAAGCCTAACGGATGATAAAATTTGATTTGTGAGGTTGTTATGTTTAAAATATACCAATATTGTATATCTTCTAGGTTACTAAACATTTGTTTAATGTTGTCTACAATTGTGTTATTAACCGGTTGTTTTGCAACAATTCTTTCGGGTTCTACACAAGAGATTAAAATGAAAGTAGTAGATGATAACGATAACTTAGTAGAAAAAGTCAAATGTGTCATACGTGACCCATCTGGAACGAATCATTCTCTCACATCTAACCCTGGAATAGTGGTTATTCATCGAGGTTCGGGATCATTGTTTGTTGATTGTAAAAAAGAAGATTATAAACAATTAAATGTGATGGTAGGTGAAAGTTTTAATAGCGTTACCTTATTGAATCTACTATGGTTACCTGGTTTTGCTGTCGATGCAATTACTGGAGCTTATAAACAATATCCATCACACTATGTTGTGAATATGACAAAATCTGATTAATAGAAAACTATGCTTAAATATAGCGGGCCAAAGAAATTAAAATCTATAATAGAAAACTATGCATTAAAATGCATGAAAAATAAGATCAGCAAAAATGAAATACGTCTTATTTTAAACTGGAAAAGTATAGTTGGAGAGGAATTAGCAGAATGTACAAAACCACAAAAGATCTCATACGCACAAAACGTAAATTCTGGTGTTCTGCATCTGTTAGTAACAAATGGCAGTAAAGCATTAGAAATGCAGCATATGGTTTCTCTTGTAATAGAAAAAATTACAGTGTTTTTTGGCTATAAAGCAGTATACGGTATAAAAATCAAGCAAGGGAGTTGACTATTTAACTATATAAGGTTAACCTAGTTACATAGGATAAATTGGTATATTGAAGTGAGTAGAATTTGTGAATTAACAAATAGAAAAAAGTCTTTTGGTAATAAGGTATCGCACTCAAATCGTAAAACAAAGCGTACCTTTCTCTTAAATTTACATAAGGTTACATTAACGAGTAATATATTAGAAAAAAAGTTTAGCTTTCGTATAGCGACAAGAACTTTAAGAACTATAGATTACAAAGGTGATCTTGATGCTTTCTTGCTCAACACAAAAACAATCAAACTAAGTAAAGAAGCGCAAAAGATAAAAAGAAGACTAAAGAAAGTTTTAGCAAAACAAGAGGTAGAGCTAGCTGTTTCAGATGCATAGTAAGCCTACATGGCTCAGAGCAAAAGCTCCAGCTGGTAAAGTATTCAATGAAACCTTAAACACTGTTAAGCTACATAACTTACATACAGTATGCGAAGAAGCTGCGTGTCCAAATATTGGTGAATGTTGGAATAAACGTCATGCTACTGTGATGATTCTCGGTTCTGTTTGTACTCGTGCTTGTGCGTTTTGCAACGTTGCAACTGGCATTCCTGATAAGCTCGATCCTCATGAACCAGAAAATTTAGCAAAAGCAATAAAAAAGTTAAATTTAAAGCACGTTGTCATTACCTCTGTTGACCGTGACGATTTATCAGATGGTGGTGCAAATCAGTTTATAAGGTGTATAGAAGAAATTAGAAAGATAACTTCGGAAACAACAATAGAGATTCTCACTCCTGATTTTTTAAATAAGAAAGGAGCATTTGAAGCAATAGCTATTGCATCACCTGATGTTTATAACCACAACATCGAAACAGTACCAAGGCTGTATGCAAAAATAAGACCAAGAGCTCGTTATTTTCATTCACTATATTTGCTAAAGATGGTGAAACAGATTAATCCTAAACTTTTCACGAAGTCAGGGCTTATGGTTGGTCTTGGAGAAACAAAAGAAGAAATCTTTCAGGTTATGGATGATTTACGTAGCGCCGAAGTTGATTTCATTACAATTGGTCAATATCTGCAACCAACTCCAAAGCATGCAAAAATTGATAGATATGTTACTCCAGAAGAGTTTGAGCATTATAAATATATTGCTTATTCTAAAGGCTTCTTGGTAGTTGCATCAAGCCCATTAACGCGGTCATCGTACCACGCTGAAGAAGATTTTAACAGACTTGCTGCTGCTAAAACTTCAACCTAATTTAACCTATCTGTTCAAAGAAATGTGCACTCCCTTTCTTTTCATTCAAGTAGCCTCTTATCCTTCCAGTAGCCCATCGGTGTTATTTCAGTAACACCTGTTATTCGAGTAGCCTAACACTGAAACCAAGAGGACTGACCAGGCAATCAGAACTGGTCACGCGCTGGAATGACACCGTCATAAATTGCTAGGCCTTCATAACCTCAGTTATGGATTAGAAAATAGATAAAAGTATAACTAAGAAGAGGGAAACAGGGTAAACTCGAGTATTTTAGTAATAATAAGAGGTTACCCATGAAGAAAGATATTACAGAACTGTACTGTTGCGTCGAGGATTTTTGTCGTGCGGTAGATGATAATTTTGCAAATAGGTTCTTATCAAACGGCAAAAAACCAACCAGAGTACCAGAAATAGCGCACTCAGAAATTCTAACCATAATCCTGTTATACCATAAATCACCATGTAAAAACTTCAAGGCTTTTTATCTTTGTTATCTTCAGTTATTCTATAGATCAGAGTTTTCAAAGCTGCCTTCATATCACAGATTTATTGCCTTAAAGCCGCGAGTTTTGTGGTATTTAGCATTACTTTTGCAATGGTTCTGTGAACAAGCGAAAATGACCGGCACTTCCTACATCGACACCTCTACGATTGCCGTTTGCCACAAAAAAAGGATCTCTAGGAATAAAGTTTTTAATCATCTAGCAGAAATTAGTAAGAGTACGTATGGTTGGTTTTTTGGCTTCAAGTTGCACTTAGTGATTAACGAAATTGGTGAAATTCAAGCACTTACCCTAACCAAAGGTAACGTTGATGACAGAAAACCTTTACCAACTCTCACTAAAAGACTGACCGGACTTTTGTTTGGAGATAAGGGCTATATAAAGAAAGAGCTTTTTGAGAAACTCTTCGATAGAGGCCTAAAGTTAGTCACTAAAGTAAAAAAAGGTATGAAAAACGCACTAATTTCACTTAAAGAGAAGATTTTATTAAGGAAAAGGTCGATTATTGAGACTGTTTTTGATTCCTTGAAAAACAAATTTGAGATTGAGCATACAAGACATAGATCGCCAACAAATTTCCTAATTCATGTTTTTTCTGTTCTGATTTCCTACTCCATGCAGTCCAAAAAGCCTTCTATTTCTATGCCTTTCTTTATCGGCTAATCCATAACTGAGGTTATAAAGAAAGAGCTTTTTGAGAAACTCTTCGATAGAGGCCTAAAGTTAGTCACTAAAGTAAAAAAGGTATGAAAAACGCACTAATTTCACTTAAAGAGAAGATTTTATTAAGGAAAAGGTCGATTATTGAGACTGTTTTTGATTCCTTGAAAAACAAATTTGAGATTGAGCATACAAGACATAGATCGCCAACAAATTTCCTAATTCATGTTTTTTCTGTTCTGATTTCCTACTCCATGCAGTCCAAAAAGCCTTCTATTTCTATGCCTTTCTTTATCGGCTAATCCATAACTGAGGTTTCTAGCGTTTCCTTAACACACATAATCATTGCTACTGCAGAATCAGTCACTCCTTCTATAACTTTCAGGTCATCCATTTCTCTACCTAAAATCCTTCCTACTCCCGTATAAGTGTTCACCAGATTTTTAGCAATTTCTTGAGCTTGTGGCCTTTCATGTACTGCACTTAAAAATGTTTCCATTATTTCACGATCAAGTAGTGCTTTGCCTTTGCTTTCTAATATTCTGAATTCGATTTCTTCTTTACTTTTATTCATATAATTTACCTTTCACTAACAACAAACTTTTTTTAGATATTTACTGCTGTTTTTTATCAGCATTGGCATAGAGCCATAGCTTTCGAGTGAAGTCAAATCAATTTTTAAATCTTTTTTACTTATTTTTTCATCAAAAAGTGAAGATATTAATATATGATGATTTTTTATTGTTGAATTTCGCCTAAAGAGAGGCCTGTTATTTGCAAAATAATATCGGTAGAAATTTCTCCTTTCACTAAATCCTTTGCAATTTTCATCTTTTCTACTCTTTTTACTTTTTCTTCGCAAATTTGTATGCTTTCAAACAGAAATTTTATTAGCGCATAGCGTAATTCTTGACTCTCAATTTCTTTGTATTCTTCAATTAAATTCGGTAATTCATTTTCCACTTTATCATCTGCATCCTCTGTTAGTTCAAGTAGGTCCATGATATTAATCGATAATGTTTCCGCTATTGCATACAATTTTTCCAGTGGAATAGCCACACGTCCTTGTTCATAGTTGCTTATTTCGTCACGTGTTGTACTCATTTTCTCTGCTAAATCTTTTTGAGTATACCCTCTCACTAGCCTCCATTCTTTTATCTTTTTGCCTATTTGGCAGTAAATAGAACCAACTTTTTCTTCAACACATTCATCAACAGAGAGACCAATTGTTTTTGCAACAATATCAACAGAAATTCCTGCTTTAACCATACCCTTTGCAATTTTTATTTTTTCCGATTTTTTACTACTTTTCTCACTAACTTTGACAAATTTGGTTAGTAAACAAAACATCTTACGTAACTCCTGATCATTGATCTTTTTATATTCTCTTACTAGATCTAATATTTCTTCTTCCTCATCTTCAAGACAGATTTTTTCATTTGATACAGGAATTAGGTCTATAATATCAACCGATAACACCTTTGCTATAGCATATAACTTTTCAATCGAAATTTTACGTATTCCTTTTTCATATTGTAGTACTATTTGATATGTTACACCGATTTTTCCCGCTAAATCTTTTTGAGTATATCCTCGCTTTAGCCTCCAGCTCCTTACTTTTTGTGCTATCTGATACCTTATTGAGATGTTTGCCATAAATATTATAGAGGTTAATACTACCAAATAAAGATATACAAAAACTTCTATGTTTGAATTTTAGTTGAATATTTCTTCACAATTGTGTATAATTATTAATGCTTTTTATCTTACTTTCTCATGGCTCTTTCTAAATTTCTTGATGCACGCAATGATTATGCCTTTAAAAGAATATTTGGCACTGAAAAGAATAAAGATATCCTCATTCATTTCTTGAACGATATTTTAGGCTTTACTGGTTTAGCTGCTATTCACGATGTTGAATTCTTAGCTACCATTTTGGACCCTGAAATTGCCGCTAAAAAGCAGAGTATTGTCGATGTTCTTTGTAAAGACTCTCAAGGTTCAAGATACATAATAGAAATGCAGTTTACTAAGACCAAAGGCTTCGAAAAACGCGCTCAATATTATGCTGCCAAAGCCTACTCAAGTCAAGCTGATCAAGGTGATAATTATCATAATCTCAAGGAAATTATCTTTATTGCTGTTGCTGATTGTATTATTTTTCCAGATAAGGCTGATTACAAATCTAATCATGTCATTTTAGATCAAAATAGCTTTGAACATGACTTGAAGGATTTTTACTTCGTATTCATAGAACTACCTAAATTTACAAAGACAAAAGAAGACCAACTAGAAAATATAGTAGAAAAATGGTGTTATTTTTTCCGATATGCAGCAGAAACAAGGGAAGAGGATCTAGATAAGATAGTTGGTAGTGACGTAATAATAAAACGAGCTTATGAAGAGATGAATAAGTTTAATTGGTCAGAAGAAGAGTTACTAGCATATGAACAAATGAAAAAACGCATAATGGATGAGATTGCTGCTTTTGCTCAAAAATTTGATGAGGGTCTTAGAGTTGGTCAAGAAAAAGGTAGACAAGAAGGTAGGCAAGAAGAAAAAATCGAAGTTGCAAAAAACTCACTCAAGGCCGGTGTCTCTATTGATGTTATCGCTCAAATTACCGGTCTCTCTCATTCTGAAATTTCACAACTCAAAGAAAAAACATAATATTCTTACTTATTCACTTCAATATTTATGAAAACCTTTCCTAAGTTAAACGTACCACATAATTAAGAGTCTAATGAACTGTCTAAAACAGCTATAAAGATAGCACACAGAATTATATAAATTACTATCATAACGTTACCCAAACTTCTATATCAAAGCTACGTACTGTAAGTTTAATATGGATAGTATATTAACCATTTATTCCCCAACTCTAGTCTTGTATTCCCACTTCATTCATGTTAGTATTAGAACCATCAAACTTGCTACTGGTATACCTAATTATTTTGTGGCTAATTTTGCCACCTTCACTTTAAATTTTCCACAACTTGGCATATTATAGCTCCACTTCTTATATTATAACCTACCTATTGAGATTACCTTCAAGTTTGGTTACTCCTATATCAGAAAGACAAGTTGATACTTCCTTTGGTAGAACATTTGTACAAAAGCACTTCTTGCACTTTTCTAAAACATTATCTAACCCAACATTACCACTAAATTCAACTCCTCTTTCAAGACTTGCTGTTATTTCTGGATATGCATCTTTAAGTTCAACACGTATTCTCGCTTGTTCTTTTGAATCTAGGTTTCTTATTTTATCTTCTACAAATGAATTAAATTTTTTCAGAGCAAATTCAACTGCAACTCTTCTGCTTGGCACAACTTCTACTCCTTTACTCATTAAATCTTGATAGCGCCTACTTGGAGTATTATCTAATGCATCGGCAACACAACTCGCAAGGGCAATATTTTCATTATTTAGGAATTTATTCCAACCAACAGATGATGTACTTTGTGGTATGTTTTTATTATCACTTTTTACATTATTCTTGTCTGCAATGTTATATTGAGCAGGTAATCCAGGAATTATAGAAAAAGTGCTAGCTGCTAAGTTTTTTGCCCAAGAAATATAACTACTCATCCATGAAGATGGTCTTATGCCACTACTTGCCGCTATTTCAGATTTATTACTTGAATCTATAGTACGAGGCTGGTGTGATAAGTGATGAGAATTATGATCTCCATGATGATGACGGCGTTTGCGTTGTAAAGGTTCCTCTCTCTCTTTATTGAGCGCTTCCTCTAAATAATTTACAATATTCTTCGATTAACCAAGGTAATATTCTTTCTTCTAATCTAAATTTAAACCCTCTTATCCTGCTTGGATCAACCCTATAATCTGTTGCATCTACTAGCGCTTTTTCTTGTTTTGTTGCATTTGGGGGTAATAGCATTAATTCAACTCAATCTTTAAATTTCGCAAATTTGCACACTCATTACCTAGCACAACAACATCCTCTTTTGGCTCGATTAATTCTACGTTTTCTACACCATCTACAAATAGATTCGCTATTATCCACGATCTTGTTACACTCCACCCTAATCTTTTTGCTAATTCAAACTTCTCAATAAACTGCTTCTTGATTTCCTCCTTCGATATTACAGGACTTATGCTCATTCTGCTGTGAATATCTATTTCCGTAATATTGCAACCAACTACTGTTACTGTATCTGTTAAAACCCTTATATCATCTCTAGTAACCTGCTTTTTTACAATTTCTAGTAGCTCTTCTGACAATATGCCAGTTTGTGTTGATAAGATTGAAATTTGTACTTTTCCTGGTATAGGTGATTCTACTAGTGCATCTTTTACTCTACTATCTGCTGACAGTGCATGATATTTATAATATTCCTTACTTCCTCCTGTTGACCAACCTGCTATTTTTGCTTTTACCCTCTTTCTAAATCTTTCATCCTCTTCTTCTTTTTCTCTCTCTACTCCATAAAATTCAGCCAAATTATCAAGATCTTCTCCCTTTGCAAATTTCAGTAAATTACTCTTTACTGCTTCGTTCATCCTTTGTCTGAGCAAAAGTTCTCGCCATGCTGCTACCTCCAGAATCTTTATCGCTGGATCACTTTCCACCAATCCTGTAAAGCTTGCATCCCGACTCACTAACTCTTCTTTCATTCTGAAAAATATTTCCTCAAAGTTCAGTGGTTCGATAATATTTGGCTGCTGCATTTTTAAACAACTACTCCATTAATATTTATGAACTTACCTTCTGAAAGATAGACACCTTCTAAATTCAATGTTACTCTCCCTTCTTTTACTTCTGTTATCTTTACTTTTTCTAACTTAAATCTCTTCTCAAATTTCCCCAGTGCTTCTGCTGTTGCTGCATAGATTTCCAAAGTTAAATCTCTATTTATTGGCTTATCTACTAATTCAAATAGTCTTGACCCATAATCTCTCCTCATTACTCTGCTATTAATAGGGGTAGTTAAAATATCTACGACAGATTGCTTTAAATGCTCTATTCCTTCTAACGCTTTTCCTGTTTTAGCATCCATACCCTTCATTTCTATTTTGCAAAAACGCTTTCACTGCCTTTTATTACTTTAAACCCACATGAAACTATATCTCCTACTCTTCCTATACTATAGCCATTCGCAAACACTGTTTTTGACCCTTCAGTTAATGCTCTTCCTTCTGTAAAATTATCTCCTTTACGGCAAACTGGCTTACCATTTACAAAAACATTGTTACTGCCACTAACGCAAAAATGTGGTGTTGCTTCTGCACAATGATCTCCTACTCGCACAACCGATTTATTCATCAATTAAGGTTTATTTTATCTGCCTTCAATTTTATTCCACTTTTTGTCATTTCTATACTTGATTCCCCAGCTTTCAGTGTTACTTTGTCCATTACTTCAATCTCCAAATGATGCTTCTCTTTATCATATAACAGTCTTGTTCCATCCTGAAACTTCACACTATTTATTTCTTTTTTATTCTCTGGTGCAGAGTACTTTTGTTGATATATTCCAGGAAGTACTACTCCTAAAGATAATTCTCCCAGCGGGGAAAGTATAACTACTTGCTCATCAATATCTGGCGGAGACCAATCTCTATCTTTTCCTGCTTTACTTGTTATCCATGGCAACCAATCTGTTAAAAATTCTCCTATTTTAACTCTTACTTTTGCTTTTTCATAATCTATTTCTTTTACCACTCCTATACGAATAACGTTTGCTAGCTTCCTATTCAGCTCTGAAATCGCAAAACTATGATCCAACATGTACGTTACCTATCTCTATAATATGCGGCTTAATTCCAGTTTCTGACCACACTGATTTACCAATATGTATCTCATGAACCCAATCAACTACCCAAACAAGATACGCATCTAATTCTGGCCTAAATCCGTCAATTTCCGCAGAGATAAATTCTCCTGGTGAAACATTTTCCACATTCCAAGTATTTTTATTTACTACTCTCGCAACCTCAGCAGCTAATGTTCTAACAATAACAGGGGCATTTTCTATTGTGCTATCAATCACAATTCTTGCTTCAAATCTTGCTTTCAGCGCTAATTCTTCTGTTCCAGGATCATGTCCTTTTTCAAATCCGCTAAGTTCCACAAACACCGCTGGCGCTAATAATTCTTTCCTTATTGCTGGATAAATTTCGCACGTCTGTATTGCTGATATTTCTTCTTTTAACTTAGTGCAAATTGCTTTATGTAAATCTTGCCAATTCATATAGGTGTAATGTAACTTAATTCGCGGTGGAAGAATTTTTCAAATACCTTTTCAACTTCATAATTAACAAAATTTTCTATTATCCTTGAAGCCTCAGGTTCGAGTGGCAACTTAACTTCCTTTATTGGCAATGCTGCTCTTCCTTCACGTTTAAACATACCGCTATTTCCTTTTGGCATAACTGCTGCAAATCCTCCTATAAACTCATGCTTTCCTACTTTCGATCCTCTTCTTGTTTTTTGTATTTTGCCAATTGTCGATGCTCTAATGTCATAGAGATTTGCTCTAATTAACACTTCTAATCTGCTAGTTTTTGCCTTAAAAATTCTTAATCTCTTTCTTATCAAACTTTTCTTTTCCTCACTGATTTTCTTAGCTGCTTTTGATTTTAGCCATAGTGCTGTTCTGTTTAACGCTCTCACTATTGCTAATTCTATTTTTTTTCTTTTAGCATTTGCACTTTCTATTACCTCAACTTCTATATGCACAGACATTTTACACCCCAGACGCTTCGATTCGCCAGATCATTCCAGATTTATCTCTAAGTGGTAGTGAGTGCACCTTATACTTACAGTTACCAATAACGAAGATATCTCCTACCATTGGCTTTAATATATCAAAGACACTCACCTCCAAAATCAACATCTCCCCCACAAATTGTCCTTCACCAATCTCGTATAATTTATCTGGCTGTTGCTTTAATACTTGTACCATGTACGCCTTATTTTTCGACTCATACAAAGCTACTTCTCCTAAATGGGCAAAACAATCTTCTAATAATCGCTTAATATTCTCTTGCATATCTCTTTTTGATATACTAACCTTTACATGCTAAGAAAGCGCATACCGGTAGAGTCGTTCTGTGCCTCACCTACCTTGTAGTTACTCTACCAGTATGTTAAGCTATAGCGACTTTTACTAATACGCCAGGTCTATGGCACATTGGCAGAGGATTTGACTGCGTATGTAAATCTGTTCCTCTATCAAATCTTCTTGGCTCTTGTTTTGCATATAGTGGCTGTCCTAGTGTATTTACTGTTTCATTAAAATCTGCTGGTGCAAAATATGTTGTAAATGTGCTCGCTGTTCCTAGTGGAAAACAGTGCCCTGTATCTTTCTCAATAAATCTTCTCACCGTTCCTTCAGGGTCAGTTGCTTGCCCTCTATATTCCTCAAACGTTATTCCACAGAACGTAAACCCTGACCTCATATCATTCCGAAGCGCTGCTCCTTCTTGCCATCTCTCATATGCTTCTTTCACTTTAGTATGAGAAGTAAGTGCATCAAAAAACTCAGGGCTTATGAGTGCATGAATTCCCGTCATATATTCACCACTTAAGTTGTCTTCAATATGTCGCAATACTTCCAGACACTTACGCTTTACATCAGTTGTTGCTGTTCCAAGGGCAAAATTTACTACTTTTGGCGTGATTTCAAATTCGTTGTACAGATTTAATAATTCACTGCCATCTGCGTCCAGAATTATTCCTTTCAGCGCTCCCATTCGCAAATGCTCTAATGTTATTGCGTGCTTGTTTCTCATTAGCTGTAAATGGTCAGTTATTACGTCTGCAAGCGCTTTAAGTTCACTCTCTGATCCAAATGCCCTTATTCCTTGTACTTCCTCTGGCAGTACTACATCATCATGTGGAATATGTGGAATCGTAAACGTTCTTACCTTTCTTTTTCCTCTTTTTCCTACTGTTGCTGGCGCCCCTGGAACTTGCGTTGGTAGTAAACTTAAAACTCCGTTATGTTCTTCTATTGTAATATGTCTAAATCTTACTGACCTATTTGGAAATAAATTTAAATTTTCAACCCGTCCATAATTTATCGGCAATATATTCATCGCATTTGTTAGTGCCGTCATGCTAAATGCTGTATTTGTAAATGGATTTTGCATTCTTTTTCCCCCTTATTAATTTAAGTTACACTCCCTTGCGGACAATGATCCCTCGTCCTTCAAGTTGCTTTATTGCTGCAGCTTTTTGCTCTTCAGTGATACCTGCTGGCCACACAACTGCATGATCTGCTAGTATTGCACCACGAGTAATAATTACTGCTTTGGAATTTTCTGTCGCATTTACATCACTTACTATTGCACCTATTGCTGTTTGTGTGCCATCTGTTCCAACAGGATTAAGTACTCTAATAAAACCATCTTCCGTCTTTTTGGCAACTACTTCACCAAGCTTAAGATTTTGACCTTTAGCTACTGTTATTTGATCTCTTGAATATAGGTTGGACACTTCATATTTCAGAAGATCGCCTAAATTATTTCCTTCAGTTATACTTATCATGTCTTTTTCTCTCCTTTTTTTATTTTTTTACCGCCGTGTTTATAAATGCTATACACCGCAGTTATTACCTTATAATTAGCCATTATGGCACATTTTGGACACTTATTTACCGCAGAGCACTATATATGGCGGTTATAAAATTTAAATGCACCGACTTTTCGCTACCTGTGTCATCAAATCTTCCTGCGAATTCTGTGGTATTGCACTCAGTATCTCTGTCTTTTTCGTTCTCTCTGCAAGTAATTCCATTAAAACTTCCCTCGCTTGCTCAATACTTACACCCTGCTCAATAAATTCTCCTATTTTCTCTGGCATTCGTGATAAGTTACATAAACGTATTAATTCAACAATTTCAGTACGATACTTAGTTAAATTATCAGTTTCTAGGTCATCAATTTCTAGGTCAGTTGTAGTTTGTTTATTCATAGTATTTTCTCCTTTGTTAATAAATTCAAAAAATGTTGTAACTCCATCTGCAAGACCTATTTCTACTGCTTTCTCGCCAAAATATAGACCTGCTTCTGTTGATCGAATCTTTTCAATTGAAAGACCTCTGTTTCTTGCTATTAGCTGCACAAACATTTCATATAGTCGGTCTACTTCTTTTTGTAAGCTTTCCAGACTTTCAGACGTCATTGGCTCATGTGGATTTAAATCATTCTTTCTCTTGCCTGCAAAAATAGTTGTGTATTTTATTCCTTGCTTTTCATCAAAACCGCTTTGGTCAATGTGACTTGCAATAACACCTATACTTCCAACACCAGAGGTTCTACACACAAAAACCTTTTCAGCGCTTGAAGCTATAGCATATGCAGCAGAGTACGCATCATCATTTGCTATCGCTATTATCCTCTTTTTTCCTCTTACACCGTAGATAAAATCAGCTAGATCAAACACTCCATTTACTTCTCCACCTGGACTATCTATGTCAAGTAGAATCGTCTCTATGCTTTTATCTTCTAAAGCACTCTCTATCTCTTCATGAATATTTTCATACGAAGTCATATCTAAAATATGATCAAAAGCTTCTGTTTTTTTTGTCAAAACTCCATAAATACGTATTATTGCTATTCCTTTTGGGTTTATATGAAAATGCTTTAAGTTCTTAAAGATAGGTTGTTTGCTATTATATAATGATAATAGTTCAAAGCTTCTTCTCTCTACCATTACTGGTTTATTTATCCACATCACCTTCCTTCCCTTTTATGATTAATGTCAGAATCGAAACAAAGTCCAAAAGAATCAGCTCGCTTTTGATCTTCGGCAATCTCTTGATCAATTTCTTCAACATCGTAACCCAATTCTGAAACAACTTCTGAGCGACTCTTGAAGCCATTTCTTACTGCCATCTGTTGTGCTTGTTGATCTTTCAGTGGATCCACCCAATCAAATCCCTGTGGTATCCATTTTACTTCTTCTTTCGCTGCTTTTGCCACTTTTTCATCTATACGGAGTTCTCCACAAAGTACTGCTAACTCTAGCCATCTACTCCATACTGGTCTACAAAATTGGAATACCATAATGTTATGTTGCAGCATAGCGCATCGACGACGAAACTCTATCAGTCCTGCTCTGATTGATGAATAATTAACACCGGTTAAATCTCCTGTTAGTTGTTCGTATGTTATCCCTGTGCCTATTGCTATTGCCCTCAGTTGCTGTCTCATGAATGCTTCATAACTTCCTCCAACATCAGACGGCTCTGAAAATTTTATGTCTTCTCCTGGGTCTAAAAGCTGCATTGTTCCAGGTTCTAGGCCAGATAGTGCTACTCCTTGCTCATTACTTTCACCTTCTCCTAAAATATTTGCCTCAGGATCGAGTCTCGTAATAAATCCAGCAAACATTGCTGCAGTTTTCTTTCTTACCAGCTCCGCATCATCGTACTGATCAAGCTCATAAAGCTTTAGCAGTATATTAGAAAGCCAAGGTTCTCCTCTAATTTGTCCAGGCCTTAAAGGTTTATAGATATGTAAAACATCATTTGCCGGTACTCTAACTGATTCTCCAAACGAACCTTCACCTGGGTGCTCTCTAAATAAGTAATAAGCTTCTCTTTGCCCAAGTCGGTTAAATTCAATGCCACTACGAATAATATTGCCATTTGCAAGTGTTTGATTGCTTTTGTTATCTAAATGCTCTGATTCCAATACTTGAAGTTGCAATGGTACAGAAAATCCATCTTCGAGTTTACGATTTCGGAGGCGTACAAAACACTCTCCACCTTCTATCATACTTCTGCACACTAGAGCTTGTAATCCATAAAAATCACTTACTCCACTACTGTCTGCTTCATCTGTCCATTTCAGCCATAATTCTTGTACTTTCTTTCGAAATTCTGCATTCTTTGCTTTTGATTGCGGCTTTATTCCTGTTCCAATAGAGTTACTTACTATTGTATCAATAATATTTGCTGCATATGGATTTTTTCTCACCATATCACGTGATCTACTACGTAAAGTTTCAAGGCTTTGAGACAGCAAATTGTTTATACTTCCTAACTCTGGTTGAAAGTGAAAAAATCTTCTTCCTGAACCTGCTGTATCCCACGCTGAGCTTTTTATCTTTGGTTTGTTAAATAATTGCTTGAAGGTTTTTAGCAGCATTTATAAAATTCCTTTACTCGTTGAAAAAACAATTTTCCTCTTTGGCCTCATGCCTGCAACTTTTAACTCAGCCTTAATTCGTTGTCTTAAATTCAATAAATCATTTATTTGAACTTCCCCGTACCTCACAACATGGTCACCATATGCAATTGAGACAACTCTTTCTCCGCTTTGCAGTTTTTGAATTGCTTTCTCAACTTGAGTTAAATATTCTTCACTGTACATTTTGATTACCAAGCCACTTACTCTGTATTACTTTTTTAGGCTTTTTGCTTTCCATTTTTCCACTCAAACTATTCCATTTACTCTCTGGCCAACGATCAATTCCAAGTGCAATAGATGCTGCTCTCGCATAAATTCGGCAATCTAGCACTTCATTTCTTTCTCTTACCTTTTGCCACTCTTGTTTGGTGTATCCTTTTACCACTTTGCTGACTAATTGCTCTGCCGTTAGCTGCTTAAAATATTCAGGTGCATACTCGGGAAAATGACAGTATCCTGCTGGAGCTTCTTCACCGTCCTTTAAAACATTAAGTAATTGAAAAAGTTCTGACTTTAATATCGATACTCCTACTGGCCAGAGCTTTATTCCTCTTTTCAGCTTTTGACCACCAACTGTTATATCAACTCTACTTGGGCTGCTAAGTGGCACTAGAGCTTTATTTACACCTTTGACTGCCATTACTCTTCCAGAGCCCTGATGACCTCTTACCCAGTTGTATACTTCCTGCGTTGCATACCCTGCATCAACCGCCATCATGCTTATCATATATTCAAGCCCATTTTCACCAATAAAATGATGATTTAAAAGCTCAGAGAGTTTTCCCCATACTTCCCTACCTCCTGTATCTCCTTCAAATACTCGGTAGTCTATTGACCAACTTTCACGGCTTTTTCCCCATGCTACAACTTCTACTTCTAACCGATCTTTTTGGACATCTACTCCTGCTGTGAGAACCACTTCACCTTTTGGTACTGTGCCTACGGGAAAAAATTCTCTCCTGTTAAATAATTGCTTCCAATCAGGTACTTCTCCTTTATCTACCCAAGTTTCTCCAAGCGTAGTATTTATCCAAACTTTCAGTAATTGTTCACTTTCTTTTGCATGCAGAAAATCCTCTACTGCTTGTTGCCAACTATACCACCCAACTGGACTATAAAGACTTGAAAGATGAAATCCTTTTTTCTCCCCTTCTTTTGCCTCTGTAGCTCTCCATTCTCCACGTTCTAGCATCTCTGTCTTTTGATGATTTTCTATTTTGCCGCTACATTCAGTGCAGACATAATGTGCTGTTCTTGAGTCGTTATTTTCCCATTTTATTTGTGACCATTTTAGAACTTGATAGTAATTACAATGCGGACATGGTACAAAAAAATATCTCTTATCTGTTGCTTCAAATTCTTTCTCAATTCTGCTTATTCCATGAATCGTTGGCGTTGATACTAAAAAAATCTTTCGACGTGCAAATGTATTAGTTCGAGCAATACTGAGCAGTACTGGATCTCCTTCTCCTCCTGAATCTCCTGGGTAGGCATCTATTTCATCAAGAAAGAGATATTTTACTGGCATGGATCTTAGTCCTACACTGCTATTTGCTCCGGTTATTACTACTATTCCACCTGGAAATTCCTTACTTTGCACAGTATTGCCTGAATCTCTTGACCTTGGGTCTTTTACTTTACTTTTTAAACATGGTGTACTCTCTATTAACGGCGCAAATCTTCCTTTTGACCAACGTTTTCCCATTTCAACTGTTGGCTGCACAACTAACATTGGACCAGGAGTCTGATCTATAATATAGCCAATCCAATTGTTACCTGCTTCTGTTCCTCCAATCTGCGCTCCTTTCATGAATACTACTTTTTCTGCTGGTGAGGACGGAGAAAGTGAATCCATGATTTCTTTAAGGTATGGCGTTCTCTCTGTTCTCCATTTACCTGGCTCTGATGCTGCAGTTGGCGCTAAAACTCGATACTCATTCGCCCACTCTGATACTTTAAGCTCTGGATCTGGTCTTAAACCTTCAGAAAAAGCTCTAGCGTATATCATTATCTGCATCTACTCACAATTGCAACATCATTAACAGTAGAACTACACTCCTCCAGTTCCATAAACATCTTTTTCTGAAATTCCTTTTCTATATATCTTTTGTTCATCTCACTTACCATTATTGCTACAACAAGCGCAAATATCCCTGTTATTGTTGCAAAAATGATTGCACTGCTTATTGTTGCTGCTGTTAAACCTATATATGCTGCCATTGCTACTGCGCTAACTGTAATACAGATGCAGATAATATTATTATGTTTTTTCATCCTTTTATCTGCTATTTCTCTCTGTGCTATATATTTATTATGAAGGGTTGGAAAATTAACAACGGTATCTCTGCAGAGTAACGCTCCATTTTTTTCATTAAATAAAACTTTTAGTAATTCTAAATTATTTGACTTGATTGCTAAGTGCAGAACAGGTGTATAGTTTGCTCCTTTTTTCAGCAATAACTTCACTACATGTAAATGCCCTTTTTCTGCAGCAAGATAGATCGGTGATAGACTCTTATTATTTGAAATATCAATATCAATTTCTTCTTTTAAGATAGACTCTACAAGCTCAATTTCTCCTCTTTGTGCAGCTAAATGGAGTAGACTATTCTTTTCAGAACCGTATTTATTACTTATCAAAGCCTTCTTTATCTCAGGTTTAGCGTAATCAAATGGTGTCTTGCCACTATCGTCTTTTACCAGAGGGTCTATATCTTCTCGCGTTAGTAAAACTTCTATTGTTTTCAGTCTTTCAGCATAATGTAGTGGTGTTTTATTTTCGTAGTCTTGCAAATTGACTTGAGCATTAGGCTCCCTTATTAAGCATTTGAGGATATCCAAACACAAATCTCTTTCATCGTAATTAGTATTACTTACAGCTATATGAATAGGTGATAATTTCATTGAATTTTGTCCTACACGTGCGCTATTTACATCTGCTCCTAGCTCCAGTAATAACTTTACTATCTCTAATTTTTTGTTGTTAACTGCATAGTGCATCGGTGTCTGATTTCGTGCATCAAAAACCTCGATTTCAGCATTTCCTTCTCTGACTAAAATCTTTACAACTTCTACATGTCCAATACCAGCTGCCAAATGTAATGGTGTATGAAATATTGCATTACGCGAATTAACATCGATGCCTCTATTTATTAGGTACCTTACAGCATTTACCTCACCCACCATTGCAGCTAAATGAAGTAAGCTATCTTGTTCTGACCCGTATTTATTATTAATTAGCGCTTTTAATATTTCTGCTTTTTTTCCTTCTTTAGCGTAATCAAGAGATGTTTTGCCGTCATTATCTTCTACAAAAGGATTAATGTTCTTCTTCGTAAGTAGCAGATCCACCATGCTTAATTCGTCAAATTCTATAGCGCAATGTAGTGGTGTCTTGCCATTTAATCCTCTAACATTAACATCTAATCCAGGTTGATTAATGAGGCACTTTATTAATTCTAAACTTAAGTGAGCAGACATTTTATATTTAAAATTTAGTGTTAGATAATTCTTCAAGCGAGTTTGTAATTTCTTCAGTTAGCTCCATATGAATCTTTTCAGTGTCACTCAGTGATGCAAGCAGCGCTGAAACTCTATTTGGAATATTAAGCAGATTATTACGTACAACTCTTGCTACATTAAATGCTTCGTTTTTCACTTCCTCTACTGCTACAAGCTCTCCTATTTCAGCCTTAGCTTTTGCCTCAAGCAGTTTACCTCGTTCCATTTCATTTTTTATTCGCGTTTTTAGCAACATTGTGGAAAGTTTTTCTCCGTTTTCTGAATAGTTTTTTCTTCTCAATGGTTGACTTGGATCTCTTATTGCTGCTACTGCTTCATTTGCTTGTTCTCTATTGATCAAACCATTCTCCAACTCAACTATTCCTTTCTTTACTAAATAACAGACATATTGCTTTGAAAATCCTTGTTCTCTTGCCCATTCTGTTTGTGTTATTAATTTCACTTTTTTTGCTCCTTTTTTTCTTCTTGAATCTCTGGAAAAGTTTTACCAGTACCAGAAAGAATTGCCTCCCTGCCTGTATACACTTGCCAACGTTTTATCGTTACATCTACAAATTTTGAATCTAGCTCTATTGTTCTACAAATTCTTCCTGTTCTCTCACATGCAATCAGTGTGCTGCCAGAGCCGCTAAATGGATCAAGTACTATGTCTCCTGGTCTGCTGCTGTTTACTATTGCTCTCTCCATTAGCTCTACTGGCTTCATCGTTGGGTGTAGTGTATTGTGTGTTGGCTTATCATAAAACCACAGATCACTTTGATTTCTTCCTCCATGCCACTCACGTTTATTGCCGCTTTTCCATCCATAAAGCATTGCTTCGTATTGTCTTTGATAATCTGATCTTCCTAGCGTAAAGTGATTCTTCGCCCAAATGATAAAAGTTGACCATTTTCCTCCCGCTTCCTCAAATGCTTTTTGCAACGTTGAAAACTCTGATGATGATATGCAGATGTAAATTGCTCCTTTCGTATATGCTAAAATATGGGAACAGATGTCGTAGAGAAAAAGCTCATACTTTTCACCTTGATTATCGTTTAGTATCTTTTTATCCTCTCTTTCTTGACTGCTACCATAATCAACGTTATATGGAGGATCACAAACAGTAATGTCTGCCATTTTATCATCTAACAGCGCTTTATATGATTCAACTACAGAGCTATCACCACAATAGATTCGATGATCACCTAAAATCCATAGATCACCTGGTTTTGTTATTTCTACCTTTTTGTCATCAACAACTAAGTCAGAAAGATCTTCTTTTTCACTATCTAAATCATCAAGGAAATGTTGAACTTTTTCTAATTCAAATCCAGTCATTTTAAGATCAAACTGTAAATCTTCTAACTCTTGAATTTCTACTTTCAAAAGCTCATCATCCCACTTTGCCCAATTAGCTGATTGATTTGCCAGCAATCGAAAAGCTTTGGTTTGTGGTTCATTTAGATTATCACTGAGGACCACTGGAATACTCTCCATACCAAGTTTTCTTGCTGCTTTAAGTCTTAAATGGCCATCAACCACAGTCCCATCGCTTTTTGCAACTATTGGTATACGAAAACCAAACTCCCGAATAGAAGCACACATTCTATTTACTACGTCATCATTTTTACGTGGGTTACGCTCATATTCGACTAGATCTCGAGTAGGATAGTAGTGGATTGCTAAATTCATATATGTTTAAATTCTTAATAATTAAAAAGTTAATATTCAAAATATGTCTAACACTAGAAAAGGCCTGAGGTCAGCACCACCAAACCCGCCATTATAGCCGAAAGGACCCACTTTTATGGTATTTTTAATGTGTTAAAATCTTTACTAAAATTCATAACGTAGAATATTAGTGCCAAAGCATCAGATTCATTATCATCTCTAGGTAAAAACCCTTTTTCCTTTACAGCTTCAATAACTTCACTCTTACTTGCGTTACCATTACCAGCTATAAAGCGTTTGATAGTTTTAACATTAACACCTTTGTACGGCACATGATGTTCTTCACACCAAGCAGATAGAACGGCAAGAAAACCACCGTAGCAATGAGCAGCATCAGTTCCTAAGTGTCTTCTTACTTCCTCAAAATACACTACAGAAATCTCTTTCAAAGAATTAAGCCAATTACGAAAATTTAAGAAGCACATGCCACCTCCACTAAAACGACTAGTATGAAAACTCTCACTGCCACTTTCAATTACTCCATCTGTAAGAATTGCCCAGCCCGTTTGCTTGCCGAGATCTAGTGTTAGGGTTGACATTTGCTATAATTTAAAACTATAAGTAGCACTGATTCCAAAATATCGTTTGGTTCCTGCAAAATACACTAGCAATTCATAGGTTTTTGTAGTCCAACAACGAGAATCATGTGCTACTGCAGAAAGTTGTTTTCTTGTTATATATATTCACCAAAATTACGAAAACTGTTCACTTTTTTTTTGCAAAGGATAAAAATCGTGTTAGACTTAAAGGGAGGTTTGTTCTATAATGGTAAGATTACCGAGAATGCCGTTTAATTAAGTTTTAGAGGGTACTACGTGTGTTCTTTGGTGAATTGCTATTGTTATCTATAAAATCACATCTAGCTTTAAAACGAAGTTTTTACCTTATCTAAAAAAATACAAATCTACTCAATGTTTGTTTGCCGAGTTTCGGATTGACACTTAAAGTTTTTGTATTTGAAGCGCATCCACAAACTGCATCAATGCCCTTCTATAATATATATATACCGGATTTCTTACTACTTTTTCCGGAATTTTCTCAAAAAAAGTTAAAATAATTTTAATGCAGCTCAGAAATTACATGAGTTTTTGGTAAAAGCATACAAAACAAACTATCTAAATCAGAGATAACGCTATAATAACCTTCTAAAACATTTTAAAACATAAAATTCAGAGATTTCTTATAGTGAGAACTTTAATCTTTAATCCTCTTTAAAAAGTTATCTGAAGAAACGACTTTCACACCTCTAGCTTTTTCAAATGCCTCTCTTGCTGTGCCTGCGTTCTTACCTCCTTCCTTTGCCGCTTCTAAATTTTTATTATAGCCCTGTGCATCTTTATCTTTTATTTCATCAATGGTAGCCTGTTCTCCTAGCATGTTAAAAATTAATTCAATTGGTGTCATATGGTCTCTTAGTGGTTGTTTCCTCAAGCCTTTTATTTCCTTATGATGCTTTGTTTTTACTCCAAACGTTCCCTCAGAAATTACGTCTGTCAATATTGCGTATTCCCTACCTTCAATATACTTATTATTGTGGTCAGATATATTTCTGTTACCCCATTCTTTTGTTAGTTGATTTCTGACAGCTATCGATTCTATTCTCTTTTGTATCCATTCCTGAGGGTACCCTTTTGCAGCATAATCGGCATAGATTCGTTTGAGTGCAAGCTCAGGATTTTCATATTCTTGTAGCCTTTCATACCCGACTTTTGCAAGCCAACGTTTAAATTGTTCAACTCTTTTGGAAGGAATAGACTGCAAAATACGAAACAACCCCTCAACATTTGTACAATTAACATTCTGTTTACCACCTTTTGTTTTAATTTCAAGGGGGGTGACAAATTGTCCCCATCCTTCAGAAAGCCCTATATCTCTGCTTTTTATCTTTTTTAGATAGTCAGATGGGTTCTTACTACCTGTCAGAAAAGCTATTACTTCTGTTATTACGTACCACCATTCTCCATCGTGTAATACTCTAGTAAAATTGCTATTATCAAAAGCAGTAGTTTCAATATCTCCCTCTTTTAAAGTTAAAGTATCAGTCATAAGCAACCTCTATAAGTTAAGAATAAACATAAAAACTAAAAAGACACTATTTTAAAGTCAGAAAAACCATTACTTACAATTTAATAATTTTCCAAAATCAATTATGTGTGAAAAGTAACCACTATCTATAACATCATCACTTACATCATTAACGTGGATAAGGACTGGACGACATGAAAAGCCTTTTGGACGATTTAGTGCATCTATTTTCTTTTGTAACTCTTGTATTATTGAATGACCAATTTTATCTTTTGAAAATTTGATTTCGCAAATGTAGAGAGTGTTAAACTTCGTTTGAATCATATAATCAATTTGACAACCTGCACTATTACGTGTTCTTTTCTGAAAAAATGGATTCTCGCTTATTATTCTATCAATTCCTAAGATATTATGTATACTCTTTCTATTGTTCAGCACCAAATTTTCAAATTGAAGCCCAATAATTGTATACCACTCTGGTAAGAACCCTATAGAATAGGTGTCACGACTAATTTTTCCTAGATCTTTTTCGATATATTTTAGATAAAACCTTAAATAATTATCTTGAAGTCTGTACCTCCTGAGTCGTGAATCAGTACCAGTTTTTATACTCCAAGTATGATCCTTTGCAATAAAACCAGCAAGCTCAAGTTCATATAGATACTCAGAAATGCGTCCATGTCTTACGATATTTAAAGTAGCACAAATTTCTTCTTGTTCTTTAGCTCCAGTAGAAAGAGCTCTGACTATTTGCTTATAAAAAGCCGTTTTTCGCATGAATAAATCTGAGAATATTTGATTAAATTCTTCAACTAAAAACCCACCTTTTGTAAAACAAAGCCTTTTAATATTTTCTTCAGCGCTATGTTTAAAATTTACCTCCTCTAAATACTTTGGAATTCCGCCAGTTACTGCAAGCACCTTAAATTTTTCATATGCTGAAATATTTTTCGGCCAAAATTCATTGCAATCAGAAAGTGATAATTCTCCGAGTGTTAAAGTTAACGATATTCTCCCTACGAAACCAGTGCTGCTAAGTATATTTTTCTCGATCCAGGATGAAGCTGATCCACAAACAACGAAAATTAACTTGTTATTATTTTTTAGCTGCGTATCCCAAAAATTTTTTATTTTGCCTAAAAAGGTTGGATCTTTTGAGCCCATCCAAGAAATTTCATCAAACAGCAATAATGTTTTTCCTGATAGTAGACGTTCACCAACTGCCCATAGTAAATCGCTCCAGTCATCATACCTAGCAAAAGATGTATTAAATTGTCTAGCAACTTGTCTAGAAAATTCATTAAGTTGGTAGGACATTGTAGTATGCTTTTCTGGTGGCAAACCTATAAAGGAGTAATATTGCTCGAAGTATTTACCAAACTCTTGAATTAAACGACTTTTTCCTATACGACGCCTTCCTTTGACTACTACAAAAGATGCAGTATTTTTTTCTGTAAGCTCCAGTAGTTGTTTTAACTCAGTTTTTCTACCAATAAATAATGGAGACATAAAACACAAAATATAAATCTTTGTCTCCATTATACGAGATAAAATTAGAGACGTAAATAAATAAATTTAGATCTTTGTCTCCATCTTGAATTATTGAGAGGGTTTTGTAGCTTATGTTTATGGCAAAACTTTTTTCCTTTAGCTTCATCTACAAATTATTTATACAGATTACCTAAAAACTCAACTTAAGAATTTTAGATAAAAGTCGTTATATTTCAATAAGACCTCCAAAACCAGCTCTTGTTTCACCGAAATTACAAAAACTGTTCACTTTTTTGAAAAAATATTTTACAAGGAATAAAAAACATAATAAAATTGAACAGGGCTCTTTCTAGTAAGTGAAAGTTTAAGGTAAAAGATACTTTAGAAGTACCTCATAATCGAGTTTTAAGCTACCCTATATGAGTAACTTGGGTCTTGGTGGTATGTTGTACCCTGAGGTTGTAGAATCGCTTTAAAACCCAATTACGGGTATCCGTTCAGAGGTGCGGCTTAAGAGACAATAGATAAAAGGTTTTGAAATGGATTTAACTTTTTTTTGTCTCCAAGTGAGATACAGAGAAATTATCCGCTCAAGGAATCTATTCCCTCGCTCTGACTGTGCAAAATATGAATTCTTACGATAGACAACATAACGCCGTATTTGTCGTTCAACATGATTATTCGTTAATGGAATATTCTTTGGGTCATCCAAAAATGTCCACATCATTGGCTCGGATTTTATAATACCCTTTACCGTTCGTGAAGCTCCTTTTGCTTCAAGTATATAAGATATTTTTATCATGCAGTACTGCATAAATCTTCGCAACTCTTTAGATTGCTTAGTGAACTTTGAAATACTAATTTCATTTTCTGACAAAGCATTTTTTAATGCAAATAATCCATTAGCTGCATCTTTTAAACAATTGCCAAGTCTCATTACTTCACTATTCCAGCTATGAGATAACCTCTCGAAATTTCTCAACAAGTGAGCCCAACAAATTTGTCGTTTTTCATCACTGAAGTAGTTGTAAACTGCATATCTGTCGGTAATTACACGATTTTTGTAATCACAAAATGCACTATTCTTTAAAAACCTCATTCCTCTTGTATCTGCTAACTTCATAAGACTTGCGTTATTGTTGGCAAACATCCAGCACCATCCCAACTTGCCTTTGTTGTAGTGACTGATTTCATCAATATGCAAAATTTCGCTTGCTTTCATTTCTTCCTCTATTTGTTCATAGACTTCTTTACATTTTGATGAGACCCTTGCTTCGCTGTTGGACACACTACCAACACTTATACTCATGTTAAAGATGTCTTTCATAATATTCGCTATTTCTCGCTTTGAATTCTTATAAAACCCACTTAGTGATGCAACTACTGACTTAGCTCTAGGACCAAAGGTATCAGGTGTAACTCCTTCTGGTAATTTGCTACTCCTTCTTTTTCCGCATTTACGACAGCGCCCATGTTCTAGTTGGTATTCCACTACGTAAGGCTTAATTTTTGGGAGATCAACATTCTGGTGAATATAGGGTTTGTTGCATACTGCAATTTCTCCACCACATTCACAAGTATCATGTAATCTTACTCTAATTACTTCATCTGCTTCCATTTTTATCCGATAATTTCCTTTATGACCAACTTGACCCCCTATCTTCCTGCCACCCTCTGACTTATCTTCTGGTGTGTCTTTTTTTATTTTGTACAGCTCTTTTGAACTTGGTAAAGATGAATTCCTTGAGTTCAAGCCAAGTCTCTCTCTTAGTTCAGCATTCTCTATTTCTAAGATTTTATTTTTTTCTTCAAGCTTTGCTACTTTTTGCTCTAAGTTTTTACATAACTCTACAATACTGATCAACAATTTAGCCTTACCTTACTATCAACATTTTCTGTTATTATTACTTTGATATGTTATGTCAATTCTTTTTTATCCTTACCATACCTCTGAACGGATACAATTACGGTTCATTTGTTTTTTCTGAGCATTGTCTTTCATTTCTTTTATCAGATAATTTTGAAAGAGAGCTTTATACGTATCCATAGCTTATTATTGTAGACTGGTTAGTAACCGAACAGAGTAGTATGTTTTAAAGTCATACTACTATATTATTATTATATAATAATAGGAAATTTTGGAAACTGGAGACTGGTCAAAACTCCTCAATACTCCTAAGCTTTTTGCCACCTAAACCAGATTACAGCTCAGAAATCTGTCAACCATTAAACCATTGAAAATCTAGCATTTTTTTACTACCAGAAAGTACCAGATCTCATAAACTGCACCAGATTCTGCCAAGACTGAAGAGTTCTGGAGTCTGAAATAATCAATATACTTCGTAAGTAACCTTATTACTGTAAATGATATAGAAGAGATCTAATTATAGTAAAGCCAAATGTTTGAATCTTCAACTGGCATAATACTGCCATATTCTGGCGATTTATAATCGGTTGGTAAAATCTTCTCATATACTATAATATCCTTATTTAGTTGGTTTGTAACTTTCTTTTCCATATCTTCAACACAAAGTATCCCATACTTACTTCTTTCAGCATTTTTATCATTCCTGTTAAACTTAATGTAACCTTTTGCAGCAAGAACATCAATGCGTTCACGAATGGAGTTTTTACTACCAAGACCTGCTTTATTTTCAAATACCTCACAGAATGTATTGATTGTATATACTTTCCCTCTATTTCTCGCCTCGTCGTAAATTAATTGCAGTATAATATCATATCTACGAGAACGCTCTGCATCTAATTTTTGTCCATAATCTTTATGTATCAGTCTCTGTGACTCATAATCAAGTATTTGCCAGCAGTTATCGATTTTATCAACACATTTTGATGGAATAGCATGACCATTACGTAATTCAAACATCAGTTGACGACTACTTTGCCGTTCATCTGGCTTAAACATTATCATTCCTGTAGTATAAAAGCTTCTTAACGAACCAGCACCACTGAAACTCTGAAAAGGATCTTCTTCTAATGATTTCTTTTGCATCTTCTTCGTGTGATGTACTAAAATGACTCCTGCATTCGGATTAACTAACGCTCTCAATTTTTCAACTCTTTCTTGCAGGAAAAATAGCATAGCATTGTTATCATTTTCACTACTGTTCTCGCCAGCATCAAAAACGTTACGTAGTGGATCAATAGCTATAACATCAACGATATTTGAACCAAATGATTTCTTTATTTCACCAAGAACTTCATCTATACTATCATCATTTAAGAGTAGCTTTGTTTGAGGTGTAATGACTAAGTTATCCAAAGCAATCTCAAGCAGTTCTTCATTGATTTTTAGTTGCTGTAGACGTTCACGCATATAGTGATAGCCAATTTCAGTTTGAAGATAAAAGATCCTCAAAGGCCTTTTAGGTACCATATCAAGAAATTGAACTCCTGCTGCCATGTAAATTAGCCAAGAAATTAAAAAGTCACTTTTTCCTACTTTAGGTGCTCCAGCAAACACTAAAAGTCCACTTGGAGTTAAAATCCTAGGTGCAATTATATCTTCTGGCATCGGTGATTTATCGTTAAAGTATTGCCTTGCAGAAAATGAAATCAAACTTTTTGTACTTAGAGTATTAGTAGTAAGTGCAGTTGAAGCTAAAAATTCTTTAACATTTATTCCTTCCTCTACACAATCAGCAGCATCCCAGCCTTTTGTTTTATTTTGTGGAATATTAAGAACAACAAGTGATTCAACTCCGATTTCTAAAAGCTTTTTTTCAGCATTTTTAGCATATTTTGCACCTGCTTCATCATTATCTGGCCAAATAATAATATGCTTGCCCTTCAGTTGTGACCAATCAGTCTTTTTGACATCTGCGTTTGCTCCAGACATTATTGTTGTTGCAGTTATTCCTTTCTCTATCAGCGCTTCTGCACATTTTTCCCCTTCCACCAGAACAATTTTATCAGACTTTAAGATTTCTGGAATATTATATAGAGGCCTTATTTCTGGTGATGCAAACTTAGATTGTTTGATATCAAAAGGCTTGTATACTTTTTTCTTTCCAGGAGGATCAGAACGATAAACTTTTACAATCACCTGACCATTTTCATCATAATAATTCCAACTTTGGGTAATGAATTTCT
Organism: Wolbachia endosymbiont of Culex quinquefasciatus Pel; assembly: GCF_000073005.1. Lineage (NCBI taxonomy): Bacteria > Pseudomonadati > Pseudomonadota > Alphaproteobacteria > Rickettsiales > Anaplasmataceae > Wolbachia > Wolbachia endosymbiont of Culex quinquefasciatus. Next base: position 270,939 of record NC_010981.1, read on the forward strand.
CAAAGTCTTCATCAACATATTGTTTCTCTCTGTATTTTTTTATTATTTCCGAGCCATTCACTTATTGAAGCTATTACCTCAGGAAACTCTGTCCTTGCATTCTTTCTATGCACAGCTGCCCAAAGGTCGATAATGTCACCACCTTCTCCAGTTGCAAAATCATTCCATAACCCGGCTCTACTGCCACTTAGTTCTACTCTTAAACTTTTTCCTTTATTACCCCATATATCACCTACTTGAAACTCATTTTTGTGAAAAGTTCCGTTAGGTAGCAAGTACAAAAGACAAGATCTTAAGTTTAATAGAAGTTGTGCTTTAAGTTCTTGAACATTGTATGAATCACTCATGAAATTACCTGTAAGTTGAAAGTCTTGTTCTATATATTCACCGGATTTACAAAAACTGTTCAGTTCGTAGGTGTATTGTCTGATCAAAGTTTTGAGTGTCTGAGGTTTGAAAAAAGATTCCAGGTTTTCAGAGGGTAAAAAACTCACGATTGTCTGAGGTATTTTTTTCATGTCCTACAATATTTACTAAGAAAGTTTCATCCTTAAGTCTTTCATTTAAGGACACATCTTATGAAATCTCGAAACTCTTATTCAGGTATTGATCCTAAAGTTGTTAATTTAATAAAATTTTACGCAAAATATTATAAATCGCTTACTGATCAAGATATTGAAGACATAGAACAAGACCTCTTCTGTGAGTTTCTTTCATGCATAGATCAGTATGATAAAACTAAGGGCAGTCTTTCAACCTTTGCTAAGCAAGTTGTTAAAAATCGTATTAATAATCTAGTCCGTAAACACTCACGTACTACTCCTAAGCTTGAAAATAATGTGCAACAAGAAAGTTACTGCTTTGAAGATGAAACGATACTACGTATTGATGTTGAGCAAATTATTTCAAAATTACCAAAGAAGTGGCAAGTTTTATGTGAACAACTTAAACATCACAGCATTGCTGAAGTTGCAGACATGAACAATATGTCACGGACTACTTTGTACAACATTCTCAAGAAAATGCGATCTAAATTTGCACCTGTTTACGGAAAAAAGCATAAGAAAAATTGAACAGTTTTTTGAAATTTAGTGAATTTATATATAGTGGCAAATTAAGGTAAAAGCATGAAAATAATAAACAGCAAAGAAAGAGCAAAAATGGTCACAGGTGTGAAAATGGTAATCTTCGGACCTTATGGAATCGGCAAGACTAGCCTACTTAAAACTCTTGATGAATCAACAACGCTTTGCCTTGATTTTGAAGCAGGACTTCTTGCTGTACAAGACTGGAAAGGAGATTCAACTGAGATTCGCACTTGGAATGAGGCCAGAGACATTGCTTGTCTTATTGGTGGTCCTAATCCTGCATTAAGGTCTGATCAAGCGTATAGTCAAAAACACTATGAGCATGTCTGTAGCAAGCACAAAGATCTTCTTTCTGAAGTTTCTAAATACCGCTCTATCTTTATTGATAGCATAACTGTAGCATCACGTTTATGCTTTTCATGGGCAAGAATGCAACCGGAAGCTTTTTCAGATAGATCAGGAAGAGAAGATAAAAGAGCTGCTTATGGGTTACTTGCTCAAGAAATGATGGCCTGGCTCAATCAGTTTCAACATATCAGAGACAAAGACATCATCATAGTTGGCACATTAGGTCAATATCTTGATGACTGCAATCGTTCAACATGGCTGCCTCAATGTGAAGGAGCTAAAACTGCTAGTGAAATTCCTGGGATAGTTGATGAAGTAATCAGTATGGTTGGAATCAAGAAAGATGATGGAACGGAGAAACGTTCATTTGTCTGTCAGACTATTAATACTTGGGGATATCCAGCTAAAGATCGCAGTGGCTGCCTGAATATGGTTGAAGAACCGCATCTGGGAAAATTACTTACGAAAATTAAAGCTAAGGCTTTTGCTACTGCTGCTTAAATTTCTACTCAAAGTTAACTTTTAGAGGTTATATATGTTACAAGACTTTTTCACCATTACTCAAAAAATTCCCTTTTTCAGTGTAAAAGAATACTTGGATGATCAATCGCCAATACCAGAAGATATAATCGCACCAAGGATTCTAACTAAAAGAGGTCTATTAGTACTGGGTGGCCCACCTAAGATTGGCAAAAGCGACTTTTTGATCTCTTGGCTTGTTTACATGGCTGCTGGAGTTTCATTTTTGGGTATGACTCCAAGCAAACCTATGAAAATTTTCTATCTGCAAACTGAAATTGAATATGAATATATGAAAGAACGTTTGCAACAACTTCAACTGGATAACGAACTTTTGAATATAGCTGCCAATAACTTAATCATTACACCAAGAGTACAATTATCTTTCAGCAGTGAAGAAATAGATGAAATTAAAAATGTTATTAAAGAGCGTTTTAAACCTGATATTATTGCAATCGATCCTCTTCGCAACATCTTCAACTCAAGTGAATATGGCAATGAAAATGACAATAGCGCTATGCTATTCTTTTTGCAAAAAACGCTTGAAAGACTGAGAAATGTTATCAATCCAGATTCGGGCATAATACTCACTCACCACACAAAAAAACTGTCCAAAAAGATGCTGGAAGAAGATCCATTTCAAGGCCTAAGCGGTGCTGGATCTTTACGTGGATTTTATAGCACTGGCATGGTGATGTTTGCTCATGATGAGGAAAGCACTGTCCGTCAAATAGTATTTGAGCTTCGTAATGGTGAACGTGTAGCAAGTAAGCTTGTTGATAAGATAGATAGTCGTTGGAAGCTTGCAGACCAATGGAGTTGATTCCTTTTTTTCACTTAATTTATAGGAGGACAATATGTTATCAGATTTTTTAACTGATTTTAATAACGCAAAACTGCAGAGCAATTTAATACCAAAAGGTACAATAGTCAAGGTAAAAATGGCAATAAAGCCTGGAGGTTATGAAAATTGGTTCACTAAAAGCTACACTACTGGTAGCATCTATTTAAACGCTGAATTTACTGTCACTGAAGGTCCATATGCAAAACGTAAGATTTTTCAAGTAATTGGTATTAAAAGTGGCAAAGCAAGCGTTGAAGGAGAAGATACTTGGGGAGAATCTGGACGTTCTATGCTTAGAAGTATTTTAGAGTCAGCACGGAATATTCATGCACATGACACTTCAGAAAAAGCAGTTATTGCTAGAAAGATCAATTCTATAGCTGACTTTAACGGGTTAGAATTTACTGCAAAAGTTGGTATTGAAGCTGATCGATATGGAGAAAAAAACAAGATTGCTACGGTTATTACTCCAGAAAATACTGAGCTTGATTGGATACCTTTCTAAGCGAATAAAAGAATCATTTTTTTATCATAAATTATTGAAGGGCACCTTTTATGAATAGATCTCTAGAAGAAATAAAAGCGTTAGTATAGCTCTTTTCATAATAGTCCAAACGAGGTAAAATAAGTTTTTATAGTAGTGAAGGTAAGTATGCCAGCAGCATATAGTTATGATTTAAGAAAAAAAGCAATGGAAGTACTAGAAGAAGGGGAAAGGAGAGAAACAGTGGCAGCAAGATTTAAAATTGGAAAAACTACATTATGGGAGTGGCAGCAAAGAAAAAAAGAAACAGGAGATTTTCAGTCAAAAAAACTTGGAAATGTAGGTTATAATCACAAAATTACCGACAGGAATAAATTTACTGAATTTGCCAAAAAACATGGTGGAAAAACTCTATCGGAAATGGCTAAGCTTTGGGGCAATGTTAGTATCACAACGATCCATCGAGCTCTTAAAAAAATTGGACTCACACGCAAAAAAAGACATATGGATACAAAGAAAGGAACGAAGAAAAACGCGCTGAATTTTTGAAAATTATAGCAACAAAAGAACCTCAAAACTTAGTATATATAGATGAGTCTGGCATTGATAACACTGAGGACTACCCTTATGGATATTGCCAGAAGGGACAGCGCTTTTATGCTCTAAAATCTGGTAAAAAAATTCAACGAATCAGTATGATTGCAGCCTTAAACGGCAGAAAAATAGCTGTTCCGTTAACATTTGAAGGCCACTGTAATATGGATATCTTTAATAAATGGTTTGAGCAGTTCCTGACACCGATTTTGGAACCTGGACAAACTGTTATCCTTGATAATGCTACTTTTCATAAGTCTAATAAGATTACTGAACTTGCTAAAGGAGTTGGTGCAGAAATTTTATATCTACCGCCTTATTCTCCCGATTTTAACAAAATTGAGCATCATTGGTTTGCTATAAAAAACAGAGCTAGGAAAAACATCCCTCTATTCACATCTTTTCGTCATGCTGTTGATTCTGCTTTTCTATAAGCTTTTCGGACTATTATGAAAAGAGCTATAATTATCACGTTATTAATCCAAACCGTAGGATTCATATGGTGGTTATCCAAGTTAGACTCAAGGGTACAATTTCACGATAAACTTATTGAATATGGTTTAATGGAAAAAGTGTTAGTACTTGAGGAAAGGGTAAAAAATCTTTCTGAAGAGTTGGATGATTTTAAAGCTAGCAACTTAAAATGTGAGTAATCAATTTTCTATTAATGGCGTATAAGGCCTAGATTGCAATTGACGATCTTTCCAATTTTCAACGTATTGTTCAACTAATGAAGGGCTTCCTGTTATAACCAGTAGATTCTCAGCATTTTTTTTCTGTGCCGCATCGGAAAAATTAAAAGATCCAGTTATGATTTTTTGATTATCAATGATCATAATTTTGCTGTGTGAAATTGCAGGTTTATAGTCTATGTATACCGGTATCTTTTGATAAAACAATTCATTGATGACACTGTATTTTGAGCTGATCTGTGATTCATCTAGAATGACCTTAATATCAACACCACGTTTTTTTGCTCTAATTAAAGATTGTGCAATTGGCTTTGAAGTAAACGTGTATGCCTGAATTAATATGGATTTTTGAGCTTGATCTATAGCATTGGTTATTTGTTCGGCACAATTTTCCCTAGGTGTAAAACAGACTGTAGTTTTTGGACAGGTAACACACCCTGATAAAAGTGAGCAAGTTAATAAAATCAATAAATATGGCAAAATACATCCTTTCAGTTGACGGCGGAGGCATAAGAGGCATCATACCAGCCATAATATTAGCAGAAATAGAAAAAAGAACAAGAAGAACTATAGCTGAAATCTTTGATTTAGTGGCAGGAACCTCAACCGGTGGGATTGTTGTAGCGGGATTATGTAGAAAAGATGAACGAGGAAATCCCCAATACTCAGCCAACGACCTAGTTGAGTTTTACCAAAAGTACGGAGCATATATTTTTAAATCTTCATTTTTGAGAAGATCAATATTTTCTTGGCTTAATTGCGCACAATACCCACATAAAAATATTGAATTTGTACTGGATAAATATTTTGGTGATTCTACTCTTGCAGATGCAACAAATAATTTAATGCTTACAAGCTATGATATTAAGAACAATTATCCCTTCTTCTTTAAAAATTGGAGAGAAGATAGAAATTTTATCAAATTGAAAGATGCATTACGAGCTACAACTGCAGCACCTACTTACTTTGCACCTAAATATCTTAAAATCAACCACAAGGAAATGGTACTAGTGGATGGCGGGGTGTTTGCCAATAATCCAGCGGCTTGTGCATATGCAAGTGCTAAGAGGTTATTTCCAAATGATGAGATTATACTGTTATCAATTGGAACTGGCAGGACAGATAGAAGCATAGCTAATTCAAGAAGATTAGGAAAAATAGGCTGGATAAAACCACTATTACATGTGATGTTTGCCTCAAGTTTAGATTCAGTAAATTACCAACTTGATCAAGTTATAGGTGATAAATATATACGCATACAATCGCAATTGAAGCTAGCGTCGGCTGACATGGATAACATTACATCAAAAAATATCAAATCTCTTCAACAAGAGGCAAAGGCAATGATAGAGGACAATCAGAAAGTGATAGAAAAATTCTGTAATATTATATCTTGATACGTCAAATTCTGCAGAGCTAAATAAGGATTTAGAATAGATAATATATTAACCATTTTTACTTATATCTTAAACACAATTCAATTTTTACACTCATCAGCAGTTAGGCCACTTGCTCGCACAATAATATCACTAGCAACACCTGCCTTAACTAGATCTTTTGCAATCTTGATTTTCTCTGCTTTTTAACTTTTTCCTTGCCGCTTTTCATATCTTCAGATAGAGATTTGACTAATGATTCTTGTTCTCTGTACTCGTCTATTAAACTCAATAGCCTATTTTCTTCTTTACTTTCTCTCGTTTCAGGTAGCAAAACTTTAATATTCACTGATAATGCTCCTGCCATTTCATATAATTTATCAAATGTTATAGCAGTGTACCCTCTTTCATATTCGTGTATTTCCTTAAGTGTTAAACCAACTTTATCCGCCAAATCTTTTTGAGTATATCTTCTTATCAACCTCCATTCTCTTATTCTTTGCCCTATTCTGTAATATATAGAATCAGTGCAGACTTCTTTCTCTGTATTATCATACTCGTAAATAGATAAGCCGGTTGCTTGGGAAATTATGTCAACTGAAACTCCTTCTTTAACTAGATTTTTTGCTACTTCTAATCTTGCCTCCTCTTGATTGATTTTCTCGCTAATATGAACAAACCTGATTAATGAAGGTACTATTTTGCCTAACTTTTGATTCTCATATATTTTTGTTAGATAGAGTATTTCTTCGTCTTCATCTTCATACTCTCTTACTGTTATTGGTTTAGGTAATAGATCTACAACATTAACTGACAGTACTCTTGCTATTACATATAGTACTTCAATCGTAATAGGAATATACCCATTTTCATAATTGGTTACTTCTTTATATGCTAATCCGATTTTACTTGCTAACTCTGCTTGAGTACACCTTTGCATTAATCTACAATCTTCTATTTTTTGCCCTATTTTATAACTTATAGAACTAATATCTCTTACAGAAACAAACATATATACCTTACTTAGAAATAAATTTTCATGCAATTTGATCAGCGGATAAACCAACTATTTGCAAAATAATATCAATAGAAATTCCCCCTTTTACTAAATCCTTTGCAACTTTGATCCTTTCCGCTTTCCTCACTTTTTCTTCGCAAATATGCATCCCTTCAAATAAAGATTTTATTAATGCATTACGTAGTTCTTGGCTCTCAATTTCTTTGTATTCTTTAATCAAATCAGGTAGCTCATTTTCTACTGTACTACCTTCATCTTTCTCTATTAGTAGATCTGTAATATTAATCGATAACGCTTCTGCCATTTCATATAATTTATCAAGTGGAACAGCAGTCCTTCCTTGTTCATAGTTGCTTATTTCGTCACGTGTTGTATTCATTTTCTCTGCTAAATCCTTTTGAGTATACTCTCTCACTAGCCTCCATTCTTTTATCTTTTTTCCTATTTGGCAGTATATAGAACCAACTTTTTCTTCAATACATTCATCAGCAGAGAGACCAATTGCTTGTGAAACAATATCAACAGAAACTCCTGCTTTAACCAAACCTTTTGCAATCTTTATTTTCTCTGCTTTTTTACTACTTTTTTCACTAATTTGGACAAAATTGGTGAGTAAACAAAACATCTTACGTAACTCCTGATCATTAATCTTTTTATATTCTCTTACTAGATTTAATATTTCTTCTCCCTCATCTTCAAGACAGCTTTTTGATATAGGAATAAGATCGGTAATACTGATTGATAGTGCCTCAGTTATAGCATACAACCTTTCGATTGAAATTCTACGGTTCCCTTTCTCATATTGCAGTATTACCCAGTATTTTACACCAATTTTCTCAGCTAAATCTTTCTGAGTATAACCTCTCTCTAACCTCCAATTTTTCACTTTTTCCCCTACTTCACAGTCTAGACTTTTTTCCACGAAAACAACCATGCGTATAATATTTTCTACTATAGCTCAGATATAACGGTAGAAAAAACCTCTGGAACCTTAAAGTTTGCTGTAGACGCATTAAAGTTCCCTAAAGGTTTCTTTACTACCTCCACATACCCTCTCTACCCATGAAGACAATACTTCATCATTGCTAATCTCTTTTATAGCATACTTTTCACTCCATATGCCACATCTAGTGAAACTACCTCTCTCTACTGCTTCTTTAAGTTTTACTCCCCCAAAGAGGCAATTTTTTCCAATTTCTTCGCCTCTTTTTTGTAACTCAGCCCACATTTCCTTGTTTTCTACTCTGACTTGTACTTGATCATATTTTTTTACATCGTGGTACAATATAACATTTAGCTTACCAATGCTCGTAGGAAACTCTAACATGACAGAGCTGCCATTTGACATATCGGTATAGTTTCTTACACCTCCTTTCTCACTTTTAACCTCAACTGCATCATTACCAATTTTTAAAATATTACTTCCTAACTCTCTCAGTATTTTGGCTACTTCTACCTTGCTATCATCAGAAAATTCTATATATGATGTTGTATTGTCTATCTCGAAATCTATTAAGGATCCTTCTTGAACAGCACTTTCGCCAGCTTCCTCTAGCTCTTCTAGTTGCTTATCTATCTGTGGCTGAACTTCTGGCTGTAACTCATTATAGATTTCACCTATCAGTTTATTCTGTAGTAGAGTATCATGAAACTCTGCACCGCTTAACATTAATTTACGTATTAGCTTTTTACGATCAGCCTTATCAAATTTATGAAAATGTGTACCTAATACTAGATATTCTGCAAAACTCCATTCCCCATCATTACATGCATTTAGCCTTACTCCAGAAGTTATTACTTTGTCTATAACTTTGTGCAATTCATTTACGTTTTTTGCCTCTACTACAGCACTTTTAAACCAGCTCAATTCTTTGCTTTCGCTTGCACTTGGCTTTATTTTTTGCAAGGCGGAGGTAAATGGATTTTTATCTTCTTGATCACTTGCAGGTTTTGTGCCATATATGTAGTCAAGTCCTTTCCCATAGTTGATTTTGTTTTCGCGAACTTCTCTACCAGGGAAAGGTGCTATTTCTTGAGACTTTTTAGCCTTATTAATTTTGCTTACAAAGGTGGACTGCTGGTTAACACGACTAATTCCTATAATAGCATTTAACACCTCACCTTTTGATAATCTATCAAGATCAATGTTTAACTCGTAAGTACCTCCTTTTTTATCATCAAAAGGTACAATTATTTTATTAACCATATTAGCCTCCGCTATTAAAAATACTTTCTAAGTGTATAGTTGTTATACACTCTACTACTCATTATAAATTATAGTGAGTAGATTTGCAAATACTTTCTGCTATAATAATCCGTTCTCTCGAAAGCTGAAATAGCCTCCACTTGTGATGATAATATGGTCAAATAATCTAACGCTTACAGTACTACATGCTGCTGCTAAGCTCTTCGTTACTTCTTGATCTTCTTCTGATGGCTCTAAACTCCCTCCAGGATGGTTATGTGACATTATTACTAATGTTGCATTTTTTATTAATGCTTTTCTTGTAATTTCCTTTATGTATACTGGTGCTTTTTCCATTTCACCAATATAGGATTCTTCTCCGATTAATTGGCGCCTTTTATTCAAGTACAGTATTTTTACACATTCCCTTTCTGAGTGTCCTATACTTACGTTCAAATACTCTACTAGCCCTTGTAAGTCCATTATTGGCTCACTCTTAAGCTTTTCTCTGAGCACCCTTTCTAGTGTTTCCTTAACACACATAATCATTGCTACTGCAGAATCAGTTACTCCTTCTATAACTTTCAGGTCATCCATTTCTCGGCCTAAAATCCTTCCTACTCCTGTATAGCTATTCACCAGATTTTTAGCAATTTCTTGAGCTTGTGGCCTTTCATGTACTGCACTTAGAAACGTTTCCATTATTTCACGATCAAGTAATGCTTTGCCTTTGCTTTCTAATATTCTGAATTCGATTTCTTCTTTACTTTTATTCATATAATTTACCCTTCACTAACAACAAACTTTTTTTAAATATTTACTGCTGTTTTTTATCAGCATTGGCATAAAGCCATAGCTTTCGAGTGAAGTCAAATCAATTTTTCAATCTTTTTTACTTATTTTTTCATTAAAAAGTAAAGATGTTAATAGATACTGATTTTTTTATTTTAAATTTCGTCTAAAGAGATGCCTACTGTTTTTAAAATAATATTGATAGAAATTCCTTCCTTAACTAAATTCTTTGCAATTTTCATCTTTTCTACTTTCTTCACTTTCTCTTTACAAATTTGTATGCTTTCAAACAGAGATTTTATTAGTACATTACGTAGTTCTTGGCTTTTAATCTTTTTGTATTCTTTTATTAACCTTGATAGTTCCACTTCACTATTCTCATTTTCTCTTGTTTCTGGAAGCAGATCTGTAATATTAATTAATAGTACCTTTGCTATTTCATCTAACATTTCAAGTGAAACAGCAGATCGTCCTTGTTCATATTCATATATTCTTTGATTTATTATGCCCACTTTACTTGCTAAATCTTCTTGAGTGTATCCTCTTCTCAACCTCCATTCTTTTATTCTTTGACCTACTTTATACGGAATGGAAATTTTTTTCTCATCATTATCATATTCATCAATAGATAAACTGGTCGTTTGAGAGATAGAAACTCCTTCCTTAACTAAACCCTTTGCTACTTCTATTTTTACCGCCTTTCCACTTTCTTCCTCACTAATACGGATGAATTTAGTTAATAAATAAAACGTTTCACGTAATTCTTGATCCTTAATCTCTTTATGTCTTCTTACTAGATTTAGTACCTCCTCTTCCTCATACCTTTTCTCATTTGATACTCCTTGTACGCAAGCTAGATCTCTAGCAGTTGTTGATAATGCTTCTGCTAATTCATATAACTTCTTAATTGAAATTCTGCGTGTTCCTTTTTCATATTGCAGTATTACTTGATATGTTGTATCGATTTTTTTTGCTAAATCTTTTTGAGTATATCCCTTTGCTAACCTACGATTTCTTACTTCCTGTCCTATTACTTTGTAATCTAAAAAATTAGAGCATTTATTCTCTTTTTTCACATTTTATACTCATAATCAGAAGAGCCGTTACTTATACTTAATTGGGAACCTTTTTGACAAACTGAACTCATCTCCTTTCAAACAATTTTTCTATATCACTTAGTTTCATTTCTATATACGTTGGTCTTCCGTGATTGCATTGCCCAGCATAAGGTGTTTCCTCCATTTGTCTCATCAACTCATTCATCTCCTCCAACTTCATTGCCCTTCCAGCTCTAATTGACCCATGGCACGCAATGGTAGCTAGTATCTTGTTCACTTTTTCTTCTATAGGTAGCGTATCTCCTATCTCCATTAATCTATCAACTATATTCATCACCATCTCTTTCACATTTATTGTTCCTAAAATTGCAGGTATTTCTTTCACCCTTACTTTATCTTCTGATTCTATTTCAATACCAAAACCCATTTCAAAGAGCCTATCTTTATACATTCCAACCATCTCCATTCCTGCTTGGTTTTTAATCTCAACTGTTTCAGGAAGAAGAAATTTTTGTCTTTTTATGCTTGTTAAGCACTCGTATATCAATCTCTCATGAGCTGCGTGCTGGTCTACTATAATTAATTTTCCTTTAGCCTCAGCAATAATGTAAGTATTGTAGACCTGACAGCGTGCATATCCTAGAGGATGATCCGCTATTAAATCAATTTGCTTCCTTTCTAAAACCATCGTTCCCTTTTGGGGTGGGGATTCTCCATACTTAAAAGTTTCTGGTAAGCTTTGCCTTCTTTCATCTGGTGCATTGAACTCTTTCATTAGACGATTTTCTAAAAGACTTGGTCTCTTTTCATAAAACTCTTTTTGATCTTTTTTCTCTTGACTATCAATCTGCTCTTGGCTTTTACTATCATTAAAAATTAGCTCCTCTTCAATACCTTGATCACCCGCTGCAAATCTCGTTGATAGTGTTTTTATTATCCCTCTTCTCACTATTTCATATATTAGCCTTTTATTCTGAAATCTTACTTCCGATTTATTTGGATGCACATTTACATCTACTTGGTCATATGGTACTTCTAAATGCAACACTGCAAAAGGATACCTATTGTTTGGAATAAAATCGTGATACGCATACCTAATTGCACCAACAAGTAGATTGTCTTTCATTGGCCTTCCATTAACAAACGTATAAATCTGAGTTGAGTTGCCACGATTGACATTAGGTTTACAGATGTGTCCCTTAAGTTTGATGCCTTCTTCTTCCTCTTTAACTTCCAGTGAATTGCTTTGAAATTCTTTTTCTATTTCACATAATCTGTTGAACAGCGAAGTTTGCTTAACATATTTTAAGAGCTTTTTATTACCAGAAGTGAGAGTAAACCCAATACTATAATTAATCATCGCTAAGTTATTCACAATATCAACAATACTTTGTGTTTCTGCCCTTTCGGTTTTTAGAAACTTTAGTCTATTTGGTGTAGCAAAAAATAAGTCACGAACTTCAATATATGTACCTTGCAACAAAGAACAAGGGGTAATCTCTCTTACTTTTTCTCCTCCCTCATATCTTATAGACCATGCTTCCTTTGCTCCACTTGCCTTGGATGATAATTTCATTCTGCTTACTGCTGCAATTGAAGGCAGAGCCTCTCCTCTAAAGCCAAGATGTCTGATCTCTATTAATTCACCATCGCTTAATTTTGAAGTAGCGTGGCGCATAAACGCAAGTTCCAAATCTTCCTTTTCTATTCCATTTCCATTATCTGTCACAGTGATAAGGTTACGCCCACCACTTTCTATTTTGATCTCTATTTCTGAACTTCCAGCATCTATTGCATTTTCTACTAATTCCTTTACTACACTTGCTGGCCTTTCGATTACTTCACCTGCTGCTATACGATTTATTGTTTTTGTATCTAAAAGAATTATTGCCATAATACTCCACCCAATCTATGAAACTTAGAGTTCCCTCTATTTTTTGGTGATTTCTTGACCTCACAATCTCTATATTTTAGATTTTTAGATTCCTTTCTAGCAAGTCTATCTGCCTCCTCATTGTACATATTACCGTTGTGAGCTCTAACCCACTTCCAATTAATATCATGCTGCAAAGCAACTTCATCTAGTTCCTGCCATAATTCTCTGTTCTTCACTGGCTTTTTATCGGCTGTCTTCCAACCATTTGTTTTCCACTTGTTGATCCACTCTGTTATACCTTGTTTAATATACTGACTATCAGTGTGTACAATAACTTTGCAGGAAATTTTTAACATCTTTAGTCCATTAATTACAGCCTTTAGCTCCATCTTGTTATTTGTTGTGTTTTCTTCACCTCCAGAGATACGTTTTTTGATAAAGACACTTTTATTTTCATACATTACCACGGCTGCCCATCCACCGGGACCAGGGTTTCCAGAACAAGCTCCATCTGTATATATTATAACCTTCTTTTTGTCCATATTGACAGGATATAGATTTAACATAAATTTGCTACTGAAATGTTGACACTAAGTTTCAAGATCTTTATCCTGTAAAGGTGTGGGAGATTAATGAACCTGTCCTCACGATATTAGGTAAATTGTAATTGAGCTTTTGGGCTTGTATTTTTATTAGGAGGTTAATCTCTCACACCCAAAATAAGTGTTTTTAAAGCTCTTTATAGCTCATGAATTCATTTGCTGGGGTTTATGGAGGGAGTTGTAAAAGATGATAAAATAAACAGCTAAGGTGCGCAGTAGCATTCTATGGTCATCTATGAAGGTAGTTTTTTGCCAACTCTTGAAATTTAGCTAACTTTAATAGACTTTAGCACAAAAACGTTGAATATTTCTTCACAATTGTGTATAATTATGAATGCTTTTTATCTTACTTTCTCATGGCTCTTTCCAAGTTTCTCGATCCTAAGAATGATATATCGTTCAAGCGCATCTGTAGGGTCGAGAACTGGCGCGCCTCTTTAGGGTTTGGTGGCTGATCCATTATTTTCATCCTGGGCCTCAATCCAAATTCCCATGTTAACGTTTCCAGCTCCCGCCTCGTCAAACGCAGCATGCGGTTTTCCCGCACTACGCTTTCCTAGCAAGTTCTTTACCAAAGTTTATCACATATTGTGTTGGTGATGCTTTCGGTCTGTAATACCTTATTCTGTAGTCTGAATATAGACCCAGCGTTTTGTATATCCATTCGCTACTCCATTTCTTCCAACCAAACCCTTTCTTTGCTTTCCTGGCTCGCATTAAATTGCGTCTTACCTTCTTTTCCACCCAGTGTTTTACGTAACTGAACTTTCGACTAGAGTTTCCTATCCTAAAGTAGTTTACCCACCCTCTCAATATCGGATTGATGTCATTTATCACTCTTTTTATCGGTTGCGATTTATGGCGCCGAAATATTTCCTTCAACTTGCGTAGCAGGTTTGTTCGTGCTTTCATCTGCGGTGTTTTCCTGACATTCCACTTTCCTTGTTTTGTGATATTCTCTTGAAAATCAAACCCTAGGAAGCTAAATGTTTCTCCTTTCTTTAGGTTAATGACTTTTGTCTTTTCTTCATTTACTCTCACTTCTAGTTTTGCTAATTCTTCTTCCAACCTTCTGTATACTGCTCTTTCTAGCCATTCCCGTTTCGGGTATTCTCTGATCAGTATCACCAAATCATCTGCCCATCTGGCATATTCCATACGTTGGTACTTTCCTTCTTTGGTCACCTCTTTTGCTTTCTCCAACATTTTATCTACCTCATTTAGGTATATATTGCTTAGTAGTGGTGAAAGTGGTGATCCTTGTGCCATTCCTCGTTTTCCTCCTATTTTGAGGATTAGCTTAATCATGCGCATGATTTCTTTGTCATTTATTCTTTTGGCAATCTTTTCCATCAGAATATGATGTCGCACACTGTCAAAGTAGGATTTTAGATCTACGTCAATTACTTTTGTATTGCCTTTGATTGCTGCTTCCGTTACTTTTTGTACTGCTTCATGCGCATTACGCTTAGGTCTATACCCGTATGATCCTTTTTGGAAGTCTGATTCGAATATCGGTTCAAGTATTAGCTTCAGTGCTGTTTGCACTATTCTATCCCGGATGCAGGGTATGTTCAACGTTCTGAATTTTTCTCCAGATTTTGGTATTTCCTTTCTCCGGTTCCTATTTGGGCTATAGGTCTTGGTTATTAATTCGTGTCTTATTCGTTGAAGATACTTTCTTGAGCCCTCTGTCTCTATCGATTCGAATGTCACCCCATCAATCCCTGGTGCCCCATTACTCCTCTTCGTTAGTTTGTAAGCTTCCTCCAGTGTCTCCATTTTACAGACATGAACATGGATTCCCCAGAATCGCCATTCCGGTTCTGCCTTCGCTTTGGTGTATATCTTTCTTCTCAGGTCTTGTAATTTTATCGGCATTTTTGTCATTTTTACCTTTACCTTCCTTTTGTTAAAAGATCCCTGCTAGTAGGGTGCCTTTGCTCCATGAGCGTTACCTCACTTCTTCACTACTACGCACCCATCCGTCACCCTCTCATCTTCAGTTCACTTCCTGTTTTCCAGTTATAGAACCTACCTCTCCAAGGTGTTTCTCCTTGGGATGAGGAGGGCTTCTCCAGTTGCTTTGTATGTCCTCATTGCCATGCTGTTACTAACACCCCGCTGAAGTAGACCAATCGTTTCATTCGTTTTTCGTCTGGTCTATTCTGTCTTCGCCAGTACCAAGATGGCTCGACCTTCAGAATATTCCTTTCGAGGCAATCTGTGCATTCGCTTTCGCTACGGCCTGGTAATTCGCCATTATCCTACGATAATGTTGTCGGTAGGCTTCAACATTTTGGTTTCCCTTTATGCTGCTACCCAAGCTACAGGATTCCGACTTTTATCCTGGTAGGTCTATTTCCTACTGAACAATACTCGCCTTCTCTGGACGCACTTGGTACTGAAAAAAATAAAGATATTCTTATTCACTTTCTTAATGATATTCTTGGCTTCACTGGTAAAAGTGCAATAAAGGATATAGAGTTTTTAAGTACTATTCAAGACCCTGAGATTGCCTCCAAAAAACAAAGCATTGTCGATGTTCTTTGTAGAGATGAAAATGGGCTACAAGTGATAGTCGAAATGCAGGTCGCTAAAACCAAAGGCTTTGAAAAACGTGCACAATACTATGCTGCTAAAGCTTACTCAAGGCAGGCTGATAAAGGTGATCAATACCATGACCTTAAGGAAATTATCTTTATTGCTATAGCAGATTGTATACTGTTTCCTGATAAGTCTGAGTATAAGTCAAAGCATACCATTCGCGATGAAGATACTAATGAACATGATCTAAAAGATTTTTACTTTATATTTATTGAGTTGCCTAAATTTCCAAAAACAAAAGAAGATCAGCTTTCAAGTATAGTTGAAAAATGGGTCTACTTCTTTAGATATGCAGATGAAACTAGTGAAGAAGAGCTAGAGAGAATAATAGGAAGTGATCTAATAATTAAAAGAGCATATGAAGAACTAAATAGATTCAACTGGTCAGAAAAAGAATTTATTGCCTATGAACAGGAGATCAAGCGTATTCGTGATGAACAGGCTGTCCTTGCTCAAAAACTCGATGATGCTAAACATGAAGGTAGACAAGAAGGTATCCTAATCGGCGAAGAAAAGGGCAGAAAAGCAGAGAAAATTGAGGTTGCAAAGAATCTACTTAAAGCAGGAGTTTCTATTGACATTATAACTCAAACTACTGGTCTTTCTGTTGATTATATTGAGAAAATTCAAGAAAAGAAGTTTTAGCCATAACGTTTTTTTATTAAACTCTCTACTCTAGTAATTTTAATATTGCAATCCATTCTAATTTCTGTATAATGCCTTTTTTACATAAATACTTAATAGGGGGGATAATGCCAACACAGAAAGAGCTTCGGGATACGATGTCCAAAAAATTACAGGAAGCTATTAAACATCCAGATCCAGCAGTTGTTGCCGGGAGGAAGTCAGCTATCAAGAGATGGGTGGGAGTCCTTCAAGATAACTTTATGGAGCACATAAAATACTTTAAGGGTGATAAGTTGAAGTTTTTGCACAATGTATTTCAAGATGAAGGTTGCTGGTCAGGTGTAAGGTTGGATAATGCTGCTTTAGGTCAAAGGTTTACTGAAGAAAAAATAGGTGGAATAGATAATCCACTTCGCAAATATGAGATGGCTTGTAGTTACTGTGTGGTGGATAAAATTCATCCTCTCTTTCAAAAAAGATTTGAATCTTATAGGAACAAGTTTCCTCCTGGTGCATTTGATGGTAAAACTGAAACTGAATTTGGCAAATACGTACGAAACTCGTTACTAGATAGCATAAAGAGGAAAGGTCCTGTATTTGATTTCTGGATTGATAGAGAATCTGGGGAATTAAAGAAGTATGATGCAGTAGAAGGTTTTGACAGTGCTGTAAAATTTAAGTGGAGTGAAGGGGTAGAGTATTTTTATAATCATTTAAAAGAAGAAGATAAGGAAAAGAAGCTCACAGAAGCTATTCTTGCTCTTTCTCGCGTTCAATCTGTTGAGAAAGACGCCCCTATTTTAGATTTTTGTGTAAATAAGATAGTCGATAAAGATACTCTTTTACAGAAATTATCACAGAAAGATAAAGGAGTATATTCCCTTTTTGCTGAATTAATAGAGTCATGTTTTTTTGATACGGTTCATGATTTGGTACAGTGCTGGTGTTATAAAGAAGTTTCAGCAGGAGGAGACCATTCAGAGAAAATATTCTCACAGCGAGACTATGAGCTTTTTCTTTCCTCTCTTTCAGACACAATGTTGAAAAATCCTGAGTTAAGCGTTCAAGCTAGATCTCTTATTATGGAATTTTGGGAATGTGGTAGCTTGTATCAATACAGAAAAGCTGCTGTTAATACTTCTAATTATACAGTTCCTACAAGTGGTGTATTTGCAGAGTTAATAGTCAATTGGAGACGAGAAGACATTTATAAGACTGATGAAGAAAAAGAAATAGAGAAAAAAGAAATATTAGATATGATGTCATTTGCCAAAGATTGCTTTCCTGAAAAGTTTGAGCTCTTTAAAAAACTAATAATAAGAGACCTTAGATTATGCGGTAGGGAAGGTAAAAGAGTAAATGTAGATTACGGTCTGTTTGCAGAAGAATTATTCTCTGAGTTAGAGAAAACAATTTTACCACCTGGTCCTGTAGGTGATGGTCCTTGCAGTAATTTGCGATCACGATCTAAAGCTCATGGTAGTAAGAAAACAACTTTGCCAGTTGATGATAGTCCGCAGTCTGAGCTTGGAACTCCTAGTGTAAGTGGTGTTTCTTCTTATAAGAAAAAAAGCGTCTTTACGCTTAGTGGTAATAAGTAATCCACTTATGAACTCTTGGTGTTTCTGGTCGTAGTAAATAAGGGGTATTTTGTATGAGTAATGGTGATGGACTTATTAGGAGTTTGGTGGATGGAGATCTTGAAGGATTCAGACAAGGATTTGAATCTTTTTTAGATCAATGTCCATCTTTCTTGTATCATGTAAGTGCAGGTCGTTTCCTTCCTGTATTCTTTTTTAGTATGTTTTCTACTGCACATGATGCTAATATCTTAAATGCAAATGAGAGAGTCTATTTTCGTTTTGATAACCATGGTGTTAATCCACGTAATGGTGAAAATCGAAATACGGCAAACCTAAAAGTTGCTGTTTATCGTGACGGACAGCAAGTTGTCAGATGCTACAGTATTTCTGATCGTCCTAATAGTGATGGGTTGAGGTTCAGTACAAGGGAGAGAAATGCTCTAGTACAAGAGATTAGACGGCAAAATCCAAATTTAAGGGAAGAAGACCTAAATTTTGAGCAATACAAAGTATGCATGCACGGAAAGGGCAAGAGTCAGGGAGAGGCAATTGCAACGGTATTCGAGGTAATTCGTGAAAAAGATCGTCAAGGTAGGGATAAATTTGCCAAATATTCAGCATCTGAGGTTCATTTCTTGAGGCAACTCTTTAGAAATCACAGATTAACAATTAAGGAAATAGAAGGAAGACAACTCAATCAAAATCAGCTCAGACAACTTGGTAGGTCAGTCAATTTTACACGAGTAGAACCAGGTCAGCAGAGGATTGACAACTTTATGGAAATGCTAGCAAGTAACCAAAGACAAGATGTAAGGGATTCTCTCCGAGGAGATATTTTAGAATATGTAACTGATACCTATAACAATTATAGGGCACAGATAGAAAATAATATTGAAGGTCGCAGTCAAAAGTTTGAGAGTCATGGGTTTTTATTAGGTTTCTTAGCAAATTTTAGTCATCGCTACACAATAGGCGTCGATCTTGACTTATCTCCTAGAAACTCACATGTTGCATTTCTTGTACGTCATCAAGTAGAAAGAGAAAATATTCCTATTGTTATTAATCTTGCTACAAGGGCACCGCCCTATATCGCATTAAACCGCGCCAGAAGTCACGCTGAAAGATTGCATGTTTTTTCATTTATACCTATCCATACTGAATCAAGAAATACTGTCTGTGTTGGATTAAATTTTAATTTAAATCTAGATCCTTTTAGTGTTGATACAGTAGGGCTTCAACAGGATAGATTTCCTTTAGTACAAAGATTATTTGAGTGTTTGGAGAATGAAGGAATTAGAGAAAATATTAGAGATTTCTTGCTTCACCATCTTCCTGCTGAAATACCAAGAAATGCAGAGAATTATGATAGAATATTTGATTGCATAACTGGTTTTGCTTTTGGGAATAGTGCTTTTGATAGGCACCCTTTAGAACTAGAAGAGGAAGACGAAGCACCTATAACAAAGTACATATTTAGACATGGTGATGAGGGTTTAAGATGTTTAACTATGGTCTTTCATGCTGAAGGTTCTGATATAGTTATACTTCATATTAGAGCTCACGATGCGCAACAACAAGGAGCCATCAATTTACAGACTCTTAATGTTAATGGAAATGATGTTCATGTGTGGGAAGTTTCATGCACACTTAATAATCAACTTGAACTAGATATTGATCTACCAAATGACCTTGGTTTATATCACGATTACCAAAATAATAATGCAAATAATTTTCTTGCTGGTGATCTTGTACAAGTGCCCAATACTGAAAATGTACATAATACTTTAAATCAAGTTGTGAATGATGGCTGGAAAAATATAGCTCAGCATAGAGGATTATTTCAAGAGATCTCTGGAGCATTGATGCCGCTTGTGGATACAATAAATGTTAATAGTGAGGATAAGTTCCGTTCTATACTACATGGTACATTTTATGCTAGTGATAATCCTTATAAAGTGCTTGCTATGTATAAAGTTGGTCAAACATATAGTTTAAAAAGGGGGCAGGAAGAAGAAGGAGAAAGGGTAATACTCACAAGAATTACAGAACAGAGATTAGATCTTTTATTATTAAGACAACCTAGAGAGAATGACCTAGATACTCACCCAATTGGATATGTGTTAAGACTTGCTAATAATGCAGAAGAAGTAGGACAACAGCAAAATGATGCGAGACAAGAAATCGGAAGACTTAAGAAACAACACAGAGGATTTATACCTATTACTTCTGGAAATGAGGTGGTTTTGTTTCCTATTGTGTTTAATAGAGATGCACACGAAGCAGGTAATCTTATACTTTTCCCAGAAGGGATAGGAAGAGAAGAGCATGTACACAGGCTTGATCGTCATGTTCGCAGCTCAAGACCAGGAGGATTAGTGGGACCTGAAAGTGTTATTGATGAAAATCCACCAGAAGGTCTATTATCAGATCAGACTCGTGAAAACTTTAGGCGTTTTTACGAAGAAAAAGCACCAGGACAAAATTCGATTTTTTTGCTTGATATAGGCGACAATCTACATGTTCCCTTTAGTTACTTGCAAGGTACTAGAGCACAGGTAATAGAAACATTAAAGTCAAGAATAAGGGGAGGTGGTACTCCTACAGCACAAGGAATATTACAACAAATAAATGCTATCCTTCGTAGAAACAACGCTCGTGAGATAGAAGATGTGCATGATCTACTTGCACTAGACTTTGCAACAGATAATCAAAATTATCGTTATTGGCTACAAACTCATGACATGTTTTTCGCTGCACGACAATATACTTTCCTTGATAATCAATCTCATTCAACTAATGATCATTATGGTTTTGAAATAACTTCAGTAGGAGTCGATGGAAATCAAAATGATCCAACAGGTAGGGGCTTATTAAGTAGTCACATAACTAACTTTAAACAAAAAGTAGATTCGGGTGAAAAAGATAGATTAATTGCTATTATTAATGTAGGTAATCGTCATTGGGTTACATTAGTTATTGTACACCAAAATGGAAATTATTATGGGTATTATGCTGATTCACTTGGTCCAGATAGTGGTATTGACAATAATATTCGAGGAGCTTTAAGAGAATGTGATATTAACGATGATAATGTCCATAATATTTCCGTTCATCAGCAAACAGATGGCCATAATTGTGGCATATGGGTATACGAAAATGCTAGGGATATTAACCAAGCTATTGATCAAGCTTTACAGGGAAATAATAACTTTGGAGAGAAAGGTGAAGGTATTATAGGTTATATACGTGGTCTTCTTAGTGCAGGCATTGGAAATGACACTAGACAACCTCGAAGAAATGAACAATACTTTGAAGATCGGAGAAGAGATATTTCACAATTACTCCAAAATGATCCTAACTTACCTTCTCGCCGGAGTGATTTAATTCAAGCTCATCCAGGAATTCAACATGAAATTGATCCATTACTATTACAATTTTTAGGACTCCAATACCCACAGCGTGGAGGTGGAGGAGCATTACAATTAGGCGGAGAAAGAGTGATATCAATTGATTTTGGTAACCCGCAGTCTGCATTAGATAAAATTGATGGAGTGAGTAGAGTTTATAACCATAGCAATAGTAGAGGTAGTAGGTAGAAGTTAATAGGTGGATGAAGTTTTCTTTACTCTATATTTACGCATTGGTTGTAATCGGTCTTCTAGGTTGTTTCTGCATATTTTATCTTACTATTACCCACAAATATAAATGTTTGTTGCGTAGCTCTTAATGGCATAACTTTTGCTTGAAATAACTGTTTATATGGTGCAATTTACAGCTTTTAGTTGCTAAAATTATAACTCTTAGTTTAATAATTTTAATCCAATAAGCTTTCAGGTTAATAAAATTAAATTATTTGAGTAAATACAATACTATGTTTTTATTTGTGGGTAATAGTAAGATATTTTATGGTGGTGTTTATTAACAATAATATAGAAGACTATTATTAAGACTCTTGTCCGTAAAGCACCTTCATTTGCTCCTCTCATGAGAGTGATATTTCCTTCAAATCAGCTAGTTTTAGATGCTGAGGTTGTGTGCCGTTTAAAATGGCTTCCTTAATTTTGGGTATCAAATAATTTAAACGTAATACCAATTCCCACTATGTAAAGAACAGATAGACAATAATGGGAAAGAAGTGATACTAAAGTAGATAAAATAGAGAGGTATAAATGGCATTAAGGTCAAAACTGTTAGACGAAAAAGTTGTAAATTTGGCGAAAGAAATGTTAAAAAAGGTCAGAAATAACGCATATGTTTCAAAAAAGTTACAAGCGGTGATAGCAGGAAAAGAAAGTAGTATAAGCGCTGTGGCAAGAATATGTAAAATTTCAAGGACTGCTTTGACTGAATGGATAAAGCATCTAAAATTTGGTAGAGTAGAAAAATTATTTTCCCCTTCTCAGCGGCGAAGAAAAAGCAAATTAAACAAAAATCAACGTGAGCAAATTGAAATATGGGTAGAAAGAAATCCAAATATTACTATTAAGGAAGTGCAAATAAAAATCTCAGAGGAATTTGGCCTAAACATTAGCAAATCAACAGTGCATCGTGAGATACAAAGGATGAAGTTTTCTTACATAACACCGAGGCCAATTCACCATAAACAAGATAAAAACAAGCAAGAAGAGTTTAAAAAATACTTCAATAAAATAGTCAATTCCCACCCTGAAAAGGAGGTATTTTTTTGATGAATCACGATTTGGAACTCATTCAAAAATCGGACATGGATGGTTTAAAAAAGGGGTCAGAACGCAGGTTAAAATGAAAATTGGTAGACAAAATTTCTATATCTACAGTGCGGTAAATCCAAGAAGTGGTAAGAAAATTAGCCTACTTGCTCCATATGTAAACACTGATTGTATGAATATATTTCTGGAGCAGATGTCGAAAGATTTAGGCACGAAAAAAGCCTTTCTTGTAATGGATTGTGCAGGCTGGCATAGATCAAAAAGTTTGAAAATTCAGAAAAACATTACCATTATATACTTGCCTCCTTATTCACCAGAACTGAATCCTGTTGAGAGGTTGTGGCAATATATCAAACACAATACTTTACGCAACAGAGTCTACGATACCATAGGCTTACTTGAAGATGTTCTGTGTAATTTTATTGTCAGTATTTCCAGTGCTACTATTAAACGAGTTTGTAATGTTTCTTATTTGTTCGATTAGTAATGGAATTTGGTATAAGTATTCCAAACTCAGTAATACACCCTTCTTTTCTCACAACATAGCACTTAGGAAGGTTCTGTCGCATCTATAAATCCTGGTATGTAACATTTGTAGGAAAGTAGAAAAGAAGTGATATGATCATCTAAAAAAAAGCAAAGATGTTTCGTATTAGTTCAAAATTATTGCCATATTTCAAAGGATTTAGCTTTTCAGCAGAGATAATAATGTTATCTGTATATATGAAATGTAGATTCTCTTTGAGCTATCGAGATTTGGAAGAAATGCTGAGTATAAGGGGAGCAAAATGCTACGTTACAAAGGTGGGTTATCACCACTGATAGATGAAGCGGTAAGGAAAAGGAAGAAGCAGGTTGGCAGTAGCTGGAGAGACCTACGTTAAATTAAACGGCAAATGGGTTTATCTATACAGAGCACTATTGGTAATACTGTAGACTTTCTGTTGTGTGCTCGTAGAGACAAGTCTGCGGCACTTGCGTTCTTTCGTAAAGCCTTTAGAGAGAATAACCTTCCTGAGAAAGTAGTAATTGATAAAAGCGGCAGTAATACTGCTGCTCTTGATGATTTGAATACAGAAATTTCTGAAGATTGTAGAATCATGGTTTTTCAAATAAAATATCTAAATAATATTGTCGAACAAGATCATAGATTTATCAAAAAACGAATAAAGCCAATGCTTGGTTTTAAGAGCTTCCACTCCGCAAAGATTGGGAGTGTTAAATAAACTGTGTCAAACCGCATTTTTAGTTCAACTCAATTTTCAATCTGCCAGGAAAGAAAACATCAAGTTGAGAGATAGTTAATGCCCAATCATGTACAGGCATCGTCGACTTTTCCTCTACCTTCTTTATAGCACAATATACCTGCTTATACAAGGCATTTATGCTGGTAAATGAGCCTTTGGTCTTAGTGAATTTCCTAATTTGCCTATGTAGCCCCTCTATGGGATTGGTGGTGTAGATTATCCTCCTAACTGGACCAGAATACTTAAAATAACCAGACAAGTTTTCCCAATTATTCTGCCAAGATTTTATAACCATAGGGTACTTTGTGCCCCATTTTTCATCCAATTCCAACAGATAATTCTCGGCAATTTCCTTGCTTGAAGCTTGATATACCTTCTTTAAATCGCTCAAAAAACTCTTCGCATCTTTACTGGCCACATACTTCAGTGAGTTGCGTATCTGATGCACTATACACATCTGCACTTCCGCATTAGGAAAGACACTGTTTATAGCTGCAGGAAAGCTTTTCAGCCCATCAACGCAGGCAATAAGGATATCTTCTACTCCTCTTTCTTTGAGGTCATTTAGCACTCCCAACCAGAACTTCACTTTCAGCCAAATAAAAACCTAATACTTCTTTTTTGCCATTTTGATCTATGCCTAATATGTTATACATGCATTTACTTACGCAATGCCCGTCCTCTTTGACTTTAAAAAACATGCCATCCATGAAAACTATCGGATATACAGACTGCAGCGGGCGACTACGCCATTCGTTGATTACTGGTAGCAATTTGTCAGTAATACTTGATATCTCTGCCGCCGATATTTTGTGATCATAAATTTCCTCAACATGTGACACTATATCTCTATAGCCCATACCACTGGCAAATGTGCTCAAAATCTTCGTTTCAAGCTCTGGATGTAAGTTTGTTTGCCTTTTTTTGACTATTTGTGGTTCGAAACTTCCTTCCCTATCTCTTGGCGTCAAAAGCTCAAATGACCCTGCGCTTGTACGTAAAGTCTTTGCATTCCTCCCATTTCTTCGATTATTCTCTTCGCTTTCGGCCGACAAGTGGTTTTCTATTTCACCTTCCAGGCTTACCTCCAGCAACTTTTTTATAAACGGTGTTAATGCTCCATCTCTTCCTGTCAACGGTCTTCCTTCTCGTATAGACGACAGGATATTTGTTTCTAATTCTTTATAATCTACCAAACCGGTAGTTCTGTTTACTACTTTCTGACTCATTGTCAAACCTCCATTTTTTTATATCAATTTATTACTTTTTTTTCGGTTTGACACAGTTTATTTAACACTCCCCAAAGATTACCATTACCGGCATAGAAAATATTCGTATGATTCAAAAAAGACAAATTATCGGGGCTAATGATAATGTTTCTACTTTTGAGAATTTTGCTATGCTAATTGCTCTATAACTCCCATAATCCCAGTTTAACGATCTTCTTGTACCACAATTTATAGATGCGACAGAACCCTCTATTTTACTAATCTTCTCTTTGTAAATTTGCTTTCTTTGCAAGAAAAATTCTACCCATATGTCCAGTTCATCTCGTGATTCCTGATTGTCAATTTTTCTATATTCCCTCGCCAAACTTAATAAATCATTTTCTGCTTCACCATCTTCATAATTATCTTCTTCCTTTATCAGATCTTCAGCATTCACTGACAATTCTCTTTCTATCTCCCACAACCTTTCACTTAAAAGAGTCTTGTTCATAATGATGTATCTGTGAGGGCCCTACATTAAGCTTTTTTGCTTTGTGTATATCCTCTTATTATTCTCCACTTCTTGATCTCTTGTCCTCCGTTTGGCTCGTATCTCTCTTTATCAGCATATTCCTCAGTTGATAAGCCTGTTGCTCGATAGATAATCTCAGTATCAAACCCTGCCTTAACTAGATTCCTCGCAATTCTTATTCTTGCTGCTTTGATATTACTTTCCTTTTCAGCTTGAATAGATTGGGTCAAAGCATAAACCACCTTGCGTAATTCTCGCTCTCCTATTTGTATGTATCCTTGCATTAGATTATACATTGCTTGTTCCTTAGCTTTATCAAAACAGCTATTTTCTCTTAGCACCTTTCGTTTGGGAAATAGATTTCTAATAGGAATTGATAATGCCCCTGCTAATATTTTTAACTTTTCAATTGGAATGCCACATGTTCCTTGCTCATATCTTAGCAGCGTGTGGTAGTTTATGCTTGTTTTGTCTATTAAGACTTTCAGAGTATATTTTCTCTTTAACCTCCAGCTCCTTACTTTTTGTGCTATCTGATACCTTATTGAGATATTTGCCATAAATATTATACAGGTTAATACTACCAAATAAAGATATACAAAATGTTTGCATTTTAGTTGAATATTTCTTCACAATTGTGTATAATTATTAATGCTTTTTATCTTACTTTCTCATGGCTTTTTCTAAATTTCTTGATGCACGCAATGATTATGCCTTTAAAAGAATATTTGGCACCGAGAAGAATAAAGATATTCTCATTCATTTCTTGAACGATATTTTAGGCTTCACTGGCTTAGCTGCTATTCACGATGTTGAATTCTTAGCTACCATTTTGGACCCTGAAATTGCCGCTAAAAAGCAGAGTATTGTCGATGTTCTTTGTAAAGACTCTCAAGGTTCAAGATACATAATAGAAATGCAGTTTACTAAGACCAAAGGCTTCGAAAAACGCGCTCAATATTATGCTGCCAAAGCCTACTCAAGTCAAGCTGATCAAGGTGATAATTATCATAATCTCAAGGAAATTATCTTTATTGCTGTTGCTGATTGTATTATTTTTCCAGATAAGGCTGATTACAAATCTAATCATGTCATTTTAGATCAAAATAGCTTTGAACATGACTTGAAGGATTTTTACTTCGTATTCATAGAACTACCTAAATTTACAAAGACAAAAGAAGACCAACTAGAAAATATAGTAGAAAAATGGTGTTATTTTTTCCGATATGCAGCAGAAACAAGGGAAGAGGATCTAGATAAGATAGTTGGTAGTGACGTAATAATAAAACGAGCTTATGAAGAGATGAATAAGTTTAATTGGTCAGAAGAAGAGTTACTAGCATATGAACAAATGAAAAAACGCATAATGGATGAGATTGCTGCTTTTGCTCAAAAATTTGATGAGGGTCTTAGAGTAGGTCAAGAAAAAGGTAGACAAGAAGGCATCCAAATCGGCCATGAAAAAGGTAAAATTGAAGGTAAAATCGAAGGTAAAATCGAAGGTAAAATCGAAGTTGCAAAAAACTCACTTAAGGCCGGTGTCTCTATTGATGTTATCGCTGAAATAACCGGCCTTTCTTTAGATGAGATTAAGAAATTAATTTAACCTTATTCTGAGTTAAATGACCTTGAACGGAAGCATTACTTAAATAACTTTGGGGCCCTGAGTTCGTTTTCTGTTCTTTTACAACATCAACTTCTAATCTACCATCTCCGTTGTGCTCTATTGATTGATTTAATGTTACATCTAGCCCCTTATTAAATTCAATCATAAACTTGTCAAACTTTTTCGGACTTAATTTACCAGGATATCCAGCTTCTCCGTCAGGACATGCTTTCTCTACATATGAGCTTAAAATCCCTGAAATCTCATTAAATTTACCACTCATGACTTTTCTAGTAATCTCTTTTTGCATTCCCATATAATCAATATTTAACCGGTGCATTGATACACCACTTTTTAATCCAGCTTGCTCTACTACTTTCTCAAATCCCTTTGTAATATTGAGTGCATATCCCTGTGCTTCTAGTGGAGATATAGACTGATCTGCTGTAGAAACATACTTCTGACCTGTAACTTTTCTAATGAGCATGTCAAGTAAAATTATCGTACCATTTACATCCATTTTTGCATCTACTTGTGAGATTGGACTTTTAGTACTTTCAGGTTTAGAACTTAATAATCCACTTATTGAGCTTTTTACCCAACCAAATAAATCATTTATCCATCCAGTTGGTCTTGTGCTACTACTTGTTGTACTCCGACGATGACGAGCTTGCTCTCTATGTCTACTATGCCTATGTCTGTGCGTTACAGGTTGATCAGACAACATCATAACTTCTGGATTGAAAACATCATTATAGACTTGATCCTTATGTTCTTTTTTCACAACATTCACATCTCTTGCCGTACTTATTTCTTCCTGATGCTCTTTTAGAATTATTTCCTTATCAGCAAACTTTATGAATAATGTTTTCATTCTCGGTGTTTCGTAGAACTTACTAAGTGTAATAGTGCAGAGATCATTCTTAGTAATAGTCAAGTCAAAAGCATTAGTTATCATTAGATCATTATCATTACTACGAACAAACTTATAATTTCCTCCTTTTCTCGGTGTAATAATTTCACTACCTTGTTCTATATCTTGATTCGTGACCACAATAATTTCCTTATCCCTTTCAAACATCAAAGGCTGTGGTTTCAAACTCCACTCATTATTATCAAGGTTGATTTTCATAGGAGCATTATCCACAATCACATGAGTTTTGTTATACCAATTAACCCCATCTTTTAATCTCACAGTACAATACTCATGTTTTCTCATCTTACTCACAGATGAATCTTCTGTTGGCTTCACTTCAACTACTGTTGCTTCTAATAACAAATCATTTGCAGATTTTAGAACTTTTAATTGAAAATTATCTTGATTTGAGAGTTCACCTCTTACCTGCCTTACTACATTTCTTAAGTCAATCGTATCTATTGAATTCTCCTCATCAACATCATGAATAATAACCTCAGTAGTTTCAGAATCAATTACATATACATTTTCACCACCGTTACCCACTAAATGACTCCTATACGCTGGATTGCTATGTATTACTTCATGATTTCCACTTCCTATTACCACTGTCTCATTACTTAAAACTGATTGTATAAAAAATGACATTTTACTTACTCTATTTGCTACAGGTAAATAGTCTCTTATCACCTCTTCACTAGACTTATCACTACTTTCTAGCATATACAAATTACCTTTATTCCCTATTCTTATCTCACCACTCTTTCCTAGTCTGTAAGCAGGATTTTCTGAATAAGAGATTGTGACATTAAATTCTTTATTTGACTCAACAAAATTGAATTTTACTTCATGTTCAGTTCTGTTAAAAACATTTATATATTTTACATCGATACTTTTTATATCAACTGCCTGATATGCAAACCAAAACGTGTTGTTTACATTAAATCTTTCAGGGCCATAGATAAAACTAACCTCAGCACTTCCACTGCTATTTAATGGTACTAGATAATCAAAGCTTCCTTTCAATGCTCGATTGTATACTGCCGTATTAGGCCTTACTACTATTTGCATTTGATAATCACAGCTATCATCTATTATGTTTATTCTATCTTTAATTTCTTCATTACCACTTTGACCATCTATCAGTCTTACATTACTATTACAACCATCACAGGAAACTGTTATTGTCTCTGCTTTATTTGCTCTTCCTATTACCTTATTTATTTCACATATTTTTAGCCAATTGTCTCTGAAATAGTCTGCTATCTCTCCTATCTCTAATTGAATGTTTAATTGCTCTTCCTGTAAAGCAAACAATGTTGTATCTAAAGTATTGATTCCACCTTCTCCAGATAGATGTCCCTTTATGTACTCTGCCTGTAAAACAAATATATCGTCTTTATTTCCTCCATAATATTCTTTAGAGCCATTATTCACTACAAAGATATTTGGACTATTTAAAAATCCTTTTGCGTAATCTTTACCTTCTCCGAGATTAATTAAAGTATGATCTCCTGTTTTATTTGCGAATATACCAATTGCATTTTCACATAGATATGATCCATAATCTGGTGCAGGCTCATCATTTCCCTGTGGTAAACAAAATACTCGACCTTCATTTAAATCATCGGGTCTTGCTCTGCTCCATCTTATACCCGTTCTTTTTCTATCAAGTAGTACTTTACTATCTAGTTTATCAGTAGTAGGAAAAACATAGCTTTGAATATCACTATGCTGTTTTAAATACCCAAGTCCTTGCTTAACTAACTGATTATAAAGTTGTTTTTTCTCCATGAGCTCTTCTATATATTGTTCGGGCTTCATACCTATAAACGCACGTAAACCTTCAACAAACTTCTCATCTCCAGTTAGATGAATAATCTGATCAATTTTATCAACTCTCTTTACTGCCATATAAATATCAGTGCCAACAAATACTACAGCGCCAATTGTAGCTCCAATAGGACCAGTAACACTTGATACTCCTTCCAGTACTCCAAAAGCTTCAGCAACTTCCACACCAATCTCTGCAGCGTCAACACCTAAGTAAATACTATCTCCTACTACACCAACTAGTGCCTCTTCTGTACCATTTTTAAATGCTTTTATCTGATTTACTAGATCATAGACAACAAAAGCAGAAGTACCGCGAGCAAGAAAAGGAGATGCTGCTTTTAAAGATTGACCAACTAATAATTTTCCCTCTTCAGCTAGTTTTAATCCTTTAAGAGATGCAGCTTCAGCAACTTTAGCAAATCCTTGACCACCGGCTATAAAACCAACATTGATTGCTGCACCTTGATAATTACCATTTAAAAAGTCAGCGAGAACATTTTTAGCCATCATTCCGTGCATGGTCATGCCTGCTACTCTACCCAAATGATTCATGACTTTTTGATTGCCAATTAGCTTACTTACGAGACCTTGAGAACTATCTCCGATTTTAACCTCACTTGCCAATTGAATTAGCTGACTCTGCTTTTCTTTCGGTAAATCTTTAATGTAACTGACAAACCTTTCACTATCTATCTTAATCTTACTTAAATCTCTTTTTTCATCCTTCTCCTCATTAAACTCATCTACATCTTCCCAGGTGAATAAACACTTTTCACCAATAGCTTCTCTCTTACTCCTTCCTGAACTTGTGCTCGGTAAACATTCTTTAGCTGAAACTTCACCTCCTTGTTTTACAGCTTCTTGCTGCTGATCAGAAGACTGAATAAGTCTTAATTTTTCTATAAGCAAGTTTGCAATATCTTGCTGCTTATTAGCAATAGCAAATTTTAGAAGTGTTTTTTGATTACGATTACGAGCGTGGAGAACTGCTTTAAGTGTGTCATCATCTTTTCCTTTTAATAAAGAATTAACTTTATCTTCTTTACCATCTTGAACATCTTGAAATAATTTATCAATGTCACTAAGTAGATTCTTAACAGATCCAGACTTTGCTAGATCTAGCGGTGTCTTACCTTGTGCATTTTGAACATCATAATGCGCTCCTTTTTCTAAGAGTAATTTTACTATCTTTAAGTAACCTAATTGAACAGCAGTGTGCAGCGGTGCCCTTCCACCTTCTTCTTTAGCATTAACATCAGCGCCTTCTTCAACAAGGAATTCAATTACATTCAAGTTTCCAGAATAAGCAGCATAGTATATCAGTGACCTACTAAGTTCGTCCTTAGCATTAACATCAGCGCCTTTTTCAACAAGGGATTTAACCACATCCAAGTTTCCAAAATAAGCAGCCCATTGTAGGATTAACACATTACGTTTGTCCTCATCATTATTATTCAAAGCACCTGGTACTGTAAAAACAAAGTCATCAAAGCTGTAGTTTTCATAGTCAATACTTTGCAGCGGTGTCTTTCCATATTTGTCCTTAACATTAAGATCACCACCTTTTTCAACAAGGAAGTCAATTACATCCAATTTTACCTTTCTAGCAGACAAGTAAAGAGGTGTCCTTTCATCTTTGTTCTTAGCATTAACATCAGCTTTACCTTCTTCAACAAGGAATTTAACCATATCCAAGTTTCCACTTTCAGCAGCCATATGCAGAGGAGTTACTTGCCAACCTGTACTCATAGCATTAACATCAGCTTTACCTTCTTTAACAAGGAATTTAACCATATCCAAGTTTCCACTTTCAGCAGCCATATGCAGAGGAGTTACTTGCCAACCTGTACTCATAGCATTAACATCAGCGTCCCAGTCGTTTACCAAAATCTTAGCAACTTCTAATTGTTTATTGAGGGCTGCTACGTGTAATGGTGTGCAACCTTGATATTTATATTCCAAATCTTCATCTTTCTGGGTTTCATCTGCAGTACTTAATAATATACCACTTCCTTGCATCTTAAGATTAGGATTTGCTCCACTCTCTAAAAGGATTTTGGTCACTTGAACATCGCCTTTAAAAGCAGCATAGTGTAGTGGTGAGCCATATTTATCATCTTGACCATTAATAATTGCTTTTATGAAATCAGGTTCTATATCTTGATCTTGTAATATATTATTTATCATTTGATAGTCTTTATTTTTAATAGCCTCGGTAAGGGTCTTATATGAATCATCCAGTTTCTTTAATAATTCAAGAATTTTTGATGATTGATCAGCAAATTTGAACATCAGTTCTAATGTTCCCATTATTTTTTGCTGACCTATAAGATTTAAATGCAACCAAGTTTCACTCAAGAATTGAATACCACCACATTCATAGATTTTTGATATCAAATCTTGTAATTCTTCATTTGTATCCATGCTTTTTATAGCTAATATATCTAATATTTCTCCAGTCTCATATTTTTTATGACCTGAATTTTCTTTTAGCTTATTTATTATTTCTTTCAATCTTAATACTTCTTCTTCTACTTCTTTTAACGCATCATTAATTTCATAATCTTGTCTTATATACAAATTTAATACCCGTTCCAGCAAATCTTGTTCATAGTCATCAAGAGATTGATATCGATTTTCTTTCTCTTTTCTTTCGTCTAGTGAATAAAATTGATGATATAAGTGTTGATAATCATTGAACTTAAGCATCTCTCTATAACCAGTCAAAATTTCATTATATACCTTGCTATCAGGGTACTGTTTGAATGCCCCTATTTCTTCTTTAGCATTAGTTATATAATCACGAAATTTACCTAAGGCATTTTCTACTAGATTAGTATTACTATCCTCATAAAACTTAAAAAGTAGTTTTGGTATATTATCTGGTAGAAGAGGTATTCTTTTATTATATTTGGATGATTCATCCTTGTAATTAAGCGATAAAGATATTCCTTGTTGATGACTCTCAACAAATTCATAACCTTCGAAGTCAGGAGAACTACCTACATTATCAATAATTAGCTTTAGTATAGTGCCTAGTGGATTACTACTTTTATTAATCTTCTGATTGTGCAACTTATGTACTCCATCTAAAAGCTCATGGATGTAGTGTATCTGCTTAGCATACTGTAGTGTTGTTTTTGAATATTTAATATCCTTATGATTATATCCTACACCAGCTTTTAGTAACAGTTCGATTCTCTCAAATAAATTCAAAAACTCTTTATCAGAATGAAAAGAAGGCTGACTATTACTAGCATAATTCAGTTTATTTATAGGACTATTTAAGCTCTCGTAACAATATTCAAAAAGCAATACATTTATAACATCAGAGAAATCAATACCCTTTTTTATAGCGAGCTCAGTTATTTCTTTACCATATTTGAGGGATTGTACGGCAATCAATTGGGCAGGGGAGATCTGACTACTAATTTCAGGATATTTAAATCCATTAACAAGGTTACTATCAGTCTTTTCTATTAACAATTCAATTACATCTGACGGGGCAACGTACTGAAAAGCTTCAAGTATTGGCAATTCTTGTCGATGATTTAAATCTTCATAAGGTTTACCATCAACTATATCTAGCTTTAAACAAGATCTAAGAACATCAAATTCAATCTTTTGAAATATACGTTGAACTAAAGTCTCTGAATCCTTATCCTTCCAATTAGGATCATAAGAAAATTTTTTAACGAGAACTTCTAAAACATCTAGGTGAGCATTTTGAGCCGCTAACCATAAGGGACTATAGAACCATTTATCACGTTTTAGATATTTCTGTAAAAATTCTTTATTAAGTTTTGTTTCTAAGGCTTCAACAAGTTTTATATACCCCATTTCAGCAGATACGCATAATAATTTTAGTTGATCATTATTCTCAATAACGTCTACATTACTTTTTTCTTTTGTCGACAAAGAAAACTCAACTATCCCAAATAACAGTTTGGTTGATTGTTTACCGTTGCCATTATAATCATATCGTGTTGTTTGATCAAGAAGCTTTGTGAGTAGGGTTCTCAGCTTATTCTGCTTATCAGGAAAGTCGATGTTGCTTTCAAAATCTTTTTTTGCTTTTAATTGAAGAAACTTAGAAATTTGTATCCTATCATCCTCAATTAGGTTTTTAGTTATAATATTCTCAACAAAGTCCTCAAATTTATCAGATTTAACTGACTTAAACCTTTCCCAAAAGTAACTAGCAGCAAAATATTCAGCAAAAGTACGGTGAATGAATCTAGGCTTATTATCAATAACTTGTTCAATAATACCTGTACTTTCTTTCCCTTCTTTTATATCGTCAATTAATCCGCGTACTTTGTCCATTTCTTCTCCAGTAAGCAACTTCTTTACTTCATCTTCGTTAAAGATTGCATATAAAGCTAATTTCATATGATCTTCTATAAGTTTCTCGCGTCCTTCTTCAACCATCCCTTTCATATCTGGATCGTCAATATTCATACCAGGCTTCTTTTCTCCAAAGCGAATTTTATAAAACTTTATGTCAATAAATCTCTCATATAAAGTAACCAAATCCTGCTCTTCAATTTTCCTTTTATGTTCATCAGAAAGCTCCTGCTTATTAGAGTCATAAAAACTCTTGAATGCATCTGTGAAAACTTCAGCAACCATAGATGCATGTAGCGGTATACTCATAAAATCTTTATCACCTATGGATTTAGGAAGCTTACCTAGTAATTCATCAATAAAAACTCCTGAGCGTTGCTCATCTAATTCATTAAGTTTCAACTTTTCTTTCCAAAATTTCCTTAAAAAACCTTTCTGTTCTTCGAGAAGGAGTGGCTTTAATGAATATGAAAATACACTAAGTTGATCTTCTAGTTCTTCTTGAATAAAATTATAAGGACGAGTAGTTATCCATAGCTTTTCTACTTTAGAATTTTTTAGAACTTGCAGTAACTCAATAACTTTTTCTGTATAGTCAGGGCTAATCTCATCAAACCCATCAAACAGTAAAACAATCCTGCCCTGATTATAAAAATTATTAAATAGCTCTATTTCTAATAAGTCCAGATCCTGAGTGCTTTTTCTGTCCAAACTTATTTTACTGTCTTTTACAGTTATAGCATGGAGAACATTTTCTACCGTTTGTTCCCTTTTCCCCTTCTTTTCTGTTGTTTCTTCTTTTTCTCCTTGAAAGAGTTGAAAACCTACAATCCTGTATAGGAATTTTATCGCTTCTGCCTCGTTAAGTTTTGTTTTCTTCTCTGTTTCTATTTTTAATTCAGTTGAATAATCCAGCAAGTTGATTCTTACAATCCACAAAGATTCTTTTGTCTTTAATGCTAAAGGAGTCAGTACAGTAGACTTGCCCATACCAGGTTCAGCAGAAATAATTACTACTTTGTCTGTTATATCTGTAATTTTCTCTGGTTTATACTCCTGAATAGCCTGT
The DNA here is from genome assembly GCF_000073005.1 of Wolbachia endosymbiont of Culex quinquefasciatus Pel. Lineage (NCBI taxonomy): Bacteria > Pseudomonadati > Pseudomonadota > Alphaproteobacteria > Rickettsiales > Anaplasmataceae > Wolbachia > Wolbachia endosymbiont of Culex quinquefasciatus. The sequence continues at coordinate 306,681 of NC_010981.1, forward strand.
GCATTTGTATCTACAGACTTTCTTAATTTAGATAGAGTACCATAAGATTTCTGCCATATCAAATCATCTCCCTCCTTTTTGAGCCAATAAATATTGTGTTTTTGTGATTATCACATAAATGCTTAAAATCCTCACCTGTATCAGAAATTAATACTATATCCTGATCTTCCTTAAGGTTTTGCCTATTCACTTGACTGCTATAAGTTACAAGAAACTTAGAGTCTTTTTCCTTCAAAATTTCTTTTTTGATCTTTACTTGGCGATTAAATGTTCGGGAAATATAATAATCCTTAATATCCTCATACTTTGAATCTATGAGTGCTTTACCTATCTTTACCTTCTCCTTATTAATAAGCTTAGATAATACTTCTCCATCTAGTAGATGTTTTGACCCATCATCTACTAATGTACCTAAACTTACCTCCTTTCCTTGAAATATGACTTTTTCTCTTTCTAGAAGTTTTTCTTGTGACTCAGTTGTAAGATCAGTTAAGATATTTCTTTCATCTTTTTTTTCAGTATATTTAGTAGAGGAATCCTCTTTAAATTTAGCAGCTAGAGGATCTTGCTCTTGAGTAATGAGAATAACTTTTTTATTACTATTAGACTGTATTATTGAGGATAATCGATTGTATAATTCATCTACTCTTTTGTATAATTCATCTACTCTTTCTACCTCTATGTCATTACAGTGAATTACTAATATATTATTTTCTCCTCCTTTTTGCTTCAATTCAGTTATTGCTTTTTCTAAATAGTCATTATCCCCTCCAAGAGAATACAGATAATCTAAGTCTATAAAATCAGCAGTTACAAAATTTTGAACTAACTTAACAGCACTTAGTAGCTTTTCCTTTGCAATAATATTTAAAATTTGTTTATTAGGATCACTTACAAAATCTTCTAACTTCAATTCTTTAATTGAATCAGAGCTAAATTCAATATCACTGCCCTTAATCTTATGAAAATATATAATCCTTAGAATATTTAATATTGGATTATTAATAATCCTGTCTTTTACTTCATTAAAATAACTGCAACTTTTTGTTAAGTATGGAGCCTCTTTTGGCAACTTCCACCATTTTTGCACTTTATCGTGTACGTCCAGAAAAATTGCATCAGTTTTAATATCAAAAAGAGATTCTCTGTTTTGTAGATAATATTCGCTTATTTCTTGCTTTAAAATTTCCTCTACTCCATCTTCTTTAGCTTGATTTGTAAAAAACTTTATTTTGTCTAGAAACTCTCTTACCAAACTTTTATCATGTTTTTCATCGATTAATGAAAGCCTAGGGAAATTCTTAACATTAATTTCAAATCTATAACTATCTAGTTTTTTGTTTGTTAAACCGTTCTCTTTTTCAATTTTGTCCTTCAATTTCTGAAAAAGTTGCTTAGCATTTTTTGGCAATGATTCTTCATTATTATTAAATTTAAGCATACTTGTTTCTTCGTCGAAGATAAGTAGATTACCTACTAAACCTCCAATACCTCCATTGATTGCTATGTCTCCTTTGTTTAATCTCTTTTGATTGCCAACCATATTGTCATCAATTGTGACAACATAATTATTTGTAACCTTGCCATCTTTTAACAAATCAATAAACTTTAAGGTTAAATGCTCTAATCTTTTTTCTTTTCTTAACGCCAAATCAAGATTACCAAAAGTACTAGGAAGTTTTAAAGAAAGCGATTGTAATTTTTTCTTTCCTGCTATCCAAATGGCGTCATTAACAATTTTTTGCGTTACTTCCTTTTCTTCCAATTTATTCTTTAAATCGATGACTTCTTGTGGAATGCCCTTTTCGACGAATTTAAGCCTACTCTCTTCAGAATCGAATGTAACCACACTTCCTATCAGTTTGCTTATTGTATCCGGAGATGTGTTCTCTAACATTGCTTCAACCAAAACTCTTATTTCTTCTGGTTTAGTTGTTGATTTTTTGTCGTATACTATTTTTTCACAAAGTACTTTCTTCAATATCCGCAAAAGGTCTTCTTTACTTTCAAAAAATTCATCGCGAAATTTCCATTTACCATCGCTCACTTTTCTTATAACTTTTTGTGCTAGGACAACATGGTAGCTTTTTATAAGCCCGTCTGACATCATGTTATCTGTGCTAGACAAAATGAACTTTGCAAAATTCTCTGCTAGTATTTTAGTATGTGATTCCGACACAATTTTTACTAAAAGACCGATATTCTCGTCTTTATACTCAAATTGAAACCTCTTTCCTTCTTCTTCGCTTGTATAAATTAGAACATCACCTGTATTAGGTTGTTCTATGCTTTTTTTCTCACTAAAGTTCTCTTTAGCAGGGGTATAAATAACAAAGTCACAATCTATATTTTGAAATTCACCTTTGAATATAACATCATCACTTTCTGGATTAAACTTATACTTAATTCTTAAGTAACTATCAAGGTAACTATGTAAACTAAAATCCCCACCTTTTTTTTGTACTTCTCCAACAGTAACTTTCTTATTGTCAGAATTATCTTTATGCTTAGCTTGTATAAATATAACTCTTGGTTTTTCTTGTCCACTCAAGTTATACCTAAAAATTATGTCATCAAGAGCTCCTACTCCATCAACATTTGTGCCTAAATAAAATTCGTTTATCTTTTCATCATTTAAAGCCCTGAACAAAATCAACATTAACAATTTAGTCTCATAAAGCTGTCCACTAATACCCGAAGTTCCACTTCTTTTTTGATAAAAATTACTGTTATCAGAAGGAGATTGCTCAGGGTGTTGCTTAACTGATGACTGTTTATGCAATTGTGTTGGATTATTAACTTGGCGAGAAGGTCCTGGCCGCTGATCATCTCGGTTTTCCTGTTTACCTTGAGCATCTATATTAGTTCTTTGTCGAGGTTGTATCTGTGTTTTTGAACTCAATAACGTTTCTAAGATTTGAATAATGCCTTGTTTATTAGGATTGCTATTATCAAGCTCATTAGCTAAGATTAGCGGTGATTTACCTGCATTATTTTCGATGTCAATCTTTGCCCCTTCTTTCAGTAGAAGTTCAACAATATCCTGATGCCCTTTACTTACAGCAACATGTAGTGGTGTATCACCTTTATTGTTTTTAGCATTAATATCTGCTTTCCACTTTTGCAGTAATTTTTTAGCTATTTCTTTTTTTTCCCTTTCAATAGCATAGTGTAAAGGGGTATTATCTTTATTATTTTTATCAATAATGTTAACCTTTACTCCTGCTTTTAGCAGCTCCTGAACTTTTTGCAGATTACTATTCTTTATAGCAGAAAATAGCTCTGTATTTTTTTCTCTTTCATCATCACTATCAATAAAGTTAGGAGAATTAGGATTTATTTGTTGATGCTGAGCGGAATCAATAGTACCTCGAACTGACTGACGATTATTAGAAGATTGCTGAGAAGAACCTGCCTGAGACTTCAAGTGTGGTATCCTTGAACTTCTCATATCTGCTTCACCTAGCACATTACTGCTCTTTTTTCTATCAACTTGCGAAGCAGCATTTTGATTAGCTAAACCAGAAGATTGGCTTACAGGAATAGGAGTTTTTGATCTTTTTCCTGGTTCTTTGATTTCAGAGCTAAAAGATTGGTGATCTGGCCTTGACTTTCCTGAAGGTGTTTGCTTTCCTCGATCATTTATTTGACTAGAAATTTCTGACTCCTGCTGTCTACTAGAGCTAAGTTGATGACTACCAGAAAGTGGCTGCCCATGTTCAGAAGACTTACGCTGTTTTGGATCAGAATGTAAAGAATGACTAATAGTAGCATGTGAAAAGTGGAGTCCTTTATGAAATATTACAGCTTCCTCTTTTTCTCCCCAAAGATTTTCATCTGATTGGTAACTTCCTAGTAATTCTTTGTTTGGCTCAAATACTTGAAGTCTATTCCCATTATCATAATAAGCAGTAATTTTGATATTAGCTAAAGATGCTAAAATAGGGACTTCTTCAAAAAACACATAATATGCATTATCACTTATTGCTTCTAGATAGGTTTCATAGAGAACTTCATCGTTCAAAAATGAATCTTTTATAATTTTAGGGTTATATGTATTACCATACTCCTTTTTACTGAGGCTAGAATTCAATATTAATGCACAAGACTCAAGATCTTCTATGATATCATTATATAACCTCTCCTTATTTTCTTCTTTAAGTAAGTCTTCAATACTGAGCAAAGTTTTTTGGTCTCTCGGAGAGTCGACATTACGCTCATTACGCTGAGTAATAGCTTTTTCTATTACTGGATATATTACTTTTCTGAAGTCACCATCATCACGAAATTTTTTTATAATTTCTTCTTGTAATTCTTTAATCTTACTGTCAGCTTCCTCGATTTTCTTATTTGTTTGCTCAGCCAATCCTTTTATTTCCTCAGATTTAACAGTTAAATCTCCTGGAGTGTTTAAAAACCCATCAAAAACCTTTTCTAGCTGATCTCTTAAAGGATTTGGCATCTTAGGATCACTTAAAGATGTAAATTGACTTAAAAATTTGTGCCATTCCATTCTCATATCTTGTGCTCTTTCAGCTTTATATGTACCAGAGCTGTTGTCACCAAAGACTGCATGGAAAAAGCAGTTGCCGAATCCTTCTGTAGTAAAGGTATCAACGAAAGGTTGTGCTTGATTATTATGTAAATCACTATCTTCTTCAAGATCAAAGCTTTTCTTATTTTCCACACCATAAACTTCTTCTCTAGGAACTTTTACATTTTCTGTAATATCTGCTGTAAGACCACCAAGAAGTGGTACAAAATGCTCCTTGTAATTTACTATTCTCAAGACCTTTTCATTACTATCTTTATGTAACTGATCAAAATTCACTCCTTCTATAAAAACTTCAGGGTCATTATTATCTGGTGTAATTTTAGTTACTGTAATTTTTTGACCATTTTCTTCATTAGTCGAATAAAAACAAAGCACCACACCATACTTATTGGAAATCATTTGACCTTCAATTTCGGGTCTTCCCCATATAGCTGGATAATCAGTTCCTGTAGCCATATTCTTAATGTCTTTTAAGTATTTACGAAAAGTCTCCCCTTTATCTATTACATTTATTTTAGTTTTTGGGTCTTGTATAGGACCATATGGACCTTTTAGCGCAGCAAAGTAGCCACCAATAGCAGCGTCTTTTATTACTGCTTCATAGGTCCAACTATCTTTATTATTATTTTCTCTAGCATAATCTGCACAATCTTTTCTCAGTGATTTTACATTAAACCTTTCACTATTTTCGACCAGACCTTTATCCTTTAACTCATTCAAGCCTTGAGCTACGGAGTCAAAAAAACAATCTCCTGTTTTAAGTGCTACTCCTATTTTAAGGTCATCAGGGTAAGAACTTCTTAATTTATTTAATAGACCCTCAAGATTTTGTTTTTTTGACTGATCTTTTTCCTTAGTTATCTTTTGGAAAATGGAAATAGGCTCTCTAGTTTGTAATTCTTTTAGAGTATCATCATTTTTGGGTTGTTGCTGAACCGAAGAAACTTGTTGATTAGAAGACCCTAATTCAGAGTATTTTTGTAATTCTCCTATAATAATCTGATTGTCAAGGCGTACAGCAATATCTAATGGACTACTGCCTATATTATTTTTGATATCAACCTTTGCTCCTTTTTTCAGAAGTAGCTTAACAATATCCTCGTGTTCTTTGCTTACAGCAACATGCAGTGGTGTATTACCATTATCATTAAAATCAATATCATTGATATTTCGTATCTGGATAAGTAACACTTTAATTTCATTAATCTTATCTAACTGAGGATTACCTGTTTTGTGCTCACGTATTGCAAGAAACAATTTTGCAATGTTAATATCATCAGGATTATATTGCCGCCTTAACCTAGATTTAGGTTGCAAAGATCTTTTACTCTGTTGTTTTTTCTTCAACAACTCAACTGCTTGTGAATCTCTTCCTTCATCTTTTAGATAATCCGATGAATGTTCAACTTTCAGCATAAAACCCCCCGCCTATATTCGAATGAAAACTTAATGTTATACTAGATATGGATATATGCTAATAAATACAATTGGCAATGCAAGTAATTTTTTATGTGTATTATAGTATTTTATTTTCACGCTGTTTTATTTTGCACTAAACTTGCGAAAGAGTTTTTTTCTATTTTTAAACTTTGTCTTTGCTGTAAATTACATCAACCTTTCTCAAAGAAATTACTATTAATCTAGCAATGTATTTCACTAATAACTTAACCACTTTCAGTAACCAAAACCAAGAAACGTGAGAGCTGTTTTCTTTGGAATCAATTGGTCTACCAAACGATACATACGAACTTTTCTAGATAATAATTTCATTATACGCTGAAATCAGCTATATTGGCTCACTTTTACTAAACCTACGTACGAACTGTTTTGCCTAAGCTTATGAAAATAATTTAAATCTTCTATTTTTATAACCTTATTTTTACGCGGCTTGTTCTCACAAATATACGACCCTTTTTGCAATCTTAGGAAGAGTCAATAATTCAAATTTTTGTGGCACTAAAATAGGAATTTCTTTAGTTACAGCAAGGTCTATTTTTTCGTAAGTAAAAGTGTTTTACAATTAATTATTAGAATGAAAATATCATACTTGGCTCTCAAGAAATTTCCTGTTGTGCAGTGGTAAGGTTTGGAGAAAAAGATTGGCTTGGCAACGATAATTTACTAGACTAAAGTTTATATTAAAATACAAAATGGGGTTGCGGGTATGGAATCTGGTTTGGATCACAATTACAATAAAATACTTGATATATTAAAAGGTGCTATTAAAGGCGACGATAATCAAGTTAAAGCAAGAAAACACCTTAGAGTAGAAAGATGGTTGAGGGCTTATATTCAATTAATTGAAGATTTTGATGAGGAAAAACTAATTTTTTTTTCTGATATATTCTCTGATAATTCTTGTTGGGATGGAATAAAATTAAAGAATAAAGCTGTTGGTGAAAGGCTAACTGAAGAAAAAAATAAAAATGGAAAAGAAAATCCGCTTGATCTTGCAGATAGATATTACTTGGCATGTAAATATTGTCTAGAAGATAAGATTCCTGGATTATTTGAACAAGTATTTATGAGATTTAAGAGAAGTGCCTTTGAAGAAGATGGATCTGATGATGATCTGAGAAGAGAATTATTGGAAAATATCGAAGAAACTAGCCCTATAGAAGCTTTCTGGTCTTTTCTTATTGATAAGCAGATTGGAAAACTAAACGAATATAAATCAGTTGAAGGTTTGCAAAAATCCATACAGATAAATTCTAATAAAAACTGGGAAGAAGGTATAGAGTTCTTCTATAATAAATTACACAATGATTCCAGTATTTCTAGTCAAGATAAAGATGATCTGTTAATTGAAGCAGCTTTATCTGCAGTAAAGGGTTACAAAGAAGTAGACACCATAGAGTTTTGCCTGTCTAAAATGGATGATGAGCAAAAGAAAAAATTACTAGATAGAGATTATAAGGAAAATACTTATTATGCAGTGTTGAATGTGCTAGTAGGTCAGTATTACTTTGATTCTTTTATGGAATTAAGCCGATTGTGTAGTCAGATTGAATGTGAACGTTACACAACTTTTTTATCTTCATTATCAGATCAAGTACTGAAGAATCCAGATCTGTCTGAAGAAACAAAAAAATGTATGATGAATGTTTGGGAACGTATAATAAAATTAAAAACTCAAGACCGCGGGGAGCAATCTATTTCCTCTATTTTTGTAGACTATTCAGTTACATATACAATAGCAAATTTAATTGTGGATCCAAGTAGACAAGGGGTAAGTAAAGAAGAAATATTAGGGAAGATATTAAAGCACGTAAAAGAAATGAGTGGTGAAGAGATGATAAAGGTTAAAGATTCTGTATTAAGTAAAATTCAGTTATTTCATGGGGGTAAAAAATTGCAGTTAGGAGAACAAGTATTTTCTAAATTAGCTCAAGAAGCTTCTAAAGAATCAATTTTGCGTGAAGCTGGTGATACTTTGCCACAGTCAAGTCTCAGTACGACTGATACCCCATATAATATAAAATCTTTAAGCCATAGCAAATAGGAGTAATATGCCAAGTAATGTCAAGCCGCTTGAGTTGGTACAGCTTCTGTTAATGAGAAATAAATCAAAAGACGAGTTCCTAGATTTTCAAAAAAGGTTCCAATCGTTTATCAATCAATCTCCTTCTTTTTTGCATTCAGTTGGAAAGCCAGGCTTTTTCCCTAGTTTCTTTTTTGGTATGTTTGCTACTGTATTAGACACAGAACTTGCTACTAAAATTGGTATTAAAAAACTTCATTTTCGTTTTGATGATAATAGAACTTTAAAAATAGCTATATTAACTAATGAGGGACTTAAGTGTATAACGATGTCTGATCAAGTTGATGGTAACATGCATCTAAAGTTCTCTCAAGGAGAGTTAGAAAAAATAGCACAGAAATGGAAAATGGGAGCAGAGTTTGATAAACTAGAAAAAGAAGAGCATGAAATAACAATTACAGGAAAAGAAGTAAAGCACGGAAAGGTTGATCCAGCTTTTAGTAAAAAGACTGATTATTCACAAAAAGGTTTTACAGAAATAGAAAAAGATCGTGACCAACAAGACCTAGAGAGCTTAATTTCAAAATTGAGTAATCAAGATTTCGAAGAAGTAAAAAAGAACGCTAGAAGAATGTTTAATTATATTACAAATGTCTATAAGAAATATGAAAAAGAAACTCTATTTAGCGGTAAAGAATCAAGTCATCATGGGTTTTTAGCTGGGTTTTTGATAAATTTTAAGTATCGTTTTCACCTAAAACTTTATCTCGAATTATTTGCTGGAAAAGGTTACGCAGACATTATTTTGCTTGTGCGCGGTTCTGATAAGTCGCTAAGCTCTATTCCTATTATTATTGAGCTTAAAGCAGGTACTGGTGAGATAAGTACAGTGATAAAAGCATTGAAGCAAGCACAAGATTATGTTAAGGGCTCTTTTTCTAACTCTATAAGAATGATTACTATAGCTAATGAAGCTATTTGTGTAGGATTAAATTTTGACATGGTTCATCACGAAAATGTTAAAATTGATGTAGAAAATTTTCTTAGTCGAGAAGGTAATTCTGTAATAGAAAAGTTACTTGGCACTGAAGCAACGAATGCTGAGGTGATAAGAACACAGCTAGAGTATCTTTACTATGGAATTGTTTGGAGCAATGGTGGAAGTGATAATATTAATTATGTCAGCAGAATGATCTTAGGTCAGCTAGTACTTATTTCTAATATTATTAAGCGTGAAAAGTTAGGTAAACATATTTTTATTTATGATCAAAATGATAAAATGGTTACTGGATCACAGAAACGCCCAGAAGCAGCAAAAGAAAGTATTGAGGATTGTGTTACAACTATAGTGCTAACTTTAGGTAAGAAGGTGCTTATACTCAACATAAATGAAAAAAATGAATTTGCATTGAGAGTGCCAGATAATAAAGGAATTCCTATTGAAAATATTAGGAGAATTCAAAACGTCAATGACATAAAGATACAAGAAATAACCTGTAACTTATACAGTACGCCTAGTAATAAGAATCCATTTGATCAGTACTGTAATAAGAATAAGGGAATTACAGTAAATACGTATGACTCATTGGACAAATACAAAAGAGGTAAAGAAATTTTACAAGGTAATTTTACTCGAATTGTGGAAAATAAAAAATTTAAAGCAGCTTTGAGCAAAGCTATAGAATCTGGTAAATATGATGATTACAAAAAACTATTTGAAGAAATTTCTCATATACTACATCCTTTCAAATCATTAATAAGCAATGAGGCTACATTTCAAGCTGTATTGCATGGTTTATTTAGTAGCTACGGAGAAGATAATATAAAAGTTATTACTGAATTTCAAATAGGTGGTGGAGAGAAGTTGGATGTTATGTTGGTTATAAATGCTACTGATCAAAAAAAAGAATACCCCCCAGTTGGAATAGAGCTAAAATTTGCTAAGAAAGGAGAATTGGATAAAAAAGAAAAAGATGCTAAGGACCAGTTGAAAAGATATAAAGAAGGTGAAGCGTATAAGGTAATTACTGATGCTGGCAAAGTGAAACTGATATATGCTGTTTTTAATAAAGGTGCAACAGATGAAGGTTCCCTTATAAAAATTGGTAATGAGTTTGTAGAGGTAGATGTAAGACATAGCTCTGTGGTTGCTTTTGGTCAACAGCCAGGTAGTCTCCAACAACCTTATGTTAAACAAGCAGGTCTATCTCGAGCAGTTAATCAGTGATCTAGTCTTAAGAAATAGTCATCTTAAGTAGGTTATGCTGTCGGGAAGTTTTGTGACAAAGTTATAGAAGGAAAACAAAATGATCCTGATACGAGTACATGGAGTGCTGTTAAAAGTTCGTTTTCCGATACATTTATTACTAAGCATAATATGAATTACATTTATAGTAATCAATCTCCAGTGAATTCCTTAGATAGCTAAGAGCTAAAAGTATGTATTGTGTAAATAGTTACCAAGGCTGGAAGGTTTTGAACTTTTTTTCACAACACTGATGTTCTTGCTAAAATATTTTTGAAAAAGTTAGTTGACTTATAAATAATTCTCTACTAATACTGGCATGTGTTTGTTTATTCTGCTGAAGTGGCTCCGCAGGTTACTGTATAAGCTTCAGCAGTTTCCGTGCTCCTTTAAAGCATCATGCTCTTATAGTAGTGATATCAAGTATAGGTCTTAACCATGTTGATTTATAGTAAAATTAGCTCAAATTTGGAGTCATAAGCAACTTTTAACCTCTCTATATACTCCATTGTTACTCACCATAAAAACTTAACAAAAGCTTAACGACGTGAGCAGTAAAAAGATTATGGTTATTGACTTAATGTTACATATCGCATACAATATATCATATATCTTAGCTTAAGGGGTAAGTATGAGTGAGTCTACTGGGATGGTAAAATCTATCATCAATCTACTAAAGCCAAAATCCAAATCAGAACTATATGATTTCGAATATGAGTCCATTATAGAACATCTATCATCTAAAGAGCATTTATTAAATGAGCTGATGAATGATATGTGGTACTCAGGAGACTTACCATCAGTTAGAAATCATAATGAACTACCTTCTTTAATTGATAGCAAACTTGGACTAAGCGAGCAAATTTGTGTTTGGTTTGCTCTGGACCATGATCTTACGCCAAGTCAAAAAATTTTAAACAAAAAGTTACTTAGTGCTCTAAAATGTTTAGCTTCTAACTGTGGTTCATTTGATAATACTGAGCCCCTTGAAGAATTTTTATATGATAATAAAAACAATAAAGATTTAAAAGTGATTCTTAACCTAAGAAGAGGAGAATCTCAATCAACAGTATTGCATGCGATTGCAGGAGCAAATATTGGTGGATTTCGTCGCACAGGAAATCAGGCTGTAGATTTACTCTTAGAAGCAGGCGCAGATCCTAACATACAGGATAGTAAAGGAAAAACACCATTATACATTGCTGCTGCCAAAGGTCATTACAATAATGCAAACTCTCTTTTCTTAAAAGGAGCTAACCCTAATATAACAAGTAGAAAGGGCAAAACTCCACAACAAATAGCAACTAATAAACTCTGCTATAATATAGAAGAATTATTTCTAACTGATAAACAGAAAAAGTTAAATGCAGAATTGTATGACTTACTTGTACTCGATTCAGACTGCACTAAAAATTTAAAGGAGTTTTTAAGTAAGCATAAAAGAGATTCAGACCTAAAAGTAGTGCTAAATATTCGGCAAGGAATGGGTGAATCAAAAGTGTTTTCGTATGTTGATCGTTTTGCTTGGGACAATGAAGGTCTTGCTCAAGAGTTAAGAAAGATATTTTTAGAAGCAGGAGCATTAGATTATGATATAAATATTTATCGTCAGCAAAAGAAAGGACAGGCCAGTAAATTACTCGTTAATTTAACTTCAAATCAAAAGGAGAAGTTAAATAATTTTTCTGATAAGGTATTTCGAGCTCAAAACATGGCTGAACTTGAAGAGATTGTAAATGATGCTATAAAGTCTGGTGTACGTTTAAATTATTCTTCTTCACAAGATTTTTTTTTAGGTAATGAGTACACTTTTACCGATTATGTGATGAAAAAAATCAGTGAGTTGGAAAAAAATCCTAAAGTTGCTAGTAGTATAATATGTCAATTAGTATCAAAAGGAGCAGTGTTTGGTAATACAGTTGATGCTAACACACTGACATCAGAATTTAAAGAGCATAAAACTAACCTAAAAAAAGCTTATAGAGATTATATTAGCAATTCTCATAAATTTATTGAAATCGCAAAAAGTGCAACCAATAGCGAGCTAAAAGATGCAAGAGTAGACAACTCCGTTTTTTACTTAGAATATTCTAAAGATAGTAAAATAGACATTATAAAGATAACAGATGGGACAAGGGATTTAGGTCTAACCGATGGGGATGTAAAGTGTGGAAGAAATATAGTAAAGATCGGTAAAAGTGAAGTAGAAATTAAAACTGAAGATGGCATAAGGAATTACACAGATCTTACAGAAGGCAGCGATATAGTATTAACCTTCTATACTAGTTTGGGAAATGTAGACGTTAGGCTGTATCCTGACGTACAGAATAAAAGCAAAATTATAGTAGAAGTGAGTAATAGAGAAGAAATATTAGAAAAATTCAAAGGTCGCGAAGAAGAGTTAGGCAATGATTGCGAGCTTGGTAACTACTGGGTCTACGATGCTATTGAACAGGGATATTTTGAAAGATCTGGTGGATTAATGCGTCCTGAAGTAATAAGCGAGTCTAACAACAAATGGACAAAACGTGAAGAGTTAAGAAGGACTTCTGATCCTAGGAGAGAAGTTTCTAGGTAGATTGATTTGCTAAAAAAGTTGAAGATTATTATTTAAATATAAACTACTATAATTTATAGGTTAAGGAGTTCGTACCAATGTCTTCTAAGAATACTCTTTTATGTTGTTTTTAAGCTGGCTACAAAATGAGGATATGGAACATACAATGGCTGGGCTGCCTTTTACACTCCAGATCTACTATTAAAATATGCAGCTAAAATTGGATACATTTTCTACCATTGTCGTATCTAGTCTGTTAAAATCTTCAATATTTATATTGATATCTTCGCATAATTAGGTGTCAACTTTTGTAACATTGATTTACTTTTCTATATCAATCTCAACATCTTTTGGTATGGTCCTTGATTCCTCTATATCAACTGCAGTAGCGGCAATTTGGCTATTTTTCCTATTTCTCAGCAATACCTTTCAATAGTTTTTGGTGTTTTCAGTTTCTCTCCTTTTGTTCTTTTTATAAATGGTGTAATTACGCCCCTAATCCATAAAATTTCTCTAATTGCTCACCCCACAGCATCGGTATTTCTCTTAAATCCACTAACCTCAAACCCCTTGGCTGCCTCCCATTTACTATATCTTCTTTAATTTTTGGTGCTAAATAATTTAATCTTAAAATTTGTTGTATACGTCTTGTACCTATATTAACTTTAGCACTCAGCTCTTTTATATTTGCGTATTTTCCTTCCTCTAGCTGACGTTTCCATAGGTGAGCCCTCACCACTGCTTTCAGTAATGCATTGTTTGTTTTCCCCTCTGGCTCTACTACTGTGCATTTGTTTCCTTTCTTTTTTATTGGTATAAATTCCACCTTATCCTCTGAGCTCACCTCTATTCCATCTTCTTTTACCATTACTCCCTTTATTAACTTTTTCACTACTTCTTTCTGTTTTCCAAAACTTAAATTTTTCCATTCTTCTCCACATTTTTCATATAAATCTTCTGCTCTTTTCATCACTTCTTTTTCCACTTTTCCTGCTACTACTGTTCGATTTACCGATTCACAACTTTTTCCTCTTAAATGGTTATTACATATATAATATCGGTACCTTTTATTCTCTTTTTTTGAGTACGTCAAAGTCATATTTACATCACAGCTTTTGCACTTAATTATTCCCCTAAGCAGCGCTTCCTCATATTTTGCTTTTCTATATGGCTGATTCCTTATTAATTCTTGTGCTTTTTGCCACTTTTCCTCTTCTATTATTGCTTCATGTTTTCCTTCATACTCTTTCTCATAATGCCGTATTTTTCCCATATATATTGGATTTGTTATTATTCTCCTCACCGTTGCTTTTTTAAAGATATCAAACCTTGCTTTCGTTCTGTAACCTTGACTATTTAACTCCCTTGCCAATTCTGCCATTGATTTTAGCTCCATATACCTCTCAAATATATGTTTTACCGTCTTTGCTTCTTTTCCATTTATTATTAATTCCTTATCTTTCACATCATACCCAAGCGGTAAAGTTCCACCCATCCATAATCCTTGTTCTTTTGATGTTGCTATTTTATTTTTTACTCTTTCTACGATCATTTCTCTTTCTAGTTGCGCTGCTCCTGATAATACCGTTTGTACAAATTTTCCCATTGGTGTGTTATTATCAAATATCTGCGTTACTGCTATAAAATTTACTCGGTGCCTTCTAAAAAATGATGTCACTTCTATGCTGTCTTTTGTTTCTCTTGATAGCCTATCGAGCGTATATACTACTACACAATCTACTTCTCCTGCCTTTACATCTTCAAATAATTCTTTTATTGCTGGTCTTTCTAAGTTTTTTCCTGAATATCCGCCATCATCGTACCTTTTTGCCAATGCTACCCATCCTTCTCGGCTTTTTATATATTTTTCACATGCTACACGTTGCGCATCAAGACTATTAAACTTTTGTTCTAGACCATCTTCATTTGATTTTCTCGTATATATTGCACATCTTACTTCTTTTAGCATTCTCTCTCCTCAATTTCCACTTTTGTCACGCATCCCGAATAATAAAGGTCCGTTGTAGCTCATTCCCATTATTTTCCCGGCTACTGCTGACAATGACGTATAAAATTCTTCTCTGTAGATTAAACCCTTATCTGTTACCATTATTGCATGTGTTTCTTCACCCCTTTCTAATATCAGCTCTGTTCCTGCTACTGGCAGTTTATCGCTACTTATTCTTTTTCCCTTCTCTAGTCGATCTGCTAGATATTCTAGTCTTTTTGCCCCCTTTCTTGATATTTCTCCATGCACTTTCTCCTGTAACCTATACGCCAATCTTGGTATCAGGTACTTCTTTGAATGTCTAGGTGCCTCTTCCCCATATACCTTCTTCCATATTTTTCTCATTTCACCCAAAGGTTTTTTCTCTAAATTCATTACTTTCTTTTCTATTTCTTTCTCCATATTTTTAGCCCTTCATAAATAGCTTTTCAATTCTGTCTATTTCTTTCTTCAATATTTCAGTGATCTCCTTACTGTTTTTCGCATAATCCATTGCTGTCATTCCAAATTTATCCGCTTGTTCTATTTCTCCTCCAGCCTTCACTAATTCTTTCACTATCTCTTTTTCGCCTATCATGCATGCAAGGTGCAGCGGTGTGCATTTATTTCCATATTCTTCCGCATTTACATTCCCTCCTGATTTTATCAATTCCCTCACGATTTCTAGACGTTTCTCCGTTACCGCTAGGTGCAGTGCTGTGTATCCTTCTACATCTTTAGCATTCACATTCGCTCCTTTTTCGACTAATAATCTCACTGTTTTTGCGTCTACTGCATAATGTAGTTCCCTTTTCGTCTCTTTCTTTTTAAATGAGCTCTCTAATAGAGATTTCTCTTTCTTACCAAGCTTTATCATAATCTACCCCTACCTTTCTTTAAACCTAAGCCTTCCTTTTCACCACCTCATCTATCATCTCATTTACTTGGCTCATTATTTTGCTTGCTAAATTTTCACATTCTTCCTTTATTAGTGATTTGTCTCTCTTTCTTATTTCTCCTATCTCTATTATTTTTAGCTCCGGCATGTAGCTTCCATTCAACATGTCTGCTATTTCTCCCACTAGCCCCTCTATTCCATAGCACGTCAGTTCTCTACTTTTTGTTATTCCTCCTTTTTCTCTCAAAAATTTACTTGCCTTTTCACTCTCTTTGCTATCACATAGGCAATACTTTTCACTTTCCCAGATGTAATACATTGGTGTTGCACCATACTTATTCAGTTGATTAACTTCAGCTCCGGCCTTCACTAGCTCTTTTATTATTTCAACTCCTGCTCCTCCTATTTTGCACGCAGAGTGGAGTGGCGTACATCCAGTGACATATTGAGTAGCATTTACTTCCGCTCCTTCTCTTAGCAGCACTTTTACATTTTCTAAGCTTTTCGCAAATACTGCACAGTGCAGAGGTGTATAACCATTTTTATCTCTTGCATTTACCTCTGCTCCTTTCTTTATTAAGAACCTCACTGTTTTGTAATTGGAGATTTCTACTGCTTGGTGTAATATCGTCTCTCCTTCTTCATTTCTTTTATTAATATCCTTACTTGATACTTCTTTACAAAACTTACTAAAAGATTCTTTGCTAAACTTCATACTTACCTCACAAAATTAGCTTTTCTAGCGCCAGACAAATTTCTTATATTTACCTGCCGCTATTCAAGTCATGTCCTTTTTAGCATGAGAAAGCAAGTCCTTTTCTTTTTATTTCATACATTTTAACCTATTATTAATATAATATATGAGGATCTAAATATAAGTATTTAACTTATTATAGATATTACTTGACTATTTTTCCAACTTCTGTGCAAATGTCGATGTTCGTGCCATTTCAGTACTCCCGGGTAAAACACTAAAATGTGCTTTTCTAATTCGTGTATTGAGTCTTTTTGCTCTGAATATAAGTCGTTTTTATAGTAAATGTTGTGTTCTGCTAAAACATATTTTCTGACCTTCTGATCTGTATAATTTTCTACTTTGTAACGATGGATAATACTGAATCTTTCTAAAATTGGCTTGTGTTTTAAATTCCAACGTTGCCCTGAAAGTTTATCGTTTCCCAATACAAATTTATTTCCTTTTTCTTCTACGCTACTTACTGGAAAGCACCCATTTATTTCTCCTAATTTCCAGCTATCTGACAGTACAATCTGTGCTTTGGCAAACTTTATTTCTGGTAATAAGCTCTGTGATAGAGGATATAGTGCTTTTAAGTTGTACCACTGATGACTTCTTTCATAAATGCCTTTGTAATCCTTTGTATGAGCCTCTGTTTCTCCAAGTACTGCTACATCTAGGCGATATATATCATTGCTTAAAGCTCGTTCATAATGATCGCGTAGATAGTTTTCTATAATCCTAATAACTGGACCACTAGACCTGAAAAAATTTACTCTTCCAAATGATAACACTGGTCCATCTTTTTCTATTTTTACCCCTGAATAATCAGAAAGAAGATCTCCAAATAAACTCTCATCCAATATAAATCTCTGCACATTATAATAATCGTTAAAAATCCTCATCAATCTGGATCTTACAGGCAGTGATAGTTTTGCAAGTTCTACTACTGCATCTACGAAGAAGTCATTTGGTACCTCTTTTATCCCTACTTGCAACTCAAAAAAATGTTTACCAGGTGGTTCTTCAATAATTTTAATATCTTCTATATTTGCCCATTTTAGTGCTATTTTTAGTGATGCTGGAGTTCCTCGCAGTCTTTGAAATTTTACTCCTTCTATTACGGCTTTTCTTCTATCTTTTACCCAACGCAGTATCTCTTCTAAACCATATTCTTCTATTATCCACGGCAATGTTTCTTCTTTAAGACTAAATTTAAATCTCCTGATGCAACTTGGATCAACTTTGTAATCGATTGCATCAACCAATGCTTGCTCTTGCTTTGTCGCGTTTGGGGGTAATAGCATTACTCAATCTTTAAATTTCGCAAATTTGCACACTCGTTACCTAGCACCACAACATCCTCTTTTGGCTCGATTAATTCTACGTTTTCTACACCATCTACAAATAGATTCGCTATTATCCACGATCTTGTTACACTCCACCCTAATCTTTTTGCTAATTCAAACTTCTCAATAAACTGCTTCTTGATTTCCTCCTTCGATATTACAGGACTTATGCTCATTCTGCTGTGAATATCTATTTCCGTAATATTGCAACCAACTACTGTTACTGTATCTGTTAAAACCCTTATATCATCTCTAGTAACCTGCTTTTTTACAATTTCTAGTAGCTCTTCTGACAATATGCCAGTTTGTGTTGATAAGATTGAAATTTGTACTTTTCCTGGTATAGGTGATTCTACTAGTGCATCTTTTACTCTACTATCTGCTGACAGTGCATGATATTTATAATATTCCTTACTTCCTCCTGTTGACCAACCTGCTATTTTTGCTTTTATTCTTTTTCTAAAATGTTCATCATCTTCTTCATTTTGCCTCTCTACTCCATAAAATTCAGCTAAAGAGTCAAGATCTTCTCCTGTTGCAAATTTAAGTAAATTACCCTTTACAGCTTCGTTTATCCTTTGTCTGAGTAAAAGTTCTCGCCATGCTGCTACTTCTAATACCTTCATTGCTGGATCACTTTCTACCAATCCTGTAAAACTTGCATCTCGCTTTACTAACTCTTCCTTCATTCTCGAAAAGATTTCTTCATAACTCAGCTTTTCTACAATATTTAGCTGCTTCATCTTTAAACTACAATTTCATCAAAATGAATGTTTTTCCCGCTTGGTAAGTATAATCCTTCTAGATCAAGCGTTACTTTTCCTTCTTTCACCTCTGTCATTTTTACTTTTTCTAGCTTAAATCTTTCCTCCCACCTTTGTAGAGCTTCTGCTACTGCTGAATAGATTTCCAAAGTTAGATCTCTATTTATTGACTTATCTACTAATTCAAATAATCGAGAACCATAATCTCTCCTCATTATTCTACTGTTAATAGGAGTGGTCAGTATATCAATTATCGACTGCTTTAAGTGCTCTATTCCTTCTAACGTTTTTCCTGTTTTAGCATCCATACCCTTCATTTCTATTTTGCAAAAACGCTTTCACTGCCTTTTATTACTTTAAACCCACATGAAACTATATCTCCTACTCTTCCTACACTAAGACCATTTGCAAACACTGTTTTTGATCCTTGAATCATTACTTTTCCTTCACTAAAACTTTCTCCTTGTCTACATATTGACTTACCGTTTACAAAAACATTATTACTTCCGCTAATGCAGAAATGTGGTATAGCTTCTCCACAATAGTCTCCTAACCTTACTATTCCTTTGTTCAATTTAAGTCGATCCTTTCTGCTTTCAGTTTTATTCCACTTTTTGTCATTTCTATGCTCGATTCCCCAGCTTTCAGTGTTATTTTGTCTACTACTTCAATCTCTAAATGATGTTTATCTTTATCGTATGACAACTTTGTTCCATCTTGAAATGTTAAGCTACTCACCTCTTTTTTATTTTCTGGTGCAGAGTACTTTTGTTGATATATTCCAGGAAGTACTACTCCTAAAGATAATTCTCCTAGCGGGGAAAGTATCACTACTTGCTCATCAATACCTGGCGGAGACCAATTTCTATCTTTTCCTGCTTTGCTTGTTATCCATGGCAACCAATCTGTTAAAAATTCGCCTATTTTAATTCTTACTTTTGCTTTTTCATAATCTACTTCTTTTACAAGCCCTATTCGTACAATGTTTGCTAATTTTCTTTGCAGCTCTGAAATAGCAAAATTACTCTCTAACATTTTCTCCTATTGTAATCGTATGTGGTTTAATCTTATTTTCTGTCCATATCGATTTACCTAAATGAAGCTGATGACTCCACTCAACCAACCACAACAAATACGCATCTAATTCGGGTCTAAATCCGTCAATTTCCGTAGAGATAAATTCTCCTGGTGAAACATTTTCCACATTCCAAGTATTTTTATTTACTACTCTTGCTACTTCTGCTGCTAATGTTCTGACAATAATAGGGGCATTTTCTATTGTGCTATCAGTCACAATGCGTGCTTCAAATCTTGCTTTCAGCGCTAATTCCTCTGTTCCAGGATCTTTTCCCGATTCTAAACTCACAAGCTCTACAAATAACGCTGGCGCTAATAATTCTTTTCTTATCGATGGATAAATTTCACAAGTTTGAATTGCTGGTATTTCTCTCTTCAGCGTGGTACAAATTTTATCATGTAAATCTTTCAAATTCATCCTTTATAGCTCAATTCACGTTCAAAAAATTTTGTAAACACTTTCTCAACCTCATAATTAACAAGATTTCCTATTATCCTTGAAGCCTCAGGTTCGAGTGGTAGTTTTACTTCCTTTATTGGCAATGCTGCTCTTCCTTCACGTTTAAAAGCTCCTTTATAACCTCTTGGCATTGTTGCAGTAAATGCTCCTATAAACTCATGATTTCCTGTTTTCGTACCTCTTTTTGTTTCTCTCATACTGCCAATAGATGAAGCCCTTACATCATACAAGTTTGCTCTTATTAAAACCTCTAACCTACCTGCTTTCGCTTTAAAGATTCGCAACCTTTTTCTCATTACCGTTAATTTTATCTTCTTTTCCTCACTGATTTCCTTAGCTGCTTGTCCCTTTAACCATATTGCTGTTTTATTCAGTGCTTTTGCTACTACTAATTTGATTTGAGCTTCTTTTCCTCTGATATCACTTATTACCTGGTTTACATTATGAAACACTTCCTTCTCCTACAGCTTGAATTTTCCATATTTTACTTGAAGAATCTTTCAATGGTGGTTCAAAAATCTTGTAGAACCTTTTTTCAATCTTGATATAATCACCTATGCTAAAGGAAGTAACGTCCTGATCACGTATTTCTATAGAAGCAATTTGCTGAGTTAATGCTCCATCTGTACCTAAAGAGTACTTAGTCTCAGGACGTTTCATTAGCACTTTTATTTTATGAATACCCTCCTTATTTTTATTACAATATGTGGCTTCCACTCCTAGATGCTCAAAACAATCCTCCAACAACCTCTCTATACTCATTAACTTGCAGTAATTTTGATTAATACCCCAGGTCTGTGACACATTGGCAGAGGATTTGACTGCGTATGTAAATCTGTTCCTCTATCAAATCTTCTTGGCTCTTGTTTTGCATATAGTGGCTGTCCTAGTGTATTTACTGTTTCATTAAAATCTGCTGGTGCAAAATATGTTGTAAATGTGCTCGCTGTTCCTAGTGGAAAACAGTGCCCTGTATCTTTCTCAATAAATCTTCTCACCGTTCCTTCAGGGTCAGTTGCTTGCCCTCTATATTCCTCAAACGTTATTCCACAGAACGTAAACCCTGACCTCATATCATTCCGAAGCGCTGCTCCTTCTTGCCATCTCTCATATGCTTCTTTCACTTTAGTATGAGAAGTAAGTGCATCAAAAAACTCAGGGCTTATGAGTGCATGAATTCCCGTCATATATTCACCACTTAAGTTGTCTTCAATATGTCGCAATACTTCCAGACACTTACGCTTTACATCAGTTGTTGCTGTTCCAAGGGCAAAATTTACTACTTTTGGCGTGATTTCAAATTCGTTGTACAGATTTAATAATTCACTGCCATCTGCGTCCAGAATTATTCCTTTCAGCGCTCCCATTCGCAAATGCTCTAATGTTATTGCGTGCTTGTTTCTCATTAGCTGTAAATGGTCAGTTATTACGTCTGCAAGCGCTTTAAGTTCACTCTCTGATCCAAATGCCCTTATTCCTTGTACTTCCTCTGGCAGTACTACATCATCATGTGGAATATGTGGAATCGTAAACGTTCTTACCTTTCTTTTTCCTCTTTTTCCTACTGTTGCTGGCGCCCCTGGAACTTGCGTTGGTAGTAAACTTAAAACTCCGTTATGTTCTTCTATTGTAATATGTCTAAATCTTACTGACCTATTTGGAAATAAATTTAAATTTTCAACCCGTCCATAATTTATCGGCAATATATTCATCGCATTTGTTAGTGCCGTCATGCTAAATGCTGTATTTGTAAATGGATTTTGCATTCTTTTTCCCCCTTATTAATTTAAGTTACACTCCCTTGCGGACAATGATCCCTCGTCCTTCAAGTTGCTTTATTGCTGCAGCTTTTTGCTCTTCAGTGATACCTGCTGGCCACACAACTGCATGATCTGCTAGTATTGCACCACGAGTAATAATTACTGCTTTGGAATTTTCTGTCGCATTTACATCACTTACTATTGCACCTATTGCTGTTTGTGTGCCATCTGTTCCAACAGGATTAAGTACTCTAATAAAACCATCTTCCGTCTTTTTGGCAACTACTTCACCAAGCTTAAGATTTTGACCTTTAGCTACTGTTATTTGATCTCTTGAATATAGGTTGGACACTTCATATTTCAGAAGATCGCCTAAATTATTTCCTTCAGTTATACTTATCATGTCTTTTTCTCTCCTTTTTTTATTTTTTTACCGCCGTGTTTATAAATGCTATACACCGCAGTTATTACCTTATAATTAGCCATTATGGCACATTTTGGACACTTATTTACCGCAGAGCACTATATATGGCGGTTATAAAATTTAAATGCACCGACTTTTCGCTACCTGTGTCATCAAATCTTCCTGCGAATTCTGTGGTATTGCACTCAGTATCTCTGTCTTTTTCGTTCTCTCTGCAAGTAATTCCATTAAAACTTCCCTCGCTTGCTCAATACTTACACCCTGCTCAATAAATTCTCCTATTTTCTCTGGCATTCGTGATAAGTTACATAAACGTATTAATTCAACAATTTCAGTACGATACTTAGTTAAATTATCAGTTTCTAGGTCATCAATTTCTAGGTCAGTTGTAGTTTGTTTATTCATAGTATTTTCTCCTTTGTTAATAAATTCAAAAAATGTTGTAACTCCATCTGCAAGACCTATTTCTACTGCTTTCTCGCCAAAATATAGACCTGCTTCTGTTGATCGAATCTTTTCAATTGAAAGACCTCTGTTTCTTGCTATTAGCTGCACAAACATTTCATATAGTCGGTCTACTTCTTTTTGTAAGCTTTCCAGACTTTCAGACGTCATTGGCTCATGTGGATTTAAATCATTCTTTCTCTTGCCTGCAAAAATAGTTGTGTATTTTATTCCTTGCTTTTCATCAAAACCGCTTTGGTCAATGTGACTTGCAATAACACCTATACTTCCAACACCAGAGGTTCTACACACAAAAACCTTTTCAGCGCTTGAAGCTATAGCATATGCAGCAGAGTACGCATCATCATTTGCTATCGCTATTATCCTCTTTTTTCCTCTTACACCGTAGATAAAATCAGCTAGATCAAACACTCCATTTACTTCTCCACCTGGACTATCTATGTCAAGTAGAATCGTCTCTATGCTTTTATCTTCTAAAGCACTCTCTATCTCTTCATGAATATTTTCATACGAAGTCATATCTAAAATATGATCAAAAGCTTCTGTTTTTTTTGTCAAAACTCCATAAATACGTATTATTGCTATTCCTTTTGGGTTTATATGAAAATGCTTTAAGTTCTTAAAGATAGGTTGTTTGCTATTATATAATGATAATAGTTCAAAGCTTCTTCTCTCTACCATTACTGGTTTATTTATCCACATCACCTTCCTTCCCTTTTATGATTAATGTCAGAATCGAAACAAAGTCCAAAAGAATCAGCTCGCTTTTGATCTTCGGCAATCTCTTGATCAATTTCTTCAACATCGTAACCCAATTCTGAAACAACTTCTGAGCGACTCTTGAAGCCATTTCTTACTGCCATCTGTTGTGCTTGTTGATCTTTCAGTGGATCCACCCAATCAAATCCCTGTGGTATCCATTTTACTTCTTCTTTCGCTGCTTTTGCCACTTTTTCATCTATACGGAGTTCTCCACAAAGTACTGCTAACTCTAGCCATCTACTCCATACTGGTCTACAAAATTGGAATACCATAATGTTATGTTGCAGCATAGCGCATCGACGACGAAACTCTATCAGTCCTGCTCTGATTGATGAATAATTAACACCGGTTAAATCTCCTGTTAGTTGTTCGTATGTTATCCCTGTGCCTATTGCTATTGCCCTCAGTTGCTGTCTCATGAATGCTTCATAACTTCCTCCAACATCAGACGGCTCTGAAAATTTTATGTCTTCTCCTGGGTCTAAAAGCTGCATTGTTCCAGGTTCTAGGCCAGATAGTGCTACTCCTTGCTCATTACTTTCACCTTCTCCTAAAATATTTGCCTCAGGATCGAGTCTCGTAATAAATCCAGCAAACATTGCTGCAGTTTTCTTTCTTACCAGCTCCGCATCATCGTACTGATCAAGCTCATAAAGCTTTAGCAGTATATTAGAAAGCCAAGGTTCTCCTCTAATTTGTCCAGGCCTTAAAGGTTTATAGATATGTAAAACATCATTTGCCGGTACTCTAACTGATTCTCCAAACGAACCTTCACCTGGGTGCTCTCTAAATAAGTAATAAGCTTCTCTTTGCCCAAGTCGGTTAAATTCAATGCCACTACGAATAATATTGCCATTTGCAAGTGTTTGATTGCTTTTGTTATCTAAATGCTCTGATTCCAATACTTGAAGTTGCAATGGTACAGAAAATCCATCTTCGAGTTTACGATTTCGGAGGCGTACAAAACACTCTCCACCTTCTATCATACTTCTGCACACTAGAGCTTGTAATCCATAAAAATCACTTACTCCACTACTGTCTGCTTCATCTGTCCATTTCAGCCATAATTCTTGTACTTTCTTTCGAAATTCTGCATTCTTTGCTTTTGATTGCGGCTTTATTCCTGTTCCAATAGAGTTACTTACTATTGTATCAATAATATTTGCTGCATATGGATTTTTTCTCACCATATCACGTGATCTACTACGTAAAGTTTCAAGGCTTTGAGACAGCAAATTGTTTATACTTCCTAACTCTGGTTGAAAGTGAAAAAATCTTCTTCCTGAACCTGCTGTATCCCACGCTGAGCTTTTTATCTTTGGTTTGTTAAATAATTGCTTGAAGGTTTTTAGCAGCATTTATAAAATTCCTTTACTCGTTGAAAAAACAATTTTCCTCTTTGGCCTCATGCCTGCAACTTTTAACTCAGCCTTAATTCGTTGTCTTAAATTCAATAAATCATTTATTTGAACTTCCCCGTACCTCACAACATGGTCACCATATGCAATTGAGACAACTCTTTCTCCGCTTTGCAGTTTTTGAATTGCTTTCTCAACTTGAGTTAAATATTCTTCACTGTACATTTTGATTACCAAGCCACTTACTCTGTATTACTTTTTTAGGCTTTTTGCTTTCCATTTTTCCACTCAAACTATTCCATTTACTCTCTGGCCAACGATCAATTCCAAGTGCAATAGATGCTGCTCTCGCATAAATTCGGCAATCTAGCACTTCATTTCTTTCTCTTACCTTTTGCCACTCTTGTTTGGTGTATCCTTTTACCACTTTGCTGACTAATTGCTCTGCCGTTAGCTGCTTAAAATATTCAGGTGCATACTCGGGAAAATGACAGTATCCTGCTGGAGCTTCTTCACCGTCCTTTAAAACATTAAGTAATTGAAAAAGTTCTGACTTTAATATCGATACTCCTACTGGCCAGAGCTTTATTCCTCTTTTCAGCTTTTGACCACCAACTGTTATATCAACTCTACTTGGGCTGCTAAGTGGCACTAGAGCTTTATTTACACCTTTGACTGCCATTACTCTTCCAGAGCCCTGATGACCTCTTACCCAGTTGTATACTTCCTGCGTTGCATACCCTGCATCAACCGCCATCATGCTTATCATATATTCAAGCCCATTTTCACCAATAAAATGATGATTTAAAAGCTCAGAGAGTTTTCCCCATACTTCCCTACCTCCTGTATCTCCTTCAAATACTCGGTAGTCTATTGACCAACTTTCACGGCTTTTTCCCCATGCTACAACTTCTACTTCTAACCGATCTTTTTGGACATCTACTCCTGCTGTGAGAACCACTTCACCTTTTGGTACTGTGCCTACGGGAAAAAATTCTCTCCTGTTAAATAATTGCTTCCAATCAGGTACTTCTCCTTTATCTACCCAAGTTTCTCCAAGCGTAGTATTTATCCAAACTTTCAGTAATTGTTCACTTTCTTTTGCATGCAGAAAATCCTCTACTGCTTGTTGCCAACTATACCACCCAACTGGACTATAAAGACTTGAAAGATGAAATCCTTTTTTCTCCCCTTCTTTTGCCTCTGTAGCTCTCCATTCTCCACGTTCTAGCATCTCTGTCTTTTGATGATTTTCTATTTTGCCGCTACATTCAGTGCAGACATAATGTGCTGTTCTTGAGTCGTTATTTTCCCATTTTATTTGTGACCATTTTAGAACTTGATAGTAATTACAATGCGGACATGGTACAAAAAAATATCTCTTATCTGTTGCTTCAAATTCTTTCTCAATTCTGCTTATTCCATGAATCGTTGGCGTTGATACTAAAAAAATCTTTCGACGTGCAAATGTATTAGTTCGAGCAATACTGAGCAGTACTGGATCTCCTTCTCCTCCTGAATCTCCTGGGTAGGCATCTATTTCATCAAGAAAGAGATATTTTACTGGCATGGATCTTAGTCCTACACTGCTATTTGCTCCGGTTATTACTACTATTCCACCTGGAAATTCCTTACTTTGCACAGTATTGCCTGAATCTCTTGACCTTGGGTCTTTTACTTTACTTTTTAAACATGGTGTACTCTCTATTAACGGCGCAAATCTTCCTTTTGACCAACGTTTTCCCATTTCAACTGTTGGCTGCACAACTAACATTGGACCAGGAGTCTGATCTATAATATAGCCAATCCAATTGTTACCTGCTTCTGTTCCTCCAATCTGCGCTCCTTTCATGAATACTACTTTTTCTGCTGGTGAGGACGGAGAAAGTGAATCCATGATTTCTTTAAGGTATGGCGTTCTCTCTGTTCTCCATTTACCTGGCTCTGATGCTGCAGTTGGCGCTAAAACTCGATACTCATTCGCCCACTCTGATACTTTAAGCTCTGGATCTGGTCTTAAACCTTCAGAAAAAGCTCTAGCGTATATCATTATCTGCATCTACTCACAATTGCAACATCATTAACAGTAGAACTACACTCCTCCAGTTCCATAAACATCTTTTTCTGAAATTCCTTTTCTATATATCTTTTGTTCATCTCACTTACCATTATTGCTACAACAAGCGCAAATATCCCTGTTATTGTTGCAAAAATGATTGCACTGCTTATTGTTGCTGCTGTTAAACCTATATATGCTGCCATTGCTACTGCGCTAACTGTAATACAGATGCAGATAATATTATTATGTTTTTTCATCCTTTTATCTGCTATTTCTCTCTGTGCTATATATTTATTATGAAGGGTTGGAAAATTAACAACGGTATCTCTGCAGAGTAACGCTCCATTTTTTTCATTAAATAAAACTTTTAGTAATTCTAAATTATTTGACTTGATTGCTAAGTGCAGAACAGGTGTATAGTTTGCTCCTTTTTTCAGCAATAACTTCACTACATGTAAATGCCCTTTTTCTGCAGCAAGATAGATCGGTGATAGACTCTTATTATTTGAAATATCAATATCAATTTCTTCTTTTAAGATAGACTCTACAAGCTCAATTTCTCCTCTTTGTGCAGCTAAATGGAGTAGACTATTCTTTTCAGAACCGTATTTATTACTTATCAAAGCCTTCTTTATCTCAGGTTTAGCGTAATCAAATGGTGTCTTGCCACTATCGTCTTTTACCAGAGGGTCTATATCTTCTCGCGTTAGTAAAACTTCTATTGTTTTCAGTCTTTCAGCATAATGTAGTGGTGTTTTATTTTCGTAGTCTTGCAAATTGACTTGAGCATTAGGCTCCCTTATTAAGCATTTGAGGATATCCAAACACAAATCTCTTTCATCGTAATTAGTATTACTTACAGCTATATGAATAGGTGATAATTTCATTGAATTTTGTCCTACACGTGCGCTATTTACATCTGCTCCTAGCTCCAGTAATAACTTTACTATCTCTAATTTTTTGTTGTTAACTGCATAGTGCATCGGTGTCTGATTTCGTGCATCAAAAACCTCGATTTCAGCATTTCCTTCTCTGACTAAAATCTTTACAACTTCTACATGTCCAATACCAGCTGCCAAATGTAATGGTGTATGAAATATTGCATTACGCGAATTAACATCGATGCCTCTATTTATTAGGTACCTTACAGCATTTACCTCACCCACCATTGCAGCTAAATGAAGTAAGCTATCTTGTTCTGACCCGTATTTATTATTAATTAGCGCTTTTAATATTTCTGCTTTTTTTCCTTCTTTAGCGTAATCAAGAGATGTTTTGCCGTCATTATCTTCTACAAAAGGATTAATGTTCTTCTTCGTAAGTAGCAGATCCACCATGCTTAATTCGTCAAATTCTATAGCGCAATGTAGTGGTGTCTTGCCATTTAATCCTCTAACATTAACATCTAATCCAGGTTGATTAATGAGGCACTTTATTAATTCTAAACTTAAGTGAGCAGACATTTTATATTTAAAATTTAGTGTTAGATAATTCTTCAAGCGAGTTTGTAATTTCTTCAGTTAGCTCCATATGAATCTTTTCAGTGTCACTCAGTGATGCAAGCAGCGCTGAAACTCTATTTGGAATATTAAGCAGATTATTACGTACAACTCTTGCTACATTAAATGCTTCGTTTTTCACTTCCTCTACTGCTACAAGCTCTCCTATTTCAGCCTTAGCTTTTGCCTCAAGCAGTTTACCTCGTTCCATTTCATTTTTTATTCGCGTTTTTAGCAACATTGTGGAAAGTTTTTCTCCGTTTTCTGAATAGTTTTTTCTTCTCAATGGTTGACTTGGATCTCTTATTGCTGCTACTGCTTCATTTGCTTGTTCTCTATTGATCAAACCATTCTCCAACTCAACTATTCCTTTCTTTACTAAATAACAGACATATTGCTTTGAAAATCCTTGTTCTCTTGCCCATTCTGTTTGTGTTATTAATTTCACTTTTTTTGCTCCTTTTTTTCTTCTTGAATCTCTGGAAAAGTTTTACCAGTACCAGAAAGAATTGCCTCCCTGCCTGTATACACTTGCCAACGTTTTATCGTTACATCTACAAATTTTGAATCTAGCTCTATTGTTCTACAAATTCTTCCTGTTCTCTCACATGCAATCAGTGTGCTGCCAGAGCCGCTAAATGGATCAAGTACTATGTCTCCTGGTCTGCTGCTGTTTACTATTGCTCTCTCCATTAGCTCTACTGGCTTCATCGTTGGGTGTAGTGTATTGTGTGTTGGCTTATCATAAAACCACAGATCACTTTGATTTCTTCCTCCATGCCACTCACGTTTATTGCCGCTTTTCCATCCATAAAGCATTGCTTCGTATTGTCTTTGATAATCTGATCTTCCTAGCGTAAAGTGATTCTTCGCCCAAATGATAAAAGTTGACCATTTTCCTCCCGCTTCCTCAAATGCTTTTTGCAACGTTGAAAACTCTGATGATGATATGCAGATGTAAATTGCTCCTTTCGTATATGCTAAAATATGGGAACAGATGTCGTAGAGAAAAAGCTCATACTTTTCACCTTGATTATCGTTTAGTATCTTTTTATCCTCTCTTTCTTGACTGCTACCATAATCAACGTTATATGGAGGATCACAAACAGTAATGTCTGCCATTTTATCATCTAACAGCGCTTTATATGATTCAACTACAGAGCTATCACCACAATAGATTCGATGATCACCTAAAATCCATAGATCACCTGGTTTTGTTATTTCTACCTTTTTGTCATCAACAACTAAGTCAGAAAGATCTTCTTTTTCACTATCTAAATCATCAAGGAAATGTTGAACTTTTTCTAATTCAAATCCAGTCATTTTAAGATCAAACTGTAAATCTTCTAACTCTTGAATTTCTACTTTCAAAAGCTCATCATCCCACTTTGCCCAATTAGCTGATTGATTTGCCAGCAATCGAAAAGCTTTGGTTTGTGGTTCATTTAGATTATCACTGAGGACCACTGGAATACTCTCCATACCAAGTTTTCTTGCTGCTTTAAGTCTTAAATGGCCATCAACCACAGTCCCATCGCTTTTTGCAACTATTGGTATACGAAAACCAAACTCCCGAATAGAAGCACACATTCTATTTACTACGTCATCATTTTTACGTGGGTTACGCTCATATTCGACTAGATCTCGAGTAGGATAGTAGTGGATTGCTAAATTCATATATGTTTAAATTCTTAATAATTAAAAAGTTAATATTCAAAATATGTCTAACACTAGAAAAGGCCTGAGGTCAGCACCACCAAACCCGCCATTATAGCCGAAAGGACCCACTTTTATGGTATTTTTAATGTGTTAAAATCTTTACTAAAATTCATAACGTAGAATATTAGTGCCAAAGCATCAGATTCATTATCATCTCTAGGTAAAAACCCTTTTTCCTTTACAGCTTCAATAACTTCACTCTTACTTGCGTTACCATTACCAGCTATAAAGCGTTTGATAGTTTTAACATTAACACCTTTGTACGGCACATGATGTTCTTCACACCAAGCAGATAGAACGGCAAGAAAACCACCGTAGCAATGAGCAGCATCAGTTCCTAAGTGTCTTCTTACTTCCTCAAAATACACTACAGAAATCTCTTTCAAAGAATTAAGCCAATTACGAAAATTTAAGAAGCACATGCCACCTCCACTAAAACGACTAGTATGAAAACTCTCACTGCCACTTTCAATTACTCCATCTGTAAGAATTGCCCAGCCCGTTTGCTTGCCGAGATCTAGTGTTAGGGTTGACATTTGCTATAATTTAAAACTATAAGTAGCACTGATTCCAAAATATCGTTTGGTTCCTGCAAAATACACTAGCAATTCATAGGTTTTTGTAGTCCAACAACGAGAATCATGTGCTACTGCAGAAAGTTGTTTTCTTGTTATATATATTCACCAAAATTACGAAAACTGTTCACTTTTTTTTTGCAAAGGATAAAAATCGTGTTAGACTTAAAGGGAGGTTTGTTCTATAATGGTAAGATTACCGAGAATGCCGTTTAATTAAGTTTTAGAGGGTACTACGTGTGTTCTTTGGTGAATTGCTATTGTTATCTATAAAATCACATCTAGCTTTAAAACGAAGTTTTTACCTTATCTAAAAAAATACAAATCTACTCAATGTTTGTTTGCCGAGTTTCGGATTGACACTTAAAGTTTTTGTATTTGAAGCGCATCCACAAACTGCATCAATGCCCTTCTATAATATATATATACCGGATTTCTTACTACTTTTTCCGGAATTTTCTCAAAAAAAGTTAAAATAATTTTTAATCACAAAAAATGAAGAGACTATAGAAAAAAAGGTTTTCATATTGCCTTTTCTGTTGTTTTTTTGGCATTTTGTAGTGATTTATGTTAGATTACTTGAGTTTATTTAGGCTAAAATATATATAATGTCTATTTACGGGAGAACATGGTGGGGTAAGAAATGGCTTCAATCTTTCAGTGAAGTTGATTACGATAACCGCCTTTCACGTGGTAGAACTTATGCTAATACTGGTCGAGCTTTTGGTATTCAAATCAACGGCAATACAATTACAGCCAAAGTTAGTGGTTCAAGACCTCATCCATATAAAGTTAAAATAACACTCAATGAATTAAATTCATCAGCTATCCGTTGTATTATTGAAAATTCGCCCTCTATATTGCCTAAATTAATAAATAGACAATTACCAACACTTTTGTTTGATAAGCTTAACGACTCAGGTATTAAATTATTTCCTTCGAATTGGGAAGAAATGAACGCAAGTTGCAATTGTCCTGATTGGGCTATGCCTTGTAAACATATTGCTGCTGTGATTTATCTTATTGCTGCAGAAATTGATAAAAACCCTTTCGTAATTTTCAATATTCATAATTGTGACTTGTTGTCGCTGATTGATGATTTTGGAAATGGAAAATTAGAAAACATTCAAAGTATTCTAAAAATTAATGATCTATTTAAATCGTCTTCTAAAGTTAAAGTATATGACCAAGTCAACTTAAATGATATTGATCTATCGACTATTCCTAACCTTGCCAGCTGTATCGAAAATATCTTGACGAATAATCCACTCTTTTTTGAAAAAAATTTTCACAGTATTCTGCAAACAGCTTACAAGCATTGGCAAAAATATCCTACGGGGAAATCAGATTATTTTTTCTACTCTTCCAAGAAAAAGCTATCGGAAGAAGAATTGTTTACTAGCAAATGGGGAAGTATTGAACACTGGCAAACATTTCAATTATTTATCAATGACCAATACCAAGTTATTCAAGTAAGCAATGGTATAGCTAATTCATTTATGCTCAGCGAAAGTGTTTCAAGGAATATAGCACAATTTTTAAACGATATTCCTATTTCATTACTGCATAAGCTTAATCCTGAGCTTCGCTTCATGCATATGATTTCACAGTTTGCACGTATGCTCATGGAAAAATCAGCACTAGTACCACAAATACTACAAAATAAAAGAGGAGAATTTATAATTAGGTGGATCCCTGCGTTGTTTAATGAATCAGTCAAAGAAATTCATAGAAAAATATCATCTATGTGTCCACCTCTACTAATTCAATATCAGAAAACTTCTATAGAGCCTGAAGAACAGGTTAATATTGCAATTTCTTTAATCCTTTTGGGATACATGGCAAATAATTTTCCTGCAGCACTTGATAAGTATAGAGAAAAGAATACCTTTCCTTCATCGATGGATAAGTATAGAGACAAGCACATCTTTGCATTATTTTTTACTGGATCAGCATACAAGTTTAGTGAGTTTAGCAACAGAGAAATACCTCAAGCAATTAATCTCTGGTTATCACGGCTTTATTTAACAGATAAACCATACAAACTTTACTTAATGGTAAAAGATTATTATGAAAGATTTGAGCTTGATATACAGGTATCTTTAGATGATGGAAAATCGATAATAAAGCTGAAAAAAGCATTGTCTAACTGCAGCACAAAACTGAGCATTTTATCTGATATGGGAATGCTATCCGAATACATACCTGAGCTAGAAAGATCGATTGATGACAGCAGTAGATTACTGTTTAGCTTAGATGATTTTGCACCATTGTTTTTAAATATCTTGCCGGTGTTAAGAGCAATTGGCGTTATAGTTATCTTACCAAAATCACTGGAAAAAATCCTAAAGCCAAAGTTGAGTCTTAATTTATCTGCTAAAGGCAAAATTGAAGAAGATCGGAAAAGTTTCTTAACGCTTGAGAAATTATTAAAGTTTGATTGGAAAATAGCGATAGGTGATAAAGAGATAAGCATTACAGAATTTAAAAAGCTACTGAAAGATTCTCGTGGACTTATAAAGATTATAGACCAATATGTGCTTTTGGATGATAAGGAGGTAGAAGCTCTACTGAAAAAATTTGATAAGTTACCTGAACGCTTGAGTCAAGCAGAGCTGATGCAAGCTGCTTTAGGAGGTGAACTAGATGGAGCAAAGGTAGGACTTGATCAGCAGATTAAAAGCCTATTTGAAAAGCTTAACACTTATGTACCTGTTGATGTACCAAGTAACCTAACAGCACAGTTACGTCCATATCAAAAACGTGGATTTAGTTGGCTTGTGCAGAACATAGAGACGGGATTTGGTAGTATAATTGCTGATGACATGGGTCTTGGCAAAACACTACAAGTTATTGCAGCCATTTTATACTGTAAGAATGTGGGATTTTTAGATGAAGATAAAGTCTTGATAGTAGCGCCAACAAGCATATTAAGCAATTGGCAACGAGAGATGGAACGTTTTGCATCAGAATTAAAGCTTTTCATCTATCATGGACAAAATCGAGAATTGGCAAATGATTATGATGTAGCTCTCACATCCTATGGTCTTGCGCGTCGTGATAAAAAAGAGCTTAACAGAGTAGGATGGTTTTTGCTCGTGATTGATGAAGCCCAAAATATAAAGAATCCCCACAGTGAACAGAGCAAAGCTATAAAAGCTATTGCAGCAAAAAATAGAATAGCAATGAGTGGTACACCTGTTGAAAATAGGCTACTAGAATATTGGAGTATTTTTGATTTTACTAATAAATATTACCTTGGTACTCCTAAGGAATTTAAAACTCATTTTGCAACACCAATTGAAAAAGCGAGAGACAAAGTTTGTCTAGAGAAGTTCATGAAAGTTACTCATCCCTTTATGCTACGTAGGGTAAAAAGTGATAAAAGCATTATAGAGGATCTACCAGATAAAATTGAAAATAATCGTTATTGTTCTCTAACTCCAGAGCAAACAGCACTTTATCAAGAAGTAGTTAACACAACTATGAAAAAGATAGAAAGGAGTGAAGGAATTGAACGTAAGGGTCTAATTCTTAAGCTTATCAATGCTTTAAAGCAAGTTTGTAACCATCCATCGCATTTTGGCAAGAAAAAGCGTGCAAGTATTGAACAGTCAGGAAAGATGCAGATGCTAGAAGAGATATTGATAGGAATTAGTGAGCTTGCAGAAAAATCATTGATATTTACTCAATACACTGAAATGGGTGAGATTATAGCTAGGCTACTTGAAGAAAAGTTTGAATCAAAAGTGCCATTTTTGCATGGAAGTTTATCCCGTAAAGCACGAGACAAAATGGTTAATGATTTTGAAAACTCATTTCGATCAAATATTCTCATAGTATCTTTAAAAGCTGGTGGAACAGGGCTTAATTTAACAGCAGCAAACCATGTAATACATTACGATTTATGGTGGAATCCAGCAGTGGAAGCACAAGCAACAGATAGAGCGTACCGTATTGGACAAGAACGTAATGTTATGGTGTACAGGCTACTTTCAACAGGTACTTTTGAAGAGCGTATTGATGAGATGATTCAAAGCAAGAAAGAGTTAGCAAACTTAACTATAAGTAGCGGTGAAAGTTGGATTACAGAATTTAGCAATAATCAATTGAAAGATTTGATCAATATAAGAAATGCTGTATAAAAAACAAGTTCAGCTATACACTTCTTATCTTAAAAATGTAAAAAAACAACATTTGGCCTGCTAACACATATCTTATCGCATTCGGACTATTATAAGAAAGGCTATACAGAGTATGAATCTGATTTTGATGAATTAATTAAAGCAGGTGAGAAAATAACTACAACAAAGACCAGCTTGTAGTTGAGTTATCTGTGTTTGACATCTTGTCTACCACCTTTTGTTTTAATTTCAAGGGGGGTGACCCACCCTTTAGAAAGCCCTATCTGCCAATAAATAGTGAAAACATAAATCTTTGTCTCCATTGTACGCGATGAAATTGGAGACGTAAATAAATAAATTTAGATCTTTATCTCCATTTTAAGCAGTTTACGAGCTCCATAGCTTATGTTTATGGCAAAACTTTTTTTCTTTAACTTCACCTACAATTTGTTTATAGAGATTAGCTAAAATATTTCCTTAGGAGTTTTAGATAAAAGTTGTTATATTTCTATAAGACCTCTAAAATAATCAGCTCTTGTTTCACCTAAATTACAAAAGCTGTTCACTTTTTTGAAAAAATATTTTACAACAAATAAAAAACGTGATAGACTAAGGTGAGGCTTTTTTATAGCAAGTAAAAGTTTAAGGTAAGAAATAATTTAAAAATGACTCTTAATCGAGTTTTGAGCTACCTTACATGAGTAACTTAGGTCCTGGTTGTACAATTGTACCCTGGAGTCGTAGAATCTTTTTAAAACGCTATTATTAGCCATTTTGTCTTTTGTAAGCATTTATCTTTCATCTTTTTTTCAGGTTGTCCAAAATGCAATAGTAGGTTTTTCATATTTTTGTCTATTGAGATTTTGTAGTAAGCTAAAAGCTAAAGGTAGTATGTGTTAATTCATACTACTTAATATTATTATTTATAATAATAGGAGTTATTTTGAAAACTGAAAATCGGACAAAACCCTCTATATTTCTAGCCTTTTATCTCTTTTTTCAGTCTACGATTTCACAGTCTGACGATTTCTTAAACTATTGAAAATCTAGTACTTTTTAATTATTAACAAATTCTGACTTCGTAGACTGAACACATTCTGACAAAAACTGGCCAAGACTGAAAACTGAAATATTTAAGTAATAAAGAATTTTAGTGAAAAAGTTCTAGATATCTAAAATTTGATCGTTATAAACCCAAATATTTGGATTTTCTTCTGGAACAACATCCTCACTTTCCGATGATTTGTAATCAGTAGGTAAAATCTTTTCATAGACTATAACATTCTTGTTTAGTTGATTTGTTACTCTTTTTTCCATACCTTCAACACAAAGTATTCCATATTTTGTTCTTGCAGCATTTTTACCTTCTCTGTTGAATTTTATATAACCTTTTGCAGCAAGCACATCGATACGGTTACGAATAGAATGCTGACTACCAAGACCTGCTTTACCTTCAAATATCTGACAGAATGAATTAATTGTATATACTTTTCCTTTTTCTCGTGCTTCTTCATAAATCAATTGCAAAATAATATCATGTCTACGAGAACGTTCTGCATCTAACTTTTGACCATAGTCTTTATTCACAAGTCTCCGCGATTCGTGATCAATTGTATGCCAGCAGTTATCGATTTTATCAATGCATTTTGGTGGAATAGCGTGACCATTGCGTAACTCACATATTAACTGACGGTTGCTTTGCTGTTCATCTGGCCTAAACATTATTATTCCTGTAGTATAAAAGCTTCGCAATGAACCTGCGCCACTAAAGCTCTGAAACGGATCTTCTTCCAGCGATTTCTTTTGTATCTTTTTCGTGTGATGTACTAAAATAACTCCAGCATCCGGATTAGCTAGTGTTCTTAGCTTTTCAACTCTTTCTTGAAGGAAGAATAACATAGCATTATTGTCATTTTCACTACCGTTTTCACCAGCATCAAAAATATTTCGTAGCGGGTCTATTGCAATGATATCAACAGCATTTAATCTAAATGAGTCTTCTATTTCATTCAAAACTTTTTCTATACCATCATCATTTAGAAGCAACTTTATCTGTGGTGTAATCATTATATTGTCCCCAGCAAGCTCTCTTATCTCCTCGCTAAGTTTCAGTTGTTGAATACGCTCGCGCATATAGTGATAGCCAATTTCAGTTTGAAGATAAAAGATCCTCAAAGGCCTTTTAGGTACCATATCAAGAAATTGAACTCCTGCTGCCATGTAAATTAGCCAAGAAATTAAAAAGTCACTTTTTCCTACTTTAGGTGCTCCAGCAAACACTAAAAGTCCACTTGGAGTTAAAATCCTAGGTGCAATTATATCTTCTGGCATCGGTGATTTATCGTTAAAGTATTGCCTTGCAGAAAATGAAATCAAACTTTTTGTACTTAGAGTATTAGTAGTAAGTGCAGTTGAAGCTAAAAATTCTTTAACATTTATTCCTTCCTCTACACAATCAGCAGCATCCCAGCCTTTTGTTTTATTTTGTGGAATATTAAGAACAACAAGTGATTCAACTCCGATTTCTAAAAGCTTTTTTTCAGCATTTTTAGCATATTTTGCACCTGCTTCATCATTATCTGGCCAAATAATAATATGCTTGCCCTTCAGTTGTGACCAATCAGTCTTTTTGACATCTGCGTTTGCTCCAGACATTATTGTTGTTGCAGTTATTCCTTTCTCTATCAGCGCTTCTGCACATTTTTCCCCTTCCACCAGAACAATTTTATCAGACTTTAAGATTTCTGGAATATTATATAGAGGCCTTATTTCTGGTGATGCAAACTTAGATTGTTTGATATCAAAAGGCTTGTATACTTTTTTCTTTCCAGGAGGATCAGAACGATAAACTTTTACAATCACCTGACCATTTTCATCATAATAATTCCAACTTTGGGTAATGAATTTCTCAAAGTCTTCATCAACATATTGTTTCTCTCTGTATTTTTTTATTATTTCCGAGCCATTCACTTATTGAAGCTATTACCTCAGGAAACTCTGTCCTTGCATTCTTTCTATGCACAGCTGCCCAAAGGTCGATAATGTCACCACCTTCTCCAGTTGCAAAATCATTCCATAACCCGGCTCTACTGCCACTTAGTTCTACTCTTAAACTTTTTCCTTTATTACCCCATATATCACCTACTTGAAACTCATTTTTGTGAAAAGTTCCGTTAGGTAGCAAGTACAAAAGACAAGATCTTAAGTTTAATAGAAGTTGTGCTTTAAGTTCTTGAACATTGTATGAATCACTCATGAAATTACCTGTAAGTTGAAAGTCTTGTTCTATATATTCACCGGATTTACAAAAACTGTTCAGTTCGTAGGTGTATTGTCTGATCAAAGTTTTGAGTGTCTGAGGTTTGAAAAAAGATTCCAGGTTTTCAGAGGGTAAAAAACTCACGATTGTCTGAGGTATTTTTTTCATGTCCTACAATATTTACTAAGAAAGTTTCATCCTTAAGTCTTTCATTTAAGGACACATCTTATGAAATCTCGAAACTCTTATTCAGGTATTGATCCTAAAGTTGTTAATTTAATAAAATTTTACGCAAAATATTATAAATCGCTTACTGATCAAGATATTGAAGACATAGAACAAGACCTCTTCTGTGAGTTTCTTTCATGCATAGATCAGTATGATAAAACTAAGGGCAGTCTTTCAACCTTTGCTAAGCAAGTTGTTAAAAATCGTATTAATAATCTAGTCCGTAAACACTCACGTACTACTCCTAAGCTTGAAAATAATGTGCAACAAGAAAGTTACTGCTTTGAAGATGAAACGATACTACGTATTGATGTTGAGCAAATTATTTCAAAATTACCAAAGAAGTGGCAAGTTTTATGTGAACAACTTAAACATCACAGCATTGCTGAAGTTGCAGACATGAACAATATGTCACGGACTACTTTGTACAACATTCTCAAGAAAATGCGATCTAAATTTGCACCTGTTTACGGAAAAAAGCATAAGAAAAATTGAACAGTTTTTTGAAATTTAGTGAATTTATATATAGTGGCAAATTAAGGTAAAAGCATGAAAATAATAAACAGCAAAGAAAGAGCAAAAATGGTCACAGGTGTGAAAATGGTAATCTTCGGACCTTATGGAATCGGCAAGACTAGCCTACTTAAAACTCTTGATGAATCAACAACGCTTTGCCTTGATTTTGAAGCAGGACTTCTTGCTGTACAAGACTGGAAAGGAGATTCAACTGAGATTCGCACTTGGAATGAGGCCAGAGACATTGCTTGTCTTATTGGTGGTCCTAATCCTGCATTAAGGTCTGATCAAGCGTATAGTCAAAAACACTATGAGCATGTCTGTAGCAAGCACAAAGATCTTCTTTCTGAAGTTTCTAAATACCGCTCTATCTTTATTGATAGCATAACTGTAGCATCACGTTTATGCTTTTCATGGGCAAGAATGCAACCGGAAGCTTTTTCAGATAGATCAGGAAGAGAAGATAAAAGAGCTGCTTATGGGTTACTTGCTCAAGAAATGATGGCCTGGCTCAATCAA
>NC_010981.1:346156-1482455 GCF_000073005.1 Wolbachia endosymbiont of Culex quinquefasciatus Pel
TTACTGAAAGTTTGGATAAATACTACGCTTGGAGAAACTTGGGTAGATAAAGGAGAAGTACCTGATTGGAAGCAATTATTTAACAGGAGAGAATTTTTTCCCGTAGGCACAGTACCAAAAGGTGAAGTGGTTCTCACAGCAGGAGTAGATGTCCAAAAAGATCGGTTAGAAGTAGAAGTTGTAGCATGGGGAAAAAGCCGTGAAAGTTGGTCAATAGACTACCGAGTATTTGAAGGAGATACAGGAGGTAGGGAAGTATGGGGAAAACTCTCTGAGCTTTTAAATCATCATTTTATTGGTGAAAATGGGCTTGAATATATGATAAGCATGATGGCGGTTGATGCAGGGTATGCAACGCAGGAAGTATACAACTGGGTAAGAGGTCATCAGGGCTCTGGAAGAGTAATGGCAGTCAAAGGTGTAAATAAAGCTCTAGTGCCACTTAGCAGCCCAAGTAGAGTTGATATAACAGTTGGTGGTCAAAAGCTGAAAAGAGGAATAAAGCTCTGGCCAGTAGGAGTATCGATATTAAAGTCAGAACTTTTTCAATTACTTAATGTTTTAAAGGACGGTGAAGAAGCTCCAGCAGGATACTGTCATTTTCCCGAGTATGCACCTGAATATTTTAAGCAGCTAACGGCAGAGCAATTAGTCAGCAAAGTGGTAAAAGGATACACCAAACAAGAGTGGCAAAAGGTAAGAGAAAGAAATGAAGTGCTAGATTGCCGAATTTATGCGAGAGCAGCATCTATTGCACTTGGAATTGATCGTTGGCCAGAGAGTAAATGGAATAGTTTGAGTGGAAAAATGGAAAGCAAAAAGCCTAAAAAAGTAATACAGAGTAAGTGGCTTGGTAATCAAAATGTACAGTGAAGAATATTTAACTCAAGTTGAGAAAGCAATTCAAAAACTGCAAAGCGGAGAAAGAGTTGTCTCAATTGCATATGGTGACCATGTTGTGAGGTACGGGGAAGTTCAAATAAATGATTTATTGAATTTAAGACAACGAATTAAGGCTGAGTTAAAAGTTGCAGGCATGAGGCCAAAGAGGAAAATTGTTTTTTCAACGAGTAAAGGAATTTTATAAATGCTGCTAAAAACCTTCAAGCAATTATTTAACAAACCAAAGATAAAAAGCTCAGCGTGGGATACAGCAGGTTCAGGAAGAAGATTTTTTCACTTTCAACCAGAGTTAGGAAGTATAAACAATTTGCTGTCTCAAAGCCTTGAAACTTTACGTAGTAGATCACGTGATATGGTGAGAAAAAATCCATATGCAGCAAATATTATTGATACAATAGTAAGTAACTCTATTGGAACAGGAATAAAGCCGCAATCAAAAGCAAAGAATGCAGAATTTCGAAAGAAAGTACAAGAATTATGGCTGAAATGGACAGATGAAGCAGACAGTAGTGGAGTAAGTGATTTTTATGGATTACAAGCTCTAGTGTGCAGAAGTATGATAGAAGGTGGAGAGTGTTTTGTACGCCTCCGAAATCGTAAACTCGAAGATGGATTTTCTGTACCATTGCAACTTCAAGTATTGGAATCAGAGCATTTAGATAACAAAAGCAATCAAACACTTGCAAATGGCAATATTATTCGTAGTGGCATTGAATTTAACCGACTTGGGCAAAGAGAAGCTTATTACTTATTTAGAGAGCACCCAGGTGAAGGTTCGT
Organism: Wolbachia endosymbiont of Culex quinquefasciatus Pel; assembly: GCF_000073005.1. Classification (NCBI taxonomy): domain Bacteria; kingdom Pseudomonadati; phylum Pseudomonadota; class Alphaproteobacteria; order Rickettsiales; family Anaplasmataceae; genus Wolbachia; species Wolbachia endosymbiont of Culex quinquefasciatus. Next base: position 347,839 of record NC_010981.1, read on the forward strand.
TTGGAGAATCAGTTAGAGTACCGGCAAATGATGTTTTACATATCTATAAACCTTTAAGGCCTGGACAAATTAGAGGAGAACCTTGGCTTTCTAATATACTGCTAAAGCTTTATGAGCTTGATCAGTACGATGATGCGGAGCTGGTAAGAAAGAAAACTGCAGCAATGTTTGCTGGATTTATTACGAGACTCGATCCTGAGGCAAATATTTTAGGAGAAGGTGAAAGTAATGAGCAAGGAGTAGCACTATCTGGCCTAGAACCTGGAACAATGCAGCTTTTAGACCCAGGAGAAGACATAAAATTTTCAGAGCCGTCTGATGTTGGAGGAAGTTATGAAGCATTCATGAGACAGCAACTGAGGGCAATAGCAATAGGCACAGGGATAACATACGAACAACTAACAGGAGATTTAACCGGTGTTAATTATTCATCAATCAGAGCAGGACTGATAGAGTTTCGTCGTCGATGCGCTATGCTGCAACATAACATTATGGTATTCCAATTTTGTAGACCAGTATGGAGTAGATGGCTAGAGTTAGCAGTACTTTGTGGAGAACTCCGTATAGATGAAAAAGTGGCAAAAGCAGCGAAAGAAGAAGTAAAATGGATACCACAGGGATTTGATTGGGTGGATCCACTGAAAGATCAACAAGCACAACAGATGGCAGTAAGAAATGGCTTCAAGAGTCGCTCAGAAGTTGTTTCAGAATTGGGTTACGATGTTGAAGAAATTGATCAAGAGATTGCCGAAGATCAAAAGCGAGCTGATTCTTTTGGACTTTGTTTCGATTCTGACATTAATCATAAAAGGGAAGGAAGGTGATGTGGATAAATAAACCAGTAATGGTAGAGAGAAGAAGCTTTGAACTATTATCATTATATAATAGCAAACAACCTATCTTTAAGAACTTAAAGCATTTTCATATAAACCCAAAAGGAATAGCAATAATACGTATTTATGGAGTTTTGACAAAAAAAACAGAAGCTTTTGATCATATTTTAGATATGACTTCGTATGAAAATATTCATGAAGAGATAGAGAGTGCTTTAGAAGATAAAAGCATAGAGACGATTCTACTTGACATAGATAGTCCAGGTGGAGAAGTAAATGGAGTGTTTGATCTAGCTGATTTTATCTACGGTGTAAGAGGAAAAAAGAGGATAATAGCGATAGCAAATGATGATGCGTACTCTGCTGCATATGCTATAGCTTCAAGCGCTGAAAAGGTTTTTGTGTGTAGAACCTCTGGTGTTGGAAGTATAGGTGTTATTGCAAGTCACATTGACCAAAGCGGTTTTGATGAAAAGCAAGGAATAAAATACACAACTATTTTTGCAGGCAAGAGAAAGAATGATTTAAATCCACATGAGCCAATGACGTCTGAAAGTCTGGAAAGCTTACAAAAAGAAGTAGACCGACTATATGAAATGTTTGTGCAGCTAATAGCAAGAAACAGAGGTCTTTCAATTGAAAAGATTCGATCAACAGAAGCAGGTCTATATTTTGGCGAGAAAGCAGTAGAAATAGGTCTTGCAGATGGAGTTACAACATTTTTTGAATTTATTAACAAAGGAGAAAATACTATGAATAAACAAACTACAACTGACCTAGAAATTGATGACCTAGAAACTGATAATTTAACTAAGTATCGTACTGAAATTGTTGAATTAATACGTTTATGTAACTTATCACGAATGCCAGAGAAAATAGGAGAATTTATTGAGCAGGGTGTAAGTATTGAGCAAGCGAGGGAAGTTTTAATGGAATTACTTGCAGAGAGAACGAAAAAGACAGAGATACTGAGTGCAATACCACAGAATTCGCAGGAAGATTTGATGACACAGGTAGCGAAAAGTCGGTGCATTTAAATTTTATAACCGCCATATATAGTGCTCTGCGGTAAATAAGTGTCCAAAATGTGCCATAATGGCTAATTATAAGGTAATAACTGCGGTGTATAGCATTTATAAACACGGCGGTAAAAAAATAAAAAAAGGAGAGAAAAAGACATGATAAGTATAACTGAAGGAAATAATTTAGGCGATCTTCTGAAATATGAAGTGTCCAACCTATATTCAAGAGATCAAATAACAGTAGCTAAAGGTCAAAATCTTAAGCTTGGTGAAGTAGTTGCCAAAAAGACGGAAGATGGTTTTATTAGAGTACTTAATCCTGTTGGAACAGATGGCACACAAACAGCAATAGGTGCAATAGTAAGTGATGTAAATGCGACAGAAAATTCCAAAGCAGTAATTATTACTCGTGGTGCAATACTAGCAGATCATGCAGTTGTGTGGCCAGCAGGTATCACTGAAGAGCAAAAAGCTGCAGCAATAAAGCAACTTGAAGGACGAGGGATCATTGTCCGCAAGGGAGTGTAACTTAAATTAATAAGGGGGAAAAAGAATGCAAAATCCATTTACAAATACAGCATTTAGCATGACGGCACTAACAAATGCGATGAATATATTGCCGATAAATTATGGACGGGTTGAAAATTTAAATTTATTTCCAAATAGGTCAGTAAGATTTAGACATATTACAATAGAAGAACATAACGGAGTTTTAAGTTTACTACCAACGCAAGTTCCAGGGGCGCCAGCAACAGTAGGAAAAAGAGGAAAAAGAAAGGTAAGAACGTTTACGATTCCACATATTCCACATGATGATGTAGTACTGCCAGAGGAAGTACAAGGAATAAGGGCATTTGGATCAGAGAGTGAACTTAAAGCGCTTGCAGACGTAATAACTGACCATTTACAGCTAATGAGAAACAAGCACGCAATAACATTAGAGCATTTGCGAATGGGAGCGCTGAAAGGAATAATTCTGGACGCAGATGGCAGTGAATTATTAAATCTGTACAACGAATTTGAAATCACGCCAAAAGTAGTAAATTTTGCCCTTGGAACAGCAACAACTGATGTAAAGCGTAAGTGTCTGGAAGTATTGCGACATATTGAAGACAACTTAAGTGGTGAATATATGACGGGAATTCATGCACTCATAAGCCCTGAGTTTTTTGATGCACTTACTTCTCATACTAAAGTGAAAGAAGCATATGAGAGATGGCAAGAAGGAGCAGCGCTTCGGAATGATATGAGGTCAGGGTTTACGTTCTGTGGAATAACGTTTGAGGAATATAGAGGGCAAGCAACTGACCCTGAAGGAACGGTGAGAAGATTTATTGAGAAAGATACAGGGCACTGTTTTCCACTAGGAACAGCGAGCACATTTACAACATATTTTGCACCAGCAGATTTTAATGAAACAGTAAATACACTAGGACAGCCACTATATGCAAAACAAGAGCCAAGAAGATTTGATAGAGGAACAGATTTACATACGCAGTCAAATCCTCTGCCAATGTGCCATAGACCTGGCGTATTAGTAAAAGTCGCTATAGCTTAACATACTGGTAGAGTAACTACAAGGTAGGTGAGGCACAGAACGACTCTACCGGTATGCGCTTTCTTAGCATGTAAAGGTTAGTATATCAAAAAGAGATATGCAAGAGAATATTAAGCGATTATTAGAAGATTGTTTTGCCCATTTAGGAGAAGTAGCTTTGTATGAGTCGAAAAATAAGGCGTACATGGTACAAGTATTAAAGCAACAGCCAGATAAATTATACGAGATTGGTGAAGGACAATTTGTGGGGGAGATGTTGATTTTGGAGGTGAGTGTCTTTGATATATTAAAGCCAATGGTAGGAGATATCTTCGTTATTGGTAACTGTAAGTATAAGGTGCACTCACTACCACTTAGAGATAAATCTGGAATGATCTGGCGAATCGAAGCGTCTGGGGTGTAAAATGTCTGTGCATATAGAAGTTGAGGTAATAGAAAGTGCAAATGCTAAAAGAAAAAAAATAGAATTAGCAATAGTGAGAGCGTTAAACAGAACAGCACTATGGCTAAAATCAAAAGCAGCTAAGAAAATCAGTGAGGAAAAGAAAAGTTTGATAAGAAAGAGATTAAGAATTTTTAAGGCAAAAACTAGCAGATTAGAAGTGTTAATTAGAGCAAATCTCTATGACATTAGAGCATCGACAATTGGCAAAATACAAAAAACAAGAAGAGGATCGAAAGTAGGAAAGCATGAGTTTATAGGAGGATTTGCAGCAGTTATGCCAAAAGGAAATAGCGGTATGTTTAAACGTGAAGGAAGAGCAGCATTGCCAATAAAGGAAGTTAAGTTGCCACTCGAACCTGAGGCTTCAAGGATAATAGAAAATTTTGTTAATTATGAAGTTGAAAAGGTATTTGAAAAATTCTTCCACCGCGAATTAAGTTACATTACACCTATATGAATTGGCAAGATTTACATAAAGCAATTTGCACTAAGTTAAAAGAAGAAATATCAGCAATACAGACGTGCGAAATTTATCCAGCAATAAGGAAAGAATTATTAGCGCCAGCGGTGTTTGTGGAACTTAGCGGATTTGAAAAAGGACATGATCCTGGAACAGAAGAATTAGCGCTGAAAGCAAGATTTGAAGCAAGAATTGTGATTGATAGCACAATAGAAAATGCCCCTGTTATTGTTAGAACATTAGCTGCTGAGGTTGCGAGAGTAGTAAATAAAAATACTTGGAATGTGGAAAATGTTTCACCAGGAGAATTTATCTCTGCGGAAATTGACGGATTTAGGCCAGAATTAGATGCGTATCTTGTTTGGGTAGTTGATTGGGTTCATGAGATACATATTGGTAAATCAGTGTGGTCAGAAACTGGAATTAAGCCGCATATTATAGAGATAGGTAACGTACATGTTGGATCATAGTTTTGCGATTTCAGAGCTGAATAGGAAGCTAGCAAACGTTATTCGTATAGGAGTGGTAAAAGAAATAGATTATGAAAAAGCAAAAGTAAGAGTTAAAATAGGAGAATTTTTAACAGATTGGTTGCCATGGATAACAAGTAAAGCAGGAAAAGATAGAGATTGGTCTCCGCCAGATATTGATGAGCAAGTAGTTATACTTTCCCCGCTGGGAGAATTATCTTTAGGAGTAGTACTTCCTGGAATATATCAACAAAAGTACTCTGCACCAGAGAATAAAAAAGAAATAAATAGTGTGAAGTTTCAGGATGGAACAAGACTGTTATATGATAAAGAGAAGCATCATTTGGAGATTGAAGTAATGGACAAAGTAACACTGAAAGCTGGGGAATCAAGTATAGAAATGACAAAAAGTGGAATAAAATTGAAGGCAGATAAAATAAACCTTAATTGATGAATAAATCGGTTGTGCGAGTAGGAGATCATTGTGCAGAAGCAACACCACATTTTTGCGTTAGTGGCAGTAACAATGTTTTTGTAAATGGTAAGCCAGTTTGCCGTAAAGGAGATAATTTTACAGAAGGAAGAGCATTAACTGAAGGGTCAAAAACAGTGTTTGCGAATGGCTATAGTATAGGAAGAGTAGGAGATATAGTTTCATGTGGGTTTAAAGTAATAAAAGGCAGTGAAAGCGTTTTTGCAAAATAGAAATGAAGGGTATGGATGCTAAAACAGGAAAAGCGTTAGAAGGAATAGAGCATTTAAAGCAATCTGTCGTAGATATTTTAACTACCCCTATTAATAGCAGAGTAATGAGGAGAGATTATGGGTCAAGACTATTTGAATTAGTAGATAAGCCAATAAATAGAGATTTAACTTTGGAAATCTATGCAGCAACAGCAGAAGCACTGGGGAAATTTGAGAAGAGATTTAAGTTAGAAAAAGTAAAGATAACAGAAGTAAAAGAAGGGAGAGTAACATTGAATTTAGAAGGTGTCTATCTTTCAGAAGGTAAGTTCATAAATATTAATGGAGTAGTTGTTTAAAAATGCAGCAGCCAAATATTATCGAACCACTGAACTTTGAGGAAATATTTTTCAGAATGAAAGAAGAGTTAGTGAGTCGGGATGCAAGCTTTACAGGATTGGTGGAAAGTGATCCAGCGATAAAGATTCTGGAGGTAGCAGCATGGCGAGAACTTTTGCTCAGACAAAGGATGAACGAAGCAGTAAAGAGTAATTTACTGAAATTTGCAAAGGGAGAAGATCTTGATAATTTGGCTGAATTTTATGGAGTAGAGAGAGAAAAAGAAGAAGAGGATGAAAGATTTAGAAAGAGGGTAAAAGCAAAAATAGCAGGTTGGTCAACAGGAGGAAGTAAGGAATATTATAAATATCATGCACTGTCAGCAGATAGTAGAGTAAAAGATGCACTAGTAGAATCACCTATACCAGGAAAAGTACAAATTTCAATCTTATCAACACAAACTGGCATATTGTCAGAAGAGCTACTAGAAATTGTAAAAAAGCAGGTTACTAGAGATGATATAAGGGTTTTAACAGATACAGTAACAGTAGTTGGTTGCAATATTACGGAAATAGATATTCACAGCAGAATGAGCATAAGTCCTGTAATATCGAAGGAGGAAATCAAGAAGCAGTTTATTGAGAAGTTTGAATTAGCAAAAAGATTAGGGTGGAGTGTAACAAGATCGTGGATAATAGCGAATCTATTTGTAGATGGTGTAGAAAACGTAGAATTAATCGAGCCAAAAGAGGATGTTGTTGTGCTAGGTAATGAGTGTGCAAATTTGCGAAATTTAAAGATTGAGTAATGCTATTACCCCCAAACGCGACAAAGCAAGAGCAAGCATTGGTTGATGCAATCGATTACAAAGTTGATCCAAGTTGCATCAGGAGATTTAAATTTAGTCTTAAAGAAGAAACATTGCCGTGGATAATAGAAGAATATGGTTTAGAAGAGATACTGCGTTGGGTAAAAGATAGAAGAAAAGCCGTAATAGAAGGAGTAAAATTTCAAAGACTGCGAGGAACTCCAGCATCACTAAAAATAGCACTAAAATGGGCAAATATAGAAGATATTAAAATTATTGAAGAACCACCTGGTAAACATTTTTTTGAGTTGCAAGTAGGGATAAAAGAGGTACCAAATGACTTCTTCGTAGATGCAGTAGTAGAACTTGCAAAACTATCACTGCCTGTAAGATCCAGATTGATGAGGATTTTTAACGATTATTATAATGTGCAGAGATTTATATTGGATGAGAGTTTATTTGGAGATCTTCTTTCTGATTATTCAGGGGTAAAAATAGAAAAAGATGGACCAGTGTTATCATTTGGAAGAGTAAATTTTTTCAGGTCTAGTGGTCCAGTTATTAGGATTATAGAAAACTATCTACGCGATCATTATGAACGAGCTTTAAGCAATGATATATATCGCCTAGATGTAGCAGTACTTGGAGAAACAGAGGCTCATACAAAGGATTACAAAGGCATTTATGAAAGAAGTCATCAGTGGTACAACTTAAAAGCACTATATCCTCTATCACAGAGCTTATTACCAGAAATAAAGTTTGCCAAAGCACAGATTGTACTGTCAGATAGCTGGAAATTAGGAGAAATAAATGGGTGCTTTCCAGTAAGTAGCGTAGAAGAAAAAGGAAATAAATTTGTATTGGGAAACGATAAACTTTCAGGGCAACGTTGGAATTTAAAACACAAGCCAATTTTAGAAAGATTCAGTATTATCCATCGTTACAAAGTAGAAAATTATACAGATCAGAAGGTCAGAAAATATGTTTTAGCAGAACACAACATTTACTATAAAAACGACTTATATTCAGAGCAAAAAGACTCAATACACGAATTAGAAAAGCACATTTTAGTGTTTTACCCGGGAGTACTGAAATGGCACGAACATCGACATTTGCACAGAAGTTGGAAAAATAGTCAAGTAATATCTATAATAAGTTAAATACTTATATTTAGATCCTCATATATTATATTAATAATAGGTTAAAATGTATGAAATAAAAAGAAAAGGACTTGCTTTCTCATGCTAAAAAGGACATGACTTGAATAGCGGCAGGTAAATATAAGAAATTTGTCTGGCGCTAGAAAAGCTAATTTTGTGAGGTATGAAATGGTGCGCCAAGAAGTGCTTGGAGAACAGTTGGTGAAAATCCAACATAAACAAAGTCTAGCCAACAGTTTAGAACAGACCACTATGTTGCATGAGGTAACGAGTGTAATAGAGCTAGTGGAATGGACAATGCAGGGTACAACGAAAGTGAAGGGATTGAGTCCCGAAATACCTGAAGACATAGAGGTCGACATTTTCATTTCGGTGGAAGACAGCATGAGGGATAATGCAAAGGCGAGTTATCACTCACTCTATCGGGATCTGAGACCGTGCCATGTATTGAAATGGACTTCAAGTGAACTTGGGAGATCCTATGCATTCCTATAAAGGTACGCTGGAACAAGTCAACAAAGGCAAGAACTAGCGGAAGATGCAGAGGAAGTCGGACTGATTGATAGTACTCGGAGTGTGGGAAAGCCACGTACAAGGGGAAGCGATCAGCAATATAGTAACTGGTATAGGGATTGCTATGCCAATACAACGGAGGTTGGAATAACATGCAAGATAAACTAAACCAGATAGCAGTAAGAGCAAAGCAAGATAAGCGACTGAAATTCACATCGCTAATACATCTAATAAATGTAGGAAACCTTGCAGAGTGTTATAAAGAGCTAAAGCGTAACAAGGCTTGTGGAATAGACTGGGTAACAGTGGAAGCTTACGGAGAAAATCTAAAAGAGCGACTGGAAGGACTAGTGGATAGTATGAAGGGAAAGCAATATCAACCACAACCGGTGAGGAGGGTGTATATACCAAAAGCCGGAAGTAAAGAGAAACGCGGACTCGGAATACCATCAACTGAGGATAAGTTGGTACAGATTATGCTGAAGAAGATATTAGAAAATATTTACGAGGCAAACTTTCTGGACAGCTCATATGGATTTCGACCTGGAAGAAACTGTCATCAAACGGTAAATGCACTAGATAAAGCAGTTATGTACAAACCAATAAACTACATTGTAGAAGTGGATATCAAGAAGTTCTACGATAATATACAGCATAAATGGCTAATGAGATGTCTAAGGGAACGAATAACTGACCCAAATTTACTGTGGTTAATAAAGCGTTTTCTTAAGGCAGGGATAGTTGAAGCTGGATATTATGAAGCAACAAAACAAGGTACACCCCAAGGTGGTATAGTAAGTCCTGTATTAGCAAATATATACTTACATTATGTGTTGGATTTATGGCTTGAAAAGAAATTTAAACCAAGATCCAGAGGATATATACAACTAATAAGGTTTTGCGACGATTTTGTGGTTTGTTGCGAAAGTAAGGTAGACGCGGAAGAATTTCTGGAATTACTGAAACAAAGGTTAAATAAATTCGGGTTGGAAGTATCTGAAAACAAGACCAGAGTAGTAAAGTTTGGCAAGAGGGAGTGGCAACAAGCGATAAGAGAGAAACGAAGGACGGAAAGTTTCAATTTTCTGGGGTTTACGCACTATGGTGCAAAAAGTCGTCTTGGTAGATTAATGATGGGACATAAAACCTCAAAGTTAAATCTAGCCAGAAAACTAAAAGAAATCAAAGAGTGGTTGGAAAAAGTCCGCGGAAGTATTCGACTTAAAGATTGGTGGCAAGTACTGAAGGCTAAATTAACAGGACACTATAACTACTTTGGTATTAGCGGAAATTATTGGTGTTTAAAACAATTTTATACATCAGTAAGAAAGCTAGCATTTAAATGGATAAATCGGCGTAGTCAGAAAAAGAGTATGACCTGGGAACAGTTTGTACACTACGTAGAAGTAAATCCATTACCAAAGCCAAAAATACATTTTTCTTTATATGCATAAGAGGGACGACTGTGAAAACTAATATTGATGAGCCGTGTGCGGGAAATCTGCAAGCACGGTTCTTTAGGGGGAGTTGTAGTAATAAAACTCAAACGAGAGGAGTAAAGCTACAGCTTCTACCAAACAGTTTTAGCAAGAGTAAGTTTTTTAAAGAAGTATCAAGTAAGGATATTAATAAAAGAAATGAAGAAGGAGAGACGATATTACACCAAGCAGTAGAAATCTCCAATTACAAAACAGTGAGGTTCTTAATAAAGAAAGGAGCAGAGGTAAATGCAAGAGACAAAAATGGTTATACACCTCTGCACTGTGCAGTATTCGCAAAAAGTTTAGAAAATGTAAAAGTGCTGCTAAGAGAAGGAGCGGAAGTAAATGCTACTCAATATGTCACTGGATGTACGCCACTCCACTCTGCGTGCAAAATAGGAGGAGCAGGAGTTGAAATAATAAAAGAGCTAGTGAAGGCCGGAGCTGAGGTTAATCAACTGAATAAATATGGTGCAACACCAATGTATTACATTTGGGAAAGTGAAAAGTATTGTTCATGGAATAGAGAAGAGAATGAAAAGGCGAGTAAATTTCTGAGAGAACAAGGAGGAATAACAAGAAGTAGAGAACTGACATGCTATGGAATAGAGAGGCTAGTGGGAGAAATAGCAGACATGTTGAATGGGAGCTACATGCCGGAGCTAAAAATAATAGAGATAGGAGAAATAAGGAAGAGAGACAAATCGCTAATAAAGGAAGAATGTAAAAATTTAGCAAGCAAGATAATGAGCCAAGTGAACGAAATGATAGATGAGGTAGCGAAAAGGAAGGTTTAAAAGAGGGATTTAAATTTAAAGAAAAGGTGAGGTGGATTATGTTAAAGCTTGGCAAATTTAATAAATCAGCAAAAGAATTATTAGAGAACTCATATAAAAATATTTATGCAAGAGACGAGAATGGAAGAACAGCTCTGCATTATGCAATAAACGCAAAAACAGTGAGGGTATTAGTTGAAAAAGGAGTGAATGTAAATGCAGCAGACGTAGGAGGATATACAGCACTGCACCTAGCGGTAACGGAGAAACGTCTAGAAATCGTGAGAGAATTGATAAAATCAGGAGCAGAAGTAAATGCTGAGGAATATGGAAATAAATGCATACCTCTACACCTTGCGTGCATGGTAGGTGAAAAAGAAATAGTGGAGGAGCTAGTAAAAGCAGGAGCAGAAATAGAGCAAGCAGATAAATTTGGAATGACAGGGATGGATTATGCGAAAAATAGTAAAGAGATAACCGAGGTATTAAAGAAAGAAACAGACAGGATTGAAAAGCTATTTATGAGAGGCTAAAAATATGGAGGAAGAAACAGAAAAGAAAGTAATGAATTTAGAGAAAAAAGCGTTGGCAGAACTGAGAAAAATATGGAAGAAGGTATATGAGGAAGAAGCACCTAGATACTCAAAGAAATATCTGATACCAAGATTAGCTTATAGAATGCAGGAAAAAGCGTATGGAGAAATGTCAAGAAAAGGAGCAAAAAGACTGGAGTATCTGGCAGATCGGCTAGAGAAGGGAAAAAGAATAAGTAGCGATAAATTACCAGTAGAAGGGACAGAATTAATACTAGAGAGAGGAGAAGAGACACATGCGGTAATGGTAACAGACAAGGGTTTAATCTACCGAGAAGAATTTTTCACATCATTATCAGCAGTAGCCGGGAAAATAATGGGAATGAGCTACAACGGACCTTTATTATTCGGTATGCGTGATAAAAATGAAAATTGAAAATGCTAAAAGAAGTAAGGTGTGCGATATATACAAGAAAATCAAATGAGGATGGGCTAGAACAAAAGTTTAACAGTCTTGATGCGCAGCGAGTAGCATGTGAAAAGTACATAAAGAGCAGAGAAGGCTGGGTAGCATTGGCAAAAAGGTACGATGATGGAGGTTTCTCAGGAAAGAATTTAGAAAGACCAGCGATAAAGGGATTATTTGAAGATGTAAAAACAGGAGAAGTAGATTGTGTGGTAGTATATACGCTAGACAGGTTATCAAGGGAAACAAAAGACAGCATTGAAGTAACATCATTTTTTAGAAGGCACCGAGTAAATTTTGTAGCAGTAACGCAAATATTTGACAATAATACGCCAATGGGAAAGTTTGTACAAACAGTGTTATCAGGAGCAGCACAACTAGAAAGAGAAATGATAGTAGAAAGGGTAAAAAATAAAATAGCAACATCAAAAGAGCAGGGATTATGGATGGGTGGAACTTTACCGCTTGGGTATGATGTAAAAGATAAAGAATTAATAATAAATGAAAAAGAAGCGAAAATAGTAGGGCACATATTTGAAAGATATTTGGAGCTAAAATCAATGGCAGAATTGGCAAGGGAGTTAAATAGTCAAGGATACCGGACAAAATCAGATATCTTTAAAAAAGCGACGGTAAGGAGAATAATAACAAATCCAATATATATGGGAAAAATCAAACATTATGAAAAAGAGTATGAGGGAAAGCATGAAGCAATAATAGAAGAAGAAAAGTGGCAAAAAGCGCAGGAATTGATAAGGAATCAACCATATAGAAAAGCAAAATATGAGGAAGCACTGCTTAGGGGAATAATTAAGTGCAAGAGCTGTGATGTGAATATGACACTGACATATGCAAAAAAGGAGAATAAGAGATATCGATATTACGTATGCAACAATCATTTAAGGGGAAAAGGTTGTGAATCAGAAAACCGAAATGTAATAGCAGGAGAAGTGGAAAAAGAAGTAATGAGGAAGACAGAGCAGCTATATGGAAAATTGGGAGAAAAAGCGGAAGAGTGGAAAAATTTAAGCTTTGGAAAGCAAAAAGAAGTAGTGAAAAAGTTAATAAAGGGAGTAATGGTGAGAGAGGATGGAATAGAGGTGAGTTTAGAGGATAAGGTGGAATTTATACCAATAAAAAAGAAAGGAAAGAAATGCACAGTAATTGAGCCAGAAGGCAAAACAAACAATGCACTACTGAAAGCAGTGGTAAGGGCTCATCTGTGGAAACGTCGGGAATGTTCAAAAAAGTGTGTCAAGCCGCATTTTTAGTTCAACTCAATTTTCAATCTGTTGGGAAAGAAGATATCAAGTTGAGACATAGTTAAAGCCCAATTAGGCAAAGGGGAGTGTTCTGTAAACTGTGTCAAACCGCATTTTTAATTCAACTCAATTTTCAATCTGTTCGGAAAGAAAATATCAAGTTGAGACACGGTTAATGCCCAATTTTGTACAGACATTGTCCATTTCTCTTCCACCTTTTTTATAGCACAATATACCTGTTTGTACAAGGCACTTATGCTGGTAAATGAGCCCTTGGTTTTGGTAAATTTTCTGATTTGTCTATGCAGGCCCTCAATTGGATTTGTAGTGTAAACCAGCCTTTTCACTGGGTCAGAATACTTAAAATAGCCAGACAAATTTTCCCAATTATTCTGCCAAGACTTTATAACCATTGGATATTTCGTGCCCCATTTTTCTTCCAGCTCAAGCAAATAATTTTCAGCGATTTCTTTACTTGAAGCACGATATATTTTTTTCAAATCATTCATGAAAATTTTCACATCTTTGCTGGATACATATTTCAATGAATTTCTTATCTGATGCACTATACATATTTGTACTTCTGCTTTGGGAAATACACTATTTATAGCCGCAGGAAAACTTTTTAGACCATCAACACATGCAATCAGAATATCCTCTACCCCTCTCTCTTTTAGGTCATTTAACACTCCTAACCAGAACTTCACTTTCGGCTAAATAAAAGCCTAGTACTTCTTTTCTGCCATTTTGATCTATGCCTAATATATTATACATGCATTTACTTACGCAATGCCCGTCCTCCTTGACTTTGAAAAACATGCCATCCATGAATACTATTGGATATACAGATTGCAGTGGACGACTGCGCCATTCATTGATTAACGGCAGTAATTTGTCGGTGATATTGGATATTTCTGCTGCAGATATTTTGTGGTCATACATCTCCTCTACATGCGATGCTATGTCCCTATATCCCATGCCACTAGCGTATGTGCTTAAAACCTTTGCTTCAAGTTCCGGATGTAAGCTTGTTTGCCTTTTTTTCACTATTTGTGGTTCAAAACTTCCTTCTCTGTCTCTTGGCGTCAATAGTTCAAATGAACCTGCGCTTGTCTTCAAAGTCTTGCCATTCCTCCCGTTTCTACGATTGTTTTCTTCACTTCCAGCAGATAAATGATGTTCTATTTCACCCTCTAGACTAGCTTCAAGCAGCCTTTTTATAAATGGCGTTAATGCACCATCTCTTCCCATCAGTGGCCTACCTTCTCGTATAGACGACAGTATATTTGTTTCCAACTCTTTATAATCTACCAATCCGTTAGTTCTGTTTACTATTTTCTGACTCATTTTCAAACCTCCATTTTTTTATATCAATTTATTACTTTTTTTCGATTTGACACACTTTTTTGAACATTCCCGATAGAACAACCAATATTTGAAAGCAGAGAAGAAATGCAAAATGATTCAGTAGAAACCACTGCAGAGCCAAACGCCCCTGACAGCTCCTCTTCTAACCTCAGTTATGGATTAGCCGATAAAGAAAGGCATAGAAATAGAAGGCTTTTTGGACTGCATGGAGTAGGAAATCAGAACAGAAAAAACATGAATTAGGAAATTTGTTGGCGATCTATGTCTTGTATGCTCAATCTCAAATTTGTTTTTCAAGGAATCAAAAACAGTCTCAATAATCGACCTTTTCCTTAATAAAATCTTCTCTTTAAGTGAAATTAGTGCGTTTTTCATACCTTTTTTTACTTTAGTGACTAACTTTAGGCCTCTATCGAAGAGTTTCTCAAAAAGCTCTTTCTTTATATAGCCCTTATCTCCAAACAAAAGTCCGGTCAGTCTTTTAGTGAGAGTTGGTAAAGGTTTTCTGTCATCAACGTTACCTTTGGTTAGGGTAAGTGCTTGAATTTCACCAATTTCGTTAATCACTAAGTGCAACTTGAAGCCAAAAAACCAACCATACGTACTCTTACTAATTTCTGCTAGATGATTAAAAACTTTATTCCTAGAGATCCTTTTTTTGTGGCAAACGGCAATCGTAGAGGTGTCGATGTAGGAAGTGCCGGTCATTTTCGCTTGTTCACAGAACCATTGCAAAAGTAATGCTAAATACCACAAAACTCGCGGCTTTAAGGCAATAAATCTGTGATATGAAGGCAGCTTTGAAAACTCTGATCTATAGAATAACTGAAGATAACAAAGATAAAAAGCCTTGAAGTTTTTACATGGTGATTTATGGTATAACAGGATTATGGTTAGAATTTCTGAGTGCGCTATTTCTGGTACTCTGGTTGGTTTTTTGCCGTTTGATAAGAACCTATTTGCAAAATTATCATCTACCGCACGACAAAAATCCTCGACGCAACAGTACAGTTCTGTAATATCTTTCTTCATGGGTAACCTCTTATTATTACTAAAATACTCGAGTTTACCCTGTTTCCCTCTTCTTAGTTATACTTTTATCTATTTTCTAATCCATAACTGAGGTTTCTACTGCATATTTCGATAGTGAAGGAAATTCTGTAGACGAAAAATCATCAAAATTATTGGTAAGTTGTGTTGCATCTTATCTACTGATTGAATATTCCAAAGCACACGTTATAGCGGTAATTGGAGGGATTGTTGGGTTGGTTTGTATGGGTTTTTCCCTGTATAATGCTATAAAGCCCAATACCAAATTTGAAAAAGTAGAAGATTTGGAGCAACTTATCGCTCAGCCTTGTTTGAATCCAGCATAATTGGCATTTTTATGGTCTTTTATGCGGTTAAATCCATAGATTCATTTGCTGCGGTTTTTATGGGGTTTATAGCAATAGTTGTAAAAAATGACCCAAAAGCATAAACCTCAAATAACTAGGGGTAACAACGTTATCTAAGTGGAGAAAATTGCCTCTCTTCACTCAACTTCAAGATCTTAAAAAGCTATTTTAAAAACCATAAGTTTAGAAAAACCTCTAAAACTTAACCTCCATTCCTTCTCAAATTGGGCTATTTCAAACTTCCACAACTGCAGGATTAACACAATTATCAATTTCAACATTACTAAGCGCTGTATTTGCCTTATACGAACAGTAACATCCTACTGCAAGAAAAGTTAATGCAACTACAGCGAGTGAAATACATGTTGTTAAATGAAACATTGTTAAACTTGCACCAACAGCAAATGCGCCAGATAACACAAAAGAAACAGAGGCGTAGGTTATTTGCTTTCTACTTTGAGCGCTTACTGCCAGGAGTTTCTTGTTTTCATTATCTGGATTAGGGTTCTGCTGAGTGTCATTTAGCTGCTTTGCTAATTGATCTTTTTCTTTAGCCAGTTGAGTGACTTGACCTTTTAGACTGCTAACCTCTTGTTTGAGTTGAGCTTGAGTACTCTCCAGAACTTCATCTTGCTTTGTGAGTTCACTTTTCAATTTCGCCTTCTCTGTCTCAAATTCAGCTTGAGTAGCCATCAACTCTTCCGTCTGCCTTTCAAGCTTCCCTACAGTGACACTAAGCTCGGCTACTTCTTTAATTTTGCTTCTTAGCTCTTCCTCTTTCCCTGCAAGCTTAGTTTTTATTCCCTCAAATTCCCCTTTAAGCTCTCCTACTTGACTAACCAAACTACTATTCTCTCGTTCTAGTTCAGCTTTTTTTTCCTTAAGCTCTTTAGTAAGTGTAGTGACTTGATTACCTAATTCAAAAGCCTTCTGTTGTTCTTGTGTTAACTTTTCTGCTACATTATTCAGCTCTTTTCTAAGCTGCTCTTCTAGTTGACTATTTTGCTTAGTCAGTTGAGTTACTTCACTAATTTTTGTATCCAGAGCTTGATTTGCATCATTTAGCTTTTTACTTTCATTTTTAAGTTTTTCAGTAAGTGTATTTGTCCTACTAGCTAGTTGATCTCTTTCTTTAGTAAGATCATTAATACTTGCTTGTTGATTTAATGTCTCGTGCTCTAACTTTAAAACCTTTTCATTTACATTACCCAGCTCTTTCTTGCTGTTTTCAAGATCAGCCTTTTTCCTCCTAAGTTCCTCAGTTGTTTTATCCAATTCTTGCTGTACACTACCCAGCTCCCGTTCTAACTGAGCTTTTGCACTCTCGAATTCTTTAGTTTTTGCATTCAAAGCTTGATTTGCAGCATCTATCCCTTTATCTTTACTTGCAAGCTGTTCTTGTAGCTCTTCGATTAGCTGGTGCTGTGTACTATTTAGACTTTCCTTTAGTTGACTATTTCCTCCAGCAAGCTTAGCCGCTTCACTAACTTTTTTATTTTGCTCTAATGAGCTTGTGCCCTGCTGTGTGTTTGCATGCATTTTACCCTTCTTATGATCATTGCTTACAGTTTCCTCCATTGAAGCCCCTGCATTATTTATTGCATTACTTTTTTTTGTTGATGAAAGAACATTTTTTTCCGTCTGTTGGCTACCAGCACTTTCAGGTTCTGAACTTTTTTGATCGCCTGATTGACCGTTACAATCTTCCTCAGCCGTTGTTTGTGGTGTATTGCCTTCATACTTATCTTCACTAGTACCCTTTACTATATCCTCTTCTGCAGAATAGAACTCATTATCACTCCCTTCAAAGCCTTGTTCACTACCAAGTAGAGTAACTTGTGCTTCTTGACTTTCACTGTCTAATTGTGATTGACTAAATAGATCTTTGAGCTGAGTATTACCTTGCTCAGTTGCAAGTGCTACTGCATTTGGGTTTCCAAAACAAGGGTCAGCTCCTTTGCTTAAAAGCAATTTCACAATTTCAATATCTTTATTTTCCAAGGTTCCATTATTTGCAAAACGCCTTAGTATTTCAGTATTTTGTTCTTTAGAAGTATGTTGTAGCAGAATCTTTATTGTTTCTTTTGTGTACTTACTTCGTTTATTATAGCTGTTAGCAATAATTTCTTGTCCTAATTCAGGAGTTGCATTAATGTCCGCTCCATGTTCAAAAAGCAAAGATGCTAACCTGTCATCATTATTCTTTAAAGCAAAATAAATTGGTGTCTTCTTACCTTTATTAATTTCAGCTCCTTTACTTAAAAGTAGTTTTATAACATCTTCTTTTCCTTTTTTACATGCATAACCTAAAGCTGTATAACCATGAGAAAAGACAGCATTAATATCAACCTTCCTATCTTTTAAAACATCTTCATAAAACTCAAACCAATCAGTACCTAGACAGGCATTCATAAGAAACAAATAGGATAATGATATCTCTACTTCCTTATTACCACGTAATACTTTGAAAACCTTATTAAGGTCTACGTGATCTATTAACAATTTCGCCGTTTCTAAATCTTTATTATTAAATGTTGAAAATGAACATTCCGTAAATCGACCTCTAGGAATGATCGAAAGATCTGCTCCTGCATTTAAAAGTAGCTTTACAATTTCAATATCTACACTCCTTGAGGTTTCATTATTTACAAAACATTCTAGGACTTTAGTGTTTTGCTGAGGAGAAGTATGTTCTAACAGAATTTCCATTGTCTCCCTCTTGTATTCACGGCTATTATTAATAATTTCTTGTTCGATTCCAGAAGATATATCAATTTTTGCTCCATATTCAAAAAGTAAACGTACTGAATCATAATAATTATACTTCAGAGCAATAAGGATTGGTGTTCTGTGGGCGTATATGCCATTAACTTTATTAACATCAGCGCCACTGTCCAATAGGAATTCTATAACATCTTTTTTATTGCATCTGCATGCATAGTTTAAGGCTGTTTCATTATGCTCATCATCACAAATATTAATGTCCATCTTAAATCTCATACCTGTTCCAAAGAGAGAGCAAAATACTCTTTGTTTAGAAAGAACTTCTTTAAGAAACTCAAACCAATTGCCATCTTGACAAGCATTTTCAACAAAACAATGTAATAATGGCTTTCCAGATTCCTTTATATCTAGATCTTTCACTTCCTTCACTAGCTCTCTTGCCCTTTTAAGATCTCTATCTTTAAACGCTGAAAATAAGTATTGTCTAAGTAGAGACACAAGCTCAGAATTGCCCTGAATGATTGAAGGGTTAGCCCCTTTACTTAAAAGTAACTTTACAATTTCAATATCTTGATTTTCTAAGGTTCGATTATTTGCAAAACGCTTTAGCATCTCAGTGTTTTGCTTAGGAGAAGTATGTTGCAACAAAACTTCCATTGTTTCTTTGTATATTTACTGCAGCCTCTCAGATTGCTATAAAGAATAATTGAACTTTCCAATTCAGGAGTAACATCAATCTTTGCTCCATGTTTAAAAAGTAAGGATGCTAAGTCGTGGTCATTGTTTTTTAGAGCGTAAAGGATTGGTGCTCTCTCTCGCGATTGACTAACTTTATTAACATCAACTCCATAGCTCAATAGTAATTTTACAACATCTCTCTTTTTTGAGTTTGGTCTTTCTTTGCTGCATGCAGCACTTAAAGCTGTTCCTAACTTTGGATGAACTTCAATGTTAAGGTCAACGTTACTGCCTTGCTTCGATAAAACATCTTGATAAAATTTGAACCAATCCTCACTCATGCAAGCGCGTAGAACAAAAAAATACAATGCGGAACCGATAGGGTATTCTGGTAGAGTTATATCAAGGTCATCCACTTTCCTTACTAGATTTTTTGCCTCCTGTAAATCTCCATTATGAAATGCATGAAATAAACGAACTTTAATATCTTTTTTGTTTTTTTCTGTTTCTCTATCAGTCGATTGTGTATTTTTAGAAGATCGCTTGAAATTATTCAGACCACTATTATCGACCTGGAGTTTTCTATCGTAATCATTCCTTTTCTTTTCATCACTTAGTACTTCATATGCAATATTGATTTTTTTTGCAGAATTGAACTTTTCTTGAAACTTAGCCCAATCTTTTTCTTCTGATTGTGAAAATGCCTGTCTATTATTGGCTTTGCATAATAATTTATTGTATATGGGTTTTTCCTCAGGGGAAATAATTTTATCTGGGTGAAATATAAGCGCTAATCTATTACGTGCTTCCTTTATCTCTGTAAGAGTAGCATTTCTTGACACCCCTAATATCTTATAGTGATCAATCTCAGAGAGGCCGTTAACGTTGAAACCAGGCATAAATTCCTTTAGTAGTGCTATAATACTTCCTTCATTACTAATGGTGTCACTCACTCAAGTTCTTGTCAACATAAAGCCTATTCTAATTGAACAAAGCACTATGCTTTCTAGCATCAACAAAAATTTATTTGTTTACTTTTTTAAAAGCATAAAAGTAGTACGTATATTTGTGAGACCTTTTTACGTAAAAGTGGTGTTTCAAAAATAAAAACGCAAAATTGTTGCAACAAAGCTAAGCAAGTTAGTTCATATCTAAATATGGCAAAAGCAGGCTAATATAGCTGATTTTAGCGTATATTAAAATTATTATATAGAAAAGTTCGCATGTATCACTTGGTAGACCAATTGATTCCAAGAAAAACACTTCTCACCGTCCTTGGTTTTGGTTGCCGGAAGTGATCATATTATTTGAGTTTTTAATGATAAATAATATTAAGTTAATATAATTTGTTTGGAATGGTGAGATCATTTGTTATAACCTGGAGCCTACATGCATTCCAAAAGGATAATATGATTTAGAATATTATATAGCATGTGCGTAAGCTCAGACACAACACCGCCTAAACTTACGCCAGTTTTTTTTGAGATTTAACATCAAAGGAAAAAATAATTTCAGCCATTCTCCCCTAATAGAGTTAACTTTTATCAGTCAATCATTGAAGAGAAATTTAAATTCGCTGTGGAATGAGGAATGACATTACAAACACTTTTCAAGACGGTTCCTACACTGTTAATGCTACTTTTTGAACACTCAATAATGCTACCACAAGTATATTTCACACTACTTTTAACAACGCCAAACGCCGATTGCGATACATCCCAAACATGTACAGCATTATCAACAGTCGCTTTTCTCCGTGCTTCTCCTTCTTTAGAATTGTCAACATATACTCCTAATATTGATTGTCCTACTATTGCTCCTAAAATCCCTCCTGTTATTCCTCCTAACATCACTCCTACTATTCCTCCTGTTGCCATTGTTCCTGCTACTGCTGCTTTTGCTAACCTAGAAGCAGAATTACCTTCTTCTGAGTTTTTGTAATTTCGTACGTCAATTTCTTTCTCATCAAGTTGCTTTTTTAGGCTAGCAATCTCATTACTTTGTTGATTAAGTTGATCTTTTTTCTCAGCAATAGTGTTGTTTTTACTAATTGCAGCACATGAAAATGCAATAGTTACAAAAGAAAACACAGCAGCAACAACAATAAGTGGAAGGCCAAGACTATAAAAGCTCAACTGGAGCTAAAAACCCAATGTAAGGGGCTATAGCAAACACTCCTGATGCCAATAAAGCCGAAGTAGCCAAAGCACCGCTCACAAGATAAGGTGCATTAGCTTTATTAAATATACTTTTCATTATATACCTCTCTATAGTTAATTTATTATTTTAATAGTAATATAAATAAATATAGTATGTAATATTTTAAATTAATTAATAAATTAGACCTGCAAATTCAAAGAAAAACAGTTTTCACGATATTTGGTTTTTGTTGCTGTTAATGGTTATATCATTTGGATTTTTACTAACGTACATTAAAGAGTTAATACTGATTTATTTGAAAATAATAGAAAATTTATGACTATTTTATAATTCATTAATGAAATATCTTGATAAATTATCTAATCTCGTATATTATTAGAATATTAACACTGTATTTTAAAGGTAAAAACATGGTACATTCATCTGCGCAAATATTCACAAAGTTTGATAACGATTCAAAACAGAGAAATATAGAAGGGCTAGAAAAGACTTACTTGGGAGTCTTGCTGTCAATTGAATTAAATAGCAAAACTTCTCAAATTGCGAAGGGCATTAAAGAAAAAATAGAAAGTTTGTTGAGTAGCAATAAAGATGCAATAAATGATAAAGTAACAATAGGTGAAAGAGAAATTAGTGTAACTTTAACGAAGAAGGAAGAAGGTACATACAGTGTTAAATTTGATGAAAGTGATCCTTCTTCGGTAGATATTAAAGATACGAAAGATTACACTGCCGAGGATCTACTTACTTTGTGCACACAGCATGAGTTGACAATCAGCAGAGATAAGAAAGGTAATCACCATTATAGTGTAACAATCAAAGGTAAAGAAAAAAGTGCAACAGTAGGTGGGCCTGGTAAAATTGTAATATTTCCACAACATTTATCTTACATCAAAGAAACAATAGAACACTTAAAAGAAGGTAAGAGTCCAACTAAAGAGTTTGCACTTGCAACAGGAACTGGAAAAACATTCATAGAATTACTTGTTGAATATTTGCCTGCTAGGCTAATCGGTGTACCTTATATATCCCTAGCACCTAATGAAGATCTTGTAACACAGAAACGTGATGATTGGAAAAAAGTATTATCTGACTCCGATATTGAAGATATTGAGTTGAAAGAGATAAGCGGTGATAAAGGGTGCTCTATATTGAGCAGCGAAAGCTTGATGAAAAATTGGAATCAATTTTTAGAGGTAATAGGTCTTGGACAGCTTCCTGATATTATAAACGCTCTTAATATTGGAGACAAAAGATTTGAAATAAGAAATGGAAAAATAAACGTAGATGGCAAAGATTTTTTGATTCTTGCAGATAAAATTCAATTTGGAGATAAGGAATATAAAATTCAAGATGGTAAAGTTACAATTGATGATCAAGAATTTGGGCTAAATATTGAAAAATCTATATCTCTATCCTTTGATGAAGAGCACCGAGTGGCAGAGCAGGAGTTGTATAAACACCGTATGGGAATCTTATCTGCACTTGTGCCTACACTGTTTTTAAGTGCAACGCCTTCAATAAGCACTCATAAATATATTAGAGAAAATGATGGTTTACTTAAAACTCTTTCTTTGACAGATAAAATGAAGTCAGGTGTGTATGGAGATTTAAATCTACAAGTTCATACAAAAGTAAAAAGTAAAAATCTAGCAAAGGAATACTCTAATGGCGTTGAAGAGTATGTAGATTTCAAGAAGGAAGAAAAAGATAAATATAGCGATAAAATTTTAACAGAAGGTGAGTTAAAAGAAGAAGTAGAGAATTATCTGTATAGAAATGTTCAAAGCGTAATTGGTGAACCAGCGTTGATTTTAGCTGAGTCAAATAAGCAGATAGATAACCTGAAAGAAATATTGCAATATGGTAGAAACGAAACCTTACCAAAGTTTAGTAAATCGAAGATTTATGATTTCTTAGAGCGAATGTTCGAACCTAAACCGGGCTATAAGTTAGTAACCCAGTCAAAAAAGTTTGCTCTCATAACAGAGCAAGTTGCTAAGCAGTTCAATATTACAAAAGAAAAAGCAGAAAAAATTGTGAAAGAATATTATGATTTCAGTGGCATTGCAGATTATTCTGTATTTCGCGTAATGCATGGAATAATTGAGAATACACTTTCATGCTTAACTGGTCTAAACAGACACGAGCTTGATGAAAAGAGGTGTGCAGATTTGAAAGGCTTAGCTGGAGAAGTTAAAGCGGCGTTAGATAATACTCATGATTTAGAAATATATGTTAAAGATCAAGGTGTTCAAAGCGATAAATTAAAGAAAGAGCTTGTTCAGCAAATGCAATCTGTAATTAATGTTCTAAAGGAAAATAAAGGCTCTGATTTGTTTATAAGGTTAATAAGAAATTGGAACCAAGATAAAAAACTTCACCTCTTGATGTCATCTAAAGAATTAGAACAAATTCCTGAAAAGCTGGTAGCTTTGCTAAGTAGAGGCAATTACTCTGTAGTGAGAGATTATCTTGAATATTATGGAGTAGAAGAAAGTAAAATAGATGACTTATGTGAACTGGGAAAAGAAGCATCTGCTGAAAGAAGAAAGTTTATGAATTCTTTAAGAGGGTTGAGTGATAAAGAACAAGATGAGCTCGCAAGATCTACACCTCTAGGAGGAAATGAGAAAAAACTACTTGAAGATCTTGGGAAAGCGCTTAAAATGATATTAAAAAATGGTAGTAAGCTAACTTATTCAGACTATTCTAGTTCTTCGTATTCTTGTGATGAAAAAGCATATCCATTAGGAGCACTACAAGATTTTTGTTAAGAAAATAAGCACAAAGTAAAATTAGAAAATTTAAATCGCTCAGGCAATTTATCTGTAGAAGATCTTAAGAGTAAGCTTTCAGACTATATAAGTGGCCAACCATTAGAAGAATTAGAGCTTGTAAGAAAGAAATTGTTGTCGAGTGATAATCAAAGCATATATGAAGATCTAATGAAGCTAGATACATACCATGCTAAGGAACTCAAGAAAGCAAGAACTCAGAAGGATAATTGGTCTATCAGTCATCATAAAAAAGGAATTTTAAAAGACTTAAACCAGGAACAGTTGGCTCAGTTAGCAATTGACTATTTATCAGAAGCTGAGCTAGGAGATTTATATCAAAATCTATTAGAAGAAGAAAATTATTATCATGCTTTGTGCCGCATGGGATTAGTTGGTAATGATGTAAATCCTACCAAGGTACAGGGATACAATGATATCAATTTACAACATGTTGGAATGCTAGTAGACCCAATATCTACTGACTTGAACAAGCCTGCACAACTTATTCAAGCTCCAGGTAGACTTAGATGCCTAAATTCTAATAGGCACTCTACATTCTTTTGCTATTCGAGTGGTGAATTGAGCTTTGACATAAACCTACTCAAAAAAGGAGATTATATTGATGCCTATAATGAATCAGTAGCAAAGCTGTCAGATCAACAAGCTTATGGAAGTAAACTTGCAACAGAGATAATAGATTATATTAACCAGGAAATAAAAAGCCTGAAAAGAATTGACGATCTGGCTGATCACAGTATTCAAATTACCTTAAATTCATTTATAGAGGTTTACAATACCAATGAGCATGACTTCAATAAAAGTAAGAAGGAATTTATTGGTGTATTAAAACATGCACGAAGAAAGCTTAATAATTATGAAAAAGAGTTAAGGGATAATGAAGAAGATGCCACTCCAAATTTAGATGAACATGCACTACTGTTCTTTCCATACAAAAGAAGTGATACTTTGGGCGTAAAAATAATTAAAATACTATATAAGGCTCTTATCACAGCTAAGTATCTTTTGATCCGTTTCGAGTATTACTTGGAAACAAGGAGTACTTATAATGGTTTTTTAAAGAAAGTTAATGGATTAAAAAGTGATCCTAATGTGGATACTTATGCTCATATTATAGCAGAATATAGCGTTAAAAATGTTGAAGAGATTAATTTGTTAAATCAGAAATTTAATGAAGTTTATCAACAGAAAGAAAAAACACAGGACGAAGCTGACACTAAAAGCTTCAATAATTACTTAGAGCATATTAATGCATGTTTGAAACATCCAGTGCATCTTAAATTGTTTGATAAAATAATATCACCATTGATGAAAGGCGATTATTTACTCAAGTTACTTGATCAGATTTATCCAGGAGAAAACAATCAAAATAAAGTGGAGAATTTGAAAAAATTCAGGAAAAATTTAAAAGACAAATCTTTTCAATTCACAAAAGATGACTTAGGAGACATAGAACAGGTGCAATCTTATTTGCAGAGTATAATTGAAAGAATTGGAATGTATAATAATCATTATTATAGAGTAGAAGAGTACAAAGGTGATATTATTCCTGCTAAGTTATTGGATTATAGGGTTAATAGTAGATTTGACGTTATAGAGGACGAGAAGTTACAAAGTAGGAGAAATCTATACTTAAAGTGGCAAAAAGGTAGAGCTAAAAGTGTTTGTAAAAATGACTTAAATGAGCTAAAGGTTTTGTCACAAAGAGAAAATATAAAATTGGCAAAAGAAGCTGCAGATTATGTTATCTCTCCACTGCTTGGTGACTCTTCTCGTGCAGCAAAAAATAAGCAAAGCTCAGAAGAAGATAAAAAAATTATCAATAGTGTTGTTGATAAAGCAAATGAAGTTAAAAATGATCTTGAGAAAAACGTTAAGCCTTTTACTACTGAAGAAATTATTTCACCAAGCACTGAGTTTATTAATCCTATAGCAAAATTGAAAGACACTTCGAGAGGTTTATAGGAGGTAAGAAAAAGGGTTCTGTCGCATCTATAAATCCTGGTATGTAACATTTGTAGGAAAGTAGAAAAGAAGTGATATGATCATCTAAAAAAAAAGCAAAGATGTTTCGTATTAGTTCAAAATTATTGCCATATTTCAAAGGATTTAGCTTTTCAGCAGAGATAATAATGTTATCTGTATATATGAAATGTAGATTCTCTTTGAGCTATCGAGATTTGGAAGAAATGCTGAGTATAAGGGGAGCAAAATGCTACGTTACAAAGGTGGGTTATCACCACTGATAACCTCAGTTATGGATTAGAAAATAGATAAAAGTATAACTAAGAAGAGGGAAACAGGGTAAACTCGAGTATTTTAGTAATAATAAGAGGTTACCCATGAAGAAAGATATTACAGAACTGTACTGTTGCGTCGAGGATTTTTGTCGTGCGGTAGATGATAATTTTGCAAATAGGTTCTTATCAAACGGCAAAAAACCAACCAGAGTACCAGAAATAGCGCACTCAGAAATTCTAACCATAATCCTGTTATACCATAAATCACCATGTAAAAACTTCAAGGCTTTTTATCTTTGTTATCTTCAGTTATTCTATAGATCAGAGTTTTCAAAGCTGCCTTCATATCACAGATTTATTGCCTTAAAGCCGCGAGTTTTGTGGTATTTAGCATTACTTTTGCAATGGTTCTGTGAACAAGCGAAAATGACCGGCACTTCCTACATCGACACCTCTACGATTGCCGTTTGCCACAAAAAAAGGATCTCTAGGAATAAAGTTTTTAATCATCTAGCAGAAATTAGTAAGAGTACGTATGGTTGGTTTTTTGGCTTCAAGTTGCACTTAGTGATTAACGAAATTGGTGAAATTCAAGCACTTACCCTAACCAAAGGTAACGTTGATGACAGAAAACCTTTACCAACTCTCACTAAAAGACTGACCGGACTTTTGTTTGGAGATAAGGGCTATATAAAGAAAGAGCTTTTTGAGAAACTCTTCGATAGAGGCCTAAAGTTAGTCACTAAAGTAAAAAAAGGTATGAAAAACGCACTAATTTCACTTAAAGAGAAGATTTTATTAAGGAAAAGGTCGATTATTGAGACTGTTTTTGATTCCTTGAAAAACAAATTTGAGATTGAGCATACAAGACATAGATCGCCAACAAATTTCCTAATTCATGTTTTTTCTGTTCTGATTTCCTACTCCATGCAGTCCAAAAAGCCTTCTATTTCTATGCCTTTCTTTATCGGCTAATCCATAACTGAGGTTAAAAAGATGTTGAATATGGATAAATTGAGTCAAGATACAAAAAAAAAGCTGCATTTTTGGTGGCTTATAACATTAATAGTATGTATTATTGCTACCTATTACTACATGAAGTCAAAAGCTGCAGATAATTATAAAACGATATTACGCATTGCTTCTCAAAATTGTAACTTAGAAACTGTAAAATTCTCAGTAAAAAATTTATTAGATACTGATACACACATGCCTAAGTTAACTGCGTTACATTATGCTGCAGAAGGGAATATTTAGAGATAGTTAGGTTTTTAATAGATGAGGGAGTTAACGTAAACATTATTAACAAGTATGTAAGCACAGCACTACATAATGTTGCATATTATAGTGATTTAAGGATTATCAAATTTTTGCTAGAAAAAGGCGCTAATCCTAACATTATAAACGATGATGGAAAAACCTAGAAATGTAGCTGTGTTAAGGTCAAGGCATAACAAAGATAAGCCCTACGATCAAATATTCAACCACTATGGATTTTAATCCATAGTGGTTGAATGCTGAATGACTTTAAGTTTAAAATTGAGAAAGTAGTTGTTATATATATCAGCAAGTATGAGTTAAATTTGTATTATGGACTTGAATAAATTTACCGAAAAAGCAAAAAGCCTAATCCAGAGAGCTCAAATGAAAGCATTGGGAGCTGGGCATCAGATTTTTATGCCTGAACATTTACTTAAAGTAATGCTTGAAGATGAGTCAGGTTTAGTTCAGGATTTGATAGGCACCTGTGGTGGAAATGTTCAGAATATTTCTGATGCTGTGAGTAGTACAATTAAAAAGTTTCCAGTGGTTGGAGGACCAGGTAGTGTTGGACTTCAGCTTTCAAGAGAGGTAGCAAAAGTTTTTGATGATTCAATTGGTATTGCGAGGAAAAATAAAGACACATTTGTTACTGTTGAGCGGTTGTTGCAGGGCCTTGCTGCACAAAAAGATGAAATTGTAGGTAAAATTTTAGCAGAAGGTGGTGTAACACCGCAAAAATTAAATTCAGTTATTGCAGAAATGAGAAAAGGTGGCAGTGCAGACTCTCCAAATAGCGAGGAAAAATTAAATGCGGCAAAGAGGTATACAAAAGATATTACAGAGCTTGCTATGCAAGGTAAGCTTGATCCTGTAATTGGTCGTGATGAGGAAATCAGAAGAACTATGCAGGTATCGTTGAGGCGAACAAAAAATAATCCAGTACTGATAGGTGAACCTGGTGTTGGAAAAACTGCAATAGTTGAAGGTTTAGCAAACAGAATTGTTGCAAATGATGTACCACTTGGTTTGCGTGATGCAAAAGTTTTAGCTTTGGATCTTGGTGCATTAATTGCTGGAACAAAATTTAGAGGGGAGTTTGAAGAGAGACTAAAAGCAGTGATTAATGAGATTTTAAAAGCAGAGGGCAAAGTTATTTTGTTTATAGATGAGCTTCATACTTTAGTGGGAGCAGGAGCGACAAGTGGTGCGATGGATGCTTCAAATTTGCTCAAGCCTGCTCTTGCGCGTGGAGAAATTCGCTGTATAGGGGCTACAACTTTGGATGAGTATCGTCAACATATAGAGAAAGACCCTGCGCTTGCAAGGCGTTTTCAGCCTGTGTTTATTTCTCAACCGACTGAGACTGATACTATTTCAATACTGAGGGGTTTGAAGGAGAGGTATGAGGTGCACCATGGTATTAGAATCACAGATGGTGCAATAATCGCTGCTGCAACGCTTTCTAATAGATATATAACAGATAGGTTTTTACCTGATAAAGCGATCGATTTAATTGATGAAGCAGCAAGTAGGGTTAGAATTGAAATGGACAGCAAGCCTGAGGTTGTTGATGAGCTTGAAAGAAAGATTATACAGCTGAAAATTGAGTCAGAGGCTTTGAAAAAAGAAAGTGATGAAAACTCTAAGCAACGTTTAAAAAAGATAAATGAGGAAATTGAGAGTCTAAACAGTAAATTTGCTGACTTAAGCAGTAAATGGCAGATGGAAAAGAATAAAATAGCTAAAATACAAGAAACTGCTGAAAAATTGGATAATGCGAGGAAAGAGCTAGAATTGGCTCAGCGGAATGGAAATTTAGGAAGGGCAGGGGAATTGATGTATGGTGTGATTCCTCAACTTGAAAATGAGTTAAAAAATCAGGAAAAAGTTACTGATAGTTTCCTAAAGAAAGAAGTTACTGAGAGTGATATTGCAAATATTGTTTCAAAATGGACAGGCATTCCAGTTGATAACATGATGCATAGTGAAAAGGAAAAGCTCCTTAACATGGAAAATGAAATAGGAAAAAGAGTAATAGGGCAGAGAGATGCAATTGAAGCGATAAGTAATGCAGTAAGGCGCTCCCGTTCTGGTGTTCAGGATACTAATCGACCTTTTGGTTCATTTTTATTCTTAGGTCCAACCGGAGTTGGAAAAACAGAGTTAGCAAAATCTCTTGCCGAATTTTTGTTTGATGATCAATCAGCACTTCTACGCTTTGATATGTCAGAGTATATGGAAAAACACTCCGTTTCAAAGTTAATTGGTGCGCCTCCAGGATATGTTGGTTATGAACAAGGTGGCAGATTAACCGAAGCAGTAAGGAGAAGACCATATCAGGTAATTTTGTTTGATGAGATAGAAAAGGCAAATCCAGATATATTTAATATACTACTGCAGATTTTGGATGAAGGTAGACTAACCGATAGCCATGGCAAATTAATTGATTTTCGTAATACCATACTAATTTTAACTTCTAACCTTGGAGCTGAGATGATGCTAAGAGGAGCTACCGAATCTGTGAAAGATGAGGTGATGAAAATAGTTAAGTCAGCGTTTCGTCCAGAATTTTTAAATAGACTGGATGAAATTATTATATTCCACAGCTTAACCAAAGATGACATTGATAAAATTATAGATGTTCAATTCTCTTATTTACAAAAGATGCTTGCTAAGCGTAAACTGAGTATTAGTTTATCGCAAGAAGCTAAAGGACTAATAGCACAAACTGGATATGACCCTGAATATGGAGCGCGGCCTCTGAAAAGGGTAATACAAGAATGCATTCAAAATAATCTAGCTAAGTTAGTTTTATCTGGGGAAATAGTAGAAGGAGATGAGCTAATAGTGTATACTTCTGGTAACGAAATCTTAGTTAAAAAGATCTAGATTCGCTGTGTATTTTTGTTTTGAAAAATGTGTATAAATCATAATGTTAATGTTGAGTCTTTATTTAAGCTAGTTGATCAAGGGAATAAAAAAGAGAAAGAAAAAATTAAAGAGTTTATACAGTACTTTTATAATTTTGTTTATAATAGTGACCTAAAAGTCAACGATAAATTTCTTTTATACATTGCAGAAGATGCATACAACTTCATTCTTAAAAAAGAAAAAGAAGAAAGTAAATTGGCAGTAAGTAATGTAAATGATATTTCAGGAATAGAAGGCAATTTCACTATAATTAAAATCACAAATTATGACATGCCCTTTTTAGTGGATTCTGTCATTTCCACTATTAAGTCAAACGGTTTAACTATATGCTATTATAGTAACAGCATAATTAATGTTCAAAGAAAAAATAGCCTAATAGATAAAATTCATCTTTTAGAAGAAAGTAATGGAATCAAAGAGTCAGTAATATATGTAATTATTAAAGGCATAAGCGGTAGCTTTGTTGATACACTAGAAGAATCTCTACGAAAGACGCTAAAAGCAGTTAACTGCGTTGTAAAGGACTGGCAATTGATGCTCAAGAAGCTTCTTGAGCATCCGGCATTGGATGCTGGAGGCAGAGATTTTCTAGCTTGGTTGAAAAATAACAATTTTGTATTTTTAGGTTATCAAGAATACATTACTAATAAAGAAGGGAAGCTTGCTCTAAGTGGTAAGGAGAGCCTCGGGTTAATGAGAGCAAGTGAAGAGTACCAAAATTCATCAATTTTTTCTGAAAGCTTGAATTCTTTATACATACTAAGATCAGACCTAATCTCAATAGTTCATCGGCGTACCTATATGAATTGTATAGGAGTGAAAGAATTTAATGATCAGGGTGATGTAATAAGGGAACAGCATTTTTTTGGGCTATTTACTTCTATAGCAGAAGTGCAAGATATTCGAACTATTCCGGTAATAAAGGATAAGGTTACAACAATAGAAAAAAAGGCAGGATTTGTTCCTGGTGGCCATAACAATAAAGCTTTAATTTCCATTTTACAGGCATTTTCTTGTGACGAATTATTCCAATCAAATGAAGACGAGTTATTTGAAATTTGCACCTCGATCATGTCTCTTGCGATTAGACCAAGAGTCAAATTATTTTTGAGAAAGGTAGGGAACTTTATTAGTTGCATAGTATTGATACCGATGCGTTATGCTAGTGCAAGACTAATGTTTAAGATACGCGATATATTGAAAGATGAAACGAATGCAGAAAGTTCAGATATTTATAACAATCACATTATCAATGAATATGATTTGATGAAATTACACGTGGTGCTAAGAACCAAAAGCGCTAGCATTTTTGATGATGAAGTTTTGCGTATCGAAAACAAGTTAAGAAACATTACAGAAAAGTGGGAAGATCGTTTTATAGACAATTTATATAATACTTTTAGCACTGTTGAGGATATATTTATCCGCTATTGCAAGGCATTTCCGATAAGTTATCAAGAGAATTTTGAACCTCATGATGCGTATTATGATATGAAAAAATTGGAGATAGTGAGAAAGAAAAAAGTCAGCGAAGTTGATTTGAGGCTTACTCGTGACAATTTCAACTATCAATTGAAGGTTTACACTCCAAGCAACGGAGGCCTTGAATTGTCAAAGATATTAAAGGTTACTAAGAATTTAGGGGCTAAGATTCTATCTCATAATGGTTATTATATAGAAATCAACGGTGGAATATGGATACATCATTTTGTGTTGTCAAGAGTTGATGAATTAATAGACAACATTACTTTAAAAGAGCAGTTTGAGGTAACACTTGTAAAAGTGTTCAGCAAGGAAATAAAAAATGACTATTTTAACAGCTTGATCATTATTGCTGGGCTCGAGTGGAAGGAAGTACTTCTGATTAGAGCGCTAAGCGCCTACCTAAAGCAGACATCATTTAGCTATAACCCAGAATATATCCAGAAAGTAGTATCAGAGTATCCAAAAGTAGTAAGGTATTTAGTAGAATTATTTCATTCAAGATTTGATACTAAAATAGATATTGATAGGGCAGAAACTACTAGCATTTTGATAGAAAAAATTGAAGAACTACTAAAAGAGATCAGCAACGTTTCAAATGATTACGTTTTGCGTTCGATATTTAACTTGATAATGGCAATTTTGAGAACCAGTTATTATCAAGATGATAAGCCATACTTATCTATCAAATTTGATTCAAGTAAAATAAATGGTTTACCTGACCCGCGCCCATACCGTGAATTGTATGTTTATTCAAACCTTTTTGAGGGAATACATCTAAGAGGAGGGAAGTTGGCTCGTGGTGGTTTGAGATGGTCGGATAGAACGGAAGATTTTCGCACTGAAGTTTTGGGACTCATGAAAGCCCAGATGACAAAAAATGCGGTCATTGTACCTGTTGGCGCAAAGGGTGGGTTTGTAATAAAGCAAGTTTATAAAGACAAAAACATTTCAAGGGAGAAAGGTGTTGAATGCTATAAGAATTTCATCAGAGGAATGCTTGATATTACTGATAATGTAGTTGATGGCAAAATAACTCCACCAGAAAATGTGATTAGGTATGACGAAGATGATCCATATTTGGTAGTTGCAGCAGATAAAGGCACTGCTTCATTTTCTGATTATGCAAACGAAATATCCTCTGAATGTAACTTTTGGCTCGAAGATGCATTTGCATCTGGTGGATCAGCAGGTTATGACCACAAAAAGATGGGTATTACAGCAAGAGGTGCATGGATTGCAGCACAACGCCATTTTTGGAGAATGAATAAGGATATTTACCAGGATACAACTGTTATTGGAATTGGAGATATGGCTGGCGATCTATTTGGGAACGGCATGCTGCTTTCAAGAAATATGAGTTTAATTGGAGCATTTAATCATATGCATATTTTTGTTGATCCAAATCCTGATGCGGAAAAGAGTTTCGTGGAGCGTAAACGGCTCTTTGAATTACCGTTTTCCACTTGGATGGATTACAATAGAGATTTGATTTCTCATGGTGGCGGGGTATTTGAACGTAGTAGCAAACAAGTAGAAATTTCTCAAGAAATGAAAAAGTGCTTTGATATAACGGAAGATACATTATCTCCAAATGATTTGATTCGATATTTGCTCAAGGCAAAAGTGGATTTCATATGGAATGGAGGAATTGGCACCTTTGTTAAGGCAAAAAGTGAAAGCCATGGCATGGTTGGCGATAAAGCAAATGATGAATTAAGAGTAAACGGTCATGATATTAGAGCTTCTATGTTTATAGAGGGTGGCAACCTTGGTTGCACGCAGCTTGGAAGGGTAGAATACGCTAAAATAGGTGGGTATATCAATGCAGATTTTATTGATAATTCAGCAGGAGTAATATGTTCTGATCTTGAAGTTAACATCAAGATTGCTTTTGTTGCAATTATGAAAGAAGGGGGAATTTTCTTGGAAAAAAGGAATGAAATACTGGCTAGCATGATAGATGAAGTTGCATCTAAGGTACTTGAAAACCATAACAGGATTGAAACAAAAGCATTGCTTCTTGAGTGCTTGCAAGCTAAAGAAAAGTTGGAGCAGCACCATAAATTATTACTCAGTTTAGAGAAATTTGGGCTGCTAAACCGAGATGTAGAATTTCTTCCAGCTGAAGAAGAGGTAGCAAGAATGTTAACTGATGGAGAAGGTTTCTGTTCTCCTCAGCTTTCTGTTCTGATGTCTTATGCAAGAACAGCAATAAAAAATGAAGTTATACACTCTGAGCTACCTGAAAAAGATTTTTTGTGCCGTGATTACTTACTAAATTACTTTCCACAAAGGATGGTAACAGAGTTCAAGGATTCCATATTGAAACACCAACTTTGTAGGGAAATTATTTCTACTTGCATTACAAACGATGTAGTAAATAGGATGGGCTGTATATTTATTAATAATTTGGTTGAGAGTACTGGAATTAAAGTACATGAAGCAGTTAACATATATATCGTTGTTAATCACCTATATAATTTAAGTAGCCTTTGGCAGAAAATTGATGAATTGGATGGAAAAATTGATGTTGATTCATATTTGCAAGTAGTGAGAAGTGTGCAAAAATTTATTGGTAGGGTATCATTTTGGTTAGTAAAAAATCTTGGTAAGCTTAATCTTGTAGAACTAGATGGTGTTACAAAATTTAGGGGTGCAATTGAAACTTTAGGCCATGATATTTTAGATGATCGCCTGTTAAAGATCTATAATCATGGATTAACCTCTTTGGTAGAGCTTAACATAAATAAAGATCTAGCAAAAAAGGTTGCTGATTTACGTATTCTTATTTATGCGCTGGACGTTATATCTATTGCTGAACAGACATCTTTATCAATCTTTGAAGCTGGTAGAATATACTTTAAATTAAAGTCGCTGCTAAGGTTTGATATGATTAGAACAATTGCTGTCAAGATTAAAAGCCATTCTTCTTATTGGGATCGCAGCTTAATTAATGATTTATTAGATGATTTAAGCAATTATCATCATAAGCTAGCTGTTAAAGTTATAAAAGCTACTGATAATCATATAGATAAGGTTCAAACTTGGGCTCTTAATGATAAGGATTATATAGAGCGTTACAATAGCTTTTTAGATGAGATGGTTGCTTCTAAACTTGATTTAAGTAAATTAATACTCATAATCAGGAGAATTAAAGTACTTGCTTCATAGGAAAAATGTTTAATATAGGTCTTTCAGAAATTTTAGTTGTAGCTTTAGTGAGTATAATTGTTTTTGATAAAAGTAAAGTACCTGTATTTCTTAATCTTATTAAAAATATATATAGGTATTTCTGGGTTGTAAAATCAAGAGTTAGGAAATTGTTGAAGGATACCGGAATTAAAGAATTATATGAAGGGCATAACGTTGAAAAAGTCAATTACATAATTGGTGAAGATGGCAAGCTTTATCCTACTTACAATGTAGATAGTACAAAAAATGACAGCAAAAATCCTAGTAGTAGATGATATACCATCTAATGTTAAGCTTTTGGAGGCTCAGCTAAAAGCAGAGTACTATACAGTTATTGTAGCTTATGATGGCGAGGAGGCGATAGATTTAGTAGCGGAACAGCAGCCAGATATTATCTTACTTGATGTCATGATGCCAAAAATGAGTGGTTTTGAGGTTTGTAAGAAGCTAAAGAATGATCCCTTAACGACTTATATTCCAATCATTATGGTAACTGCGCTGCATGACACTCATGATAGAGTGGAAGGAATTAATGCTGGTGCGGATGACTTTCTAACTAAGCCGATAGATGAAACTGCTTTATCTGCAAGAATTAAGTCTCTTGTGCGCTTAAAGATGATAATAGATGAGTTGTGCTTGAGAGGAGAAACTAATGCTGAGATTGGTGGAGTAGCAGAAAGCAGTATTATGGATTATTCTAATCAGATTTTTGATGCTAACATACTTGTTGTAGATGAGGACACCTTTCAAGCAGAGCAGATACACAATGTTCTAAAGCAACGCTTCAGATCAATTAAAATACTGCACGATCCAAAAGAAGCATTAAAGGTTGGTATTAAGGATAATTACGACCTGATTATTTCTGACATGCAGTTTTCAAAAACTGACGGCCTACGGTTGTGTTCTAAGTTTCGTAGTAAAGTAGAAACACGTTATACACCAATTCTGATCCTTTCTGAAGATTATGATAAAAGCAATTTAGTAAAGGCACTTGATGTAGGTGCTAATGATTATTTAACAGTACCTTTAGATGAGAGTGAATTAATAGCTAGGGTTAATTTGCAAGTGAAACGCAAAAGGTATCAAGATGCCTTGAGAATGAATTTATTTAATAATGTAGAAATGTCTATAAAGGATCCATTAACTAACTGTTATAATAGAAGATATTTTGATGCACACTTAAGAAATATTGTTAAGGATTCTGTGGAAAAAGATAGAAGTTTATCTCTTATGATACTTGATATAGATTATTTTAAGATGGTGAATGATAACTTTGGGCATAATGCTGGAGATGAACTTTTAAAGGAAATACAGAAAAGAATTTCTGAAAATATCAGAGTGACAGATTTATTAGCTAGGTTTGGTGGTGAGGAATTTGTTGTTGTAATGCCAGATACCAATGTATCAGATGCGTATACTATTGCAGAGAGAATAAGGAAAATTATTGCCAAAGAACCTTTTATACTTGTGGGTAAAAATACAACCCATAATGTAACTGTGAGCATTGGAATTTCAGCAATGCAAAGATCTGACCTTGATGATGTTAAAAAATTTATAGTACGTGCTGACAAATATTTATATAAAGCAAAAAACAGTGGTAGAAATAGAGTGGTTACTGGTTGAAGTTCTTTCAAATAAGTAGTAACTAAGATTCAAATGATAGCATAAAATTTCTCAACTCCGGAAATTTCGCATTTAACTGCAGAAATAGATATTTATTTAAAAAATACCCTGTAATTTTTAACCCTAGTCTGAATTCTTGATATGAGTAGCTATTTTGTAGGTTGTTATTGTATACATCATGCAACATCTGTGGAAAAGGTAGTAATTTATCTGCATAACAGTCACCTACTTTTTTTGACACTGCTCTACCAGTTTTTGGAGAAATAAATTGTAGATTTTCTTTCACACCTGTTACAGCACATTTTGATAGGTCTAACTTAAATCCAAGTTGCGTAAGAAGCAGAAGCTCTAAGTTAAGGTAATGACTTTGCCAAAACTGGCTATTATGTTTTATTACATCGATGAAGTGTCTAAAATTATCATATAACTTGATGCAGGATTCACTTTCTGGAAGCACTTTTTCTAATATAGACGAGAAAGAAACAATAGCAATGCTTTTTAACCTATCTTGAAAGAAATGATGAAATGGAGATTCAATCAATTCGCACTTTAAAAAACCTAGATTTTCAGGTAGCTTAGCACTCCATTCTGCATGTAATAGATTACTTATTTGAAACTTATAATTGCTATTGTTTGTTAACCTAGTTAATCCTCTGCACTTTCCATGATTTTTTGTAAATAGAGAAAGAATTAAATTTTTATCACCGTATTTTTTAACAGCTATAATAACACCTTCATCTTTCCATCTCATTCAGAGTATATTGACCATATGATATTATAGAGATAATAAAATTAGTGTAGCAAATTTGAGTTTAAGTCAACTGAAATATATTGACTTTATGTGCAATATTAGCTTTAAACCAGTAAAACAAGCTGCTTAACATATGCGCCCTCTCTATTTTAATTATACTCTTCTTTTGTTTCTATGTTGTTTTTTGCTTTTTTCAATGAAAGCCCAAACGGATGATTCGTCAGTTATTCCTATACCACAAAGAAAAAAAGAATTAGTTGAGTTAGTACAACCGAGGCAAATTATTGAAATACAGGAAATTGATGAGGGTATTCCAATTCCCAAAAGAAAAAAGGGTGTAGAAAGAAAACTAAGAGAAGACATCAAAGAGGTGAAAAATGAAATAAGAGATAAGAAAAATATTGAGAACAAAGATGATGAATTGGCTGTAACAGAAATTATTAATTCTATAAGGGATAAACTGACAGAGTGTTGGAGAATTCCTGAGAGCATAGTTTATAAAGAAAATTTTAGTATAAAAATTAACTTATTATTATCCAGTAAAGGCGAGATCGTTGTAGCCAACGTAGCAGATAGTAGTTCTTATCAAAATAATCCTCTTTTTAGATCAGCAGCAGATAATGCAATGCGTGCAGTATATAAATGTAGCCCGTTAATTGGCTTACCTGCTGAGCAGCATCACATTTGGCGCGAAGTCACGTTAGATTTTATTGTCCCAAATTTAGGAGAAAAACACTGGACTTAAAGTCCATCCTTTTAAGAATATAATTTTAAGGTGAAAAATCTCAAAGAATGTGGAATATTATAGAAAAAGCAGTCACTCTGTATATATATCACATAGTGTGGATAACAAAATATCGATATCCAGTATTAGTTGGAGATATTGGATGGCTTTGTTGCATGGCTACCAATGAGAAGGTGTGATGTAAGGGATTTACGAGGCAAATTCGAATAGGCGGGAATGTTCAAAAAAGTGTGTCAAACCGCATTTTTAGTTCAACTCAATTTTCAATCTGCCAGGAAAGAAAACATCAAGTTGAGAGATAGTTAATGCCCAATCATGTACAGGCATCGTCGACTTTTCCTCTACCTTCTTTATAGCACAATATACCTGCTTATACAAGGCATTTATGCTGGTAAATGAGCCCTTGGTTTTAATGAATTTCCTGATTCATCTATGCAACCCCTCAATTGGATTGGTGGTATAAATTAGCCTTCTAACAGGGCCAGAATACTTAAAATAACCAGACAAATTTTCCCAATTGTTTTGCCACGATTTTATGACCAAAGGATATTTTTCACCCCATTTTTCTTCCAGCTCAAGCAAATAATTTTCAGCGATTTCTTTACTTGAAGCACGATATATTTTTTTCAAATCATTCATGAAAATTTTCACATCTTTGCTGGATACATATTTCAATGAATTTCTTATCTGATGCACTATACATATTTGTACTTCTGCTTTGGGAAATACACTATTTATAGCCGCAGGAAAACTTTTTAGACCATCAACACATGCAATCAGAATATCCTCTACCCCTCTCTCTTTTAGGTCATTTAACACTCCTAACCAGAACTTCACTTTCAGCCAAATAAAAACCTAATACTTCTTTTTTGCCATTTTGATCTATGCCTAATATGTTATACATGCATTTACTTACGCAATGCCCGTCCTCTTTGACTTTAAAAAACATGCCATCCATGAAAACTATCGGATATACAGACTGCAGCGGGCGACTACGCCATTCGTTGATTACTGGTAGCAATTTGTCAGTAATACTTGATATCTCTGCCGCCGATATTTTGTGATCATAAATTTCCTCAACATGTGACACTATATCTCTATAGCCCATACCACTGGCAAATGTGCTCAAAATCTTCGTTTCAAGCTCTGGATGTAAGTTTGTTTGCCTTTTTTTGACTATTTGTGGTTCGAAACTTCCTTCCCTATCTCTTGGCGTCAAAAGCTCAAATTACCCTGCGCTTGTACGTAAAGTCTTTGCATTCCTCCCATTTCTTCGATTATTCTCTTCGCTTTCGGCCGACAAGTGGTTTTCTATTTCACCTTCCAGGCTTACCTCCAGCAACTTTTTTATAAACGGTGTTAATGCTCCATCTCTTCCTGTCAACGGTCTTCCTTCTCGTATAGACGACAGGATATTTGTTTCTAATTCTTTATAATCTACCAAACCGGTAGTTCTGTTTACTACTTTCTGACTCATTGTCAAACCTCCATTTTTTTATATCAATTTATTACTTTTTTTTCGGTTTGACACAGTTTATTTAACACTCCCAAAACAGTCTCAATAATCGACCTTTTCCTTAATAAAATCTTCTCTTTAAGTGAAATTAGTGCGTTTTTCATACCTTTTTTTACTTTAGTGACTAACTTTAGGCCTCTATCGAAGAGTTTCTCAAAAAGCTCTTTCTTTATATAGCCCTTATCTCCAAACAAAAGTCCGGTCAGTCTTTTAGTGAGAGTTGGTAAAGGTTTTCTGTCATCAACGTTACCTTTGGTTAGGGTAAGTGCTTGAATTTCACCAATTTCGTTAATCACTAAGTGCAACTTGAAGCCAAAAAACCAACCATACGTACTCTTACTAATTTCTGCTAGATGATTAAAAACTTTATTCCTAGAGATCCTTTTTTTGTGGCAAACGGCAATCGTAGAGGTGTCGATGTAGGAAGTGCCGGTCATTTTCGCTTGTTCACAGAACCATTGCAAAAGTAATGCTAAATACCACAAAACTCGCGGCTTTAAGGCAATAAATCTGTGATATGAAGGCAGCTTTGAAAACTCTGATCTATAGAATAACTGAAGATAACAAAGATAAAAAGCCTTGAAGTTTTTACATGGTGATTTATGGTATAACAGGATTATGGTTAGAATTTCTGAGTGCGCTATTTCTGGTACTCTGGTTGGTTTTTTGCCGTTTGATAAGAACCTATTTGCAAAATTATCATCTACCGCACGACAAAAATCCTCGACGCAACAGTACAGTTCTGTAATATCTTTCTTCATGGGTAACCTCTTATTATTACTAAAATACTCGAGTTTACCCTGTTTCCCTCTTCTTAGTTATACTTTTATCTATTTTCTAATCCATAACTGAGGTCTATAGAACTTGCTTGATCAGGATTGTAGATGTTTATTTGTGGCATAGAAAAAATATTATGTTCATATCTTTGCTCACCTGAGGCTATAGTAATTACGTATATGTTTTTACCACCATTTCCAATTAAGTGACTGTTATAGATTGGATTATTGTAAATTACCTCACACTTCCCATAGCCAACAAGTATAGATTCATCACCATCTTGAACAGCGATAGTCATATTGAGTTTATTTGCTATAGCTGGGTAACTTTCTATAATTTCATCAATAGTTTTATTAGTATTCTGTATTGCATACAAGTTTCTTTCCTTACCTACTTTTATTTCAGCACTGTCTTTTAATTGATAGATTATATTGTTCATTATGTTATATGAGATAGATATACTAAAGTTACTATTTGCAACTTTTGAGGAAAAATCGAACTTTATACTATTGTGATCTTTAATATCAATACTCTGAATATCAGCAAGCAAGTAGTCGAATATAAACCTATGGTTATTTTCGAAATTAGCAAGTAATTTAACAGATGCACTACCTTTTTGAAATGGTACAATATAGTTAAAGTTACCTTTGAGTGCTAGATTATTTACTTCAGTGTAATTTCTAACTATTACTTGTATATCATAGACACAGTTATTATCTTTTATTTCCAAATAATCAAGTTGATCTTCCTTACCACCATTACCATCCAAGAATTTAGTTTCACATGCACTAAATATATGATCTGCCTTAGCTTTTCTACCAAGCACTCTTTCTACTGAATTAATTTGAAATCCAGAATAACCATATCTGTTGTACACAATAGTGCCAATATTTGTATTTAAATACACATTCACACTCACAGCTTCTTGAGCAAATCCAGTCAGATCTAAGGTATCAATTCCATCTTCTCCGTACAAGGACCCTTCTATCAGATCTCCCTGTAAAACAAAGATATCATTCTTATTTCCCCCATAATATTCTTTAGACCCATCATTCACTACAAATACGTTCGGACTATCCTTAAATCCCCTGGCATAATCTTCACCTTCTCCTAAATTAATTAGATTATATCCTTCTATCTTGTTATTAGATAAACCAATCGCATTTTCGCATAAATATGACCCATAATTTGGAGCAGGTTCGTCATTTCCCTGCGAGAAACAAAACAATTTTCCACCACTTGGATTATTCGGCCTTGCTCTACTCCATTTTATATCGGTTCCTTTTCCATCAAGCAGTACTTTACTGTCTAAGTCTATCTTAAACTTAACTTTGCATTCTTCAGTGTAAAGTGTAACATTAATTCTTCTCATGCATAATTCTCCAAATCCAGCGCCATCACACTGAAGCACTTGGTATGGCACCTGACGACAAGAACTAACAACTGATTGACCAGTAGGGAATACATAACTTTGAATATCATTATGCTGCTTCAAATACTCAAATCCTTGCTTAACTAATTGGTTGTAAAGTTGTTTTTCTTCTATTAATTCTTCTATATATTGTTCAGGTTGCATACCTATAAATGCACGCAATCCTTCAATAAATTTTTCTCTTCCACTTAAGTGAATCAATTGATCAATCTTATCAACTCTCTTTACTGCCATGTAAACATCAGTACCAATAAATACTACATCTCCAATTTCTGCTCCAATTAGTCCAGTAACACTTGATATTCCTTCTAATATTTCAAAACCTTCAGCAACTTCGATGCCAATCTCTGCAGTATTAACACCTAGGTAAATACTATCTCCTACTACGCCAACTAATTCTTCTTCCGTACCGTTTCTAAATGCTTCTACCTGATTTACCAGATCATAAACAACAAAGGTAGAAGTACCACGAGCAAGAAAAGAAGATGCTACTCTTAAAGATTTACCGAGTAATGCTTTTCCTTCTGAGAGTAAATTTAATCCTTTACGAGATGCAACTTCAGCAACTTTAGCAAATCCTTGACCACCTGCTATAAAACCAATATTAATTGCTACACCCTGATAATCTCTGTTTAAAAAATCAGCTAAAATATTTTTAGCCATCATTCCATGCATAGTTATGCTAGAGATTTTTTTTACTCTATTTAAATGATTCATAACCTTCTGATTACTGGTAAGCTTATTGATTAAATCATGAAACTCACCTGTAACTTCAACTTTACCTGCTAGCTCAATTAGCTGAGAACGTTTTTCTTCTGGTATATCTTTTATATAGTCAATAAACTTTTTACTATCTATTTTAATTTTACTAAAATCTCTTTTCTCATCTTTTTCTGTATTGAATTCATCTACGTCTTCCCAAGACAGTTCACATTGGTTCTGTCGCATCTATAAATCCTGGTATGTAACATTTGTAGGAAAGTAGAAAAGAAGTGATATGATCATCTAAAAAAAAAGCAAAGATGTTTCGTATTAGTTCAAAATTATTGCCATATTTCAAAGGATTTAGCTTTTCAGCAGAGATAATAATGTTATCTGTATATATGAAATGTAGATTCTCTTTGAGCTATCGAGATTTGGAAGAAATGCTGAGTATAAGGGGAGCAAAATGCTACGTTACAAAGGTGGGTTATCACCACTGATAGATGAAGCGGTAAGGAAAAGGAAGAAGCAGGTTGGCA
This sequence comes from Wolbachia endosymbiont of Culex quinquefasciatus Pel, assembly GCF_000073005.1. NCBI lineage: Bacteria > Pseudomonadati > Pseudomonadota > Alphaproteobacteria > Rickettsiales > Anaplasmataceae > Wolbachia > Wolbachia endosymbiont of Culex quinquefasciatus. The sequence continues at coordinate 390,970 of NC_010981.1, forward strand.
GTAGCTGGAGAGACCTACGTTAAATTAAACGGCAAATGGGTTTATCTATACAGAGCACTATTGGTAATACTGTAGACTTTCTGTTGTGTGCTCGTAGAGACAAGTCTGCGGCACTTGCGTTCTTTCGTAAAGCCTTTAGAGAGAATAACCTTCCTGAGAAAGTAGTAATTGATAAAAGCGGCAGTAATACTGCTGCTCTTGATGATTTGAATACAGAAATTTCTGAAGATTGTAGAATCATGGTTTTTCAAATAAAATATCTAAATAATATTGTCGAACAAGATCATAGATTTATCAAAAAACGAATAAAGCCAATGCTTGGTTTTAAGAGCTTCCACTCCGCAAAGATTACCATTACCGGCATAGAAAATATTCGTATGATTCAAAAAAGACAAATTATCGGGGCTAATGATAATGTTTCTACTTTTGAGAATTTTGCTATGCTAATTGCTCTATAACTCCCATAATCCCAGTTTAACGATCTTCTTGTACCACAATTTATAGATGCGACAGAACCTTCTATGCTCTCTCTCAATCTTTGGATTTTAATCCATAGTGGTTGAATGAAGAATCTTTAAACCCTTTTGTACCAAATTTTAATGAAGCAAAAAATTCTTCTAATTCTTCAAAAGGACAACTATTTTTCTCTAATTTTACTTTTATAATATTGCTTAACATTGTAACTCCACTAACCGTTTTATACATGTAGCTTAAGACTATTTTAATAATTTATCAAGAAAGTTTAATTATTAATTATAATATTTAATAAAATAAATAGACTCTTTTACATTTCATCTGCAAGAATCTTTTCCTTAGTTTGTAAATAAAGATTTTCTGAATCTAATTGCCGCAGGTTACGTTTAGTAATATAATCTCATATTAAATAAAACTTTACCTAAGTTTATGCCAGACTCTACGTTAGTTTTAACAACTATTCTTATATTCTTCATCTTTACGTTGTCACTTTTTTTTATAAAAAGGATATTTGGATCAACGAACAAGAAGATAATAAAATCCTTCAGAAAAATTGCTCAGCAGATTAATGCGCTAGAGCAAGAAATGCAGAGCTTATCTGATGAGGATCTTGCTAGTAAAACTGCGGAATTAAAACAAGAACTGAAAAATGGAAAAACACTAAATGACCTTCTCGTACCTGCATTTGCGGTTGTACGAGAAGCATCACGAAGATTCCTTAACATGAGGCATTTCGACGTTCAGCTAATTGGTGGCATGGTTCTCCATAATGGCATGATATCAGAAATGAAAACAGGAGAAGGAAAGACACTCGTCGCAACTTTAGCTGCATATCTAAATTCTTTAGAAGGAAAAGGTGTGCACATCGTAACTGTTAACGACTATCTTGCAAAACGAGATACAGAGTGGATGAGTAAATTATATAATTCTCTTGGAGTTTCTGTTGCATTTATTACAAATAATTTGACAGACGACGAGAGAAAAAAGGCTTATAGCGCAGATATCGTATACTCAACAAATAATGAACTTGCCTTTGATTATCTACGAGATAATATGAAATTTTCTCAAGAAGATATGGTTCAGAGAGGCTTCAATTACGCGATAGTAGACGAAGTAGACTCTATACTGATTGATGAAGCGCGTACTCCGCTCATTATTTCTGGCCCACTTGAGGAAAATAATCAGATATATAAGCATATCAATAAAATAGTAATCAAATTAGTTGATTCTGACTATGAAGTCGATGAAAAGAGTAGAGCAGTGTTCCTCACTGAAAATGGCATTTCACGAGTGGAGGAATTACTAAAATCGTATAACATCATTCCTGAAAATTCCTCGCTCTATGATACTAGCAATATTATACTGACTCATTATATAGATCAAGCACTTCGTGCACATAAGCTGTTTACTGCTGATAAAGATTATATAGTGAAAAACGGTAAGGTGGTAATTATTGATGAGTTTACTGGGCGCATGATGGAAGGTAGGAGATATTCTGATGGTCTTCACCAGGCATTGGAGGCAAAGGAGAATCTTGAAATTCAGCATGAAAGTCAAACTTTAGCATCAGTCACATTTCAGAACTACTTTCGTATGTACAACAAACTTTCTGGTATGACAGGAACAGCAGTAACAGAGGCAGAGGAGTTTCATGATATATATAGATTAAATGTAGTAAAAATTCCAACTAATGTGTCTGTTAAAAGAATAGATGTTGACGATGAAATTTATGGCACAGAAAAAGAAAAATTTAGTGCTGTATTGAAGTTCATAGAAGAATGCCACAAACGCCTACAACCAATCCTTGTTGGTACGGTAAGTATTGAAAACTCTGAAAAACTTTCTGCGCTTTTGCAAAGCTATTCTCTTAAGCATTCAGTACTAAATGCTCGTTATCATGAACAAGAAGCGTACATAATAGCGCAAGCTGGAATACCAGGCAGCATTACTATAGCAACAAACATGGCAGGACGTGGAACTGATATTCAGCTTGGTGGAAATGTTGAAATGATTGCAAAAATAGAGCTCGAGAAAATAAAAAATGCTGATGAAAGAGAAAAAAAATATCAAGAAATAGTCGAAAGAGTAAAAAAAGATAAGGAAATTGCTATAAAAGCTGGTGGCTTATGTGTTATCGGAACCGAAAGGCATGAAAGCAGGAGAATAGATGATCAACTGCGTGGCCGTTCTGGTCGTCAGGGTGACCCTGGACTTTCTAAGTTCTTTCTATCACTTGAAGATGATTTAATGAGAATATTTGGCTCTGATAGAATGAGGAATTTTTTACAAAAAGTGGGACTAAAGAACAATGAAGCTATTCATCACCCATGGATTAATAAAGCACTTGAGAAAGCACAGAAGAAAGTTGAAGTTAGAAATTATGATGTGCGGAAGTCTTTGCTAAAGTTTGATGATGTAATTAACAATCAACGTAAGGTTATTTTTAAGCAGAGAAATCATATTTTAAACAATGAAATCAATGATTTAGTTGAAGTATATAGTGAAGTAAATGAGGATATAATAGAAGGTATAGTACAAAGTGGTTATTACGAAGATTATGTTGAAGATATTGCAAAAGAATTCCACATAAGATACGGGATAACGCTTAATCTAGCAGAGTTTTTGAATAAACAAGAAGCCTTGGATTATATAAATGACAAAATACAAGAATTTTTTACTGAGAAAGAAAAATATTTCAATAGTCAACAAACTACAGATTTGTGGAATACGATAGTGAAACAAGTGATGATCATGACACTTGATCATTTATGGAGGGAGCACCTTTCGGTCTTAGAGAGCCTAAGACAAAGCATAAATTTGCGTGCCATGGGGCAAAAAGACCCACTGAATGAATTTAAACGCGAAGCTTTCTTAATGTTTGAGTCGATGCTTGAAAAGTGGAGGGAGCTTACCATTCACCGCCTAGCGCACTTTAAGTTGCTAGACAATCAAGAAATAGGCAATAGGTCACGCTCTACTAAAAATAGCAGACTTCCAAAAGTTTCAAGAAATGACAAGTGCCCTTGTAACTCTGGAAAAAAATACAAACACTGTCACGGTGCAGTTGCCGTAGTGAATTAGTTGTTGCAAGCACATTATAGCTGCTATAGCTAACCGAAGTCAGATCTGCTCGAGCACTCTGAAAGACAAAATCAATAGCCGAATTAATATTGGGCCAAAAGGTTTGTAGAGACTTTCTTATGGCGTGCTTGATCAGAACTTCTCAATCGGATTCAAATCTCACTTTTACCCACAAACCTCAGTTATGGATTAGCCGATAAAGAAAGGCATAGAAATAGAAGGCTTTTTGGACTGCATGGAGTAGGAAATCAGAACAGAAAAAACATGAATTAGGAAATTTGTTGGCGATCTATGTCTTGTATGCTCAATCTCAAATTTGTTTTTCAAGGAATCAAAAACAGTCTCAATAATCGACCTTTTCCTTAATAAAATCTTCTCTTTAAGTGAAATTAGTGCGTTTTTCATACCTTTTTTTACTTTAGTGACTAACTTTAGGCCTCTATCGAAGAGTTTCTCAAAAAGCTCTTTCTTTATATAGCCCTTATCTCCAAACAAAAGTCCGGTCAGTCTTTTAGTGAGAGTTGGTAAAGGTTTTCTGTCATCAACGTTACCTTTGGTTAGGGTAAGTGCTTGAATTTCACCAATTTCGTTAATCACTAAGTGCAACTTGAAGCCAAAAAACCAACCATACGTACTCTTACTAATTTCTGCTAGATGATTAAAAACTTTATTCCTAGAGATCCTTTTTTTGTGGCAAACGGCAATCGTAGAGGTGTCGATGTAGGAAGTGCCGGTCATTTTCGCTTGTTCACAGAACCATTGCAAAAGTAATGCTAAATACCACAAAACTCGCGGCTTTAAGGCAATAAATCTGTGATATGAAGGCAGCTTTGAAAACTCTGATCTATAGAATAACTGAAGATAACAAAGATAAAAAGCCTTGAAGTTTTTACATGGTGATTTATGGTATAACAGGATTATGGTTAGAATTTCTGAGTGCGCTATTTCTGGTACTCTGGTTGGTTTTTTGCCGTTTGATAAGAACCTATTTGCAAAATTATCATCTACCGCACGACAAAAATCCTCGACGCAACAGTACAGTTCTGTAATATCTTTCTTCATGGGTAACCTCTTATTATTACTAAAATACTCGAGTTTACCCTGTTTCCCTCTTCTTAGTTATACTTTTATCTATTTTCTAATCCATAACTGAGGTCACAAATAAAAAAGTGAGTAAAATGGATACCAAATAAATTTGGGATTAAAATGAGTGAAGTAAGTACAAATGTGCAATATACTGATGGCTTAGGGGATAAATGGCTGGAAAGAGAGTTAAAACACGTTAATTTAGGAGATACAAGACTTAATAAGAGACTTATTAAAACAGGCTATTGTATAGAGGGTAAGGTGTCTGGATCAATTAATCAAAGCTGTAGTGGATGGAAAGAAGCTAAGGGTGCATACAGATTATTTAGCAATGAAAAGCTTAAGGATAAGGATAATTTATTGTCCCAAATTTGGGAGAAAAACCCTGGACTTGAAGTCCATCCTTTTAAGAATATAATTTTAAGGTGAAAAATCTGAAAGAATGTGGAATATTATAGAAAAAGCAGTCACTCTGTATATATATCACATAGTGTGGATAACAAAATATCGATATCCAGTACTAGTTGGAGATATTGGACAGAAAGCTAAAGAAGTTGTACAAGAAGTATGTGCAAATAATCAAGTAGAAATTATCAGAGGTAGAGTTGCGTCAAGTCATATACACGTATACGTTTCTGTACCCCCATACTTAAGTATTAGTAAGTTAGTGCAGTTAATAAAAGGAAAAAGTTCCAGAAAAATCCAGCAAAACTTTCCAGAGCTAAAAAAGAGATATTGGGTTGTGGGCAGTAGGCTACTTTGTCAGGACTAGCGGAAATGTAACTGACGAAATGATAAAAAATTATATTGAAAATCACTCTAAAAAAGAAGATAAATTTGGTGACTTTCAAGTCGAAAGTTAGCATTCTATGCTCTCTCTCAATCTTTGGATTTTAATCCATAGTGGTTGAATGAACTCGAAAGTGAGAAAACAAGTAGTCCTAATTTAAGTGATGTTGAAGTATCATCTAATGATGGTGAAGAGCTAGCAATATGATATACGCCACATCATTTTCTGAAGGTTTAAAACCAGATCCAGAGCTTAAAGTATCAGAGTGGGCGAATGAGTATCGAGTTCTAGCACCAACTGCAGCATCAGAGCCAGGAAAATGGAGAACGGAAAGAACTCCTTATTTAAAAGAAATTATGGATTCACTATCTCCTTCTTCACCAACTGAAAAAATAGTATTCATGAAAGGAGCGCAGATTGGAGGAACAGAAGCTGGTAACAATTGGATAGGCTATATCATAGATCAGACACCAGGTCCAATGCTGGTAGTACAGCCAACAGTTGAAATGGGAAAGCGTTGGTCAAAAGGAAGATTTGCGCCGTTAATAGAGAGTACACCATGTTTAAAAAGTAAAGTAAAAGACCCAAGGTCAAGAGATTCAGGCAATACTGTGCAAAGTAAGGAATTTCCAGGTGGAATAGTAGTAATAACTGGAGCAAACAGCAGTGTAGGCCTCCGATCTATGCCAGTAAAATACCTCTTTCTTGATGAGATAGATGCCTATCCAGGAGATTCGGGAGGGGTTCTGTCGCATCTATAAATTGTGGTACAAGAAACCTCAGTTATGGATTAGCCGATAAAGAAAGGCATAGAAATAGAAGGCTTTTTGGACTGCATGGAGTAGGAAATCAGAACAGAAAAAACATGAATTAGGAAATTTGTTGGCGATCTATGTCTTGTATGCTCAATCTCAAATTTGTTTTTCAAGGAATCAAAAACAGTCTCAATAATCGACCTTTTCCTTAATAAAATCTTCTCTTTAAGTGAAATTAGTGCGTTTTTCATACCTTTTTTTACTTTAGTGACTAACTTTAGGCCTCTATCGAAGAGTTTCTCAAAAAGCTCTTTCTTTATATAGCCCTTATCTCCAAACAAAAGTCCGGTCAGTCTTTTAGTGAGAGTTGGTAAAGGTTTTCTGTCATCAACGTTACCTTTGGTTAGGGTAAGTGCTTGAATTTCACCAATTTCGTTAATCACTAAGTGCAACTTGAAGCCAAAAAACCAACCATACGTACTCTTACTAATTTCTGCTAGATGATTAAAAACTTTATTCCTAGAGATCCTTTTTTTGTGGCAAACGGCAATCGTAGAGGTGTCGATGTAGGAAGTGCCGGTCATTTTCGCTTGTTCACAGAACCATTGCAAAAGTAATGCTAAATACCACAAAACTCGCGGCTTTAAGGCAATAAATCTGTGATATGAAGGCAGCTTTGAAAACTCTGATCTATAGAATAACTGAAGATAACAAAGATAAAAAGCCTTGAAGTTTTTACATGGTGATTTATGGTATAACAGGATTATGGTTAGAATTTCTGAGTGCGCTATTTCTGGTACTCTGGTTGGTTTTTTGCCGTTTGATAAGAACCTATTTGCAAAATTATCATCTACCGCACGACAAAAATCCTCGACGCAACAGTACAGTTCTGTAATATCTTTCTTCATGGGTAACCTCTTATTATTACTAAAATACTCGAGTTTACCCTGTTTCCCTCTTCTTAGTTATACTTTTATCTATTTTCTAATCCATAACTGAGGTCAGAAGTTCTGCTCACAAATACCTTCTCAGCGCTAGAGGCTATAGCATATGCAGCAGAGTATGCATCATCATTTGCTATCGCTATTATCCTCTTTTTTGCTCTTGATTCATAAATAAAGTCAGCTAGGTCAAATATACCGTTTACCTCTCCTCCGGGGCTATCTATATCAAGCAGAATAGTTTCTATATCTTTGTTTGATAATGCTTCTTCTATTTCTTCTTGAATTTTCTCATATGATGTCATTCCCAGAAAATCGTCAAAAGCCCCTGGTTTTTTGGTCAAAATTCCATGTATTGCTATTACTGCTGTTTTTTCTATATTCTGATTTACTGCATGTTTTATATTTTTAAAGATAGGTTGTTTTCCGTTATATAGTGACAACAGGTCAAAGCTTTTTTGCTCTATCATCATCGGCCTACATAGCCAGTTGGTTTGTAAAATTTTCATAATGTAAATGAGATTTATTTTGTTTGTGTCCTGACATCAGAATCAAAGAAAAGGTTGAGAGAATCAGCACGCTTTTGATCTTCTGCTATTTCTTGGTCAATTTCTTCTACATCGTAACCCATTTCTGATACTACTTCTGAGCGGCTCTTGAAGCCATTTCTTACCGCCATTTGCTGTGCTTGCTGGTCTTTCAGTGGATCCACCCAATCAAACCCTTGAGATATCCATTTTACTTCTTTCAGCGTTTGATCATCTGTTGTAGAAAGTTTTCCAGATAAAAGAGCAAGCTCTAGCCATCTATTCCATATAGGTCTGCAAAACTGATATACCATAATATTATGCTGCAACATTGAGCATCTTCTTCTGAACTCTATTAACCCTGCACGAATAGATGAATAATTAACACCTGTTAAATCTCCTGTTAGTTGCTCATATGTTATTCCTGTGCCTATTGCTATTGCCCTCAGTTGCTGTCTCATGAATGCTTCATAACTTCCTCCAACATCTGATGGCTCTGAAAATTTTATGTCCTCTCCTGGGTCTAAAAGCTGCATTGTTCCAGGTTCTAGGCCAGATAATGCTACTCCTTGCTCATTTGCTTGCGCCTCACCTAAAATATTTGCCTCAGGATCAAGTCTCGTAATAAACCCTGCAAACATCGCTGCTGTCTTTTTTCTTACTAATTCTGCATCATCGTATTGATCAAGTTCATAGAGCTTTAGCAGTATACTCGAAAGCCATGGCTCTCCTCTAATTTGCCCAGGTCTCAGTGGTTTATAGATATGTAAAACATCGTTTGCTGGTACTCTAACTGATTCGCCAAATGAGCCTTCTCCTGGATGTTCTCTAAATAAGTAATATGCTTCTCTTTGCCCAAGTCTATTGAACTCAATCCCGTTTCTTATTACATTACCATTTCCTAAAGTTTGATTTGTTTTATTATCTAAATGTTCAGACTCAAGTACTTGCAGTTGTAATGGCACAGAAAATCTATCTTCCAGCTTTCTCGTTCTTAAACGTACAAAACATTCTCCTCCCTCTATCATACTTCTGCATACTAGAGCTTGTAATCCATAAAAATCACTTATTCCACAGCTATCTGCTTCGTCTGTCCATTTTAGCCATAATTCTTGTACTTTCTTTCGAAATTCTCCATCTTTTGCTTTTGATTTTGGTTTTATTCCTGTTCCGATAGAGTTACTTACTATCGTATCAATTATATTTGCAGCGTAACCTCAGTTATGGATTAGAAAATAGATAAAAGTATAACTAAGAAGAGGGAAACAGGGTAAACTCGAGTATTTTAGTAATAATAAGAGGTTACCCATGAAGAAAGATATTACAGAACTGTACTGTTGCGTCGAGGATTTTTGTCGTGCGGTAGATGATAATTTTGCAAATAGGTTCTTATCAAACGGCAAAAAACCAACCAGAGTACCAGAAATAGCGCACTCAGAAATTCTAACCATAATCCTGTTATACCATAAATCACCATGTAAAAACTTCAAGGCTTTTTATCTTTGTTATCTTCAGTTATTCTATAGATCAGAGTTTTCAAAGCTGCCTTCATATCACAGATTTATTGCCTTAAAGCCGCGAGTTTTGTGGTATTTAGCATTACTTTTGCAATGGTTCTGTGAACAAGCGAAAATGACCGGCACTTCCTACATCGACACCTCTACGATTGCCGTTTGCCACAAAAAAAGGATCTCTAGGAATAAAGTTTTTAATCATCTAGCAGAAATTAGTAAGAGTACGTATGGTTGGTTTTTTGGCTTCAAGTTGCACTTAGTGATTAACGAAATTGGTGAAATTCAAGCACTTACCCTAACCAAAGGTAACGTTGATGACAGAAAACCTTTACCAACTCTCACTAAAAGACTGACCGGACTTTTGTTTGGAGATAAGGGCTATATAAAGAAAGAGCTTTTTGAGAAACTCTTCGATAGAGGCCTAAAGTTAGTCACTAAAGTAAAAAAAGGTATGAAAAACGCACTAATTTCACTTAAAGAGAAGATTTTATTAAGGAAAAGGTCGATTATTGAGACTGTTTTTGATTCCTTGAAAAACAAATTTGAGATTGAGCATACAAGACATAGATCGCCAACAAATTTCCTAATTCATGTTTTTTCTGTTCTGATTTCCTACTCCATGCAGTCCAAAAAGCCTTCTATTTCTATGCCTTTCTTTATCGGCTAATCCATAACTGAGGTAGCGTAAGGATTTTTTCTCACCATATCACGTGATCTACTACGTAAAGTTTCAAGGCTTTGAGACAGCAAATTGTTTATACTTCCTAACTCTGGTTGAAAGTGAAAAAATCTTCTTCCTGAGTCTGCTGCATCCCACGCTGAGCCTTTTATCTTTGGCTTACTAAATAGTTGTTTGAACGATTTTAATAGCATTTTGCCTCTTTGATTATGCAGCAGTTTGTTGCGCAATTTGACATTAAAAAATTACAGCAAGCTGCTGGAGAGTCTGGCTGTTAACACTTTATAAATTATGCATGAGGCTCTTGCACAAATACCAACGCTTATTCTGGGCTGCGTTCATAAATGTCCTTCCGATGTCCCATTGCAGTAATAGTTACTGTGTGTTTTAAGTAGTTTATCCTATAAATTACACGATAATCACTTACTCGTATCCTAAAATACCCTTTGAATTCATGCGATAATGCTTTACCTATTGCTTTAGGGTTGGTTGCAAGACGACTATCTACAGCTCTTCTCACTCTAGATCTTATCGTTTGTGGTAATGCAAGAAAGTCCTCCTCAAGAACTCTTTTTGAATAGATAATATCGTATCCCAGCTTGTATCTCCACCTTTAGACTGTTTTTGCAGATAATATTCTATTCCAATCTACATCCTCACTTCTAATTTCTTCATCACCTCTAGCATCACGCTCAAGAGAAAGCTTAGCCAACTTTATATCTACTTCATCTATTTCATCATCTTCTTCAGATAATTTGCTTGCTTCAATTTCTTCTTCCACTAGGTCCTTTACAACTTCTCCTATAGTTCTATTTTGAACTTTTGCCATTTCTATAAGGTAGTGAGCAAATTCCCCCTCAAAATTTACATTAACATTAAGCCTTTCTTGACTTTGATCCATATTTTAACTAGAAAATACCAATTTTAAACTATAACATTTTTACACAATTTTGTCAATCCCCTTACTTGTCGCAATCACAATTCTTCTCTTCGGTCTCACACCTGCAACTTTCAGTTCAGCTTTAATACGTTGTCTTAAGCTTAGCAGGTCATTTATCTGAACTTCAGCATATCTCACAACATGGTCACCATATGCAATTGATACGGTTCTGTCGCATCTATAAATTGTGGTACAAGAAGATCGTTAAACTGGGATTATGGGAGTTATAGAGCAATTAGCATAGCAAAATTCTCAAAAGTAGAAACATTATCATTAGCCCCGATAATTTGTCTTTTTTGAATCATACGAATATTTTCTATGCCGGTAATGGTAATCTTTGCGGAGTGGAAGCTCTTAAAACCAAGCATTGGCTTTATTCGTTTTTTGATAAATCTATGATCTTGTTCGACAATATTATTTAGATATTTTATTTGAAAAACCATGATTCTACAATCTTCAGAAATTTCTGTATTCAAATCATCAAGAGCAGCAGTATTACTGCCGCTTTTATCAATTACTACTTTCTCAGGAAGGTTATTCTCTCTAAAGGCTTTACGAAAGAACGCAAGTGCCGCAGACTTGTCTCTACGAGCACACAACAGAAAGTCTACAGTATTACCAATAGTGCTCTGTATAGATAAACCCATTTGCCGTTTAATTTAACGTAGGTCTCTCCAGCTACTGCCAACCTGCTTCTTCCTTTTCCTTACCGCTTCATCTATCAGTGGTGATAACCCACCTTTGTAACGTAGCATTTTGCTCCCCTTATACTCAGCATTTCTTCCAAATCTCGATAGCTCAAAGAGAATCTACATTTCATATATACAGATAACATTATTATCTCTGCTGAAAAGCTAAATCCTTTGAAATATGGCAATAATTTTGAACTAATACGAAACATCTTTGCTTTTTTTTTAGATGATCATATCACTTCTTTTCTACTTTCCTACAAATGTTACATACCAGGATTTATAGATGCGACAGAACCGTTGTAGCTGCGCAACGTCTGCCATTGATGATTATTTCACCTACTGTAACTGCTGCTAAAATAAAGCAGTAATAAACTTGTGTTAACAAAGAAATAGGTGAGACAGAAGCAATGCTACCTGCTAGCAGCAGCTGGGAACCATAAGGCAAAATGCCTTTTGTAACGCAAGCAAAAATGTCTAACAAGTATGCACTACGGTATGACGGAATATTATGCTTTTGCGCGAGCCTTTTTGCAATATCGCCACTTAATAAAATAGCAATGGTATTATTAGCAACTAAAACAGTAAACATAGATGCTATGCCCGCTATTACAAATTCAGCTTTAGTTTTTGTGATATTGCTTTCATCGATAAGTTTGTGTAATGCCTTTTGACCCTGCTTGTACATTATATGACTCAATCCGCCAATAAATAGAGCAAATATCACTATCTCGTTTACTTTTTTGAAACCGTCATATATGTCATGAGAGAGTTGAATGATAGTATAGTCAAAAAAAGCCATCCCTAATACACTAGCAACAATTATATTTATAGTTATTGTTACTAAAGTAGTAACTTCAAATAACCCCATGATTATTAAAGAAATATAAGGAATAATCTTTATTACTGATAAATAATCTAAATTTGATGTAGGAATAATTTTTGTACTATCTGCCATAATTGCCAGATAGACAAGCGTTATAATGCTGGCAACAAATGCTACTTTAGAATTCACTTTAAGTTTATCCTTTATCGTGGCCCCCTGTGAAGAAACAGATGCAATAGTAGTGTCAGATATCATTGAAAGATTATCACCAAATACGGCACCTCCAACTACAGTTGCAGTTCCTATTTCAAGACCAAAAGCCCCATTTTTTGCTAAGTTAACAGCTATTGGTACCATTAATACAACAACTCCCATAGACGTACCAATTGCAGTTGATATAAAAGCGGAAGCCAAAAATACTCCAGGCAGTAGTAATCTTGCTGGAAGGAATTTGAGAATTAAATCAGCAACAGTATCTGCACTACCAATTGATTGAGTCACCACAGAAAATGCTCCAGAAAATAGAAAAGTTAAACACATAGTAAGGGTGTTTTTATCGCCCATACCCTCGATGACAGTATCGATGTGACGTTGAATTTTACCTGCACTGCATGCAACAGCAAAAAATAGCGCCGGTAGTAGGCAAATTACCGGTGAAACTTGGCGAAGCGGATTATCAATTCCAATAAAGAAAAAATAGACACCACTTCCAAGGTATAAGATTAAAAAAATAACCAAAGGAAAAAAAAGCTGTCATTTTACTGCCTTAAAAGCTATGATTATAATCAATTAAGTGATTTCAGGCAAGCTTGGTTTTCTGTAAGTTAATAACAGTCCTTTTAGACTCTCAAGTTACGCTACGGAAAATGCGTTGACTATTCTACCATAATATATAGCATCAAAAAATACTCTATAGTATGAGGTAAAGCCATGGTAATGACATATGAACAGTGGAACATAATATTAGGTGTAATTGATCAAGAGGTAAATTTAAGTGAAGACAATGTAATTGAAAGAATAAAAGAGCTATTAAAGGAAGTAAAGATACTAGGGCAAGCAGAAATATTAAGAATGTTAGAAGAGATATCGCATGGATTAGAAGTACCAAGCAAGATTCCAAGAGTACAAGAGACACAAGAGCCATTAAAAAAGAGACTAAAGGTGGTAAATGTACCGCAGACAAAAGAAGAAGCAAAAAAGATACTAAAGGAGTCAAGGGTATCAAATGCTCAACAGATGGTAAAAAGAATGCTAAAAAGGTTAGGTGTACAAGAGACATCAGAAGAATCAAAAGCAGTGGCGCTAGAGGATGTGCTAAATGCACGAAAGATCTCAGAAAAGGTACCAGTGATGCTAGATGTAGGAAAGATATTAGAGACACTAAAGGCACTAAAGAGAGCAAGTAAAAATGTGTATAGAGAGTGGGAGAAAAATAAGTTTGATGTAAATCATTGGTTTAAAGTAGATTGTTTGCATGAACGCTTTTCATACACGTTATTGTATTTAGCTATTGATTTTAAGCTGAATAATTTAATAAATGCTATGCTTAAAGTAAAAGGAATCGATATTAATGCACCAAGTCCGTTTTCCGAATGGACTGCTTTACATTGGGCTGTTGAAGATAGGAACACAGAAGTAGCACGCAAGCTAATAGAAAAAGGGGCAAATGTTAATCAGTTGGATTCATCTCAACGAACTACTTTATATCAGCCAGCTGTAAATGGCGATATAGAAATAACAAGAATCTTAGTAAAAAATAATGCAGATGTTAATGCAGAGGATCTAGCGAGATTGACTGCTTTATATAAGGCTGCCGATAATGGCCATGAAGAAGTAGCAAAGTACTTAATGGAGAATGGAGCAGATGTTAAGAAGAATGGAGCGCTTAAACTTACTCCTTTACATATTGCTGTTGCAAATGTTGATGAAGCAATGGTGAATTGTATAATAAAAAATGATAAGAATATTGTTGAAAATATTGAGATAGTAGATGTATTTGGATGGAGTCCTTTATATTGGGCTGCTGCAAAGAATAATACATTAATATTAGAGATCCTATTACAGGCCACATCACGATATAGAGCAAGTGTTGATATAGAGGATAAGTTAATTGGGCGATCTCCCTTACATATTGCTGCTACGAATGATAATGTGGAAGCAGTAGAGCTCTTAATAAACTATGAAGCAAATGTTAACCATAAGGATGCATGGGGATGGACTCCTTTTAATTGTGCTGCCGCAAAAGGCAATAGAAAAGTAATGAATTATCTAATAGCCCATGGAGCAAGTATTGAGACAAATGATCCACAGAAAATATTACTTTCTATTTGTCCATATAATTATCTAGAAGCAGTAACTACTATAACACAACTTGGAATATGGAAGGATGTGATGAAATTGATGGTAGCTGAGTTTTTACGTTGTGCTGCCGGACATGGTGATACACTAATGGTACATGCTCTATTAGAATCTGGAATAAATGCTAATGCACGTGACGATTTAGAATCAACTGCTTTACATAAAGCTGCCAAAGGTGGCCATGCGGAAGTAGTAAGGACCTTAATTTTATATGGAGCAAATGTTAATGCACAGGATAGCTCAGGGCAATCTCCTTTAGCTTATGCTTTCGAACATAGACACTGGATAGTAGTAATGACTTTACTATGTTATGGCGCAAGTACTTTATTGCCTGATCACTGCGGTGAAACTGTAAGAGATTTAGCTGAACATCAAGGCATAAGTAATCTTCTAGTGGAAGCAGAACAAAGAGCACTAGATATACTTACGCGGCTTAACTTAGAATCAAGTATACTCAGAAACAAAAAATTAATGACAGTGCAACACATAGAATCACATATGTTGAGAGAAATAGAATCACATAATCTATCTATCAGCTTTGAACGTATGATAAGAGATCAAGCTAATCAAATTGAACAATTACAGTATAACGCTAAACTTAATGAAAAAGGAGTAGCATTTATAACTGACCACATTAAATGTGTGCAGTTAGAGACTAACACTAAAGCGTGTTCAGCTGAAATGGATGGAGTAAAAGAACAAATATTACATAGTCCTTGCAGGTGGTCATATCGCACTAAAAATGTTAATGTAAGAAGAGTAACATCTTTAGCTAACGGCATTGAGTGTATGAAGTTAGGGCCTAACACTGAAGCGTGTCAAGGCCCTAGTACTAAAGAGCCTAATACTCACCTCTCTATGATCGAGAAACTATCATTGTTACCACTTTACTCAGCTGTAGGAAAATATGAAGCCGTTATAAATAGTTAAATAATCCTCTAAATTCCAGCACGTAGCACTCGATGCAAGTAGCTGAAACTGAGAAGTACATTAGGTATGTTAGATTTTAGTTTACACAATAAAATTTTTATAAGTAAGATGTCAGAAGGTATCAAAACCATATTAGTAGAAGACAATAATGTTAGGCTCGATAGGTACATTAGAAGAATTTTTCCCAATTTGAAACAATCTGCAATTGAGAAGTCTTTAAGGAAAGGATTAATCAAGGTTGATAATTGCACGGCAAAATCCAGCGATAGGGTAAGCTCTGGGCAAACTATAATGATAAGATACTTAGACTATATTGAGAACACTAATTCTGACTGCAAATATAATGAAAAGTTAGTGAATCTACTAAGAGAGAACATATTATATGAAGACGAATATATACTAGCTATAAACAAACCCGCAGGGGTCATTGTTCAAGGCGGCATAAAGGTAAAAATTAGCATTAGTGATTTACTTGACCAAATAAGAGAGAGAGAAATATTTAAAATTGTTCACAGGCTGGATAGGGATACAAGCGGAGTAATAATATTCGCACGCAATGCCAGCGTTGCCAAATACCTTATGGAAGAATTTAAAGGACGGAGGATAAAAAAAACTTACCTAGCATTAACTTTTGGTATACCGAGCAAAGATAATGGAACAATAGACTATCCGTTGGTGAAAAAATATATTTCAGGGCAAGAAAAAGTAGTCGTTGATGAAGATTCACCTCAAAATGCCACTACGCATTTTTTAATTATAGCAAGGTTAAAACATAATGTTGCTTATTTAAAATTACAACCAATTACTGGCAGAACTCATCAATTACGTGCACATTTAGCTCATATAAATTGTCCTATTCTTGGTGACGGTAAATATGGCGGTAAAAAAGCTTTTATTGATGGAGTAGCAAATCAGATTCACCTACATTCATATTCTTTGTCTTTAAAATTGCCAAATAATAAAGAAGTCACTATTACTGCTCCTGTCCCTAAACATATCGAAAAATCTATTGAAGCGCTATCTTTTGACTAAAGCGATTTCACCAATCAATTTTTTTGTCTTTGGCTTTAATTTGAAGTACAGATATTAGGCTAATCAATGCACAAACAGTAAGGTAAATCCCTGCGGCAAGTTTTGTTTCGGTTTTTTCTATAAGCCACATGCATATCGATGGAGAAAGGCCGCCAAAAATACCTGCAGATATGTTATGTGCGAGGCTAAAGCCGGTGCACCTAACTTTTGTTGGAAATAACTCGCAGGCAAGAGAATTATATATTCCAAAAGATGCACCTATCGGCACACTTATCAACAGAAAAGAGAGCGTGACAATATAGTGGTTATCATTTGATAATAGCGAAAGTACCGGCAAACCGGCGCAAGCTAGAGCTACTAATGTAGGAATCATTACATTTTTTCTTCCAACTTTATCAGACAGTATTGCAAATAGCACTGCGGACGTTCCAAATGTAATTTCAACTATAATCCTTACTACATTTTTAATATCAATACCTGACAGAGTAAGCGCTTTTACAGATATGTTATAAAACATTATTACCGAATAAACGATTGCATTTTGAGCGATACCAAGCCCAATTGCTAATATAAATGCTTTTTTGTAGGTTTTGATTAATTCTAAAAATGGAGAATCAGATAAGCTTCTATTTTGATCATGAATTTTATATGCTAAGCTCTCTTCCATTATATATCTTGTTAAAAAGCCTATTATGCCCATAATGAAGCAGAAATAGAAGGGCAACCTCCAGCCCCAAATTTCATAATTTTCACCTGTAAACTTTTTGCAAATAGCTATCATTACAAAGCATGTGATAGAACCGAGAGCACCACTAAACGCTTTCATGCTCCCTAAGAATCCTAGATTTTTTTTATCGCTTGAATGCTCTATTAAAAAAGCAGAGTTAACACTTGTTTCTCCACCTGCTGCCATTCCTTGTACTATCCTACAAAACAGAAGCAGTATAGGAGAAAATATTCCTATTTCTCTAAAGCTAGGTATAACCGCAATTGCAGTAGACGATATCGAAGCTAATATTACGGAAGTCAGTAAAATTTTCCTCCTGCCATACTTATCTCCAATGTAACCAAAAATAAACGCACCAAGTGGTCTAAATCCAAAGCCAATTGCAAAACTGCCAAGGAATTTGATTTTTTTTATGTAGTCGCTTTCTGATGAAAAAAAAACGTCACTTATTATATGCGTCAAAACTCCAAACAGAGTTATTTCATACCATATAATCATATTGCAGATTATACTTGATAGTATTGCTTTTTGAATATCGCTCATAATTTTTAACTCACTATAATTTAACTTACTAATAACAAGTATTTTTGTCTATAGATTGTAGTTTAGAACTTTGTAACTGTTTTAGTATAAAATTGTTTACAATATGCTCACAAGATATTCATTAAATTTTCACTATTATATTCTATATTCAACATTTATTGTAATTATGAGGTTAGTATGAGTGAAAAAGGTATAGACGTATCTCATTGGAATGGAGAGATTGATTGGTTGAAAGTTGCAAAGGATGAGGTAAGGTTTGCATTTGCCAAAGCAACTGAGGGAGAAACTTTTCAAGACACTAAATTTGGACAAAATTTTCAAAGTATGAAAGATAATAATGTGCAAGCTGGGGCATATCACGTATTTAGGATGACCTCAACACCTGAAGGTCAGTTGAATAACATAGTTAACGAACTTAAAAAAGCTAATTTTGAGCCAGGTACAAATAAGTTAGCTGTTAGTGCTACAACTGGTATTTGCGAAGGAAGAACAACAAAATGTGATGATCCTACAAAACACACTAACACACAGAGAGCCGAAAAACTTCATTCTTTATTGACTCAATTGAATGAAAAAGGATACAGTCCAATTGTATATGCTTCACCAAAAACGTGGAATGATTACTATACACAAGAAGAACATAATTTTTCTCACTACCCATTATGGGTTGCTGATTGGAGAGGAAGATCGGAGCCTGAATTACCTAAAGATTGGAAGGATGCGGGTAAAAACTATACTTATTGGAATTACACCTCTCAAGGAGAAGTAAACGGAATAGAGGGCCAAGTCCCGCTAGACCAAACTTTTTGATATCCTAAAACTATAAAGTAGTGCTAGGGCCTAGCACTACTTTAACAGAATTCAATATTCTTGTTTTTTCCCCACCTAAACTCAAGTTATATACAACTTTATTCAACAACCTTTAAAGACAACTCACGTAAATGCTTATCATCTACTTTAGAAGGAGCGCCCATTAGAACATCTTCTCCTTGCTGATTCATAGGAAAACAGATTACTTCACGAATATTCGGCTCATCTGCAAGTAGCATAACCATTCTATCAACCCCTGGCGCTATTCCACCATGAGGTGGCGCTCCAAACCTGAATGCACGCACAAGCGCGCCAAATTTTGTATCAACTTCCTCTTTACTGTAGCCTGCAATGGCAAAAGCTCTGTACATAATATTCAGTTTGTTATTACGAATTGCTCCACTTGACAGCTCTATTCCATTGCAAACAAGATCATATTGGTAAGCAAGGATATCCAGCGGATCTTTTTCTTCTAAATCTTTCAAGCCACCATGTGGCATAGAGAATGGGTTGTGAAAGAAATCTATTTTTTTGCTCTTATCGTCATATACAAAATATGGAAAATCAATAATCCAACAGAATTTGAAGATATCGTCATCTATTAATCCCAATTCTGAACCTAAAAGAGTGCGCACTTTCCCTGCAATTGTTGCTGCTTCATTTTCCTTATCAGAAGCAAAAAATACACTATCTCCGGGCTTTACATTCGTTATTTCTTTTATGGAATTTAGCCTATTGTCATCGAGGAATTTAGCAATTGGCCCTTTTGCGATGCCATCTTTATCAAACGTTATATATCCAAGACCTTTAGCACCGAATTCTTTTTGCGCATGTTCTATTTTTTTATCAAAAAAACTGCGTGGTTCCTCTGCTGTTTTAGGAGCAGGGATGGCTCTGACTACCATACCTCGCTCGATATTGCTTTTGAAAATATTGAACTCTGAATCACGGAAAATCTCTGTAACATCGCTGATTAATAATGGATTACGCAGATCTGGCTTATCAGATCCATATTTGAGCATTGCTTCTTTGTATGTAATACGTGGAAAATCTTTATCAACTGATTTGCGAGAAAATTTGGCAAACACTTTATATAAGGTAGATTCAATAACCTGAAATATATCTTCTTGAGTTACAAAAGACATTTCAAGATCTAGCTGATAAAACTCCCCAGGAGAACGGTCAGCCCTTGCGTCCTCATCACGAAAACAAGGTGCAATTTGAAAATATTTATCAAACCCTGAAACCATAAGCAACTGCTTAAAAATCTGTGGAGCTTGTGGTAATGCATAGAATTTACCAGGATTTAGTCTGCTTGGCACTAAATAATCACGTGCTCCTTCAGGAGAAGAGGCAGTAAGTATGGGAGTTTGAATATCTAAGAATCCTTGCTCTATCATGAGCCTCCTGAGCTCTGAAATGATCTGTGAACGTAGAATAATGTTATTACGAACCTTTTCACGTCTTAAATCAAGAAAACGATATTTAAATCTCATGTTTTCTGGGTATTCTTGCTCACCGGCGATACTTGCTAATATACTCCTTTCTTCTTTTGCTATTTCTTCATCACAGTGGAACTCAACTTCAGATTCAACTTGTAAATTACTAACTATAACTTCAATTTCTCCTGTGGAAATAGAGCTATTTACCGTATCTTCAGTTCTAGCTTTGACTATTCCTGTGACAGTAATCACACTTTCTGATTTTAAATTCGAAATTTCATCAAAAAAATCTTTATCGTTATTGAATACCAACTGAGTAATCCCATGAAAATCTCTTAAATCAACAAAGATTAGGTTACCATGGTCACGTTTACGGTACAGCCACCCAGAGAGAGTAACTTCCTTTTCTACATCATTCTTCCTTAATTCATTACACTCGTGAGTTTTATAACAGTTCATTTAATTGAAATTTCTAGAATACAAAAAGATTATAAAATAAATTAACCTTTGGGCAAGATAATATCTAAAGATCCTTTACAAGCAATTCTGATTTAGATATACTTTTTTATTATGTGTGTTGAGGTGTATTTATGAACCCTGAAGAATTAAAAGAAATTTTAGCTAAAAAAGAGAGGGTGAATGCTGTAATAAAAGATCTTGTTGATACTGTCACCAAAAATGATTTAGAAAAAGTAAAGTCAATTTTTGAGGAAAATAGTTCCATTATTCGAGATGTTGTCACTGAGGTTAATTCCCAAAGCGGTACAAATTTATTAAAGTGTTCTACTAATAACAAAATGGCCGAATATCTAATAGAAAAGGGTATAAGCTTTAGCGCTGCAGTCACAAAGGCAGTTAAAAGAAGAGATTTAGAGTCAGTAAAATCAATCTGTCAGATTAACAGCTTAATAGCTAAAGATGAGTTATCGCAAAATCCTGAGCCACTAGAATCTGCAACTTATGATCACAAATTTAATGATAAAATTGCAAGGTATTTGATTGAACAAGGTGCAAATCCTAATGCAACTGATCATCTTGGTCGTTACTTACTTCATCTGCAAACTGCACAAGGCAATTTCGAAGGAGCTAAGGCTTTAATAGAAAACGGTGCGGATGTTAACTTAATAAATCAAGAGGTAAAAAGCTATCAGAACTTAATTATTGGTGGTAGTGCGTTAAAGGGTCAAACTGCGTTGAATTTTGCAATTAGAATATATTACAGACATAAAGACATAGACGATCAAAAATCTGATAAAACCTTAAAATTTATAAGTTATTTAATAGAACACAAAGCAAACTTAAATATCAAAGATTGTAATGAGATGGTCCCTTTAGATATTGCTATATTTCATAATTCTCCAAAGATAGTAGAATTATTGATAAAAGCTGGTGCTGATCTTAATGTTGGAAGGAAAAAAGCAGAAGGTGTTTTAAAGTATGCAATTACTGAAGGGCATATAGATATAGGGAAAGCTACAATTCGATATATTTTGGAACATGACTCACACTGGTTAACAACTTCAAATAAACCAGATCTTCTCAATGACCAACAAGAGTTATCAAACTATTGGGATGAATATAAAGCTCAAGTTAAAGAGCTTCATGATATAGTGGGAGATAGAATTGACTTGACTGGTGACGGCTCTACCCGTCCTATAATGAGAACAGTGAGTGGCTTTTTAGATCATGAAAGTAGAAAAAATCTAGTAAAATCATCATTTATATCTAGTGCTGAGGCACCAGAAAATTTTTGTCCGAGAAAGCTGGCTGTTATAAGTGTAGCTGCAATAACTTGCGCTTTAGCATTATATTTTCTTGCTCCATTAATCATTGGGTCTTCTGCTGGAATTGGTACTCAACTAGCATTAGGAGCTGTAGGTGCAGTTGTAGGTGGTGGAATTGGAATCTTGACTAATGTGGCAATCGATCAATGCTACGTTAATTCAGTTACTCAGAAAGCTGACTAAAATTAAAGCGCCATAGATTGCTAAAATCCATAATTGTGGAGTAATATAATGTTACTTTCCTCAAGCCTTTAGCTCCTCAAATACTTCTCTTGCTCTGTTTAAAACAGAATCAGGAAAACCAGCAAGTTTTGCTACATGTATTCCATATGACTCATCTGCAATGCCTTCAATTACTTCATGTAAAAAGATGACTTCTCCTTTCCATTCTTTTATTTTCATACAAAAACATTTCACATTTTCTAAGTATTCACCTACTTTAGTCAATTCATGATAATGAGTTGCAAAAATGGCGCGGCACTTATTTACATTGTGAATATGTTCAATCACCGCCTGTGCAATAGATAATCCATCATACACCCCTGTGCCCCTACCAATTTCATCAAGTATCACCAAGGAACGGTCCGTTGCCTGATTTACTATCGTTGCTGTTTCGATCATCTCTACCATGAAGGTAGAATAACCAGCTGTTATATTATCCGTTGCGCCAACCCTGCTGAATATCTTGTCAATCACTCCTACATGCGCACTCTCTGCTGGCACAAATGACCCCATGTGAGCTAAAACTGCAATGAGAGCGTTTTGCCTCAAGAAAGTGCTTTTTCCAGCCATATTAGGACCAGTAATTAGATGTATACCAGCTAAATTGATGCTATTTGCAATGAATTTATCGTTAACTTCAACCACTGGGTGTCTTCCGCTACAGATATTGAACTCTTTGCTGTCATCAATAATGGGTTTTACGTAATTATTTTGCACTGCAAGCTCTGCAAATGCAGTTCTAATATCAAGTTTTGCCAAAGCATTTGCAGCAAGAGCAATTTTTTCAGATTCTTTAGCGACTTCACTACACAGTTCACTAAAAATTTTCATTTCTAAGCCGATTGCAGCATCACGTGCCGTAAGAATTTTATTTTCTAGTTCTTTCAATTCATTAGTAGTGTAGCGCATGCTATTTGCTAAGCTTTGTCTATGAATAAATATATCCGAAGTTATTTTGTGATTTGCCGACACTTCAACGTAATAACCAAGTATATTGTTGTGTAATATTTTGAGTGCAGCAATGCCAGTTAGGTCGCGATAAGATTCACGGAGCTTAGTTACCAACTTGTTACTGTTGTTCAATATATAAGATAACTCAGATAATTCTGAGTTGTATTTTGGATTGATAAATCCTCCTTCTTTTACGGAACTGAGGTTGTTATCAAGTATAGCGCTGTTTAGAAGCTCGAATAGATCTTTATGATTACCAAGACTTTTATGTATTGTGCTTAGTTCACTCTCGTCACTACTTATCACCTGAACTGGTTCCTTTTCTCTGGTCAAGCACTGGAATGACATCTGAGAGTTAATTTCTGATTTTTCACTTAAACAATAATTATGCAAGGTAGACAGAAACTCAGACAATTCTAAAGTCTTTCCTAGGCCTATTTTCAATAGGTTCATATCCTTTGGTGAACCACGCCCTAGTATTAAGCGCGATAAAGACCTTTCAATATCCGGAATGTTAGATAATATCTCTCGTATTTTTCTGCGTGAATCATGATTATTTACAAAAAATTGAGCGGTGCTGAGCCTCAAATTAATTGCCTTAGAGCAAGCAAGGGGTGAAGCGAGCATTTGTTTGAGCAGGCGTCCACCAGAAGCTGTAACTGTATGATCAATAACTGAAATTAGTGAACCTTTCTTTTCACCAAATTGAGTTGAAAACAACTCAAGATTTCTCCTTGCTGAAGCATCAATAAGCATGAAATTTTGTTGCTTATAGGTTTTTGGGAATTCAAGCCTTGGAATGGAGCCCCTTTGCGTTACTCTGACATATTCAAGCAGTGCACCACACGCCATGATTTCTACTTTGCTGAAATTTCCTATACTCCCAAGTTCCCTGATTTTATAAAACTCGCATAATGTTCTGTGAGATTTACTATACTCAAAAAAGCTCTGTGCGTGTTGCGTAATTGATATTTTATAATTTTTTAAAATCGATCTAATTTTTTCATCCTCAGTGAATTTTTCAGAAATTAATAATTCTCTTGGTGATATACGCAATAAATCACTATCTAGAGCTTTCAAACTCGTTAAAGTGTGAAAAAATTTTCCCGTCGATAATTCAAGCCAACTCATAGCATATTCGTCATTTTGTTCAACTATGGATGCGAGATAATTATTGCTTTTATCCTCCAGTAGTGAATCTTCTATAATTGTACCTGGAGTTACAACTCGCACTACATCACGCTTTACTATGGATTTATAGCCCCTCTTTTTTGCTTCATCAGCAGTTTCTAATTGGTCACAGATTGCTACTTTGAATCCTAAATCTATTAGCTTGTGTAGGTAAGATTCGCTACTGTGTGCTGGCACTCCACACATTGGTATTTCTTGCCCATTTGAATTGCCCCTCTTGGTTAGCACTATATTCAGCAATTTCGCAGCTTTAATAGCATCATCGAAAAACAATTCATAAAAATCGTCCAGTCTATAAAACAATAGATGATCCGTGTATTGAGCTTTCAAATTTAAATATTGCTCCATTACAGGGGTATTTTTTTCTCTTATTAAGTTCATAACATTTTTAAATATGTTAGCAGCAAACCACTTACTCTGGTGTTGGTTATTTTATTATGGATCAATAATTTTTTTTAGCTATAGTACAAAAACAAATAGTTTGAGGTAGAATTATGGAATATGAACGGTTGTTAAAAATATTAAGGACAATAAGTGACTTAAATGAGAACAATATAATCGAAAGGGTAAAAGAGGAATTGGAAAAAGAAGATCCAGACACGTATAAAAAGTGGCAAGATAATGGATTTAACATAAATTATACATTCGATGATCAAAGTACATTGTTACATATAGCTGCTAGAAATGATCTTGTAAAGATAGCAGAGCTTTTAATAAAAAAAGGGGGTAATGTTAATACAGCAGATCAAGATGGATGGAATACTTTACACTTTGCTGCTGCAAGTAGCAGTATAGGAGTGGTAGAGATTCTCATAGCAAACGGGGTTAATGTTAATGTAGCAGATCAAAATGGGTTTACTCCTTTGCATTGTGCTGCTCACAATGAAAATAAAGAGATAGTAGAACTCATATTAGACAAGGGGGCTAATGTTGATGCAGTAAATCAAAATGGGTGTACTCCTTTGCATTGTGCTACTATCAATGGACATGAAGAAATAGTAGAACTCCTATTAGAGAAAAGGGCTAATGTTGACGTAGCGGATGAATACGGGCGTACTCCGTTATGCTGGGCTATTAGAAATGGCTATTCAGAAATAGCAAGAATTCTACTTGAAAACAAAGCAGATCCTTTATTGGGACATAAAAGTTTTAACACATTAAAGCTTTTGATTGAATTAATAAAAAATGATTTTAAGCACTCTAAGAAAGCAGAAGAAACACAGCAACAAGAAGATGATGAATATGAATTGATTAAATACTCGTTGCTACTTCGCAATGACTGCTCCTTAACGGATGTTGTCGAAAGAAGTGCATTTGGCAAGCTGATATCTACGTGGCTTGTTGACATGTCCAACTTAACAGAGAGTCAGAAGGAATTGAATAAAAAATTCTTAAGTACTTTTAAAGACTTTCCACATGTTACTTATAAGGATTATAAGAACGATGTTGAAAAAATTAAAAAATTTTTACTAGATCATAAAAGTAATCAAGATCTAAAAACCATTCTCAACCTTAAAAGAGGAGAATCTAAACTGACAATACTGCATATTCTATCAAGTATGGAATGTAGCAATTCAGAAGAATGCATAGATTTACTGTTGAATTCAGGTGCTGATCCTAATGAAAAGGACGACACAGGAAGGACGCCTTTGCATTATGCTACTCGTTCTGGTCATTGTGATACAATTATCAAATTGCTTCTAAGGAAAGGAGCTAATCTTGATATAAAGGATAAAAAAGGTAAAACCCCAATAGAATTTGCAGTTAATAACCCCCACCTTAATATTAAAGAGTGCTTTTTAACTGATGATGTTATTTATGGAACTTTTCGTAACAAAACACAAGCTGACTATAATGGAAAAAAGTATTTGCGCAAAAGTGTAAATCTATGGGGGAATGATTTTCTACTAGATGAGCAAGATCCAGGTAAATATTTTTGTAAATTAGATGAAGTTCAAGACATAAATCAGCTAGAACAGGTTGTAAATGAAGCTATAAAATCTAGGGTAAGGTTCAATCTTACTTGTGAGGGAAATATATATGAAAATACTTATGAGAATAAGTATAATTTTACAGATTATGTAATAAGAAGAATTAGTGAATTAAAGATTTTTCAAGTTGAAAGGGACATAGAAGTTGCTAGTCGCATAGTATGTAATTTGGTAAAAAGAGGTGCAGTACTTGAAACTCTAAGTAGTATAATTGTAATTGATAAACTAGAGAAGTTTAAAGACCACAAAGCTAATCTGAAAGAAGCACGTAAAAGCTATATACATTATTCTCTAAGGTTTTTGGAAGCTGCAAAAAACGCAACTACTGGTAAGGTAAAAGAGGCAAAAATGGACAACTTCACTTTCTGCTTGAAATACTCAAAGAATAGTATAGTCGAGGTTGCAAAAATCATAAATGGAACAGATGAAAGCACAGAATTTCGAAGAGACGTGATAGCAATCGGTGAAAGCGAGATAGAAATTTTAACGGAAGGTGGGGTAAGAAATTATACTGACCTTATAGGTAATATAGTACTGACTTTTCATACTGATTTGGGAAAAGTAGATGCTAGATTGTATTCTGATGTGCAAGATGAAGAAAAAATTATAGTAGAAGTGAGTAACAAGGAGGAAATATTGGAAAAGTTTAAAAATTATAAAGAAGAGTTAGGTGAGAACTGCTTGCTTGGTGGTTCTTCTGTCTACGACGCTATTAAGCAGGGATATTTTAAAAGGCCTGAGGAAGTAGATTCCATATATCATGTAAGTTCTTCATTAGAAAATATATCTTTATTTCCTATTGTACAACAGAACACAGAGAAAATTCGCTAGCGAGGTTAGTGTTGCTTAGCTTAAGTTTAAATTGCCAAAAAATGCAAACTTTATGATACTGAAGGAACTACTTTTTTGGTAGAAGGCAAAGCAGCAAGGAGCGAGCCAAAAGCGATAAGAAAGGATCCTAGCCAGATTATAGACATTCCAGGTTTATAGTGCACTTTAGCTGCGATTTTGCTCTTACTCTTATCAATCTCTCCAATTACAACATAAATATCAGAAAATAAATTGTGGTAGATACTGCTTTCAACATTTTTCTGACCTTCCGCAAGGTAAAATCTATATTCAGGAGTTACTTCACCTAATATCTTATTATTCAGCAAATTCCTGATATCCATTGTACCCCTCACTGCATGGAAATTTTTTTCTTTTATTAGCTCAATATTTCGTAAAGTAACTTTAAATTTATTGACTGTTATGCTGTCTCCTATTCCCAAGTAGTTTTCTTTTTTCTCCTGCCAACCAACGGAATAAGATATACCAAGCACTAGAATTGCCACTCCAGCATGAGCAAGCATCATTCCATAGTAGGACTTAGAAACTCTTCTTGCTAATAAAATTGATTCACCAAATGCTACCTTAAATAAACAAATTCTTTTACTATATGCTTCTAAAACAAAGATTAATAATGCTATGGAGATGGTAATTGATAGCACAATCATTAGCTCCATGTGAAAGATAAACGGCAAAATAGCTGCAGCACTACAAAATGAAAATCTATATTCACGGAATATTGGCAATAGACTATTTCCCTGCCAACTGCAGTATTGCCCTATCATGGTGAGTACTAGAATAGCTAGTGCAATAGAGTTAAATAAAGAATTGTAATATGGTGCTCCAACTGAAATTAATTCACCGGTTAAATACTCAAGCACTGTAGGGTATAAAGTGCCAACGAACACGATGAAAAAGGCAGTGATGAATAATAAATTGTTCATCAGCATCATCGTAAGGCGTGAAAAGAATCTTCTACCTTCTGTCACTTGAGTAGCAGATTTCTTTTCAGATTCCAATATCGAATACTGGAAAGATGTGTGATTCTTTCTCGTAAACACTACAAATATTACTAAGCTACTGACTGTAATTACACCAAGTAGAGCTAATATATACAGTCCATATCTTGGGTCATCTGCAAACGTGTGCACTGAGGTAAGTATTCCTGAGCGGACTAGAAATGTTCCAGTCACACTCAATATAAAAGTTGTAAGCGTAAGTAAAATAGCGAAATTCCTTAAAGTATTGAAATTTCGTACAACGAGCAACAAATGTGTCAGCGCCACTGCAATTAGCCAAGGCATCAAAGAAACGTTTTCCACTGGATCCCAGAACCAAAATCCACCCCAACCGAGTTCACGATATGCCCACCAGCTACCCAAGCTGATGCCCAAAGTGAGCAGCGACCAAGAAATAAGTACCCAAGGCCTGACAATTTTAGCCCAAACATTTCCTTCAGTATTTAAAATTAATCCAGCTATAGAGAGCGAAAAAGGAATGCTAAATCCAAGGTACCCCAAATATAATACCGGTGGATGAATAGCAAGGCCTATATCCTGCAATATCGGATTAAAACCCAGTCCATCTGTTTCAATGCCTGGCATTTTAGTGAAGGGGCTGGATTCAAGTAAAGTGAACAGTAAAAAACAAAAGCAAATCAAGCCTTGGGTGATAAGAGATATTTTTTTTAATTTACTACCATTAGTTCGTTCTGGTGTCATGCAAGTAGCTGACACTGGAATCCAGTTTTTATTACACTGCCATTTGATGTACTCATTTGCAATTAAATTGTCTGGATCCAAGTAGTCAAGCACTGGGATGACAGAAGGTATATAAATATCCATTAGTAATAAATACATGACAAGCACTAAGGTCCAAAGCAACATAGACCCTTCTTTATTTCCCCAAACACCACAAATCTTATAGATTAAAGGTTTTGTTGTGTGTGAGTGGTAATATACGTTTTCAAGTGAGAAATCATTTTTAATGTGGCAGTAGATCAAAATAGCCATTGATGCTGACACACAAAAAAATATGGCAGAGGAGACGAATCGGTAAGAACTAAACGGTAGAAACAAATACGTTAAAGATAACAAACAGGCTACCAATAACAATATATTCCCAAATTCAGGCATAAGATTCATATAATGATATTACTAATAATAAATTGGGAGTTAAAGTTTTAATATAGGAACAAAGTTAATCTTCAATTATATTAATAGTAAGTAAAAATTAAGCATTAAGCTTTTATACTTTATATTATATAACATTAATATTGTGAGGTAATATTATGGGCACAACTAAGATTAGTGAATTTCTATTCAATATAAAAGGTAAAGTGGCAAAACAACATGCTGAACCAATAATTGAAAAAAATCTCTATACTATTTTAGGATTCAAAGATGTAGAAGATTTAGAACATAAGACAAGTAAGTCCGTTAACAAAAAAATTTGGCAGCTATTTATTGATTGCTTTACAAAGGAAATAGATTATGTAGCAACTAAGCAAGTTGTAAAAAACGTTGTTTGTAATATTGCCAAAAGTGCCCAAGGCAATGCTTTTACTGAAGCTGAAAGCTTAATCTTAAACGAAAAACAAGATAATAAAAAGAGAGAAAGAGCGATTAAAAAAGCTACTAGTATTTTAAAAAAAATCAATCCAGAAAAAGCCTTCAATGAACTTTCAGTAATAAAAAAACAAGCCGAAGATTTTTTACAAACCGATTTTTATAAGGCGCAGAGCAAACCACTGCCAGGATTTGCTACATCTGGTGCACAGCTTTTTGCGGAAACTTTGAAATATATAGAAACACTAGAAAAATTATCAGAAGTTAAAAAGGAAGATTTAACTAAGAGTTTCCTATTAAATTATATTAGTTCACTGAACAAAAAGTATCCTAAATCACAAGGTAAAAGGGAAGATGCTATACGAATACTATCAAGCGATGAGTTGAAGAATTTTTATAATAAAGGTGTAGAGGAAGGAATACTACAACCGCTGGTATCATATAAAGAATGCAGAAATCTGTATGATAAAATGAGCCAAACAAAGGATGAATGTATAATCAAAAAAGAAGAACATGAGAAAGCAAGTAAGTCAATAACCAGTATAATTAGTGACATAAAAAAATGTAGAGAAGCAGTCCTTAGTTGCAAAAATTTTCAGAGCTCCTACATAAAGGAAAAAGCAGAACACCCATTTAGAGGCACCTCATGTCAAAAAATGATTGATATATATCAAGAGAGAATTGCTGGATATCAGGAAAAAATTCGTCAAAACCTAAACCAAATAAGAGCAATATTAAAAGATACGCCGCAAGATGTGGAAAAATTTAAGGAAATAATCAATTGTGTGCATGAAGCAGAGCAGTATGATGAAATTTTTGATTCGGCTTTAATTTGTTTATCGAACATACAGAATAAGCTAGATATTCAACCAGAAAATCCCCTAACAGAACTCAGAGCTTCACAAATCAACGTTGAAATTGAGCTAACTAGGCTCTGTGAACAAAATATTAGAGTAAGCATGTGAGTGCTTCAACAAAATTCAAAAAACCAATAAAGACCTCATAAGTCTTATCAAAATAGGAGATTTCTAATAGTGGCAAATACCATGTATTTCTTTCAATTTGCCACTACCTAAATCACACATTGTCTTCCAGAAGGAAAATTTTTGTTCCACTGGCAACCACCTCATGTATAGCTTTACTTTCATAATAAGAAAAATGGCAAAAGCAATTTTAGATCTACTCTAATAAAAGCCTATTTTCCTTGAAACTAAAATAGCTACTAAATGTGATAATAATATGATCTATTAATTCTATTCCTATGCTTTTGCAAGCTTCTGCAAGCTGTCTAGTGAGAAACATATCGCTACTTGAAGGCTGTATATCTCCACTTGGGTGATTGTGGGATATTACAATCGATGTTGAGCCAATCAAAAGAGCGCGTCTTATGATCTCTCTAACGTAAATAGGAGTTTGATCTACTGTACCAAAGTTCTGCAGATCTTCCGCTATTAGACGATATCTTTTATTCATATAGATGACGCGAAAATTTTCTTTATTAAGGCTTCCTATACTTACTTTTAAATAATCAAGCAAATTTTCCCAGTTATTGATTATAGGTAGGTCCTTTATTTCTTCTCGTGCAGAACGAACAAAAGCCTTTCACGGGAGTGTTAAATAAACTGTGTCAAACCGCATTTTTAGTTCAACTCAATTTTCAATCTGCCAGGAAAGAAAACATCAAGTTGAGAGATAGTTAATGCCCAATCATGTACAGGCATCGTCGACTTTTCCTCTACCTTCTTTATAGCACAATATACCTGCTTATACAAGGCATTTATGCTGGTAAATGAGCCCTTGGTTTTAATGAATTTCCTGATTCATCTATGCAACCCCTCAATTGGATTGGTGGTATAAATTAGCCTTCTAACAGGGCCAGAATACTTAAAATAACCAGACAAATTTTCCCAATTGTTTTGCCACGATTTTATGACCAAAGGATATTTTTCACCCCATTTTTCTTCCAGCTCAAGCAAATAATTTTCAGCGATTTCTTTACTTGAAGCACGATATATTTTTTTCAAATCATTCATGAAAATTTTCACATCTTTGCTGGATACATATTTCAATGAATTTCTTATCTGATGCACTATACATATTTGTACTTCTGCTTTGGGAAATACACTATTTATAGCCGCAGGAAAACTTTTTAGACCATCAACACATGCAATCAGAATATCCTCTACCCCTCTCTCTTTTAGGTCATTTAACACTCCTAACCAGAACTTCACTTTCAGCCAAATAAAAACCTAATACTTCTTTTTTGCCATTTTGATCTATGCCTAATATGTTATACATGCATTTACTTACGCAATGCCCGTCCTCTTTGACTTTAAAAAACATGCCATCCATGAAAACTATCGGATATACAGACTGCAGCGGGCGACTACGCCATTCGTTGATTACTGGTAGCAATTTGTCAGTAATACTTGATATCTCTGCCGCCGATATTTTGTGATCATAAATTTCCTCAACATGTGACACTATATCTCTATAGCCCATACCACTGGCAAATGTGCTCAAAATCTTCGTTTCAAGCTCTGGATGTAAGTTTGTTTGCCTTTTTTTGACTATTTGTGGTTCGAAACTTCCTTCCCTATCTCTTGGCGTCAAAAGCTCAAATTACCCTGCGCTTGTACGTAAAGTCTTTGCATTCCTCCCATTTCTTCGATTATTCTCTTCGCTTTCGGCCGACAAGTGGTTTTCTATTTCACCTTCCAGGCTTACCTCCAGCAACTTTTTTATAAACGGTGTTAATGCTCCATCTCTTCCTGTCAACGGTCTTCCTTCTCGTATAGACGACAGGATATTTGTTTCTAATTCTTTATAATCTACCAAACCGGTAGTTCTGTTTACTACTTTCTGACTCATTGTCAAACCTCCATTTTTTTATATCAATTTATTACTTTTTTTTCGGTTTGACACAGTTTATTTAACACTCCCAAAACAGTCTCAATAATCGACCTTTTCCTTAATAAAATCTTCTCTTTAAGTGAAATTAGTGCGTTTTTCATACCTTTTTTTACTTTAGTGACTAACTTTAGGCCTCTATCGAAGAGTTTCTCAAAAAGCTCTTTCTTTATATAGCCCTTATCTCCAAACAAAAGTCCGGTCAGTCTTTTAGTGAGAGTTGGTAAAGGTTTTCTGTCATCAACGTTACCTTTGGTTAGGGTAAGTGCTTGAATTTCACCAATTTCGTTAATCACTAAGTGCAACTTGAAGCCAAAAAACCAACCATACGTACTCTTACTAATTTCTGCTAGATGATTAAAAACTTTATTCCTAGAGATCCTTTTTTTGTGGCAAACGGCAATCGTAGAGGTGTCGATGTAGGAAGTGCCGGTCATTTTCGCTTGTTCACAGAACCATTGCAAAAGTAATGCTAAATACCACAAAACTCGCGGCTTTAAGGCAATAAATCTGTGATATGAAGGCAGCTTTGAAAACTCTGATCTATAGAATAACTGAAGATAACA
This sequence comes from Wolbachia endosymbiont of Culex quinquefasciatus Pel, assembly GCF_000073005.1. Classification (NCBI taxonomy): domain Bacteria; kingdom Pseudomonadati; phylum Pseudomonadota; class Alphaproteobacteria; order Rickettsiales; family Anaplasmataceae; genus Wolbachia; species Wolbachia endosymbiont of Culex quinquefasciatus. The sequence continues at coordinate 424,124 of NC_010981.1, forward strand.
AAGATAAAAAGCCTTGAAGTTTTTACATGGTGATTTATGGTATAACAGGATTATGGTTAGAATTTCTGAGTGCGCTATTTCTGGTACTCTGGTTGGTTTTTTGCCGTTTGATAAGAACCTATTTGCAAAATTATCATCTACCGCACGACAAAAATCCTCGACGCAACAGTACAGTTCTGTAATATCTTTCTTCATGGGTAACCTCTTATTATTACTAAAATACTCGAGTTTACCCTGTTTCCCTCTTCTTAGTTATACTTTTATCTATTTTCTAATCCATAACTGAGGTTAATAGAGGAAGAAAAATGGCAAAAAGCGCAGGAATTGATAAGTAATCAGCCATATAGAAAAGCAAAATATGAGGAAGCGCTGCTTAGGGGAATAATTAAGTGTAAGAGCTGTAGTGTAAATATGACACTGACATACTCAAAAAAAGAAAATAAAAGGTACCGATATTATGTATGCAACAATCACTTAAGGGGAAAGAATTGTGAATCAGTAAATCGAACAATAGTAGCAGGAGAAGTAGAAAAAGAAGTGATGAGAAAAGCGGAGCAGATATATGAAAATTGGAGAGAAAAGACCGAAGAAAAATGGGAAAATTTAAATTTTGGAAAGCAGAAAGAAGTAGTGAAAAAGTTAATAAAAGGAGTAATGATAAAAGAAGATGGAATAGAGGTGAGTTTAGAGGATAAGGTGGAATTTATACCAATAAAAAAGAAAGGAAAGAAATGCACAGTAACTGAGCCAGAAGGCAAAACAAACAATGCACTACTGAAAGCAGTGGTAAGAGCCCATCTGTGGAAACGGCAACTAGAAGAGGGAAAATACGAAAGTGTGAAGGAGCTGAGTGCCAAAATTAATATAGGTACAAGACGTATACAGCAAATTTTAAGGTTGAATTATTTAGCTCCGAAGATTAAAGAAGACATAGTAAATGGGAAACAGCCAAGAGATTTGAAATTAGTTGATTTAAGAGAAATACCGATGTTGTGGAATGAGCAGATGGAGAAGTTTTACGGGTTTAAGCAAGCTGTCTGCCAGTAAAAAATAAGATAATTTCTTCGGAAGAATCTATAAATTATTTACAATTCTTTAATCTCAATTATGGAAAGATTAGTAAACTTAACACTCCAACTAAATTGGATAAACTGATTACAAAAAATAAGATTTTCAATAAGTTGCTTGTATGGGAGTGTTAAATAAACTGTGTCAAACCGAAAAAAAAGTAATAAATTGATATAAAAAAATGGAGGTTTGACAATGAGTCAGAAAGTAGTAAACAGAACTACCGGTTTGGTAGATTATAAAGAATTAGAAACAAATATCCTGTCGTCTATACGAGAAGGAAGACCGTTGACAGGAAGAGATGGAGCATTAACACCGTTTATAAAAAAGTTGCTGGAGGTAAGCCTGGAAGGTGAAATAGAAAACCACTTGTCGGCCGAAAGCGAAGAGAATAATCGAAGAAATGGGAGGAATGCAAAGACTTTACGTACAAGCGCAGGGTCATTTGAGCTTTTGACGCCAAGAGATAGGGAAGGAAGTTTCGAACCACAAATAGTCAAAAAAAGGCAAACAAACTTACATCCAGAGCTTGAAACGAAGATTTTGAGCACATTTGCCAGTGGTATGGGCTATAGAGATATAGTGTCACATGTTGAGGAAATTTATGATCACAAAATATCGGCGGCAGAGATATCAAGTATTACTGACAAATTGCTACCAGTAATCAACGAATGGCGTAGTCGCCCGCTGCAGTCTGTATATCCGATAGTTTTCATGGATGGCATGTTTTTTAAAGTCAAAGAGGACGGGCATTGCGTAAGTAAATGCATGTATAACATATTAGGCATAGATCAAAATGGCAAAAAAGAAGTATTAGGTTTTTATTTGGCTGAAAGTGAAGTTCTGGTTGGGAGTGCTAAATGACCTCAAAGAAAGAGGAGTAGAAGATATCCTTATTGCCTGCGTTGATGGGCTGAAAAGCTTTCCTGCAGCTATAAACAGTGTCTTTCCTAATGCGGAAGTGCAGATGTGTATAGTGCATCAGATACGCAACTCACTGAAGTATGTGGCCAGTAAAGATGCGAAGAGTTTTTTGAGCGATTTAAAGAAGGTATATCAAGCTTCAAGCAAGGAAATTGCCGAGAATTATCTGTTGGAATTGGATGAAAAATGGGGCACAAAGTACCCTATGGTTATAAAATCTTGGCAGAATAATTGGGAAAACTTGTCTGGTTATTTTAAGTATTCTGGTCCAGTTAGGAGGATAATCTACACCACCAATCCCATAGAGGGGCTACATAGGCAAATTAGGAAATTCACTAAGACCAAAGGCTCATTTACCAGCATAAATGCCTTGTATAAGCAGGTATATTGTGCTATAAAGAAGGTAGAGGAAAAGTCGACGATGCCTGTACATGATTGGGCATTAACTATCTCTCAACTTGATGTTTTCTTTCCTGGCAGATTGAAAATTGAGTTGAACTAAAAATGCGGTTTGACACAGTTTATTTAACACTCCCAGATTATTTAATCTCTCTATTAAACCCTTCGCTTTTTGTAAATCTTTGTAGTAAATGGCATCAAATAACTCAGATTCAATATCTTGAGCTTTCTTTTTATTCGTTTTCGGTGCTTGATAACTCTTCTTTGTTTCCTCTTTTTTGTCACACCCATTCCTTTTTTCTGGATCAGAAGATGCTGAACCACTCTTTCTTACCCCTTTTGCTCTATCATACTCTTTTCTTTCATTCTGATTAGATAACGTTTCGTTTGCAATAGCAGCCTTAAGGAACGGTTCAATTTTCTTTTCAAGCTTATTCAATAATTCTTTTTCTGATTCTAAAAGTTCTATACCTTCTCTTAAAGTTTGTTTCAAAGTTCTGTATTTCTCTTGTTCATCAGATTTGAAAGCCTTATCAGGATGGTATTCATTTGCTATCTTACGATATGCCTTCTTTATTTCAAGTTCCGTAGCGCTATTATCAACTCCTAGAGCTTCGTAGTAGTCAAAATCTTGATATTTCATTTTAAAACTCCATCACATTAAATTATATAAACTATAAAGTAATAATATGTTTTATTATAAAAAGCTTATTAACTCCTTGTATGAGCACATTACAAAGCTATTACCTTACGTATGGTTATTAAGATCTATTTTTGATCTCCTAAAAAGTCATGCCACTTAATTATTACATTTTTAATAGATAAAGTCAAGATTTACTTATTTTTTATATTTTACAGAAAGTTACTAACAATTAATTTAATTTCCTTCAGCTTCAGAAATATACTATAAATTAGCACCATAAAAATCTTGAATGTTTACTTTTTCAAAAACATAAAAACATCGTATATTTGCGAGAATAAGTGCGTAAAAATAGGGTTATAAAAATAGAATTTTGAAATCTCTGCAACAAAATTAGGCAAAACAGTTCGTATATAGATATTGATTAAATGGGCTAATATAGGTGATTTTAGTATATAGTAAAATTACTATAAAGAAAAGTTCGCACGGATCTAGCGGTAGCGGCATGGGGTACAGAGATATAGCGTCGCATGTTGAAGAAATTTATGATCACACAAAATATCGGCAGCAGAGATATCAAGTATCACTGACAAATTGCTACCTTCAGTATGGCCTTTTTTGGTTCTGTCGCATCTATAAATCCTGGTATGTAACATTTGTAGGAAAGTAGAAAAGAAGTGATATGATCATCTAAAAAAAAAGCAAAGATGTTTCGTATTAGTTCAAAATTATTGCCATATTTCAAAGGATTTAGCTTTTCAGCAGAGATAATAATGTTATCTGTATATATGAAATGTAGATTCTCTTTGAGCTATCGAGATTTGGAAGAAATGCTGAGTATAAGGGGAGCAAAATGCTACGTTACAAAGGTGGGTTATCACCACTGATAGATGAAGCGGTAAGGAAAAGGAAGAAGCAGGTTGGCAGTAGCTGGAGAGACCTACGTTAAATTAAACGGCAAATGGGTTTATCTATACAGAGCACTATTGGTAATACTGTAGACTTTCTGTTGTGTGCTCGTAGAGACAAGTCTGCGGCACTTGCGTTCTTTCGTAAAGCCTTTAGAGAGAATAACCTTCCTGAGAAAGTAGTAATTGATAAAAGCGGCAGTAATACTGCTGCTCTTGATGATTTGAATACAGAAATTTCTGAAGATTGTAGAATCATGGTTTTTCAAATAAAATATCTAAATAATATTGTCGAACAAGATCATAGATTTATCAAAAAACGAATAAAGCCAATGCTTGGTTTTAAGAGCTTCCACTCCGCAAAGATACCATTACCGGCATAGAAAATATTCGTATGATTCAAAAAAGACAAATTATCGGGGCTAATGATAATGTTTCTACTTTTGAGAATTTTGCTATGCTAATTGCTCTATAACTCCCATAATCCCAGTTTAACGATCTTCTTGTACCACAATTTATAGATGCGACAGAACCAGTGGAAATCAAGTGGATTACAAAATTAAATTTTTAAAGAATATTACTGAAAAAGATCTTCCAGTTTTACTTGCAATCTGGTGTCTGATCATAAAGGAACCAGTTTGCATGACACCATCTGCAAGTTTCAATATCTGTACAGCTGTGGAATTTTTCAAAGCGTTTTTTCTATTGAAGATAAAAGTATCTTTTATATATGATATATAGCAAAATATTAGGGTGCTTATGGTTCCAAATATAGCAATTTTAAGTGGTGGATTTTCTTGCGAAAGAGAAATATCGCTTATGAGCGGAAAAGCAGTAAAGAAGGCGCTTGATAGCCTTTCATATAATGCAATAGAAATAGATGTTGATAGCAACATTGCTCAAAAGCTTAAAAAAACTAATCCCGCTCTTGCTTTTATTGCCCTACATGGACCTTATGGTGAAGATGGCTGTATTCAAGGTTTACTGGAGATTTTAGGTATAAAATATACACACTCAGAAGTTATGGCTTCGGCTGTTGCTATGAATAAAGTGATGTCAAAGCATATATTCCATTCTCTTAATATCGACACTCCAAGAGGCTATGTAATTAGTCGAGAAGATGTGCTAAAAAATAATATTAAAGTTGATTATCCGTACGTCTTAAAACCGATTAACGAAGGCTCAAGCATTGGAGTACACATGATTTTCTCACATGAGGATTACTTAGAGCTGAAAAATAATAGTTCTACTATAATGGAAAAGATGATCATAGAAGAATACATACCGGGTATAGAGTTACATACTGCTGTATTACTGAATGAAGCAATTGGCACTATGGAAATACGACCGAAAAATAAATTCTATGATTATGAAGCAAAGTATACAGATGGATTTGCAGAACATATATTTCCTGCTGAAATTCCTAACAACATATATAGAATAACCTTGGAACACGCGTTAAAAGTTCATCAATTTTTAGGATGTAAAACTGTTTCCCGCTCAGACTTCCGTTATAATCCCCAAAATAACACTTTAAAAATGCTTGAGGTTAATACACATCCTGGCTTTACTGAATTGTCGTTAGTACCAGAAATTGCAAAATTGACAAGAGGAATTGATTTTAATGAATTAGTCAAAATTATTGTCGAAGACAGTTTACACCACAGGAATATTAGAGATCAAGCCGATGTTGAACAATGTTACTAGAAGCCAAAGAAGTTTTTTGCGCAAGTGCGCTCTTGTTATTATCACTGCACTTTTTCTCACATTAGTACTTTATAGTTCACTTGATAAAATAACAAATCGATTCAATTACTACTTTACTTGGTGTAACAATCGCTTATCGAGCTTATTACTTAGCAATGGATTTTTAATCGACAAAGTAACCGTTACTGGAAACAAATTTACAAATGAAAAGGACATTCTAAGTTTAGTAGATAGAACGCAACCTATCATGTATGTATCACTCTCAAAACTAACAGATAATATACAATCTGTAAGCAAATGGATAAAATATGTAAAAATTTATAGAATTTTACCTAATACCTTACACATTGATGTAGATGAACATACACCTTTCGCTCTTTGGAAAGATGATAACAGAACTTCAGTAATTGATTCTGAAGGTAAAGTGATCGTAAATGACTACCCGATAGATAACCTCGTTGTAATTAAAGGACAAAATTCGTTATCAAATCTAAAATTCATTAAAGATATACTAGAGAGAAAAACTCAATTAAGTGATCATATTTCTTCTTGTATTTATGTAGGAAATAGAAGATGGAATATCATACTCGATGACAGTTCCACAGTAAAATTGCCTGAAGATAATCCTTATAGCGCATGGGATTATTTAAGCCACTTGCAAAATACAACCGACTTTACTTTTAGCAATTGGAGCATAATTGATATGCGTGTTGCTGATAAGATCTTTGTGAAGAAGTGATCTGCTCGGTGCTCCTTTTCATTTCATGCAAGTAGCCCTTTCTCTGTCATCCGAGTAGCTTAAAACTGGAATCCAGATTGCAAGTAATTGATTAGGTTGGGTGAGTATGGGTTTTGGTTCTGTCGCATCTATAAATTGTGGTACAAGAAGATCGTTAAACTGGGATTATGGGAGTTATAGAGCAATTAGCATAGCAAAATTCTCAAAAGTAGAAACATTATCATTAACCTCAGTTATGGATTAGCCGATAAAGAAAGGCATAGAAATAGAAGGCTTTTTGGACTGCATGGAGTAGGAAATCAGAACAGAAAAAACATGAATTAGGAAATTTGTTGGCGATCTATGTCTTGTATGCTCAATCTCAAATTTGTTTTTCAAGGAATCAAAAACAGTCTCAATAATCGACCTTTTCCTTAATAAAATCTTCTCTTTAAGTGAAATTAGTGCGTTTTTCATACCTTTTTTTACTTTAGTGACTAACTTTAGGCCTCTATCGAAGAGTTTCTCAAAAAGCTCTTTCTTTATATAGCCCTTATCTCCAAACAAAAGTCCGGTCAGTCTTTTAGTGAGAGTTGGTAAAGGTTTTCTGTCATCAACGTTACCTTTGGTTAGGGTAAGTGCTTGAATTTCACCAATTTCGTTAATCACTAAGTGCAACTTGAAGCCAAAAAACCAACCATACGTACTCTTACTAATTTCTGCTAGATGATTAAAAACTTTATTCCTAGAGATCCTTTTTTTGTGGCAAACGGCAATCGTAGAGGTGTCGATGTAGGAAGTGCCGGTCATTTTCGCTTGTTCACAGAACCATTGCAAAAGTAATGCTAAATACCACAAAACTCGCGGCTTTAAGGCAATAAATCTGTGATATGAAGGCAGCTTTGAAAACTCTGATCTATAGAATAACTGAAGATAACAAAGATAAAAAGCCTTGAAGTTTTTACATGGTGATTTATGGTATAACAGGATTATGGTTAGAATTTCTGAGTGCGCTATTTCTGGTACTCTGGTTGGTTTTTTGCCGTTTGATAAGAACCTATTTGCAAAATTATCATCTACCGCACGACAAAAATCCTCGACGCAACAGTACAGTTCTGTAATATCTTTCTTCATGGGTAACCTCTTATTATTACTAAAATACTCGAGTTTACCCTGTTTCCCTCTTCTTAGTTATACTTTTATCTATTTTCTAATCCATAACTGAGGTCAAAAAGGTAAAATTGAAGGTATAGCAGAGGGTGAACAACAGGCTAAAATAGCTGTGGCCAAAAATCTACTTAGTGCTGGAGTCTCTACTGACATCATATCACAAACCACAGGTCTTTCTCTTGATGAGATCAAACAGTTACAGGCAGAAAAGATCACATAGTCCCCTCAATTTATCGCTCTGCTCATTCCTTTAACTACTGATGTTCCATTTAAGAATATATCCGGCTTTTTAGATACCTCTACTTTCCTTGAAACTTCCTGATCTAAGACTTTAGAAGGCCTTTCTACTTTCTGTTGTAGCAGTACTGTTTCTTTTTCCTCTTTTAAATTGCTTCTCAAATGATCTAGAAACTTATCAGTTTGTTTAAGTTCTGGACATGCTTCTTTTGCAAATAAATATAAGGTTTTTGCTATTTCAGAAAATCTTCCATCTATTATTTTTCCAATTATAGCTGATTGCACTGCCACGGGATCAAAGTTTAGATTTGTCAATGATACTCCTGACTTAATAGCAGTTTTATTCAACACTTTCTCAAATCTATTTGTAACATTTAGTGCATAACCTCTCGCTTCTAATAAAGGTATAGATTGATCTACTGTAGATATATATTGTTTACCCGTAAACTTTCTTACAAGCACATCAAGTAACATTATCGTACCATTTACATCCATTTTTGCATCTACTTGTGAGATTGGACTTTTAGTACTTGATACTACTTCAGGTTTAGAACTTAATAATCCACTCACAGAGCTCCTTATCCAACCAAATAAATCATTTATCCATGAAGATGATCTTGTACCACTACTTGCTATTACCTCAGGTTGATTGTTTAAATCCATAACAAGAGATTTTCGTGATGAGTAAACATGATGATCCCTGTGATGATGACGACGTTTGCGGTGTTGTGTTGTTTCTACTCCTTCTTGATTAAAACTAAAAACATCATCGTACACTTGATCCTTATGTTCTTTTTTCACAACATTAACTTCTCTTGCTGTACTTATTTCTTTCTCATGATCTTTTAACACTATCTCTTTATCAACAAATTTTATTGATAACGTTTTCATCTTAGGTGTTTTATAGAATTTACTAAGTGTAATACTGCAAAAATCATCTTTAGTAATAGTCGAATCAAAAGCATTAGTTATTATTAGATCATGACCATTACTACGAACAAACGTATTGTTTCCTCCTTTTCTAGGCGTGATAAGCTCAGCATCTTTCTCCACATCTTGACCCGTTACCACAATAATTTCTTTATCCTTTTCAAAGATCAAAGGTAGTGGCTTTAATTCTAATTCAGAACTTATTTTCATAGGCGCACTATCTGAGATAATATGAAGATTTTCATACCAATCCAAACCGTCTTTTAATCTTACTGTTAGCACTTCTAATAAAAAACTTTGTCCCATTTCTGCTTCTAACCTAACTAGCAAATCATTTCCATCTTGAAAAATTCTTGGCAGATTAATATGTATTTTCAAATCATCTTGTATTATTTTTATCACGTTACGTAAATCTAACGTATCTATAGAACTTGCTTGATCAGGATTGTAGATGTTTATTTGTGGCATAGAAAAAATATTATGTTCATATCTTTGCTCACCTGAGGCTATAGTAATTACGTATATGTTTTTACCACCATTTCCAATTAAGTGACTGTTATAGATTGGATTATTGTAAATTACCTCACACTTCCCATAGCCAACAAGTATAGATTCATCACCATCTTGAACAGCGATAGTCATATTGAGTTTATTTGCTATAGCTGGGTAACTTTCTATAATTTCATCAATAGTTTTATTAGTATTCTGTATTGCATACAAGTTTCTTTCCTTACCTACTTTTATTTCAGCACTGTCTTTTAATTGATAGATTATATTGTTCATTATGTTATATGAGATAGATATACTAAAGTTACTATTTGCAACTTTTGAGGAAAAATCGAACTTTATACTATTGTGATCTTTAATATCAATACTCTGAATATCAGCAAGCAAGTAGTCGAATATAAACCTATGGTTATTTTCGAAATTAGCAAGTAATTTAACAGATGCACTACCTTTTTGAAATGGTACAATATAGTTAAAGTTACCTTTGAGTGCTAGATTATTTACTTCAGTGTAATTTCTAACTATTACTTGTATATCATAGACACAGTTATTATCTTTTATTTCCAAATAATCAAGTTGATCTTCCTTACCACCATTACCATCCAAGAATTTAGTTTCACATGCACTAAATATATGATCTGCCTTAGCTTTTCTACCAAGCACTCTTTCTACTGAATTAATTTGAAATCCAGAATAACCATATCTGTTGTACACAATAGTGCCAATATTTGTATTTAAATACACATTCACACTCACAGCTTCTTGAGCAAATCCAGTCAGATCTAAGGTATCAATTCCATCTTCTCCGTACAAGGACCCTTCTATCAGATCTCCCTGTAAAACAAAGATATCATTCTTATTTCCCCCATAATATTCTTTAGACCCATCATTCACTACAAATACGTTCGGACTATCCTTAAATCCCCTGGCATAATCTTCACCTTCTCCTAAATTAATTAGATTATATCCTTCTATCTTGTTATTAGATAAACCAATCGCATTTTCGCATAAATATGACCCATAATTTGGAGCAGGTTCGTCATTTCCCTGCGAGAAACAAAACAATTTTCCACCACTTGGATTATTCGGCCTTGCTCTACTCCATTTTATATCGGTTCCTTTTCCATCAAGCAGTACTTTACTGTCTAAGTCTATCTTAAACTTAACTTTGCATTCTTCAGTGTAAAGTGTAACATTAATTCTTCTCATGCATAATTCTCCAAATCCAGCGCCATCACACTGAAGCACTTGGTATGGCACCTGACGACAAGAACTAACAACTGATTGACCAGTAGGGAATACATAACTTTGAATATCATTATGCTGCTTCAAATACTCAAATCCTTGCTTAACTAATTGGTTGTAAAGTTGTTTTTCTTCTATTAATTCTTCTATATATTGTTCAGGTTGCATACCTATAAATGCACGCAATCCTTCAATAAATTTTTCTCTTCCACTTAAGTGAATCAATTGATCAATCTTATCAACTCTCTTTACTGCCATGTAAACATCAGTACCAATAAATACTACATCTCCAATTTCTGCTCCAATTAGTCCAGTAACACTTGATATTCCTTCTAATATTTCAAAACCTTCAGCAACTTCGATGCCAATCTCTGCAGTATTAACACCTAGGTAAATACTATCTCCTACTACGCCAACTAATTCTTCTTCCGTACCGTTTCTAAATGCTTCTACCTGATTTACCAGATCATAAACAACAAAGGTAGAAGTACCACGAGCAAGAAAAGAAGATGCTACTCTTAAAGATTTACCGAGTAATGCTTTTCCTTCTGAGAGTAAATTTAATCCTTTACGAGATGCAACTTCAGCAACTTTAGCAAATCCTTGACCACCTGCTATAAAACCAATATTAATTGCTACACCCTGATAATCTCTGTTTAAAAAATCAGCTAAAATATTTTTAGCCATCATTCCATGCATAGTTATGCTAGAGATTTTTTTTACTCTATTTAAATGATTCATAACCTTCTGATTACTGGTAAGCTTATTGATTAAATCATGAAACTCACCTGTAACTTCAACTTTACCTGCTAGCTCAATTAGCTGAGAACGTTTTTCTTCTGGTATATCTTTTATATAGTCAATAAACTTTTTACTATCTATTTTAATTTTACTAAAATCTCTTTTCTCATCTTTTTCTGTATTGAATTCATCTACGTCTTCCCAAGACAGTTCACATTTCCCAATTTTTGCTTCTCTTCTGTTCCTTAATGAACTCGTACTCGGCAAACATTCTTCAACTTTACTCCTTTGATATATTGCAGAAGCCCTTTCTAGTAAATCTTTTGCTCTCTGAACATTACCTAAAGCTCCATCGGCAATAGCTAAATCTTCTAAGGCTATAGCTACTTCAAAATGATTTTCTCCATAATGCTTCTCTAAAATAGGTAAAGCCCTTTCTAGCAACTTTTTTACTCCCTGAGTATCACCTAAACCTCTATAGGCGATACTCAAATTTACTAATATTTTACTTACTTCAACATGATCTCTTTCATGATATTTCTCTAAAATAGATAAAGCTCTTTCTAGCACCTCTTTTGCTTCCTGATTATCACCTAAGGCTATATAATCAGTGCCTAAACTTTCCAGAACCATACCTATTTCAAAATGCTCTTCCCCATAGTGCTTCTCTAAAATAGGTAAAGCTCTCTCTAGCAACTCTTTTGCTCCTTGATAATTATCAAAGTATCTATAGATGGTACTTAAATTTACTAATATTTTAGCTACTTCAACATGATTTTCTCCATAATGATTCTCTAAAATAGGCAAAGCTCTTTCTAGCAACTCTTCTGCTCTTCCATAATCATCTAAAGCTATATAAGTGATACCTTGATTTGTTTTAGCTATAGCTACCTGAAAATGATCTTCTCCATAATAATTTTCTAAAATAGGTAGTGCCCTTTCTAGTAACTCTTTTGCTGTCTGATAATCACCAAAACCTCTACAAGCAATACTAAGATTTACTAACATTTTAGCTGACTCAAAGTGCTCTTCTTCATAATTGTCACCTAAAATAGAGAATACTCTTTCTATTGACTTTTTCGCTCTTTCATAATCACCTAAAGATCCATAAGCAATACTCAGGTTTATTAGTACTTGAGCTAATGAAGAACGATCCTCCCGATAATGATTCTCTAAAATGGGAAAGGCCCTTTCTAGTAACTCTTTCGCTGTCTGATAATCATCTAAAGCTCGATAGCTGATACTCAGATTTACCAGTGTTCTAACTAATTGAAAACGCTCTTCTTCATAATCTTGCTTTTCAATTTTTAAAGCTCTTTCTAGCAAATCTTTTGCTCTTTGGTAATCACCTAAAACTAGATAACTGTTGCTTAGATTTACTAGTCTTTTAAATACTTCAAAATGATCTTCTCCGTAATGCTTTTCTAAAATAGGCAAAACCCTTTCTAGCAACTCCTTTTCTCTTTTGGGATTACCCAAATTAAAATACCCATCACTCATCCATGTCAACAAATTTTCAAGATAATCCTTTTCTATTTTTTCTTTATCTTGAGGGTTCTTTTTTAACCAACTATCTATACGTGATAAAAATGCCTCTAAGTGCGGTAATAATTCTCGTTTCTTTAAATAGTCTTCTAATTTATCACCATTATAAGGAAAACTTGCTCTGAGTAGCTCGAAAGTCTCTTTCATAACTTCCTTATTCTTACCTTTCTCTACCAACGCTATTTTTGTCACTTCTTGAACTAATTTATGAATACTCAACACACCTTGCTCTTGTTCACCATTAACCATAGAATATTTTATAAGTAAACGAACAGCAGACCTTAATTCCTCTTCATTATTTCCTGTCAAATCTAAAAAGAATTCTCTACTAATATTGTCAGGTGCAAGATAAGAGATAACATCAAGAATCCTTAAAGCTAAATTTCCATGCTTTTCATTGCTTGCTATCTTATCGGTTGTAATCTTCCAAGTTGTGAAAGTTGTTTTTGCATAGTTATTATCAATTCCTCTAAATCCTTCATAATTAAGCAAATCTTTCGCTTTTTTCTCATATTCCTTTAGGTAATCATCTATATCAAATTTTCTAGTAACTCTTTGATCTTCAATATATGATATTGCTTGCTGTATAGCTAAAGGAAAGTGTTGTAATTTCTCTACCAAAGCTTTTATCTTTTCATTTTGAGATTCATCTTCTATAATCAAGCCCTTTTTTACAAATTCTATCGCTTCTTCTGACTTTAATTCGTTCAGATTAATAACTTCTATCCCCCTTTCCCACTCTCGATTACGAGAAGTAATTAAAATATAAGGTCCATTACCACCCGGTAATGAATCATGAATTGGTAAAAACTTATTCAAATAATTACTTTTCTCGGCATCATCAAAAATAAACAAGCTTTTACTATTACTAAAAAAATTGTAAACTTCTTCTACGATAGATCTTATATCCTTTTCTTTTCCATTTGCATCTTTTGTATCAATTTTTAGCTTATCCTTCGCTAATCGAGTAAATGATTCAACAAGAGCTATCTCACTTTCAGCATTGATCCATATAACGTTGTCATAACAATCTTTACTATATTCTTGAACATATTGTCTAGCTAACTCAGTTTTTCCTATTCCTCCTAAACCGCTAATTGAGGTTATTTGTGATATTACTGTTACTTTTTCTGAATTAAGTTGTATCTTATTATGTAGGTCAATTAACTCTTCCCTTCTTCCAGCAAACAAAATTACTGGCTTTTTCACATTAAACCAAATAGGCTTTCTTACTTGCTCTCTTGCTACAACTGCATCATATATCTTATCAAGCTTTTTATCTATTTTCTCGAAACTTTTTTCACTTTCTTTCCTTCCTTCTACAATAGAATCTGCTATCTTGTGACGTTGCCTACTGGCTTCCTGATATTGACTCATTAATTCATCAAAGACTCCCTTAATCTCATTTTGATTACTTTCTATGTAACCTGATAACTCATTAAAATTCTTACCTATATAATCCTCTAATTCATTGAAGTTTTTTTCAGCTTCCTGTTCCATTTCTCCTTTGAATTTGCTTAGTAACCTCTCTTCGACTAACTTCGGATCTTGCTTATTAATCTCATTCAATAATTCATCTTCCCATTCTTCATTTGTTTTCCCATCTGACTTTAAAACATACCTATACTCTTCTCTGGGAGGATTTTCTTCACTGTATTCTTTCATGAATTTTTTTATTTTATTTTCCAACTCCCACTTCAAAAGAAGACGATAGCCATATTTGCTAGTATCACTCTTTCCGTCTATTCTCCTATAGTATTTATCAGCACGACCATCGCTCTTTATCGTTACTAATCCCGCTTTATCAAATATTTCTGCAGTATTCCATGAATTTTTACTTTCTAAAGTATGTCCTAGCTTAATATGAGGAACACCAGTGTAGGTTTGTTTATATCTTTTTGATTTTCCAAAAATAATACCCTCAGTAATTGAGGAAGCACAAAGCTCTTTTTCAGTATTTTTTCTATAGTAATCAACCACTCTATTCACAGCATCTTCTGCTAATTTTGTCATTGCTCTCCGCCAACTTCCTTCTGCTGTTACTTGTATAAATTGGCTCTCAAAACTTTGAAAGATTTCAATACCAGATTTTACTAACTCTTCCCTGACTTTGATTGGATCCTTTTTAAATATATACAATTGATCTATCAGCTTTTTAAGCTCTGCTCTATTATAACTACTACCAATGCTGGATATTGTTGCTCGAAGAATGTTAATTCCAATAAGAGGAATTACTTTTGATTCCGCTTCTCCTTGTTCTGTTCCACCTTTTCCTATATATATTATCATATTAACAAAATCAGCCCATTTACCTTGCTTTCCTCTTTGATTTTCTAGTCTCTCATAGTACTCTGATAAAGAGCGTTCATAAATAAAAACAAAATCTTCAACAAACTTTCTTAGCTTTTCATGTACTTCCTCCTCCTGTGCAGAAAGTCCTTTTACTTGATCAGAAAATTTTTTTAAATGTTCTTCTAGAGTCCTAATAATCTCTCCCTTATTTTGTTGCTTAGCAATATCTAGTGGAGTTTTACCTTGATTATTTTTAATATTTGGGTCTATACCAGACACATTCAAAAGAAGTTCAACAATGTCTTGATGATTTTTGCTTACAGCAACATGTAGTGGTGTATTACCACCATCATTGAGATCAATATCATTAATATTTTCTACTTGAGTAAGTAACCCTTCAATTTCACTAATCTTATTTAGCTGAGGATTATCCGTTCTATGCTCACGTATCGCAAGAAACAACTTGGCAATATTAATATCATTAGGGTTATATTGACGTCTTATTCTATTTTTAAATTGAAAAGATTTTTCTTCCCTATCTAACTTAACTGCTTGTGAATCTGTCCTGAGATAATCTATTACCTTCACCATAAAGTTAATTACTTATTTTATATTTAAATTTAAGATCATATTAGATTTTATTATATATTAGTAAATGAAATCGATAATACAAGTAACTTTTATAGATATTGTATCTTTAGGCTATTTTATTTAAGTTTTTGAGTTAAGCTTGTAGAAGGGCTTTGTTCTATCTTTAAATTTCGTTTTTGCTATAAATCACCTAAAATTTTCTTTACTATTGTCAAATCAATTATTATTAATCTAGCAACATATTACACTAATAATTTAAATAAAATAACCATTTCTAGGACTCGAAATCAAGAGACGAGAGAAGAGTTTGTTTTAGGATGCGTTGGTCTACCACGTGTACCGTTCGAACTTTTTTATATGGTGATTTCACTGTACGCTAAAACCAACTATATTAGCCTACTTTAGCCATGTTTACATACGAACTGTTTTGTATAACTTCGTTGCAAAGATTGCAAGCTTCTATTTTTATAACCTTATTTTTACGCAACTTGTTCTCAAAAATATACGACCTTTTTATGTTTTTTGGAGAAAGTAAATAATTCAATTTGTTGTGATGCTAAAGGAACCCATGTTTTCTATATGAATGCAAATATTTCTCATGCTCTCAACCAGCAGTACAAGCAACCAATTTTACTATTATTTAACCGCTAACGTGATACATTAGATAATGGTGTTAGGTATAAAAATGGATGCTAAAGTAAGCCATGCAGAAATTACTAAACGTGTTGCAGCATGTGTAGTCGATGCAATAATATTTCTATCCTTTTATTTATTCACTTTGTTCATATCATCAGATAAATCCTTTACTGAATTTTTTAATTATATCTTTTCTGACACTGCTATAATCTCCACGTCAATTCAAGGGGAAGTATTAGAAACATTACTGTTTATAGCACTAGAAACATTAATGATAACAAAGTTTGGCTGGACTCCTGGAAAATTGCTATTTGGTATATACATAAAGGATGCAAATACACTTAAAAACGTTGCTTTAATGCAAGCAGTGATAAGGAGTACTCTTAAGGTGCTCTTGTTGAGCTGTATTTCTAACTGGTTCTTCATTTTACCAATTTTAGTTTTAATATTTGCAACATTTGATCAACGTAAACAGACTTTTTATGATAAAACTATAAAAACAGTGGTAATTGACTACAAACCTGAAAAACATCACTTAAATTTAAACTGTGTGGGGATAATTAGGCGCGCAGTAGCATATATTATAGACCATTTTATTATTATTGGAATTTCTTTAGCTTTTTTCTCTTTCGTACAAATAGCTTTTGATCCTATTAAAGCTGATTTATTAACCACATACTTATTTTTTCTACTATCAATAATATTTGGAGTATTCATGATGAGAAGATTTAGCGGTACTCCAGGACAACTATTGTGCGGTATTCACATAAAAGATGCAAATACACTTGAAAATATCACTTTAGTACAGGCAACAGTCAGGTACGTTTTGTTTGAAGCTTTTAATGTATTCATACCGTGTTATATTTTGTCTCTAGAAGAATTCTGTAATCAGCATAATTCTGAAAAGTGGTCTGGAGCTTTATTAACATTAACATTTGTAGTTATAATATTAATTTTTATATTCGCAATACTCGACAAACGCAAGCAGCTTTTTTACGATAAAATTGCAAAAACAGTGGCAATATACTACAAATCTTCAAGATAATTTTCTTCTTGCTATAATTGATAATATATGCCTACTGTAGTTGATGTGATTCTTTTAATACTAGTTTCAAGTAAACTATGCGATTTCTTACAATATAAAATTAATTTTCCATCCACATGGAAAAAATTATTGACACTCAAAATATCTGCGCTAAAGATTAGTCTGTATTTGGTATTTACATAAACTGTTTATAACCATTTAGTTTTATAGTGTGGGTAGTTTTAGTTATACTTAATGGTAATAAAATGCATGTGAATCAGCAACAATCCAGTAATGGTACAATTAATAAAATTGTTCAGCTACTACAGTCTGGTACTTTTAAGCAAAAAAATCTTAGTGATAAAATTAGTCATGAAGAAATAAGCAGATTAGTAAATGATATTATAAGTTCAAGTGAAGATAATACAGTTAAACTTCATCGTTCAAAACGAGGTATAGGAAATGATATATATAAAATAGCAACCTATATATATCGTTGGTATCAGCTGTCAAAAAAACTAGGTTGGGATCGTAGTTCACAGGTAGTTACGCGGCACTTAGGCACACAAAGTGGACAGCAGAAGGCTTTAGATACAGCCAGGGGTGCTTTAGGTGAGGTAGAAACTTTAGGTGATCTTATAGATACTCTTAAACGTTTTCTGTATCCTACAGGAGTGCCACAAGTTACAGAAGTGCCTCAGGTTACGGAAGTATCATATACTACAGATGGGCAACAAGTTACAACAGAAGGGCAATTAGTCACCGAAAAGCAACAAATTACAGAAGTACCTAGGGTTACAGAGAGACAGCAGGTTGCTGCTGAGCAAGATAATTTAGATGAAGAGGGATTCTTTGTAGCAAAAGGAAAGGATGAAAAAGGTGATATTCCTTTAGATGAAGGTTCAGGTTATGTAGATATAGCTGGATACTTTACGGAGAAAGGGCAACAAGTTACAGAAGTGCCACACACTACAGAGGGACAACAAGTTACAGAAGTGTCTCAGGTCACAAGAGGGCAACAGGTTACAGAGAGACAGCAAGTTACAACAGAAACGCAGCGAGTTACAGAAAGGCAACAAGTTACAAGAAGACAACGAACTACAGAAGTGCCTCAGGTCACAGAAAGGCAACAAGTCACAAGAAGACAACAAGTTACAGAAGTGCCTCAGGTCACAGAGAGACAACAGACTACGGGAAGACAGCAAGTTACAACAGAAATTTCACAAACTACAGAGGGACAGCAGGTTACGGAGGATTATAGTAATACATCTTTGCACGATGCTGCTGAGCAAGGTAATTTAAATGCAGTGAAATACTTTGTAGAAAGAGGGGCTGATGTTAATGCTAGAAATAAAGGAGAGAATACACCTTTGCATTTCGCTGCTAAGCGAGATAATTTGGATATAGTAAAGTACTTAGTGGAAAAAGGTGCTGACATTGATGCTAAGGATGGATGGACGGGACGTACACCTCTTTATATTGCTGCTGAACGAGGTAATTTAGAAGTTGTAAAATATCTAGTTGATAAAGGGGCTGATTTAAATAGTAAATTAAATGATTATGATAAAACACCCATACACGAAGTTGTTTTTCATTTAGACATGGTAAAATACTTTACAGATAAGAGAGCTGATGTTAAAGACACCGATGGCAACACACTTCTACATTTAGCTGCTCGATATGGTAGGCTGGATGCGGTAGAGTATCTCATAGAAAATGGTGCTGATATTAATGCTAAAGATAGGTATGGTAGAAAAACACCTTTGCATTGGGCAGTTTGGAACAACCAATTAGATGTAGTAAAATACCTTGTGAAAAAAGGAGCTGACATCAATGTTGCCGATGAGCATGAGGGACCTTTACATTTAGCTGCTGCAAAAGGTCACCTAGATATAGTAAAATACCTTATAGAGAAAGGAGCTAATATCAACACCGAAGCTAGTAGATCTGGTCGTACCTCTCTACACTTTGCTGCTCAAAGAGGCAGTTTAGAAGTTGTGAAATATCTAATTAATAAGGGAGCTGATTTAAACACTAAGGATAAGAATGGCGAAATTCCTTTACATTATGCTGTTAAAAGTTGTCACTTGGACATAGTAAAGTACTTAGTAGAGAAAGGGGCGGATGTTAATGCTAGGAATACAGAAGGTGAAACAGCTCTTATTATAGCTTTCAATACCCAAGATTATTATTGTGATAGACGACTAGATATGATGAAGTACCTAATAGACAAGGGAGCTGATGTTAATGCTAGAAATGAACAAGACAGATCAGTTTTATGCTTAGCTGCTGGTGATCGTAGATGGAATGACTTCGATTTTCTCATAGAAAATGGTGCTGATATTAATGCTAAAAGTAGATGTGGCGGCAATACACTTTTACATTTTGCTATTATGGGTAATCAGTATTGGTGTCATAGGTGTATTTACCCATCACCATCATCATTAAATACAATAAAATATCTTGTGGAAAGAGGAGCTAATGCTAATGTTGAAGATAATGATGGTGAAACACCATTAGATATTGCAAAAAGTAGAGGCTATTCACAAATTGTTGAATTTCTGTCGTCTTACCAACACGGAGACCGTAATCGCCGTGATATAGTACCAAGCAATTCATGGATGAACAATAGTGTTGTCATTTGGGTTAAAGGTCTAATATCGTCTACAGGATCTCCAGCTTTACTTACTTCTAGAGGACACAATAGTACTACTGTTACTTCTGTACCGGAAATAAACACTACTGTAGTAAATAACACACTATTATTAGGTATTCTAGCTGCTAGTCTGTTTAACAAAACACAATATAAGCAACCAATTCATGAAAGTCTTTTATCACCAAGAGAGCAGCTTATGAGGAATATAGACGACTCAAGTAGACTTTTGGAGGAATCTCTACAAAAAGCCAAAGAAGAGGGATGGAGTAGTCCTAGTACTGATGTGAATGAAGTGAAAATTAGTGACAACAAGACTGGAATGTGGAAATGAATGGAGGTTTCTCTAGCTTGATGTTTATTCTTTTTAAGATTGTGTTGAGCTAAAAGAAAACTGCAGGCTGGTCTATTTTTTCGATCTTTGTACTTGGCCTTGGCGTATTATACAGCTCAGTATGCTAATACAACTAATCACTTGCCATATTAAAGGTTACAGCGTCACTATAAAACATGGCTAAACTGGAGAAGTTTGGCTCTTACACAATAATTTTAGAGCTCTGGTGTCATTTCGTATATAAGTTAAGATTATTACTATTTTCATTATATAATTAAGCTTTTAACACTGATTTCCCCAATTTCTGGCACATCGATCTCCTGTTACTTTTGTAAATTAAGACCATAAAACTTCTCCATCTGCTCACCCCAAAGCATCGGTATTTCTCTTAAATCCACTAACCTCAAACCCCTTGGCTGCCTCCCATTTACTATATCTTCTTTAATTTTTGGTGCTAAATAATTTAATCTTAAAATTTGTTGTATACGTCTTGTACCTATATTAACTTTAGCACTCAGCTCTTTTATATTTGCGTATTTTCCTTCCTCTAGCTGACGTTTCCATAGGTGAGCCCTCACCACTGCTTTCAGTAATGCATTGTTTGTTTTCCCCTCTGGCTCTACTACTGTGCATTTGTTTCCTTTCTTTTTTATTGGTATAAATTCCACCTTATCCTCTGAGCTCACCTCTATTCCATCTTCTTTTACCATTACTCCCTTTATTAACTTTTTCACTACTTCTTTCTGTTTTCCAAAACTTAAATTTTTCCATTCTTCTCCACATTTTTCATATAAATCTTCTGCTCTTTTCATCACTTCTTTTTCCACTTTTCCTGCTACTACTGTTCGATTTACCGATTCACAACTTTTTCCTCTTAAATGGTTATTACATATATAATATCGGTACCTTTTATTCTCTTTTTTTGAGTACGTCAAAGTCATATTTACATCACAGCTTTTGCACTTAATTATTCCCCTAAGCAGCGCTTCCTCATATTTTGCTTTTCTATATGGCTGATTCCTTATTAATTCTTGTGCTTTTTGCCACTTTTCCTCTTCTATTATTGCTTCATGTTTTCCTTCATACTCTTTCTCATAATGCCGTATTTTTCCCATATATATTGGATTTGTTATTATTCTCCTCACCGTTGCTTTTTTAAAGATATCAAACCTTGCTTTCGTTCTGTAACCTTGACTATTTAACTCCCTTGCCAATTCTGCCATTGATTTTAGCTCCATATACCTCTCAAATATATGTTTTACCGTCTTTGCTTCTTTTCCATTTATTATTAATTCCTTATCTTTCACATCATACCCAAGCGGTAAAGTTCCACCCATCCATAATCCTTGTTCTTTTGATGTTGCTATTTTATTTTTTACTCTTTCTACGATCATTTCTCTTTCTAGTTGCGCTGCTCCTGATAATACCGTTTGTACAAATTTTCCCATTGGTGTGTTATTATCAAATATCTGCGTTACTGCTATAAAATTTACTCGGTGCCTTCTAAAAAATGATGTCACTTCTATGCTGTCTTTTGTTTCTCTTGATAGCCTATCGAGCGTATATACTACTACACAATCTACTTCTCCTGCCTTTACATCTTCAAATAATTCTTTTATTGCTGGTCTTTCTAAGTTTTTTCCTGAATATCCGCCATCATCGTACCTTTTTGCCAATGCTACCCATCCTTCTCGGCTTTTTATATATTTTTCACATGCTACACGTTGCGCATCAAGACTATTAAACTTTTGTTCTAGACCATCTTCATTTGATTTTCTCGTATATATTGCACATCTTACTTCTTTTAGCATTCTCTCTCCTCAATTTCCACTTTTGTCACGCATCCCGAATAATAAAGGTCCGTTGTAGCTCATTCCCATTATTTTCCCGGCTACTGCTGACAATGACGTATAAAATTCTTCTCTGTAGATTAAACCCTTATCTGTTACCATTATTGCATGTGTTTCTTCACCCCTTTCTAATATCAGCTCTGTTCCTGCTACTGGCAGTTTATCGCTACTTATTCTTTTTCCCTTCTCTAGTCGATCTGCTAGATATTCTAGTCTTTTTGCCCCCTTTCTTGATATTTCTCCATGCACTTTCTCCTGTAACCTATACGCCAATCTTGGTATCAGGTACTTCTTTGAATGTCTAGGTGCCTCTTCCCCATATACCTTCTTCCATATTTTTCTCATTTCACCCAAAGGTTTTTTCTCTAAATTCATTACTTTCTTTTCTATTTCTTTCTCCATATTTTTAGCCCTTCATAAATAGCTTTTCAATTCTGTCTATTTCTTTCTTCAATATTTCAGTGATCTCCTTACTGTTTTTCGCATAATCCATTGCTGTCATTCCAAATTTATCCGCTTGTTCTATTTCTCCTCCAGCCTTCACTAATTCTTTCACTATCTCTTTTTCGCCTATCATGCATGCAAGGTGCAGCGGTGTGCATTTATTTCCATATTCTTCCGCATTTACATTCCCTCCTGATTTTATCAATTCCCTCACGATTTCTAGACGTTTCTCCGTTACCGCTAGGTGCAGTGCTGTGTATCCTTCTACATCTTTAGCATTCACATTCGCTCCTTTTTCGACTAATAATCTCACTGTTTTTGCGTCTACTGCATAATGTAGTTCCCTTTTCGTCTCTTTCTTTTTAAATGAGCTCTCTAATAGAGATTTCTCTTTCTTACCAAGCTTTATCATAATCTACCCCTACCTTTCTTTAAACCTAAGCCTTCCTTTTCACCACCTCATCTATCATCTCATTTACTTGGCTCATTATTTTGCTTGCTAAATTTTCACATTCTTCCTTTATTAGTGATTTGTCTCTCTTTCTTATTTCTCCTATCTCTATTATTTTTAGCTCCGGCATGTAGCTTCCATTCAACATGTCTGCTATTTCTCCCACTAGCCCCTCTATTCCATAGCACGTCAGTTCTCTACTTTTTGTTATTCCTCCTTTTTCTCTCAAAAATTTACTTGCCTTTTCACTCTCTTTGCTATCACATAGGCAATACTTTTCACTTTCCCAGATGTAATACATTGGTGTTGCACCATACTTATTCAGTTGATTAACTTCAGCTCCGGCCTTCACTAGCTCTTTTATTATTTCAACTCCTGCTCCTCCTATTTTGCACGCAGAGTGGAGTGGCGTACATCCAGTGACATATTGAGTAGCATTTACTTCCGCTCCTTCTCTTAGCAGCACTTTTACATTTTCTAAGCTTTTCGCAAATACTGCACAGTGCAGAGGTGTATAACCATTTTTATCTCTTGCATTTACCTCTGCTCCTTTCTTTATTAAGAACCTCACTGTTTTGTAATTGGAGATTTCTACTGCTTGGTGTAATATCGTCTCTCCTTCTTCATTTCTTTTATTAATATCCTTACTTGATACTTCTTTACAAAACTTACTAAAAGATTCTTTGCTAAACTTCATACTTACCTCACAAAATTAGCTTTTCTAGCGCCAGACAAATTTCTTATATTTACCTGCCGCTATTCAAGTCATGTCCTTTTTAGCATGAGAAAGCAAGTCCTTTTCTTTTTATTTCATACATTTTAACCTATTATTAATATAATATATGAGGATCTAAATATAAGTATTTAACTTATTATAGATATTACTTGACTATTTTTCCAACTTCTGTGCAAATGTCGATGTTCGTGCCATTTCAGTACTCCCGGGTAAAACACTAAAATGTGCTTTTCTAATTCGTGTATTGAGTCTTTTTGCTCTGAATATAAGTCGTTTTTATAGTAAATGTTGTGTTCTGCTAAAACATATTTTCTGACCTTCTGATCTGTATAATTTTCTACTTTGTAACGATGGATAATACTGAATCTTTCTAAAATTGGCTTGTGTTTTAAATTCCAACGTTGCCCTGAAAGTTTATCGTTTCCCAATACAAATTTATTTCCTTTTTCTTCTACGCTACTTACTGGAAAGCACCCATTTATTTCTCCTAATTTCCAGCTATCTGACAGTACAATCTGTGCTTTGGCAAACTTTATTTCTGGTAATAAGCTCTGTGATAGAGGATATAGTGCTTTTAAGTTGTACCACTGATGACTTCTTTCATAAATGCCTTTGTAATCCTTTGTATGAGCCTCTGTTTCTCCAAGTACTGCTACATCTAGGCGATATATATCATTGCTTAAAGCTCGTTCATAATGATCGCGTAGATAGTTTTCTATAATCCTAATAACTGGACCACTAGACCTGAAAAAATTTACTCTTCCAAATGATAACACTGGTCCATCTTTTTCTATTTTTACCCCTGAATAATCAGAAAGAAGATCTCCAAATAAACTCTCATCCAATATAAATCTCTGCACATTATAATAATCGTTAAAAATCCTCATCAATCTGGATCTTACAGGCAGTGATAGTTTTGCAAGTTCTACTACTGCATCTACGAAGAAGTCATTTGGTACCTCTTTTATCCCTACTTGCAACTCAAAAAAATGTTTACCAGGTGGTTCTTCAATAATTTTAATATCTTCTATATTTGCCCATTTTAGTGCTATTTTTAGTGATGCTGGAGTTCCTCGCAGTCTTTGAAATTTTACTCCTTCTATTACGGCTTTTCTTCTATCTTTTACCCAACGCAGTATCTCTTCTAAACCATATTCTTCTATTATCCACGGCAATGTTTCTTCTTTAAGACTAAATTTAAATCTCCTGATGCAACTTGGATCAACTTTGTAATCGATTGCATCAACCAATGCTTGCTCTTGCTTTGTCGCGTTTGGGGGTAATAGCATTACTCAATCTTTAAATTTCGCAAATTTGCACACTCGTTACCTAGCACCACAACATCCTCTTTTGGCTCGATTAATTCTACGTTTTCTACACCATCTACAAATAGATTCGCTATTATCCACGATCTTGTTACACTCCACCCTAATCTTTTTGCTAATTCAAACTTCTCAATAAACTGCTTCTTGATTTCCTCCTTCGATATTACAGGACTTATGCTCATTCTGCTGTGAATATCTATTTCCGTAATATTGCAACCAACTACTGTTACTGTATCTGTTAAAACCCTTATATCATCTCTAGTAACCTGCTTTTTTACAATTTCTAGTAGCTCTTCTGACAATATGCCAGTTTGTGTTGATAAGATTGAAATTTGTACTTTTCCTGGTATAGGTGATTCTACTAGTGCATCTTTTACTCTACTATCTGCTGACAGTGCATGATATTTATAATATTCCTTACTTCCTCCTGTTGACCAACCTGCTATTTTTGCTTTTATTCTTTTTCTAAAATGTTCATCATCTTCTTCATTTTGCCTCTCTACTCCATAAAATTCAGCTAAAGAGTCAAGATCTTCTCCTGTTGCAAATTTAAGTAAATTACCCTTTACAGCTTCGTTTATCCTTTGTCTGAGTAAAAGTTCTCGCCATGCTGCTACTTCTAATACCTTCATTGCTGGATCACTTTCTACCAATCCTGTAAAACTTGCATCTCGCTTTACTAACTCTTCCTTCATTCTCGAAAAGATTTCTTCATAACTCAGCTTTTCTACAATATTTAGCTGCTTCATCTTTAAACTACAATTTCATCAAAATGAATGTTTTTCCCGCTTGGTAAGTATAATCCTTCTAGATCAAGCGTTACTTTTCCTTCTTTCACCTCTGTCATTTTTACTTTTTCTAGCTTAAATCTTTCCTCCCACCTTTGTAGAGCTTCTGCTACTGCTGAATAGATTTCCAAAGTTAGATCTCTATTTATTGACTTATCTACTAATTCAAATAATCGAGAACCATAATCTCTCCTCATTATTCTACTGTTAATAGGAGTGGTCAGTATATCAATTATCGACTGCTTTAAGTGCTCTATTCCTTCTAACGTTTTTCCTGTTTTAGCATCCATACCCTTCATTTCTATTTTGCAAAAACGCTTTCACTGCCTTTTATTACTTTAAACCCACATGAAACTATATCTCCTACTCTTCCTACACTAAGACCATTTGCAAACACTGTTTTTGATCCTTGAATCATTACTTTTCCTTCACTAAAACTTTCTCCTTGTCTACATATTGACTTACCGTTTACAAAAACATTATTACTTCCGCTAATGCAGAAATGTGGTATAGCTTCTCCACAATAGTCTCCTAACCTTACTATTCCTTTGTTCAATTTAAGTCGATCCTTTCTGCTTTCAGTTTTATTCCACTTTTTGTCATTTCTATGCTCGATTCCCCAGCTTTCAGTGTTATTTTGTCTACTACTTCAATCTCTAAATGATGTTTATCTTTATCGTATGACAACTTTGTTCCATCTTGAAATGTTAAGCTACTCACCTCTTTTTTATTTTCTGGTGCAGAGTACTTTTGTTGATATATTCCAGGAAGTACTACTCCTAAAGATAATTCTCCTAGCGGGGAAAGTATCACTACTTGCTCATCAATACCTGGCGGAGACCAATTTCTATCTTTTCCTGCTTTGCTTGTTATCCATGGCAACCAATCTGTTAAAAATTCGCCTATTTTAATTCTTACTTTTGCTTTTTCATAATCTACTTCTTTTACAAGCCCTATTCGTACAATGTTTGCTAATTTTCTTTGCAGCTCTGAAATAGCAAAATTACTCTCTAACATTTTCTCCTATTGTAATCGTATGTGGTTTAATCTTATTTTCTGTCCATATCGATTTACCTAAATGAAGCTGATGACTCCACTCAACCAACCACAACAAATACGCATCTAATTCGGGTCTAAATCCGTCAATTTCCGTAGAGATAAATTCTCCTGGTGAAACATTTTCCACATTCCAAGTATTTTTATTTACTACTCTTGCTACTTCTGCTGCTAATGTTCTGACAATAATAGGGGCATTTTCTATTGTGCTATCAGTCACAATGCGTGCTTCAAATCTTGCTTTCAGCGCTAATTCCTCTGTTCCAGGATCTTTTCCCGATTCTAAACTCACAAGCTCTACAAATAACGCTGGCGCTAATAATTCTTTTCTTATCGATGGATAAATTTCACAAGTTTGAATTGCTGGTATTTCTCTCTTCAGCGTGGTACAAATTTTATCATGTAAATCTTTCAAATTCATCCTTTATAGCTCAATTCACGTTCAAAAAATTTTGTAAACACTTTCTCAACCTCATAATTAACAAGATTTCCTATTATCCTTGAAGCCTCAGGTTCGAGTGGTAGTTTTACTTCCTTTATTGGAAATGCTGCTCTTCCTTCACGTTTAAACATACCGCTATTTCCTTTTGGCATAACTGCTGCAAATCCTCCTATAAACTCATGCTTTCCTACTTTCGATCCTCTTTTTGTTTTTTGTATTTTGCCAATTGCCGATGCTCTAATGTCATAGAGATTTGCTCTAATTAACACTTCTAATCTGCTAGTTTTCGCCTTAAAAATTCTTAATCTCTTTCTTATCAAACTTTTCTTTTCCTCACTGATTTCCTTAGCTGCTTGCGCTTTTAACCATAGTGCTGTTTTGTTTAATGCTCTCACTATTGCTAATTCTATTTTTTTTCTTTTAGCATTTACACTTTCTATTACCTCAACTTCTATATGCACAGACATTTTACACCCCAGATGCTTCGATTCTCCAGATCATTCCAGACTTATCCCTAAGTGGTGGCGTGTGTATTTTGTATTTGCAATCACCTATAACAAAAATATCTCCTACAATTGGCCTCAGTATATCAAAAATGCTTACCTCAAGAAAAAGCATCTCTCCCACAAATTGTCCTTCACCAATCTCGTATAATTTATCTGGCTCTTGCTTTAATACTTGTACCATATATGACTTATCCTTTGACTCATACAAAGCTTGCTGCCCCAGATGTTCGAAGCAATCTTTAAATAATTTTGATATGTTTTTCACCTTCTGCTACTTTTTCAATGGACTGGAGAAACACCACTGAATACCGTATTCATCCTTTACTACACCAAATCTGTAACCCCAATGCATATTCTCTAACGACCTTTCTACTTGCATTCCTTTACTTACTGCCTTATTAAACAACTCGTCAGCATTTTCAACATAGACACATAGCTTAGCAGCTTGTAAAACATTCCCGCCAGCGATAGAATTACTTTGTACATCATCGATATATACTAATGAATCACCTATCTGTATTGCTGCATGCATTACCATATTCTTATTGTTTTCATCAAAGTGAATTTCCAATACTTTTGCATTTAAGGCTTGTTTATATAATTCAATAGCAGACGTAGCGTCTTTTATAATTAATATTGGAATTATTTTTCCTAATAGTTCTGTCATATTTTACCTATAAATAAAAATATACTGCTAAGATTACAATACGTTCACAAATTTACACAGTAATTTTTACCAAAACGGCCGGGCGGTGGCACATTGGCAGAGGATTTGACTGCGTATGTAAATCTGTTCCTCTATCAAATCTTCTTGGCTCTTGTTTTGCATATAGTGGCTGTCCTAGTGTATTTACTGTTTCATTAAAATCTGCTGGTGCAAAATATGTTGTAAATGTGCTCGCTGTTCCTAGTGGAAAACAGTGCCCTGTATCTTTCTCAATAAATCTTCTCACCGTTCCTTCAGGGTCAGTTGCTTGCCCTCTATATTCCTCAAACGTTATTCCACAGAACGTAAACCCTGACCTCATATCATTCCGAAGCGCTGCTCCTTCTTGCCATCTCTCATATGCTTCTTTCACTTTAGTATGAGAAGTAAGTGCATCAAAAAACTCAGGGCTTATGAGTGCATGAATTCCCGTCATATATTCACCACTTAAGTTGTCTTCAATATGTCGCAATACTTCCAGACACTTACGCTTTACATCAGTTGTTGCTGTTCCAAGGGCAAAATTTACTACTTTTGGCGTGATTTCAAATTCGTTGTACAGATTTAATAATTCACTGCCATCTGCGTCCAGAATTATTCCTTTCAGCGCTCCCATTCGCAAATGCTCTAATGTTATTGCGTGCTTGTTTCTCATTAGCTGTAAATGGTCAGTTATTACGTCTGCAAGCGCTTTAAGTTCACTCTCTGATCCAAATGCCCTTATTCCTTGTACTTCCTCTGGCAGTACTACATCATCATGTGGAATATGTGGAATCGTAAACGTTCTTACCTTTCTTTTTCCTCTTTTTCCTACTGTTGCTGGCGCCCCTGGAACTTGCGTTGGTAGTAAACTTAAAACTCCGTTATGTTCTTCTATTGTAATATGTCTAAATCTTACTGACCTACTTGGAAACAAATTTAAATTTTCAACTCGTCCATAATTTATCGGCAATATATTCATCGCATTTGTTAGTGCCGTCATGCTAAATGCTGTATTTGTAAATGGATTTTGCATTCTTTTTCCCCCTTATTAATTTAAGTTACACTCCCTTGCGGACAATGATCCCTCGTCCTTCAAGTTGCTTTATTGCTGCAGCTTTTTGCTCTTCAGTGATACCTGCTGGCCACACAACTGCATGATCTGCTAGTATTGCACCACGAGCAATAATTACTCCTTTACTATTTTCCTTTGCGTTTACATCGCTTGCTATCACTCCTATCGCCGTTTGTGTACCATCTGTGGCAGTTGGATTTAAAGCTTTAATAAAACCATCTTTAGTATCATAACCAACTACTGTTCCCAGCTTTAGATTTTGTCCCTTGGCTACTGTTATCTGATCTCTTGAATATAAGTTGGACACTTCATATTTCAGAAGATCTCCTAAATTATTTCCTTCAGTTATACTTATCATGTCTTTTTCTCTCCTTTTTTTATTTTTTTACCGCCATATTTGTGGTTGTTATACACGGCGGTTATACACATACTTTAAATGTTTGATTGCGCACGACTTTTCGCTACCTGCATCATCAACTCTTCTCCTGAATTCTGTGGTATTGCACTCAGTATCTCTGTCTTTTTCGTTCGCTCTGCAAGTAATTCCATTAAAACCTCCCTTGCTTGCTCAACACTTACACTTTGCTCAATAAATTCTCCTATCTTTTCTGGCATCTTCGATAAATTACATAAACGTATTAATTCAAGAACTTCAGTACGATACTTGGTTAAATTATCAGTTTCTAGGTCATTTGTAGTTTGTTCATTCATAGTAATACTCCTATTTTTATTAATAGATGAAAGAATTGTCATTCCGTCTGCAAGACCTATTTCTACTGCTTTCTCCCCAAAATATAGCCCTGCTTCCGTTGATTTGATTGCTTCTATAGAAAGGTTTCGATTTCGTGCTATTAGCTGCACAAACATTTCATATAGTCGGTCTACTTCTTTTTGTAAGCTTTCCAGACTTTCAGACGTCATTGGCTCATGTGGATTTAAATCATTTTTTCTACTTCCTGCAAATACTGTGGTATATTTTATTCCACATTTTTCATCAAACCCACTTTGATCTATATGACTTGCTATTACTCCTATACTGCCAACACCAGAAGTTCTGCTCACAAATACCTTCTCAGCGCTAGAGGCTATAGCATATGCAGCAGAGTATGCATCATCATTTGCTATCGCTATTATCCTCTTTTTTGCTCTTGATTCATAAATAAAATCAGCCAGGTCAAATATACCGTTTACCTCTCCTCCTGGGCTGTCTATTTCCAGTATAATTGTCTCTATGCTACTATCTGCTAATGCTTGTGTAATTTGTTCTTCTATTTGCTCATATGATGTCATTCCCAGAAAGACGTCAAAAGCTCCTGGTTTTTTGGTCAAAATTCCATGTATTGCTATTACTGCTGTTTTTTCTATATTCTGATTTACTGTATGTTTTATATTTTTCAAGATAGGTTGTTTTCCCTTATATAGTGACAACAGGTCAAAGCTTTTTTGCTCTATCATCATCGGCCTACATAGCCAGTTGGTTTGTAAAATTTCCATAAAGTAAACGAGATTTATTTTGTTTGTGTCCTGACATCAGAATCAAAGAAAAGGTTGAGAGAATCAGCACGCTTTTGATCTTCTGCTATTTCTTGGTCAATTTCTTCTACATCGTAACCCATTTCTGATACTACTTCCGATCGACTCTTAAATCCATTTCTTACTGCCATCTGTTGTGCTTGTTGATCTTTCAGTGGATCCACCCAATCAAATCCCTGTGGTATCCATTTTACTTCTTCTTTCGCTGCTTTTGCCACTTTTTCATCTATACGGAGTTCTCCACAAAGTACTGCTAACTCTAGCCATCTACTCCATACTGGTCTACAAAATTGGAATACCATAATGTTATGTTGCAGCATAGCGCATCGACGACGAAACTCTATCAGTCCTGCTCTGATTGATGAATAATTAACACCGGTTAAATCTCCTGTTAGTTGTTCGTATGTTATCCCTGTGCCTATTGCTATTGCCCTCAGTTGCTGTCTCATAAATGCTTCATAGCTTCCTCCTACATCAGATGGCTCTGAAAACTTTATATCCTCACCTGGATCAAGTAGTTGCATAGTACCAGGTTCTAGGCCAGATAGTGCTACTCCTTGCTCACTTGCTTCACCTTCTCCCATGATATTTGCTTCTGGATCGAGTCTTGTAATAAATCCAGCAAACATTGCTGCTGTCTTTTTTCTCACTAATTCTGCATCATCATACTGGTCAAGTTCGTAAAGTTTTAAAAGCACGTTAGAAAGCCAAGGTTCCCCTCTAATTTGTCCAGGTCTCAGTGGTTTATAGATATGTAAAACATCGTTTGCTGGTACTCTTACTGACTCTCCAAAGGTATTTTCACCAGGGTGTTCTTTAAATAAGTAATAAGCTTCTCTTTGCCCAAGCTTGTTAAACTCAATCCTTGCTACATTAAATGCCTCACTTTTTACTTCTTCTACTGCTACAAGTTCTCCTATCTCAGCCTTAGCTTTTGCCTCAAGCAATTTGCCACGTTCCATTTCATTTTTTATTCTAGTTTTTAGCAACATCGTAGAAAGTTTTTCTCCGCTTTCTGAATAGTTTTTTCTTCTCAGTGGTTGACTTGGATCTCTTATTGTTTCTATAGCTCTGTTTGCTTGTTCTCGGTCAATGAGTCCATCCTCCAGCTCAACTATTCCTTTTTTTACTAAATAACAGACATATTGCTTTGATACTCCTATCTCTCTTGCCCATTCTGTTTGTGTGATTTTCACTTTTTTTTGCCTATTTTTTACGAGTTTTCTTCTTGAGTCTCTGAAAAGGTTTTGCCAGTATCAGCAATTCCCTACCTGTTTATACTTGCCAATATTTCAGAGATATTTTACTAACACAAAGCAAAATACTCCGGTGCTTTCTTTTTACATAGTGAAATTTGGCTATTTTCAACTAATACTATAAATTACATCTTTGTAGTTATGAGATTCAACCACTACTTGCTCTAGCGTTAAACTGCTGCATTTAGCATCTTTACTATGGTTTTCTTCAAGCACTTTTGTCCTTGCTTCCTTTGTTTCCTCAATGAACTTTCCATTAACTTTTTCTGGTTCAATTCTTTCCTCACAATATACAAGATTTGTGCAATTTGTTTTTCTGTAGTAATGTACTCCAAGGAATATCACTGATAGTGCAAGTATACTCGAGCCTACAAGTACTGATAGCCCTACGTTATTAATCAAAGCGTTCTGGTAAAACTTCTGTACACTATGAATACCACCTTCTACATACAGTAATAAAGGCAATACTATATTTGCAGCAACCAAACTGCTTAATAATGCTGTAAATAATGGCCTATCTTTGATTACTGATTCTACTTTATTTCTTCTACTAATGACTTTGTCGTCAATATTAATGAAGTTGTTCTTACCCTTCCAAGCGTTAAGTGTAAAATGTGAATGAGTACCATTGCTGTATTCAAGTTTGAATGATTTTATTACTTTATCTTTTGGTTGATACTTTAGCACCTGATTCAAAGTTTCATTCGCATTCTTTCCTCCTATTTGACACTCTTCAGTATCTCTAAATTGCTTTATTCCACAAAATATTGTGCTAATTGCAAGCAATGAAGTAATTGCTATCATTGGCATAGTAATATAGAGAGGGCTGTTTGCAAAAAATGCAATAAATTGTCCTTTATCCTGTAGATATACCAAAGCTGCAGAAGCGCTAAGTGCAACAGCAGCTATACCGAAAATTACAAATTCCTTCTGCTGCACTGCATATTTTACTCTTGGCAAAATTCTATTTGTTTTCTTTTCTTTTTTAATTAACGGGGTTTCTTCATTATCACTTTTTTCTGATGAGCTAGTTGAAAGTGTAACTGGACTATCATGATTTAATGACATATTCTCCCATCCTTGATTGCCACAAAACTCACTCATTTCTGTTACTTGAGAATTTGATCTTGTCATCTCTGCACTTCTATTGTCTATTCCACTATCACTTCCTTCCAAACTCTTTTTTAAAAATTTTGTATTCAGATCTATAGGTTCATCAATTGATCCTTTCTTAATTGATGTTTCTTCAGAATTTGACTTTTCCATCTCCGGACTTTGATCGTTTATTTCACCATCTAAACCTCTTTTCGAGAATTTTTTATTTTTGTCTATAGTTGCATACATAGGTTCTCCTATAGCTTCTTGCTCATCACATTTTTCTCCATTTAATTGGAAAGAAGAATGTGGTAGCTTTGGTGGTGCAATATCCTGAATAATACTCAACCGATGATTTTCTGCTGTTCTAGGTGAAGGTGGAGCTACATTTCTAATATTGTCCTTCTCCAACATTCCATTCCTAGGTAACGGCTTTGGTTTATCTCCTAATTCTTTATCCTCTTCCTCTTTTTGCATTTCTTTTGTATTGTCTATTTTGGGGTTGGAAGATGTGTTGGATGCTGCCTCAAGCTGATCAAGAGAATACGGACGGTTATATTCTATTCCATTTGCCTCACAAACTGCATTAAATTCGTCCTCTATGTCTTTACCATCATCAAATACTAAAGAAGAACAACTCACTGAAAAATCAGCACCTGCTTCGTCTATTTTTGCTGTAATACTGCTATCACTACTATTGCTAATCACATTTAAAGAAGCTAGTTTGCATTCAGTGTTCAGGTCAGGTTCTTGCTTCGTACCTTTTTCAAACAATTCAATTCTCTCCTTAACAGAGAGTGTAGAATTTGAAACATTATTTTCTACTTCTTCAGAAAACGATGCTTCATTATTTGTTTGCGACGTTACTACTCCAGCTAACGTCTTTTCTTGATTCATTAAGTACACCACATTTAATCCAAAGTTATTTGTTACGCTAAACTCATTAAAATACGGTATATACCAGTAAATTAATATTACAACTACCAAGGCTTACTAAATTTCTGTTTGCGTTATCTTTTCCACTTTTTTCTTACTGTTTTTCTTCTTGAATCTCTGAAAAAGTTTTACCAGCACCAGAAAGAATTGCCTCCCTGCCTGTATACACTTGCCAACGTTTTATCGTTACATCTACAAATTTTGAATCTAGCTCTATTGTTCTACAAATTCTTCCTGTTCTCTCACATGCAATCAGTGTGCTGCCAGAGCCGCTAAATGGATCAAGTACTATGTCTCCTGGTCTGCTGCTGTTTACTATTGCTCTCTCCATTAGCTCTACTGGCTTCATCGTTGGGTGTAGTGTATTGTGTGTTGGCTTATCATAAAACCACAGATCACTTTGATTTCTTCCTCCATGCCACTCACGTTTATTGCCGCTTTTCCATCCATAAAGCATTGCTTCGTATTGTCTTTGATAATCTGATCTTCCTAGCGTAAAGTGATTCTTCGCCCAAATGATAAAAGTTGACCATTTTCCTCCCGCTTCCTCAAATGCTTTTTGCAACGTTGAAAACTCTGATGATGATATGCAGATGTAAATTGCTCCTTTCGTATATGCTAAAATATGGGAACAGATGTCGTAGAGAAAAAGCTCATACTTTTCACCTTGATTATCGTTTAGTATCTTTTTATCCTCTCTTTCTTGACTGCTACCATAATCAACGTTATATGGAGGATCACAAACAGTAATGTCTGCCATTTTATCATCTAACAGCGCTTTATATGATTCAACTACAGAGCTATCACCACAATAGATTCGATGATCACCTAAAATCCATAGATCACCTGGTTTTGTTATTTCTACCTTTTTGTCATCAACAACTAAGTCAGAAAGATCTTCTTTTTCACTATCTAAATCATCAAGGAAATGTTGAACTTTTTCTAATTCAAATCCAGTCATTTTAAGATCAAACTGTAAATCTTCTAACTCTTGAATTTCTACTTTCAAAAGCTCATCATCCCACTTTGCCCAATTAGCTGATTGATTTGCCAGCAATCGAAAAGCTTTGGTTTGTGGTTCATTTAGATTATCACTGAGGACCACTGGAATACTCTCCATACCAAGTTTTCTTGCTGCTTTAAGTCTTAAATGGCCATCAACCACAGTCCCATCGCTTTTTGCAACTATTGGTATACGAAAACCAAACTCCCGAATAGAAGCACACATTCTATTTACTACGTCATCATTTTTACGTGGGTTACGCTCATATTCGACTAGATCTCGAGTAGGATAGTAGTGGATTGCTAAATTCATATATGTTTAAATTCTTAATAATTAAAAAGTTAATATTCAAAATATGTCTAACACTAGAAAAGGCCTGAGGTC
The DNA here is from genome assembly GCF_000073005.1 of Wolbachia endosymbiont of Culex quinquefasciatus Pel. Classification (NCBI taxonomy): domain Bacteria; kingdom Pseudomonadati; phylum Pseudomonadota; class Alphaproteobacteria; order Rickettsiales; family Anaplasmataceae; genus Wolbachia; species Wolbachia endosymbiont of Culex quinquefasciatus. The sequence continues at coordinate 459,958 of NC_010981.1, forward strand.
AGCACCACCAAACCCGCCATTATAGCCGAAAGGACCCACTTTTATGGTATTTTTAATGTGTTAAAATCTTTACTAAAATTCATAACGTAGAATATTAGTGCCAAAGCATCAGATTCATTATCATCTCTAGGTAAAAACCCTTTTTCCTTTACAGCTTCAATAACTTCACTCTTACTTGCGTTACCATTACCAGCTATAAAGCGTTTGATAGTTTTAACATTAACACCTTTGTACGGCACATGATGTTCTTCACACCAAGCAGATAGAACGGCAAGAAAACCACCGTAGCAATGCGCTGCATCAGTTCCTAGATGTCTTCTTACTTCCTCAAGATACACTACAGAAATCTCTTTCAAAGAATTAAGCCAATTACGAAAATTTAAGAAGCACATGCCACCTCCACTAAAACGACTAGTATGAAAACTCTCACTGCCACTTTCAATTACTCCATCTGTAAGAATTGCCCAGCCCGTTTGCTTGCCGAGATCAAGTGTTAGGATTGACATTTTCTTTATGTTTGAAGCGCGTAGAGGTAAACTAACCTCGTTGAAACAATGCCCTTCTATTATATATATACCGGATTTCTTACTACTTTTTCCGGGATTTTTTCAAAAAAAGTTAAAATAATTTTAAGACAGCTAAGGAATTAAAGAGCTTTGAAAATCAGCTATATCTTTTACAGCAGCTTCTTCGCTATTTGAGTTGTTTCCATTTTGGAAATAACTGTTTATTTGGGTTTAGAAGAGATTACATGAGATTTTGGCAAAACATATCGTCTCCCCTATCTAAATCAGAGATAACGCTATAATAGCCCTTTAAAATATTTTAAAGAATTAAGTTGCAGTAGAGGCAGTTAATTGGTTATAATGAAAAGCAGCTCTTTCCTACAAGTGCTATATAGAACTTTACCTTTATTAAAAGTGGCTCACATATGTTTCTTCAGCAACAGTTTACTTATAAAGTGGAGGTAGGTAATGGATGAAAGTAAGATCATATTTTATACTACTCCAGGTGGAAATATAGAAATTGAAGTTTTATGCAGAAATGAAAATCTTTGGCTTACACAGAAAAAGATGGCTGAATTGTTTGATGTTCAGTTGCCGGCTATTAGTAAGCATATTAAAAACATATTTGAGTCTGGTGAATTACAGGAAAAAGAAGTTATTTCCACTTTTGATGTCACTGCTGCAGATGGTAAAAATTACCCGACGCAATTTTACAATGTAGATACAATCATAGCTGTTGGTTATCGAGTTAATTCTAAAAAGGCTACATCTTTCAGAGTATGGGCTACAAAAATTTTGAGAGATTTTATCATCAAAGGATTTGCATTAGATAGCGAACGGCTAAAAAACGGCCCAAAGTTTGGCAAAGACTACTTCAATGAATTACTTGAAAAAATCAGGGAAATACGAGCATCCGAACGTAGGTTTTACCAGAAGATTACCGACATTTATGCTGAATGCTCTGCAGACTATGATCCAAATTCAGAAATAACAAAACAGTTTTACGCAAAAGTACAAAATAAATTATATTGGGCAATTTATGGCTTAACTGCAGCAGAGTTGATATGTTCACGAGCTGACCACAAAAAGCTGCATATGGGGCTAACTACATGGAAAGATGGTCCAGGTAACAAAATTCATAAGAGTGATGTCAGTACTGCGAAAAACTATTTGACTAAGGAAGAGTTGAGTGAACTAAATCATATTGTTTCGATGTATCTAGATTATGCAGAACTTCAAGCAAGAAAGCATCGGCTAATGAAAATGCAGAATTGGGTTGAAAAGTTGGATGCATTTCTATTGTTCAATGATTATGAAGTACTTAAAGATGCTGGTAAAGTTAGTGCTGAAGTTGCAAAAGCTCTAGCTGAAGGAGAATACGAAAAGTACAGAGTTATACAAGATAAATTACATGAATCTGACTTTGATGAATTGATTAAAGCAAGTAAAGAAAGTGAGAAAATAACTACAACAAAAACCAGCTTGTAGTTGAGCTATCTGTGTTTGACATCTTGCTTTTGTTTTAATTTCAAGGGGTGAACCACCCTAGTGAAAACATAAATCTTTATAACCAGCTCTTGTTATATATATTTACCTAAATTACAAAAGCTGTTCACTTTTTTGAAAAAATATTTTACAACAAATAAAAAACATGATAAAATAAAGTGAGGCTTTTTGTAGTAAGTAAAAGTTTAAGGTAAAGGATAATTTAGAAATGCCTCATAATCGAGTTTTAAGCTACCTTACATAAGTAACTTAGGTCTTAGTAGTATAATTGTACCCTGGAGTCGTAGAATCTTTTTAAAACGATATTATTAGCCATCTTGTTTTTTGTAAGCATTTGTCTTTCATCTTTTTTTAGGTTATCCAAAATGCAATAGCAGGTTTTTCATATTTTTGTCTCTGTGTTGTATTTTTATTTAGGGCGATCTGATTCATTAAGTCTTTTGAAAATAGAAAAGTAATACACTAAGTGGCTAAAAGCATAGAAATTCAGTGAGTTAAGTATAGTATGTTTTTGTTCCTAATTTTTCAATTTTACTGGAAATCACAAAACTAAGAACAGCTTCTTATTCCTTAAAACCTTACTTTGAAGAATAGGCCACACATTTATCTTCCTTTGAGTGATGCCTTTGACTATCTTACAATAACTAGGTTTATGTCTACTAATATCATGAAATGCAGCTGGTCCACCTGTATGCGTAAGTAGTTAGAGTAGGTTATAGGTGACTTTAAAAAACCGGTTAGTTGCCACTTGAGTTTATTTTTTAAATGACTTTTATATTTCGGTTAAAAATTTAAATGGACGGTATATTAGCCTTTTTGAAAACCATTTCAGTTGAGCACCGCGGAACTTCTCTTAAGGTTTATATTATAATAAACTTATTACAGTTCATGTTTTTTTTGCTTAACTTGTTATTTAAAAATTAAAAAAGTAATAAATTAAACACTTAAGCGCGTTAATAATATTTAGGTAGGTATTATGAAAGGTACATATCCTATATGTTCTATTATTATATATTATTATTTATTATATATATAATATATAAGGTTTTACCTGAAACTGGGCTACACTCAAAAACCCGCTATAATCCTAGCTTTTAAAGCAATTAAGAAGTTTTTTTGAATTTCAAACTTAAATTACTCTTAACCCTTTAATATAGGCGGGTTTTTTCCTTTTAGGAGATTTCATTTTCCAATCTAAAATGGCTTAAACTGCCAAAAATCTATGTAATCTCGAATCTAAAGTACTTAATTCACAAATAATTATTATGAATACCTTTACCAATATAGCGTTTTGTGGCTACTTCTTATAGACTCTCCCCTGAGTATATTGTAAACACGTTAAGCTCTATTAAAGTTTAATAGCAAAATCGTAATGAAAAAAATTTTAGAGCAAATCATATTTCAAACCACATTTACAGTATATATCTGTTATGGAGGAGAAGAAAGGATGGCTTATTTGGTTATTCTCATAAGCAAAGTATAGTATATTTTGCAACATAATGCAGACGCAACTTATAGGCGGCCTTTTTGTTTAAAGTTAAAATGAAATTAAATTTTGTAATTTTTTTGAGGAGTGTAAGTTGAGAGCAGAGTTAAATTTTCAATACCACCATTTACCTCTACAGAAGAGAACTTTTTTAACCTCAGTTATGGATTAGCCGATAAAGAAAGGCATAGAAATAGAAGGCTTTTTGGACTGCATGGAGTAGGAAATCAGAACAGAAAAAACATGAATTAGGAAATTTGTTGGCGATCTATGTCTTGTATGCTCAATCTCAAATTTGTTTTTCAAGGAATCAAAAACAGTCTCAATAATCGACCTTTTCCTTAATAAAATCTTCTCTTTAAGTGAAATTAGTGCGTTTTTCATACCTTTTTTTACTTTAGTGACTAACTTTAGGCCTCTATCGAAGAGTTTCTCAAAAAGCTCTTTCTTTATATAGCCCTTATCTCCAAACAAAAGTCCGGTCAGTCTTTTAGTGAGAGTTGGTAAAGGTTTTCTGTCATCAACGTTACCTTTGGTTAGGGTAAGTGCTTGAATTTCACCAATTTCGTTAATCACTAAGTGCAACTTGAAGCCAAAAAACCAACCATACGTACTCTTACTAATTTCTGCTAGATGATTAAAAACTTTATTCCTAGAGATCCTTTTTTTGTGGCAAACGGCAATCGTAGAGGTGTCGATGTAGGAAGTGCCGGTCATTTTCGCTTGTTCACAGAACCATTGCAAAAGTAATGCTAAATACCACAAAACTCGCGGCTTTAAGGCAATAAATCTGTGATATGAAGGCAGCTTTGAAAACTCTGATCTATAGAATAACTGAAGATAACAAAGATAAAAAGCCTTGAAGTTTTTACATGGTGATTTATGGTATAACAGGATTATGGTTAGAATTTCTGAGTGCGCTATTTCTGGTACTCTGGTTGGTTTTTTGCCGTTTGATAAGAACCTATTTGCAAAATTATCATCTACCGCACGACAAAAATCCTCGACGCAACAGTACAGTTCTGTAATATCTTTCTTCATGGGTAACCTCTTATTATTACTAAAATACTCGAGTTTACCCTGTTTCCCTCTTCTTAGTTATACTTTTATCTATTTTCTAATCCATAACTGAGGTTTTTAGTGTTGCCTATATATTTTTGTAGTTTTTCGGACGAATTTGAAATTGAACGTGTATATATACTACAGGGGCATATGAAAGATAAGAGAACGGAGTTGTGCAAAATTTTCTAAAAAGTGAACAGTTTTTGTAATTTTGTTGAACTTACTATAGTAAGACCTAGCAGACCTGGTCTTCTGAATTGTAAATATTTGGGGTAAATATGGACAGTGTCAACTTATGCTTGAAAAAAATTTCTCCACTCTTCCGGAAAAACCTATGAGAAATCCGGTATTACTATAGTAAAAGGTACAGAGACATCTCTCTACCCATTTATGACTGTATTTTAAATTACCAGCCTTTAAGAACATCATCATGAGCTATGTAGCAGAGACATTTTGTCAATAAACATAGCTTATTTTAACAGGAGAAAACAATATGCATGACAAGCAAGCTTTATTTGAAAGAGCAGCAGAAGTAAAAGCAGAACTACTCTCAAGAATAGAATCATCTTTATCCTACTTATTACCAAATGGTACTTTCCACGGTGGTAAGTTCTATGTTGGTAATATTAGAGGAGATAAAGGGAAAAGTTTAGTAGTAGAAACAAGAGGAGAAAGAGCCGGATTATGGCACGATTTTGCTACTGGTGAAGGCGGAGATATACTTAATCTCTGGTGGGATGTTACTAGTCAGACTAAGTTTCTTGATACCATAGAAGATATAGAAAAATGGCTTGGTCACTCAACAAACCATAAAGAAGAATTTTCAGAACATTTAATAGCATGTTGGGACTATCATGATGAAAATAATCAAGTAATAGCTAAAATTTACCGTTATGATAGCACTTCAGGGAAAAAACGATATAGCTGTTTTGATGTAAAAAACTCAAGTAGTACTGCTCCAGATCCAAGGCCTTTGTACAATGTTCCAGGTATAATTAAATCCGATAAAATTGTTTTCGTTGAAGGTGAAAAATGTGCTGAAAGTTTAATCAGTAAGGGCATAACAGCCACAACAATGATGTTTGGAGCAAATTCACCTGTAAATAAAACAGATTGGGCTCCACTCAAAGGTAAACACATAACCATATGGCCAGACAACGATAGTTCAGGTCAGAAATATGCTGAAAATGTTGCAAAGAAGCTTTTAGATATAGGCGTTGCATCGCTTTCTATTCTTAAAATTCCACAAGATAAACCAAAAGCTTGGGATGCTGCTGATTGTATTAAAGAAGGAGTAGACGTAAAAAGATTTTTAACCTCAACTGTTTCTCTCCCATATACAAAAAACGTTACTTCATTTCCTGTATTGCAGTACCTAAATGACAAATCACCAATGCCAGAAGACATAATTGCTCCTAGAGTTTTAACTCCCAGTGGTCTTTTAGTTTTTGCTGGTGCGCCTAAAGTGGGAAAAAGTGACTTTCTTATTTCTTGGCTTTTTCATATGGCATCTGGAACTCCATTTTTTGATATGGTGCCAAAAAGGCCCTTAAGAATCTTCTACCTTCAGACTGAAATCGGTTACCACTATATGCGTGAACGGCTGCAACAGATGAAATTTAGTGAAGAGCTTATTAAACTTGCTGCAAACAATTTAGTTATTACACCACAGACTAAGCTGCTTTTAAATGAAAATAGCATTAAAGATATCGTAACTGAAGCAGAAAGAAACTTTGACCTAAACACCATCGATATCATAGCGGTAGATCCATTGCGTAACGTTTTTGATGCTGATGAATACGGTAACGAAAATGATAATAATGCCATGATTTTCTTTCTCCAGGAGAGAGTTGAAAAACTGCGTTCTCTAATCAATCCAGATGCTGGAGTTATTCTTGTGCACCATACAAAGAAAATGCAAAAGAAACTATTAGAAGAAGATCCATTTCAAAGTTTTAGTGGCGCTAGCAGCTTACGAGGATTCTATACCACTGGAATGATCATGTTTAGGCCTGATGAGAAGAACAGCTATCGTCAACTGATGTTTGAGTTACGTAATGGAAATTCTGTTATGCCAAAATTTGTTGATAAAATTAATGGTCATTGGTACGAAGTTGACGCTGAGTCACAAAGGTTAATAAATAAAGACTATGGTGAAAAACTAGATGCCGAACGTTCTCGCAGATATGACATCATCTTGGACTTAATATGTGCAGAAGGACGTAAGGGTCATGCTTATACAATTAATCAGTTTTGTCAGGCATTTGAAAATAAAGAAGGTCTCGGCAGTACACATTCTATTCGTGATCGTCTCGATGTTCTTGCTACCAAAGGCTACGTTAAATTCAACAAAGAAGGCAAAAACGCTGCAAGAAACAAATACGGAGTACTTTGCGTTGAAGGTATGGAATTTGGGCAAAAAATATTTGATCCAGAGAAGAACAAAAAGGTTACAGTCTATCACAGATTACTACCCACACACTACAAGTCACCACACTATGGCAGCGTAATTCCTGTAGAAAATCCAAATACTTGGGTTTATCACAATTAACACTTTAATCATTTCTTAATTAGAGGGAGAAAATATGCATTCTAAAAATTCCTATACTGGTATTAACCCAAAAGTTGTTAAACACATACGACACTATGCTAAACTTCTGAAGAGAGGAAAAGCTTTTGCTTATAAAGAGATTGAAGATATTGAGCAAGATCTTTTACTTGACTGTTTGCCTGGCCTTAATGAACTTGAAGGGCATTTTATAAAACAGTACGTTAAATGCCGTGCCCTCAATTTAAAAGAAAAAGAACTATGTAAAAAACGTACCATTAATTTTGTTGATGAAGCTTTATACGAAGAGAGCGATGAAAGTCTTGAATATACCTCCGCAGTACGCATTGACGTAAATGAAGCAATTGCAAAGTTACCTCGAGAGTTAAGAAAAATATGTAAACTATTGGCAGAAGATCACAGCATTTGTGAAATTTCCAGAAGGACTGGTATACCAAAATCAACTCTCTACGACACAATCAACAAGTTACGCAAAGAGTTTTCCCACCTTAAAACATACCTAAAACGAGATTTCTAACTATAAGGAGGGAAAATATGAAAATAATAAACAGCAAAGAAAGAGCAAAAATGGTCACAGGTGTGAAAATGGTAATCTTCGGACCTTATGGAATCGGCAAGACTAGCCTACTTAAAACTCTTGATGAATCAACAACGCTTTGCCTTGATTTTGAAGCAGGACTTCTTGCTGTACAAGACTGGAAAGGAGATTCAACTGAGATTCGCACTTGGAATGAGGCCAGAGACATTGCTTGTCTTATTGGTGGTCCTAATCCTGCATTAAGGTCTGATCAAGCGTATAGTCAAAAACACTATGAGCATGTCTGTAGCAAGCACAAAGATCTTCTTTCTGAAGTTTCTAAATACCGCTCTATCTTTATTGATAGCATAACTGTAGCATCACGTTTATGCTTTTCATGGGCAAGAATGCAACCGGAAGCTTTTTCAGATAGATCAGGAAGAGAAGATAAAAGAGCTGCTTATGGGTTACTTGCTCAAGAAATGATGGCCTGGCTCAATCAGTTTCAACATATCAGAGACAAAGACATCATCATAGTTGGCACATTAGGTCAATATCTTGATGACTGCAATCGTTCAACATGGCTGCCTCAATGTGAAGGAGCTAAAACTGCTAGTGAAATTCCTGGGATAGTTGATGAAGTAATCAGTATGGTTGGAATCAAGAAAGATGATGGAACGGAGAAACGTTCATTTGTCTGTCAGACTATTAATACTTGGGGATATCCAGCTAAAGATCGCAGTGGCTGCCTGAATATGGTTGAAGAACCGCATCTGGGAAAATTACTTACGAAAATTAAAGCTAAGGCTTTTGCTACTGCTGCTTAAATTTCTACTCAAAGTTAACTTTTAGAGGTTATATATGTTACAAGACTTTTTCACCATTACTCAAAAAATTCCCTTTTTCAGTGTAAAAGAATACTTGGATGATCAATCGCCAATACCAGAAGATATAATCGCACCAAGGATTCTAACTAAAAGAGGTCTATTAGTACTGGGTGGCCCACCTAAGATTGGCAAAAGCGACTTTTTGATCTCTTGGCTTGTTTACATGGCTGCTGGAGTTTCATTTTTGGGTATGACTCCAAGCAAACCTATGAAAATTTTCTATCTGCAAACTGAAATTGAATATGAATATATGAAAGAACGTTTGCAACAACTTCAACTGGATAACGAACTTTTGAATATAGCTGCCAATAACTTAATCATTACACCAAGAGTACAATTATCTTTCAGCAGTGAAGAAATAGATGAAATTAAAAATGTTATTAAAGAGCGTTTTAAACCTGATATTATTGCAATCGATCCTCTTCGCAACATCTTCAACTCAAGTGAATATGGCAATGAAAATGACAATAGCGCTATGCTATTCTTTTTGCAAAAAACGCTTGAAAGACTGAGAAATGTTATCAATCCAGATTCGGGCATAATACTCACTCACCACACAAAAAAACTGTCCAAAAAGATGCTGGAAGAAGATCCATTTCAAGGCCTAAGCGGTGCTGGATCTTTACGTGGATTTTATAGCACTGGCATGGTGATGTTTGCTCATGATGAGGAAAGCACTGTCCGTCAAATAGTATTTGAGCTTCGTAATGGTGAACGTGTAGCAAGTAAGCTTGTTGATAAGATAGATAGTCGTTGGAAGCTTGCAGACCAATGGAGTTGATTCCTTTTTTTCACTTAATTTATAGGAGGACAATATGTTATCAGATTTTTTAACTGATTTTAATAACGCAAAACTGCAGAGCAATTTAATACCAAAAGGTACAATAGTCAAGGTAAAAATGGCAATAAAGCCTGGAGGTTATGAAAATTGGTTCACTAAAAGCTACACTACCGGCAGCATCTATTTAAACGCTGAATTTACCGTCACTGAAGGTCAATATGCAAAACGTAAGATTTTTCAAGTAATTGGTATTAAAAGTGGCAAAGCAAGCGTTGAAGGAGAAGATACTTGGGGAGAATCTGGTCGTTCCATGCTTAGAAGTATTTTGGAGTCAGCACGAAATATTCATGCACATGACACTTCAGAGAAAGCAGTTATTGCTAGAAAAATCAACTCTATAGCTGATTTTAACGGATTAGAGTTTACTGCAAAAGTTGGTATTGAAGCTGATCGGTATGGAGAAAAAAACAAGATTGCTACTGTTATTACCCCAGAGCAAAATAAAAATGTTGAAAATGATTGGGTTGTTCCGTTTTGAGGTATGACGAATATGGATTGCTGCCATTGAGAGGGCTATGAAAGATGCAGTAGGAAAAAACGTAAAGCTGAAAGAAGAAGCGATAAAATGCAGAGTCTTTTGAAACTGTTTGTGAGCTTTGATTTTCAATATGTCAAAAAGCATTGTTTCGATATTCTCAAAAGAAAAAAGTAGTTCTGGTTTCTTAAGATAAAAGAATATTTAAGCATAGAAATGCACTTCAAAAAAAATTTTCATTTTTTCCGGAAAAACCTGTGAGAAATCCGGTATATATATAGTAAGAGGGGCAAACATGTCAATACTCACACAATCAGGCAGAGCAGCAATAGCAGCCAGCATAAAAGAGCAATCTCTACATCTTGCTTGGGGCAGTGGTGATGCCAATTGGGAAAGTAGTCATCAAGTCGAAAAAGTTTTTGTTGAGGATGAAATAGCTCTAGATCACCATACTATTAAAGATGTAAGGGTTTTTACAGGACAAACAACTTATCAGCCAAGTATAGATTATATAGTTGATAGCAGTAGTGGTGTAATAAAACGTACGGAAAATAGCTCTATCACGGCAAATAGTGCAGTTACTATAGAGTATACTGAAAGCACACCACCAGAGCTGATAACTTCTGAAAAACTGCTCAATGAGCTTGGTAGACGTACTGCAGATGAAGTTCTTTTCTGCACAGGTGATGAAAATGGAGAACTAATTACTCCCTCAGGACGGTTTAAGCCATCAAATGTACCAACCAATAATTTATACCTTAAATTTACTTTCGATTTCACGAACGCAGCAAATCAAGTTATACGGGAATTAGGAGTTATGGTTGGTACAAAGGTAAAAGAAAAGTTGCCTCCTGGACAGAGATATTTTGAACCACAAGATATAGAAGACCCAGGGATCTTATTAGTTTTAGAGCATACAGTACCGCTCATTAGGACTTCAGCAACCCGGGAAACTTTTTCATTTGTTGTAACTTTTTGAAACAAAATGACTTTAAACGCCTATTATAACCGCTTTAATCCTGACAAAGAATACGAAAAAAGCTTATTTCTTGCAGGAAGAGGTTTACAGTCTGCAGAATTAAATGAAACTCAGGAGTATGCTCTTTCTAAGCTTAAAGGTATAGGTGATGCAATATTTCGTGATGGTGATGTTATAACAGGAAGCAATTGTATTATAGATAGAGAAACTGGTAAAGTTACACTTGAAGGAGGAAAAATCTATCTGCGTGGAGCAGTTAGAAAAGTCGAAAAAGAAGAATTTACTATTCCACTGAGTACTATAGTTCGCATAGGTGTTTATTATGTAGAATCTACCATTACAGAACTTGAGGATGAAAACCTTCGTGATCCTGCAATTGGTACAAGAAATTATCAGGAAGTAGGAGCAGCAAGGCTTAAAGTTTCCACCATTTGGAGTTATCAAGCTGAGGGTGTGACTACTAATGCTTCAGGAGAATTTTATCCAATTTATAACATTGAAAATGGAGTATTAATAGAACATTCACCGCCACCACAAGCAAACATAGTAACTACAGCTCTTGCTCGTTATGATAAAGAAGCAAATGGTTCCTACGTCGTAAATGGTCTTGAAGTAATGTTCTTGCAAAAGAAAGAGGGAGAAGGAGGAAAAAAAATATTTGTGATTAATGAGGGCAAAGCTCATGTTGATGGCTATGAGATTGAACTTCCTCACAGTATTCGAGTTTCTTTTGATGAAGATCCGGATATAAAATCAGTTGAATCAGAACCACATACTTTTCAGCCAAATAGCCAAAGAGTAATGGAACTGAAGGTTAATGATTTTCCAATAAGTGAAATCAAAAAAGTAGACATAACTGTTCAAAAAACTATTACTGTTACTCACGGTTCATCAACTATGTTTTTTAAATTTTTTATTTGTATAATTTTGCAACTTTACCCAACCATATAGATAATAAAAACCCGTTTGTCATAGAAACAGAATTCTATATCAAACAGCTGCTGCAACAATTTCCGTTTAAGCTATTGTGAATAAGCACTTTAAGTTTGTGCGGACGTGCTTATTCACAATATTCATTTCAATTACTGCTATGTAAATTTTAAATATTCAAATTAATTGCTTCTTTAAGCCTTGCGTTAGCAATTACTATAATTTTACGCATTAGAGCTGTTATAGCTACCATCTTCTTCTTACCACTTTCAACAAGCTTAGAATAAAAGGCACCAAGTACAGATTTGGACTTTGCAGCAGCCATGGCAGATGTAAAAAGTTTTGCACGAACATTGCTTCTACCACCTGTTATTCTTCGGTATCCAATAGTTTTACCACTTTCTTTTGGATAAGGTGCAACCCCAGCAAGGCTTGCAACTTCTCTCCTGCTTAAGTAACCAAGCTCTGGCATTAAACAGAGAAAATCTTGAGATAACTTTGGACCTATTCCAGGAACTGTTTTTAGGATTTTTTGACGTTGTTGTAACTCACGGCTTTCATCAATAATTTTTTGTATAGTATTATTGAGTTCATCTATTTGAATATTAAAGAATTCGATAGTTTTTTGACAACTTTCTTTTATATGGTCATTTTCAGGTGCTGCCAGTCTACATTTTTCCTGAGCTCTCATTTGCGTAATGTCATCACGACGTTGACAAAGTGCAACCAAGGTTGATTGATTTTCAAAAGTGGGTACAAATAGAGAGATAGTGCTGTGGCGTTCAAATCCATATTGAGCAAGAGCTCTTGCATCTGATTTATCAGACTTTGCTAAAGTTCCGTGAGACAAGATAAAGCTTTTTACTTTACGGGTATTAGCTCGATGTGTGGCAATATTTTTGTCAACAAGAAAATGTAATAAACCAAGCTCATACTTTCCTGTATTTTCTAAAGTTACTAAAGAATTAGGTAGGATATCTGAAAACTTTTGAAACAATTGTTGCCAGCCAGAAGTATTATTGTCAAATCCTACAGTATTCTTCTGTTCGTGAACTGCAACAACATTTTTAAATTTCCCGATATCAATGCCAATAAAATTTTGATAAGATGTAATCATTATAACCTCGATAGTTTAATTAATTTAAGATTGTAAACGGGTGCATATACATGTCCCACACAACTATTCAAACGTATCGAGAGATGGGCTAGTGTACCTTGATGGACACGGTTGTAATACCAATATTCTGCCGGTCGCACACGCCCGTGATAACCCTATTCCTATAGTGAGTAGGGTTATCTTTCCCTCTTATTTCCTTTATATCATATTTTTGACTTACAATATTCTGGAGCTATTGATCCAATACCTGACTCTGCAGTACTTGAGATTATTCAAGTTAAACAAGGCAATGTTATTTATGAAAATAGTATAGATTACAAATTAAACGCAGGAAACGTTGATTGGTCATTACCCGGCAAAGAACCAGCTCCTGGAAGTAGTTATCAAATAACTTACCGCTGTCGTACTCATGTAAGCCCTGAAGATATAAGTGAACAGGGATGCAAAGTAAAAGGAGCAGTTGATAACAGCTTGGTTCTGATTGATTACACCTGGAAAATGCCCCGCTATGATTTAATTACTATCGATAGCAAAGGAGTGGTAAGAAGAATAAAAGGAATTTCCCACCCTTGGCGACCATCAATGCCTAGAGCGCCTAGTGGACAACTTTTGCTCTGCTACATTCATCAGACGTGGAAAAAAGGCGAAGGGGTAAAAATAGTGAATAATGCTATTCATGCTGTACCGATGAATGAGCTTGAAGCAATGAAAAAAGGAATAAATGATCTTTATGCGCTGGTTGCCTATGAACGTCTACGCAGTGATGCAAATTCAAGAGAACCTACTACCAAAAAAGGAGTATTTGTTGATTCGTTTTTTGATGATGATATGCGTGATCAAGGAATTTCACAGTCTGCAGCAATAGTAAATAAGGAACTAATTTTACCGATAGACGTAGAAATTATTGATGTTGAAAAGAGCACAAAACCTTATCTTTTACCGTATGAACTTGAGCCGGTACTGGAGCAGCTTTTACAGACTAAAGGAGAAAAGATTAATCCATATCAAGCTTTTGATCCAGTACCGGCAAAAGTTACCATGAACAAAAACATAGATCACTGGACGGAAGTTACCACAAACTGGAAAAGTCCAGTAACTAGAGAATTTAATACTAGAGAAACAACAGAGCTGCTGTCAAGTACTTCATATGAAGCTGAATTTATGAGAGAAGCAGTACAGAATTTTGAAATTGAAGGTTTTGGGCCAAGTGAGAAGCTTAAGGAGGTGAAGTTCGATGGTATCGTCATTCAGCCTACTGCATAAAAACATGCTCACAGCTAACAATCAGGGAAAATTACAGGGAAAGGTGAAAGTACCAGCAAATATTCCAGCAGGTACCAAATTAGTACAGTTTTATGGGGATAAAGGAAGCTATGGAGAGGCAACTTATACTGGTAAAAAAACAATTACCATAGAGGAAAGAAGAAGAGTTATCGCAGCAAGAAGAGTTGATCCTTTAGCGCAAACATTTACTCTGAATGAGAGTAGGCACATAGGAGGTGTGGAGCTATGGTTTGTAAATAAAGGCAAAAAACGTGTTGTTGTGCAGATTAGAGAAACAGCAGTGGGAGTGCCCTCGCAAACTGTCATTGCTGAAAGCTATATTGAGCCAAAAGATATAAAGATAGATGGCACAGCAACACGTATAGAGTGGTCACCAGTGTTTTGCCATGCAGGAGAGGAGTATGCAATAGTACTACTTACTGATGATTCGGGTACTGCAGTAAAAATAGCAGAACTTGGTAAGTATGATGCAGTAAATAGCCGTTGGGTAACAAGCCAGCCATATCAAGTAGGAGTATTACTGTCATCTAGTAATGCAAGTACCTGGACTCCACATCAAAATTTAGATTTAACGTTTCGACTACTAGCTGCAAAATTTAGCGAAAATTCTCACGTTATTGATCTGGGAAAAGTTACAGCAACCAATACTTCAGATTTAATTGTTTTGACGAACGTCGAAAAAGTAGCATTTGATACCAATGTGGAATTTATCTTAACAGATGAAGAAGGAAAAGAAAATTTTTTGTCTGATAATTTGCCACTTGCACTACGTGAAAGACTATCTGGAAAGCTAACAGTAAAGGCAAATTTAAAAGGGTCAAAAGAAAAAAGTCCAGTGCTATATCCTGGGTTACAGCTAGTTCTAGGTAATCTTTTAGAGTCTGGAGATTATGTTACAAGAAGTATTACAGCAGGAGCTAACACTAAGATTACCATAACATATGATGCGCTAATACCTGGCACTGCAGATGTTAAAGCATATGTACAAAAAAACGTGGATTGGCAATTAGTAAATTTAACATCAGGAAAACCAATTGGAGAAAATTTGGTAGAGAGAACTCATGTGCTATCAAATTTTAATGGTAATGATACAAGGATAAAATTGGTTTTAAGTGGAACAGTTGTTTATCGCCCTAAAGTCAAAAATCTACGAATCATTATCACTTAGCAGAATGTCAGATGATAAAACAAGTAGAGGATATTCTTTGCCTCATCCAGAAAATATTGCTGTGCAGGATGTTGTTCGTATCCGTACCACAATTGAGAAAATAGATGAAGATATTACCGAAAGAGAAGATGAGCATAATCAACTAAAAAATAATTTTAAACGATTTAGATTTGAAACTTTTTTGAATTTTTGGGAATGAAAGAAGCAATATACCAAAGGATAAAGGATTTAGCAGCAAACAGCACACCTGATCAACTTGCATATCTTGCAAAATCGCTGGAATTGATAGCAGATAAAAAAGCTATTTCTGATATTGTGCAAATGGCTAAAATAAAAGAAATAATTGATGCACTACAAAAAAGACTTAAGGATTTAGCAGAAAACAGTACTCCAGATCAATTAGCATATCTTGCTAAAGCACTGGAATCAATAATCGACAAAAGTGCGGTTTCTGAAATTGTACAGATGACTGATGGTAAGCTAAAAGAACTTCTTGATAGTGCAAAAAAACACTTAACTGATCTGGATAATAAAAAAGCTAGTTCTTTAGCAGTGATCTCTGAATCAGAGAAGCAGTTATTAAAGAGAATTGATGAAAAAGGAACAACAAATTTATCGCTACTTGATACGAGAAAGAATGCCAATATTGCAGCAATAAACAGTGTTGGCAATGATCATAAAGATGGTCTTAAAGGTTTAGTGAATAACTTCCGTACTGTTAATGATGTACCAAGTGGCTCATCAATCATGAAAGAAGTAAGAAATCGTCATATGATTGAACCTGGAGCATTACCTTTTTTATTTGGTGTACTAAGTAGAAAAAATAATTACTTTGGCCACGGAACTTTTACAACTGAGCTTGGTCAGTGGAGTAGTGATGTAACAAAAACAGACTATATGCTACAACTACTAGCAGGTACTCACACATATGAAAGCTATGTTAGTTTTTATCGGCCAAGACAACTCAGTTTTTTAGAGGGAAGCAAAGGTACATTTATCTATGGAGAATCATACCCAAGATTCATGTATGATGGATTTTCGGAGCAATTCAATATGCTGAAATACCCTTATGCTGCATTGGGACTAATATTCGTAAAAAACACAAGCAATGTAGATATAAGTAAAACTCTAAACTTTGTTGGATCTGCAATGTGGTATAAAGATGAAGTTAATTATGGAGGAGCAGGATTATTTATAGGTACACCTGATAAAACTAATACAAGGAAGTCAGAGATTTCGAGAATTACTTGGACACGTATTTACCAGCATGAAATTAACAGTCCTGAATTTATTGCATCAGGTAACATACTCATTCCAGCAGGAAAAACTGTTGCAGTGTTACTTTATACGTCATCTAATCTTCACTCAGAAGGTGAAAGAGTTGGTGAGACACCTGAGTTCTTTGCAAGTGAGCACACGTATAGCACAATCTATGGTCAATTTATTCAGTGGGGAATATATAATTTTCGCAGCAATTTTCTAACCACGGGACTTGAGGTGGACGTAGAGAGAACGCTAAGAGCTTGGCAATGCCCAGGATTAGATGCCACTCATAAAATTTGGAATTGATACTAGAAAACGGAGAAAACCAATGCCAATTTATATTAGATTTGAACATAACAAACAAGTAGAAACAACAACGCTTGAAAGTAAGCCAATTGGAAATGATTGGTATGAAGCGCCAAAGAATTTTGACTGGCAAAAGAGTTATCAGTTAACAGAAGGAGGAGAAATTGCTCAGCGGAGTCAAGAAGATATTGAATTGGAGTTACTACAAAATGCGAAGTTTTCTGCACTTTCTAATCTTCGTGCTTATTATGATAACTATACTAACCAATACACAGGAGTATCTCATCAAAAGTCTAAATCGTATCAAATACAAGAAAAAGCCGCAAAAAGCATTCTAGCAGACCAGGATGAAAAGGATAAAGAAATTATAGAACCATTAGCAAAAGTCCGTGGTATTACAGTTATTGAAATGGCAAGAATAATTGAAGAAAAAGCAAAAAAAGCAGTAAAAGAAATAATTAAATGTGAAGAGTTGGAAGACATTACCAAGAAGAAAATTGCAGAAGCCAAAAGTAAAAATGAGCTAGAGAACTTACTAAACGATTTTAAACAAAAGATACAAAGAAATGGCTGAAGAATTTTTACACGGAGTAAATGTTATAGAGGTAACCTCAGGGGCAAAAACAGTACGTACAGCTAAATCATCAGTGATAGGTGTAATTGGTACCGCACCTGAAGCAGATGGGCAAAAATTTCCACTGAATAAACCAGTGTTAATTGCAGGAAGCTTGAAGGAAGCAGCAAAGCTTGGAAAGAGTGGAAGTTTACCTTCTGCAGTAAATGGAATATTTTCCCAGATTGGTGTAACAGTTATAGTAATTAGAGTTGAAGAGAGTGAAAACAGCGATCCAAAATTAAAAGAAGAAGAGACGCTGAAGAATATAATTGGCGGTGTTGATAAAGAGACTGGAGAGTATCAAGGGATAGAGGCATTCCTCAACAGTGAAAGTATAGTTCATGTTGCTCCAAGAATATTAATTGCTCCTCAATTTACTCATCAATTGCCTGAATCTAAAAACCCAGTAGTAGCAGCTTTGATAGGAGTAGCAGAAAAGCTAAGAAGCATAATAGTAGCAGATGGTCCAAATACCAATGATGAAGAAGTAATAAAATGGAGAAAAAGTGTAGGCAGCTCAAGAGTTTACGTAGTTGATCCTTGGGTTAAGGTATTTATTGAAGGAAAAGAAGAAATTTTGCCAGTAAGCCCATTTGTAGCTGGTTTAATAGCGAAAGTAGATAGTGAGCAAGGATTTTGGCATTCACCTTCAAACAAAGAGATAAATGGTATTGTTGGAACAAGCAGGCCTATTGATTTTACGCTCGGTAATACAAATTGTAGAGCAAACCACTTGAATGAAAATGAAGTAACAACGATAATTCATCAAAATGGCTATAGGCTTTGGGGAAATAGAACATGTTCAAATGACTCAAAATGGGCTTTTCTGTCAGTGAGAAGGACTGCAGATTTAATCAATGATAGTTTACTTCGAGCTCATTTATGGGCAGTTGATCGCAATATCACCAAAACTTATATAGATGATGTAATTGAGGGGGTGAATTCTTATTTGGCCAATTTAAAAGCACAAGGAGCTATTATTAGCGGAAAATGTTATGCAACACCTGAACTCAATACACCGGCAAATATTGCAAGCGGGAAAGTATATTTTGATTTCGAATTTACACCACCATATCCAGCAGAACAGATTACTTTCAGGTCACACCTGGTGAGTGGTACAATATTATAAAAATGGGAGAAAGAGATGTTACCGAAGATTTTAAAGAATTTTAATGTATTCGTAGATGGTCGTGGTTATGCAGGAAAAATAGATGAAATAACCTTGCCAAAACTTACCATAAAAACAGAAGAGTATCGTGCTGGTGGTATGGATATTCCAATAAACATCGATATGGGCATGGAAAAGCTTGAAGCTGAGTTTACTTTTGCTGAATATGATACAGAGCTATTTCGGCTATTTGGGTTGATAAATGGAAATTCAGTATCTTTAACTCTTCGTGGTGGTATGCAAGGCAGTGGTAGCAATGATATAGAAGCAGTAGTAATAAACCTTAGAGGAGTATTTAGAGAATTTGATTTTGGTAGCTGGAAACCTGCTGAGAAAGCAACGCTGAAATGTACTGTAGCTGCCCATTACTATAAACTTACTATAGGCGGTAATGAGCTGATAGAAATCGATGCTGAAAATATGGTTAGAAAGATAAATGGTGTTGATCAAATGGCACTACTTCAGACGGTTTTAGGCATATAAAAACATATTTGAAATTTTATTTTTAAGGAGGCGATAATGCACACTATAATACTTAATAACCCAATAACAGTTGACGGGATTTCTGTCTCAGAATTATCGATGCGTGAACCTAAAGTAAGAGATTTACTTGCTATAGAACGCATAGAAGGCGAAGCTTTAAAAGAAGTAGCTTTAATTGCTAATCTAGCATCCGTACCAAAAGAAGTAGTTGAAGATTTATGTATTAAAGATTATGTAGAAATACAGAAGGTGCTAAAAGGTTTTTTGTCGCCGCTGGAACAGAGGAGTTAAGATTCAATATTTTAAAACTTAGCTCAACAACAGGAAGTGGAATTGAGCAAATTATTAATATGAGTATAAAAGAGTTTCTAAAGTGGTTAGAAGTAAGTGAAGGAGTAACAAAAAAATGTCAATGCTTTCAATAAAGATCGGTGCAACATTAGATGGCAGTTTTAATAGTGCAATGACAGGTAGTGCAGCAAAGCTTTCTAAGTTGGGTGATAGTATAAAGCAGCTTGATTCGTCAATGAAATCTGTTTCCAAATTTAAGCAACTAAATCATGATGCCCTTGAAGCCATGAAGAATTGGAAGGAAGCGGAGAAGAAATCAAAAGAATCAGCTGCAGCAATTGCTAAAGAAAAGAAGGAAAAAAAAGAACCAAGCAAAGCACTGAAAAATGAATTTGAAAAATTGAAAGCATCGGCATCAAAGGCAAAAGAGGCTTATATTAAAAAGAGAGATGCACTTCACACATTAAATGAAGAAGTAAGGAAAAGTGGAAAGGATATTAAATCATTAGTGAGAGATCAAACTAAACTTGGTTCATCTATTGAAGTACTTAAAGGAAAATACAGTAAATTAGGATCTGTAATACAAAAACAGCAAAATGCTTTGGCAAAAAAAGCGCATTATAGATCACAAGTAATGGAGACTATAGGACTAGGTCTTTCACTTGCAGCACCAATTAAAGTTGCGATTGACTTTGAATCTGCCATGGCTGATGTTAAGAAAGTTGTAAAGTTTCAGTATGATGAAGAAATGAACGAATTCAGTGAGAATATAAAAAAATTATCCCGTGAAATACCGCTATCAGCTGCAGAGTTAGCACAAATAGCTGCAAGTGGTGGACAACTTGGTATTGACAAAAATAAGCTACTTGGATTTACCACAACAGTAGCTAAAATGGCCACAGCATTTGACATGTCTGCCGAACAAGCTGGTGATTCCATAGCTAAACTTTCTAACGTTTATGGAATTGATGTTAGTGAAATGGAACATGTTGGTAATGTGATCAACCACTTGTCAGATAACAGTGCTGCCAAAGCAAAAGATATGGTTGAAGCTCTAGCAATAGTTGGTGGTACTGCAAAACAATTTGGTCTTGATATCAAGGAAACAAGTAGTTTAGTAAATGCCTTCGTTAGTTTAGGTAAACAACCAGCAAAAGCTGCAACTGCTATAAATGCTCTACTTAGCAAACTTCAAACTGCTGAAGGGCAAGGCAAAGAATTTAAAGCAGCATTGGAATCCATAGGCATAACTGCAGAAGAGATGTCACAAAAAATTGCTCAAAATGGTCAAGACGCACTACTTTATTTTTTTGAAACCCTGGAGAAAGTAGATAAACAGGAACGTTCACAAATCCTTCTCAATCTCTTTGGTCAAGAATATCAAGATGATATTGCGTTGATAGTTGGAAGCCTAAAAAAATATGAAGATGCCATAGCTTTTGTAGCTGACAAAGAAAAGTATAAACATTCCATGCAAGAAGAATTTGACAATCGCGCAAGGACTACAGCAAATAATTTGCAGCTACTCAAAAATACAATAGCAGAACTAGGAATGAACTTAGGGTCAATTATGCTACCTCCTTTAAATTGGATAAGTAAGATTTTGAGGTCTATATCTACAGGTATAGCTTGGTTCGCAGAGAAGTGTCCAATTTTGACTACAGGAGTTATGAGCATAATTTCAGCTCTTATTATTGGCAAGATTGCAGTAGTAGGTTTTGGTTATGCATTTGCATTGGCTGGAGGTGGAATATTAACTTTTAAGGCTATTTTGCAGGGAACACTTTTGCCAGTATTAACTTCGTTATCAGCTCGAGTAATTCCAGCAGTGATCATGGGACTGAAAGCTTTAACGCTAACCAATCCTATAGGAGCTGCTATTGCTGGACTATCATTTGGTGCAGCGCTTGTAATTGCTAATTGGCAAAAGGTAAAGGACTTTTTTTCAAGTCTCTGGAAATCAATTACAAAATCTATAGAAAATTGGATTGGTATAGGAAAATTTTTTAATGATAGTCCAATAAAAGCATTAGAGAAACCAGTAGAAGCAAAAATAGGCAGTGCAACTAGTGAAAATAATGTTTTTAGTAAAGGAAATCCTTTATTGAATAATAATGCTTTTAGTGGAGTTTCAAATAGTAGAACGAATATTATTGAAAGTGTGATTACAGAAAAAAGTTCTGTAGCAGATAATTCAGAGAAAGTTTTAAAAGACTGTGAAAAGTGTGAACAAAAAATTTTCAATCAAACTTTTACATTTAATATAAGTATAAAAGCAGAACCTAACCAAGACGTACGTAGTCTTGCCGATGCAGTGATAAAAAGAATAAGAGAAAAATCGCGAGACGTTCTATTTGATTCAATAGAACCAATTTATTAATGCTATCACTTGGTCAACATAAGCTTTCTCCAACAAGTGTAAGGTATAGTAAAGAAAATCGTTGGAGTACTATTGAGTGTATTGGTAAAATACCTTCATTACAAAATATTGGCCAAGGTACAGAAAATATAGACTTAGAAGGAGTAATTTATTTCCATAATCTCAATGATTTTAATCGATTAAAAAGTATGAAAGAAGCTGAGAAAAATCAGGAACCAAGTATCTTAGTAGATAATTTAGGGAATGTTTTGGGAAGATTTGTTATTGTGCGGTTAGAAGAAAAGCAAACGTCGTATTTTCCCTGTGGATTACCAAAAAAGGTTGAATTTAGCTTAAGTTTAAGGAGTTATGTATGACAGTACATTATATAGCACGAGAAAATGAAATGTTGGATTACATATGCTTTAAACACTATGGACATAGCTCTGGAGCAGTAGAATTAGTATTGAAGGAAAATCCTGGACTTGCGGAGTATGGAAGTTTTTTGCCTGCAGGATTAAAAATTAAGTTACCTATAATACAAGAGCAATTAAAAAAATCGAAGTTAAAAGTGTGGGAGTAAATGAAACCTGAATTTAGCATTGAAGGAATAAAAGATCATGTAATATCGGTGCATCTTACTGATGAATCTGGTACTATAGATGATGTTGCAGAGGTATGCGTTGATTATGGCAATGAAAATGTAGAAGTTCCAAATGAATTGAACATAGCACTAGGTTATAAGGAAACGGGAATCTTTCCAATGGGTATATATACAGTCAACGAAGTTACGATACAAGGTCCACCTAAGACTCTATTAATCAAAGCTCATGCAACAAATTTAAGAATATCTTTAAAAGCAAAGGTATCAAAAGAATGGCATCAAATTACCATAGAAAACTTAGTGAAAGAAATAGCTCAAAAACATGGATATGGACATAAAGTTGCTGAGGAATTTAAGAATGTATTGATACCCCATATTAATCAGGCAGATGAAAGTGATATAAGTCTGTTAACAAAGATCGCAACAGAGCGTGAAGCAATGGCAAAATTAGCTGGTGGGTATATATTGTTTATTTCAAAAAATATGGCAAAATCAGCCACAGGAAAAGCTTTAGGAACAACTACTATTATACCTCAAGACACAATTAATTGGAAAGTGCATTTTACCGTACGTGATAAGTATAATTCAGTAGTAGCAAAATGGTATAGCTATGAAAAAGGTGAAACTATTAAAGAAACAGTTGGTAGCGGTGAACCAAGTTATATTATGCTGGAACTTTACTCAAATGCAGAGTCAGCACTAAGTGCAGCAAATGCCAAGTTGAAACAATTGAAGCGTAACAATGAAACTTTAGATATAACTATGCCTGGTAATCCAGAGTTATTTGCAGAAGCTAAACTTAATCTTATAGGTTTCAATCAAGCAGTAGATAGTGAATGGATAGTTAATAGAGCGGAGCATACTTTAAATAGCTCAGGTTACCTTACTATGTTATCAGCATCTTTGAGTAAGTAATGTTAAGAAAAAAATGAGTAATGATCTATTTAATATGAAGAAACTGTGTGCGAAATATGAAAAAAATAAAGTCTAATGAAAAATATAAGTTACATTTCGCATGGTTCGCACTATTAATAGTATGTCTTGTTATTACATATTGCTATCAAAAATCTAAAGCTACAGATAATTACAAAACAATCTTACGCATTGCTTCTGAAAATTGTAATCTAGATGTAGTAAAGTTTTCAGTAAAGAACCTATTGAGCATTAACACACAAATTCCTAGATTAACTGCGCTACATTGTGCAGCAGAAGGAAAATGTCTAGAATTAGTAAAATTTCTAGTGAATGAAGGAGTTGATATAAATGATACAGGTAGATATAAAGGATGGACAGTATTACATTCTGCCGCATACGGAGGCAATTTAGAGATAGTTAAGTTCTTATTAGAAAGAGGTGCTAATCCTAATACTAGAGATACAGATGGAAAAAACCCTCGGGATGTAGCTGTAATAGAATCAAGGCACAACAAAGATAAACCTTACAGAGAAATTATTAAGCTACTTGCAAATGCAGAGGAACAGCATAAATCAAAATAGTAGTTACTAAAGTAGCTATCCATAATAAATTCACATTTTAAATCATTATGCAAAAGCAAAAAATCCCAATTACAGTAATTGTAACGATGTTAATACAGACCGTAGCAACAATTTGGTGGCTTGCCAAGCTAGATTTACGGGTTCACATGCATGATAAATTTATAGAGCAGAACAACGGATTAAACGTTACGGTATATCGTCTAGAGGAACGGGTAAAAAATCTCTCTGAGGAATTGGACGAATTTAAAGCTGATTTAAAGTAATGATTCTTCTACTTTTGGTGTGTAAGCATCAGATTGAGATTGACGATCCTTCCAGTTTTTGATGTATTGCTCGACTAATGGAGGATCTCCTGTTATAATTAGTAGATTCTCAGCGTTTTTTTTCTGTGCGGCGTCAGAGAAATTGAAAGACCCAGTTATGATTTTTTGGTTATCAATAATCATGACTTTATTGTGAGCGATTGCTGGTTTGAAATCAATATAAATCTTAATACCTTGCTCGAATAACTCATTGATGACACTATATTTTGAATGAATTTGCGACTTATCAAGAATTATCTTAACTTCTACACCTCGTTTTTTGGCTTGAATCAAGGACTCAGCAATAGGCTTTGAAGTAAATTGGTATGCTTGAACTAACACAGACCCTTTAGCATGCTCTACGGAATCAATTATTAGATTGGTGCAATTTTCCCCAGGAGTGAAACATACAGTAGTACTTGGACAAGAAACACAACCTGATAAAAGTGAGCAAGTTAACAGAATTAATAAATATCTAATCATGAAAAAATACATCCTTTCAGTTGACGGCGGAGGCATAAGGGGCATAATACCAGCCATCATTCTAGCAGAAATAGAAAAAAGAACAAGAAAGAGGATAGCTGAAATCTTTCACTTAATGGCAGGAACCTCAACCGGTGGAATTGTTATAGCAGGATTATGTAAAAAAGATAAACAAGGAAATCCCCAATACTCAGCCAACGACCTAGTTGAGTTTTACCAAAAGTACGGAGCATATATTTTTAAATCTTCATTTTTGAGAAGATCAATATTTTCTTGGCTTAATTGCGCACAATACCCACATAAAAATATTGAATTTGTACTGGATAAATATTTTGGAGAGGATATTCTAAAAAATACATTAAGTAAGGTACTGATAACAAGTTATGATATTAACAACAACTATCCTTTCTTTTTTAAGAGCTGGAGAGAAGACAGAAATTTTATCAAATTGAAAGATGCATTACGAGCTACAACTGCAGCACCTACTTACTTTGCACCTAAATATCTTAAAATCAACCAAAAGGAAATGGTATTAGTGGATGGTGGGGTGTTTGCCAATAATCCAGCGGCTTGTGCATATGCAAGTGGTAAGAGGTTATTTCCAAATGATGAGATTATACTGTTATCAATTGGTACTGGCAGGACAGATAGAAGCATAGCTAATTCAAGGAGATTTGGAAAGATAGGTTGGATAAAACCTCTGTTGAACGTAATGTTTGCCTCAAGTTTAGATGCAGTAAATTACCAACTTGATCAAGTTATAGCTGATAAATATATACGCATACAATCGCAATTGAAAATAGCATCACCTGACATGGATAATATTACATCAAAAAATATCAAATCTCTTCAGCAAGAGGCAAAGGCAATGGTAGAAGGCAATCAAAAAGTAATCGATAAATTTTGTGACATTGTATCTTAATTTACATCAAGTAAAATCTAAAGCTTTAGTTGAACCAGAAAAGTAAAATAAGCAAATTTGCCTTGTTGAGAAATCTTATTATCTTTGTGTACTACTTTCTTTTTCACTACTAAAAAATCCACATAAATGGTTAAAAACCTTTTCAATAAAAAGCTCGCTTTCCTTTCCTGTAAAAGCTTCTTTTATTTCATGCAAACTACTTGTTACCTTATTGCTATTTTTTATGACTGAGTAGCTTTCAATAGCTTGGCAAGCAGACAAAATAGTTATTGCCCCTATTATAGTTGAAACAATTATGGCAATTAAAGGTGCTATTGTTGTAAGTACTGCTGCAATTAATGAGATGCCAACACAAAACGCAATAGCTGAAATGCAAAATGCTACTGTATGTTTCCTTTCATGACTAACCATACACACCTTCTTAATAAATCTGTTAAAAGGATAACTTATTTTTTTAGTACCGTCAATATTTTTAGAAAAATTGGCATACTCAAGATAATCATTTGTGATACCAATGAATTACATTAAGCAAATTTCTAGTACCTAATTTAGTTATAGCCTTTCTTGTAATAGTCTGAATGTGATAAGATATGTGTTTATGGCTATAGCAGGCCAGTAGCATATTACGGTCCGTTCGGATTATTGTGAAAAAAGCTATAATTCACTTCAATCTATTTGAACATTATATATTAAGTACAGAAGCACAAGAATTTCATTCAGTAATTTAGATATATTAAATATACAACTATTTTATTGATATTTTAATGTATTATTTATGAGTCAGTAAGCTACTGCAGTTTTTAACCCAGGCTAAGTTTTGAAAGCATAATTTTCAAGCTCCTCAATAGATAAATCTGTTATTTTAGAAATAGCATCAATAGAAACGTCCAACATACGTAGATTATTCGCAACTTTTATTGCCTCTGCTTTGTAAATCTTTTCTTTGTAAACTTGCTTTCTTTGCGATAAAAATTCTACCCATATGTCCAGTTCATCTCGTGATTCTTGATTGTTAATTTTTTTTAACTCTCTTGCCAAGCTTAATAGCTCTTTTTCTCCTTCATCATCCTCATAACAATCTTTTTCCCTTATCAAATCTTCAGCATTCACCGATAATTTTTCTGCTATTTCCCATAGCCTTTCACTTAAAATTTTCACACTCCCCTGTTCATAATGATGTATCTGCGAGGGTCCCACATTAAGCTTTTTTGCTAACTCTTCCTGCGTATATCCTCTTATTATTCTCCACTTTTTTATCTCTTGTCCTCCGTTTTGGCTTGTATAATGTATACTCTCTTTATCAGAATATTCTTCAGTTGATAAACCTACTGCTCGGTAAATTATATCATTAGTAAACCCTGCCTTTAAAATATTTTTTGCTATTTTTATTCTTGCAGCTTTTACATTATTTTCCTCTTCAGCTCCAATAGATTTAGTTAATGCATAAATTGCCTTGCGTCCTCTTGTTTTTGCTATAAAATTATACATCCATTCGATCTTACTTTCGTCAAAACAACCACTTTCTCTTAGCGCTTTTCGCCTAGGAAATAGATTTCTAACATGGATTGATAATCCCTCTGCTATCACTTTTAACTTTTCAATTGGAATGCCACATGCTCCTTGCTCATACCTTAGCAATGTATGATATTTTATCCCTGTCTTATCTACTAAGTCTTTCAGAGCATATTTTTGTTTTAACCTCCAGCTTCTTACATTCTGCGCTATTTTGTATCTTGCAGGGCTAATGTTCTTTGTATTATTGTTCACTATTTTTACGGAAATAAACATATATACCCTGCTAGAAAATTTTTTGCTATAGCTTAACTTTATTGAGGAAAAGTTTCCGATTGTTTAAAGCTTTCGAGAGGTTTCTTTACTACCTCCACACACCCTATCAACCCATGATAATGCTTCATTATTACTAATCGCCTTTATTTCTTCTTTTACCTTTTCTTTACTCCACTTACCACTCCTAGGGAAACTTCCTTTTTCTACCGCTTCTGTGACCGTCATTCCTCCAAAAAAACACCCTTTTCCTATATTTTCCCCTTTCTTTTGTAATTCAGACCACATTTCTTTATCTGCTACTCTGACCTCTATCTCATGGTCATTTTCTGCATTATGGTATATTACAATTTTTAGGCTACCAATACTTGTAGGAAATGTTATCTCAAAAGCACTATTGTCAGACACATCAACGTAATTCCTCTCACCTTCTTTTTCACTTCTAACTTCAACCTTACTATCTCCTATTTCTATAACATCACCTCCTAATTTTACCTCTCCTGTGGTTAATCCTAAATTTTTTGTACCTTCCAATACTCTTGCAATATTTACCTTACTATTCTCAGAAAATTTCATAAAAAACGTCTGATTATCCATTTCCACGTCTTCTATGATTCCTTCATTTTCAATAGCACTTTCACCGATTTCTCTCAATTCTTTAAGCCACTCATCTATCTGTGGACGAATCTCTTGATACAGTTTGTTATGCATTTCACTTATTCCCTTATCCTGCAATAGATCGTAACTGAATATTGCTCCATTTAGCATCAATTCACATATTATGTCTTCCTTCTCATTTTCTTTGCATTTGATCAAAGGCATTTTCGATATCACCGTATCAGCAAAACTCTTCTGTCCTTCGCTATACGCATTTATCCTTATTCCAGTACTTAGTGCTTGATCTATAGTTTTGTTCAGTTCGTCTACGCTTTTTGCCTTTACTACTCTACTTTTAAACCATCTTAATTCTGCATTTTCACTTGCACTTGGCTCTATCTTGCTTAAGGCTGGAATAAACGGATTTTGACGATTTGAAGATTTTTTGTTATAAACCTCGCGTCCTTCTCCAAGATTGATTGATTTTCCAGAAACATCGCTAGGGGAAGGCACACCTTCAGGATTCTCAAACCTACTTTTATCATCAAATATTTTCGGATCAGTCTCGTCTACAAGTATAAGCTGCTGATTTTTTTTGCTAGTACGCCTAATAGCACTATATAGTCCTTTTGGTAACTTTTTAGAATCAATGATTAACTCATAAGTATTTCCATCTGTATCATCAAATGATACTGTTTTTTTAGTAGTCATATAGCCTCCTATTAAGCATGTTATTCAAGTCTACAGAGCAATTTATTGCTTTATGATTAACTGAATACACAAATTATAAAAAGATCTTGTATATTCTGCAACTATTTATAATAAAAGAATAGATTTTTGGGAATTTTATTCTTTAATCACGACTTAATATACAAGCTATACAAAGATCTTTTATATTTTGTAATTCTCCAATACAGATTCTTGACTAAGTTTTTTTGCTACTTATGCTCTTTGTATTGTTTTGTAGTAGTTGGTAGCCAAACTTCTCAAGCAATTGAAATTTGGTTTATAACAGCTCTCTTTCCTTAAAACTGCAATATCCTTTGTCTGTCATAATAATGTGATCCTCTAGTTCAATTCCCACTCCTTGACATGCTGACACTAATTCTCTAGTCATAACCTTATCATCTTCTGATGGTTCTAAACTCCCTCCTGGATGATTATGGGATAATATTATTGACGCTGCTTCCATTGATAACGCCTTTTTTACCACTTTCCTTTCAGATAGGTGTACTTCATCTATTGTACCAAAATACACTTCGTCTCTTATCAAACGGTTCTGTTTATCCAAGTATATTATCAGGACAGCTTCTTTTGCTGAAAAGCCTATGTTTACCCTTACATACTCTATCAGCTTTTCTTGGCTATCCATTACAGGTCCTCTTTTTAACCCTTCTCTTAGTGCTCTCTTATAAGCTTCTTTTACACATTCAATTGCTGCAGCTGCGTGTTCAGTCATTCCTTCTATCATTTTCAGATCATCGATTTCTCGCCCTAAAATTTCTCCTATTCCTGGGCAATTATCCATTAGAGTTTTAGTAACATCTTGTGCTTGCTTTCTGTCATGAACTGCTCCTAGAAGCACTGACACTATCTCCCGATCAAATAGAGCACTTCCTCCTCCACTCTGTAATACTCTCTCTATTTCTTCTGTAAGTTTTTTACCATTATTCATAAAATATACTCCTCGTTAATAACAAATTGTTTTTAAATGTTTACTGCTGTTTTTTATCAGCATTGGCATAGAGCCATAGCTTTCGAGTGAAGTCAAATCAATTTTTCAATCTTTTTTACTTATTTTTTCATTAATAGGTAAAGATATTAATATATATTTGTTTTCAAGTTATGTAAAAAGGTTGTTGTTAATCAATTATTTTAGAAATAACATCAGTAGAAAAGCCTAATTTAAGTAAATTATTTGTAACTTTCATTCCCTCTATTTTATCAATCTTCTCTTTGTAAATTTGCTTTCTTTGCAAGAAAAATTCTACCCATATGTCCAGTTCATCTCGTGATTCCTGATTGTCAATTTTT
This sequence comes from Wolbachia endosymbiont of Culex quinquefasciatus Pel, assembly GCF_000073005.1. Taxonomy (NCBI): domain Bacteria; kingdom Pseudomonadati; phylum Pseudomonadota; class Alphaproteobacteria; order Rickettsiales; family Anaplasmataceae; genus Wolbachia; species Wolbachia endosymbiont of Culex quinquefasciatus. The sequence goes on from NC_010981.1 coordinate 489,994, forward strand.
CTATATTCCCTCGCCAAACTTAATAAATCATTTTCTGCTTCACCATCTTCATAATTATCTTCTTCCTTTATCAGATCTTCAGCATTCACTGACAATTCTCTTTCTATCTCCCACAACCTTTCACTTAAAAGAGTCTTGTTCATAATGATGTATCTGTGAGGGCCCTACATTAAGCTTTTTTGCTTTGTGTATATCCTCTTATTATTCTCCACTTCTTGATCTCTTGTCCTCCGTTTGGCTCGTATCTCTCTTTATCAGCATATTCCTCAGTTGATAAGCCTGTTGCTCGATAGATAATCTCAGTATCAAACCCTGCCTTAACTAGATTCCTCGCAATTCTTATTCTTGCTGCTTTGATATTACTTTCCTTTTCAGCTTGAATAGATTGGGTCAAAGCATAAACCACCTTGCGTAATTCTCGCTCTCCTATTTGTATGTATCCTTGCATTAGATTATACATTGCTTGTTCCTTAGCTTTATCAAAACAGCTATTTTCTCTTAGCACCTTTCGTTTGGGAAATAGATTTCTAATAGGAATTGATAATGCCCCTGCTAATATTTTTAACTTTTCAATTGGAATGCCACATGTTCCTTGCTCATATCTTAGCAGCGTGTGGTAGTTTATGCTTGTTTTGTCTATTAAGACTTTCAGAGTATATTTTCTCTTTAACCTCCAGCTCCTTACTTTTTGTGCTATCTGATACCTTATTGAGATGTTTGCCATAAATATTATAGAGGTTAATACTACCAAATAAAGATATACAAAAACTTCTATGTTTGAATTTTAGTTGAATATTTCTTCACAATTGTGTATAATTATTAATGCTTTTTAAGTGGATTTCCTATGGCTCTTTCGAAGTTTCTCGATCCAAAATTAGACTTAACATTTAAGAAAATATTCGGTACTGAAAAAAATAAGAATATCCTTATCCACTTTTTGAATGATATTTTGGGGTTTACTGAAATAAATACTATACAAGAAGTTGAATTCCTTAGCACCATTATGGACCCTGAAATTGCCTCTGATAAGCAGAGTATTGTTGATGTTCTATGCAGAGATTCCACTGGGGCCAGGTACGTGATTGAGATGCAACTCGCTCGTGATAAAGGCTTCGAAAAACGGGCTCAATTATATGCTGCTAAGGCTTACTCGAGGCAGGCTGATAAAGGTGGTAAGTACATTGATTTAAAGAAGGTTTTCTTTATTGCTATTTCTAATTGTAATTTATTTCCTGATAAGCTTGATTATATATCTAGCCATACCATAAGAGATGAAAAAACTAACGAGCATGACTTAAAAGATTTTCAATTTATCTTCATTGAGCTGCCAAAGTTTCCTAAGAGTAGAGAAGAGCAGCTAGAAAATGTAGTAGATCGTTGGCTATTTTTCTTTAAATATGCAGAAGAAACAACGGATGAAGATTTAAGAAAAATAGCAGAAAAATCACCAATAATAAAATTAGCATATGATGAGCTAGATAAGTTTCATTGGAATGAGAAAGATCTTGTAGCTTATGAAGAAAGAGTAATGGATTTACAGAAAGAAGCTGCTATCTTGGAACAAAAACTCGATGATGCTAAACATGAAGGTAGACAAGAAGGCATCCAAATTGGCCATGAAAAAGGTAAAATTGAAGGTAAAATTGAAGTTGCAAAAAATTTACTTAAAGCTGGCATCTCTATTGACGTTGTATCGCAAACTACAGGTCTTTCTTTTGATGAGATCAAACAGTTACAGGCAGAAAAGACCTCATAGTTCCCTCAATTTATCGCTCTGCTTATTCCTCTAACTACTGATGTGCCATTTAAGAATGTATTCGGCTTTTTAGATAACTCTACTTTCCTTGAAACTTCCTGACTCAAGTCTTTAGAAGGCTTTTCTACTTTCTGTTGTAGCATGACTGTTTCTTTTTCCTCTTTTAAAGAGCTTTTCAAATGATCTAGAAACTTATCAGTTTGTTTAAATTCTGGACATGCTTCTTTTGCAAATGAATATAAGGTTTTTGCTATTTCAGAAAATTTTCCATTTATTATTTTTCCAATTATAGCTGATTGCACTACCACAGGATCAAAGTTTAGATTTGTTAGTGATATTCCTGATTTAATAGCAGTTTTATTTAACACTTTCTCAAATCCCTTTGTAATATTGAGTGCATATCCCTGTGCTTCTAGTGGAGATATAGACTGATCTGCTGTAGAAACATACTTCTGACCTGTAACTTTTCTAATGAGCATGTCAAGTAAAATTATCGTACCATTTACATCCATTTTTGCATCTACTTGTGAGATTGGACTTTTAGTACTTTCAGGTTTAGAACTTAATAATCCACTTATTGAGCTTTTTACCCAACCAAATAAATCATTTATCCATCCAGTTGGTCTTGTGCTACTACTTGTTGTACTCCGACGATGACGAGCTTGCTCTCTATGTCTACTATGCCTATGTCTGTGCGTTACAGGTTGATCAGACAACATCATAACTTCTGGATTGAAAACATCATTATAGACTTGATCCTTATGTTCTTTTTTCACAACATTCACATCTCTTGCCGTACTTATTTCTTCCTGATGCTCTTTTAGAATTATTTCCTTATCAGCAAACTTTATGAATAATGTTTTCATTCTCGGTGTTTCGTAGAACTTACTAAGTGTAATAGTGCAGAGATCATTCTTAGTAATAGTCAAGTCAAAAGCATTAGTTATCATTAGATCATTATCATTACTACGAACAAACTTATAATTTCCTCCTTTTCTCGGTGTAATAATTTCACTACCTTGTTCTATATCTTGATTCGTGACCACAATAATTTCCTTATCCCTTTCAAACATCAAAGGCTGTGGTTTCAAACTCCACTCATTATTATCAAGGTTGATTTTCATAGGAGCATTATCCACAATCACATGAGTTTTGTTATACCAATTAACCCCATCTTTTAATCTCACAGTACAATACTCATGTTTTCTCATCTTACTCACAGATGAATCTTCTGTTGGCTTCACTTCAACTACTGTTGCTTCTAATAACAAATCATTTGCAGATTTTAGAACTTTTAATTGAAAATTATCTTGATTTGAGAGTTCACCTCTTACCTGCCTTACTACATTTCTTAAGTCAATCGTATCTATTGAATTCTCCTCATCAACATCATGAATAATAACCTCAGTAGTTTCAGAATCAATTACATATACATTTTCACCACCGTTACCCACTAAATGACTCCTATACGCTGGATTGCTATGTATTACTTCATGATTTCCACTTCCTATTACCACTGTCTCATTACTTAAAACTGATTGTATAAAAAATGACATTTTACTTACTCTATTTGCTACAGGTAAATAGTCTCTTATCACCTCTTCACTAGACTTATCACTACTTTCTAGCATATACAAATTACCTTTATTCCCTATTCTTATCTCACCACTCTTTCCTAGTCTGTAAGCAGGATTTTCTGAATAAGAGATTGTGACATTAAATTCTTTATTTGACTCAACAAAATTGAATTTTACTTCATGTTCAGTTCTGTTAAAAACATTTATATATTTTACATCGATACTTTTTATATCAACTGCCTGATATGCAAACCAAAACGTGTTGTTTACATTAAATCTTTCAGGGCCATAGATAAAACTAACCTCAGCACTTCCACTGCTATTTAATGGTACTAGATAATCAAAGCTTCCTTTCAATGCTCGATTGTATACTGCCGTATTAGGCCTTACTACTATTTGCATTTGATAATCACAGCTATCATCTATTATGTTTATTCTATCTTTAATTTCTTCATTACCACTTTGACCATCTATCAGTCTTACATTACTATTACAACCATCACAGGAAACTGTTATTGTCTCTGCTTTATTTGCTCTTCCTATTACCTTATTTATTTCACATATTTTTAGCCAATTGTCTCTGAAATAGTCTGCTATCTCTCCTATCTCTAATTGAATGTTTAATTGCTCTTCCTGTAAAGCAAACAATGTTGTATCTAAAGTATTGATTCCACCTTCTCCAGATAGATGTCCCTTTATGTACTCTGCCTGTAAAACAAATATATCGTCTTTATTTCCTCCATAATATTCTTTAGAGCCATTATTCACTACAAAGATATTTGGACTATTTAAAAATCCTTTTGCGTAATCTTTACCTTCTCCGAGATTAATTAAAGTATGATCTCCTGTTTTATTTGCGAATATACCAATTGCATTTTCACATAGATATGATCCATAATCTGGTGCAGGCTCATCATTTCCCTGTGGTAAACAAAATACTCGACCTTCATTTAAATCATCGGGTCTTGCTCTGCTCCATCTTATACCCGTTCTTTTTCTATCAAGTAGTACTTTACTATCTAGTTTATCAGTAGTAGGAAAAACATAGCTTTGAATATCACTATGCTGTTTTAAATACCCAAGTCCTTGCTTAACTAACTGATTATAAAGTTGTTTTTTCTCCATGAGCTCTTCTATATATTGTTCGGGCTTCATACCTATAAACGCACGTAAACCTTCAACAAACTTCTCATCTCCAGTTAGATGAATAATCTGATCAATTTTATCAACTCTCTTTACTGCCATATAAATATCAGTGCCAACAAATACTACAGCGCCAATTGTAGCTCCAATAGGACCAGTAACACTTGATACTCCTTCCAGTACTCCAAAAGCTTCAGCAACTTCCACACCAATCTCTGCAGCGTCAACACCTAAGTAAATACTATCTCCTACTACACCAACTAGTGCCTCTTCTGTACCATTTTTAAATGCTTTTATCTGATTTACTAGATCATAGACAACAAAAGCAGAAGTACCGCGAGCAAGAAAAGGAGATGCTGCTTTTAAAGATTGACCAACTAATAATTTTCCCTCTTCAGCTAGTTTTAATCCTTTAAGAGATGCAGCTTCAGCAACTTTAGCAAATCCTTGACCACCGGCTATAAAACCAACATTGATTGCTACACCTTGATAATTACTATTTAAAAAGTCAGCGAGAACATTTTTAGCCATCATTCCGTGCATGGTCATGCCTGAGACTCTTCCCACTCTACTCAAATGATTCATGATTTTTTGATTGCTAATAAGCTTACTAACAAGACCTTGAGCATTACCTGTTTCACCTGCTAGTTGAATTAGCTGACTCTGCTTTCCCTCTGGCAAATCTTTAATGTAACTGACAAACCTTTCACTATCTATCTTAATCTTACTTAAATCTCTTTTCTTATCTTTCTCTTCATTGAATTCATCTACATCTTCCCACGTGAATAAACATTCACTTTCTGCTTCTCTTTTCTTTCTACCACTATCACTTGATAGGCATCTAACTGAATCATATTCTATATCTAACTCATCAGAACTGGAAGGAGTGAGATCTGAGTCGGGGTCAGGTTCTTTATTAAAAAGATGCTCAAAGTAAGCTTGCGAGTCATCACTATCAATTTCATCAGATGAGGAGTGATATTCCTCTGGGGCGTGAGATTCCTCATCCGAGGAAGGATTCTGCGAGTCACTATTAGAGAATCTTTCTTCAAAAAGTTCGCGTATTTGTTCACTTTCTGGATTATCGTAATCAAGGTAATAATCAGGTTCTTTACCATCTTCATTGGAAATGGACTTAGCATCTCGGTCTAAAAGCAAATATACGATATCATAGTTTCCATCTCTGCAAGCATAGTGTAAAGGAGTGTTTTTTCCTTTATCCTCGGCATCAACATCAGCACCTTTATCAATAAGAAAACTTACCATCTTTGCATTATTATCTCTAACAGCATGGTGTAAAGGAGTCATATCTTTTCCATCCGTAGCATTAACATCAACTTCTTTGTCAATAAGAAATTTTACTTTTTCCCACTTTTGTTCTTCAATAAGCCTGAACATATATGGTTCAAGAACATAATCACTCTCACCACCTTTATTTATAAGATACTCCACTATATTCCATTTGTCGTTTTCAGCGGCATTATCGAGAAGAGTTATACCATTTTTATCAGCTCCATTTAACATAAGGTGTTTTTGTTTGTCATCAATGGCATATTTCAACAACAAATCTGACATTTCAAATTCTTCAAGTTCTAGAGTTAGCTTGAAAGCATCATTATATTCACGTTTTCTTAATTTAATTCGCTCACTCGTAACTCTATTTTTCAATAAGTCCACTAACTCATTCACTTTACCTTCATAAATGGCATCAAAAAAATCTTCTATTATATCTTCTTCACCGATAGAAGTGTGTTCTATATCATAATTTTTACTTTTTATATTGATTAAATCATTTTTACTATTAGCTTTAACATTAAAACTTACTACCTGTACTTTTGCACGCATTTTCTGGATTAGAGACCTTAACCCACGTTCTATAAATGTGTCTGGCTCACTAGTACATATAGCAACTACTTCATTCTCTTGATAAGTGTTTCTATCCTTGCTTGCAATAGATATGGCAAGATCTAAATCTCGTTTATAAGCAAGACTAGTTTTTGCCAGAACTTTAATAATTTGGTTACTTTTCTTAGCAATATTTTGTTTACCTATGAACAGACCATGTATAACTGCCATTAAATTACTTTTAGTAGTCTTATCAATGTTACCTGCCTTATTTTTACTTATCTTACTCCAATCTTGATTTCCATCAACTAATGTAATTAATTCTCTTATAGGAAACAAAGCTTCATTTAGATTGTTAGTTAATTGTTCATCTTCTATAACTTTTAGTTCTACTTCTTTATTTAAATTAACATAATTTACACTTCCAAATTCTATAAGTTCACCATTATATTTTTGCTCATTTTTATACTCTTGAAAATTCCATTTTCTTATTTGTAACAGTTGAAGATATTTCTCTGTACTACTCTTTTCATCGAAAAATTTTTTTGTTTGTTCAGGATTTATCCCTATATCAATTTGATAAATATATCCAGAGTCACTTATAACTACTTTATCATTAAAAGTAACAGTCTTTTCCAATTTAATTAAAACTGACTCAACAACATTTAAAATTATGATTTGGTCTACGCCATCTCGTTGTAATAAAAAAGTAGTAAATTTTTCTTTATCTTTATATATAAAGGCAAATTTCCTCAACTTGTCGTTATTAGTTAAAATTTCCCCTAATATCAACCTACTTAAATAATTGGGATTACCATTTATCTTACCCATAGAAGGAATTGAATGATGCAAGCGTTCTAGCTCTTCCTTAATGATGTTATCTAGATCAGAATCATTGAGATTCTCTAATAGTAACGTTATAAGACCTTCTACTTTAGGTATATTATATCTTTTTGCTATTAACTCTGATTCTCCTAACCTAGTCTTGGATTTTTCAATCCAAAGGCTTGCACATGCTACTATAGCTTCATCAGAAAAAGTTCTCACATTAGAAAAAATATTGCTTTCTACTTCTTTCTTGACATCTGTAGTAGAAGCAGATTGGTCTACTTTTAATTCAACAATAACTGGAACAGCACCCAAATTCCTGTTTTTATATTCATCTTTACGTGAAATGAGAACCAAATCAGCACCACCTCCCCTACCAGAGGACCTTTCAGCATAGCAATTAAGGTAGTACTTAGATTTGAAATTTAATACTAAAGCACCATAAATAAAACCATGAAATCTACTTTCCTTATAACGATTATGATCATTTTTATTCCGTCCTGCTACTTTTGGAAAATGCTTTTTATTTTTTTTGCATACTTCAATAAAACCTTTAAAAAGTTCTTTTACACCTTCTTCCACTGCATTTATTTTTTTAGAAAGATTCTCCAGTGCGTTCTCAAATTTTGAACTATCGTCCTTATTCTGTAGCTCTATACTTTCAAACTCCTTAGCCTTATCTTGCAACTCTACTCCTTCAATCACATTTGCCTGGATTTTTTGTAAAGCTTTTTCTAAATCTTGTTTCGTCTTTTGGTCTTCTGATGTTCTTAGTACTCTTCCTGTATCTTTGCTTAAAGTTATATGAAAGATACGTGCATCTACTTTATAGGAATTTGCATCATCACCTGCTAAATTTAGTTTTTCAACTATCTCTTGAATATTATCATTACTGTAGTATTGACCACTCAAAGTCTTTACTCCATCAGCAATAATAGTCCTCAGCACTAATCGTCTATCTTGAGGATCTTTATTAATTTCAAAAAGTAATTTTATAATTTTACTTCCTTTATCCGTGAAATTTAAATTAAAGTGTACACTCTTAATACCAATTTTTGCTATCAACCTATCAGGAATGGTAATAGTTGAACCAAGGAAAAAATAGATAAAAAATTCATCATAGCTCGGTGCTGGATGGCCACTAGGAACCTCCTTGAGAAGTTTTTCAAAGCTATCATCAAACTCTTTAGTTACTTCAGATAAAAACATCTCAATTAACTCTGACCTAGGTTTCTTAGATCTTGTTCTTGTCTGCTGACCTGACGATTGTGAATCCTGTCCTATCTGACTTGAAGGTCCCGGTTCATTGTCAGCTCTTTTTGCTCTACCTTCTAGTGGATCTAGTTGCTGTTCTGCTATCTTAGGATGTTGAGCCTGACTCTCTGCTTGTTCACTAATATTTGGATCATTATTCTCTTCAGGATTAAAGTTACCAATATCCTGAATTAAAGAATAGCTTTTCTTATTTTCCACACCATAAACTTCTTCCCTAGAAACTTCTATAGCTTTTTCAATGTCTTTTTCGAGCCTACTGAGAAGTGGTACAAAATGCTTCTTGTAATTTACTATTCTTACAACCTTTTCATTACTATCTATATGTAACTGATCAAGATTCTCTCCTTCTATAAAAACTTCAGGGTCATCACTGCCTGGTGTAATTTTAGTTACTGTAATTTTTTGACCATTTTCTTCATTAGTAGAATAAAAATAAAGCACCACATCATACTTATTCGAAATCATTTGACCTTCAATTTCTGGTCTTTCCCATATAGCTGGAGAATCAGTTCCTTTAGCCATATTCTTAATGTCTTTTAAGTATTTACGAAAAGTCTCCCCTTTATTATTTTCTCTAGCATAATCTGCACAATCTTTTCTCAGTGATTTTACATTAAACCTTTCACTATTTTCGACCAGACCTTTATCCTTTAACTCATTCAAGCCTTGAGCTACGGAGTCAAAAAAACAATCTCCTGCTTTAAGTGCTACTCCTATTTTAAGGTCATCAGAGTAAGAACTTCTTAATTTATTTAATAAACCCTCAAGATTTCGTTTTTTTGACTGATCTTTTGCCTTATTTATCTCTTGAAAGATAGAAACAGGCTCTCTAGTTTGTAACTCTTTTAGAGTATCATCACTTCTAGGTTGTTGCTCGACCGAAGAAACTTGCTGATTAGAAGAACCTAACTCAGAATACTTTTGTAATTCTCCTATAATAATCTGATTGCCAGAGCGCACAGCAATATCTAGTGGTGTATCACCTTTGTTATTTTTAATCTTTGGATCTATATCAGGAACATTCAAAAGAAGTTCGACAATATCTTGATGTCCTTCGCTTACAGCAGCATGTAAGAATGTATCACCATCTTTATCTACATAATTAATGTCTACATCATTGAGTAAATCTTTAATATCATTTATTAAAGCAGGATAGTTTTTATATAGACTTATTAAAGAAAGTAATCGCAAATTATTATCGTTAGGATTATATTGCCGCCTTACTCTCAATTTAGGATGAAAAGATTTAGTGCTTTGTTCCGCATTTTGTTCTTCTTTTACCGGATCAGTCACTTCTGACTTTAGATAATCTCTTGCCTTCAGCATAAAACCCCCTGCCTGTATTTAAATGAAAATGTAATATTATACTAGATGTAGCTATATGCTAATAAATAAAATTGGCAATGCAAGTAATTTTTATGTGTATCATGATATTTTATTTTCACGCTGTTTTATTTTGTGTGAGCTTTTTGAAACTTTGTTTTCTAGCTCAATTTTTCCTTTTGTTATCAAATAAATTATTATTAATCTAGCAACGTATTTCACTAATAACTTAAGTAACATAGTCACTTTCAGCAACCAAAACTTCTGCCCGTGAGAAGTTTTTTCTTTGGAATCAGTTGGTCTACCATGTGATACATACGAACTTTTTATTATAGTGATTTTACTATACGCTAAAACTACCCACATTAGCTTACTTCAGCTAAATTCATATATGAACTAATCTGCCTAATTTTGTTGCAATAATTTTATGCTTTGATTTTTACAACCCTATTTTTAGACAGCTTGTTCTCACAAATGTACGTACTTTTTGCGTTTTCATAAAAAAGTAAATAATCGAATCCTGTGTAACGCTAATTCTATGGTATTTTGCTAAAATATTTTTTGAAACAATGGATTGACTTATGAGTAGAGTTGGCTATCTTACAGTTAATTAACATTAAGATATACTTATAATGGTTTATAAAAGCTCCTGGATCTTTTGTAAAAGACTTAATGATTATTGTACAGTCTTAGCAGAAGGCACAGTAGTATTTTCTAAGCAAAATAACAAACAAGTTCACACATAATTATTTTCTGCTGTTTAGAAATACTATAGTAGCCTTACAAACGCGAATTCTGGATTAGATCTTAGGTAAATTATTGAAAATCTTGACTCTTTTAACTAAGTCCGATCAAATTTAAAAATGGCAGTTTATTGCATGCCTCATACGGCTAAGCCACTGAAATTCTTGGATTTTACTAAATTGACTGGTAGCTTTAAGATACCTGCTGCTTAAATTTAGGTGCCCATTAATTTTTCTATCGTAAATGTTTAAATTATAAGCTATTGATATTCTTGCTCTTTTTTCATCCTTAATCCAGAATTCGGGTTATATCCTACTTTAAGGCAGCTAAATGATGAAAATAAAGGTGATATACGGCAAATAGCTGAGTTAAAAATAAAAGAATTTGAATGGCTAAAACAACAACTTATTTAACATGATATCTCAAACTATTAACCCTAAACAGTTATATAATTTAATTAATGAATTATATGTACATATTGATAACGAAGATACCTTTATAGCTAATTTTACGTCTTTATGCAATAATGGATATAAAGTTATTGGCAAATACGTAGATAATGATCTTATTGCTATTTTAGCGTATAGATTACTCTATAAGTTTGCGTTTGGAAAATATGTTTATGTCGATGATTTAGTAACTCTACCTGAGTATCGATCAAGAGGCTACGGGCACCAGCTAATTGAATGGCTCAAAGAAGAAAGTAAAAGAATTGGTTACCATCAAATTCACCTCGATGTAAGTATGAGTAATCATTTGGGTTCGAAATTTTATTTAAATAATGGCTTTCAAGCTAAAGCATATCACCTGTCATGTAAAGTTTAATAGTATTAAATTATGGTAAAAACAAATCGCTTGATTAGTAATACTAACTATATTAACTTAGTTATTGCTGACTTTATTTCCAGTTTAGGTGACTGGATGGTAATACCTATTATTGGCTCATTATTCTTTTATGATATTGGTTTATCATCACAAATGCTTGCTATTGTTGAAATTATTATTGCAGCTCCAAGCGTTTTTTTTGGATCAATTATAGGAGTATCTGTAGATAATAAAAATCCAATACCTATTTTGATTTATTCTGATATTTCTCGAGCAGTTTTATCAATTATTTTATATTTTTTAGCTTATCATTACGAAATAGTTTTGTTATTACTCTTTTTGGAGGGAATATGCCGTTGTTTTTTCTTACCTTCTAGGCAAATAGCCTTAAAAGTACTAGTTCTTAATGATCTATTACCAAAAGCATCAGGTTTTTTGCATACTTCAAGTCAACTTGCAAAAATTATTGGTCCAGCATTTGGTGGTTTGTTGATCTTGTATTGCAATATAAAATTTTTGTTTATTATCAATGCCTTAACTTTTCTAGCATCTGCATGCTTTATCAAAGCTATTAGTCTACCTATGAAAATTACAGAAACAAAATTGTCTAACAATAAGATTAGTAAATTGACTTTTATATATAAGAAACTAATAAATGTTGCCAGTACAATTAAAAACAATAAGCTTTTAAGAATTGTTATTATTAATAGTGCATTAAGGTTTGCCATAATATTTATATTCGATCTTTATATAATAGTTTTCAACAAATTTATGAATTTTAGTGCATCAATATATGCAATAGCAATAAGTGCTATAGGAATGGGCAGTGTTGTTGGTGCAGTAGTAGTTACTACTTACATTACGCGCTTTAGATACATACTGTTGATTTCTGCAGGGCAAACTCTTGGTGGATTATTATTATTCCTTTTAGGTTCATTAGCTTTTTATCATATAAATTTGTCTGTGTATTTTTATGTATTAATATGGTTTTTATTTGGAATAACGGGGGCGCTGATTAATGTACCATATGCTAGTCTATTACAGACAGAAGTTGACCAAAGTATAATAGGCTCAGTTTCTGCCTTTAGCGAATCTATTCAAAACTTTTTCATGATTATTTCTCCTTTGGTTGGTGCATTGCTAATCAGTTTTATTACAATTGATATAATGTTTTTATTAGTTGGCTTATTATTAGTGTTACTTGGACTATCATTAATAATGAATAATCAAAGATTGTTGCTAAGTAATTTTTTTTAATGTTAGTGCAGAACAGATCTTTTATGCTACCCTATAACCGATACAGGGAAAGTTTAGGGTTCTGTCGCATCTATAAATTGTATTAAATAAGAGTCTGATATTAGTTTTCAATTCTTCTATCAGTTAATTCATTCCCGTCAGATTAAGTTGTGTTTAGCACAATCTGTTCCACTGTTCTTCATCTAAAATTTCCACACCCAATTCCATTGCTTTTTTATATTTTGAACCTGGATCTTCTCCTGCAATTAAATAGTCAGTTTTAGTAGAAAGGCTTGAACTGATCTTTGCCCCTAAAACTTTAGCTCTTACTTTTGCCTCCCCTCTACTCATAGCACGTAGCTTACCAGTAAACACTATAATTTTGTTATTCAAAAAAGAATCGCTAGAGTTGGAGCTCACGGGAAGAATTTGCAGATATGCAGTAAGATCATTTAACATTTTAATGTTACGTTCCTGAGAAAAAAACGATTTTAAAGATTCAGCTACTTTTTCTCCTATACCATCTATACCTACCAACTCAACATCATTTGATGACATCGAATTATACCAGTTATCATAAGATACATAATAATTTGCGAGCAATTCTGCTACAACTTGGCCGATAAATCTGATACCCAAAGAAAATATGAACCTATCTAGAGAGATTACTCTTCTGCTTTGTATAGCACTTAATAGATTAGCTATTGACTTCTCGCCCCAACCATGATGCTCTTTTAAGGAAAACTCTTTTAATCTTTCCTCTAAAATAAAAATGTCTGGAATTTGTCTTATTAGTTCCAGATCATAAAAAAACTTTATTTGTTTTTCACCAAGGCCAACAATGTCAAATGCATCTTTTGACACAAAATGTTTTAGTTTTTCTACTATTTGAGCCTTGCAATTAAATTCTTCAGGACATCTTACTGCCACTCCTTCAATCTGCACTTTACTACCACATTCAGGACATATGTCAGGAAAAACAAATTCAGGCATATTTGTATGACGAGAACCTTCATCTACTTTGACAATTTGAGGAATTACATCTCCAGCTCTTTTAATTGTTACAACATCTCCTTCTCTTATATCTTTACGTTTTATCTCATCTTGGTTATGTAGACTTGCTCTGCTAACTAGCACTCCGCCAATATTAACTGGTACCAAATCTGCAACTGGAGTTAAAACCCCCGTTCTACCCACCTGTATAAATATTTTATTTAACTTTGTCTTCGCATAAATCGCAGAAAACTTATATGCAAGCGCTGAGCGTGGCGCTTTGTGTGTACTTCCCAGACGACTTTGTAGCACCAAATCATTCACTTTATAGACTATCCCATCGATATCATAATCCAAGTTATAACGACAATCATAGATCTCGTTATAGAACTTTAGCATTCCATTCAAACTACTTGTTAAGGAACGATGCTCATTTACGCAAAAACCAAGTTTCTCAAGTTTTTCTAGTACTTCACTTTGACTTTTCTCTATTCCACCAATTAAAGAATAAGCAAAATATCTAAGAGGCCTTTTTGCTGTAATGTTCGCATTCAATTGCTTTAAAGAACCAGCAGCTGCATTTCGAGGATTAGCGAATTCATTATTTTCATTTAACTTTAAAAAGTCGCTGTTACTGATATATATTTCACCCCTTACTTCTAGTCTTCCTTGCACATCTTGTAAAAACTTAGGAAAGCCTTTTATTGTTGCAACATTGTGAGTTACATCCTCTCCTACAAAACCGTCACCTCGAGTTGCAGCTTTAACAAATTTCCCATCTTCATAAATTGCAGAAAATGACAATCCATCAATTTTTGGCTCACATAATATCTCTATTTCATCTGCAATTAAAAATCTCTTTATTTTAGACAAAAATTTTTCTACACCTTGTTCATCATAAGCATTCTCAAGAGAAAGCATAGGTTCTTGATGTTCCACCTTAGAAAATCTCTCATCAGGCGGAGCACCAACACTATCTTGTGTTGCATAAGCTTCTGGCTCTATTGCAGCTAACTTTTTTTTCAGTTCATCATATTCAGCATCACTTATCTCTGGCTTACTTTTTTGATAATATAAGATATTATGATAATTAATTTGATTTTGCAGTTTTTCTCTCATCTTTTCCAAGTCAGTCATGATACCAATATAATGCTCTTTGCCGTCAAGTCATGAATTTTTTCAAAAGGTACTATAAATTTATACTACTGCCCTGAAAAGCAATACTAATATTAATATAATTTTTGTACTTGTATATTAATGTTAGTATAGTTTTTAAATTAAGGAGTACATTATGAAAGAATACAATTACAAAAATTTGGCTGACGAATCAAACTTCGGCTCTCAAGTGTATCGTGCAGGAATGTTTGATAAAATTCTTGGTATAAGCAAAACAGCAAAAGAAGCTGCGAATCAAGTAATATCTAAAATGGGTAACGATTTAAAACTAGAAGCTAGAAAAGCAGCTCAAGATGAAGTAAAAAAAATAGAAGGAAAAATGCTAACTTTAGCTGAAGAAAAAGCTAACAAAATAGCTAGCGCAAAAGCTAATCAAATAGAAAAAAAATATCGACTTCAATTGATAAGACAGTAAAGTCAGTAGAAGCAAACGCTGAAAAAGCAGCAAAAAATGCAGCTGAAAAAGCAGTGAAAAAAGTAGGACCAGAAGTTGCAGATTTGCTAAAGCCAGAATTCAACCACTATGGATTAAAATCCAAAGAGGGAGTGTTAAATAAACTGTGTCAAACCGCATTTTTAGTTCAACTCAATTTTCAATCTGCCAGGAAAGAAAACATCAAGTTGAGAGATAGTTAATGCCCAATCATGTACAGGCATCGTCGACTTTTCCTCTACCTTCTTTATAGCACAATATACCTGCTTATACAAGGCATTTATGCTGGTAAATGAGCCTTTGGTCTTAGTGAATTTCCTAATTTGCCTATGTAGCCCCTCTATGGGATTGGTGGTGTAGATTATCCTCCTAACTGGACCAGAATACTTAAAATAACCAGACAAGTTTTCCCAATTATTCTGCCAAGATTTTATAACCATAGGGTACTTTGTGCCCCATTTTTCATCCAATTCCAACAGATAATTCTCGGCAATTTCCTTGCTTGAAGCTTGATATACCTTCTTTAAATCGCTCAAAAAACTCTTCGCATCTTTACTGGCCACATACTTCAGTGAGTTGCGTATCTGATGCACTATACACATCTGCACTTCCGCATTAGGAAAGACACTGTTTATAGCTGCAGGAAAGCTTTTCAGCCCATCAACGCAGGCAATAAGGATATCTTCTACTCCTCTTTCTTTGAGGTCATTTAGCACTCCCAACCAGAAGTTAGCTCCTTCACTTTCAGCCAAATAAAAACCTAATACTTCTTTTTTGCCATTTTGATCTATGCCTAATATGTTATACATGCATTTACTTACGCAATGCCCGTCCTCTTTGACTTTAAAAAACATGCCATCCATGAAAACTATCGGATATACAGACTGCAGCGGGCGACTACGCCATTCGTTGATTACTGGTAGCAATTTGTCAGTAATACTTGATATCTCTGCCGCCGATATTTTGTGATCATAAATTTCCTCAACATGTGACACTATATCTCTATAGCCCATACCACTGGCAAATGTGCTCAAAATCTTCGTTTCAAGCTCTGGATGTAAGTTTGTTTGCCTTTTTTTGACTATTTGTGGTTCGAAACTTCCTTCCCTATCTCTTGGCGTCAAAAGCTCAAATTACCCTGCGCTTGTACGTAAAGTCTTTGCATTCCTCCCATTTCTTCGATTATTCTCTTCGCTTTCGGCCGACAAGTGGTTTTCTATTTCACCTTCCAGGCTTACCTCCAGCAACTTTTTTATAAACGGTGTTAATGCTCCATCTCTTCCTGTCAACGGTCTTCCTTCTCGTATAGACGACAGGATATTTGTTTCTAATTCTTTATAATCTACCAAACCGGTAGTTCTGTTTACTACTTTCTGACTCATTGTCAAACCTCCATTTTTTTATATCAATTTATTACTTTTTTTTCGGTTTGACACAGTTTATTTAACACTCCCTCCAAAGATTGAGAGAGAGCATAGAATGCTAACTTTCGACTTGAAAGTCACCAAATTTATCTTCTTTTTTAGAGTGATTTTCAATATAATTTTTTATCATTTCGTCAGTTACATTTCCGCTAGTCCTGACAAACTAGCCTACTGCCCACAACCCAATATCTCTTTTTTAGCTCTGGAAAGTTTTGCTGGATTTTTCTGGAACTTTTTCCTTTTATTAACTGCACTAACTTACTAATACTTAAGTATGGGGGTACAGAAACGTATACGTGTACATGACTTGACGCAACTCTACCTCTGATAATTTCTACTTGATTATTTGCACATACTTCTTGTACAACTTCTTTAGCTTTCTGTCCAATATCTCCAACTAGTACTGGATATCGATATTTTGTTATCCACACTATGTGATATATATACAGAGTGACTGCTTTTTCTATAATATTCCACATTCTTTCAGATTTTTCACCTTAAAATTATATTCTTAAAAGGATGGACTTCAAGTCCAGGGTTTTTCTCCCAAATTTGGGACAATAAAAACTCAGGTAGAAGAAGCAGTAAAAAAATACACTGAAGAAAAAATTGAAAGTCTTATCAAACCTGAAATCACAAGCAAAATAGGTGATTTCCTCACTGAACAAAGTGAAAAATCAAGCAAATTTCTAGAATATGAAATGAATAAGTTAATCGAAAATGCACAGGTTTTAAAGACTGCTGCAAATAGTTTGAATGAGAGTGCAGACTTATTGTTTTCTGCTGCACGAGATGAAACATGTGAAAACCAAGATTTAGTGTATTTTTAATCATGAAAGGGGTTTTATGGGCAAAATTTCAAAAACCCATAAAACCCTTAGCTAAACCAAGAGAAAATATACTATATAGAATTACTTTGTTAAATATTCTCTACTTCCAGGTTTCATTATAGGTAATTGTTTTAATTCACTTGGCAGTTCTTTCTCGCTATAGTTTTGAATGTTTAGTTCAATCAAAGATATAACAGAAAAAGGTAGTTTTGTCTCACTACTTCTCTTTATCAAAGAAGCTTCAGCAACAACTTTACCTCCCTTCTCTTCTCCACATTTTACTGCTTCAAGTGAAGATTTACCTGTGGTAATCACATCTTCAATTAGTAAGATTTTCTCACCTTGTTTAATCTCAAATCCACGGCGTAATTCAAATTTACCATTAACACGTTCGCAAAATATTGTTCGGATTCCAAGCTGTCTACCAATCTCATAACCCACGATTATTCCACCAATCGCAGGAGATAGTATTAAATCTATGGGTTCAATAAGCTCTTTTCTTATTTTATTCGCCAATAGCTCACAAACGTTCATTGCTCTGCTTGGATTTTCAAAAATTTTAGCGCATTGTATGTAAGTGTTGCTGTGCAGCCCTGACGAGAGTACAAAATGTCCGTGCAAAATCGCACCAACCTCTTCAAATTCTTTTATTATTGTATTATCTAATATCATTCTTGAGTTTGAAATTCTTTATTAATTATCTGCGTTATACAGATATCAGACCACACATTTATTGCAGTTTCAAACATATCAATGATTGTATAAATAGGCAAAATCAATCCCATAATGTACAAAGGAACATTCATTGATACCAAATAACTAGTTGCCATAAAATAGCACCCCATCGGCACTCCAGCGTTACCAATTGCAGCTCCTGTAGCTAAAAAAATCCATATGAACATCTCACTTAAGGAAAATGTGTGCCCATTCATCTCTGCAACAAACATCACTGTAATCAAAATAAATGCAGCACACGCATTCATATTGATAGTTGTACATATTGGTAGAATAAAAGATGACAATTTCTTTGGCACTTTTAGCTGATTTTGCACACAGTCTATGGTTGTAGGCAGCGTTGCACTAGATGATTTAGAAAAAAACGCAAGTGTAAGTGCTGGCATAACACCTTTCATCGTTTGAATTGGTGATATACCTTTATACCACATGAGTAGTGGCAAAATCACAAATGCTTGCACGAAATTTGCAGACATTATGCAAGCAAAATACCAAAAAAGACTATGGAATTCGCTGCCACCTTTTAACTCGTATAAAAAACATGTGATAAAAGACCATACAGCAAGAGGAATAAACTTTAACAACCCTTGAGCAATTTTAAGAAGTGTATCAAACAGTGCAGAGAATATTTGGTGTAATATATCCTGTTTTTCTTTTGAGAGCGAAATAATAGCTCCACCCATCAAAAAAGCAATCAATATGCTGCCAATAACGTTATTTTCAAGAAAAACTTGCACAAAATTTGATGGAATGAGTGATTTTAAGTATGAGAAGTAATTGTGGTTGCTGTCACTCACACTTTCTATTGTGTTACTTATGAAATTTTTTCTTACTGGGTCTATGAATAAATAGAAAGATAACGCAACAAATGCAGCTACAATTGTTGTAAACAGCGTGTAAAACAGCGTCTTCTTAAGTAATACTTTAATTTCAATTGAGTCTTTAAGCCCTGAAATTGTGGACACTATAGATAGAAAAACTAAAGGTAAGCTAATCAATTTCAACAGACTGATGAATATATCGCTAAATAGCTTTGCTATTTCAAATATTACTTCATTGTTTAAATAGTAAGCAATTACCGCAAACAGTATAGAAAAGAGTATTGCAAGTTTGCGCATTGAAAATAAAACCTCAAAATGATATTATACAATAATTTTTGAAATTAGGTTAAGATAACTTTACAGGTTAAGTAAAGATGAGTAACATTTTATTATTAATTAAGTGTTAAGGAGGGGTATGGATAAAAAAACTAAAGAAGAGTTAATCCTTGTTGGAATATTAATGGGAATGAATATTTCAATAGGAGTGCTTGTAGGTCTTGGTCCAAGTTTCGCAATTTTATCACCTTCCATTATAGGTGGAATTATTGCTGCTGTTTCTACAATATTATCTATCGCATACCTTACATATTGTGATTATAAGGAAGATAAAGTAAATCGAGAATGCATTTTCCCTATATTTTGTATGGGCGTTACTAGCACTGCAATCGGGATTGGTCTTGGTGCAGCTATAGGTGCTATTTTTCCTGGTGTAATGTTAAATACAGGATCAGCAGTTTTGATGGGTGCGACAATAGGAATTATTGCCCCAATTACAGGCCTTATTGTTGGAAATATGATTGTAGAACCTATGATTAAGAAAATAAATCACTACATTATAGAGCCGGTAATTGAAAAAATAAAAGAATGCTTTTCTTCAAAGGAAGCATAAATTATCCTCGCAAAATAGTGTACCTTGGACTTAAATTGAAGTGTACTCAATTGAAATAGGTCATATTAGAGAAGGTTAGAAGTTACCTACCCAAAACCCTTATCTCCCACTCAAGTTCAATGTTAAATTTATCTTTTACTGCATCTTTTACTCTGTTGCCAAGGTTTTCTAAGTCAAGTGCAGTTGCATTATTGTAATTGAGTAGAAAATTACAATGTTTCTTAGAAATTTTAGCTACACCATTATCTAATCCTCGGCAGCCAGATTCATCAATCAGTTTCCATGCCTTGCAGCCTATTGGATTTTTGAATATACAACCAGCAGTTTTTCCTCTTACTGGTTGACTTTTATTTTTTTTATCAATAACTTCTTTCAATCTTTGCAATATAAGCTCATACTCTGAACTTACTCCTTTAAATTCAGCTTCAATAAAAATCCACCTGCCTTTTAGACTATGTCCACGATAAAAATATCCCATTTCTTCGCTGGAGAATTCATATAAATTTCCATCTTCTAGATTCACTGCCCTTATAAATTTTACAACACTCGCAATATCACTACCATATGCACCTGCATTCATTTCTATTCCACCGCCAACTGTTCCTGGAATTCCAGCAAGAAACTCAAGCCCACTAATTTGCTGTTCCCCTGCAAAGTAGGCAAGGTTACTAAGCAGTGCAGCACCACCTGCAACTATGGAGCTATTATCTTTACATTTAATATACGCAAATTCCTTACCTAATTTCACCGTTATTCCTCGAATGCCACTATCTCGAATTATTATGTTGGATGTTGCACCGATAACGCTAATTGGTAACTCCGCATCTTTTATCAAGCACATTAGATCTTCAATGTCACGTGGCTTAAATAGTACATCAGCTTGGCCACCAACATTTAACCAAGTCATTTTAGACATTGAAACATTATAACGGTAGATTCCACATACTTTAGGTAAGCTTATAAGCATTTTGATTTTAACTCTAATCCTGCATCCATACCCATTTTTTCTGCATCTTCTACAAACGAAGTGCGTTCAGTAAAGTATATAACTCTCTCGCCCGCTAACATACAATAAAGATGTAGCATGTTTTCACTCACATATTCTGCTAAAGCTGCAAGCGGTGTAAAGCATGAACCATTTACTGTCTTCATGAAACTGCGCTCTGATTTTGCCCTTATAAAAGACATATTATTATTAATTTTCTCTAAAAGATCGATAACTTTTATATCATTCTTTCGGCATTGAATGCAAATTGTCCCCTGCCCTACTGCGCTTAACATGACTTTTGGTGGCAATACCTCTGTAATTAAGTGATATTTTTTTAATCTTATCAGCCCTGCTTCAGCTAAAATCATTCCATCAAAATTCTGATTTTGCAGTCTAGTTGTCACATTTCCACGCAGTGGCACTACATTTAAGTCTGGCCTGAGATTTAACAGCTGAACTTTTCTTCTTATTGAAGAAGTTGCAATTGTAGCCTGCTGTGGCAAAGTTTTTAGGCTCTTATATTTATGAGAAATAAATACATCACATGGACTTAGCCTCTCTAAAACACAAGGAATTGTTAAGTCCTTCGAGAAAAACGCAGGTACATCTTTTAGCGAATGAACCGCCATATCTATATTATTTTTGAGTAATTCAGCCTCAATCTCCCTGAGGAACAGTCCTTTACCTCCTATTTCAGCAAGGGTTACATTAGCATATTTATCACCAGAAGTTTTGATTTTAATGATCTCAACGGATAGATTAGGAAAAGACTCTAATAATCTTTGTTTTGCTTCCAAAGCTTGGATGAGCGCAAGGTCGCTTCCTCTCGTACCTATTTTAACTAGCATATATCCTTCATATTATATGTCTATATTCTATGCCCATTTTTTATTATCTCCAATTTAGTTATTGAACATTTTACAATTAGCCCTTAGTATCACGAACATTTAGTAATCTAGGAGTATGTATGTTTGATATTTTAAAAGATTCTAATGGCAGATTTAATAAAAAGAATATTTTACCTCTTGTATGTACTACTGTCGCTATTATTCTAACAGCATTAAGTGCAGTAGTAGCAATTCCCAGATTTTCCTCTCATCCTTCTCTATCTAGTCCTCTCGGTTGGAAAGATCCAAGTTATAGTGAATTTCTTGCTATTCACATACCAGCTACCATAGTTACTTTCTCAATACTTGGTTTATGCATTTACCTTCCGATTGATAGCATTAGAAAAAATAAACAAATAGAGAATCTTAAAGCTACCTCTGAACCTCATTCATGGATTTATAATGATATTTTAGAAAAACAAACGCAGACCATCAATTATAGATCAGGGCTTTAGGCGGTCCTAATCTTTTAGGTGCTTGTGATTAGCAACTATTCGGTCTACAATGCACTAATATAGTTTAAATTTATGCCAAACAAGATAATAGTTAAATCTCTTTCAGTGTTACTAATTTTTTTGCTGTCCTTATATATAATACTGCCAAATTTTATTGATAATAAGTTCTTTACCTCAAAAAAGAGAATAAATTTAGGGCTTGACCTGAAAGGTGGATCATCTCTGCTTCTAAATGTAGACTTAGATTTTTACTTCAAAGAGAAACTAAGCATGCTAACCGATGAAATAAAAGAAGGTCTGTTAACACAAAAGATTGAATTTAGCGCAAAAAACGATAAACAAGTGGTTGTAACTTTAAATAATATTGATGATTACAAAAAAGTTTCAACGTTAATACATAAAATAAACCCAAATTTAGAATTGAGTAGAAAAAATACTGCAATTTTCATTTCATATAAACCGCATTATAAGAATTCATTAATCAATGAAGTAGTTTCAGAGTCAATAGTTAATGTTCAAAGACGCTTAGATAAGCTTGGTACTAAGGAAGTAAGTGTGCAAAAACAAGGACAAAATAAGATATTAGTCCAAGTTCCTGGAGTAGAAGACACTCAGCAGATAAAATCTCTGCTTGGCAAAACAGCCAAGCTGGCCTTCCATTTGGCAAACACCAATGTAGCTAAAATGCAAGATATCGATCATGACACTACGATTATGCTCAAGGATTCTTTGGGTAATTCCTACCCGATATTCCGCAAAACTGAAATAGGCGGTGATTCATTAGTTAACGCATCAGTTAGATTTGGCAATTTAGGTAAACCAACAGTACATTTCAAATTCGACAGCATAGCAAGTAAAAAATTTGCAAAAATTACTAAAGAAAATGTAGGAAAGCCTTTTGCAATTGTTTTAGATAACACAGTCTTAACTGTACCAACAATACGTGAACCTATTCTAAATGGAGAGGGAGAAATTAGCGGTAATTTCACTGAAAAACAAGCGAGTGAACTTGCAATACTTTTAAAATCAGGTGCACTACCTGCACCACTTAAAATAATTGAAGAAAAAAACATTGGTCCAAGCCTTGGAGAAGAGTCAATAAAAGCAGGAGAAATTGCAGCAATAATCTCTATCATAGCCGTTGGTTTATCTATAATCATTACTTACGGCAAATTAGGCTTATTAGCGTCTGTTGCACTCGTTTTTAATGTAATCTCTATACTACTCATTCTTACCTTACTTGAAGCAACTCTTACTCTCCCTGGAATTGCTGGAATTGCGCTAACTGTTGGCATGTCAGTTGATGCAAATGTTTTAATATTTGAACGCATCCGCGAAGAAATAAGAGCAGGAAAAAGAACAGCTCGTGCCATTGAAGAAGGATTTAAAAACGCAATAAAAACAATTCTTGATTCAAACCTCACTACACTAATTGCTTCAGGAATAATGTTCATTATTGGTAGCGGAGCAATTAGAGGATTTTCTATCACTTTATCGATAGGAGTTTTATGCTCGATGTTTTCTGCAATTATAGTCACAAAACTTCTGATAGAATTGTGCATCAACCCACAAAAGCTAGTACTTTAGTATCTGTTCAGCAGAGTGACAAAATAAGATAGACGAGAAAAGACAACTAAATGGTTGTCATGAAAGTAGCTATCCAGTCTTTTCGTCGTCAAAAACGTTGTAACATGCTCACCAATTTAGTGAGCATAAAACCAATATATTTGTGGAAGAAAAGGAAAAAAGAAACAGAAACCATCTTCAGGCTATCACAAAGGATATGGCCATAAGATTAAAGATATGGATAGATTTATCAAATTTCTGAATGGAAATCAGGATATTAGAATTGAAAAGATATTATTACTAAAAATTAAACATCAAACCAACTTCAATATTATGAGTGGATATATCATCTGCAATAGGTATTGGGATACTAAAGTAACGATAGCCGAAAAAGGTTTTAACTTCTGGGATTATTGAGTAGTCAACACCAAGCTTTATTTGATAAGCAAACCAAGGAACATTCAGTGGCACTAAATTTTTAGATGATTTATCAATCCTTTTTAATCTAAAAACTGTTGATCCTATACCAAGACCAATATACGGAGCAAATTGAGTATTTTGAACATTAGGGTTATAGTAAAAATTTAATAAGAATGCAGATACACTTGCTGATTTATCAAATACCGGAGGAGAGTTACTATCTTCAATATTGACTTTAGAATACATGGTCTCAAAATCAACTCGGCCATTTTCTCCAGCATAGTAACCTACAGATATGCTGCTAAGCCACTGAAAATCAATTTTACCGTTAAATTTTTTTATGTTTTTAATTTCATCTCCTAAGAATAGGTCTAAAAGAAAACTACCATAACGGCCCTCAGCTAAAGCAAGAATTCTTTTTCCTATTTCACGTATACCCTCCACAAATACTTCTGAGTTATCAGAATATATCTTACCACCGTTAGCACTAACATAGAAATCAAGTTTTTTTGATTTTTCCTTTGTAGGTTCAGCTTGATCTGCAATACTTGGCCACATATTTTTCTGATTAGCTACTTGGAAAACAGAAGGTGAACTACTTTCAAGTTCTTGACATTTTATTGGCACTTCTTTTTCAGTAACTTCTTCAGAATGTATCACACTTTCATTATTGTCCGTTTCTAATTTTAAGGGCTGCACTTGCTCAATGTGTGTATTGTTACTGATATAAGTAATAAAAAAATAGACACACGGAATGAAGATGAAAAATAAAGCAATAGATATTCTAATTATCATAAATGAATTATCACTTATAGTATAACTACTATATCATATATTCCTTTAATGTACAAAAATTAAGAAATAATATTTCCAATTAAACAATTATTTTCTATTCCTTTAACATGAGCTTTCACAATACTTTTAGCTTGAACTCTTGATGTAAGTTTTATTAATGCAAAATTTTCTGTTCTACCAATATTATTCTGCTCAACCAAAACGCTTTGCTCAGTGCCGAGCAAAGATTGATAAAAACTGCTCATCATTTCTTTATTTATTTCTCTTAGATGCTTTACTCGTTCTTTACGTACATTCTCTGATATTTGTGGCATCCGTGCAGCAGGTGTGTTTTTCCGCTCTGAATATGGAAAAGCATGTAGATAAACTACATTTATTTTTTTCAGTAAATCAACTGTATCCTGAAACATTTCATCAGTTTCTGTTGGAAATCCAGCAATAATATCAGCGCCAAATGCTATATTAGGTCTTAAGCTCTTCATTTTATGACAAAATTCTATCACTTGTTCTCTATTGTGACGACGTTTCATTCTCTTTAGTATTAAATTATTACCAGACTGTAGACTCAAGTGTAAGTGAGGCATAAGTCTTGACTCATTAGCTATTAAATCCATTAGTTCATCATCAACTTCAGCAACATCAATAGAGGAAAGTCTTAGTCTCTTTAACTGTGGTATATCCTTTAAAACTCTCCTAACCATCGAACCAAGTGATTGCTTACCAAACAAATCTGTACCAAAGTCAGTAATATCAACACCTGTAAACACCACTTCTTGATACCCATTTTCTATAAAAATCTTAATTTGCTCTATAATATTGTTTACTGGCACAGATCGATTATTTCCTCTTGCCTCAGTAATTGAGCAAAATGTACAACTATGATTACAACCATTTTGAATTTCAATAAATGCCCTTGATTTATCTTCAAATCCATTAATGAGAATAGGTTCTACTTGGTTATCACTGACTAAGATTTCATCATTATTTAGTAGATAATTTTCAGCTCTTAGCTTGTCTTGATTACCTAGCACTTTACTTACACCAGGAATATCACTATATGATTTAGGATCTAATTGAACGGCACAGCCAACTACGATAATTTCTTTACTTGGGTCGTTTTTATAGATCTTACGTATTTTTTGCTTCACTTGGCGTTCTGCTTCGTTTGTCACTGCACAGCTATGCACTACAACAACATTTTCTCTCTTTGCTTTTTTTAATGCTTCTTTGATTAACTCACTCTCGTAGAAATTTAGACGACAACCAAATGTTATTACTTCATTCATGCTTTTGCTTTAATAGATCTAAATTATATCAAATATCCAAGCAAAATGACTATTTTTTTGGTAGATATTATAATTTAAGCATAACCTCTAGAGTTGAAAATCACAGGAAGAATTTGTAGATATACAGTAAGATCATTTAGCATTAAAAAAAGCTTAAGGCCAATGATGTTAACCTCAAGCGAATATAAACCAAAAAACATTTTGCTAAACCTTGAAGCTCTACCATGCAAATTCATCTATATCATTTGGTACATAAGTGTCAGAATAAGCTTCATCCAAACTTTCTGCTTTCCATGGAAGCCATGAAGAAGGTTTTATCTTCTCTAAAACTTTACCTGGTATTGATGTTATCTCTTGCTTTACGTCTTCTTTTAATTTTTCTATTTGTAACCGAGCAAAATCTTCCACGCGAACCATGAGTTTATCTGTTAGCTCTTTTATCATGTCTTGATTTTGTTCTGCAACTTTCTTTGTAATAGGTACGACAATTTTACTTATAATCTCCGTTCCTAATGGAACAACGATTTGCTTTGCAACCTGATCACTAACAGGTTTAATAAGGTAATCTGCTATACTCTTTGCTGTATCTCCAGTCAGATTTGTTACTTTTTTTAAACTATCACCAATAATACCATAGTTTTTTTGGTACATCATATCTTCATCAGCAACTTCATATCTCCCTAAATCATCATACATTCCCATTTGTTGGTGAGACAATCCATTTGCATCAGATACATATCCGTATTTATTAAGTGAATTGGAATTAGACCGCATAACATTCTCCTAATTATTTATATATGCCTATTTTAGTATAAAACAACTAACAAAACATTAACTTTTAAGAACTCTTCTCAATTAATACATCAATAAAGGTAAGACCATATAATTTTCTCCTTTCTTGATACTATTCTCCTCCGAACTTAGTTCACACAGTTATTCAGACACTTCTGAATTTACCACCCCCAATTCCACTGCTTTTTTATATTTTGACTAGGTCTTCTCCTACAATTAGATAATCAGTACTCTTATCTGAAATGTACCATATAACTACACCAAGCTACAAATATGACACAAGAGTTTAGATTATTTTAGTTATTCTCTTGTATAAGATACTCTTTATATAAAAAAGAGGACCATATGAGTGAAGCAACTTTTTCTGAAAAAAATCAGCTTTCTAGAGAAGACATAGCAGAGTTAACAGAACTTATGTGTCTTGAACGAAGTGAAGTAAGTGAAAGTGGAACAGGGCTATTAGAACTTATAGCTGAACAGGAGCAAATACTTGAGGATTTAGGAATAGAATCAAAAGAGCTTTTATGTTCTCAGCATACAGGAATGTATGAGAACCTTAGTCAGCCCTATTCTACGGATCTCGAGGTTTTATAGCAGATATATAGATTATCATTATTATTGATACCTACTCAAGAGTTGCTATGGCAAACAGAGAAAACTGCAATTACTGCCGCTAATCTTTTTAATATATCTTTCTTTGATGGTGCTATTATCGCGCATTTTGACTGATATGGGCTATGATAAACCAGAAAATCACAGCTATATTTAGGAATTGAGACAAGGCCTCATTTAGGTAAATATTGCTATGCAGACTTTTCTTGATAGCAAGCATATTGCTTTTTAGAAAAATATTAGTAGCATCAAACATAGAGATTGATATTAGTTTTTCTGTCAGATTAAGTTGCGTCTAGTACAACTGAAGTCATTGACTATGCAAATAAGCTAACGGCGCTTGAAATATTTTAATTATTAGTTTCCAGGTGTATTTTCGTGTTCATTGCTATGAGTGGGTGGCTGCACACTTTCCAGATGGCTATTCACTTCGATTGAATCGCCTAAATTGTGCTCTATTTCTACTTCAAACTTAAATCCTAATTTCTCGCAGAATTTATAGAAATATTCTTTAATGATATCAAATAAACTTTTGCCATCGATTTTGTAATTTTTCAATTCTCGGGGTACAGTAAGTGACAATTTACCATCTTTGTATGTTACATCGTCTTTTCCATCTTGAGATTCAAGTGTAAACTTTAGTGAACTAGACAATTCGCTTAACTTTTTTTCAGGATTATCAAATTCAACTACAGGTATCTCCATATGAGATTTAACCGTTATGTGATTTATATCAGTACAGTCAATATTTATTACTTTTACAGGAGTTTGTAGCGTTAAGCCATGCTTATTACCAAGCTCAAGAGAAGTTTGTGTAAATAAAGCACCTTCGTACCCTGCTTGATTACAATTGGTAACCAGTTCCTCTAAGATAGGATCACTTGGAACCTCTGCTTCAGCATATTCAAATAACCCTGTAAAAACTTGTTTTGCAAATTGGCGGTACTTATTATTTTTATCATTTGAAATCAGGTCTTTATGCTTATTATATAATTCATCAACAAGCTCTTTTGTTATAACTTTATTTTGAATAATAAATTTCATTCTTGGAAAATCTTTATACATAGCAGAACCAGAGTTTGCCTCAGTATTATCTTTACTAGCTCTTAACGCACTAAAATCAAACTTTTCCGCTTGAGCCTTTAGCGTAACTACTGGATTTCCCTTTTTTTCCTGTATAGAGTTGCTCATTATTAACACTTTGATCTGAACTACTAATAGTATAATAATACATAAAAATAGTTAATATGTCAATAATATACTTAACATGGACAGTCATAATAGGGGTGACAGGATTTTAGTAAGGCTCTATAACAGTTTTACACATGTATGAATCTCAATGAGCAATCAGATTTTTCTAAATAGCAGGCTGGAGAATATACCTAAGTTTCATTCCGCAATATTGCCTAAACTTTGCGGTGGAGACAGAGTAATGGACTTGCTGTTTTATAGGCCGCTCAGTTATGTGGATAGAAGTAAATCACTACCTGATGCTCAAGTGGGAGAATTTACAACTTTTGTGGCAAAAGTGTATGAGCACCAGCGCCCCACTGTTAGAGGTAGGCCATATAAAATAATCGTTGAAAGTGAAAGTCAGTATTTATTTATAGTTTTTTTTAATTACTCAGTTAAATATTTGTATAAATTATTTCCAGTTGGAACAGATATAGTCATCAGTGGTAAACTTGAAAAGTTTGCCGAACGTTGGCAAATTACTCACCCAGATTATATGTTATCTGATATCAATCAATTTAAAGAAATAGCCTGCATAGAGCCAATTTACCAATTATGTCGCGGTATTACTAACAAGAGCATTAGAAACATAATAAGTTCTAATCTAAAAGATTTGCCTGATTTGCCAGAGTGGATAGATGAAACATTAATCAAGCAAAAGAAATGGCTGAATTGGAAAGAAAGCATCATAAGATTGCACAGACCGAGCTCACTCGCAGAAGCAGAAGTTTGCAGAGAAAGACTTGCTTATGATGAGCTATTTGCGTACCAGTTGGCACTAAAGCTTGCAAGGGAAAATCATGTAAAAAAAGAGGGAAAAGAATTTATAATATTGAGTAAATACAAAGAGCAGGTCTTAAATGAATTACCGTTCCAATTAACAAATGATCAAATTCGAGCGATAGATGAAATCTCAGAAAGACAAAAATCCAGATACCGCATGGTAAGTCTGCTGCAAGGTGACGTTGGGAGTGGCAAAACTGTAGTTGCACTCTTTGCGATGCTGAATGTGGTAGAAAATAACATGCAAGCAGCTCTAATGGCACCAACTACTATCTTGGCTGAGCAACATTATAATTGGATCGAAGAAGCTCTATCTTGTACTGATATAAAAGTTGCTTTGCTTACCGGTAAAACTGCGCGCAAGGAAAGAAAGATTATTATGAACGAACTTGCAAGTGGTATTTTAAATATAGTAATTGGTACTCATGCATTATTTCAAGCCAACGTTACATTTAAAAATTTAGGACTCGCAGTCATAGACGAACAACAGCGATTTGGAGTGATACAGAGGAATCGGTTGGTAGGAAAAGGAGAAAATACCGATATACTTTTTGTTACTGCAACTCCCATTCCAAGAACCTTGCAGCAAGCTATGTATGGTGATGTTGAATGTTCTATTTTAAGGGAAAAACCAAAATCTAGATTGCCAATAAAAACCGTTATTATGAACGTTAAAAAAGTGTCAGATATTATTCAAAGACTGAAAGATGCTATAAATAGAGGCGAAAAAGCATATTGGATTTGTCCATACATAGAAGAAAACGAAGAACTCAATATTGCCGCAGCAGAAATGCGCTTTCAGGAACTACAAAAGACATTTTTTGATAGAGTTGGAATAATACACGGAAAACTAACTCAAGAGCAGAAAGATCAAGTGATGTTTTCCTTCAAGAGAAATGAATTTTCTCTGCTTGTTGCAACCACTGTGATAGAAGTTGGCATAGATGTACCAGATGCAACTATTATGATTATAGAGAATGCAGAACAGTTTGGGTTATCGCAATTACATCAGTTAAGAGGTAGAGTAGGACGAGGAAATAAACCGTCTTTTTGTGTACTGTTATATGACAATCTCAGTAAAAGTTCGTATTCAAAGTTAAAGATTATGTGTGAGTCACAAGATGGATTTTATATTGCTGAAAAGGATATGATGCTGAGGGGTAGCGGAGATATTCTAGGCACAAAACAATCAGGGTGCATGGAGTTTAAATTTGCTGATTTATATGAGGACAGAGAATTGCTCAACCTTGCATATAATAGTGCAAAAGGTACAATAGCTAATTTTGAATTACTGCTTGATATATTTGAATATAGAAGTAGACTACATTTTTCAAAATTTCAGTAATCTTCCAAGCCATAACCTTCATGAGTAGAAATTCCTTGACAGACGGGAGTATTTAACAAACCATATGCGTCAAGTTAAGGAAAAATAAGAGTGAAGAAGAAGTTTTTACCATAAGAATAAATTGTGCAGAGTTAATAGCAGGCCCTGTAAACAAAATGTTAGCAGGTCAAATTAATCAAGGGCAGGAAGTATAAAAATGGAAAAAAAGCGGTAAATTAGCCTAATGACAATAAATATATATATAGAAGGTACCGTTTTAAAGAGCACAAAAGGAATACACAGTAAAAGCGAGAAGAAGTTGAGAATATGTATGGAAGCAGTGTGGAGAAGTGGCTGCCAATGATCAAAAATTTACCACAATTACAGAAGTATACACAAGAGGTTTAAAAGGTGATGCAAAAAGGGAATTTTGGCAAAATGACTTAAGTATGCACAACAAGATTTGCATAATTGATGATCAGATGTCATTCATGCTCAGCCTATATATAGAAAAAATTCTCAAGCTCAAGAGGGCTTAGGGTGGAACTAAAATTCATGGACTTGTTGACGCACGTAATTAATTTCTTTTTTTTAAGTTAATTAATGTTAACAAGCCACGTCTGCCTGTAATCATGTTAATACCAAAATATAATGTAAGAGAAGAAATGGGCAGTGCTATGCAACAGTTTTTGTTTCTTTCTAACCATGCTTCCATATGAAAAACATATGACATAAAAAGGAAAACAAAAAGCTAAGAACCTTGACGCGCTTTACATCTTGGCTTTACCTTATTTATAATATAAACCTTACCACCCCTTTTCACAACTTTACAATTTTTATCTCTGTTACGATGAGATTTTAGCGATCCTTTAACTTTCATATCTACAGTAAGAATAGAATTACCTTACATTATTATCACTTACAGCGAGTTAGTCAATTGATTAAATTTTATTAAAATATTGTATAATTGTTGCTGATACTTCTTCGATCGACCTTTGCGTAACATCAATAATTGGCCAGTTATTTTGCTTAAAGAACTCCTCTGCTTCTTTAATTTCCTCTTCTACTTTTCTAGGGTCAGCATATATATTATTACCTTCATTATTAATTGAAGTCAGTCTATTTTTGCGTATTTCTATTAGCCTTCTTACGTCTATTGTTACTCCTATAGTCAGTTTATTTCTTAATTTTGCTAAGTCGACGTAAAAGGGTATCTCGCTAACAAAAGGAACATTTGCAACTTTATAGCCTCGGTAAGCTAAATACATACTAGTGGGAGATTTTGATGTGCGTGAAACTCCAACCAAAATTATATCGGCTTTATCAATATCTTGAATATTTTGTCCATCATCGTGATTGATGGTATAGTTTATTGCCTCAATACGCTGAAAATACTCGTTATTTATTTCAGTATACAGGTCAAGTTTTTCATCCTTTTCAATTTCAAGATAGGATGAGATTTCTCTAATAATATGTGATAATATTGCTCGATATGGAATTTTTAACTTGATACAATTATCTTTTAGATATTTTCTGAGCCCATCATCAGTAATAGTGCATATAACAAAGTTATGCTCATCACTTTTTCTCTCAATTTCCTCCAGAATTTTATCGATCTGCTCTTCTCCTTTTACAAAAGACCAAACATATTCGATAGTTTCTACAGAACGAAAATGTTTCAGGGCTGATTTTGCAACTGATATAACAGTTTCACCACTTGAATCTGACACTAAGTGTAGGTTAAGCTTTTTAAGGGTCATCAACGTTATACTAAAAATAATAGCAAGAAATCTGCTACTGAAATTGTGCTAATTTATTATACTACGTAAATATAGAAAAACTATCTTGTTGATAAAACTCAAACTAATTGATAAATTCTTAACACAATTATTCTCAAAACAAATGTTTTTATTAAAGCCTACAAATTTCACTTCTTTTACTAAAAAAGCTCTACCTTGGCTTGGGGTTATTTGTTTCGCATGTTTTTTAATTGGAATGTTCTTAGCATTATTCTTCTCCCCAGGAGATTATAAACAAGGAGAAATCGTACGAATTATGTATCTTCATGTGCCTTCTGCATGGCTTGCTCTTGGAATATACGGACTCATTGCATCACTCAGTTTCATTTCATTGGTGTGGAACAATAGCGTTGCTAGTGTTTTGGCACATGCTGCTGCTCCTGCAGGGACAGTCTTTTCGGCAATATGCTTAATCACAGGTAGCGTCTGGGGAAAAGGAACATGGGGTACTTGGTGGGTATGGGATGCAAGGCTTACTTCAATGCTGATTTTGTTTTTTCTGTATGTTGGTTATCTTTCATTGTGGAGCGCTTTTGATAATCAAGCAAGAGCAGAGAAATCATCAGCAGTATTTGCCATTTTTAGTGCTATAAATATTCCCATAGTAAAATTTTCTGTGAATTTATGGTCTACTCTTCATCAGCCAGCAAGTATTTTTAGAAAAGGTGGAGTAGCAATAGAAGGTTCTTTACTGCTGCCACTCATTGCAATGTTTATATTTTGTACCACACTTTTTTTAGTAGTGTGGATACTTAATGCCCTTCATTTAATTAATTTGCAGAAGATAAAGAGAGAAATCAGTATGCGGTATTAGGTATGCAGTTCCAGAGTGTAATGTTGTGAACAGCGACAGAGATTAAAATGTAGAGCAATCATCCATTAGCAAGTTCCAGAACTAATTACGTACAAACCACACTTCAAGATTATAGTGATTAATCACATGAAAGTAGAAGAATCATGACTCTCTAAACCTCAGTTATGGATTAGAAAATAGATAAAAGTATAACTAAGAAGAGGGAAACAGGGTAAACTCGAGTATTTTAGTAATAATAAGAGGTTACCCATGAAGAAAGATATTACAGAACTGTACTGTTGCGTCGAGGATTTTTGTCGTGCGGTAGATGATAATTTTGCAAATAGGTTCTTATCAAACGGCAAAAAACCAACCAGAGTACCAGAAATAGCGCACTCAGAAATTCTAACCATAATCCTGTTATACCATAAATCACCATGTAAAAACTTCAAGGCTTTTTATCTTTGTTATCTTCAGTTATTCTATAGATCAGAGTTTTCAAAGCTGCCTTCATATCACAGATTTATTGCCTTAAAGCCGCGAGTTTTGTGGTATTTAGCATTACTTTTGCAATGGTTCTGTGAACAAGCGAAAATGACCGGCACTTCCTACATCGACACCTCTACGATTGCCGTTTGCCACAAAAAAAGGATCTCTAGGAATAAAGTTTTTAATCATCTAGCAGAAATTAGTAAGAGTACGTATGGTTGGTTTTTTGGCTTCAAGTTGCACTTAGTGATTAACGAAATTGGTGAAATTCAAGCACTTACCCTAACCAAAGGTAACGTTGATGACAGAAAACCTTTACCAACTCTCACTAAAAGACTGACCGGACTTTTGTTTGGAGATAAGGGCTATATAAAGAAAGAGCTTTTTGAGAAACTCTTCGATAGAGGCCTAAAGTTAGTCACTAAAGTAAAAAAAGGTATGAAAAACGCACTAATTTCACTTAAAGAGAAGATTTTATTAAGGAAAAGGTCGATTATTGAGACTGTTTTTGATTCCTTGAAAAACAAATTTGAGATTGAGCATACAAGACATAGATCGCCAACAAATTTCCTAATTCATGTTTTTTCTGTTCTGATT
The DNA here is from genome assembly GCF_000073005.1 of Wolbachia endosymbiont of Culex quinquefasciatus Pel. Lineage (NCBI taxonomy): Bacteria > Pseudomonadati > Pseudomonadota > Alphaproteobacteria > Rickettsiales > Anaplasmataceae > Wolbachia > Wolbachia endosymbiont of Culex quinquefasciatus. The sequence goes on from NC_010981.1 coordinate 524,666, forward strand.
TCCTACTCCATGCAGTCCAAAAAGCCTTCTATTTCTATGCCTTTCTTTATCGGCTAATCCATAACTGAGGTTCTAAGGTGAACTGTATGCAAAATTAGCAAAGATACGTTAGAAATTGAAAGAAAATTTCTATTGATAGATATGCTATATTTATAATTCAAGTTATTAAATTTTTAATTACTTTAGCTTATAATAGCTCCTAAGTTACCATGAAGTTTCTTGAAATGTGGTTTCTTTTACTCACATTAAATTTGTAGTTTTTTTATTTTAATACAATTTCAATTTTGACTGTAGAGGAGGTTCCGATGTCAAAAAACACCTATAGTGACCAAATTAATAATAGTTATTTATATAACAACAAACTTTTTTATGGTGAAGAGGATATAGATGAGATCACTGAAGGTGAAACTACGACTGAGAAGGAATTTACAAATAGTTCCGTAGTAAAAGAGGATTTTGAACTAGTAGAAAAGAAGCTTACGAAATGTGAAGAGGAAGTTAAGCGAGCAAAAGCAGAGACTGAGTGGTATAAAAAAATAGCTGAAGAATGTAAAAAAGGAAGTGGTACGGGCGAACCTGTTACCGATGAAGGAGAGAATGAAAATGGAGAAATTACATCTCGAAAAGTAACCTCAGATTGTTCCAAGTATGAAAATTGTGGGCCGTATTCTCATTTTTATAAAGTTGATAATAAGATAGGTTGTCAAGGTTTTAGTTCATCTGATTTACTAAAGGAATTATATCCTGAGATGTACAGTAATCCTAAGATTGCAAAATATATAGAAGAGGGAGCAAATGGTAATTATGGTGCAGTAAATTTTAAATTTGCCTTTACAGAGGATCTTAATTCAATATCCTGGCTTGGTAATATAGAATGTGAAAAATGTGTGGATGATCAAATAGAGTTAGCGTGTCAAGAAGAAGAGATTAAGAGTTTCTGTTACCCGAACGTTTACCATAGTAATCCAGAATTCAACAAAAGCTTTTTTTCCAGAGGAGCATGTCCTAATCTCTTTAGAGAGCCCAGTGAAACAAGTGTTGTAAAAGCAAAACAAGTTGCACCATTGATACTTGTTAATACCTTAGGACAAATGATAGATAAAGAGGGTAATAACACTAAAGTATACTATGATGCATTGAAGCGTTATCTAAATGATGATGGTAAAATCAAGGATTGTGGAGATAATCAAAAGTGTAAGGATTATATTCCAATTATGGAGAAAGTTGCATGGAATAGTGATAAGGAAGTACTATTAAAAACTGCTGTTAATAATACGCAAGAAGCAAATCCTTACTATTATGGAAATGAGGATAATTCTACTTCCGTTGAATTTGGTTCTATATAAGGCTGAATTTGTCTAATTTTTTCTACACTAGACACAATTTAGTCGTATCTGAACAAATACATAATCTATATAAAGAGGACGTAGGTACCATCTGTCCTTTTAAGGCATTTATGTCAATGATATGCGTAATCCATGATTTTAAACATGATGATCCTCCTAAGTAATACAAAAAAACTCAGAAAAATGTATATAGCTATGATAGAAGTTATCTATACATAAGTACAATATACTTTAACTAGAGATTATAAATTAATGAAGTTGAAAAGTCTGCAGACGAAGATAGATTTCGAGCTCTAGAATATCTTCACTATCAAAGTAACAAAGCTGTCAAAATTTGTCAAGTAATTTTTATCGCAACTGTACAAACATTGCACAGGACAAATTTAAAATGCTGTAAAATGGTGTCTGTTCAGACGCATGTGAAACCAGTGCTTCTTTTCATCCCACTTCCATGCGGCTAAACCCTTTTCATAATCTCCTATCTATCATTTCTTAAACCACTCCCCTGAACGGATACAATTAAATACATTTTTAACATTTTTATAGAAAACTATTAGTATAGATTTGTATGTTGCCCTCATGGCTATTTTAAAATGTTTAATACTCCTTTTCATTATTTCTTGTACACATCTACCTAACAAGCAACATTCTGTTAATATAGACAATTATAAGCACGATTATTCGTTGCAACAATATAATACTCCTTTGAAGAATAACGAACCAGCAATACCAGAAATGATACCTTTACCGGTAGAGTTTCCCGATCTTACAACCAGTAATCAGTTTCTTTCGATTAATGTTGATGAAAAAGTACCAGTAAAGGATTTACTGATTGAGATAGGAAAACTTTCTGACATTAACTTAGACATAGACCCAAAAATATCAGGTAATATTACTTTAAAACTAAAAGATAAGAACATAAACGAAGTAATTCAGAATATAGCCAACAGCGCCAAATTGCGTTACTCAATGAATAATGGTGTAATTAGAATTGAACAAGATTTGCCATATGCACAAAATTATTACGTAGACTTCATCAATATTCAACACTCTGCTCAAAGCAATTTTGTCGTTAGTGGCAATGTTACAAGCAGCGATGCTGACAGGAATGTTAGAAAGTCTCAATATAGCAGTGACTTATGGAGTTCATTAGAAAAAGGCTTAAATGCAATAATGGATGTTAATGGAGTGGATGATGGTGAATTTCTTTCATCCAACAGAGAAGCTGGTGTCATTATTCTAAATGCTAGAAAAGATATTCACAAAGCTGTTGAAGAATATATTAATAAAGTTAAGAAATTGGCGTCTTCTCAAGTAATGATCGAGGCCAAAATAGTTGAAGTTGTATTAGACGATAAATACCTTTCTGGTATCAACTTAAATGATTTGCATAATAAAACAAAATCTATAACAAATCAAGATAGTTCCATTACTAGCCTGGTAATGAACTCTGATTTAGAAAATTTAGTAAAAACTTTAGACAAGTTTGGCACTTCAACCGTAATTTCAAGCCCTAGAGTACATGCTATAAATAATCAGCAAGCAATGATTTCATTTACTAAAAACCATATCTATTTTACTTCCGATATACAGAAAGATACCGGAAACTCCAATCATGCCTTAATTACCAAGATGAATAGCACTCCAATAGGTGTGGTGTTAATAATCCACCCAAGCATTAACATTGATACTAACGAAATATTTATGGATATACACCCAACCTTATCAAGAATTAACAATTACACTAAAGACCCAAATATAGAATATGTCGCACAACAGAATAAAATGAAATTAAATAGTGACATTCCAATTATTGAAACCAGAGAAATGCACTCTACGTTAAAAATTAAGAGCGGCGAAGTTATGGTAATTGGTGGGCTTATAGAGCATAGAAAAGATAACCAAAACTTATTGCATCAAAAGTCAAAAAAACTGGCTAAGACAGTAGAAACCGTCATCTTCCTGAAAGCAACAATCGTACCAACACTTGGTTTATTAGATATAAAAGATAGGAATTTATATATATATTAAACGTATCCGTTCAGGCAATGGCATCAACTTAAGGAAAGATGTTGGGGTTGCTATTATGATAAGAAGAGAGTATCAGAATGATAATTAAGACAGCTTAATCATAAATCTGTTGCAGTAAATTTAAGTTACTTTAGTCATATATTAAAGTTTTTAAACAGGTCTTAGTTTACTTACTTTATTGTTTTCTTTATTATCAAATATTGCTTTAAATAATATGGAGGAGCACATTGTCAGCAATTGCCGTTATTGATTTTGGTTCACAGTTTACACAGCTTATTGCAAGACAAATCAGGGAAATGGGCGTTTACTGTGAAATATTTCCAAGCAATATCGATTTCGAAACAGTATCAAAATTCAATGGATTTATTTTTTCTGGAGGACCGCAATCTGTAAATGACAATTGCTCTGAAGTAAGTGAAGTAGCACATAAAATTATAAAACTTAACGAAACAATAAACACTCCTATACTTGGAATATGTTATGGACAGCAACTCATTTGTCATTATTTCGGGGCAAAGGTAAGAAAAGAATTCAATCAGGAATTTGGCAAAACTAAAATCAAGATACTAAAAGAATCCCCAATTATAAAGGATACTTGGGACGTTAATTCCGAAGTCGATGTGCTAATGAACCATGCAGACAGTGTCGAAACTATACCGCAAGGATTTACTGCTATTGCCTCAGGTATAATAAATCAAACAATCGCAATAATTGCCAACGAACAGCGGAAGATTTACTGCACTCAGTTCCATCCTGAAGTTAAGCCTACGACAAATGGTAGTAAACTTCTCTCTAATTTCTTAGATATTGCAAATTGTGAGAGAGATTGGACAATGAAGTCATTCATTGAAAAACAGAAGGAAAAAATTCAAAACTTAGTAGGGGAGAAAAAAGTAATTGCTGCAGTAAGTGGGGGGGTTGATTCAAGTGTTGCAGCAGTTCTTACACACAAAGCTATAGGAAAACAATTAAACTGTATTTTTATCGATACTGGGTTATTGCGTAAGAGCCAGACCACTGCTATGTTAAAAGAAATTCCAATAAATTACGTTGATAAATCAAACTTGTTTTTAAGTAGGTTAAAGGGAATAACTGATCCGGAAGAAAAGCGAAAAATTATCGGCAATACTTTTATCGAAGTATTTGAAGAAGAGGCAAAAAAAATAGGTGATGTGGATTTTTTAATGCAAGGCACCATTTACTCTGATGTAGTTGAATCAGGGCACGCTTCAGGAAACACTAGTACAATTAAATCTCATCACAATGTTGGTGGGTTGCCAGAAAAAATGAATCTGAAATTAGTAGAACCTTTACGCTATCTCTTTAAAGATGAAGTAAGGCTGCTTGGCAAAGAAATTGGGCTTTCAGATGAGATAATATTTCAACATCCATTTCCTGGGCCTGGACTTGCAGTGAGGATCATATGTGAGGTTGATGAAGAAAAGGTACGAATATTGCAAGAAGTAGATGAAATATATATCAACACAATGAAAAATTATGATCTGTATGATAAAATATGGCAGGCTTTTGCTGTACTGTTACCAGTAAAAACTGTGGGAGTTATGGGAGATAATCGTACATACGGATATGTTTGCGCTTTAAGGGCTGTGACTTCATCTGATGGCATGACAGCTGATGCATTTCCATTTGAAAATAAAGATCAACATTCGTTAGTATTTTGGAGGTTTTTGCAAGACATCAGTAGTATAATTGTTAACAAAGTTTCCAGAGTAAATCGAGTTGTGTATGATTTAACTTCCAAGCCACCAGCAACTATTGAGTGGGAGTAGCAATAATTTCATTCCAGTTTCAGCTACTCGAATCACACCAAAGAGGCTGCTTGCATAACTCAAATTTTAAGGAAAACTATTTAATGTCATTCCAGCGCGTAACGCTGGAATCCAGAAAAAAAGAACCAGTGTCAGCTACTCGGATGACATCGAAATGTTCGTACAGATATTCGTCACACACCGGAATAAAAATTAGACTTTTGCTTTGTGGAAAATAATTTCAAGGCCGCATTGTCTTTATTTTGCTTATAGCTTCCACAAGCAGTGCAAACATAAATGAAGAATACAAATATGCTTTTGGTAGCTCTATGTGAAGTCCTTCAAGTATTAAATATATACCGATGAGTAAAATAAATAGAATGGCAATTACTTTTAAGCTTGGGCTGGATTTTATTAACTGAGCAGTATAACTTGATGAAAATAGCATTGCTAATATGGAAAATGTAAATGCTATAGCAATGATTATCATATTATGAGTTAATGCTATAGCAGTTAATATTGAATCAACAGAAAAAACTAAATCTATTAATATAATTTGTAGCACAACTAAAAAAAATTGTGATTTAACGTTTGCCTTTGTTTTGTTCTCCTTATGTACAAAAATTTCGCTCCATAACTCCATAGAACTTTTAACAATAAGAAATAACCCTCCTGCAATCATAAGCAAATCTTTTACTGAAATATCTAGTGATACAGAGTGAAATATAGGCTTTTGCATTGATAATATATGTGATGTAAAAAATAGTATTACAAAACGCATCAATAGCGCCAAGCCAAAACCTATAAGACGTGCTCTTTCTCTCAGCAGATTTGGCACCTTATCTATTGCTAGAGAAATAAAGATTAAATTGTCTATACCAAGTATAGTTTCAAGTAGCGTAAGTATCAATAAAGTCCAAGCATCAGCTAGCATTTTCATTCCAAAGTCAGATTTTGTACTTTACAATAGATGTGTAAAAATTAAGTAACTTCGCCTAGGTAATTAAAAAATCAGCCTTATCCGAAAAAGGAAGAGAAAAAAGGTCATTTTTATAATAAAAGTACTTTTATAAGAAGAATAATAAAATTAAAAATCTAACTCTCTTTACGAAAATTTTAAATAGATTATAAAATAGTTGTACCATGAAAGTATATGCCTTCTTTGTAGACTAAGATTTTTCTTTAAATTAAGATAGATACACGATAAAAGGAAATATGACAAAAGAATCATTAGCAAAAACTGATATAGTGAAAGTTGAAGATCAGAAAGCACCAAAGAGCTTTTTTAAGATACTAGGTGAAGTAGCAAACGCTGTAAGATCATGGGTTGGCAATATTAACCCTGATTTAAGTAGTAGTCGCGATGTCGATAGTTTAGTCTTGAAGATGAACGAATGCTTAAACCCAAAGGGGGGTGAAGTCTCAGCACGTAAGAACACCGTATCTCTTGGTAATTTGTACTTGAGTTTATCAGAGGCAGGTCAAATAAAATTTTTACAAACCCTGGCAGAAAAGTTCAATCCGGATAAAACGAAAATAGATGAAGAAATAAAAGTATATAAGAAAAATCAAGATTCTGAGTCGAGCTATAAGTTTGAACAAGACTTAATAAAAGTCCTTGAATCACCACGCTCTAAAATATTGAAGCAGTTTATCTCCTTACCAGAAGGTCTTAAGTTTATTGTTGATATGCGTTCTGATGTGCTTAAGCTAAAGAACCAATATGAAAATCTAAACCCACTAGAAAATGAATTAAAAAATATACTCTGTACTTTGGTTGATGTTGATCTACTTGATCTTCATCAAATCACCTGGGATTCACCTGCATCATTGTTGGAAAAACTTATAAAATATGAAGCTGTACATAAAATTTCCTCTTGGGGTGACTTAAAAAACAGACTAGATTCTGATCGTCTCTGTTTTGCTTTCTTTCATTACAAAATACCAAACGAACCTCTAATTTTTGTAGAGGTTGCATTGATGAATGAGATTTCAGATAGTATTCAACACCTTTTGGATGAGTCAGTGCCCTCAAGTGACCCAAGCAGTGCAAGTACTGCTATATTCTATTCAATATCAAACACTCAAACTGGTTTATCTGGAATTAGCCTCGGTAACTTTTTAATAAAGAGAGTCGTAGAAAAACTATCGCAAGAATTTAAAAGCGTAAAAGTGTATGCAACTCTTTCTCCAGTTCCTGGATTTACAAAATGGCTAAAAAATCAAGACGTAGCTTTATTAGGTAAGCTTAATATAAAACAATCAGGTACAGAAATTTTAGAAAGCATAAAAACTAACATTGAATGCGAAAAACAGCCCCTACTGAAACTTTGTGCACATTATTTGCTAAAGGTTAAAAGCAGTGGTGGAGGTGCTTATGATCCAGTAGCACACTTTCATTTAAGCAATGGTGCATCAATCAAACAAATCAACTGGATGGCTGATACTTCTGAAAAAGGCATTAGTCAGTCAGCCGGAATAATGGTGAATTATCTGTATGAGCTGCCTAAAATAGATAACAATCATGAAAATTATATGATTAATAAAGTGATTTCTCATTCAAAAAAAGTGTCAGCTATGTTAAAGGAATAATAGGAAGTGCGCAAGCATATAGAAAGTGCTAACATTCCCTAATGTTTATGTATATAATATTGAATAGTTTTATGAGGTAAAATGTATGAATAGTGATGAATTAGAAGAATTAAAGAAACTAAAACAAAAGATACAAGATGCAGTAGCACATAAAAAATTGTATGGTGTATTATTTGCAGATTCTAAAGAGATAGAGTTATTCAATAATTGTATTAGCAGTATTAAAAGTAATGGAATAGGCGAAGAGGAATCAAATGAATTGATAACCATTTATAAAGGACTTAATTCAATATTTGATAACATTAGTTCTGACTGGAATGGCAATAAGGGTAGCCTAAATGCTCAAAAAATTATTGTACATTATCAAAACTTAGAGTCTATCTTAAAGATAGTAAACATAATTAAAGAATTGAAGACAAGATTGGGCCAAGCATTCGTGATCTTCGACTTTGATGAATCCGGGTTAATCCAGGATATCGAATCACTCCAAAAAAAAATGAAAGAAGTGCTAGAAAACATGCAACAACAAGAACAAAGTGCAGCAAGGAAAAAAGAGTTAGAAGAGAAAGCTAAAGCAGAGTTTAGCAAGTATATAGAAAACGGCACTATTGATGCGATGTCAATCAAAAGGGATAGTAATTCAGATCTTCTTTATACAATAATTAAGCTAAAAGAAGACAATAAAAGCACAGATATTAAAGTAAGCGAATTTTTAAATAGTGATTTTTGTAAAGAAAACAATATTGCCGGTTTTCTTCTTTCAAGTGGAGATCAAAAAGAATTTATCAGTGGTAAAATACATGAGGGGATTAGATATTATCATATAGGTACCACAGTTCAATATGGAATAAAGTTTAACTGGTATGTAGACGGAAAGGAATGTAGCATTACATTAGGTGCTAACAGTGATGATAGTATTAGAATAATAAGTGATAGACCAACTGATGCGGATTTAGAAAAAAATAAAGATGTAAAGATTAAAGTTGGTGATGCTTACCTAAGCCTTGCTGATGCAGTAAAAACGTGTAGACAGCAAGAAGATCCAAGTAGCACAGTGAAGCAAGCATCAGCTAATGAGCATTGCCGTCCATTGGCAAGGACAGCTTAATGTTTTTAGCAAAGAGAGATATAAGTAATTGCTCTTGTAATACTTAAAATGTAAAATAGATCTACTTAAATAAGTAGATCTATGAACAATATAAGAAATTTTGCAATAATAGCACATATAGATCATGGGAAGTCAACTCTTGCTGATCGTTTGATAGAAGAATGTAACGGTCTTGAGACAAGGGAAATGACCAATCAGGTACTTGACTCAATGGATATAGAGCGTGAACGCGGAATCACAATCAAAGCACAAACGGTAAGACTCAATTACACTGCAAATAATGGTAATAAATATTGCCTCAACCTCATGGACACACCAGGTCATGTTGACTTTTCATATGAAGTCAGCCGAAGCTTAGCCGCATGTGAAGGCTCACTTTTGGTAGTAGATAGCAGCCAAGGAGTTGAAGCTCAGACTCTGGCAAATGTCTACAAGGCAATTGACAATAATCATGAGATAATAGTTGTGCTTAATAAAGTCGATCTTCCTGCTGCAGATCCAGAAAGGATAAAGCTTCAGATTGAAGAGGTAATCGGAATTGATGCAACTGAGTCAATTTTGATATCGGCAAAAACTGGTCTTGGGATAAAGGATGTACTTGAAGCTATAGTGACAAAACTTCCCGCTCCTCAAGGTGATACAAATGCTCCACTGCAAGCAATTTTAGTTGATAGTTGGTATGATCCTTACCTAGGAGTAGTAATTTTAGTGCGAGTTAAAAATGGAGTACTAAAAAAAGGCATGAGAATCGTTATGATGTCTAATAATGCTACATATCAGGTCGATAATATCGGTATTTTCACTCCTAAAAAAGTTATGACTGGTGAACTTTCAGCAGGTGAAGTTGGTTTTATAACTGCTTCAATGAAAGAAGTAGCAGACTGCAAAGTAGGAGACACTATTACTGAAGAGAAAAGGCCGTGCAGCAAGGCATTACCTGGCTTTAAAGAAGTACATCCTGTAGTATTTTGCAGTATTTTTCCCAATAACACAGATGATTTTAAATATTTAAGGGAAGCACTAGAAAAATTACATTTAAATGATGCTAGTTTTACATTTGATGCTGAAACGTCAAATGCCCTAGGTTATGGATTTCGTTGCGGTTTCTTAGGAATGCTACATCTTGAAGTCATTCAAGAAAGACTCGAAAGAGAATTTGATTTAGATCTAACAGCAACTGCACCGAGTGTTATATATAAAGTTGAAACACAAAATGGTAAAGTTTTAAATATCCATAACCCAAGCGATATGCCAGACCCTACAAAAATTGAAATAGTGGAAGAACCGTGGATCACTGCAACTATAATGGTACCTGATCAATATTTAGGAGAGATTCTATCTCTGTGTGAAGAGAGGAGAGGAGAACAGCAGGATTTATCTTATGTTGGTAATACGACAACAGCACTACTGAAGTATAAATTACCGCTGTCTGAGGTTGTTTTTGATTTTTACGATAGACTAAAATCAATTTCCAAGGGATATGCAAGTTTAGATTGGGAAATATCCGATTATCAGGAAAGTCAGATAGATAAATTAAGTTTTTTAGTTAATGGAGAACCTGTGGATGCGTTAGCCTGCATTGTTCATAAAAGCAGGGCAGAAAAAAGAGGCCGTGAAATATGTGCACGTTTGAAAGACTTGATACCACGCCAGCAATATAAAATCGCGATTCAAGCGGCAGTAGGCGGAAAAATTATTGCTAGAGAAACGATTAACCCGTATAGAAAAGATGTAACAGCCAAGCTCTATGGTGGAGACGTTACACGAAGGATGAAGCTGCTTGAAAAGCAGAAGAAAGGTAAGAAAAGATTGCATTCTGTAGGAAACATAAACATCCCACAAAATGCTTTTATTGAGGCTTTGAAAATAAATGATTAATATATATTCAAAAACATAAATTTAAAGAACTAAGTGATATTTTCTCAATAAATTTACTGACATTGATATGGGTAAATTTGAAATAGCTATGTGAATTTGTAAAACACTATATAAGATACCATACAACGAAATCATCCCAGTGTTAAACGCTGGGATGACAGAGAGCAGCTCAATTGCTCCACTCAATCAGTAAAAATCAGATATATGTAGACATTGGCTAAAACCATTCCAACAACATTTTAGTGAAACTTAACAAGCTTATCTATAGTTTTAGTGATGATTCTTGGAGTATTTGGAGAGACTTCTGAGCCCAGTCTATTTAACCGCTCTATAGCAAACCCGCTGTTCTCATTTATTATGAAATCACATAAAATATTTTCTATATCTTTAATAACACTTTCATGCTTTCTCAGAGGATGGTTATTCGGATATCTATGAATGGTTTTGATGCTAGAATACTCAACGAAAGCTTGATCTTTAAAAGCAAGTTGTCTCAATTTCTCTTTGAATTTTTCTTCTTCATCTCTTGCTAAAAGGCAAGACTTTATCAGTGATTTTATAATCGAGTTTATAGCCTGATGTATTTCAGAATGCACTATAACTTTGATGATATTTTCTTCCACTATGCAATCATAAGTGCTTTTTTCGCTCTTTAATGACTCTATAAGCATTTTGCTATTTTGCGAATTCAATTCCAGATTCTCTTCACTTATAGGAGTCATTATAAAGGTATTCTTATTTACCCTGATGTAAAATTGTGGCAACCCTTTAGAACAGGCAAATGCTACATCCTTAGACTCAAGTGCGTGATTGTATGAAGAAGAAAGGGTGCTTGCTATAACGCTACTTGGTACTTTCATTCCATGATTACTTAGGTGATTTAACACATTCTCAACATCATGATATGTAAAACCTGTATCTTTTATCAATTCAACAACTTCTATGCAATTGTGTTGTTTATACTCTATTGTCACTTCTTCTGTAAAAAGAGTTTTAGCTGCTATATGCTTATCAAGCACTGTGAAAATCTTGATGAAACTCTCTAAATCTTGTTTGTTAATTAATTCAATACTAATTAAGTTTTTGCTAACAATTATAATATTTTTTATCATTTTTTCCCACTAAAAAAACTCACTAGATGAATTGTATTTTTAATTCATTAAAAATTGTTTAAAGTGGGTATGCCAGCAACAGTAAGACAAAAAAATCACATAAATCTTCATTATGTATTATATTACATCCCTCGTGTTCATCACTGCCGCTTGTGTAAGCTGTTGCATTAATGCTATCTTCATTGTTATTTAACATATTATCCAACTTTCCTTCTTTTTCAAGATCCATCAATTTGTCACATCCAGCAATATGATGTACATAATCACCATTTTCATCAGTAATAAAAATTTGTGGAACTGTCCTGACGTTATATTTTGATTTTATACCGTCAAACAAATCCGAGTTTCTAAGTACATCAATTTCTTCGTATTTCACACCTTTTTCATCCAATAACTCTTTTGCTTTCTTGCAGAATGGGCAGTACTTCTTCACATATATTACAACTTTTCCTTTAGTGTTTTTCACGATTTATCTCCATAGTTCATAAAATACAACTATTATATATAAAAAATATATATAAAATATCAAATTGTATGAAAATTATTTACAACTGTGAGCAAGGGATAAAAGATAATGTGGCACTAACTTTCGGAAATTTCGATGGCGTTCATTTAGGACATAAGTTTGCAATTTCCAATCTAAAGAAGGTAGCACAAGAAAGAGGATTACCCTCTGCAGTTTTAACTTTTGAGCCTCACCCATCAACTGTTTTATTTAGTAGGAACAATTTTAGGTTAATAGACCAAGAACAAAAAAAGGAACTAATCAGCAGCTATGGTATAGATTACTTGTATATTATTAATTTTAATAGAGGTTTTTCTGAGGTTAGCTGCGATGACTTCATTGGTAAGATTTTGGTAAAGAAGTATGGTGCTAAACATATAACTGTTGGAGAAAGTTGTACTTTTGGTCACAAACGATTGGGTAACATATTAACTCTAGAAAAATATTCTCAGGTGTATGAATATTCTTTAACTAAATTAGAGCCATTGATAATCGATAGAAAAATTTGCTCTTCTTCCTCAATCAGGGAGTGTTTACAAAAAGGCGAAATAGAAATTGCTAATAAATTGCTTGGTAGGTCTTATCAAGTTTCTGGTATTGTAACAAAAGGTGCATGTAGAGGTAGAGAAATAGGGTTTCCAACCATAAACATTCCGATAGAAGATTACATGATAAAACCTAAGCTTGGTACATATTACGCCAAAGTTGCATTTTCTGAAAATAGTTCAAGTTGGCTATATGGAGTAGTCAACATTGGTATGAGACCTACATTTAAGGACTTAAAAAAACCTATAGTAGAAATGCATATATTTGACTTCAACGAAAATGTATACAATTTTAAGGTTGACATACAACTTTTAAAATTTATTAGGGCAGAAAAAAAATTCCATAGTATTAACGAGTTAACAAAACAGATAGACCGTGATATAATGAAGGCTTACCAGTTAAAGATAAACTTATGAAAAGGATATGTTTAGTTATTATATTGATTATAGTATCATTCGATCAAACAAGTAAATTGTATATAAACTCATTGATTGATGAGGGGGAGTCAATCGAGATTACTAGTTTTATGAAATTAGTTGAAGTTTGGAATTCAGGAATTAGCTTTGGAATGTGTAGTACTCTACCGCATGGCAGCTTCTTTTTTTCGGCATGTTCAATATTAATAATTGGTATACTTGCATACTTGATATATAAATCTAATGATAAGTCAATTTACCTTAGTTTTTCTCTGATGATTGGTGGAGCGATCGGAAATGTAATTGATAGAATCTATTGGGGCGCTGTATATGATTTCATATATTTTCATATCAATGATTGGTATTGGCCAGCCTTTAATTTAGCAGATCTATCTATAGTTTGTGGAATGTGTACATTGTTATATAAGTGGTATATATATGATAGGTCTATCTCTAAGCAAAATGAGGAATGAAATAATGCTTCGCAAATTCTTTAGTTTTTTTATACTATCTGTGTTTTTTTTCATTTGTCCGATTTCTTTGGAAGCTGAAATCATAAAGCATGCTAAGCTCAGTAACGGATTGGATGTTTATGTAGTACCTAATCACCGAATTCCAGCTGTTTTTCATGCAATAATATATAAAGTTGGGGGAATGGATGACCCAATTGGCAAAGCAGGATTGGCTCACTACTTTGAACACTTAATGTTTGAAACTACAGGAAAATTTAAAGACATAGAATCCACTTTGGGCAGCATTGGGGCCCAATTTAATGCTTTTACCACTAAAGAATACACCTGCTACTACGAATTAGTTCTCAAAAAAGATTTACCACTAGCAATGGAAATTGAAGCAGATAGAATGGGCAATTTTGATGTTACTCAAGACAAAATAGATAGAGAAAAAAATATCGTATTAGAAGAAAGAAAGATGAGATTTGATAATAATCCTGAAGCTTTACTATGGGAGGAAATGAACAGTGCATTTTATCGTAATGGTTATGGTAGGTCTGTTATTGGTTGGGAGAGCGATATTAAAACTTACAATCAAGATGACATAACAAGGTTTCATGATAACTATTATCATCCAGGTAATGCTATACTGCTCGTTGTTGGTGATGTAGAATTTGAAGAAGTAGTGGGATTAGCAAAGGAAAAATATGGTGCAATTAAAGCTGAGCCTGTAGTGAAGCATTATCCGAACCAAGATTCAATACATAATGCAGATATATCGGTAATTTTAGAAAGCACTGAAGTAAAAGAGCCAGTTTTATACTTTCGCTATAGTGTTCCTTTATTTGAGCAAATAAGTGAAACTTTTCCTGTTGATTTGGCAGTTGATGTTTTGGGGAATGGCAAGTCTAGTAAGCTATATAAAGATTTAGTTCTAGATAAGAATGTAGCAGTAGAAGTGTTTGCTTATTATAATAGCTTAGCTTTTAGTAATGGTTACATTGAGATTCGGGTAACTCCAAAAAGCGGGGTGAATTTGGATGCTGTTGCAAGAGAGTTAGAAAATTCTATTAATCACTTTAACTCTGAAGGAATAACAAGTGAAGAGTTGCAAAGTACAAAGTCTAAATACAAAGCAGCACAGCTTGATAATCTATCTGATTTAACTAATATAGCAATGTTTTATATACCACGTCTAGCACTAGGTATTCCACTTGATGAAATAGACATTTCATATAGCAAAATTAATGATGTCAATCTAGAGGATGTAAATAATAAAGTTCACGCTATCTTTTCTACTAATAAATTAGTTGGTCGTTTGCTACCAAAAGGAGGTAATAATGAAGATAAGTAAATATGTATTTCTATTTTTTTTCTGTCTAGGCTTTAATTTGCAAGCAAGCAGTCACTTAAATATAGAGGAGGTTACTACTAATAAAGGATTTAAGTTTTTATTTGTTGAAAACCATGATCTACCAAAAGTTTCACTTAATATATCATTCAAAGATGCAGGTTGTGTGTATGAAAGTGCAGAAAAGCAGGGGCTTGCTTGGTTTACTTCTCTTGTAATTCAAGAAGGAGCAGGAAAAAATGATGCCAAAGATTTTGCGAAAAGGCTTGAGGATAAAGGAATTAGTTTAAATTTTACTGCTGGTTTAGAAGCATTTAGGGTTTCATTAAACACTTTATCTGAGAATCTAGAGGATGCAATTTCACTACTGAGTGATGCTATAATGCGCCCTAAAGTTGATCCTGAGGGGTTAAATAGAGTATTCGAAAAAGCCAAAGTAAACTTTAATAATTTTGAAAAAGACCCTTATTTTATTGCTGCAAAAGAGTTAGATACATTGTTGTTCAAAAAACATCCTTACTCAAGAGATCCATATGGAACTCTAGACACTATAATGAACATTACTAGAGACGATGTTTTAACATACATAAAGCGTAGTTTTACTAAGGATAATATCGTTATTAGTATTGTTGGTTGTGCAACAAAAGAAGAAGTTAGTACGCTGCTCGATAAATATTTATCTAAGTTACCATCAAAAAGATCGAAAGTTAGGAAGGTATCTGTAAAAAATGAATTTGGGCCTGCAGAAAGTAAGAGCGTTTTTATGGATATACCACAGAGTGTAATACTTTTTGCTCAAAAAGGCATAGCATATGAAGACCCTAATTACTATAATGCTAGTGTTTTGATTAATGCGCTTGGTGGTATGAGTCTAAACTCAATACTGATGAAAGAGTTGAGACAAAATCTAGGTATTACTTATGGTGTTAGTGCACGTAATGTTCCTAATAAGCATGGAAATATTGTATCTGGATTTATGAGTACTGATAGTTCCACTGCTAGCAAAGCTATATCAGCAGTAAAAGATACATTTAGCAGAATAAAAGAGGAAGGAATTGACGAACAATTATTCAAGGATGCAAAAACCAGTTTAGTAAATAACCTTATCTTCTCTTTTCTATCCAATAATGCGAATACAGCAACGTTACTGGATAGTATGCAGATAGATGATCGTGATATTAACCATATAAATAATTATGCAAATATCATTAATGATGTTCAATTGGAAAAAGTAAACAAGCTGGCAAGTTCTTTACTGAATCCTGAAAATTTATTTTTTGTTGAAGTTGGAAGAAACGCTCAAGGTCAATAGTTAATACCTTCTACTATTGATCTTACTGCTTTTACATAACACTTATGCTCTTCAGCTAGAATGCGCTCTGAGAGACTGTGAACATCATCATTTGGTAACACTGGAACAGTAGCTTGAGCGATTATGGCTCCAGCATCAATTTCAGGAGTAACATAATGCACAGTACATCCTGTAATTTTTACACCCGCTTTCAGAGCTTGCTCCTGAGCATTTAGGCCCTTAAATGACGGAAGTAAAGAGGGATGAATATTTATAACTTTGTTATGCCATTTATTCAGGAAATTGGCCTTTATAATTCTCATAAACCCTGCAAGGCAAATTAAATCAACCTTATGTTGAACAAGTATTTCATGAATTTTATCAGTATCAAGTGGCTTATCTTCAACAACAAACGCTGAAACTCCTGCTTGCTTTGCTATTTTAAGGCCTCCAGCTTCACTATTATTTGTGATAACACACACAGTTTCAGCAGGGAAATTCTGATCTTGACATGCTTCTATTAAAGCCTGCATGTTTGATCCTCTACCTGAAATTAGTATTCCGAGTTTTATCTTTTTCATTTTAGTGCAGCCGTAAGAATGGATATTAATAAAATAGCTCAAAAGGAAAGTTTATTTTAGAATAAATACTATTGTGTAGCAATATTTTACACTGCTGAATAACATGGAATTAAAGAAATCATTCAGTTTGAAGTAACTTTAACATTTCATTTTAGGAATATTATACAATTTATGGTAAATAAATGCATATTTTTATGGCTGCGTTATTATTTATTTAACAAAGTATTAGTATAATTTACTACACTGAATTAAATGGAGAAAATTCAATGAATAAATTACCAAGCAATGCAAAAACAAGCAAGTCTCAGGTTACTCAGTGGGAGGTAATAAAAAATTGTGAATATTCTGATAATTGTTTATCAAAAGTAGTAACTTTATACGTCATTAAAATGGCAGAATTATCAGATATTTATACGAGTAATGAACCTGAAATTAATACTATACTTACAAGAATAAGCATAACAAGTGAAAATGCATTTTTAAATAAGGTTGTTGATATTGAAATTATGGAGGGCATTTTTCCGTACAAATTCAACAGCAAGAAGAAAAATAACATATCAAGGCTAGAAGATTTGTACAATTATTTATGTTCTACTGTTATTGATAGCCTTCCAAAAGAAATGCTTGAAAGCCTAAGAAGAGAATACAGAGACGCTGTTAACTTATTTAAAGCAATTACTTAACTAGGTGTAACATTTTTAAGACTTTACCTTCTATTTCAGAAATGCCACTTTCAAGATCTTTATCTATCAAACATATGGTAGATAAATATGTTTTCTGCTTCTTTTCAACATTGATAGTTAAAGTTCCAGGAGTAATCGTAACCGAGTTAGCAAATAATGCAATGGTCTTATCATTATGTCCTATGCATTCTCTTACAATAACAATTGGCTCAACTGTAGATTTGAATCGTAGCACCTTTTTTGTTACATAAATACTTGAAAAAATAATTTGGTAAATTAGCCAAGGTATATAACTTATAAGCTGATAAAGTGACAGCCTACCACTATCATTTAGAATTTGACTAAGGGCACTTTCAGCATCAATTAACCTTTTAAAGATAATCAATGTGAACACAGAAGAAAATACTCCACAGAGAATAAAAAAAGGCTCAAAATAACCAGACAATGTAATCCATAGAGAAGACAAAATCACAAATGATAGAGAAAAAAACTTAATATTTTGCCTGACTTTCATGATTTGGAGTATAACTTAAATGATTTTTTAGAAAAATAAAAAGTTCTTGATTTTTGTGTCAAAGAACATAATAACCAAGTTATTTTAATAAGTAGTGGAGATTATGACGCTTGATGATTTTCTAAAAATGCTTGAAGAAATAAATGATACTTCAGGTTTAAGCAAGAACAACATAGTTGAACGAATAAAAATAAAATTAGAAAGAATTGATTTACGGAGGTGGGAAGATAGTGGATTTAATATCAATCATATATTCACTACACATAGTGATCTAGATCCTGTAGAAACTACATTGTTGCATTTTGCTGCTAAGAGTGGCTATGAGAACATAGTAATAGCTCTAATTGAATATGGAGCATATGTTGATGCATGGGACAGCGATGGATGCACTCCTTTACATTTTGCTGCTGAATGGAACCACAAAGGCATATTAGATATTTTAATTGAAAGTGGAGCAAATGTTAATGCGTGGGACAATGATGTATGTACACCTTTACATCTTGCTGCCGAAGGTGGGAATGAAAGTGTAGTAAGAGCTCTAATTGCATGTGGAGCAGATGTTAACGCGCAGAACAATGATGGACACACTCCTCTACATTTTGCTACTAAGAGTGGCTATGAGAACATAGTAATAGCTCTAATTGAACACGGAGCATACGTCGATGCGTGGGATAATTATAGAAGCACTCCCTTGCATTTTGCTGCTGAAAGTGATAATGAAAACATAGTAAGAACTCTGATTGAACATGGAGCATGTGTTAATGTGTGGGATAGTTGTGGACGCACTCCTTTGCATTTTGCTAGCGATCATGAAAGTATAAGAGATATTTTAATTGAAAGTGGGGCATATGTTAGTAAACAGAACAATAATAGATATGCTCCTTTACACTTTGCTATTGAATGGGGCTGCAAAGATGTGATAAGTTCTTTGTCAGGTAATGCTAGTCCTAGGGCTGAAATGGCAGTAGGAAGAGTGGAACAAATTACACTTGCAGGAAGATTGGAACTTTTTTAACCAAACTTGCATTTACTGAGATAATTGTTTTGTTATGAATTAAACCAAAAGTTCTGTAATATATTGAAGCTTAAAGATATCTTTAGATATGGAAGTTATTGCAGAAAATAGAAAAGCAAGGTTTGAATACTTTATCTTAGAAGAATTTGAAGCAGGTATGATCCTCTTAAGTAGTGAAGTGAAATCACTAAGGGAAAGAAAAGCAAACATTTCTGATGCTTACGTTACTGAAAAAAAAGGTGAAATATGGCTAAACAATATGCATATCGCAGAGTATAAAGCTGCAAACCAAAAGAATCACAAGCCAAAAAGAGAACGAAAATTGCTTTTGCATAAAAAAGAGATAAATAAGCTAATTGGTCAAATCAAAACCTCTGGAATAACTGTTGTGCCACTTTCTATCTATTTTAATGATAAAGGGTTGGCAAAAACTAAAATTGCCATTGTGAAAGGAAAAAAACTCTATGATAAGAGAGCAACCATAAAGCAGAGAGAGTGGGAACGTGAGAAAAGTAGATTGTCTAAGAATAATTTGTAGTAAAATATGTCTTTAAGTCCAGTTATTTTTAGCATCGGTCCTGTTTCTATATATTGGTACTCTTTAGCATATGTTTTGGGTATAGTTTTTGCATATTGGTATTTACATAAGCTAGACAATCAAAAAATATTTACTAAGAATTTTTACGATTCGTTATTAACAGCCGTTATTATAGGCATTATCCTTGGAGGTAGGCTTGGGTACGTATTGATATATGATCCAGTTCTCTATATAAGCAATCCTATCGAAATACTAAAGACCTGGGAAGGAGGTATGTCATTTCATGGCGGTGCTATAGGAGTTTTGCTTGCAGTAATAATCTCCTGTAGAAGACATAACATTCCTATATTTTACACACTGGATCTAATTTCTTGTGGAGTTCCGATAGGTTTACTTCTAGGCCGCATAGGTAATTTTATAAATGGAGAGTTATTTGGCAGGGTTACAACTATGCCGTGGGGTATGGTATTTCCAGAAAGTGGTGATAATTTATTGCGCCATCCAAGCCAACTTTATGAGGCATTTTTTGAAGGAGCGCTACTTTTCGTAGTTGTAAATTCACTATTTTACTTGAACAAAATGAGATTGTATTATGGTGCAACAACTGGAGTTGCAGTTATGTTGTATGGAGTAGCACGTTTTATGGTTGAATTTTTCCGCGAGCCAGACTATCAAATTGGCTATTTATGGTTCAATTTAACTATGGGACAGTTGCTTTCTATACCTATGATTTTGTTGGGAATGCTTATATATTTAGGTGCGTTGAATTTTAGGTTTAATACAAAATCTATTCAATAGACAAGAGGTAAGTTGAATAAAAAAATATAGTAGAAGTTTATCTACTACATAGCATGTACAACTGTACGAACTTTTCGTGTTGCAGAGAATAAACGTGAGGGCACAAACCTTTTGTTGCATAGCTATGAAACAAACTTAGTAGCTACTGACCAAATTCATTATTAAGTAGATATTCATTTTTCAACAAAATCCCCTTGATTTAGAAGCTACTCTATTAAAACATATTTTTAAACTTTTGCCAAAACCCTGGTTTATTATCATTAACCTTTGTGAAGGCTATGTTTAAACTGTATCTTGGATCGTTTGGCACATCATATCTAATATTCAGTATTGAAACTTCGTTTTTATTATGAACAGAAACATCGTCATATGATAACTTTGTCGTGTAGCACTTTATATGCTTTTGCTTATCATATACTATATCACCTGATTCCCCTTCTAGTTCTACAAATTTAGTTTTTTTCTGACATTCTTTTATTTTTATTAGATCCTTGTCTAGTGATATTGAAACCGGTAGTGTATTACCAGCATACTCTTTAGCTAAAAGCTCACTTTGAGGATACATTTTTATTTCCCTTCCAAAATGTGAGTCTATAAAATTATTGCTCCAAAATTTGTCTCCAGAATGTACATATTTGTCAGTAGCATACGGTACACCACCATAATTGCATTGAACTTTGTAATCTCCAACACCATTATTTTGAAAAAAATCATGAATGGCAGCGTAACTATCAGCAGCATCATTTATGTAATCCATTACCTACCCCTTAAAACCTTTTAATTTATTATATCACAAGAAATTAAATCTATCAATAAAAAGACTTTTTTTGATATCAAGTATCTAGGGAGCATATTGATAGGATTGTGACATTCGTATTTCCCAGTTCTTCACATACTGCTGGACTAATTCAGGATAATTTTCAATAATTAATAAATTTTCAGCGTTTCCCTTTTCAGCTGTCTTACTGAGGTTAAACGATCCTGTGATGACTTTTTGATTATCAACAATTATTACCTTATTATGAGCAATTTTTGGCTTATTATCGATCCAAATCGGTATTCCATTTGAAAACAATTCGCTTATGACACTATATTTTGAATGGAGTTGTGATTTATCTAAGACGACTTTAACATCAACACCACGCTCTTTGGCGTTAATCAAAGATTTTGCAACTGTTCCAAGAGTAAATGTATATTCTTGAACTAAGATAGATTCTTTAGATTGGTCTATCTCGCTGATTATCGGTACAGCACAGTCTTCTTCAGGTGAGAAGCAAACTGTTGCTTTTGGGCAAGGCGAGAATGTAGGACCCACATAGTAATACAGAGAAAAACATGCCGACAAAAATAAAAGATATAAAAGCCTCACAAACCACACCTAAATACACGGCGGTAGTCTACATCATATCTCAATCATCTGTCAACCCATATTCCTTCCACTTCTCTGTAACTTTCTTTATTATTTCCTCGCTCATTTCAATTTTTCTTCCCCATTCTCGTTTGGTTTCAGGTGGAAGTTTGTTTGTTGCATCAAACCCTATTTTACCTCCGAGACCACTTTCAGGGGAAGCAAAATCTAAATAATCAATTGGGGCATTCTCTATCGTAATTGTATCACGCACAGGGTCCATTCTTGTTGACATTGCCCACATCACTTCCTTCCAATCACGTATATTTATATCATCATCAACAACTATGATAAATTTGGTATATAAAAACTGTTTGAGAAAAGAGAGTATGCCCATAACAATTCTTTTTGCATGCCCTGGATAAGCCTTTTTTATCGATACTACCGCTATTCTATATGAACAACCTTCTGGAGGCAGATAAAAATCTACTATCTCCGGAAACTGATTGATAAGAATCGGCACAAAAATTTCGTTGAGTGCTTCACCAAGAATTGATGGTTCATCTGGTGGCTTGCCAGTGAAAGTGCTGAGATAAATTGGATCTTTGCGCATTGTAATTGCAGTAATGTTAAACTCAGGAAACTGTTCAACAGCATTATAGTAACCGGTATGGTCTCCGTATGGCCCTTCATCTCTATACTTATCTAAACTTACATATCCTTCCAGAACGATCTCAGCATGAGCTGGAACCTGAAGAGGAATAGTTTTACAATTTACAAGCTCAAGTGGTTTTTTTCGCAGCAGCCCGGCAAATTGGTATTCTGATAAAGTCTCCGGCACCGGAGTTACCGCAGCAATAATTGTTGCAGGATCGCTACCAATCACAGCAGCCGCAGGAAACTTCATATTTTGTCCCCTCTCCTTCCACCGTTTATGGTGACCTGCACCACCACGATGTGCAAGCCAGCGCATGAGAGTCGTTTTTTTATTCACAACCTGCATACGATATATTCCAAGATTGAAATTATCTTGCTTGTCTGCTGTTGGTCCTTTTGTTACCACAAGTGGCCAAGTGATAAGCGGTGCAGGCTCGTTTGGCCAGCATGTCTGAATAGGTAGCAAACTAAGATCCACCTCATCCCCAGTTAGCACCACCTCTTGACATGGGGCTTTGCTCACAACTTTGCTCCGCATCGACAATACAACTTTTAGTAGAGGAAACATTTTCACAGCATCTTTGAAGGTTTTTGGTGGCTCAGGTGATCGCAAAAATGCTAGAAGTTTACCCAGATCCCTTAATTCATCAGAATTTATACCAAGTCCGAATGCAATTCTCTCAATAGTACCAAATAAATTCACTAAAACGGGAATTGAATTTTTGCCATTTTCTGTGACAACATTTTCAAAGATGATAGCTGGTCCCTTGTTTGACAAAACCCTACGATGAATTTCTGTCATTTCAAGAATAGTTGAAACTTCTTTTTTAATTCTAATTAGATCTTTTTTTTCTTCTAATGCTCTGATGAAGTCGCGTAAGTTATTGTACATATTTTAAAAATTTTAAGCCTTTTAAGAAGTGCTTTTCCCAGCACAACTCATTCACTTATTATTATAGAGGCTCTAGAAAAATTATTCTCCAATTCGCTTTTTAAGTTTTTATATTCAGCAGTCTTTAATTCTTCATTGGTAATAAAGCTTTTCTTTATGGTTATTAAATTGCTAAATTCGGTTCCATCATTTTGATATTTACAGAACCTATTTACATATAACCA
The DNA here is from genome assembly GCF_000073005.1 of Wolbachia endosymbiont of Culex quinquefasciatus Pel. Lineage (NCBI taxonomy): Bacteria > Pseudomonadati > Pseudomonadota > Alphaproteobacteria > Rickettsiales > Anaplasmataceae > Wolbachia > Wolbachia endosymbiont of Culex quinquefasciatus. The sequence continues at coordinate 548,313 of NC_010981.1, forward strand.
AGGAGAATTTATTTCAAAATTCAAATTTTCACAATTTTTAATTTTGATATCTTTTATTATCATATGGCTTTCCTTAGTTTTAGGAACACCAATAAAAAGATCTGACACTTGGTCAGAAGCTGTATTGACAACATCATTAAGCCAATTATCTCCTAAATTCAAAGCAGGTCCTAGATTTGTCTTAAAAATCTTATTTTTTTGCTGAAACTCATATTTGATTGTAAGATCTTCTACATTACGTAAAGTAAGGTCAGGCAATTCTAAGAACTTCTTTTCTTCTTCATCAAGATATACTCCACTAATCATACGAAAAACAGAATCCCTTAATTGCTCATTTGAATAATACAATCCAACCCCTGTTAAGCCTAAGGCTGCTTCCCCTTGCACGGTAAGCTGGCCATATTCATTTACAACATTATCTTCTATAGTTAATTCACTATGGGATATCACTTTTGAATTTTCACCTTGTACAGCAGGAATCTTTATGTAATCTGCTTCCTCAGAATCGAGTACTAGAGCGTTCCTATCAGCAATGTCTGGAAAAATACCCTGTGCCATACTGACGGTATTAGTTGGATCGATCCAATATATTTTTCCATCTCTATTTGTTACTTTGAGCATCACATGATTAAAATTACCCATATTAGGTAATGCTTCAGGATTAGAAGTGCTAGTAGTTCCTCTCATAACTAAAATAGGTTGAACTTTATAACCAAGTTTTTGCAGAATAGCAGCCGTGCTAGCAGAAAAGTCTTTGCAATCCCCGACTTGAGAATCAGCAATTTTCTCCAAATCTCTCGGAAAAAATTTTCCTGACACTGTACGCCAGTCTCCCATGTACTGAACTTTTTCATTCAATAAAGAAGTGACTGCATTAATTTTCTCCTCATCGGTACTCTCATTGTCAGCAAATTCTGCTATAGCTTCAAAAGTTGCAGGAAGCGGCTGATTGATAACGCTATGATATCCAGGAGCTAATTTTTTAGCTAAATCCTCCCATTCAGATAAGCTTGAAAGTGATACCCAAGTGTTGTGTTTTATGTTCAATATTCCATTATGTGGTTCATTTGTTGTGTTTTCATAAACTGCTTTCTTTAAAGCAATGCTTATAGAGTGTATATCATCATTTTTTTCCTCAGCGATTTCTAATACTTCTCTTGGATCATTAACTTTAATCTCCAGGGGTAATTCAGAATTGATTTTAGTATTTTCTGCTTGTAAATAATCCCCATGATAAGAAAAGCTCAAGCCATAAAAGTTATCAACAGGAACCTTTTTGTTAACTTGTTTATACCTTAAATATACTTCTGTACCAATTTCTATTTTAGGAAACGATATAGTTACTTGCCTTAACTGATCGAAACCTTTGCTAGGGCTAGCTAGCGGTTTATCCTCTATCATGTCTTCAGTGACTATATATTCCTCTCCGTTATAAGCTGTTTTAGCTTCTAAAACAGTCAAATCTGCACTATCATCATTGTAGATTAAACTATACAGAGAAAATCTATCACGCCCAGACTCCTTGAGTATTTTTGCTTGTAGTTCTACTTCCGTTTCGTAGGTACCATCTCTATTAACATTAATGTTAACATTAGAAAACTTAACCTCGACAGAAGCATCTTCGTACTTACTCCACCTTGCTTCAGCTGTCGAAGCTACAAAAAATGCTAACATTGCTAAGTTAAAGACAGCTTTTAAAAACCTCATTTTTTACTTACATTTATTGAAAAATCATTCTATTATATCCGAACAACACTATCGGAAATGTAAGACTTAGTGTGTTCATATTACTTAGCGACGCGCTTACCGATATTATATGCAGCGATTACAAGATAATCAACTTTTTTGCTTACAATTTGCTAGAAATAGCGGTAAAGACTATCTAAATCTTTATAAATGCCTTACTTTGCAAAATTTTTCATCACCAAATCTTATGATGAACTTTACAAAAATATCTTAAATTTCATTTTATAAAGTTTGCATTTCTTGATAAAAATGTTTTAACATTAAGCATTTCTTTAATATTTGTATTCTTTAAGTAAGTATATGTCTAAGATACCATTTTTATTGATTTTTATACTTGCAGTAGCAAGTTTACCAGTAATAAACAATTGGCTTTCACACCGCAGTCAGAACTTAAATGATGATTATATAGGTGAGAGATTGGATAATTACATCAGTAAAAATTTTGATAGAGTTCTAAAAGCTCTCCAGGAAGAGTCAGCTAAAAATAGTTATGCTAATGCAACCAAAAATAAAATTTCTCAGCATAAAAATGAAATATTCGACTCTACTTATCCTTACTCAGGAAATGAAAATAGCAATATCATAGCTGTAGGTTTTTTTGACTATTCTTGTGGATATTGCAAAGCTATAAAGAACGATGTAAAACAATTGATCAATGATGGCAAAGTTAAGTATATCTTTAGGGATGCTCCAATACTTGGTAACAATTCTTTAAAGGCAGCAAAAGGTGCTTTAGCAACTTATTTTATCGATAAAGAAAAGTACTTAGATTTTCACTATGCTGCACTAGATCACAGAGGAGAATTTTCAGATAAAACTATATTAGGTATAGTGAAAAATATAGGGATTAACGAGAACGATTTTAATAACTCTATGAAAAATAATGCAGACAAAATTGAGCAAATGATAAACAACAGCAAACTTTTAGTAAGGGATCTAGGAGTAGGCGGTACACCTTTTTTGATAATAGGAGATAGTCTTTTTGTAGGAAAAACTGATTTGAATATATTACGTAAAAAAGTGAATGAGTTAAAAGATTAATAAATTTCCTGCTTGACAGCACAAGAGAGTTTAAGTATAGTTAAGATATAGTAAGTAACAATATGTATAGGCTACATATTAGTTCAAGAAAAGTAGGTGATGTTTGCTTGCAACACAGCACGACCTTAAGTAATTAGCCTTCCTAGGCTGGTTAATCTATTAAAATACAATTATTATTTTGGAGTTATAACATGAAAAATTTCAACAGAAAACCAATTGCTCTTTTTCGGCAAGTCGAAAAAAGCACAAAATTAAGTCAATTTTTATTGAAGAATCTAGACTCTTTTTATTCTCAAAGGCTAGGAAGACTAGTTGATAAATTTCGGGCACAAAAAACAAAAAAAAGTAATTCATTGACTGATCTAAAGAAAGCTTATCCTGAAAAGCTAAAAATAGGAGCTTCTATATCAGAAGGAGATTGCTTTTTTGACTCCTTGGCTCAAGGATTGAATGAGCTAAATATAAAACCTGGTCATCGTTTTACCGCAAAATCATTAAGAGAAGATTGTGAAAATTATGCTAAAGCAAATGCAAATTCGTGGGTTTATAAAAAAATAACAGGAGATGCTGAAGAAGGAGGATATTTTGTAGGTGAAGGAAATTTGGATAGCAAAGTAATAGCGAAGGAAAGAAATAGCGAAGATGAAAAAGGCATATCTGCACAAACAGACTGGTGTAAAGGTGAAGAAATAATAACCAAATATACAGAAGAGGAGTTTTTCAGCTGGTTACTAGAGGAATATCGTGAAGATAGAGAAGGGAAGATTTTAGAGATTTTGAAAAGTAGATATGGCACAGATAATGATTTGTTACTAGAAGACTATAACGAATATGAAACAAGTAAAGATAAAGAAGAAGAAATAAGCGAAGATGAAGAAGAAATAAGCGAAGATGGAAAAGAAAAAGGAGAAAAAGTTACTATTAAGCCAGATAATTCCAAGTCTTTTTCTAAATATCTAAACAACATTAAAAATATGTCTACAGAAACTAATTCTCTAGCTATATGGGGTCGTCCAGAGATTGAAGGGAGAATGATATGCGACAAGTACAAAGTGGAACTTTATATTTATTCAATAGAGGAAGATAGTCAAAAAGTTACGGTAACTAAAATTACAGGACATGATGATGATCCAGAAGTTTTTATACAAGATATAAATCTCAATCAACTAGAGATAGATAGTAGCAAAAAAACTGTAGGAGTAGTGAATTACATGAGGCATTTTGTGCCACTTCTTAGCAAAATCCCTTCTGATATAACAGAAAATCAATCAGTTTCTAATGAAGAAATCTTTGGTGAGGTTACAGAAGCTTCTGCTTCTGATCAATCAGAGCAAGAAGAACAATATAATATCAGAACTAGCAAATCAGCAATTGTGCAAGATCATGAAACACAAAAAGAGAGAATTAATACCAGCGCTAGTGAGCCAATTCATACAGATACAGTAATTACTATTTCTCATCAACAAGGGCAAGAAACACAACAAGAGGAAATAGAAAAGAAATTAATCAATAGTTACAGAAGAGAAGCTATTTATAGCATAGCTGCTGTAATAACAGCTATAGCAGGGAGTGTTAAATAAACTGTGTCAAACCGCATTTTTAGTTCAACTCAATTTTCAATCTGCCAGGAAAGAAAACATCAAGTTGAGAGATAGTTAATGCCCAATCATGTACAGGCATCGTCGACTTTTCCTCTACCTTCTTTATAGCACAATATACCTGCTTATACAAGGCATTTATGCTGGTAAATGAGCCTTTGGTCTTAGTGAATTTCCTAATTTGCCTATGTAGCCCCTCTATGGGATTGGTGGTGTAGATTATCCTCCTAACTGGACCAGAATACTTAAAATAACCAGACAAGTTTTCCCAATTATTCTGCCAAGATTTTATAACCATAGGGTACTTTGTGCCCCATTTTTCATCCAATTCCAACAGATAATTCTCGGCAATTTCCTTGCTTGAAGCTTGATATACCTTCTTTAAATCGCTCAAAAAACTCTTCGCATCTTTACTGGCCACATACTTCAGTGAGTTGCGTATCTGATGCACTATACACATCTGCACTTCCGCATTAGGAAAGACACTGTTTATAGCTGCAGGAAAGCTTTTCAGCCCATCAACGCAGGCAATAAGGATATCTTCTACTCCTCTTTCTTTGAGGTCATTTAGCACTCCCAACCAGAAGTTAGCTCCTTCACTTTCAGCCAAATAAAAACCTAATACTTCTTTTTTGCCATTTTGATCTATGCCTAATATGTTATACATGCATTTACTTACGCAATGCCCGTCCTCTTTGACTTTAAAAAACATGCCATCCATGAAAACTATCGGATATACAGACTGCAGCGGGCGACTACGCCATTCGTTGATTACTGGTAGCAATTTGTCAGTAATACTTGATATCTCTGCCGCCGATATTTTGTGATCATAAATTTCCTCAACATGTGACACTATATCTCTATAGCCCATACCACTGGCAAATGTGCTCAAAATCTTCGTTTCAAGCTCTGGATGTAAGTTTGTTTGCCTTTTTTTGACTATTTGTGGTTCGAAACTTCCTTCCCTATCTCTTGGCGTCAAAAGCTCAAATGACCCTGCGCTTGTACGTAAAGTCTTTGCATTCCTCCCATTTCTTCGATTATTCTCTTCGCTTTCGGCCGACAAGTGGTTTTCTATTTCACCTTCCAGGCTTACCTCCAGCAACTTTTTTATAAACGGTGTTAATGCTCCATCTCTTCCTGTCAACGGTCTTCCTTCTCGTATAGACGACAGGATATTTGTTTCTAATTCTTTATAATCTACCAAACCGGTAGTTCTGTTTACTACTTTCTGACTCATTGTCAAACCTCCATTTTTTTATATCAATTTATTACTTTTTTTTCGGTTTGACACAGTTTATTTAACACTCCCCTATAGCATTCACAGCATCTGCTATAGCTGCTGTTTTTACTCAACCAATGCCTTTAGCATGTCTTGCTGGAGTTGCTTTAGCCATTGCATGTGTTTGTGTATATCAGTTAACGCAGAGTCATCAAGACATTAACGAACTGAAAGGTAAGGTAGGAGAAAACAACACCTTTACTTTTTTAGAAGAAACGGGATTTAAAATTTATAGCCTGATTGATAAAGCAGCTTCAAAAATTTAAGATCTTTCCTACTTCATCTATATCAACTCAATTTTATTTTTACAGGAGGGCATATGTCATTTACAGAAATTAGATTTCCAGAAAATATATCTTATGGCTCTACTGGAGGACCTGAATTTTCCACTGACGTTGTAACAACTCATAACCTCAGTTATGGATTAGCCGATAAAGAAAGGCATAGAAATAGAAGGCTTTTTGGACTGCATGGAGTAGGAAATCAGAACAGAAAAAACATGAATTAGGAAATTTGTTGGCGATCTATGTCTTGTATGCTCAATCTCAAATTTGTTTTTCAAGGAATCAAAAACAGTCTCAATAATCGACCTTTTCCTTAATAAAATCTTCTCTTTAAGTGAAATTAGTGCGTTTTTCATACCTTTTTTTACTTTAGTGACTAACTTTAGGCCTCTATCGAAGAGTTTCTCAAAAAGCTCTTTCTTTATATAGCCCTTATCTCCAAACAAAAGTCCGGTCAGTCTTTTAGTGAGAGTTGGTAAAGGTTTTCTGTCATCAACGTTACCTTTGGTTAGGGTAAGTGCTTGAATTTCACCAATTTCGTTAATCACTAAGTGCAACTTGAAGCCAAAAAACCAACCATACGTACTCTTACTAATTTCTGCTAGATGATTAAAAACTTTATTCCTAGAGATCCTTTTTTTGTGGCAAACGGCAATCGTAGAGGTGTCGATGTAGGAAGTGCCGGTCATTTTCGCTTGTTCACAGAACCATTGCAAAAGTAATGCTAAATACCACAAAACTCGCGGCTTTAAGGCAATAAATCTGTGATATGAAGGCAGCTTTGAAAACTCTGATCTATAGAATAACTGAAGATAACAAAGATAAAAAGCCTTGAAGTTTTTACATGGTGATTTATGGTATAACAGGATTATGGTTAGAATTTCTGAGTGCGCTATTTCTGGTACTCTGGTTGGTTTTTTGCCGTTTGATAAGAACCTATTTGCAAAATTATCATCTACCGCACGACAAAAATCCTCGACGCAACAGTACAGTTCTGTAATATCTTTCTTCATGGGTAACCTCTTATTATTACTAAAATACTCGAGTTTACCCTGTTTCCCTCTTCTTAGTTATACTTTTATCTATTTTCTAATCCATAACTGAGGTTCATAATGGTTGTGAGCAGCGCAATATCAATTGGTCTCGTGCACGTGCCAGGTATAACATAGCTTATGGAGTCAGGTCAAACGAGCAGCTAACAGAACTCATAACATTTTTTCAGGCACGAAAAGGTAAAGCAATAGGATTTCGTTTTAAGGATTGGTCAGACTTTACAGTTATCAATCAAGAAATTGGCATAGGAGACGATAAAAAAACGATCTTTCAACTGATGAAAACTTACATAAGTGGAAAAGACAAGCATATACGAACTATTAAAAAGCCAGTGCATGATACAATAAAAATTTACCTAGATGGTGAAAAGACAGAAAAATATTCAGTGAATTATTCAACTGGAGAAATAGCATTTATGAAACCACCAGCAAAAGGCACAATAATCACCGCAAGCTTCGAATTTGATGTACCAGTACGATTTGATACAGATTACCTAAACGCTTCTATTGATAACTATGGCAGCAATAGCTGGAACAATATTCCCTTGGTGGAAGTGAAATAAAGTTAAAGTATGCTCCATAAAAGTTAAGCGATACTGAGGCTCATATTTAAATGAGCCTTGCACATTTTAAAGTCTATCGCCCATTACAATGTTCCACACTCGAAATTTGAGGAAATTCTAATGTAGTGTTTTCTCTTTCTTGTAAAATAGAAAGTTTTAATAATTCTTTTAGAACTAACTTTACAAGTGTTGTACCATTTTCCTTAAAGAGGTAGTCCATCCTATTGGTTTTCTGTATGTGATTGACAAAATTTCTAGCTTCCTCATTAAAAGCCTCGATTGTGTTGATACAAGATAATACTAAATTCGAGCTATTTATTGCTAAAATTCCATTTACGAAAATATCTAATTTTGTTTTATCTTCAGTCAAATCTTCAGCTAACCTATTTCTGATATTATCATTATCAAACAAAATGTACTCTAGGTACGAGGAAGACTCAATAAGTATAAAATCTTCTAAAGGTACTGATTCTAAACATTCGTCAATATAAGTAAGTATTCCAAACTCAGTAATACACCCTTCTTTTCTCACAACATAGCACTTAGGAAGACCACGATACATTGATAGCAAAGAAAAAAGACGTATTATACTTGTACCTCTATCTTTCATTTCCTCGAGAAGCTTTCTATCATTTATTAGTTTGTGCAAAATGTAATCCGTAGCAGGACCTGGTTTACGAAAACGAAACATATTATTTTCTGCAAAAATAGCCTCAGCTAATTCGATAGACTTTTTATCCTCATCTATAAAAGCCTTTTTGTCTCTATTTAACCGTATGATTTTAGCCTTGCTATCGCTGCGTAGTCTAGTTTGCCCTATTAGCCTCTCAAATGTTTTTGTCCTCATATATATCTTATATTAATTAATATTAATATTTACTATATTAACTACTTTGAGAAAAATAAATGAAAATCTTAATAAATATTATACTTTTATAAAAAAATAAAAGTCTTTTTATATTTGTATGAGTATATAAAAGGTTTGATTGTTGTAAGTTATCTAAGTGCTAGAGTCTAATTAATAAGTCTGCTTGAAGCCGCTCAGTGTTTGTACAGTTGTACCTGCGCAACTTGCTTCAAAATTTCTGCTTGTTGCTGAGCATGGATATTAGCATAACCACATGCAGGAGATGCAGCAGCAGGTCTTGCAATGCACTTAGGTCTTTTTGCTTGAGCATTGAGGCCAGACAATACCTCTTCTATCAATGGGTTGACAAAGAACCATCCTCCCATATTTTTTGGTTCCTCTTGACACCATATAATTTCAGCGTTCTTATATTTTTCGAGTTCATTGTTTAGTTTATCGGCCGGGAATGGATAAAATTGTTCTAAACGCACTACTGCTATATCGTTTATTTTTTGTGCTTCAAGCATTTCAATTATGTCGTAATAAACTTTACCACTACATATTACAACTTTACGTATTTTATCACTTGCAACTAAACCTGTTCTACACTCTGGAATTACCGTAAGAAATTTTCCTTCAAAGTCAGAAAGGTTAGAAACTGCGCTTTTATGACGCAATAGTGATTTAGGTGTAAACACCACTAAAGGCTTACGAAAATCTCGATTAATTTGTCGGCGTAAAGCATGAAAATAATTCGCAGGAGTAGAGCAATTAACCACCTGCATATTATCCTCTGCACAGAGCTGCAAAAACCTCTCTATACGAGCAGAACTATGCTCAGGCCCCTGCCCTTCATAACCATGAGGCAAAAGTAGAACTAGACCACTTGACCGCAACCACTTTGTTTCTGCAGATGAGATAAATTGGTCGATCATAATTTGCGCGCCATTTGCAAAATCACCAAACTGCCCTTCCCAGAGCACAAGTGAATAAGGAGAATCAAGGCTATATCCATATTCAAAACCCATCACAGCATACTCAGATAGTGCGCTATCTATAACTTCAAAGCGAGCTTGCTTCTCACTTATGTTGTTCAGTGGAATAAACGTTTCTTCTGTTACTTGATCAACAAGTCTTGAATGACGGTGCGAGAAGGTACCGCGACCAGAATCTTGTCCTGACAAGCGCACTCCTATTCCTTCTTTAAGCAATGACGCGAATGCAAGACTTTCACCAGTTGCCCAGTCTATGTTGCTACCGGAATTTATACTGTCTATTCTGCCATCAAGTATTCTTCTGACTTTATTATTGAGATTAAAACTACTTGGAATATTGCTATTTATGTGTACACCCAATTTTTTTAGCTCATCTGGTGAAACACCAGAGTCCGTATAATATTCACTCAAATCGTTCAACTTTGCTCTCCTGAGTTTTAACCACACTCCATCAAACCAGTCAGCTTTCTTCGGAGTATAAGTCGTTGACTCAGTAAGGCTTTTATCCAATCTTGTTCTAAATTCGCTGCGTAATTTACTTACTTCATCGCTACCTAGCACTTTCTCTGCAGTCAGCTTCTCTTCGTACAGCGTGCCTGGAGTTTTATGCTTTGATATTGCTTTATACATAAGTGGCTGAGTAAAATTTGGCTCATCGCCTTCATTATGGCCATATTTGCGGTAGCATATTATGTCAATCACCACATCCTTTTTAAATTTCTGCACATACTCCATTGCCAAATTCGCAACAAAACTCACAGCTTCTGGATTATCTCCATTAACATGAAATATTGGAGCTTCTATTGATTTTGCTACATCAGTGCAATAAAAAGATGAGCGTGCACAATTAGGATTTGCAGTAAAACCAACTTGGTTATTAATGACAATATGCACGATACCACCAACTTTATAACCTTCAATGTTGCTCAAAGTCAGGGTTTCAGCAACCACTCCCTGCCCGATAAAAGCTGCATCACCATGAATTGATATGCCAAGCACAGATCTCGTATTTTGTTTTGCTCTTACTCTTCCAGCTAGAACCGGATTTACCGCCTCAAGGTGAGATGGGTTAGGACATAAACTTAAGTGTATTTTTTTACCACCAGCAAGTGCTCGATCAGAAGAGTAACCAAGGTGATATTTGACATCACCAGACACCTCAAGACCACTTGGATATGCAAGGTTGCCTTGAAATTCAGACAGCATTGCCGCATAATCTTTTCCCATCACTTTGGTTAGAACATTGAGCCGTCCTCGGTGGGCCATACCAAGAACTATTTCTTCAATACCAAAAGCTGCAGAATCACTAATAACTCTTTCAATTGCAACAATGGCTGACTCCCCACCTTCGATAGAAAAACGCTTATATCCAGGAAATTTCATATGGAGAAATTGCTCGAACATCTCAGATTCAATCAAGTGCCTTAGTATTTCTTTTTTATCCTGAGGGCTTAGCGTATAGACCTGATTTTCAATTTTCTCCTGCAGCCAAACTCTTTCCTCATAAGAGGAAATATGCATAAATTCAAAACCGATATTCTTGCAGTAAATATCTCTGTAGATTCTAGTGTCACTTGTAGGAGAAAGATTCAAGTATTTTTGATAATCTATTTCCTTATTTACATGCGGTGATAATGGATTTAAGTCTGCAAAAAAGTGACCATAAAATCTGAAAAAATTTGCTAAATCATCAACATCTACCTTAGCTTCATTCTGTGCCCTGCAGGGTTCTGCTTTATTAACTTCTAAATTGCTCGAAAAAATTCTGTGCCAATCTTCTCCAATTGATTTATCGCCTTGCAAGTAACGGCTATAAATTTCTTCCACAAATTCGACATTATCGCCATAAAGGCAGCTTAAATTCGACATAATCACTACAAAAGATATCAAATACTTATAAGTATAACTTAAGTTTTTTAAAAAAGAACTCCTTTAGTTTCTAATTATTAAGTTATACAAACACTGTAATCCGAGTTTTCCAGAAAGGGTGTCATTCTAGACTGACATCTAATCTTTCCATAAATGCTGTATTTCAACATAAAACAACTATACTCATCAACTTGTGCCCAATCATAATTCCTAGATTCCAGTGTTAGCTACTTGTTTTTTGGATTTCTATACTATTGCTGATTGAAGATTATTGAAATTTTTTGCACATTAAGGAACGCAAGCGTTTATGAGTCAGAGGATAAGTCATATAACATTTACTCGGTCTTAATACTTTGAATTTATATTTAAGTAAACGATAAACAGTAATTGGTATGAGTGATCTATTTAAAAGTGACAATTATGATAAAAATCTCAATTCTTTGATAAGAGTCATAAAGCTGAAGGATACAAAAAAAATTAATGAACAATATGATGAAACACTGAAAGATTTATCTCAAGCTCTGAAGAATTTTACAAACAACGCAAAAGATGTAGCCAAATTTGTTATATATAGCGACTTGAATAATTATGTAGAACCTTTGAGCACAAAGCCACTCGGTTTTATTGGAACATTAAAAGGGATATTAGATAGAGTCTTGGGAAAAGATATTCCAACTAATGATAATGACATAAAAAATTTTGTTGGTGATGAATTATCAGGTTTCACTATAGAAAAAGCAGCCGAATACACAAATATTTTAAGTACAATTAATCTATTCAAGAAAGGACTTAAAGAAATTTTAGATTCGAAACAGAGTGGAAAAGGCAATAAAGAACATAAATCATACGAAGTAAGCACGGAAAATAAAACGACATCAAAGCAGAAGGAAGATACTCCTAAGCTGCAAAAAGGAAAACAGCCGGCAGGAAAATCAGGTATGAAGAAAATAAAACGGCCAACAACGGCACCTCCGCCACCTCCTACTGCCTCAAAAAAGGTACACTTTAAACCAGAAATAGAGAATGTATCTCCTGAAGATTCAGGCTATGAAAGTTCATTAAGTGAAGAGTCTGGAAATGAGGAAATATCAAATTATCAAGAGAAAAGTAGTAAATCTTCAACAAAAGATTCGGAAGACTCAAAGTTAGCTAAAAAGGAGCCAACTCACAAAACGAAACCTAAGAAAAATGCAGGAACAAGAAGAGGATATAAAAAGAGACAGGCTCCAGAGCCACCAGCGCTAAACGCTACCAATCAAGAAATTAAGCAAGAAACTAAAGAAGATAAATCTGAAATACTGTCAAATCCTAAAAGGCTAGATATTGTTGATCAACAAGTGAGCACGAAACCAATAATAGTAGAAGTGACTTCGCAAAAATCAGCTGAAAGTAAACCAATCCTGAAAAAATCTGCTGATAAAGCATCATCAGAAGTAAAAGCGGTTATTATAAAAGAAAAAGTAAATAGCAAGAAGGACGGTAGAGTAAAGTCAATAGTAGGAAAGTTTGAGCAAAATCAAGTTGCTAAGAGCAAAGCCACCCCTGCAACACAAGCAGATATCGGTATGAAGAAAGATCCTGCACCATCGCAAGAAACTGCCTCCCAATCTCACTCATTTCCGGTAGGAAATAAAAGATCTAAAATGAACCCCATAACAGCAAAGTCCGATTCTAAACTTCCGGTTAGTAAAAAACCTCTTCTCACTCATGTTAGTGTAAAGAAAATAGCTGCACGATTTGAAAGCCATGGGAAGAAATAGTTGTAACCTATTGAACAAACCCTATAATATCCTTGATCTTTTTTATATTGTTATTTGCAATCTCTGCTGCTTTTTCTGTACCTTCTTTTAATATTTTATGTAAATGGAGCTGATCCCTCAAAAGACCGTTCAACTTCTCACGTATGGGTGATATAACACTGATGATTAAGTCAGCTAACTCTTTTTTAAAGTGTTTCATATCATGTTTATTCACTTCTTCACACACTTTTTCCACATTTAAATCACTAAGCACTGAATAAACGTTTACCAAATTGTTTACTTCTGGACGGCACTTTAAAGTAGCAAAATCAAAGCCTAGAATTGAATCTGTTTTTGCTTTTTCTATTTTCTTGACAATCAAGTCATCTGTATCGTCAAGGTTAATGCATGAGTATTCTGAAGAATCAGATTTGCTCATCTTGCTTGCTCCATCTCTTAAGCTCATTATCCTTGATGTACAATCCAAAGTTAAGATTTCAGGTATGATGAAATGACTACATTTATAATGATTGTTAAAAGCTGATGCAATATCACGTGCAAGTTCTAAATGCTGTTTTTGATCATCGCCAACAGGAACATATTTAGTTTGATACAGCAATATATCCGCAGCCATAAGTACTGGGTAGCTATATAAACCAAGAGAAGCTTTTTGTCTATCGCTTCCAGCCTTATCTTTAAATTGAGTCATACGATTAAGCCAACCAATTGGTGTATAGCACCCTAGCAGCCAGCCCAATTCTGCATGACCACTAACTGCGGATTGATTGAAAATAATCGACTTTTCCGGATCTATTCCACATGCAATATAAGTTGCTGCTGCTTTAAAAATATTATTTTTTAATTCATTTGCGGGAAGCTTATTTGCTGTGATTGCATGCAGATCAACAACACAAAAAAGAGATTTATATTTATCCTGCAAGCCTATCCACTGCTTAATTGCACCAAGATAATTGCCCAAGTGTAATACTCCACTTGGCTGAATACCTGAGAAGACAACTTCTTCCATACCTTGAGTGTTTTATTAGTTACTTTCGCAATCAGCAGATTTTTTAGAAAGAATAACCATTGCAGGACGAAGCAACCTATTTTTAATGGTATAACCAGTTTGTAGTACTTCTACAATAGTGCCAGGCTCTTTTTCATTATCTTCTCTTTCCACAACAGCTTGATGTAAATTGCTGTCAAAAGAGTTACCTATTGGATCTATTTCTTCTATTCCATGTTTTTTTAGATCACTCACAATCTTTTGGTGCGCCACTTTTATTCCTTCATGAATAGGATCACCATCTTTCAAGTTTTCCATTGCTTTTTTTAAATTGTCACAAGAGTCGATCATATCACGTGCAAATTTTGTGACTGCATAATCACTTGCATCGCTAATTTGCTTTTGCATTATACGTTTAACGTTTTCATTATCCGCAACAGCGCGACGTAAATGATCTTCAAGCTGAACTGCACGTTCTTTTAATATATTAAGCTCTTCACTTAAATCACCTGTTTGCTGATCTTCTTGATCATCCCCTTTTCGTTTACTGACCATATCTGCAAATTTCTTTTTTTTCTCTTTATTACTATCTGACATATCATTCACCCTTACAAACTTAATAAATATATAACAATCAATCAAAAATATCAAGCGTTAGCTATCCTTGTCTTTCTATGCTTGCATTTAAAAAGTCAATCAAAGCAGTTTTATAAAGAGAATCAGAAAAAGTATCAATATTACTTTGCGCCATATTAATATAGTGTTTAGCTTCTTCCATAGAAACATGAATGGCATTATGATGATTAATATATTGTAATGCTTGGTCAAAATTGTGTCTAGCTGAAGAAAAAGATTTCTCCCAGAATTTTTGTTCTGATGGACTGCCTTTTTCATATGCTATAATAGAAGGTAAAGTAACTTTACCTTCAAAGAAATCTTTTCCAAGTTGCTTTCCTAAAGTGCATTGATTAGCAGTATAATCTAGCACGTCATCAATTATTTGGAATGCCATGCCAAAATTAAACCCGAAATTCCTTAGCCTCTCTGTTTCGTCACTTGTGGCTCCAGATACTACTGATGCAGCCTCGGAGCATGCAGAAAATAAAGATGCTGTCTTTTCTCCAATGATATTAAAATAATTTTTCCTAATTGTGTTAGGGTCAAAACGCGTTGTCATCTGCTTTATCTCACCCTTGACAAGCAAATTAGATGCCTTAGATAAAATAGAGAGAACACTTAAATTCCCACATTCTATAAGCCATCTAAATGCTAAGGTCAATAATAGATCACCAACTAAAATGCTTGATTTATTCCCCCAAATTTTATTTGCTGTTGCAACTCCATGGCGTGCCTTACTTTCATCAAGCACATCATCATGAAGTAAAGTAGCGTTGTGTATAAATTCTACCGATGCAGCAATGTTGACCCTACTCTCTCCAGAGTAATTCAGCATTTTACACATAATAAAAATGAGCTTAGGCCTTATCTTTTTTCCTCCTGAATTAATAAGATGAGATGTAATATCGGTAGCAAGCTTAGTACCTTCATCATTGACATTTTTGAAGATAAAGTCATTCATAGCCAATAAATCAGAAGATACAATATCATCTAATTTACTACTTTTTGTTAAATCAGTGTTTAGCATTTAAGAGGACTTATGCTTCTTGCCCTTGTACTTTCTCAACTTTTTTCTTTTCTATTTTTTTCGATTCTGTTTCTAAATCTACTATGCCTTTTTTAATGAACCACATTACCCTTTCAGTTGCTTGCGCTCCTACACTTAGCCAATGTTTTAATCTATCAGCTTTTACCACAACACGATTTTTATTGTCTTTTGGCAACATTGGATCATATTGTCCTATTCTCTCAATAAAGCGCCCATCTCTTGGTGCTCGTGAGTCGGCTACAACTATCCTATAAAAAGGACGTTTCTTTGCCCCAAACCTTGCTAACCTTATTTTAACTGCCATGTCAACCTTTATTCATATATTAATTACAATTTAAATACAATAAACAGCTCAAGTCAAACTAATTGTACCTCTTTTACCTAAAAATACAATATAGCCCCCTCTAATCACTCATAAAAGGAAGATAATAAACTTTTTTATATATCATCAATCATAGCATGATTAACTTCTACTCTATACTTTGATTTTAGATAGCTAATTAACTGTTCCTTTAGCGATATCATCACACGTTTTCCGGTGTCAAGCATGTTTAATTTACCATTTGATGAATGCATTTGTTTTAGAACGCCTATTATAATTTCATTATTGTATTGAATAGGATCTGTTACCGAATTAGTTGTTTTCATATTGAAAATCTCTTCTATGAAAGAAAAAGGGTAGTTTTGTTCATTGCGTTGTATTTGCTGGCCTTTAACCAATTTTATACCTTGCATTTCTTCCAAATCTGTCTTTTCTCTTAGTTGAACTGCTACTTCTTGTCCCATTTTAAACATTCTTTCTTTTATAAATTCACTACGCCAAAGCTTTATGGCTGATTCCCTACTTTCTTCAAAATTTTGTAATTTAGGAGGAACGATATCACTGATTTTTACACCAACAACAGTATCTCCAACACCCTTAAAATAACTCTTCTGATCTTTCTCGCGTGAAAAAATGAAAGAAATGAAATCACTGGAATTTCCTACTTCATTACCACTTTGGTCTTTTCCACTAGCATCTACTGGACCAATGGTTTGTATAGGTAAATTGTAATTATTGGAGATTTCTTCAATCGTTGCACCATTGTATATCTTATAATTCACTTGATTTATGAAATCATTGACTTTTTCAAAAGACTTTTGATTGGTTAAAACTGACCTTATGTCTTTTTTTAAATCAACCAAGTCTTCATCAGAGATTTGATGTATGCTTTCTACCTTTATTACGTGCCATCCAAAATTGCTTGTTAAAACTTCACTTACTTCACCTGTTTTGAGAGCAAATACCTTTTCTCTCATATTTTCAGGTAAGAAATCCTTAGTTATATTATTTACTCTGGTTTCATCGAGTTTCACTTTATTAAACTCTTCTATTATTTGTTCAAAGCTTGCTTTACTTTCTTCAAGTGCTCTTCTTGCTATTTCAGCTTTTTCTTTGGTAGGAAATATCACATTGAATATGTCTCTTTGATTTTTAAGTTCCTGATGTTCTATTATACTATCAACCTCTTCATCTGAAATTCTGATTTGATCTTCAAAATATTTTTGATCCAGAGAAATGTATTGCGCAGTTCGATACTCAGGGTAATAAAAATTGGACTTATTTCTTTCATACAAATCAAGTAAGGCTTGATCATCTGGTTCAGGAACGTCTGTAATTGCATCCTCAGTTATTTTAACAATATCAACTACTCTAGTTTGGTAGCGATTTTTGTATATCTGCTCATCAACACCCTCACCAAAAGTTACCGGATAATTATCTTTAAATAACGAAGTCATGAACATCATTGCAGGCAGGATTTTCTCTAGTTTTTCTATATATTCCTTTTCTGTTATATGCAGGCTATTTAGAGTTTGATGGAATTTATTATGGTCAAATTCTCCTTTATCGTCCTGAAAGTACTTGGTATTTTTTATGTGGCTTTTGATAGATTCTTCTCCAACTTTTAATCCAAGTTCGCTAATTAGGTTAAACAATAGTTTTTGCTCTATAAGTGCGTTAAGTAAATCATATTTCAGCTTTTTTACTTGTTCTTTACTTACATCAGATCCAGAAATTTGCTTTTTATAATTTTGATATAGTAATTTATATTCATCTGATGTTATAACTTCCTTTCCTACTTTAGCTAATTCTTTCCTTTCATCATCATTTGATAAAAGATTGCCAATCCCCATAAAGATTAATAAGCAAACTAAAAGGAGAACGATTGCCTTGGTAAAAAAATTTCTAATACTCATTGTAAACTTAGTTAACTAACACTTAAATTTAGAATAGCAATAATTTAATATTTGTAAATCTATTAATAAATTAGCTAATATATGTAATATTGTAGTGTATTAAATTGAATGGAAGCTTATATTAACCTAAGAGCCTGTAAGTGATCTCTGAATATGGTAAGATGAGGTATAGTTGACATGAGGTAAAGTATGAGGAATACATATCCAAGTGACATAAGTTGTGAAAAATTCGAAAAGATTAGACTAATTTTAGAAAGCGTGCGAAAGAAAACAAAGCCAAGAAGATTAGGTTTATATGAGTTATTTTGTGGTGTGCTTTATGTACTAAAAAGTGGCTGTCAATGGCGAATGCTTCCAAAAGAGTTTCCAAGATGGCGAAATTTTTACGATTACTTCAAGAAATGGAGTAAAAAAACGAATGAAGATAGAGAAAATGTTCTAGAAATTGTCTTTAAAAAAATTGGTTGGAGAGAACAGTGGTCGAAATACCAAAACAAGCTTCTGCATCATTGATGCCCAAAGTGTAAAAAATACCGATCGCAGTTGATACACAAGGTTTGACACAAGCAATTCATATAACAACGGCAGAAATAACTGATCGTAGCAGTGCTTTGACAATGGTTAAAAATGCTAAAGAAAGTCTCTCTGAAGTTAAAAACATACTGGTTGATGCAGGCTACACTGGAGAAAATTTTGCAACACAGATGAAAGTAACTATTGGTGCAACTGTTGAGGTGAAGCACCTTTGCTGTATTGCCAAAAAGATGGGTTGTTGAGAGATCTTCTTTTGCCTGGTTGGAAAAATGTAGGCGACTTTGGAAAAATTGCGAGCGTAAATTTAATACTAGCCTACAAATTTGCTTTTGCTTCTTTCCTCTTCAAAAGATTATGAACAGGTTCTAAGAGATAAGAAATATAAACCAAAAAGCCATTGGATGACAAAGTTAATGCTTTTTTAGTTTTAATGGTTTATATTTTATTTCTATAACAGCAAAGGAATATTAAAATGGGAGATGTTTTTTCGATGTCAATGGAATCTTCTAAAGACAATAAAGATAGAAATGAACAATTTCTCATGCAAGTAGCTGCTTGGTTGGTTGATAACACTAGCTTAACTTTTGATCAAATAGCACAATGTTGCAAGTTATCCCTTGAAAAAGTACAAGACATAGCTGATGAGGAAATAGAAGTTGAAAAGTATGACCCTATTATTTCTGAAATAATTACTGAAAAAGAAATCGATAATTGCAAAAAAAATCCAAATCGTGTACCAAATTTGATTATAAAAAATATGAAAAAAAGGGCAAAGACGATTAGCTTTCTTGCCTTTGCTTCCACAGCAAGGCGTAGAGATAAACCTAATGCGATTTATTATTTGGTAAAAAAATTTCCTATCTTGAACAATAATGTAATAGCTAAGCTAGTTGGTACAACAAATTACACAGTTGAGCAGGTAAGAGATAGATCTCATCATAACATACTCAATATCAAACCTCAAGATCCTGTACTACTTGGTTTATGTAGCCAGGAAAATTTAGAAGCGGAAGTAGAAAAAGCGAAAGTAGAAGAAGAGAAGAAACAAAGATTAAAAAATATAAATAATAGCTATTGATGATTCTCAAATTCTTGTACTTTGTTAATATTAAATTGACTTGACTTGTTAGTTTTTATCAGTATAATGCAAGTAAAGTATCTAGTTTAATAATAATTAAGTCTAAATACGCACTGAAAACTAGCTCAGCCTAATTTATTGTTTTATATTCACATTTTAGGTTAGTAAGCATCAATTAAAATTTTTGGAGGATTATGACAACAATCAATGAAGATGTCTTAGCAAAAGGAGGGGTTGTAGGTCAACCTGAAAAAAGCGAACAAATTCATAATGCTGACGCAGTAAAACAAATGACCAGTGAAGGTGCTGAAAAAAACAAGAAAACATTGGACCTGAGCGAATTGAAAGAGAAAACAGCAGAAGAATTGTTAGAGCTAGCTGAAGAAAGAAAAATTTCAACTAGTGGTAAAGGCAATGGCAGGATGCTAAAACAGGAAATGATATTCAGTTTAATGAAGAAAATGAGTGAAGAAGGAGGCATAACCACAGGAAGTGGAGTAGTGGAAATATTGCCTGATGGTTTTGGTTTCTTACGTTCATCAAGTGCAAATTATGCTCCAAGTACCGATGATGTTTATATTTCCAATGGCCAAATAAAGAAGTTTAATTTACGTACAGGAGATATGGCATGTGGAGAAATAAGGCCACCTGGTGATAAAGAAAGATATTTTACTTTAACTAAGGTTCAAAGTATAAACTCTACTGAAATCAGTGAATTAAGAAAGTACGTCCATTTTGATAATTTGCTTCCGCTTTATCCTGAAAAAAGCCTCATCCTTGAAAACAACAGTAGCGGAGATAATAAAAAAGATATAAACATGCGTGCTGTAGATATAGTTACACCTCTTGGAAAAGGACAAAGAGCATTGATAGTTGCTCCACCTCGTACAGGAAAAACGATATTGCTTCAGCAAATGGCTCACTCTATAGCTACAAATCATCCTGAAATAGAACTAATAGTATTACTTATAGATGAAAGACCCGAAGAGGTGACAGATATGATACGCTCTGTAAAGGGTGAAGTGGTAAGCTCTACATTTGATGAACCTGCCTACCGTCATGTCCAACTTGCTGAAATAGTAATAGAAAAAGCTAAAAGAATGGTTGAACACAAAAAAGATGTAGTGATTTTGCTTGATTCTATAACTCGTCTTGCACGTGCTTATAATGCAGTCATTCCTTCGTCTGGAAAGGTTCTAACCGGCGGTGTAGATTCAAATGCGCTGCAAAGACCAAAACGCTTTTTTGGAGCAGCTCGTAATATTGAAAATGGTGGTTCTTTGACAATCATCGCTACAGCCCTTATAGAAACTGGTTCAAAAATGGATGATGTTATTTTTGAAGAGTTTAAAGGCACAGGTAATGCTGAAATTATACTAGATAGAAAACTTGCTGATAAACGTATATTCCCTGCTATTGATATTACAAAATCCGGAACAAGGAAGGAAGAGCTATTAGTTGATAAGGCCATACTAAATAAAATATGGGTATTGCGTAGGATACTTAACCCTATGGGATCTGTTGAAGCAATGGAGTTTTTACGTGACAAATTACTTTTAACAAAGAGCAATGCTGACTTTTTTAACTCCATGAATCACTAAAAGTAAGCCAATTCTGATGGAGCAAAAAAGCAAAGCTCTCTTATAGCTAAAATAATTTGGATTTATCAAAATATATTAAGCTGGCAATCTACCTTAAGTTGCTATTCCAACTTATAGCACTGATTTTGATCAAAAATTTTATGTAGTCAGTTTATTTACAATCGATTTTCCAGTGTCAGCCACTTAGATGACATCTTTTTGACTCTTAATATTAATATCAATTGTGTACCAGTGTTGAAATGACCCACTCAAAAGGGGATTGTATTTACTCTGAATCAGATGATAAATTAGATGCTTGGTAAGCGTAATTTGGAGCTTCCTGTGTAATGATTATATCATGAGCATGACTTTCTCTTAACCCTGATGAAGTAATAGTGACAAATTTGCAGTTTTTTTTCATCTCTTCTATATTACGGTTGCCAGTGTAACCCATTGCAGCTTGCAACCCACCAATTAACTGACAGATCACTCCTGAAGCTGGACCTTTAAAAGGAACTCTTGCTTCTACTCCTTGTGGGACTAAATCAAGTTTTGAATCTTGAAAATAACGGCTAGCTGACCCTCGTTTCATTGCACTAATAGATCCCATTCCTCGATATTCCTTATATGCTCTACCCTTATACATGATAATCTCACCTGGGCTTTCCTCAGTACCAGCAAAGATTGAACCTATCATCACAGTATCAGCACCAGCTGCAATAGCTTTTGCAACATCTCCCGAATATTTTATTCCACCATCAGCAATTAGTCTGACGTTTTTTGTTTTACAAACCTCTGCAATATTCTTGATCGCAGAGAATTGTGGCATACCAACGCCTGTAACTATTCTGGTAGTACAAATTGATCCTGGCCCTATTCCAACTTTCACTGCATCAACACCAGCATCAATCAACGCTTCAGCAGCCTCCTTTGTTGTAATATTTCCGCCGATTAATTGCGTATTCGGATACATCTTTTTTATTTCCTTAATAGTGCTGATAACGTTCTCGGAATGACCGTGAGCGGTATCTACAATAACCACATCAACTTCTTCTTCGACCAAAGCTTCACATCTTTCTATACCGTCTTTTTTACCAGTACCAATTGCAGCGGCAACTCTGAGTCGACCTTTACTGTCTTTACATGAATTTGGATATCTATTGTATTTTTCGATGTCTTTAACTGTGATTAGACCTATGCAACAAGAATTTTCATCAACAACCAAAAGCTTCTCTATTCTATTTGCATGCAACAATTTCATTGCTGAGGCGCTATTTACTGCCTGCTCTCGAACTGTTACTAACTTATCTTTTGTCATTACCTCGGAAACTTTTATATTCATGTTCTGGTCTTCAATAAACCTCACATCTCGATTAGTTAAAATTCCCACTAACTTGCGTTGATCAACTACAGGAATGCCGGAATAATTATACTCTCTCATTAATGAAACTGCTTCTGCAACTGTTTTATCTGGGGAAATTGTAATTGGGTTATACACGATCCAGCTTTCATATTTTTTCACCCTTCTTACTTCTAACACTTGTTCATCTATTGATAAATTCTTATGTATGCAACCTATTCCACCATGTTGGGCAATAGCTATTGCAAAGCCTGATTCAGTGACAGTGTCCATTGCAGAGGATATGAGAGGGATATTTAGTTCTATATTATTTGTTAGATAAGTTCTTGTGTCTGCATCACGAGGCAATACATCAGAATAGGCCGGTAAGAGAAGTACATCGTCAAACGAATAACAAGCTTCCATTTTTTTCATATGCTTTATTTAAAGCTTATACGCCAATTAATGAAATTGCAATAGAGCTTTTGCAAAATTAGCCTGGCTCCAGCTATTTTTAGATCAAAATAGGATAGAAGAGGTATGTAGCTCCTAATATATTTATCGCATAATTATATTATTTGCTAGCAAACAGAACTGCTCAATAGTTAAGCTTTCTGGACGTTCGTCTCCACTCAGTTTAGCATTCTCAAGAGTAGTTGAGACATCACTAGTTATACTTTGCAAGCTATTTCTCAGCATCTTTCTTCTTTGAGCGAACACAGCACGTGTTAGCTTTGTTAAGGTTTCTAAATTTACTGCAAATCTTGGAGTGGGTAAAGGTTTTACTGTAATTACTGAAGAATATACTTTTGGTCTTGGAAAAAATTCCTTAGGTTCAATATCAAATTCCTTTTTTATGTCGCATAGTAACTGGCTTAGCACTGATAGGGAACCATAATCCTTAGAATTAGGTTCTGCTGTAATACGCTCTGCTACCTCCTTTTGGAACATTAACGTCAAATTCGTAAAAAATTTTATATTATTTAACCACTTTAAAAATAACGCTACTGAGATATTGTAAGGCAAGTTAGCAATGACTTTGACTGGACATTCTACCAGCTCTTTTTCTACAACATTAAGTGCATCTGCTTCTATAATTCTATATTTTCCCTGATGCTCATTTAGCAATTGTTCGTGATGTTTCACTAAACTACTATCTTTTTCTATAGAAAGTAGAAACTTTGGATTATATGCCAATATTTCTCTTGTTAACGCACCATACCCAGGACCAATTTCAATAACATTAAAATCTTTCAGGCTACCGGCTAAGGCAACTATTCTTTTTATTATCTCATTCGATAAAATAAAATTTTGCCCTAGACTCTTTTTTGGCTTCAGTAAAAATTTTCTCATATAATCTTATTATGCAGTATTTTAAAAATTAGTTGACGAAAATTCATCAATAATTGTATATTGTCAGTGTATTTAATGCCGGCTTAGCTCAATTGGTAGAGCAACTGACTTGTAATCAGTAGGTTGTCAGTTCAAGTCCGACAGCCGGCACTCTCATTCATATAAGAAAAATTGATGTCTTTTTTAATAGTAGCAAATTGGAAAATGAATGGAACACGTTCTTCATTTGTTGACTTTATAGGCAAACTTAACAACAAGAGCAACGAAATTACCTCTAAATTAGTAATTTGCCCTCCTTTTACATCATTTCAAAGCAATATAGAGTTGAACAACAATATTAAAATAGGAGGACAGAATTGCCATCATAAAGAGTTCGGTTCTTACACAGGTGAAATTAGTGCAGGAATGTTGAAGGAACTAGGATGTAGTTACGTAATACTTGGACATTCTGAAAGGGCTCATGAAACAGATAGTGAAATAAAACTGAAATCAGAAACAGCAATAGAATCAGGATTACACCCAATCATCTGTGTAGGTGAAAACTCAGAAGATTATAAAAATAAAAAAACAAAAGAAGTAATAGAATATCAATGCAAAAACCGTTTGCCAACACAAGGTAAATATACCATAGCATACGAACCGATATGGGCAATAGGAACAGGAAATGTGCCAAATAATGACGCAATTGCTGAGGTAATAAAATCCTGTACTGGTAAAAAACACATTATATATGGTGGTTCAGTCAGTTCAGAAAATATAGAAAACTTGCTCAGTATTCCAAATTTATCAGGAGTTTTAATTGGCAGTGCAAGCTTAGATTTTGATCACTTTTATAAAATCATACAACAAGTCGAGAAAAAATTTTCTCTTAATTAATTCTAAAGGATAAATACTCTTATTGTCATGGCAAGGGAGTTGGCAAAATGTGTCAAGGAGTTTTCTATTGGCTAAGGTTGTGACAATAAAGTTAAGCACTGCCAAAAACTATGGAAGAAGTCATTATAATTTGTATTATATCTTTATAAAATGGTTCGCATAAGTTATCTAGAAGTGCAACTAAACAAATACAAAAATCAAAGTGTTGCGGTTTTCGGCCTTGGTAAAACTGGTTTGTCCGTTATTAATGCTCTAACAAAAAGCAGTGCAAAAATATATGCATGGGATGATAATAAAGAGCAAATAGCAAATGCAAAAAAGATATATAAAGAGTGTAACTTTACTCATCCCAATGAGTATAATTGGCATGAGATAAGCACACTAATTTTGAGCCCTGGAGTGCCAATACCAACGCATTGGGTAGTAAAACTTGCAAGAAGCTTTGACTGCAAAATAAAATCAGACATTGAGCTATTTCTTGAAACTAAAACTACAAATCAGAAGGTTATAGGCATTACAGGAACAAATGGCAAATCAACTACCACATCACTAATAGGGCACATATTAAAATCCACAGGGAAAAAAGTAGCTATCGGTGGGAATTTAGGTATGCCTATTTTGGATTTAGAAAGAGATGCAGAAATTTATGTAATTGAATTCTCCTCTTTTCAATTGGAGCTAATGAATGAAATTAATGTGGATATTTCTGTATTGCTTAACATCACACCAGACCACATAGATAGACATGGAAGTATGAATAACTATATAGCAACTAAACTAAAATTGATAAACGGTAGCAAGATTGCCGTGATAGGATGTGATAACAAAATTACCTCTGATGTATTCAATAAATTCACTGGGAACAAAATTCCAATCTCAGCTTCGATGTCACCCTCTTTGTCATCCCAGTGCCTAGGCACTGGGAAACTAGAGAATCATAGCTTATCAGTAAGCGACGTGAAAATAAACCTAGTATCCAATGTAGAAAATATAGTAGCTGCACACGCTGTGTGCAAGTTACTTGGAGTAGATAGCAGCACTATTGTCAATGAAATCAAATCCTTTCCAGGGCTAAGACACAGAAATGAATTTCTTGGCAAAATACATAATGTACTTTTTATCAACGATAGCAAAGCAACCAATGCAGAATCGACCGAAAAGGCAATTTTATCTTATAAAAACATATATTGGATTGTTGGCGGAAAAAGCAAAAAAGGCGGAATAGAATCATTAAGCAAGCATTTCACCAAGATTAGAAAAGCTTTTCTTATTGGAGAATCAACTGAAGTTTTTGCAAACATTATGGAGAACAAAATAGATTATATGAAGTGCTATAATCTAGAAAACGCATTTAAACTGGCTTTTGAAGAGGCCATAAATAGCAAAGAAGAAGTAGCGATATTACTTTCTCCTGCATGTTCTTCTTTTGATCAGTGGAAAAATTTTGAAGAGCGCGGTGAAGCATTTTGCAGAATGTTTGCAAATCTCAGGTACAATTATATGTGATGTTTAGTATAATATTGTATGGAACAAAAGTTAATAGTAGATGAGCTGATTAAGGTTATTCCATTTGAAGGAATAAGTGATGCAACCTTATTGAAAGTGTGCACGAACCTTAACCTAGCCAATAGTTTTTGTAAATTTCAGAATGGAATATATAGTGCTTTGGAGTACATAGCAGAGGACTTAAATAGCTCAATGGAAACTGAACTTTGGAATTCCAATTTAGAAGATATGAAGGTAAGAGAGCGGATAAAGTTAGCTGTCCAAATACGCCTTTCAAACTATGCTAAGTTACAAAATTACAGAGAGTTTTTAAAAAATGTTTTATCATTCTCTATATTACCCCAAAATACATATTTTTCTAGTAAACTCTTGTACAGAACTGTTAGCGCGATTTGGTATGGCATTCATGATCAATCAACAGATTTTAACTACTATACAAAAAGAGCAATATTAGCTGGAGTGTACTTAAGTACGATACTTTTTTTTATCAATGATTATTCAGAAGATTTTGCAGATACCCTGTCGTTTCTTGACAAACGTATCAACAATGTCATGACATTTCAAAAGTTTAAAACCCGTTTGAATAGAATGGTAAGAAACTTCTTATAGCCTCTTTACTTATACGAGTTACTCGTATTTATACCTAAAGCTGCCTTGATTTTTATGTTAAGATAATTGAACATCCACTAACAGTGAGCTTAACAAAGAACTTGATTGAAAGCAATACATTAAAAAGTAGTTTTGCTGGAAACTTGAAGTAGACAGAATTGATACACATAAAGCTGATCCATGTACAAAAGTATCTGTTAAGATACACGACTAATGCTGTGTGATCCATAGAGGTTATTACAATAAGAATGTAAGATCAAATAGAAATTTGGATTTGCAGTAGTTTATAGACCTTATTACAACTGCAAAGGATAAATTAATTAGTAATGGATTTTAGGTTAAACTACGTCTGAGTTGGATAAAACTATACAAAATGACTACTTTTAACCTCAGTTATGGATTAGCCGATAAAGAAAGGCATAGAAATAGAAGGCTTTTTGGACTGCATGGAGTAGGAAATCAGAACAGAAAAAACATGAATTAGGAAATTTGTTGGCGATCTATGTCTTGTATGCTCAATCTCAAATTTGTTTTTCAAGGAATCAAAAACAGTCTCAATAATCGACCTTTTCCTTAATAAAATCTTCTCTTTAAGTGAAATTAGTGCGTTTTTCATACCTTTTTTTACTTTAGTGACTAACTTTAGGCCTCTATCGAAGAGTTTCTCAAAAAGCTCTTTCTTTATATAGCCCTTATCTCCAAACAAAAGTCCGGTCAGTCTTTTAGTGAGAGTTGGTAAAGGTTTTCTGTCATCAACGTTACCTTTGGTTAGGGTAAGTGCTTGAATTTCACCAATTTCGTTAATCACTAAGTGCAACTTGAAGCCAAAAAACCAACCATACGTACTCTTACTAATTTCTGCTAGATGATTAAAAACTTTATTCCTAGAGATCCTTTTTTTGTGGCAAACGGCAATCGTAGAGGTGTCGATGTAGGAAGTGCCGGTCATTTTCGCTTGTTCACAGAACCATTGCAAAAGTAATGCTAAATACCACAAAACTCGCGGCTTTAAGGCAATAAATCTGTGATATGAAGGCAGCTTTGAAAACTCTGATCTATAGAATAACTGAAGATAACAAAGATAAAAAGCCTTGAAGTTTTTACATGGTGATTTATGGTATAACAGGATTATGGTTAGAATTTCTGAGTGCGCTATTTCTGGTACTCTGGTTGGTTTTTTGCCGTTTGATAAGAACCTATTTGCAAAATTATCATCTACCGCACGACAAAAATCCTCGACGCAACAGTACAGTTCTGTAATATCTTTCTTCATGGGTAACCTCTTATTATTACTAAAATACTCGAGTTTACCCTGTTTCCCTCTTCTTAGTTATACTTTTATCTATTTTCTAATCCATAACTGAGGTTTTTAGCAGCAAACATTAGAGCAGTTTTTCCAAGAGCAGTTTTTTTCATAGTCAAAATGAGGTAGACTAAGAGTACTAACTACATAATTAACACCTGCGTTTGCTATTTCTACTAAGTATTTTACTACATCCAAGTGACCTGCTTGAGCAGCATCAAGTAAAAAGAGTGGAGCAACTATCTCCATGAGGCTTCTTTTGCCTTTTTTTGCTTGCTTAATATTTATAGCTAAAGCTTCAGGGTGTCATTTCAGTGCGTGACGCAGAGATGTACGGAGATTGAAGATCAGTGCTTGACACTGGAATGGCTTTGTTGCACCACTCAAGGAAAGAACAGGCAGTTACTGATGGAATTTGTTATAAAATAGATATTTAGCCGACAAAGGAAAAATATGCCAATAAGAATGAAAGTCAGTAACTGCAATGAATATAACAAATTTCTTCAAGAAAGGGGAAATGTTTTTCATTATATCAACGATGCCATTGAAAATTGGTACGAAAATAGTCCAAAAGTAGCAGGTGGCAACAATGTCTACAGCGACAAAGTAGTGATTCTAATTCACATAATAACCTATCTATTCAGGATTGGTCTTAGGCAAACAGTGGGATTTATAGAGAAATATCTTGAGCAAATAGGGAAAATTTTGCAAATTATCAGCTATTCGCAGGCTTCAAGAAGGTTTAAAAAGCTTAATATCAAAATCAACGACTGCAGAGTTGATAAGAACGATATGGAAGATATTGAAATTGCTATAGATAGTACAGGTATCAGCATCTACAATAATATTCCAAGCCATAGTAAGGCAAATGGTACAGATAGAAAGTATCGCCGCTATGAGCAAACAAGATGTAATGCTAGAGATAGGTAGTAAAAAAGTTATAGCTGCAAAATACAGTAGTGGAGTTTATTCCGACCACTATGGAGCCTGTGATCTTATTGAAAGAGTGGATACCAAGTATAACATAAGCACGATATATGCAGATAGATCGAAAGAAGTTATACAAACTGTGCGATGAGCTTGACATAAAGACAAGGATTCCTCCGCAAAATAATGCAGTAGAGCATCCAAAGTTGGATTATATGAATGAGAGAAATTCTACAATCAAGCTCATAAAGTCATATGATGAAGATGGTATGAAGAGGTGGAAAAAAGAGATAAATTATTGGAAGAGATCTTATATAGAAAGTTTTTTCTCGCGACTGAAGCAAATATTTGGATTTAGTTTTAGGAATAAATCTGAGATTAATCGTGAGAAGGAACTGCTACTCAAGTGTTATTTGCTTAACAAATTTACTGAAATAGGCATGGCTAAGTTTGATATAGCTTCATGAATTTATTATACATTACCCACTATCCGAAGAGCTGTGCAACAAAGCCATCCCAGCTCGGATAACAAGAAAAGAAGCACTGGTTTCACATAGATCTGAACAGATATAATTTCTTAAACATTTATAGCTCACATAAAACCCGGTCTGACTGTCATAAAGGCTACTCATTGCAGCAGACAACTTTCGCACTACTTCAAATTCTAATTTTCAACTTAAAGAGGTACGTAATGTCAAATAACTTCAATTTCAAAGAATTTTTTCACCATCACGAAGCAAATAGCACTTTAGATGATATACAAAGGTACTGCATACTGTGGCAATCAGTGATATCACAGGCAATGATTGATGCAGCAAGTAACTGTAAAAAAACAGAAAGCTTGGTAGAGAAACGTAAAGCAATTTCCTGGCTATCAGACTTCAGTCAAGATTTTGTTGAAACATGTATACTGGCTGATTGCGATCCATTATACGTAAAAAACAAAATACAGCCAATTCTAAAAAAGATAAAGCCCTTTTAATGAGGTTTACCCCTCTCACCAAGAAAAATATCATTTAATCTTTTTTCTATAGCTTCATCTATATCTTGGATTAATAGCTGCTTTATCATATTCACTTTCCGTTTTGCCTCTTGAAGATTATTGTTACCGTAACTGTTCTTATTACTATAACCATAACTACTGCCATTTGGTTTATTACTCATTTTTCTTCTTGTGCTGAGTATCTGAACTATCTTCTCCTTGAAAAAAGACTTCCAGCCTGTGCCAGAAAATAATTTGTAGAGAAAATGCGGAGTAAGAAACGCTACTAATATTCTAATAGAAACTCCATAACCCAAATCATCTCTATTTTCATAATACCATTTTAAATATTGATACAAATGGTAAAATGCATTTTTGAAAGAGCTAAACTCTACAGCATACCAAAAGCCACTGGTGAGAAACATGAGCATAATGCTCGATGTATAAAGATACAGAGTGAAAAGAAATAGCTTGACAACTATATCTTTCAAGCTGCCCAGTATATAATTAAATAACCTTAATTTATAAAAAAGTGATATCATTTCACGCACACTTTAATAAAGCTGGGGTGGAAGGATTCGAACCTTCGCGTGGCGGTATCAAAAACCGCTGCCTTACCACTTGGCTACACCCCAATATTGTTTATATCAATAACATTATTAACCCAATTAGTAAAAGATTTATTCGCTTTTCCTATGGGTATTATCACAACGGCTGGTTGATCATAAGAATGCATTGCCTCGATTTTTTCTACAATCTTATCAGTCTGATCATTCCTGCTCTTCATAATTGCCACTATTTCACAATTACTATTAATTTTACCTTCCCATAAATACAGAGAATTTACTTTGGGAAATATATTTACACATGCAATTAACTTCTCGTTTAACAATTCTTCAGAAATAGTCTTAGCCTCTTTCAGGTTTGAAAAAGTTATATAGACTAAAACTAAGTTGCTCATTAATCGCTACATAAATGCATTTTTACTATACTCTACTTAGATTTATTCATCAAGAGAAAATAGGAGAGACCTCTTCAGTGCTTGACACATAGAAATTGAAGATGTCATTTAGTAGCTCTCCCCTTGTCATCCCAGTAGTTCTCCTCTTGTCATGCAAGTAGCTATCCAGCCTTTCTTACCAACAAAAACTTAGCATAACTTTTGTTCTCAAAAAATTTCTGGATTCCAGTGGGCTTTGTTGCACAGCTCTTCGGATAGTGGGTAATGTATAATAAATTCATGAAGCTATATCAAACTTAGCCATGCCTATTTCAGTAAATTTGTTAAGCAAATAACACTTGAGTAGCAGTTCCTTCTCACGATTAATCTCAGATTTATTCCTAAAACTAAATCCAAATAT
The DNA here is from genome assembly GCF_000073005.1 of Wolbachia endosymbiont of Culex quinquefasciatus Pel. Lineage (NCBI taxonomy): Bacteria > Pseudomonadati > Pseudomonadota > Alphaproteobacteria > Rickettsiales > Anaplasmataceae > Wolbachia > Wolbachia endosymbiont of Culex quinquefasciatus. Next base: position 579,687 of record NC_010981.1, read on the forward strand.
TTGCTTCAGTCGCGAGAAAAAACTTTCTATATAAGATCTCTTCCAATAATTTATCTCTTTTTTCCACCTCTTCATACCATCTTCATCATATGACTTTATGAGCTTGATTGTAGAATTTCTCTCATTCATATAATCCAACTTTGGATGCTCTACTGCATTATTTTGCGGAGGAATCCTTGTCTTTATGTCAAGCTCATCGCACAGTTTGTATAACTTCTTTCGATCTATCTGCATATATCGTGCTTATGTTATACTTGGTATCCACTCTTTCAATAAGATCACAGGCTCCATAGTGGTCGGAATAAACTCCACTACTGTATTTTGCAGCTATAACTTTTTTACTACCTATCTCTAGCATTACATCTTGTTTGCTCATAGCGGCGATACTTTCTATCTGTACCATTTGCCTTACTATGGCTTGGAATATTATTGTAGATGCTGATACCTGTACTATCTATAGCAATTTCAATATCTTCCATATCGTTCTTATCAACTCTGCAGTCGTTGATTTTGATATTAAGCTTTTTAAACCTTCTTGAAGCCTGCGAATAGCTGATAATTTGCAAAATTTTCCCTATTTGCTCAAGATATTTCTCTATAAATCCCACTGTTTGCCTAAGACCAATCCTGAATAGATAGGTTATTATGTGAATTAGAATCACTACTTTGTCGCTGTAGACATTGTTGCCACCTGCTACTTTTGGACTATTTTCGTACCAATTTTCAATGGCATCGTTGATATAATGAAAAACATTTCCCCTTTCTTGAAGAAATTTGTTATATTCATTGCAGTTACTGACTTTCATTCTTATTGGCATATTTTTCCTTTGTCGGCTAAATATCTATTTTATAACAAATTCCATCAGTAACTGCCTGTTCTTTCCTTGAGTGGTGCAACAAAGCCATCCCAGTGTCTGGGGACTAGGATGACATCTTTCTTGATCTCTTGTATCACAATGTTCGTACAGCTATGTGCTTGTTAGCGGAATCTACAACGAGATACCGCAGTGGTATGACGTAGTAGCTATATATAGACAAATTTTCTTTTCTTAGATATAATCTTAAGAAACCTTCCATATGAAAATTAAAAGAGCTTTAATATCAGTATACGATAAGACAAATATAATTGAACTTGCATCGTTTTTGATGCAGCAACAAATAGAAATTCTCTCAACAGGGAATACTTATAAAGTGCTATCAGGTGCGGGAATAAAAACGCAAGAAGTTTCAGATTACACACAATTTCCAGAAATACTAGATGGCAGAGTGAAAACTTTACATCCTAAAATTCATGGAGGAATACTCTGTGATCGAAAAAGGCACGAAAAGGAAATGCAGAATCTAGAAATTAAGCCGATAGATCTGCTTATAACTAACTTATATCCATTTTGGAAAACGGTTAATAGCAACTCAAGTGAGAAGCAAATCATAGAACAAATAGATATAGGTGGAGTAGCATTAATTAGAGCTACAGCAAAAAACTTTCATTTCACTTCAGTGATTTCTAGCATTCAAGATTACGAAACACTGAAAGCTGAGATGATCAAAAATAACAATCAGACAACATTAGAATATAGAAAACATCTAGCAACTAAAGCATTTGCTCTGACTGCACAGTATGATTCTAATATTTACAATTGGTTTTTATCACAGGGTAAAAGCAATGAGTTACCAGAGTTTTTTACTTTATATGGATGTAAAGCACAAGGACTCAGATATGGTGAAAATCCTCATCAAAAAGCTGCATTTTATAGCAATCAATTTAGCAAGTATCCACTGGAGAAAATACATGGAAAAGAGTTGAGCTATAATAATATAGTCGACATAGAGTCTGCACTTAACATAATTTCTGAGTTTCAAGAACCTGCAGCAGTGATAATAAAGCACAATAATCCATGTGGCGCTGCTGTTAGTGATAGTGCTTTAAAAGCATATGAAAAAGCTCTATCATGTGATGAAATAAGCAGTTTTGGTGGAATAGTTGCTTTCAATCGGGAGATAGATTTAAAGCTAGCAGAGAAATTAAACGAGATATTTTTGGAAGTGATGATAGCACCATCGGTAAACAATGAGGCACTAAAAATTTTACAAAAAAAGAAAAATTTAAGAGTGATTATTCATCAATCTCTTCAGCAAAATGCAAAATATCAAATCAAAAATGTTGTTGGCGGGTTCTTAGTGCAAGAAAATAATAACCATACAGTAAAAGTAGAAGAAATAAACCGAGTGACAGAATGCACTACAACAAAAAAAGAGAAGGAAGATCTTATTTTTGCTTGGAAAATATGTAAACATGTAAAATCCAATGCAATAGTGATAGCAAAAGACGGTTGTGCTATTGGCATCGGTGCAGGACAAACAAGCAGAATAGATAGTGTGAATATTGCAGTAAAAAAAGCAGGTGAAAAATGTAAAGGCGCAGCGCTTGCTTCAGATGCATTTTTTCCATTTCCAGATAGTATAGTAGAAAGTGCAAAGCATGGAATTACAGCTATAATTCAGCCAGGTGGCTCATTGAAAGATCAAGACGTGATAGCAGCTGCAAATGAGAATAAAATTGCCATGTTTTTCACTGATGTTCGTAACTTTCTCCATTAAGCTTTGTATCCTGTCAAAATTATACCCACACAGGGCTTTGTTGCATAGCAGCTTATAGGTATGAAAATTGTAGTAAATTTATGTAGTTACTTTAAACTCAACTATACCTATCTGTAATTGTAAGCTGTACTCTTGAGCTCCTGATGCGATTTATAGCAAATCCTAAAATGCCTTGCTGTTTTTCCTTATAGACATTCAGCTTACCTTGTACATTAGCCTATCTGGATGACATTTTACTTTTTCTAGAATATAATAATTCCCTAGAAATTACCCTACTCAATTCTATTGTACCTTGTTTAACATTGAAACATGAGTCTGGAATCTAGAAGTTTTTTAAGAACAAAAGTTATTCTAAGTTTTTGTTGGTAAGAAAGACTGGATTCCAGTGGGCTTTGTTGCATAGCTCAGATAAAAAGAACTGGAAGTTACTGACGAAATTCACTATAAAACAGGCATTTAACCTACGAAAGAAAAATATGTCACAAAAAATGAGAGTCAGTAACTGCCATGGATATAACAGATTTCTGCAAGAAAGAGGAAATATTTTTCATTTTATTAATGAGGCAATAGAAAATTGGTACGAAAATAGCCCCAAAATGCGAGGTGGAAATTATATTTATAGTAATAAAGTTGTGATTTTAGTGCATATAGTCGCTAGTCTCTTTAGAATTGGCTTAAGACAAACGGTAGGGTTTATAAAAGGATATTTGCAGCAAGTAGTTAGCAGTCATTAGCTATTCGCAGGCTTCAAGAAGGTTTCAATATTAAGATCAATGATTGCAGAGTTGATAAAAACAATATGGAAGATATTGAAATTGCCATAGACAGTACAAGTATCAGATAATACACCTGGTCACAGTAAGGAAAATAGCGAAGTATCGCAGTTATAAACAGGTAAGAAAGCTACACGTAATATTGAGTATAAATAGTAAAAAAGCTATAGCTGCACAATATAGCAATGGTGCCTACTCCGACCATTATGGTGCTTGCGACTTGCTCAGCTTTCAGCATGCTATAAAAGCATTATATGCAGACAGAGCCTATCAAGCTTTATAAATTGTGCAAAAAATATGATATAAAGACAAAATTTTACCGAAAAATCGTGCAGCGGAGCATACAAAATTGGATTATATGGCTGAAAGGAATGCTGCCATTAGATTATGTGGTAAAGACGGTGTGAAAGAGTGGAAGAAGGAAGCAGTTTATGGAAAAAGGTCATATATTGAAGGATTTTTTTCAAGATTAAAGCAAATATTTGGGTTTAGTTTTAGAAATAGATCTGAAGTAAATCGAGAAAAAGAGTTGCTAATAAAATGTTACTTACTCAATAAATTTACTGATATTGGCATGGCTAAGTTTTAGGTAGTTTCATGAATTTTTTATGCTTTACCCACTATCCGATAAGCGATGCAACAAAGCCATCCCAGTGTAAGCTACTCGGTTGACACCATCATAGAGATCAGCTACTTGGATGATAAAAGTAAGAAATATCGAAGTGTTGTGCTAGACTTTATACCTCTTGCATTCAAACTCACATAAATCATGAATTGTGCACGCTTCACACAAAGGTTTTTGTGCCTTGCAAATGTATCTACCGTGTAAAACTAGCCAATGATGAGCATAAAGTAGGTATTTTTTTGGCACTACATTCAAAAGAGACTGCTCTGTTTTAAGTACATCTTTTTCTTTCACAAGCCCAACTCTATTGCTCACTCTAAAAACGTGAGTATCAACTGCCAATGTTGGAATACCAAGCCCTGAATTTAAGAACACATTAGCGCTCTTTCTCCCAACCCCTGGTAAAGATACCAAATCATCGAAATTAGTAGGCACTTTGCTATTGTACCTCTCAATCAATATTTTGCTGAGCCCGATTATATTTTTTGCTTTGGAATTATATAAACCAATACTGCTTATGCATTTTCTCAGCTCACTTTGCCCAAGATTCAACATCTTTTCTGGCGTATCAGCGATACTAAATAGCTCCTTTGTAATTTTATTAACACTTATATCGGTCGTCCGCGCTGACAGAACTATTGCAACTAATAACGTAAAATGATTGGTATAATTTAGCTCTATTTTTGGCGCAGGATTTGACTGTTGAAATTTTTCAAATATTAATTCTACTTTTTTTGAGTCCATGCATAGAGCTAAAAGCTTATACTATACTGTTTGCTGTGCAAATTCAATTGCTTGAGGATTAGATAGTCCTTCAGTATTAACATCAGACATATCAGTTTTTACCTCATCAAAATTCCTCTCAGCAAATTTGCTTGCCACTTCTGCAAAACACTTTCTAACAAGAGGCATAATTATCGGCATTAATAGCCTTCGTGGATCATACCGTCCTAACAGATCAGTCTCCTTTTGCACTCTATCTCTTGGATCCTCTTCTAGTAAATCTTTTGTGTGCTTGTCAGCATATATTTCACAGCCTTTTGAGAAAACAGGAGCTAACATTTCAATTAATACTGCCAATAACAATAGTGGACCAAGTACAGCTCCACCAACAGTTAATCCATTAGCAATGAAATTTATTGTAACTAAATAAACAGAAAAAGCAGCTAAAGGATAGTTGATAAGAAGCTTACTACTTAGCTCGATATAGCTCATTTTACTCATGAATTCATCAGTAGAAATTTCTGAATTTTTATACTTTTCCATATAATAATTCACTAATAAACCAGAGGCTCTACTAATAGCGATGTTAAATGCTATGATCCACCATGAAAAATAGCAACCTATAGTAACTGTAGTTAACAGGCCTAAGGGTAGAACACTAAGAGTCCGAATAAATAGTAAGGCATTTTTACGTTCTATAAATCTTAACGCTAATTCTTTTTTATCCTCATCTACTAGGTTCTTTTTTTCCTTTAGAGGAGAAATATAATTGAATAATTGTATGCTTGGCTTTGCTATATATTGATATAACTCTTGCATTAACTTTGCACTTTGTACACTCCTCTGAAAATTATCTAAATTTGGATTTAGCAAAATCCTCTCTATTTGAGCCTGAAGTTCATTATAGCTTTTTAGGTCTTCTCCAAACGAACAATCATTTCTTTTTAGTATAGCAATCAACCCATCAAAATCTCTACCTACAGCTTCTTCCTCACTGATTTTTAGCTCGTTAAACAACTTTCTCCTATAGTGAAACTCTCTTGCCGTTAAACGTCCATTACTTTCAGCATCAACGCTGACTTTAACACAAGGATTTCCTGACTCCAAAGGTTTAATGTACTTTTTTAGCTCTTGATAAGCTTTATAAATCTGATCAAATCTATTTTTGTTTCCACCTTTGTCAGGATGGTTTACAAGTATCAATTTATTATATTGTTTTTTCAGAAACTTGCTAAGAGCTTGATAATCTTTACCTACAATTTGTTCAGCTTTTATCTCTAGTACGTTAAACAGACCATTACTATCATAAAACTCCTGACCAGTTAACTTAAAATGTTGACTCATTACTACACCTCACATAAATACACGATGCTATTAGTATAATATATTTAATGTTTCACACAAGCATAAAAATATCAAGCAACCACTAAGAGAAGAAACCCTCTTTCCCATCATACAAATACAACTTATCCATTCTCACCACATCAAAATTGTGTTCCTCAAATTTGATTAGCAAGTTATTCACATCACTATTTGTAATTTCATTATTTGCAATAAACCTGCAGATTATTTGGTCACTTGAAGACTTTGAGCCTCCTGGCCAAATTGCAAGTCCTTTTGAGTATATTGCTATCATTTTCAGATTACTCGATTCAAATAACCTAACTATTTGATCAAAATTGTTGGATTTGTCCCAAGCAAGCGTTATATCACTACCCACTAGCTTTTTAACTTTGTAATCTTGTTCGTAATTGTCTTGTACTTTATTTATTTTACTATCCGAATCACTGCTAATTATAAGCTCAGATAACGTTGTGGGTTTTTTCCCTAGATTATCTATAACAGCTTTTGCAAATTCTTTTGTTCCAACCTTTTGTTTACTCTTTTTCTCCTTATATAAATCAGCGGTATGTACTCCATCTTCCAAAGTCTTGAGCCATGCATCGTAGATTAGTTTTGCAGTACTCACTTGACCAATATAGACCAACATATGTACTGCGGCATTTAAAAGACCAGAAGGATTAGCTATATTTTTTCCTGCAATATCAGGAGCAGAGCCGTGAACCGCTTCAAACATTGCATATTCATTACCTATATTGCTACTTCCTGCAAGCCCTACAGAACCTGAGGTTTGTGCTACTATGTCTGATAATATGTCGCCATATAGATTTTCAGTTACTATAACATCGAAATTCTCGGGTTCTGTGGCAACACGTGCCATTCCAATATCAACTATATAATGTTCCGCCTTTATATCCGGATATTCTTTTGCAATACGATCAAACGCTGCATGAAAAGCGCCGTCAGTCATTTTCATTATGTTGTCTTTAGTCAGGCAAGTTACTTTCTTTCTGTTATGTTTTTTCGCATATTCAAAAGCATACCTGCATATTTTTTCTGAGCCAGATCTAGTAATAATTTTAGTGCATTGGTACGAGTCACCAGTGAGCCTATGCTCTATTCCGGTGTAAACGTCCTCTTCATTTTCGCGTATTACAACAACATCAAATTTATCGAATTTATTTTCTATAACAGGGTGATACGAAATGCATGGTCTAATGTTTGCATACAGCCCTAAGTTCTTTCTGAGTGCAACGTTTAAGCTTTTGTGCCCTTTACCTTGAGGGGTTGTTGTTGGAGATTTGAGTAATATCTTTGTCCTTTCGATAGATTCCCAACCACTCGGAGAAATTCCATGAGACCATTCCTTACTATAAACACGCTCTCCTATTTCAATAATATCTATTGAGATCTCTGCTTTCGCTTCACGCAATATCGACAGCACCGCTTCCATAATTTCTGGTCCGATACCATCACCATACGCAACTGTGACTGATGTTGACATAACTTCCTTAACTGTAAATGATTTAATGTTAATTCAAATAATAAAGTGGGTCAATGTTGCTAAAATAGCATATTTACGGTTATTTAATAATGAACTTTTATACTGGTTATAGCATTGCAAAATATGGAAAGTGTATGGATACTAAAATAAGTTATGCAGGAATTCTAAGGCGAGTTTTAGCATGTGTGGTCGACGGTGTTTTATGGATGATAATAGCATTCGTTTCACTCCTTTTTGATCTAGATAATGTGGATAAAAACATGACAATTCTTATGGCAACACTGCTTATAACATATATAATATTTAATATATTAACAATAACAAAGTACGGTTGCACCCCAGGAAGATTACTGTGCAGTGTACGTATAAAAGATGCAAATACATTTAAAAACGTTACTCTAATGCAATCAACAATAAGATACATTTTTAGGGAAGGCATTTGGGTTATTTATAACCTCAGTTATGGATTAGCCGATAAAGAAAGGCATAGAAATAGAAGGCTTTTTGGACTGCATGGAGTAGGAAATCAGAACAGAAAAAACATGAATTAGGAAATTTGTTGGCGATCTATGTCTTGTATGCTCAATCTCAAATTTGTTTTTCAAGGAATCAAAAACAGTCTCAATAATCGACCTTTTCCTTAATAAAATCTTCTCTTTAAGTGAAATTAGTGCGTTTTTCATACCTTTTTTTACTTTAGTGACTAACTTTAGGCCTCTATCGAAGAGTTTCTCAAAAAGCTCTTTCTTTATATAGCCCTTATCTCCAAACAAAAGTCCGGTCAGTCTTTTAGTGAGAGTTGGTAAAGGTTTTCTGTCATCAACGTTACCTTTGGTTAGGGTAAGTGCTTGAATTTCACCAATTTCGTTAATCACTAAGTGCAACTTGAAGCCAAAAAACCAACCATACGTACTCTTACTAATTTCTGCTAGATGATTAAAAACTTTATTCCTAGAGATCCTTTTTTTGTGGCAAACGGCAATCGTAGAGGTGTCGATGTAGGAAGTGCCGGTCATTTTCGCTTGTTCACAGAACCATTGCAAAAGTAATGCTAAATACCACAAAACTCGCGGCTTTAAGGCAATAAATCTGTGATATGAAGGCAGCTTTGAAAACTCTGATCTATAGAATAACTGAAGATAACAAAGATAAAAAGCCTTGAAGTTTTTACATGGTGATTTATGGTATAACAGGATTATGGTTAGAATTTCTGAGTGCGCTATTTCTGGTACTCTGGTTGGTTTTTTGCCGTTTGATAAGAACCTATTTGCAAAATTATCATCTACCGCACGACAAAAATCCTCGACGCAACAGTACAGTTCTGTAATATCTTTCTTCATGGGTAACCTCTTATTATTACTAAAATACTCGAGTTTACCCTGTTTCCCTCTTCTTAGTTATACTTTTATCTATTTTCTAATCCATAACTGAGGTTTATAGTTTTCTGTCTTATCTTTTGCCTGGCTATGTTTCTGGATGCCTTTTTATTATACTAACTTTAGTTTTAATGTTTGCAATATTTGATCAACGCAAACAAACGTTTTATGACAAAATTGCAAAAACAGTAGTAATAGACTATAAACCTAGTTGATATTTTTCTTTAGTTGTTACCACCAAGGGTGTTATTCCAGCGCGTGATCCACATCTGTACGAACATTGCAAATTAGCAGGTAATTTGCATAATAGATGGTGTCATCCCAGTGTCAGCTACTTTCATGACAAGAAAAGAAGCACTGGTTTCACATGAATCTGAACAGATATCATGTTTTTCTTTAGTTTACTGCTTACAAAGTGACTTTTTTTGTTTCTGCATGAGCTAAATTAACTACCAATATCATACCTGAAGAACCCACCTGACCATTCTAGAAAATTTAACGCTGAGTACACTTTACTTTTAGCTTCTTCCACAGTGTTTCCTTCTCCTACTATATTTAGCACTCTTCCGCCATCGGAAATCCAATTACCACTTTCATCCAACTTAGTACCAGCATGAAAAACTAGCACACCAGGAATGTTTTCAATTTTATCCAATCCTTTAATTACCTCTCCTTTTTGATAATCACCAGGATAGCCTTTACTTGCAACAACTACACAAACTGTAGTTTTGTGATTAAACTCCACCATTTTTGTATTTAACTTGCCTTCTGCAACTGACAACATCAACTTTAACAAATCACAATTTGGATCAAGTCTAGGTAAAATAGATTGTATTTCCGGATCCCCAAACCTAACATTATACTCAAGAAGCTTTGGACTATCTTTGCAAATCATTAAACCAGCAAAGAGTACTCCTTTATAGGATGTTCCCATGTTAGTCAGTGCTTGAATTGTAGGATATATTATTTTTTGTATAATTTTTTGTTCCATGTCCTTACTTATAATCGAAGGTGATGAATATGACCCCATGCCTCCAGTATTTTGGCCCTCGTTATTTTCATCAACTTTCTTATAATCTCTTGCACAACCAAAGGTTACTACTTTCAACCCATCAATAAGAGCAAAAAAACTTACTTCCTCTCCAATTAAAAACTCTTCTATGATTATTTCTTCACCTGACTCACCAAGATTTTTCTCCACTAGCATTGAATCTATTGCTGAAAAAGCCTCATTTTCTGTGTGGCATATTATGACACCTTTCCCTGCTGCAATTCCATTTGCTTTAATTACAAGCGGCAATTTTATTTTATTACTACGGACAAAATTTTTAGCTAACCTTTCATCAATAAAACGTTCATACTTGGCGGTCGGTATACCATATTGTTTACATAGTTCCTTCGTAAAAGACTTTGATGCCTCAAGTTTTGCAGCTGCTTGACTTGGAGCAAAAACGTTTATCCCCTCCGCAGTTAAATCATCAGCAAGCCCATTAATTATCGGCTGCTCTGGACCAATAATCACTAGCTCTATATTTTCTTTCTTGCAAAATTGTGTAACATCCACTGAATCTTGAATATTTATATTCACAAGAACTCCAAAATTTTCCATGGCCGGGCGACCAGGAGTAACATATAACTTAGTCAAGGTAGGAGACTTCTTTAAAGCCCAAAGTAAAGCATGCTCACGCCCACCAGAACCTATAACCAGAACCTTCATCTTTATTTCCTCGCTTTTCTATATGTCAAAATTATTGTTTGCTTATAACAGTATCATTACTCATGTATCTTTGCAACACGTTTGGTATTGTAACTGACCCATCGGAATTTTGATAATTCTCCATTATGGCAACAATTGTTCTTCCTATGGCTAAAGCTGAGCCGTTTAAAGTGTGAACGTATTTTTTTGTTTTTCTGTCAGTTTCTAAGAAGTATTTAGTATTCATTCTTCTTGCCTGGAACGTACCGCAATTTGAGCAGCTTGATATTTCTCTGTACTTATTTTGCTCAGGTAACCATACCTCTATATCATAAGTCTTTTGTGCAGCAAAGCCCATATCACCACTACAAAGCAGCATTATTCTATACGGTAGTTCTAATTTTTTTAATATTTCCTCAGCAGCATTTGTCATACGTTCAAGCTCGTCTTTTGACTGGTCTTCAGTTGTGATGCTTACCAACTCCACTTTACCAAATTGGTGTTGCCTTATCATACCTCTTGTATCTCGTCCTGCACTGCCAGCTTCTTTACGAAAACATTCTGAATATGCAGTAAACCGAATAGGCAGTTCTTTTTCTTCTATTATTTTGTCAGCAACTAAATTTGTTAAAACTACTTCACTTGTGGGAATTAATCTTAATTTATCGGTAGTTAAATATGAGTCATCAGAAAATTTTGGTAGCTGACCAACGTTATACATCGCCTCGTTTTTCACCAGGGCTGGGTGATACACCTCAGTATAGGCAAATTCATTAACATGTGTTTCCAGCATAAAATTTATTAATGCTCGTCCAAGCTTAGCTAACTGTCCTTTTAGTATTGTAAACCTTGATCCAGAAATTTTTGCTGCTTGTTCAAAATCCATCAAGCCTAACCTTTCTCCGAGTTCATAATGAAATTTTGGTGTAAAATCAAATTTTCTTTTCTTTCCATATTTTCTGATTTCTACGTTGGAGCTCTCATCTTCACCTATTGGTACATTTTGTGCAGAAATATTTGGTAAGTTAGATAAAATATCCACTAACTTATTTTTTTCTGTTTGCTCCTTGAGGCTGATTGTCTCTATCTCACTTGTGATGCTTTTTGATAACTTTACTTGTTCTTCACATGGGCTTTTGTTCATTTTAAGCCTCTTTATTTCTTCCGTGACCTCGTTTCGTTGCTTATTTAAAGCTTGCAATTTAGTAGTCAGTGATCTTTTTTTATGGTCTATCTCTAATATTTCTTTTGCAGTAAATTCTTTCACCCCTCTGCTTTTTATTGCTTTTTCAAATCCTTTAGGGTTTTTGCGTATATGTTCTATATCATGCATATGTTGTGCTATTACTAACATCATTACTCTACTTCAAAAGCTTTGAATGCTCAATATTTTTACATATAAATGCTAATATTGATTTTACCTTCATAATTTGCTAGAATTGATAAACGTGAAATATAATATGTTAGCCATCATAGAAAGATACAATAAATCTAAAGAGAGTACTCACTTCACTAAACTTAAGGCTGGCGGAAGATTTGCCATTTATGCGCTTGGTATATACTTAGCAGCTACAGTTACTATTGGCTGTTTGGGGTTAATAATAGGATCTACTTTCTTAACTTTACCACTTGCTATGCTAATTTTTCATCCTGTAGCTTGGATCTTAATGGGAATAGTGCTTACAGCAACATACAAGATGGTTATTGAACCTTTATTTTACTTGGTAAAAGATTATGTTGATGGAAAAGGAATTATAAAGGAAGAAAAGAGTGAAGAAAAAGGAGTTGAGTTACGAGAACAGAATCCAAAAGAGCCAAAGTTAACAAGTATGGATAGTCTGGTAATGTTGGATAATACTGTTAAAAATGGAGAATTAATAAAAAGTCAATCATTGGACAGTGGACTAGATGTTATATCAAGAAAAACAGATGATTCGGATAAGAGGGTACGTAGAAATTCCTATTCTCCATCTACAGATAGTGGTGTGAGTATGGGCTCAATAGAAAGTGAGCAACCTAAACAAACAAAAATTGTTCGATATAATACTACAGGTGATGGAAACTGCTTTTTTCATGCAGTGTTTGGTGATAGCAGCTCCGGTCAATATAAGGCTGAAAGAGCACAAGATATGAGAATGGAATGGAACAAATTTTTAAGTCAATTTAAATCTTTAGGTGATTCAAGTATGCCAACTCCTTTAAAGGAGCAGCTAGAAAAGGTTTTTAATATGTTTTTAAATAAGCCAGGCGATTTAACTGGTAAGTCTGATAAAATAAGGAAGTTGGTTGAACAAATGAATAAGGAAATTAAAAATGCTGAAGATAATGTAGAAAAGTTAGTGAGTAAAGCTGTTAGTAAACTTAATATATCACGCGATCAAGCTATACATAATTTAAAAGAATATGCAGAAGCTCTTTATGGCCTTGGTGAAAATGAATACAATACCCAGTATAATAGTGAATTTATTACACAATCATTCCTTAACAAACCTGAACTCTATCAAGCTTATCTTGAAGCAATAAAAAGTCAAAGTTATTTTATTTTTATTGAAGAAATTAGTATATTAGCTTCTTTAGCTAATATTGAAATTAATGTTTACTATAAAGATAACAACAGCGAGGAGCAAAAAAAGTTTGAGCCAAATCTACAAATGATAAATGATGATCAACTAAATCAGATATTTAATCGTGAGAGTTATAAATTAAATGACGAGTTGTGGGGTGATAAAAAACAAGAAACGATATACTTAACGCCTGGTCATTATGAGAGGTGCGAGGTGGTAGAGGTAGAGCCTTCTCTTATAGAGAAAGTAAATTCATTTGTGCAAGATGTTATAATAGCAGCTTGTAATAGTGTTAAAAATGCATTTTCTAGCGACTAGAAAGCCTATGTCCCTACAAATAGGAAGTTTGACGATTGATTCTCCAGTTATTTTAGCGCCAATGTCTGGAGTGACTGACTATCCATTTAGGAGTATTGTAAAGAAACTTGGTGCAAGTTTGCTAGTCTCAGAAATGATTGCAAGCAGAGCTATGATCATGCAAACTCGCCAGAGCATGCAAAAAGCAAAAGTTGATGAACTAACCGCTGTACAACTTGCTGGTTGTGAGCCTGATGTTATGGCGGAAGCTGCAAAGTTAAATGAGGGCATGGGTGCAAAAATCATAGATATAAATTTTGGTTGTCCAGTTAAAAAAGTTGTAAACGGTTACGCAGGGTCAGCACTTATGCGTGATGAAAAAAAGGCTGCTGAGATAATAGAAGCTGTAGTCAAGGCAGTGAGTGTGCCAGTTACAGTAAAAATGCGTACTGGATGGAATGACGAAAATCGTAATGCTCCGCGCTTGGCAAAAATTGCAGAAGATTTGGGAGCAAAGATGATTACTGTACATGGAAGGACAAGGGCACAGCTTTATAATGGTCAAGCAGATTGGAAATTCGTTAGAAATGTTAAAGAGCAGGTAAAAATTCCAGTTATAGTAAATGGAGATATTAAGAGTTTGAATGATGTTCAAAGTGCACTTAAAGAATCTGGGGCAGATGGAGTAATGATAGGTCGTGGTACTTACGGCAAACCTTGGCTGATTAATCAAGCAATAAACTTTTTGAGTGGAAATAAAGTTTCTGAGCCAACAGCCTCAGAGAGATTAAGCATAATACTCAAGCATTATGACAGTATTCTTGAGTACTATGGAAGCGATACAGGAATAAAGATGGCCCGCAAACATATAGGATGGTACAGTAGCGGGCTTCAAAACTCATCTGAATTTCGTGTAAGAGTAAATAACATAATAGACAGCACAGAGGTGAAAGAAAATATAATCGATTTTTTTAGTTAAAAACAGATTAAACATACTACCTCATTAGATATATTCAATTTGACTGATCATAGTGCGATGCCACCACACTCTCTTCTTCATCAGAATGTAATTGATAACTATTATCACTCAGCAATTTTTCGTCATAAGTCTCAATATCAAAATATTTTTCATATTTATCTATATTTTCACAAAGCGAAAGTGTTTTCACCTTATTCATAATCAGACCCGTACCAGCAGGAATTAACCTTCCTACTATAACATTTTCTTTTAAGCCACTCAAAGGATCACTCTTTCCGCAAAATGCTGCTTCCGTAAGTACTTTTGTTGTTTCTTGGAAAGAGGCAGCAGAAATAAAGGAATTAGTTTCAAGGCTTGCTCTAGTAATTCCCTGCAGAATAGGAAGATAATGAGCAGGTCGTTTTCCAGAGTTATTCATAGCATCATTTTCTCTATCAATTTCCAGCCTGTCAATATTTTCTCCAATTAAGTACATAGTATCACCAGGATCGGTAATTTCTACTTTTTGTAGCATTTGCTTTAAGATCACTTCTAAATGCTTGTTATCTATGCGCACACCTTGCAATCTATAAACTTGCTGTATTTCAGAAATCATATAGTGTGCTAACGCTTCTAACCCAAGCACACGTAGAATATCATGAAGATCAGGATCGCCATCCATCAATAAATCACCTTTACGCACAAAATCACCTTCATTAACTATTACATGCTTACTTCTTGATACTAAATACTCAACTGGAGAAGCTTGCTTATCTACAGGTTTAATTACTATACTGCGTTTTCCTCTACGGTCTTTTTCAGAGAACATTACATAGCCATCTATTTCACTAACGATAGCATGCTCTTTAGGACGACGTGCTTCAAATAATTCTATAACCTTAGGCAAGCCACCAGTAATATCACGAGTTCTAACTGACTCTCTCGGCGTTCTTGTGATAACATCACCTGCATGAACCTTTTGGCCATCCTGTACATTAAGCACTGCACCAACTGGTATAAAGTAACATGCTTCCACACCACTTGAAAGTGTTATTACTTTTTCATTATCATCAAGCAGTGCAATACGAGGACGTAAATTAGCTACACCAGAGTACAATTTCCAATCTTTTACTACTCTATTTGATATCCCTGTAGATTCATCCATCACTTCAGTGATTGAAATTCCATCTTTTAAATCCTGGTAAGATATTGTACCACTCTTTTCCGTAATAATAGGTAGTGTATACGGATCCCATTCTGCAACTTTATCACCAATTTTTACTAACTCACCCTCATTTACATAAAGTTTAGCACCATAAGGCACACTGTGCTTCAATTTTTCACTACCAAGGCTATCAATTAAAACGACTTCACAGGAACGGCTTATCACAATTTTATTTCCGTTTTTATCTATAATTATATTACTATTGTTTAATTTTATTCTAGCATTAATAGAAGCTATAATATTTGAGGATTCAACACCTCTAGTCATTACCCCACCTATATGGAAAGTACGCATCGTTAACTGAGTACCTGGCTCTCCAACAGATTGAGCAGCGATAACACCAACTGCTTCACCTATTGAAACAATTTTACCAGTTGCAAGGTCTCTTCCATAACACAAAGAACACACACCAGGACTTATTTCACAAGTTAAAGGCGATCTAATTTTTATAACATCAAGACCTGCAATGTTGATTTGCTTTACTTTACCTTCATCAATTAGTTGCCCTGCTTTTAATAATAACTCTTTGGTTACTGGGTTATATATATCATTTGCAGCTGTTCTACCCAGTACAACACTCTCTAGAGATGCAACTATAGTACTACCTTCAACTATAGCTCTTACAATAAGGCCATTTTTCGTTTTACAGTCATGTTTTGTAACTATGCAATTTTGAGATACATCAACCAAGCGACGAGTTAAGTATCCAGAGTTTGCAGTTTTAAGTGCAGTATCAGCTAAACCTTTACGCGCACCGTGAGTAGAATTAAAGTATTCAAATACATTTAATCCTTCGCGAAAATTAGAAATTATAGGTGTTTCTATAATTTCACCAGAAGGTTTGGTCATTAACCCTCGCATTCCTGCTAACTGCTTCATCTGGGAAGTAGAACCTCTTGCACCGGAGCTAACCATCATATATATTGAATTGTACTTACTATTTTCATCATACAGAGATATCGCTTTTAACATATCATTCGCTATTATATCTGTGCACTTAGACCACTCATCTATAACTTTATTATACCTCTCACTTTTAGTGATTAGTCCGTCTTGATACTGTGCAGAAAATTTCTTAATTTCACCCCTTGTATAATCAACGTGTGTAGCTTTAGTTTCAGGTATGACCATATCGCAACGACTAAAAGAAGTACCAGAAAATGTAGCATACTCAAAGCCAAGTGTCATCAATTTATCAGAAAATACCACTGTAGCACTTTGACCGCAGCTACGATATACTAAATCAACAATACTAGTTATTTCCTTAACTGTTAATACCTGATTTATTAAATCGAAGCTTAGATTCTCATGTTTAGGAAAAATCTGCCATAATATTAAACGTCCAGGAGTTGTACAAATAGTTTTATACTGAATGTTTCCATCGCTATTGATGTGTTCCATTTTGTACTTTATATGAGAATGAATATGCAGAGTACCGTTGTTTAAGGAATGCTCAACTTCACAAAAAGCACAAAAAAGTGGTAAATCATCCTTCTTAAGTTGCTGTAAAGTTAGGTAGTATATACCAAGCACTATATCTTTACTAGGAACTATAATCGGTCTTCCATTAGAAGGACTTAAAACGTTATTAATTGACATCATCAACACTCTAGCTTCAAGTTGAGCTTCCAATGAAATTGGCACATGTACTGCCATTTGATCACCATCAAAGTCAGCGTTAAATGCTGTACAAACAAGTGGATGAAGCTGTATTGCTTTACCTTCAATAAGGACTGGCTCAAAAGCCTGAATACCAAGCCTATGTAGCGTAGGCGCTCTATTTAGCAAAACAGGATGCTCTTTTATTACTTCTTCAAGCATATCCCAAACTTCTGGCTTTTCTGCTCTTATTAACTTACTAGCAAATTTAATAGTTGGAGCCATTCCATATATTTTAAGCCTTGAGTAAACAAAAGGCTTGAATAGCTCAAGAGCCATTCTTTTCGGTAATCCACACTGATTTAGTTTCAAAGTTGGACCAACAACTATTACAGAACGTCCAGAATAATCTACCCTTTTTCCTAAAAGATTCTGACGGAAACGACCTTGCTTTCCTTTCAGCATATCGCTAATAGACTTTTTATATCCAGTAGCGCCAGCTTTATTTACCAGAGCATTACGACGACTATTATCAAAAAGAGAATCAACTGCCTCTTGTAACATTCTTTTCTCATTACGAATCATAATCTCAGGAGGATTTAAACTTAACAATTTTCTCAATCTATTATTTCGATTAATAATAGTTCTATAATGATGATTTAAATCAGAAACTGCAGGTCGACCACTTTCAAGCGATACCAAGGGACGCAAGTCAGGTGGTAAAATAGGTATAGCTGTAAGTATCATCCACTCAGGTCTGTTTCCAGACTTGATAAAATTTTCAACAATACGTAATCTCTTTATAATTTTCTTTCTTCTCATTTCAGAAGCAACAGACTCTAACTCCTGTCTTAAATTCTTCCTAATTTCATGTAAATCAAGGCGTATTAGCAATTCTCTTATAGCTTCAACACCTTGCATAGCTATAAAGCTATCGACCCCATAGCTATCTTTAGCTTCATTATAAGCTTTCTCACTAATAATTTCACCTTTTTCAAAAGAGGAAACAAGAGGATCTATTACAACATAATTATCACTATACAAAATACTTTCGATATCTCTAAGAGACATATCTAATAATGCTCCAATTCTTGAAGGAAGTGACTTCAAAAACCATATATGAGCAACAGGAGATGCAAGCTCTATATGACCCATTCTTTCTCTTCTTACTTTAGAAGATGTAACTTCTACTCCACATTTTTCGCATATACGGCCCCTATGTCTTCTTTTTTTGTACTTTCCACATAAACATTCATCATCATTGACAGGACCAAAAATTTTAGGACAAAATAATCCACCTTTCTCAACTTTGAATGTACGGTAGTTTGCAGTTGAAACATCTGTTATCTCTCCATAAGACATACGTTTAATACTTTCAGGGCTAGCAATGGAAATGCTAACCTCATTAAAAGATTGCGCGATGTTAGTATGAGATATATCTTCAATTACTATGTCATTTTGCTTCAAATCCACATTAAAACACAAGGAACGCAACTCTTTTATCATGACATTAAAGGATTCAGGAATTCCACATTCAAAGTTACTGTCACCTTTTATTACCGATTCATAAATCTTAACCCTGCCATTAATATCATCAGACTTCACAGTTAACATTTCCTGCAAAGTGTAAGCAGCACCATAGGCTTGCAATGCCCAACATTCCATTTCACCAAAACGCTGACCACCAAAATGAGACTTTCCTCCAAGAGGTTGTTGAGTAACTAAGCTATAAGGTCCTACTGAACGCGCATGAATTTTACCATCTACTAAGTGATGCAACTTAAGCATGTACATGTAACCAACTGTAACTTTGCGATCAAACTTCTCACCCGAGCAACCATCATATAATACAACTTGCCCAGAGTTATCCAATCCAGCAAGTTCAAATAGCTTTACTATTTGTTCATCTTTTGGACCTTCAAATACAGGTGCAGTAACAGGAATGCCATCACGCAACTTATACGCAAATTCAATGAGGTGATTATCATTAATATCGCGAATGTTATTACAAATAGATAAATTACTGCCACAACTATAAACCTCAATCAGGAAGTGACGTAAACTACTGTGTGCATCTTTACAAGAGTTGAAATAATTCTCTACTAATGTAGTCAATTCATTATTTAATTCATCCTTATTAGGCGTATCTAAAATAGAAGCCGTTATTTCATCATCATTAATATCCTCAAATTTTTTATTATCAAGATATAATGCTGCAAATTTTTCAAAATCATCATCACTGAGAGATCTAATTGCCTCACAAAAAGCACGTTTGATTTTATTGATCTCATCAAGAATATTGCCTACTTTTTCTCCTAATTTTTTACAAGCCCAACCTACATGCGTTTCCAATATTTGACCTACATTCATTCGCGAAGGAACGCCAAGAGGGTTAAGAATAATATCAATAGGAGTACCATCTTCTAAATAAGGCATATCTTCTACTGGAACAACTCGAGAAATCACACCTTTATTTCCATGTCTACCAGCCATTTTATCCCCTGGCTGCAAACTATGTTTTACAGCAATAAAAACTTTTACTGACATCGACACACCTTGAGGCAGATCATAGCCTTCATGCAATTTTTCTACTTTTCGCTTAAAGTTTGCTATCGCATGTGATACTTTTTCATCAAAATCTTTTTTTAAGCTCTCAACTTGCTTAGAAATAGATTGGTTTTTCAATCCTATATCCCACCATCCCTCACGTTCAATAAAATTAATACTTTCTCGATCTTGAGAGCCAGAATTAATAAGGATTTTTCTTAATTCATCATAGAAATATTGATTAATAACATTGATTATATGGTCTCGTTCTTTCTCAAAGTCGTTTGCCTCTTTTTGTTTAATAAGAAACGCCCTTTCGTTTTCTTCTTCCCCTCTGCGTGTAAAGACCTGCACATCAATCACTATCCCTTCAATATCTGGAGATGTATATAAAGAGGAATCCACACAATCAAATGACTTTTCACCAAAAATTGTCATTAACAATTTTGTCTCAGGAGGCAATGAAAGAGAATGCTTAGGTGTAACTTTCCCCACCAAAATATAACCTGGACCAACTCTTGTACCAACCTTTACTATACCACTATCATCCAAGTGATAAAGATTTTCTTCATTAACACCGGGTATGGCACGAGTTATTTTTTCCGACCCTAAAGGAGTGTCATGTACAACACATTCAAATTCTTCTATATGAATAGAAGTAAATAGATCTTTTTTAACAACTTCACTAGAAATAATGATTGAGTCTTCAAAATTATAACCTTGCCAAGACATAAAAGCGACTAGCAAGTTTTGGCCAAGTGCCAATTCACCGTTATTAATAGCAGGACCATCAGCTATCACATCACCTTCCTTAACACAATCACCTACATGCACCAGTGGTTTCTGGTTAATACAAGTATTATGGTTAGAACGCTGAAATTTTCTTAGATGATAAATATCTACATCCAAGTAGTTAATTCCTCCTTTGTCAAAAGCACGTATAACTATAGAGTTACTATCTGAGCTGTCAACTATGCCACCACGTTTTGCTAAAACTACAGCACCAGAGCCAGAAGCTACGAAAGATTCCATGCCAGTAGCAACCAAAGGAGCAGTAGGCTTCAATAAAGGTACAGCTTGACGCTGCATATTTGAACCCATTAACGCTCTATTAGCATCATCATTTTCTAAAAATGGAATTAAAGAAGCAGCAACCGATATTACCTGCTTAGGAGATAAATCAATGTAACTTACTTGATTACTATTTACCATTACAAAGGTACCAGCATACCTACAGTATAACATATCATCAACAAAGCAGTTGTTCTCATCAAGCTTTGCGCTGGTATCGGCTATATAATATAAACCTTCATCTATAGCAGACAGATACTCAATTTGATCAGTAACAACCTTATTAACTACTTTCCTATAAGGACTTTCAATGAACCCATATTTATTAATACGAGCGTATATAGCTAAGCTATTAATTAAGCCTATATTCTGCCCCTCAGGAGTTTCAATAGGGCAAATTCTTCCGTAATGAGTTGGATGAACATCACGCACTTCAAATCCCGCCCTCTCTCTTGTTAAACCACCAGGACCTAACGCTGACAACCTTCTTTTATGTGTTATTTCAGATAATGGATTAGTCTGATCCATAAATTGAGATAATTGGGAAGAGTTGAAAAAATCTCTTAAGACATTGGTTAACACTTTTGGATTTATAAAATCAGATGGAGAGACTTTATCTAAACTAGAAGTAGACATAGAATCAACTACTGCCCGTCCCAATTTTAATAATCCAGTTCTAAATTGATTTTCTATAAACTCTCCAACTGAACGGACTCTTCTATTTGCTAAATGATCAATATCATCTACAGATCCTTGACCATCACGTAACAATACTATTTTTCTTATAATTTCAATAATGTCTTCATGTGTTAAAGTAGTTAAATTTTCCTCATAATTTAACCCAAGGCAAGAGTTAAGTTTTAATCTACCAATGTTAGACAAATCATAATATTCCGAACTGAAGAAAAGATTACGAAAAAACTCCTCTACTATCTTTAAAATAGGAACTTCACCAGGACGCAAAACCTTATATATTTCATATAGAGCGTTCTCATAAGACATGTTTTCATCTAAGAAAAGTGTGTTTAATATGTAAGGTCCAACAGAAACATTATCTATGTTCAACACTGATATTTTATCTATAGATAATAATTCAAGCTTTTTTATATCCTCTAATTTTATAGATTCACCAGCAGATAAGACTTTTGTAGAACTAGCACTATCTATTAAATCTTCTGCAAGAAATAAACCACATATAGAATCATAAGGAATTAGATACTCTTTCAATCCGTTATCATATAGATTTTTAGCTAATTTTGAAGTAATACGAACATTGGCTTTAAGTAACACATTGCCTTCAACATTCTTTAAATCAAAAGGAAGCCTCACTCCCTTGAATTTATCAGGGGAAAAAGGTACTCTCCAGCCACTTTTATGTTTTATATACTCTATTTTTTCATAAAATTTATTAAGTATGTCATTATTTGATAAGCCCAAAGCCTTTAATAAAACTGATATTGGCAACTTTCTCTTTCTATCAATATGAAAATACAAATGATCTTTAACATCAAACTCAATATCAAGCCAAGAACCTCTATAAGGAATAACTCTAGCAGAATAGATCAATTTGCCAGAATTGTAAGTTTTTCCCCTATCACTATCAAAAAACACTCCAGGAGATCTATGCATTTGTGAAACGATAACTTTCTCTACGCCATTGATGATGAAAGTACCTTTATCAGTCATCATAGGCAGTTCACAAAAGCGAACCTCCTGCTCTTCAGCAGATTTTATAACAGTTGCAAGCTTAGAATGATCATCATCTTCTTTAATCTCTTGATATTTTTCAAGAGAAACACCATCCTGCATAATAACAAGACGTATAGAAGCAATAACCTGAGCAGAAAAAGTTATACCACGTTTTATACATTCAGATTCACTATACTTAAGATCATCTACCCTACAATTCAAAAATTCGATAGTAGCCCTATGCAAAGGATCAGATATTGGAAAAATTGTATGAAAGATAGCTTCAAGTCTTTCATTACTCTCATTATTAGGAGTAAAGGAATTATATGACCCCTTTTGGACTTTAACCAAATCCAACAAAGAATCTTTTAAATCAATCGACCTGGAATAAGAAACTCTAGGAACAAAAGCACTAGAAGCACACATATAAGAAGAATCAACCATTAAAATACCTTCACTAATTAAAAGAGCTATATCAACATAAAATTAATATACTAACATTTTATTCAAGCTCAACTTTAGTTGCTCCTGCTTCAATAAGTTTTTGCTTTATTTTTTCTGCTTCGTCTTTAGAAACATTAGCAGTCAAATCTTTGGGTAAAGACTCAACTAATTCTTTCGCTTCTTTTAAATTCAATGTAGAATTAACTTCTCTAATAGCTTTAATCACTCCTATTTTTTTGCTTGCATCAATCTCTTTGATTACAACTTTATATTCAGCTTTTTCTTGAGCAACAGGAGCATTAGCATTATCACTAATAGGCACCCCAGCACCAACAGCTCCACCAAGAAAAGAACCACTAGGCAACCCTATTTTTTCTTCTAGAACTTTTACAAGTTCAGAAGCTTCTAATAGATTTAAAGATAATATTTTATCAACCAAATCACTTGTTACATTATTCATACTGACCACCTTATTTAACAACAAATTTATTTTTTAGAACTATAGTAATCCAAAACTCTCATAAGCCTCATAGAAGATGAATTAATAGACAATGCTAACCGAGCAGGAATATCATAAGATATTAAACGCATAATTTTAACACGCAATTCATCCAGAGAGGGAAGCTTAGCCAATTTGTTAACATCTTCCACTGTTAACAATTCATTTATATGAGCCGCACAAATCACAGACATTTTTTCTTTGTTAGCATTAATAAAATCAACTATTAACTTTGCAGCTTCTACTATAGCACTAGAATATATAATAGCAACAGAACCAGAAAATTTACCTGATAAATAAGAAAATTTACCAGTCCTTTCCAAAGCCAAGCAAGCTAGAGTATTTTTAACTACTAACATCCCACCCATTACAGATTTTAGACTATTCCTAAGAATTAATGAATTGCTAACATTCATAGACTTGAAATTTACCAATATTAAGAAATCATTATTTACAAACACATTCATTATGTTTTGTATAAATTCATCCTTATCTTTACGCTTCACAATTTCGCTCCCTTAAATTATATCTTCTACTTTGTTTATTTTATGAGCTTTACCCATAGTTGAATTTAAAAAAACGCTTTTAAAGTAAACTCCTTTCACAGAAGCAGGTTTATTGTCTCTAATTACTTTAAGAAAGGCTTTTAAATTTTCCAGCAAATCATCAATATCAAATTTAATACTTCCTAATTTACCATGAATAACCCCATTTTTATCCGTCCTGAATTTTATTTGACCAGACTTAATGGTTTTAGTAGCTTCCGCAATGTTAGAAGTCACAGTACCAAATTTAGGGTTAGGCATCAGCCCTTTAGCACCCAATACTTTTGCAATAGGAGTGATTTTTGCCATGAAATCAGGAGTAGTGATGCACCAATCAACATTCAACTTTCTACCTTTTTTTATCTCTTCAATTAAATCTTCTCCTCCTGTAATATCAGCACCAGCTTTTTCAGCTTCTAATAAATGTTTATCTTGAGCAAAAACAGCTACTTTAATATTCTTCCCGATACCTTTAGGCAAAACTACTGTACCACGCACCTGCTCTTCAGATTTACGTGAATCTACACCTAAATTGACTGCGATATCAACTGATTCATTAAATTTTGCTGAAGCAGACTCAACAACCTTCTCCAAACACTGCTTAGAATTATCATTATATGTACTCATTTACCTAACCTTCCACAACTTCTATACCCATAGATTTTGCAGTGCCTATAACCATCTTCACTGCTGAATCTTCATTATCCACTTTCATATCAACCATCTTACACTTTGCCACTTTAATGATAGCAGACATAGATAATTTAGCCACTAATTCTTTACCAGAATTACCAGAAGCTTTACTTAATTTAGCTTCCTGCTTAAGCAAATAAGCCACAGGCGGACCGCTGACAGTAAAATCATGAGAGCGATCATCCTTTATGGAAATTCTCACTGTTACTAAATCACCTACTTTATAACTAGCGTTAGCAGCGCTAGTAGCTTTATTAAAAGCTTCACAAAATTTAGGAACAGGTATACCACGCGGGCCAAGTACTGAAGCAATTTTCGGTCCTGGAACTGCTTTTCCAGCTTCCATAAGCAAGTTAATCTTAGCAACTACATTACTCATAATTAATCCTCTATTTTCTCTACTTGAGCCAAATCAAGCTCTATTATTGTTGGCTTACCTAAGATTGATACTTCAATATTAATAATTTTTTTCTCATCATTTACCATATCTACCTTACCAGTAAAATTTTGAAAAAGACCATCATTAATTTTTACTTTTTCACCTTTCTCATAACCATAACTCAACTTTTTCGTTTCTTGAGCATTGTAAAGCGCACTACACATTGAGCGAATCTCATTATCCTCAATCACCTTTGGAACATTACCATTTTTCAAAAATCCATAAACCTTAAGAGATTTTGGTATATTATTAATAAAATTTAATACCTCATCGCATAAATTCATGTATAAAAAGACATAACCAGGAAAGGACTTCCTTCGTTTAGCATTTTTTTTAGATTTTAAATCCATCTCACTTAATTCTTCACAAGGAATAAAAACCCTATTAAAATAATTATTAATATTCAATCTCATAGAATTTTCTAATATATATTGGCGCACTTTCTCTTCATAATTAGAGGCAACTCTTAAAATGTACCACTTATATCTATTAAATTCCTTACGTTTTAAAATTACCTCATCATCTGAAATCATCTCAAAATGACCAGACTCATCACCACAAAACCCAGTCATTTGATTCAAAATATTTTTGCTTTCATCACACAGATGCATACATATATATACTTCACATAACTCTTTTATATCAGATTTTACATCACATACTGTCTGATAAGGAATAAACACCTCCTTAAAGTAAACAGTATTGGTTGCCAACTCGCATATATCCTTCTCATACCCATAATCGACTTTAATGATATACCATTTATACTTATATTCCATAAATAATTCCAAATAAAGTCTTAATTACGTAAAGAGACATAAAATCTACGAAGCAAAAGAAAATCGAAAAGCATAATATAACAGTTATTACAATAAACAAAGATGACAATACCTGCTGTTTTTTTATCCAAGCAATTCTCCTTATTTCTTGCTTTATATCGCAAAAAAAAACATACAGGTTTTTTAACATTTCTACCATAATATTAATGCAGGAGCGATAGGAATTGAACCTACAACCTCTGGTTTTGGAGACCAGCGCTCTACCAATTGAGCTACACTCCTATAATTCAAAGTTTACTCTAAAATTTCCGAAACAACGCCAGAACCAACAGTTCTACCACCTTCTCTTATCGCAAAACGTAATCCTTTATCCATTGCTATTGGTACTTGCAACTCCACTTCTATACTTACATTGTCCCCTGGCATTACCATCTCCTTTCCATCTAGCAATTTTATGCTCCCAGTTACATCCGTTGTCCTTAAATAAAACTGTGGCTGATAATTTCCAAAAAATGGTGTATGCCTTCCTCCTTCTTCTTTCTTCAATATATACACCTCCGCATTAAATTTCTTATGCGGGGTTATTGTCCCTGGTTTTGCCAATACTTGCCCTCTCTCCACTTCTTCTCTCTTTGTTCCTCTTAGTAGTATTCCTACATTGAGTCCTGCACTTCCCTTATCTAGCAACTTCTTAAACATCTCAACACCAGTACATATCGTCTTTTGCGTCGCTTTCAGACCTATTATCTCTATCTCATCCCCTGTCTTTATCTCCCCCTTCTCTATTCTTCCTGTTACTACCGTCCCTCGGCCCGATATTGAAAATACATCTTCTATTGGCAACAAAAACGGCAAATCTATAGGCCTTGGAGGTACTGCCACATACTCATCTAACTTCTCCATCAATTTATCTATTGATTTCTTTCCATACTCACTACTATCATCCTCTAATGCTTTTAACGCAGACCCAACTATCATAGGCACTTCATCACCTGGAAATCCATACTTACTCAGCAACTCTCTCACTTCCATCTCTACCAAATCTATCATATCAGCATCAGCAACATCAGCTTTATTTATATATACCACGATATATCCAACACCCACCTGTTTTGCCAGCAATATATGCTCTCTCGTTTGTGGCATCGGCCCATCAACCCCTGACACTACCAATATCGCTGCATCCATCTGTGCTGCACCTACTATCATATTCTTTACATAATCAGCATGTCCAGGGCAATCAACGTGTGCATAGTGTCTCTTTTCTGTTTGATATTCAACATGCGCTGTTGCTATTGTTATCCCTCTCTTTCTTTCTTCTGGCGCTTTATCTATTTGATCATATGCTACAAAATTACCATAATGCTTTGTTATCGCCGCTGTTAACGTTGTCTTCCCATGATCCACATGTCCTATCGTTCCCACATTTACATGCGGCTTTCCAAATGCTTCTACTATCGCTGTCATAATTACTAACCTTTAATTATACTTTAACTTTAACTCATCAACCACATATTGTGGCACTTGTTCATAACAAGAAAAATGCATACTATACTGAGCTCTTCCCTGAGATATAGAACGCAAAACATTTATATAACCAAACATATTTGCAAGAGGAACCGAAGCAGTAATTATTTTGCTATTATTACCTAAATCCAGCATATCAACAACACTGCCTCTTCTACTATTTATATCACCCATAACATCACCCATATATTCTTCAGGAGTAATGATTTCCACTTTCATTATAGGTTCTAGCATTTTTGGACCAGCTTTATTTGCCATTTCCTTAAAAGCACCTTTAGCAGCAAGTTCAAAAGCCAAAGGACTAGAATCAACATCATGAAAAGCACCATCAAGAAGAGTAGCCTTAAAATCAATCAATGGAAAGCCGGAAATTATACCACCTTCTTTTATCAACTCTAAGCCATTTTGCACTCCAGGTATATACTCTTTTGGAATAGCACCGCCTACAATTTTACTTTCAAACTGAAAGCCAAAACCAGGCTCAAGAGGTTCGAATTTTATTTTAACTTTAGCAAACTGACCAGCACCACCTGATTGTTTTTTATGAGTGTAATCAATTTCAACAGATTTAGTGATAGTTTCACGATATGCAACTTGAGGCGCACCAACGTTAGCTTCAACATTAAACTCGCGCTTCATTCTATCAATAATAATCTCAAGATGCAGCTCACCCATACCTTTCAATATAGTCTGCCCACTCTCTGCATTTACTGACATCCTTAAAGAAGGATCTTCTGCAACCAATCTATTCAAAGCAACACCTAATTTTTCCTGATCTGAGGTGGTTTTCGGTTCTATAGCAATTTCAATAACAGGATCAGGAAATTCCATACGCTCTAATAGTATAGGAAAATCAGATGAACATAAAGTATCACCAGTAATTGTTTTCTTTAATCCAACTAAGGCAACTATATCACCAACTTTAGCTTCGTTTATATCTTCTCTGTTATTTGCATGCATAAGCAACATTCTACCAATTCCTTCAGTCTCATTCTTTCCAGCATTTAACACAGCAGATTTAGATTTTAACTTACCGGAATAAATACGAATAAACGTCAAGCTACCTACAAATTTATCCGTCATCACTTTAAACGCAAGAGCAACGAATTTCTCTTTTTCTGAAGGTTTGATCTCAATTTTCTTTTCTGAATCTTTAGGATCAGTTCCAATAATTACATCAACATCAATAGGAGAGGGTAAAAAATCAACCACACCATCTAAAAGTGATTGCACGCCTTTGTTTTTAAAAGCTGACCCACATAATACAGGGACAAATTTTCCTTTAATGGTCCCGCTTCTCACACACTTTTTCAACAAATCAATTGGCAGATCGTTAGATTCAAAGTAAGTATTTATCGCCTCATCATCCATTTCAGCTGCAGCATCTAATAAAAGATTTCGATACTCTTGAGCTTTATCAAGCAAATCAGAAGGAATATCTTCATAAGAAAATTTAGCGCCTAATGTTTCTTCTTGCCATATAATAGCTTTCATAGAAATAAGATCGATTATGCCTTTAAAATCTTTCTCACTTCCTATTGGCAACTGAATAACTAAAGGTGATGCGCCAAGCTTCGTTTTTATCATATCGACACATCGATAAAAATTTGCCCCGATTCTATCCATTTTATTAACAAAGCAGATACGAGGAACGTTATATTTATCAGCTTGACGCCAAACTGTCTCAGACTGAGGCTCAACTCCAGCAACTCCATCAAATACAGCAACCGCACCATCCAAAACCCTCAAAGATCTCTCAACTTCAATAGTGAAGTCAACATGACCAGGAGTATCTATTATATTAATCCTATGATCATTCCAAAAACATGTTGTTGCAGCAGAGGTAATTGTAATGCCACGCTCCTTCTCTTGCTCCATCCAATCCATAGAAGCTGCACCATCGTGCACTTCACCAATCCTATTTTGTTTACCAGTATAAAATAAAATACGCTCTGTTGTGGTGGTCTTGCCAGCATCTATATGAGCCATTATTCCTATATTTCTATACCTAGATATTAAAACTTCCATACCACAATCAATCAGCTAATATTAAAAACGAAGATGAGAAAATGCCTTATTAGCTTCAGCCATTTTATACTTTTCTTCACACATCTTAAATGCACCACCACATTTATTATAAGCATCTAATATTTCAGACTGCAAACAATAAACAGTAGTTCTACCACTCTTTTTGCGAGCAGCAGAAGTTGCTCTAGCAATCCACCTTAATGCCAAAGAAATTGCTCTATCTTGACGAATTTCAACAGGGACTTGATAAGTTGCACCACCAATACGCCGAGAGCGTACTTCTATAGAAGGGGTAACATTTTCTACTGCTGTTTCAAAAATTGATAAGGCATCTTTGCCTATTTTCTTTTCAGCTAAGGACAAAGCACTATAAGCAATCTTTTCTGCAATAGACTTTTTACCACATTTCATAATTATATTAATAAAACGCATAAGCAAGACACTACCATAACGAGAGTCAGGGCTTGTTCTTTTTTTTGCTTTATTACGACGTGCCATAAATTTTAACCAGATTTCTTTACACCATATTTCGAACGGGCTTTCTTTCGATTTTGCACACCACGTAGATCAAGAGCACCTCTTATTATGTGATAACGTACACCCGGCAAATCCTTAACTCGCCCACCACGTATTAAAACAACGGAATGCTCTTGTAAATTATGACCTTCGCCAGGTATATAAGCCGTCACTTCACCGTATCCACTAATCTTTACTCTAGCTACCTTACGTAGTGCTGAGTTAGGCTTTCTAGGAGTTGTAGTATATACCTTAGTGCAAACACCCCTTCTTTGAGGATTGCATTTTCCCAAAGCTGGCACCTTCTTCTTGCGAGTTAACCCTGATCTACCCTTACATATTAATTGATTTATCGTAGGCATATACTGTAAATTTAAAACTCTGAAAACAACTAAGTCTTAGTTATAAAATAATAAACCTCAATAGTCAATATAAAAATAAACATTACTACTCTAATAATCTCAGCCCAATTGCTTTGAAAGCTACTGATAATTATATGCTAAAGCGCATATTGGTTTTAATATTAAGAAATTATCACTTGCTGTGGTCGAATTAATATAGATATGGAACAAGTAATATACTGTGATGGCTATCAAAGAATATGCAGAAAATAATGCTTATAATAGAGCCAAGAGCTTCTAACATTAATGCAAAAATACCAACCGAACTAACCGAATTACCAGTAAAGCCGGATGATTTTTACAATCCTACTCTTGACACTTAGATTTAATGCAGCTACCCTAAGTTCAAAATTCTATACTCAATTTTGCTGTTCTTGCATACAAGGAACACGTTTTTAGAATAATGAAAACAATCAGCGCTTTAATTAAAGAAGGGTCAAAGCTACTATCATCACATAGAATTGAATCACCACATTTGGATTGTGAAATCATCATGCAGTACGTACTTGGAGTAGAAAGATCATTCACAATCATGAATCACACCAATCAGGTACCAAGAAACAAAGAACTTCTATTCTGGAAATTAACAAAAAAAAGAGCAGAAAGATATCCAATATCGCAAATAATAGGTAATCGTGAATTCTGGAGTAAAAATTTTATAGTTAACCAACATGTTCTAGATCCAAGACCAGATAGTGAGACAGTAATTTCAACAGTGTTAAAATATTACCAAAATAAGAAGCAAAAAATAAAAATTGCAGATTTTGGCACAGGCACAGGCTGTTTGTTGATCTCCGTACTTAGTGAGTATGAATATGCTATTGGAGTTGGTTTTGAAAAAAGCCTGGAAGCATACAAAATTACCTACCAGAACACAAAGAAACATAATCTTCTCAACAGAGCTAAAATATTTCCAAATTCGTGGATAGAATGCAGAGATTTATTTGATCTCATAATAAGCAATCCTCCATATATTAAAAGAAGTAAGTTAAAAGATCTGCAAGCTGAAGTGCAAAAAGAGCCAAGAATTGCTCTTGATGGCGGTATCGATGGATTGAGCTGTTACCTGAGTATTTTTCCAATATTGAAAAAGTGCCTTAAAAAAGATGGGTTTGCGATATTGGAAATAGGCGAAGATCAAAGCAATATTGACAAAATAATACCCTTATATGGACTGGCTTTTCAGGAATACGTATACGACTTGGCTGGAATGAAAAGATGCATTGTTGTAAAGCAAGATAAAGAACATGACTAGTAGAACGCTAGCTTTCTAAGAACCTGTTCATAATCTCAAGAAAGACATAAAGTAAGAAATAGAGTGTATAAATTAGGATATATTAGGAGTGTATACCCAAGTGACATAAGTCGAGAGAAGTTTGAGATTATTTCACCAGATCTGGAGTCTTGTGGAAAAAACAAAACCAAGAAAACTTGATTTGTATGATATATTTTGCGGAGTGTTGTACGCCCTAAAAAGTGGTTATCAGTGGAGGATGCTACCAAAAGAGTTTCCAAAATGGCGCAATTGTTATGATTATTTCAAAAATGGAGTGAAAAAGTAAAAGGAAATAAAAAAAAGTATTTTGGAGTGCATGTTAAAAAAAATAGTTAGTGTGGTCCGACAAAACAATGTTTGGAAAGAAAAAATCAGCTTTTGCATAATTGACACTCAGAGTGTAAAGAACGCAGACACTGATGAAGAAAAAGGCTATGACGCTGGTAAAAAAATCTCAGGAATAAAACGCCATATCGCACAAGATATAGATGTTTGCTATTTATTCTTAAGCTTGGGAGTGTTAAATAGCATTTTACTTTTTTTAGTATGTAGAGATTTTCTAGGAATTATTCTATTGAATTCTATGATATTATTTTTTGTAACATTGTTATACATACCATAAGAGTGAACTGACGAAATTTGTAAAGGAGTTTTATGGCTTAGCTACATGGTACTAACACTCAAGTAAATTTTCATCAATGACGCAATTTGCTATGTCTATATCTCACATAGCTTACAACTTGCTTTACTCCTTTTACTTTTCTTGCAATTGCTATTACAGCTTTTAATTCCGCCTTATTTTGAGCTATACCCATCAAATAAACGACTCTATCAACTGTATTAACGCTATAATTAATTGATTTAATATTTCTTTTTCCCAGAAGCCTCGTGCTTATCTCTGCTGTTATCATACCATCTACAGTAACATCTAGCATAGAAGTCATTTTAATTGGTGTGACTCTTATTTCATTTATCACTTCTTTAATCTCTTTTTGCTGCCAAGCTATTTTCTCTGCTGTGAGTTGCTTTTCATGATTATCAACATTTCCAATGAGTAATACTCTTCCTTCACTCACTTTAACTTTTATAGATGAGAACAGTCCGTGTTTTAAGAGTCCCTTATTGATTTTTATTACTATAGTTGTATCATCAATAATGTTTCCCAAGGATTTATCTTGCATTGTTATTGCTGTAGCCGCTGCAGTTGCTGTTACCACTATACCACTTACAAGAGTCGTACAGCCACTCTGTGTAATCAGAAAAATTGCGAGTAAGAAGCTTGCTATTAATCTCATTATTAATTTCCAGAGTTTAGAGCTTTAATTAAAGAATATTAATAAGCTTTTTTTATTGTGTAAATACTATAAATTGAATAAGCCTTGAATATTTCTAAGACAGTACTTATCTCAATAATGTTAGTTAAAGTAATTCAGGCTTAGATTCATAGTGGAGTTAACTAGTATTATAAGTTCAGTCTGTGGTACTAAAATCTAATCTTTAAATTGCATAAGATGACAGAAGTGGTTATCTATAAGTTAATGAAGGGTTCTTGCGGATATGGCGAAATTGGTAGACGTGCCAGGTTTAGGTCCTGGTGAGCTTGCTCGTGGGGGTTCAAGTCCCTCTATCCGCACTTAAAGTCATGTAACTCAGGTTTTAAGAGAAAATTTATAATCACTAAGTACACTTTTGTTTGTATAAGAACCTGTTCTTAAGGATTGTATTTAACTTAAATTCTGGTAAAATGGCTTTATTAAAACATAAATAAAATATTGATAACAGGTTGTAATGTCTAGTAATATACCTCAAAATGCAGTCGAAGCAGATACATTAAGTAATATATATACCTATAAGGAACTTAGTGTAGATAAACTAAAGTATGAGTATGAAATCACAGTTAGTAGTGATTATATAGAACAAAAGATAAACTCTAGATTACAAGAAATAGCGAAGAATGCAAAATTTCCTGGATTTAGATCAGGAAAGATGCCTTACGATCTTGTTATTACAAATTATAAAAACGAAGCTTTGGAATATGTGATAAACGATACGATTGACTATTGCTCAAGTGATTTAATGAAAAAAATCGAAGTTAAGTCTCACATCCATCCTAAGGTTGATATTATGTCATTACCAAACCTTGATAAAAAGGATAAAAAAGGTGACTTTCTGTACAAATTATCTTTTGAATCGATGCCAAAAGTGCCAGTAATAGATCTTGATAAAATAAATTTGAAGAAAGTTAAGGCAAAAATCAAAGAGGGAGACATAAAAGAATTTATTGATTCTATAAAAACAAAATTTCCTAACTTTGTCTCTGTTGATGATGCTTCTTATCAAGCAAAAAACGAGGATAAACTGATAATTGACTTTGAAGGGCGAATTAGAAATAAGCTCTTTCAAGGTGGAAGTGGCAAAAATTTTACTGTTAATTTAGGATCTGGAACATTTATAAATGGTTTTGAAGATCAATTAATTGGCATGAAAAAAGGGGAAACAAAAAGCTTTAAGTTGAGATTTCCTGAAGATTACCAGGTAATTTCCCTTGCGGGACAGGAGGCTGCTTTTTCTGTTCGAGTTAATGACATTCAGATTGCCAAAGATTTGCAAAGTGATAATGAAATAGCTAGGAGAATTGGTTTTGAAGATCATTCTTCGCTAATAGATCATGTAAAAGAAGTAATTGATAATCAGTGTAAAGAAATGGAAGATCTCTTAATTAAGAAAGAGCTATTTGATTGTTTGGATGCTAGTTATAGTTTTGATTTGCCTATAGAAGTAGTAAAACAGGAACAGCAGAGAGTGGAAAGAGAGTTGAATGCTAAAGATGATTCGTGTAAAGAAGCTGAAAGACGCGTAAAGCTTGCAATGCTATTCATGGAGTTCAGTAAAGAACATGAAATATCATTAACTCAAAGTGATATTATGAATGTTATTGTAAATCAATATGTCAGTAAAGATGTATCATTTGACAGGGTATTTAAACATTTTAAATCAGATGGACAATTTCAGGAATTAGTTAGAGGGCAAGCGCTTGAGTATAAAGTGACGGATTATATGATAGAAAAAGCTAGTAAAGAAGAACAGATTGTTTCTGTGAAAGAATTAAAGGAATTATTTGATAATATTTGATAGGAATAAGGTATGACTCTTATACCAATTGTAGTTGAACAAACTAGTCGCGGTGAGCGGGCTTATGACATATATTCAAGGCTAGTAAAAGAAAGAATAATTTTCGTAACTGGCCCTATTGAAGACAACATGGCCAGCGTAATAGTAGCACAGCTTTTATTTTTAGAATCGGAAAATCCCGATAAAGACATTTGTATGTATATTAACTCACCAGGTGGTGTTGTAACTGCTGGTTTGTCGATCTACGATACAATGCAGTATATAAATCCAGACGTTTCAACTTTGTGTATAGGTCAAGCTGCATCTATGGGTTCTTTGTTGCTTACAGCTGGTGCGGAGGGTAAACGTTACTCGCTACCTCATTCAAGAATTATGATACATCAGCCATCTGGTGGTTATCATGGGCAAGCAACTGATATAGAAATACATGCTAATGAAATTTTGCGAGTTAAGAAAAAATTAAATCAAATTTATGAAAAACATACTGGAAATTCACTAAAAAAAATTGAAGAAATGATGGAAAGAGATAAATTCATGGATCCTGAAGAAGCAATGAAAACTGGCTTAATTGACAGAGTAATAGCTGAGCGTAAAGATATGAAGATTGAAAATATTAAAGTTAAACAAAAGGTAGTTTAATGGATAACAATAATGATTTACACTACTGTTCTTTTTGTAACAAGGCACAAAACGAAGTAGATAAATTGATTACTAACTCTTCAGATGGTTTAAAGGTGTTCATTTGTAATGAATGCATAGAGTTATCCCATAAAGCAATAAGTCAAAAGAAAGAGAGAGCTTTTAATTCAGATCATATATCTGATATGAAGCTATTACTAAAGAAACCTGAAGATATAAAAATTTTTCTTAGTAAGCATGTTGTAGGTCAGGAACATGCGCAACACGTTTTATCTGTGGCTATGTATAACCATTGTCAATCCATGGTGCAACTTCATTCTATAAGTGATATTGAAATTGAGAAGTCAAATATAATGCTTATTGGCCCTACTGGTTCTGGTAAGACTTTGCTAGCAAAAACACTTGCTAAAGTTTCAGATGTGCCATTTGCTATGGCCGATGCGACAACTTTGACTGAGGCAGGTTATGTAGGTGATGATGTAGAAAGCGTGTTGTCACGTCTATTACAAGCTGCAAATTATGATGTTGCAAAGGCACAGCATGGTATAGTGTTTATCGATGAAATAGACAAGATTACAAGAAAATCTGAAAGCACTTCAATAACCCGTGACGTTTCAGG
Organism: Wolbachia endosymbiont of Culex quinquefasciatus Pel; assembly: GCF_000073005.1. Classification (NCBI taxonomy): domain Bacteria; kingdom Pseudomonadati; phylum Pseudomonadota; class Alphaproteobacteria; order Rickettsiales; family Anaplasmataceae; genus Wolbachia; species Wolbachia endosymbiont of Culex quinquefasciatus. Next base: position 615,810 of record NC_010981.1, read on the forward strand.
TGAAGGGGTCCAGCAAGCTCTGCTTAAGATTATGGAGGGTACAGTTGCTTATGTTCCGCCACAAGGAGGGCGAAAACACCCGCAACAAGAGTTTATACAAGTAGATACTAGTAATATACTATTTATTTGTGGAGGAGCTTTTGAAGGCCTAAATAAAATTATTGAGGCAAGAAAAAAGGGAACATCAGTTGGCTTTGGAGCAGATATAAGTCAGTCTAAAGCACAAAAGAAAAAAAATGCTTTACGCGATGCTCAACCTGAGGACTTAATCAAATTCGGTTTGATACCCGAATTTGTAGGACGAGTTCCAATAACTGCTGTTCTAGATGAGCTGGATCACGAAGATTTAATACATGTGTTGACAGAGCCAAGAAATGCGCTAGTAAAACAATATAAAGCATTGCTTGCATTTAGTAAAGTAAACCTTGAGTTTTCAGATGAAGCAATATCAGCTATTGCTAAAAAAGCTATAAGCTATAAAACAGGTGCAAGGATGTTACGTGCTATCTTAGAGTCACTTTTGCTTGATGTTATGTATATATCCGGCAACGGAGGTTTTGAAGGTAGCACTATAACGGTTACTAAGAAAATGGTAGAATTAGGCAAAGTGACGATTAATCATAATAATAAGGGTAGTGTTATAACGGTTAATGATTAATTTGAGGCATATATTATGAGTATTGGACGTGCTGTAAACTTTAATTCTACTGTATTACCAGTATTACCTCTAAGAGATGTAGTAATTTTTCCAAATATAATGTTGCCTTTATTCGTAGGTAGAGAAAAATCTGTTCATGCACTAGAATATGCAATAAGTAGCAGTAGTCACCAAAACGAGATTTTTCTCATAGCACAAAAAGATGGTTCTATTGATAATCCAGAGCCAGAGAATCTTTATGAAGTAGGCGTGTTAGCAAACATTATACAACCATTAATAAAACTGCCTGACAATGCAGTAAAAGTCATGATTCATGGGGTAAGAAGGGGAAGAGTTATAGAATATATTAGCTCTCACACTTTGTTACAGGCCAGAGTAGCGTTAGATGGTCATTATGAGTATGGAGAAAATGAAGATAATATTGATTTAGAAGCTTTAAGGCGTTCTGTTATAGATGCATTCGACAATTGGTGTAAACTAAGCAAGAAAAGTCGACCCGAGATTATTATTGACCCCATTGATCAAGTTAAAGAGGTTAATCAAATTGTAGATATGATAGCTTCGCACTTAAATATAAAGGTATCAGATAAGCAAAACATACTTGAAGTTTATAACCCAAAAGAACGTTTAAAAAAAGTTTTTGCTCTTATTGAGAGAGAAATAAGTATTTTGAGTGCACAAAACCGCTTGTATAAGACAATTAAATCACAGGTTGAAAGTACTCAAAAAGTTTACTACCTTAATGAGCAATTAAAAGCTATACAGAAAGAATTAGGTGAGTTTGAAAATGGAGATGAAGGGAATATACTCAATGAATTTGAAAAAAAGATAAATGAAACAAAGCTTTCTGAGGAAGCAAAAGAGAAAGCCATAACTGACTTAAAGAGATATAAGAAAATGAATCCCATTTCTCCTGAAGCAACAGTTATATCTAGTTACTTGCATTGGTTGCTTGATTTGCCATGGGGAAAGTACAAAGATGCAAAAATTAACTTAAATGCGGCTAAAAAAATCTTAGATGAAAATCATTATGGCATAGAGAAAGTAAAAGATAGAATAATAGAATTTTTAGCAGTATTAAAGAGAGTAAAAGAGATAAAGGGTCCTATACTTTGCTTAGTTGGACCACCTGGTGTTGGTAAAACTTCTTTAGCTAAGTCTATGGCAAAAGCAGTAGGAAGAGATTTTGTTCGCATATCTCTTGGTGGTATACGTGATGAGTCTGAAATACGAGGACACAGGAAAACTTATATTGGCTCAATGCCTGGTAAAATCATTCAACACATGAAAAAAGCTAATTCATGCAACCCGCTTTTCCTGCTTGATGAAATAGATAAGATGGGTTCTGATTCGCGTGGTGATCCTGCATCTGCATTACTTGAGGTTTTGGATACTGAGCACAATAAACATTTTACAGATCATTACTTGGAAGTTGAGTTTGATCTTTCAAGTGTAATGTTTGTAGCCACAGCAAATAGCTTAAATTTACCGCATCCTTTGCGTGATAGGATGGAAATTATACAATTATCTGGGTATACCGAAGACGAGAAGATCAGTATTGCTACACATCACCTTATTCCAAAATTAAAAAAAGAGCATGGTTTGCATCAGAAGGAGTGGGAAATAACCAATGAAGCATTATACGAGTTGATACGTTTATATACACGTGAAAGCGGCGTGCGAAGCATGGAAAGGGAACTTGCAAAACTCATGAGAAAGGCAGTTAAAGCAATATTAACTGATAAAAATAAGAAAATATCCGTAGAGACTGGTAATTTACAAGATTATCTAGGGGTACGTAAGTATACCTTTGGCATTGCAGAAAATGAGAGTTTGGTAGGGATAGTAACTGGTCTTGCCTATACTGAAACAGGTGGTGATATTTTAATGATAGAGTCAGTCCTAATTCCGGGCAAGGGGGAAATAAAATACACAGGAAAGCTTGGAGAGGTTATGCAAGAGTCTATAAAAGCTGCGTATAGTTATGTGCGATCAAATTGTTTATTTTTCGGTATAAAACCCGAAAAATTTCAAAATAATGATATACATTTGCATGTACCTGAGGGTGCTGTGCCAAAAGATGGTCCCTCTGCTGGCAGTGCAGTATGTACATCTATTGTTTCTCTTATGACAAATATACCAGTTAACAAAAGTGTTGCTATGACAGGTGAAGTAACATTGCGTGGTAGAGTGTTGGCTATTGGGGGTTTGAGAGAAAAATTGCTTGCTGCGCTAAGAGGATCAATCAAAACTGTGATTATACCAAGTGAAAATGAGAAAGATATGCAAGAGATTCCTGCAAATATAAAAGAAGAAATCAATGTAATTTTTGCTGAGAATATTGATGAAGTTATAAAAGTTGCTTTGATGCACCCTATTACTTCAATTGATGATAATAACGAAATTAGTGTGTCTACCTCCATAGAAAATAAGGATAATACCTTCCCTTCATCAGAAACATTAAAGCACTAAATTGAAAAGGTTTATGCAATTTTCGTTTCTTTTTTTTAACCTCAAAGCTCTGATTTGAATATATAAATTACAAGTAACATATATGGCAATTTCATAAGTTCATTTTTCAAGCATATATTGCAATATCTCACTAGCAATTGCAACATCTTGGCGTGGAGTTTTACCATGTTCTATAAACACTGAGATTGCATAGCGCGGATCATGGTAGGGGCCATAAGCGATAAACAATTTATGACTTTCACCTTTAGAGTTTATCTCTGGTGTTCCGGTTTTGCCAGCAATTTGTATACTGCCTAGTCCTTTTCTATAGTTAGAATTCACCACGTCAAACATAGCTTTTCGAACCACACTAAGATGCTCATGATTCACATCAATATCAAGAAAGTCTTGCCCTGATTTACTCATCTCAATGTGGGGAATTACCTCCTTTCCTGTTGCAACCCTCGCTGCAAGAACTGCAAGCTGTAATGGCGTTGTAAGTAAATACCCTTGTCCTATAACTAAGTTAATGGTATCACCTAAATACCACTCTGAATATAGCTTGCGTGCACGCCAATCCACATCAGGCAACAATCCCGGAGCTTCTTCCTTAAACATTCCAATTAATGGTCCACTTCCTATACCAAATTTGCTAGCCATTTCTAGTAGAGAATCTACATTTATTTTTTTTCCTATATTATAAAAGTAAGTGTTGCATGAGAAGGCCATTGCCTCGTTTAAAGATACATATCCATGGACTTTGCTTTTTAGGCAACGAAATTTTCGTTCACCTATTTTCATATAGCCCCTACACGAGAACTTTTCTTCTGGTGTTATTATTCCATCTTTTAAACCCGCAAGCGCATCTATTATTTTAAATATTGAACCAGGTGGAATTTGATATGATAATGCACGGTTTACAAGCGGTAATGAAGGATTGTTTAAATTTTTCCAAGTTTCATTTGATAATCTGCTAGTGAAAAGATTATTATCGTAAGAAGGTGAATTATATAATGCTAAAATTTCTCCGTTATTTACATCAATTACCACTGTGGAACCTTGGTGATCTTTAAATATCTCTGCAATTTTCTTCTGTAAATCAACATCAATTGTCAGCTGTATATCTTGTCCATCTTGCTGCGGTATGCTAGATAACTCTCTCATGATACGCTTCTTAGAATTTATTTCCTGCTCAGATTTTCCGGTCTTGCCTTTTAATACATGATCATATGTATATTCAATTCCACTAACCCCTGCTTCATTTATGTCTTGCTGTTTTTTTGTATATCCGATTATATGAGAACATATCGAACCAAACGGGTAATAACGTTTATAAAGAGCAGTTATTTTTGTATCTGATGATTTTGTTGTATCAGGTTTAATTTCTGATAACATCTGCAAATCAACTTCCCTAGTAAAGGTTTTTTGCCCATCAAATAAAACAATATACGAAATTTTGTTTACTGCGAGTTCAACGCTATTCCTATCCAAAATCCTGCCTCGTTTAGGCACAATAGTAACAACTTTTATCCTATTATTATTGGATAGCACTTCATATTTTTGTCTATCTCGTACTTGTAAAGTATACAACCTACAACTAAAAATAGCAGAAATAGTAAGCTGAATACCACCTAATATGAATGACCTACGGTTGAAGACCTTGTTTTTTGTCCACATAGAATTCCTTTAGAACGCACTCATCCTCCTTTTATTGGCACATTTCTAGCTTTCACTACATCACAAACCCTTTCTTCCCACTCACTTAAGGTAACAAGTTTGTAACCCGATTTTTTTAGTATTTCAATAATCTGAGGTAAAGCTTCAACTGTATTTGATTTGTTATCGTGATCATGGAACAATATAATCGCTCCATTATGTACATTGCTTAAAACTCTTTCAACCAAAATCTCTGATTTATCACCTTGCCAATCCAGAGAATCGACTGTCCATAATATGGAATACATATTTAATCGATTAGTATTTTCGATCAAATTATCGTTATGACATCCATATGGTGGGCGAAACCATTTTACATTCTGTTCTGTTGCATTTTTAATTGCCACATTTGTCTTTTCCAGTTCTTGCAATTGCTCCTCACTTGAAAGTGATGTCAACTTCCTATGCGACCAAGAATGATTACCTAATTCATGACCTGCTTTATGGATTTTGTTTACTATTTCAGATGTTTTTTTATTTATACGCTCACCAAGCACAAAAAATGTCGCTTTTGTTTTATTGCTCTCCAGGATATTAATAATATCTCCTGATCTATTATAAGATGGACCATCATCAAACGTAAGTGCAACAAACTTATCTTTGTTATTCAATAATTTCTTTATATTACTTAAATTTCTATATGATAGATCCAAATCACAACTGAGCCCACGATACGGTAAGTTAAAGTTACAATCACTACAGAAAACTGCGCTTGAATATAGCAAAAGAAAAGCGATTATTCTTATAAACATATATAATCAGCAAAGTGATAGAGTACTACACTTTTTTGCTAAATTAAACCACTTTTAACAGCTACTGTTTACTTCGTTACTTTGTCAATATATTATATTAATAACTTTATATAATATAGTATGATTGCAAATATAAATACCGTTGCTCTTCAGGGAACCAGCACAGTAAATGTTAATGCACAAATTCACATGGCAAATGGTATTCCAGCTTTTAATATTGTTGGACTGCCGGATAAAACTGTTGCAGAATCCAGAGAGCGTATCAGAGCAGCGTTAAATTCAATCAATCTTCTGTTACCTACAAAAAGGATTACGGTTAATCTTTCCCCTGCGGATTTGCTTAAAGAAGGTAGTCATTATGACTTAGCTATTGCTGTTGGATTACTTGTTGTAATGAGTGTGATACCAGTTGAAAAAGTTCAGTCTTATATAATTATGGGCGAGCTTGCACTAGACAGCAGAGTCATACCAATCTCAGGAGTACTTCCAACAGCAATCAATGCAAAACAGTCAAATAAAGGAGTAATTTGCCCAAGGGGAAATGGAATAGAAGCTTCATGGGTAAAGAATGTTTCTATTCTGGCTATAGAGAAATTAACCGATATTATCAGACATTTTAAGGGTGAGCAGTTAATTCAGCCGGTAACTTTTAACTATAGCGCTGCGCCCAAAGAAAAAAATTCAGTTCCAGATATAAAGGATATTAAAGGTCAAGTTGTTGCAAAAAGAGCAGCTGAAATTGCAGCAGCAGGTGGACACAATATGCTTCTTGTTGGACCTCCTGGTACTGGAAAGTCAATGCTTGCTAAGCGATTTATAGGGCTATTACCCGATTTAACTGAACAAGAGATGATTGATGTGAATATTATCTCTAGCATAACAAAAGCCGGTAACGAAACATTTAAAGTAACTCGTCCCTTTCGTGAACCTCATCATTCATGCTCCATGCCAGCGATGATAGGAGGAGGAAAAAATGCAAAGCCTGGGGAAATCACCATGGCTCACAATGGTGTGTTATTTCTTGATGAGCTACCTGAATTTCCAAGGCTTGTGCTTGATTCTCTACGCCAACCACTTGAAGATAGAAAGGTAACTATTGCACGTGCAAATGCTCACATTACTTATCCAGCTAATTTTCAACTTATAGCTGCAATGAATCCCTGCAGGTGCGGTTACTTAGGTGATGCAAGTAGATCGTGCAATAAAGCTCCAAAATGCGGCACAGATTATAGAAATAAAATATCAGGACCTTTGCTTGATAGAATAGACATATGCATTGAAATGCCAAATGTTAGCATACTTTCTCCTGAAATCTCTGTGGAGGGAGAAAGTACCGAGGCTATAAGAGGAAGGGTGATAGCAGCGAGGAAAATTCAAACTGAGCGTTATAGTAAATTTAATATTCGTTGCAATGCAGAAGTCAGTGGTGAAGCATTAAATAAATTCACTGAACCAGATCAGGAAGGGTTAGAATTGCTAAAATACGTACTGAAAGAAAATTACATTTCCAATCGAGGCTATACACGCGTATTAAGAGTCGCAAGAACCATTGCAGATCTTGTAAAAAGTGAAGAGGTAAAGAAAGCACACATTGCAGAAGCGCTGAATTACAGAATAAGAATGTATAAATAAATTAATTTACTTGACAGGTAACTCTTTTTTGCCGCATACTATCCTTAGTGAAATTTTAATATTTTAGGAGTATGGTTATGATGACAGTAGAAACAATCAAAACTAAAGCTGGAGAAGTTTATGGTAAGGGTTGTAATTTTGTAAAAGAACATCCGTATAAAACAGCTGCTACTTTTGCAGCAATTGCACTAGTAACTTCACTTACAGCTGCTTATTTCTTAAGTCCAGCTTATGCAACTTTTGTTGGTACAGTTGGAACAAAGGCTGCAACACTTGTTAGTCCTGCTATTACTGCAATGTCTGCATTTGCAGTTGCTCATCCGCTCATTGCTAGTTTGGTGATTGTTGCTGCAGTAGCAGCTTTAATAACTGCACCTGTGCTTGCATATAAAAACAATAATAAGGCAAGTCAAATTGAGGAAGTAAACCAAGGTGTACTTAATGCTTGTGTAAAAGAAGGTGATAATAAGCCTAAAGCTAATGGTGATAAGCTAGAATTTAGTGGTGATGAAACTGTCCGTACAAAATTCTTTGAGACTGTTGTCTCAGCAGTTGGGGGAGCAAAAAGCATTCTCTAAGTAACTTTGACAAAGCAAAGGGATAGGCTTCTATCCCTTTTTCACAATTTTTTTTGCATTCTAAGTAGTACTGTTTGAAAGCCTGCAATTATTATACCTACTGATTAACAATGTTAAGAATAAGTAAATCTTGTTTACTGTTTGCGTATGTCAAAATGAAAAATGTTTGCATATTGTTAAAAAAGCAGTAACTTGTTATCAAGTGAATTCACTAATATTTGAGTAAAATTTAAATGTCAATCGACCTTAGTTTACCAGAGCTACCTGTATTACACCCAAGGATTACCGTTGTGGGAGTGGGTGGTGCTGGCGGAAATGCTGTAAACAACATGATCCAATCCAATTTGCAAGGGGTAAATTTTGTCGTAGCAAATACCGATGCTCAAGCGTTAGAGAAGTCATTGTGTGATAAAAAAATTCAACTTGGTATCAACTTAACTAAGGGTCTTGGTGCTGGTGCTTTACCTGATGTTGGTAAAGGTGCAGCAGAAGAATCAATTGATGAGATTATGGAGCATATAAAAGATAGCCATATGCTCTTTATCACAGCAGGTATGGGTGGTGGTACTGGAACAGGTGCTGCACCGGTAATTGCAAAAGCAGCAAGAGAAGCAAGAGCGGTAGTTAAAGATAAAGGAGCAAAAGAAAAAAAGATACTGACTGTTGGAGTTGTAACTAAGCCGTTCGGTTTTGAAGGTGTGCGACGTATGCGCATTGCAGAGCTTGGACTTGAAGAGTTGCAAAAATACGTAGATACACTTATTGTCATTCCCAATCAAAATTTATTTAGAATTGCTAACGAGAAAACTACATTTGCTGACGCATTTCAACTCGCCGATAATGTTCTACATATTGGCATAAGAGGAGTAACTGATTTGATGATCATGCCAGGACTGATTAATCTTGATTTTGCTGATATAGAAACAGTAATGAGTGAGATGGGTAAAGCAATGATTGGTACTGGAGAGGCAGAAGGAGAAGATAGGGCAATTAGTGCTGCAGAGGCTGCGATATCTAATCCATTGCTTGACAATGTATCAATGAAAGGTGCGCAAGGAATATTGATTAATATTACTGGTGGTGGAGATATGACTCTATTTGAAGTTGATTCTGCAGCAAATAGAGTGCGTGAAGAAGTGGATGAAAATGCAAATATAATATTTGGTGCTACTTTTGATCAGGCGATGGAAGGAAGAGTTAGAGTTTCTGTTCTTGCAACTGGCATTGATAGCTGTAACGACAATTCATCTGTTAATCAAAACAAGATCCCAGCAGAGGAAAAAAATTTTAAATGGCCTTATAATCAAATTCCAATATTAGAAACAAAAGAATATGCTTCAACTGAGCAAACAAATGAAAGAGTTAAGTGGGGCAGCAATGTTTATGATATACCAGCTTATTTAAGAAGAAAAAAATAATGCAATTTTGGCTACTAAAGTCAGAACCAAGCGAATACTCCTGGCAAAAAATGGAAAAGGAGCAGGTGACGCAGTGGAATGGTGTATGCAATTATCAAGCTCAAAATTACATGAGAGCTATGAAATTAGGCGATCTTGCATTTTTTTATCATACAGGTAAAGAGAGAGTTATACTTGGAATAGTTGAAGTATTAAAGGAGTATTATCATGTTTATAATTCCAAATTTGGACTAGTGAATGTAAAATTTTTGAAACCTTTAAGTAACCAAGTGACGTTAAACAGTATAAAACAAAACCCACTTTTGAAAAATATGGTTATATTAAAACAATCACGTTTATCAGTTTCTCCAGTTTTAGAGACTGAGTGGAATGAAATAATAAGGATGAGCGAATGTTAGAAGTGAGCATTCTTGATAAGAGGTGGCATAGTATTACGAAGGACCCACAGAGTTTTGTATTAAATATTATTAATGCTTCTCTAAAAGAATTAAAAATAGATCATTATAAACCAAATATATCAATAGCTCTCGCTGATGATAACTTGCTACATCAACTTAATCTTAAGTTTAGAGAAATAGATAAGCCAACTAATGTACTATCATTTCCATGCGAACAGTTATCTAGTGAATGTGATCTAGGAGACATAGCAATTGCAGTAGATACAATAGAAAGAGAGTCTCATGAGTACTGTATATCTATCCTCACTCACACTGCACACATGTTAGTTCATGGATTGCTGCATTTACTTGGCTATGATCATCAAAAAGAAGATGAAGAAATTATAATGAAAAGTTTAGAGAGCAAGATTTTAGCTTTGCTTGAATTTGAAAAGGAAAAGTATGGTAGATAATACCAAAATATGTTATTTACAAAAAAGGGGTTTTAGCTGTAAAAGGTAAGCAATATGGTTCAGTTTTCTTTACCAAAAAATTCTAAAGTTAATAAAAAGGGCAAGATTTATCCTACTCCTACTGGAGCAAAAAATATTAGAAGATTTCAAATTTATCGTTGGTCTGCTGATGATGATAAAAATCCAAGAATAGACACATTTTTTATCGATATGGATAATTGTGGCCCTATGGTACTTGATGTATTAATAAAAATAAAGGATGAAATAGATTCAACCTTAACTTTTAGACGCTCTTGTAGAGAAGGAATATGCGGATCTTGTGCAATGAATATTGATGGTACCAACACTCTTGCATGCACTAAATCTATACATGATATAAAAGGTGAAGTAAAAATATATCCACTACCTCATATGTATATAGTAAAGGATCTAGTTCCAGATCTAAGCCAATTTTATGAGCAATACAAATCGATTAAACCTTGGTTACAAACAGATAAATCTGCCTTACAAAATAAAGAATACTTTCAATCTCCTGAAGATAGAAAAAAATTGGATGGTCTGTCTGATTGTATACTATGTGCTTGCTGTTCGACTGGTTGCCCAAGCTATTGGTGGAATGGTGATAAATTTTTAGGGCCAGCGATATTACTGCAAGCTTATAGATGGATTGCTGACAGTCGTGATAATAAGAAAGAAGAAAGACTTGCTTCTTTAAACGACCCATTTAAGTTGTATCGTTGTCATACAATAATGAATTGTACAAAAACCTGCCCGAAAGGGCTTAACCCAGCAAAAGCGATAGCGAAAGTAAAACAGCTTATGGTAGAGAGAGAAGGAATTTGAGTGTTATTTCTGGCACTCTTCGTAAGAAAATAGTAGACCCTCTGAAGCATAGGGTATTGTTAATACTCTAAACGTTCTTCCATTCATGAAATGTATTGTTTCACCATATGATTCCAGTAATCTTTTGAACAACTCATGTCTTTGATTATTAATAGTTTGAAAATCCTTTTTTCCTAAAAGCTTTTTAGATTCAAATAGGTGAAGCATAATCTCGTGATAAGTTGGATAAGACTCCAAAAATTTTGGATCAAACTGAAAAGTTTTTATAAAAGCATTATTATAAAATTTTAGCTTTTGATTCTTACTATATATCGCTACAGCAATCGATAGCTTCTCAAGCAAACTTTCTTGTGCAGCTAAACAATTGCTTAGCTCAGTATGTAATTTTTTTTCATCACTAATATCTTTTCCATACATTACTATGCTATTAGAATTTTGCACTGGAACTTCAACAAAATTAAAAACCTTAGGTTCGTTCTTGTAAGTTATTACACACTCTCCTGGTTTTACGTTATAGGAGCCACTCGCAACAGTAAATTTTTTAGAGCTGCCTATATATTTATCATAAAATAAGTTATAAAACCTTACTTTTTTATTCTTATTGTGCTTCAGTATTGGAAATGGTAAAGAGTCAAAAATTTTTTTATAGCTCTCCAATTCTCGCATAAGCTTACTATTTTCTAACTCAAGTTCATTAGCTTTTATCTTATAATCGGAGATATTCCTTATCCATAACAACACACCAATCACATTATTAGAATAATCTATTATGCTTTTACCATAACATGTGCAATAAACCTCACTGTCTTTTGACTTTAAATCTAGAGTAAAAGATTTATTTATTTCCTTTGCCTCAGCAAAACTTTTAATTAAGCTTTCTGATTGCTCAAAAAAATTTACAAACTCATTAAATGAATAAAAAACAGTATTAAGCAAAATTAGTAAATTGGGAGAAAATTTTTCTATACGTTTTTTTGCGTCCCAAATATAAAATCCATCATTCACAGTATCTATTAAATTATTTATGATAACATTTTGATGTTGTAAGTCCTTAATTTTATTACTAATTTTTAATTTAGAATATGAGAAAAAGAAGAATACTAGAATTAGTAGTAAAACTATTTCATACAAAAAAAACATAGTATTCTAAAACAAATATAAAAATTTGTAACCTCTCAGCAAAGAGATTGTACTGAAGAGGTATATAAGTGAAGATTGCCCAATACCCTAAAGCCTAATCTCTTATAAAGGTTTACAGAAGGTTTCATGCAATGTGCTACTATGTATTTGCACTCAAATTGCCTAGCTATCTTTATTCTTTCTAGAACCATTTGAGTTCCTATTCCACGACCCCTGTAAATTGGTAAAACTCCATCGCTATAAAAACCAGCTATGCTGTCTTGAATATAAAGACCGCATGTTCCAACAATTTCGTTATTTAGCATTACAAGAAAAAATCTTAACCTTGAGCTCTTATCATCATAATTCGATAATTGGCGAAAAAACGTGCTAACAATACTAATTCTATGATAAAAAATTTTAGAAGTGTGTAAATCTAATTGCTCTAAGAGCTCACTACTATTTACAACATTGAACTTCAAATTTGGAACAGCATCATCAGGCAAAAAATAATCTTTTATATTGAGTAAAACTTTTTTTGGTGCGTTAACGTGTTTTATTTCGCATTTTTCTAAAATACCCCCTATTTTTATACGTGGACTTATTATCCATGTTGCTTCTATATTTCGTGCTTTGAGATAATCTAGAGTTCTGCATATGGAAAGCTCAGTACATTGATCTTCACAAAACACAAAATTAAATAACGATTCTCTGGTACCATTTACTGTAAATATAACATTATCAAATTCGTCATGTATTTCCCACTTGGACAAATTCGTTGCATAAAGTATATAATCCTTTAGGTTCTGAATAATTAAGCTTGAATAACAAATTTTTTTATTCTGCATAAATCAACAATAAACAATAAAAGGCTCCTATAAAAACAAAGGCTAAAATTGCAGCTACAACATCATCTAGCATAATACCTAAAGGACCTTTTGTATTTTTATCAATCAAATTTATAGGCCACACTTTTATTATATCAAAAAACCTAAAGGAGAAAAAGCACACCAACAATACAGAGCTATTCATTTCTTGTTCTAATAATATTGAAACTAGAAGTACTGTCAGCAATTGACCAACTACTTCATCAATTACTACCTCTTTTGGATCATGCGGAGCTTTGTAATGTTGTATATAATTGCCTGTAGACCATAATCCAACTAAGAATAAAAAAAAAATAATTGCTGTACCTAAAATTCTGTCATTGAGTAATATAGGAACAATTGGGTAAGCAGCCAAGCTGCCTATAGTACCTGGCATGTGTTTTACCGTGCCAGATAGCCACCATGTTGATATTAATTTATATAAAAATTTCACAATATACCGAAATATAAAACTAATTTACAAGAACAGAAATAGTATCTTCTATAGAAGTATTTTCATATAGCAATCTATAGATCGCTTCACATATGGGCATTTTTATCTTTAGCTTTTCTGCTAAATCAAATGCAGACTTAGCAGTGTTAAAACCTTCAATTACCGACTTACCTTCTGATAAAATCTGCTGAGCACTAGAACCATTACTATTAGCTACTTTAGATCCAAAAGATAGATTTCTTGAATTTAATGATGTGCATGTCACAACCAAATCGCCTAAGCATGCTGGTCCAAGTAGTGTATTTATATCTACATTGCCGTCACCAACTTTTGCTGAGTATAAAGCCTTAATTTCACTCATACTTTTCGTAATTAATGCTGCATGAGCATTAAACCCAAACCTACCTAGAACAACCCCACATGCTATAGCAAAAACATTCTTTAACGCTGCACAAACCTGTATTCCTATAACATCGCTACTAAGGTACAATTTAATATTTTCTTGCTGTAGCTCTGATACTAATTTTAAACCTAATACTTCATTTTGACATGCAAGAACCATCGAATATGGTAATTTTCTTGCAACTTCTATAGCAAAGCTAGGACCAGAAAAAACAGCAAGAGGATTATTAGGTAAAACTTCATTGACTACTTCACTAGGTAATTTTAATGTAGATTTTTCTATTCCCTTACAAGCCAAAATTATTGCTACATTTTTTTTTAGGTTACAATCATTCAATTGATGACATATCTCCCTTAGAGACTGAGTGGGAACAGCTAGAATTATTACTGAAGCATTCACTGCATCTTCAATAGCTAATTTTACTGATACATTATCAGAAATTGGACAATCAGGTAGCTTGTCACTTTCTCTTTTCTCTTTAATTGATTCAAATATGGCCTTATTGCGAGTCCACAAAATTACATTTTTCTTACCACTTAATGAAATCGCAATTGCTGTACCCCATGCGCCAGCACCTAAAACTGATATTACCACTCAATATTCCCGAAAGTATTACTTATAATTTAAAACTGTAGAATAAGTAAATTAAAAATATAACATAAAAGTATAAAATAGTTTAAATATCTATTAACCTAAGTATTCTTTTAATAAAAATAGCTTCTATTCAATATTTACTAAAAATAGTATTATTATAGTATATCTATTGTATTTTAGATCTATTTGTATAATTTTGGAACGACACATTAACTATTAATTAATAAGTGTAATTTCTATTATTCATTAATAAAAATTTGATTTGTTACTTTCCTTGGTTATATATATTACTAAAATTATAAATTATTTATGGGGTGTAAAATATGCGTATATTATTAATTGAAGATGATCAAGTAAGTGCAAGGACTGTAGTTAATGCCTTAACTTCTGATGGACATTTTTGCGACGTTGTTACTTCTGCACAAGATTATAACAATAATATGGTTTCCTCGGGTGGAGACTGTTACGATCTAGTTATTCTAGATATACACCTGCCTGGTGATATTGATGGATATGATATACTGTTAAGATTAAGAAGTGCAAAAATCAAAGTTCCTGTTTTAATACTTTCGTGTATCTCCGCTGCCAACCATAAAGCTAAAGGACTTGGGTATGGTGCCGACGATTACTTAACCAAGCCATTTCACAAGAGCGAATTATTAGCTCGAATTAAGGCCATAGTCCGACGTACTAAAGGCCATCCCGAATCAGTGATAAAGATTGGTAATATGAATATCAATTTTGATCACAGGATTGTTGAGGTAAAAGGCAAAACAGTTCACCTTACTAACAAAGAGTATTCCATGATAGAATTGCTGGCATTGCGTAAAGGAGCAGTGTTGACAAAAGAAATGTTTTTAAACCATCTTTACAATGGCTTGGACGAACCTTCAGACAACAAAATAGTTGATGTTTTTATGTGTAAATTACGTAAAAAACTTGAAAGTGCAAATGACGGAATAAGCCACATAGAAACCGTTTGGGGTAGAGGATATGTTCTAAAAGAGTATGTTGACGATGAAGAATACTCTAGTGTTAATATAAGCGAAAGCAGTAGTGACTATCAAGCAGAACAAGTCAAGGACAGCGCATGAAATGCTTTATTTACTTGTTGATTGAAGAAGCGAAAAGGTAGATTTAGTAAGATAAAAACTAATCCTAAAAGTGAGGTAACGTGGTCAGTCTTTTAGAACTTTACAAAGATTTGCAACAAAAGATAGAAAAGTTGGAAGCGGAGCTAAAAAGTTATAGGTAAGAAAGTAAGGCTTTAGAGATAGAGAATGACTAGTTAAAGGAAAAGCTCGGTTAAAATTCAAGCTTTGTTAAGTTCAAAAGGAAATAAAATAAAGAGATAAGCCAAGAAGTAAAAGGAATATAGGTGGTCAAATTGAGCGTACAGGGTATGTGAAATGTTTGATACATTTACATAGTATGGCTGACATTCATGCATTGCCTAGGTGAAATATAAGCCGAGTTCTGTTTATGTAGCTATTTATCTGGAGTAAATGTTACCATTTACTTCGTGCGATTTACCCGAGTAGATATGAGAAAAACATAAAATCTACTTCTATTTAATCTTGCTCCTAGTGTTGGTTACTTGACTACCAATGTTGCCATTGTTATGGTGTGCTCTTACCACACCTTTTCACCCTTACCTAATAATATTTAGGCGGTAATTTTCTGTAGCCCTATAACTGGAGTTACCTCCGGCGGGCGTTACCCGTCACTACCTTTTCTTGGAGCTCGGACTTTCCTCTGCTGTGTTTATCACACAACAGCAGCTACTTATTGCACCTAGGAATTATACTTTAACATTAAAATCATAAAAGCAAAAGAAAATTTCCTAACAGTCTACATACTAAAAACATTCAGACAAATAGCTAAAGGTGATATTCCGGTACATCATCGCTATCCCAAGATAAGCTTTTTTCACTTTTAGACTCTAGCTCAGTCAGTCAAGATCCTGGTCCACCGCTTGAAGACGATGAGCTACTTCTTGACCGACTACTACTCTCCACCGATATACTGTTTAGCACTGTTTCAGATTGATCCATAGTTCGCATAGATATATGTCTCATTCTGTTATTAGCGATAAAAATTTCTTCATCGCTATTGCCACTTGAAGATGATCGCCTTCTATCATTGAAATTAGTTAGTTCTAACACAGGGGCAGAATTACGACCCTTAACATATTTGTATGTTATGAATCCTATAATTCCAGCAATACTTATTATCGCTCCAACCAAAGACCCACCTATCATTCCTGCCCTATTAGACTCTATAGCAAGCTGAGCGGGCTGTGGTGAAGGAGTAGTTTGAGGAAGTAAAGTTGTAGTGAACAAAGGAGTTGTTACCTTTGTTCCAGTATTTGATATAGTGGACACTGTTTGTATAGTTGCCTCTGAGTTTGTTGTTGTCACATTAGTTGGCATTGTAGTAATCATAGTCGCTTGTGAGGTCGCAATAGTTTCAGCTACTGTTGTTGGTTCTGATGACGTACTCATCTTAGTTGTTAATTCTGTTAAAGGCTTACTCATCGTAGTACTGCTTGCTGTAAAAGTTGACTCAACAGTCGCTGCTGTAGATTTTACAGTACTTGTCTCAGTTTCCGAAGGCACACTAGTTGACGTTGTAGCAACTGTGGTCGCTTGTGGAGTAGTAGTTGTTTTTGCTACTGTTGTTGGCCCCACTGTTACTGTACTTGTTTGAATTGTTGACTCTGTTGAAGGCCTACTCGTTGTAGAAGTAGGTGCAGTGGTAGTTGATGCTACTGTTGTTGACTCCACTGTTACTGTACTTGCCTGAGTTGTTGACTCTGTTGAAGATTTACTCATTGTGGAAGTTGGTACAATGATAGTTGATGCTTCTGTTGTTAATTTGGTAGTCTTTACAGTGTCGGTTTCTGTTGTGCTAGTAATTGCAGCAGTCGTCGTTTTCTTAGAAGTCACAACCGTCTCTGTAACAGTTATAGGAGCCACAGTACTGCTGGAAATAATACTAGGCATCAATTGGCCGTTAATGATATTAACAAAATCACTGAGAGCTTTGATACTGCTTGTCGGTATTATCGTTGCTTCAGAAGATTTTCCAGAGCTCTCTCTATTAAAAGTTATAATACTCTCTCCACTTACCGCAGTGACGATAAAACCTCCTTGACCATTGTCTTTAACATACAATTGTTCTATAGGATCTTCACATTCACAAACAGTAAAATTTGATTTTGGTCCTCTCTTAGCAAGCCTTGCTAAATGCAATTCTTGCGTATTAGAAGATTGTTTTTTCGCAAGAAAAGCAACTAAATCATCACCTTCAGTTCGTCTTACATACTGTAAAAAGTTTATTTTTCCTGGATTATAGATAGTAGATGGTGCTATATTTAATTGGCCGCTTTTATTACCAAGCAAAAAGTCATTAGCTCCCTTTCTATCTTTCAGATTCTGAACTACTTCAGCCACATCAAATTTAAAAATGTTTGTTCTTACTTCTTGATTTTTAGTAATCTTTCTCATCTGTGCATAAAGCATCGTATTTTCATCTAGTACTAATTGCCCTGGATTGTCAAATTTGAATAATTTTCTTTCTATAATACCTGCTTTTCCAGGTAAAGCTCTGAACTTTCCATCTACTTTTAATTCTAAGTACCAAGAAACTAAAATTTGATCCTTTAAGTTATGAGCAATTACAATGACATTACCATTACCAACTTTTACTGCTTTTGGTTGAAAGTATAGCTCTTTTCATAATAGTCCGAAAAGCTTATAGAAAAGCAGAATCAACAGCATGACGAAAAGATGTGAATAGAGGGATGTTTTTCCTAGCTCTGTTTTTTATAGCAAACCAATGATGCTCAATTTTGTTAAAATCGGGAGAATAAGGCGGTAGATATAAAATTTCTGCACCAACTCCTTTAGCAAGTTCAGTAATCTTATTAGACTTATGAAAAGTAGCATTATCAAGGATAACAGTTTGTCCAGGTTCCAAAATCGGTGTCAGGAACTGCTCAAACCATTTATTAAAGATATCCATATTACAGTGGCCTTCAAATGTTAACGGAACAGCTATTTTTCTGCCGTTTAAGGCTGCAATCATACTGATTCGTTGAATTTTTTTACCAGATTTTAGAGCATAAAAGCGCTGTCCCTTCTGGCAATATCCATAAGGGTAGTCCTCAGTGTTATCAATGCCAGACTCATCTATATATACTAAGTTTTGAGGTTCTTTTGTTGCTATAATTTTCAAAAATTCAGCGCGTTTTTCTTCGTTCCTTTCTTTGTATCCATATGTCTTTTTTTGCGTGTGAGTCCAATTTTTTTAAGAGCTCGATGGATCGTTGTGATACTAACATTGCCCCAAAGCTTAGCCATTTCCGATAGAGTTTTTCCACCATGTTTTTTGGCAAATTCAGTAAATTTATTCCTGTCGGTAATTTTGTGATTATAACCTACATTTCCAAGTTTTTTTGACTGAAAATCTCCTGTTTCTTTTTTTCTTTGCTGCCACTCCCATAATGTAGTTTTTCCAATTTTAAATCTTGCTGCCACTGTTTCTCTCCTTTCCCCTTCTTCTAGTACTTCCATTGCTTTTTTTCTTAAATCATAACTATATGCTGCTGGCATACTTACCTTCACTACTATAAAAACTTATTTTACCTCGTTTGGACTATTATGAAAAGAGCTATAACTATTGTCTTCATTTGCAAGATTATTTATATCAATGTTCTTGTACAATTTTACTTTTCCTACGTATTCAACTAAGGGAACATTAGTTGAATGCTTGATTTCGTAAGTGTTGAATGTTAAGCCTTTGATGCACTTTCTTTCTTTGTTAGTTTCTTCTGTAGGAAAAATAACTCCAACTTTATCTACTTCAGCTGAATTTTCTATTAGTGTGGGAGATAATTGGCCCTTGAATTCATTTGCTACGTTGACACATGTATCACACTCGTATGTTTTCGATTGATATAATGGACTAATAAGTAACTTTACTCTACTGCTTCCATTGCCGTTATCTTGATAGCTGAGTCCATAAGTAACTCCATTTCCTTCAATCAACCCTACGTTTACTGGGTTAAAACCTATCGCTTCTTTAACTTTCAGTGTAGTTGTATTAACTCTAAATAATCTACTTAATATAGACATAATTATATTTAAAATTTTAATAAAACGCTATTATGATTATTTCTATATGTAACGTCAATAAAATTTTAACTAAAATTAAGAAATTAATACCTTTATAATCTGCAAAGCGAAATATGGAAAATGAGTAGCAGTAAAGAATTCACAAATTGAATGCACCCACTCTACAGATATAATATTGTAGAGCTCAAAAAACCAACAATTGCAATTGTTAACTCTTCAAGTATAATTTGTTGAGATTTACACGAACTTTATTAGATGAAAGAGAAAGAAGAGCAGTTTAGTTTTACATCAGACAACCTCAGAAAAGCGAAAAAGTCTATAGAGATGTATCCTAAAGGTAGAGAAGGTAGTGCCGTCATGCCTTTACTATACCTGGTTCAAGAACAATGCGGATGGGTTCCTGAATCTGCCATGCGCTACGTTGCTGACATGCTTCATATTCCACATATTCGCGTGTATGAAGTGGCAAATTTTTATACCATGTATAATTTAAAACCAGTAGGTAAATATCTCATACAAATTTGTAGAACAACTCCTTGCTGGTTGTGCAATAGCGAAGAAGTGTTAAATACCTTTAAAAAGAAACTAGGAATCAATATCGGTGAAACTACTAAAGATAATCTATTTACTTTAAAGGAAGTTGAATGTCTTGGTGCATGCGTTAATGCCCCTGTGGTGCAGATCAATAATGACTTTTATGAAAACCTCACTCCTGAAAAAGTGGAAAATATCATAGCAGAACTTTCAAGTAAATAGATGGAAAAGTTCTCGTTTAGGATAACTAAGCAATCAGGTTCTGCAAGAGTTGGAACGATCAAAACTCCAAATGGAAGTATAGAAACACCAGCATTTATATTTTGTGCAACCAAAGCTGCTATTAAAGCTGCAGATATCGAGAGAATCAGAGAAGCAGGTACTCAGATAATACTTTCCAACACCTATCACCTAATGCTCCAACCGGGAGAGGATACTGTGGCAAAGCTTGGTGGCTTGCACAAGATGATGGGATGGAGTGGGCCAATGCTCACTGATTCTGGTGGATACCAGATATTTAGTTTAGGGCACGGGTCAGTTTCGGAAGAAATAAAGGGAATAAGACAGAAGCAAAAAACTCTGATCAAAATTAACGAGGATGGGGCAATTTTTCGTTCTTACATAAATGGTAAAACTTATTGTCTAACTCCTGAAAAGTCGATACAAATTCAACAAAAATTAGGTGCAGATTTAATCCTAGTTTTAGATGAATGTACTCCATTCCATGTCAGTAAAGAATACACAAGAAAATCAATGCTCATGAGCCATAGATGGGCTGAACGTTCTTTAAATAAGTTTGAAAAAAATAATGATGGCAAACAGGCGCTTTATGGAATTAGTCAAGGCGGAGTGTATCAAGATTTGCGTAGAGAAAGTTGTGATTTTATCAACGATTTGCCATTTTTTGGTCAAGCAATAGGTGGATCACTTGGTCAAAGTAAAGAGCAGATGTATGATGTAGTTTCCTTTACTATGGAACATTTAAAAAAAGATAGGCCTACTCATTTGCTTGGTATTGGTGGAATTGTAGACATTTTTCGTGGAGTAGAGCTTGGAGTTGATACATTTGATTGCGTGCATCCAACTCGCCTCGCAAGACATGGTGGCGCGCTTGTTAAAGTAAAAAACAGAGATTCTATTTCTTCAAAGCGTAAAGAGCATATTAATTTGCGAAATCAACGATTCGAACTAGATGATAACCCAATTGAAAATGACTGTTTGTGCTTTACTTGCAGAAAACATTCAAGAGCCTATATACACCATCTACTGAAAGCTAAAGAGTTGCTGGCTTATACACTCGTTACCATTCACAATGTTTTCTTCATGAATAAGTTGATGGAATCAATAAGACAAGCAATATTGAATGATAGGCTAGATCAGGAAAAAAATAATTGGATTAGTGAAATACCGCTGCATTGTGAACTATATACCTAGTTCATATTTTGTACATGTGCGTTGCATTTTTTAATCTTCTTTAAAAACTTGACAGTACCGTATATATACGGGTATACTAAAAATATAATTTTGTGAGGCATTTATGGTTAAAAATAAAGAAAAACATCAAATAGCGTTTTGCGTTTCAGCCTTTACACTCTTAGCTGGTTTATCATTAATCGCAACTGGAATTGCAGTGGGTACTGTACCTGCTATAGCTTCTTGTTTAGTGATAGGAGGAGTTTTAACTGCCTTGTCTATTGTGCAATCAGTAGAAAGCTATTTATTTTACAAAACAGCGAAAAAGCTTTCAATAAAATAATTAGTGGTATACGCGATGAACCAGAAAGGAAACTTTTTATAGAAAGGATTTTGCAACCATTCATTGAACTTTTTAGTGAGCATAAGCAACATAATTAAAGTACACTAAGCATAGAAACAACTTTATCGTAACTTGGCAGTGACTTAATTTCTCCAATCGCAGCTAAAGTAATTCTCTCATGCTGAGATAGCAATTCTTCTGCTGCTTTTTTTATATCGTAAATAGTAACAGCACTAATTTTTTCTATTAATTCATTTTTACTGATGTATTTATTATAGTTACCGTAGTAGTGTCCTAATGTTTCAGCACGTGAGCTAACACTTTCGCGTGACATTAAAATTTGAGATTTTACTCGTTCTTTTACTCTATTTACTTCTTCTTCCTTTAAATCATCTGTAGACAATTTCTTTAGCTCTGTCGTTATGGATTTTAAAAGCTTATCTAGATTACTACTATCTGTACCAGCAAAAATCGAAAGCATTCCCGTATCAGCATAGCTAGAGTTGAATGAGTAAATGGAGTAAGCAAGACCCTGCTTTTCTCTTACTTCCTGAAACAGGCGTGATGACATGCCACTTCCCAGTATAGAATCAAGGACTTTAAATGTGTGATATTTATTATCATCACGAGAAACACTAGGTAGCCCAATTAACAAGTGCACCTGATCTAATTTACGATGTTCTAAATACTCACCACCGGTATAACTTGCATTCTCGCTTTTTTTTAGCTCTTTTGAATGAATCTTTGAGAGAAAGTCTTTGATTAATTGAACAACCTCCTCATGTTCAACATTTCCTGCAACAGCAAATATAATGTTCTCGCCAAAGTAATGCTCATTTATATAGTTATCTAGATTAGCTCGAGTAAAAGATTTAACAGTATCTTGCGTACCCAAGATTGACCTACCAAATGGTTGATCTTTATAAGCTGCTTCAAAATACTTATCAAAAATGATATCACTTGGTGAATCATTGGTTTGAAAAATCTCTTGTATTACAACACCCTTTTCGCGTTCCAATTCATCCTCTGGAAATGTAGAATTCATTAATATATCTATTAATATATCAATGCCAGTTTTTATATCTTTTTTAAGAACCTTTGCATAATAACTGGTGCTTTCTCTACCGGTGCAGGCATTGAAGGCTCCACCTATATCGTCAAAAGCTTTTGCAATTTCAAAAGCAGTTCTTGTCTTTGTTCCTTTGAAAGCCATGTGCTCTAGGAAATGAGATATTCCATTTTGACTTGCACTTTCAGCTCTACTGCCAACACCAACTCGTATATTTAAAGCTACGGAATCAACTTCATGCACTCGCTCAGTTATTATGCGCAGACCATTATCTAGTTTTGTTACTTGTGGTATATTCATCTTATATATTCTTCTTTAAATTCTCTTCTACAAAATCCCAATTGATCAAATGATCAAGAAAAACTTTTATGTAGTCAATTCTGCGATTTTGGCAATCCAAATAGTATGCATGCTCCCATACATCCATAGTAAGTAGTGGCACCTGGCCATAAATTAGCGGTAGATCCGCATTTGGAGTTTTAGTGATTTTGAGTTTTCCTTTTTCAAGCACTAACCACACCCATCCACTACCAAATTGGCTTACTCCATAATTTGAAAATTCTTCACAAAATTTGTCAAAGCCACCAATATCATCTTGAATTTTTTTTGCTAGAAGACCATCATCTTTAGGTTTACCACCACCATTTTTTTTCATTGAATTCCAATAAAAAGTGTGATTCCAAACTTGTGCTACATTGTTAAAAATAGGAACTGTATTATTATTTCCATGAACTTTCGTTACTAATTCCTCAATTTCCATATGTTGATAATCTGTGTTTTCAACCAGTTCGTTGAGTTTATTTAAATATCCCTTATGGTGCTTATCATAATGAAAATTCAATGTATTTGCAGATATGTAAGGTTCTAAAGCTGCTTTATCATATGGCAACTCAGGTAAAGTAAAACTCATGCTGACCTCTTTATTTTCGATGGTATGTTAATATGTGCTTTTGCGCAACACATAATTTGTAAGATGTTTATTGCAGTTATTCTAAAATGAACTATACTGACAAGGTAATTATTTTTTATTTTTAGAGGGGTAATATGTCAAGTTTATTCAAGAATTTTAGTAGATATGCTAAGTTCGGAGATATTCCTAGAAAAAGCGTTGAAGGTAACGAAGTTCCACAAAATAGTTTCTATAAGTCCGTTTATTATATTAATAGTGTTATTGAGCCAGTGAAAAATGTAGCTTTTGGTAGTTTGAGGTGTCATTCTCTGACTTATCTTACTACTTATACATTAGCTAATATAGCCCTACAACCTTTATATCTAGCATTGGCGTATCTATCATATTGGCCGGCAAAAGGGTTAGCGAAAGTAACAGATGGTTGTGATCTTAAGTACAGTACAAAATCGTTGATAGATTATTCATCCATGTTGTCAGGTAAGGCACGTGTCCATAGTAGTGCATTAGCTCAGTTTGTTAACACAGTTTTGAGTTATGTTGTTAGTGCTGTTATTTGGTCTGCTGCGCTCGTTGTTACGCCACTCGTTTGGACTATTGATAAAGTAGCAAGTAAGTTTAGTGATGCAAACGCTGAAGGTGTTGGTAGTCCTTCTTTGTCAAAATAGATAGCCTACCAAGTGCATGTGAAACCATTGTATCTGTGTGGCAAAATAAAGTAGACGAGATAAAGACACCTATAGAAGCAAGAGGATGTCATGCAAGTAGCTGACACTGGCATCCCGATAGAATGTTGGGGAGTGTTAAATAAACTGTGTCAAACCTCCATTTTATCAATTTATTACTTTACTTCTCGGTTTGACACAGTTTATTTAACACTCCCTTTCGAGCGAGTTCTTTCAATCGAAACACTATATGTACGTTATCATCGTCAATTTCAATGCGTTGAACTAACTTTCTTATTATATCAAGTTTAGTTTCATAGTCTGCTTGATTAAGCTCTCTCAACCTCAGTTATGGATTAGAAAATAGATAAAAGTATAACTAAGAAGAGGGAAACAGGGTAAACTCGAGTATTTTAGTAATAATAAGAGGTTACCCATGAAGAAAGATATTACAGAACTGTACTGTTGCGTCGAGGATTTTTGTCGTGCGGTAGATGATAATTTTGCAAATAGGTTCTTATCAAACGGCAAAAAACCAACCAGAGTACCAGAAATAGCGCACTCAGAAATTCTAACCATAATCCTGTTATACCATAAATCACCATGTAAAAACTTCAAGGCTTTTTATCTTTGTTATCTTCAGTTATTCTATAGATCAGAGTTTTCAAAGCTGCCTTCATATCACAGATTTATTGCCTTAAAGCCGCGAGTTTTGTGGTATTTAGCATTACTTTTGCAATGGTTCTGTGAACAAGCGAAAATGACCGGCACTTCCTACATCGACACCTCTACGATTGCCGTTTGCCACAAAAAAAGGATCTCTAGGAATAAAGTTTTTAATCATCTAGCAGAAATTAGTAAGAGTACGTATGGTTGGTTTTTTGGCTTCAAGTTGCACTTAGTGATTAACGAAATTGGTGAAATTCAAGCACTTACCCTAACCAAAGGTAACGTTGATGACAGAAAACCTTTACCAACTCTCACTAAAAGACTGACCGGACTTTTGTTTGGAGATAAGGGCTATATAAAGAAAGAGCTTTTTGAGAAACTCTTCGATAGAGGCCTAAAGTTAGTCACTAAAGTAAAAAAAGGTATGAAAAACGCACTAATTTCACTTAAAGAGAAGATTTTATTAAGGAAAAGGTCGATTATTGAGACTGTTTTTGATTCCTTGAAAAACAAATTTGAGATTGAGCATACAAGACATAGATCGCCAACAAATTTCCTAATTCATGTTTTTTCTGTTCTGATTTCCTACTCCATGCAGTCCAAAAAGCCTTCTATTTCTATGCCTTTCTTTATCGGCTAATCCATAACTGAGGTTTTGAGTACCATCTTCATTTCTTTCCATACTGCTTCTTCTAACCTCAGTTATGGATTAGAAAATAGATAAAAGTATAACTAAGAAGAGGGAAACAGGGTAAACTCGAGTATTTTAGTAATAATAAGAGGTTACCCATGAAGAAAGATATTACAGAACTGTACTGTTGCGTCGAGGATTTTTGTCGTGCGGTAGATGATAATTTTGCAAATAGGTTCTTATCAAACGGCAAAAAACCAACCAGAGTACCAGAAATAGCGCACTCAGAAATTCTAACCATAATCCTGTTATACCATAAATCACCATGTAAAAACTTCAAGGCTTTTTATCTTTGTTATCTTCAGTTATTCTATAGATCAGAGTTTTCAAAGCTGCCTTCATATCACAGATTTATTGCCTTAAAGCCGCGAGTTTTGTGGTATTTAGCATTACTTTTGCAATGGTTCTGTGAACAAGCGAAAATGACCGGCACTTCCTACATCGACACCTCTACGATTGCCGTTTGCCACAAAAAAAGGATCTCTAGGAATAAAGTTTTTAATCATCTAGCAGAAATTAGTAAGAGTACGTATGGTTGGTTTTTTGGCTTCAAGTTGCACTTAGTGATTAACGAAATTGGTGAAATTCAAGCACTTACCCTAACCAAAGGTAACGTTGATGACAGAAAACCTTTACCAACTCTCACTAAAAGACTGACCGGACTTTTGTTTGGAGATAAGGGCTATATAAAGAAAGAGCTTTTTGAGAAACTCTTCGATAGAGGCCTAAAGTTAGTCACTAAAGTAAAAAAAGGTATGAAAAACGCACTAATTTCACTTAAAGAGAAGATTTTATTAAGGAAAAGGTCGATTATTGAGACTGTTTTTGATTCCTTGAAAAACAAATTTGAGATTGAGCATACAAGACATAGATCGCCAACAAATTTCCTAATTCATGTTTTTTCTGTTCTGATTTCCTACTCCATGCAGTCCAAAAAGCCTTCTATTTCTATGCCTTTCTTTATCGGCTAATCCATAACTGAGGTTTCTAGTATATCAACTCGTATTGATTTGCTGTTACACACCGTATTCCCACCAAAACGAATTGATTTTTTCTTTCAGTCCTCGGAAAAATCTTACTTAGCTTAGCTATAGATGTTTACAAAAGAAATTCAAGTGAGTGAAGAAAGAAAAATTATTTTTGCAATACCGTAGGTACGCTCCACAATTATATTGAAGTTTTTATTGCACTCAAAACCTTCATTTTTCCTCATTTCTAGAATTATTAACGCATTATCATTTAACCAGCCTGAGTGAGCTAACTCGTCTAAAGTTGAGTTAACCAGATTGATATTATAAGGTGGGTCCATAAAAACTATATCGCACTTTGAAATAGGTCTTGGTAATCCGTTAGCATTGCAACAAATTAACGTGATATCGTTCGTAATTCCAAAATCTTCTGCTGTTTTTTTAGGCAGTTGCAAATTGTAATAATCTGAATCTACCATGAATGCATGTTTAGCACCTCGAGAAAGTG
The DNA here is from genome assembly GCF_000073005.1 of Wolbachia endosymbiont of Culex quinquefasciatus Pel. Taxonomy (NCBI): domain Bacteria; kingdom Pseudomonadati; phylum Pseudomonadota; class Alphaproteobacteria; order Rickettsiales; family Anaplasmataceae; genus Wolbachia; species Wolbachia endosymbiont of Culex quinquefasciatus. Next base: position 643,049 of record NC_010981.1, read on the forward strand.
CTTCAAATGAAAAAGAGCCACTTCCGCAGAATAAATCAAGTACATTTAGGTTATAAATAGGTTTTCTTGAAGAAAGTATACTAAATATTGCTTCTCGGACACTACTCATAGTGGGCCGTGCAGCTAAATTCTTGCCTGTAGTTATTTTTCTTCCACGATATTTACCCGCAATAACACGTAACATATAAAACAAGTTCGAAGTTAACTAATTATTTATAATACACATTTAATGTCAACATAGCTTCAGCAGTCTAATAGAAAGAAGTTTGCTTGTGGAGGAACGCAAGATCAATCGCTTTTCTTTGATTTATTTTCTATACTGATTGCACGACCAATCTCGTCTTGTAAATCATCATGGTTGTTTTTTTCATCATGACCCATCCCTTCAATTCTACTTTCTAACTCTAACTTAATTAAAGTATTGATTTTCTCTATACTATCGAGGAAATTGTGATACTCTTCATCACTATATTCCTCACCAGATGCTTTTTTTTCTATAAATAGATTTTTGAACCCTATTAGATCAGAACTCTGATCGGCATTCAACACAATATTTCTCTCTATAAAACTAAGATCTGATAGTAACAAACTAACCTCTAATAGATCTTCACTTTCAATGTTTGCAAGATTATCAAGATCGTCTAAAATAGAGAACATCTTAAGCTCCTTCTGTGCAATTTCTTTGTCTTCTTTGTCAAATTCTGACGATAGCCCTTTATCATCTATAAGTCTCTCATTCAGAGCTTTATTTAGCTTTGAAAGACTAACATCACCTTGCTTAGTGCTATCTAGTAACAAATCTACCCTCGCTCTGCGCGCATTTAAAACATCATTGTAATCGTTTAACTTGATATTACCATCTTCGTCTTGCTGAAGACCATAATAACTTAGCCCTTTGAAATTACGATTCTTCATCATTCTCTATGTTCTCATTCCTTTCATTATCTTGACGCTCTCTATCTTCTCCGGCACGTATAGCTTCTGTAGTGTTTTTTAGGGTTTCTGGTTCCGTACCTAATTTTCGATTTGATTGATTAGGCTTATTTTCTTTTGATGATTCATCTTCTTCTGGTTCTCTCTTGCGGCCAATAGTGTAGTCATGAAGCTTCTCAAGAAATTCCCGTCTATATGTTTTTGCTCTATAGAGTAGATTATGCTGGTAACCATCCTTTTCTCCTGTAGCAGGGTTAGTTCCTATAGAGTCGAGACCATGTTCCCAAGTAAACTTCATAGCATCTTCTATTGTATAGCCCAAATGTGATCCTACATATCCTTTATAATATTCTAAATATTTATCAATTCTTCTATGTGCAATATCTTCTTTATCAATTCCAAACGCCCTGTAGATTTTTTCCTCAAGCTTATCAACATCATTTTTAGGTGATGTTGCAAATTTTGTTGCTTCAATAGTAGCACCTACAAGCTTACGTGGCACATTAATAGCATATTTCAGCACACCCCCAACTCCTGGTATTCTACCTAGCAAATTAGCTGTACCTCCAGCTAATCTGTCCGGTACATGAGTAGCCCAATTACCTAAAGACTCTAGCCCTCCACCAATTTTATCTTGCATCTGTTGTTTTAATCCCTGCATTAAACCAGTCACAGGTGATGCTTGATACATACTAGATATATTGTAAACACCAAACCCACCACCGGCAATGCTTGAGCCCATCTGTTGTACAAACTCCTTCAAAGAAAACATCAAAAACGAAAGCAAGAACAATACAAAGATCTCTCCTGCGTTGATTAAATAACCTCTCTGTATGTCTTGCACCCTTTGGTAATCACTATCTTCTTTATAATTTTTGCAATCCTCACAATCTTTACATTTCTGACAGTATTCACTGTTGGAATCCTTATATAAATCATGAAGTTTCAGTATTCTACAACCTTGTTTTTTTATCGCACTCCGCACTAAAGATCTTATTTCATTAATTATTTCCCTATAACTATTGCATTTATTTATATCTTGACAGTAGCGTTTTATTATTTCACTAACATCACCTATCCTTTTCTCTATATTGTTGATCAGTAATATAATGTCAGCCCTCTCTGATGCATGAGATAAACTATTTGTTAAGCGTACTAGATCTTTTGCACTACAGCCATTACTAACTATCATATCACTTTCCGCAATATAGTGGTCTGCTGGATTATCTTTAGTTCCAGGAATTGGATTAAAGAAAGGATAATCTATATAACGAAAACCTTTATTAATGTAATCTGGTGGAAGAGGGATATATCCAGCGCCACCAGTAAACTTTACTGTACCACCTATTCTGCTTAGTTTTTCTATACCTTCTATATTCTTATCTACGTTCAATGTAGAAGCCTCTCCAATAGCATAAGGTACAAAAATTTGCCCTGGAGTCCAGCTAAAGTATTCTTTATCAATTATACAAAAACCACCAAATACCCATTTTGGAGCACATAACTTTATTTCAAGCCATTTATTATAGCACACAGTAAAGCCTAACTGTTTATAAAAGGTATTCATTATCATCGCAGCAAGTAATGACAGCAGGGTAAATATCATAATTGATTGCAAACAGAAACTAATACAGAATTTTATCCAACCCTCAAATAGACTTTTCAGTGGTGAAAATAAAATAGAGATTAGGAATAGCGGCATTATAGCTACAAGAAAAGCTATACCCATAAAACCAGAAAGGAATATTATGTAAGCATACATACACAGCAGGAAATATAAGACAATCCCTATAAAAATTGCCGGTATCATAAGGAGACTTGCCCACATTTGATAATGTAAAAATGCTGCAAACTTTTTCCAAACAGAGTAAGCAAAAAACTTATTAAACATATCCTCCATGAAGCTAAACAATTTAGCTTCATTTCCTTGAGCAACGTTTGAATTACCTCCGGTGTTCATGTTGGGAGCAAAATTAGTAATTATGCTTATCAATTGTTCAAGACCTTTAACAAATAAAACAAGAAAATGATCATAGAAAAATCTAAAACTTCCAGGAGATATAAGCACTATTACTAGAGTGATTTTCATCATTCTGATGAGCATATCATGCTTAGTTTCTCTTATCATTCCAAAAAGATAAAGAAGCGATGAAATCACTATAAATAGAACAAGCAAGGAAAGAACAAAATTGTGAAAGCTCGTACTTTTTTCAGCTATATTTTGAAATATCGCTTGTGCAGCTGCAGGATCATTGCTATCAAAATGCTTTTTACAATTTTCGTTAATCAATAATACACATTTTAGATAGTTATAAATGTAATCAAAAAATCCAAAGTTACTTGGTTTCTGCACTCCGCTCAAAAATTCAAAAGAGTAGCCACCTGCATTATCTAGATAATATCTATCTAATATCTTTACATATATTTTCCATCCTTTTTCTAACCTCACCGTATTACAACTCCTGTCCTGTAATGTGGTGTTATCTCTGTCTAAAGTAAAAAGCCCACTTCCATCTTCCGCTACGGAATTGTAACCTAGATGTACAGTAGGAGACTCAGGGTTACGCATGGATTTTAAATTTTCGTTAGGACTAGAATCGCTAGGCCTTTTAAATAAAAGATAAGCACCATGGCCGTTAGTAAACCAACATGGAGCACCACGTGATACTGTATTTGCGCTATCATCTTCATTAATGCACTTGCACTTTACAGTGCAACTTTCTTTAGGCTTACTTGAAAATTTTTGTATGCTAGGTTTATAATCATTACAAACTAAGTGAAAGTCAGGCAGACTGTTGTCACCTTTCCCTCTTTCAAATTTGGTTGCATATTTTAACTGCTCCAAACTTTCCAAACTATAACTACTTTGAGATTTCTTCTTATTACTATTGCTCCAAGATGTCCATGCACCATTTACTCGTACTACTAAACTATCTCCATTGGTTTCAAGGCCGGTATCCTTCCACTTCACTACTTGATTAGGGTGAAAACCATAATTGATTTCTCCGGTTTCAGGATCAATAGGTTCTCCACTTTCACCTTCTGGAAAAAACGCATCATGACCGATTGGAAAATGAGCACCAATTGCAATGGGTTCAGGACCAAAATAATCAGCAGATATACATCTTGGAAAAGGCATATCATTCTTACTACAACCTGTAACCAGAACACAGATTACCAAAATTAATAACCTAAACCAACATTTGCCTAAGCGTGATTGCATACCTAAACTTTTTCCAATACAGAATAAATTTCTAAAACCTTACTTCAAATATCTTTTTAATTAGTTACTCCATATATCTCATCAATCTTCCTTGACTTGTCCTTTTGTTTTATCAGAATCCTTTTGCTTATCTGGCTGGCTTAGTGTTTCAGATTTGCTCATTTCTCTGCCAGCACTCCCTTTCCCATCTGCTTGCTTTGGTGTATCAGGCAATTTAGCTTCAATTTTGCTACGATCTTTACTCATTCCCTGCTTGATGTTATGTATCATATTTTGGGTTCTATCATCAAGGCCAACAGTTGACAGCATAGCTTGTGATGCGCTCCTAGAAATATGACTAACACTTTGAGCAACTCCATAACCAGAGCTGAACAACGCCTGCGCCATAGTTTCTGATATAGAAACAAAAGCTTCCATTGCACTAGCAATGATGAGATATATAAATGCCTGGATTAGATCTATAGGTAATGCTGCAAAGTGCCCACCAGCCCTTTCTCCAGTACTGAGCGCAACATCAACACTAGTACCAGGACTATACCCAAGAGGTAATATTGATTTCATAAGACACAGATCATACGATAAAAAATTTACACTAATTAAGCATTGATAGCATGCAGAAAAATTTGTGAGGTTGTATAGAACTGAATACATTAACTGGTTTAAAAGAGACAAGGATGAAAATAAAATGACTGGTTGCAATGAAACATGAGCCAGCGTTTTTATCCAATTATCAAATAATGTTTTAGTTTGTTGAAATAGAATAAATACGATAAATAAAGGTGCCAATGACAATAAAAATGCCACTAAAACAGTAGATATTACATACTTAAACGTAGCACTAATAATGCATCTTAAAAACACAAAAGTAGCATAAAGTATTGCCAAAAATGCAATAAAGCCAAAAGGTCCTGATAGCATTAAAGATAAAAATTTCAGCCATGTTTCTCCTGTAAATAATACTCCGGCTGTTAAATCTAAGAATGCAAATTTTTTACCTCCTTCTCCTATATAGCCAGAAAAACTATCAACTAAATAAATGCTACCCTCAACAAAAAGCCCAGACAAAGTTGTACCAAAGAATTCCCAACTTCTATCACTAAAAGCAAAAGCTATAAATGCTATTTTGAATATTCTTATAATAAAATCGAATTTACTTAATTGTATTGTTCCAAGCATATAGCCAACAACAGTAAATATAACGTATAGAATAAGCAAAGCTCTTATTCCTTGTAGAAGCCCCTTTCTATATCCTTCATATGGAATTTTAATTCCGTCTTCACTCCCGTCTGTTATGAAATCAAAAATCTTGTTTACAGTTGATGAAATAAAATCGTTTATTTTTCTTTTTAAAAATAAATTTACTGTGTATTTGTTATCTTCATAATATTTGCTATCTTTGTCCGTAATATCATCTTTCTCTACGTTTTCTACATTAATACCAAAATATATTTTCTTAGACTCTTCATTTACCAAATGACTTCCATCTATTATGTAATAGTCTACATTATCCTCTGTTATTTTATCCAACCTCTTTACTTTTTTGAAATCATTAGTCTTTCGAGCAGATGGATCCCTTGGCGGATTATCACCTAAGTACACATACAATTTTTTACCACCATCAAAGTTACATGATCTAGTTACTTCAACATGATATCCACCTCTATGAAGTTGGTAGTTGCCATTACTTGCTATAGCAAGCATCACACTACTACCAGGTGTTATACCTTTTATTTTATAATCATGATTTAATCTCAGAGAGTAATCTTCAAATTTATAATTAATCTGTGAACATACATTATCTCCTTTCGCACCTTTCTCATTTGGAAAACATTGAATACCTTTAGCAATATCCTGATCATCAAAATCGCCAATTTTTGCAACAAGAGCTTCGGCCCAAGAAATATCTCCTCTGTCCTCTTTGAAGTTTAATTTAGAATTTGATATTAAATTAATGTCAATCTGCTTAGAATCCCTCTTATTTTCTTCAATCTTTTTTAGTTCATCCTCAATACGTTTAAGGTGAGAATACATGTCACATGTATTTCCTTTATCATACTTCTCATACCTTATAGAAGAGACGCAATTCTCCCCTATACCTTTTGCGTTGTAACATATATTCTGATAGTAACAATTAAGTTCATAAGAACTGTATTTGTTCAGCTCATTAAAATCACACCTTTTCCCATTACATAATTCATTCAGTCCTATTTTAGTTCGTCGTAGATCTAACAACGCACCATTTATCCATGAATTTTGAATATAATCCTTATTAAAATGTACCTTATTATCATATGGAGTGTAGCCATTGCCAACTAGCACTCTTCTTTTATTCATTTCTTCTTTATTCAGCGGCGGAAATTCTACTACAGTTCTTTTACCACTTTCTCCACAAAAGAACTTTCCTCCGTTTAGCATGTCTCTTATTGTAGCTCTATCTTTTTCATCCCCTTTTTCAGTTCTATAGCAATTATCATCAAAACTGATACCTTTTCCTTGTGGATTGTCATAATCAATCGTTATCTCTCTGGGAACTAAGCTAAAGCTTAACTTATCACCAGGATTTGCTTTAATTCCAGTATCTACATAACGTCTATTGCTATAGAATTCATTATTTCCAAAGCCTATATCCCCACATATTTCTCGTTCATCAAGACTAGCATTATCAGTTAACTTATTACTGTAATTTGGTATTAAATCATTAGCACAAAATACAGCGGGCACAAGTACTCTCTTTGGATTTTTCCCTTCTTTAAGAGGACAAAAATTTACTGACCCACCAAGAGTAAATTTGATTTTCTCATCCTTGCTAATTACTTGACCAGAATCAACCCAATGAATTTTAACTCCTTCGCCAGCTTCACGAACTGGAACATCTATACTGACACTAGTATTTCTGCTCTGCAGCCCAGGTTCAACACAATCCATTGTGCAGCCAGTAATTACAAGACATAGTATCAATAATAATGATTTTCTGCTCATCATTGATTTCCTGTGTTTGTCGGTATTTTAGGTGCTGATCTTTGAGCTGATTGTGGTATTTGAGGTCTTCGACTTGGTGTACCAGATTGCTGACCTGCTCTTCTTTGGATACTTTGTTCATCTAAACCTACTGTTCCCATTAAGCTTTGCTGATATTGCCTTCCTGGTTCGCTTGCCACATAAACACCAAACAACGAATCAGATATTGTTGAAGATGCCTCAACTAAAGCTTTCATAGCATGTCCCAAAATCACAAAAGCCATCATAGCTGTGATATTAGGTGCATGTTTGGAAGCATAACCATAAATAATACAAGGATTAAAAATCTTTAAGTTAAGATTAAGTATACATGTAGGACAGACCTCAAAATTAAAGACCGAATACACAATATAATCCATAACCTGGCTTATTAATGATATAAAAATTAAAAGCACTACCGGATGAATTGCAAATCTTGCTAAATTTTTGACCCAATTGTGAAACATCTGTCTAGTATATCCAAATAGAAGGCAAATAATAAAAAGAGGCGCCAAGGAAAGCAATAATGCAACTATTGCTATAGATGTGATAAAAGAAAATAAGGCGTTAAACATCGATAAGCTCACTGTTATCAAACCCCAAATCACCAAGCAAAACGATACAATACCCAAAGGACCGGAGAATATAAGAGATACTATTAGTAACACTGAGTGTGCTGATAAAAACCTATTGAGCGGTAAATCAAGAAATTCAAAAACATTTGATGTTGTACCTCTGAAATTTGCTATTTCTATTAACTGTTTTGGAGCATTAACAAAAATAGAAAATGCATTGTTATAAAAAAAACTCCAACTGTTATCGTTCAGCAATTGGGTAATAACTCCTATCTTTACACATATAATTAAAAATTCATATATAGAAGCATGAGACAATCCAAAAAAGTAATAAAGGGTGTATAAAACTATATATAATACTAATAACGACACTATTGTAGATCTGATGGTATTTGTTCTATTTGATGCTACAAAACTTTGATAAAGAGACTTCACAGGGCTAGTATCAGAGTGAATCGCGTTAGTGTCTTTGTAGCTAGAACCGAAAAATGCAGTTTTTACTTTTTCATCAAAAAAATTATATATCGCACTAAAAGTTCTTACAGGTGGCTCTTTAGTTGTAAGGTTAATACTAAACTGACCCTCATTTTTCTTATAATCACAGCCATGATCTCTTATTCCGTAATATATAGTGCCACTCTTGTCTTTTAGCTTTTTTTTTAATCTTTCCATATACTCAGTATTATGAACTTCACTGATATCCACAGGTATATCCCCCAGAATTTCACCAGGATTGTGCTCAGGAAACTTATCAGAAACATGTATATATAAGTTGTTTTTTAGACTATGGTTCTTCGTTACTCTTATATTGAAACCACCCTTGCCCTTACCATCACCTAAACTAAAAGTTAACTCTGGTTTTGGATGGTTACGATCTATCTTATGATCACAGTTAATACATATACCGCCTCCTGGAATGTGTTCAAATTCCTCATTATCCATGTGAACACGTAATAGTGTAATGTCAGTTTTTACCCGTTTTTCCTTTAATACGTTATCAATAATTTCAGCAATAACAGATTCACCTCTAGAATTTAAAGTATTGAATATCTCACCTTCTATACTATTGTATTCAATATATACGCAACCTTTTTCTCCGCTGCCGAAAGAAAATTTACATATACGTCCACAGAGTAAATTTAAAATGCGCGTATCTATCTTACTTGCACTGCTCTCTGAAAGCTTGCTACAGTCTACATTTTCCCCTTGCTGTTTTATAGAGTCGATGACATTTCTAATTTCCTCTCTTTCACTTTGATCTAATTCTGAAGACCAGTACTCTTTTCCATTTAACCATTGTGCATTGCCTATTTCATATTTATTAGGACATATTTCACCTTGACACTTCTCTTGATTTAAAACATGTGAAAAATACTCCTTTTCCCCTTCACCGCAATTTTCGTCAATTTTTTTGCAGGTGACCATGCCATTATTGTTTTTACACATTTTACTTCCAACAACACTAAAGCTTATCGCATCGCCAGCTTTAAGCGCAAACGGTAATGTAACGTTTCTTACTCCAGGTTCAATTGCAAAATCTTTATATTGCGAACAAAAATTAACCTTATTAGGTACTATATTAATCTCTGTTACTTTTATTTTATCCGAAATATAGACTCCAGAATCAACCCATTTCTGCTCTGTTGACACTATATCCAATTTCTCACGCAAGCCTGATGAATCTTCTGGCTTAATACACCCGCACCCAGATAATAAAAAGAGTATCACAAAACTTATGCATAGCTTAACCAAATTTTGGTTGCTCAAATGTTCAAACATCTGTTACTCACCTGCGCTCACTCTCCACCTGATTTTATAGATTCACTAGAGGAAGATCCCGATCCCTTATTATCATCTCCACCTCCTCCAATAGCCCCTCTTGCCTTATTTACAGCCGCAGCAGCAACTTGACCAGCACCTCCAGCAGCAGCTTTGGCAGCAGATAAAGCTTTATTCACCATTTGTGCAGGAGTGCTACCTGAACCAAGTGCTGCTCTGTGATTACCAGCAAGCTCAGCAGCCATGCCGGGAAGAACGTTTAAAAAGTGGTAAAAGAGGAATAATACTAAACACAATTTTAATAATTCTCCGATTAGAGAGCTGCCAAACTCCATGTATCTAAAGTCGAATAGACCAAGTATGCTGCTCTTTTTAAAGCTATAATTTTGCATCATACATGCGAGAGTAGTTTCATTTTTATCACATTCCCCATCTTTCAATTTAAACCACTGTTTTTTCTTACTATATGAGATTTCTGCTTGTTTCTTTTCATATGACTTGTCTGGTTGTTCATTTTTATATGACTCGTCCAGTTTAAAATTTAAATTTTTAAAATAGATTTTATCACATGCTATGAACATAAAAGATAGAAATGCAAAGAGGATAACTGGGTATAAACTGTAGGTAATTAACTCTTTTAGCCAACCATCAAAATATCCTTTAGTATGTTGAAACAAAACCATAGGAATGAATAAAGGCGATAAGATGATAATTACACTAAGCGCAACTAAAGATAAGATAAATACATAGCACATCCATAAAATAACCATCATCATCAAAATGGCCATAAATATACAGACAAGAGCTACTAAAATTTGTCCACCAGCGAAAATAATACCAATCACCGAACCTGCAACTAACAAGACAGGAGCAGCGCCAAGCAAGACCGCTAACGTTGCAACACCTCCAGTACCAATTTTGCCACCAATTCCATCTAAAGGGGCACCTAAATAAAATAAAATTCTGCAATCAAGCCTATCCCAAGGTGCAAGATAACTGTAGGATACCTTCTGCCCTGCACGATCGTATTCATAATCTTTACCTGCCTCATAATTACATATATTTTTACTCTCAGATGAAGCTTTAAGCACTATTTCTGATAAGCCGTTCGAAAGTTTTGTTAATTCCCCGTAATAATGAGACATAGTGCTACCTGTCGTAAAGTAAATCACTAAAGCGAATTTAATGATCAACATGTACATTTCTTGCGGACTACGCACTCCACCAGACATAACTTTTATAGAGAACAATATCAAAGCTAAAATTAAGATAGCAGTAACAGTGTTCTTCAGTCTTTTTTGTGCTACAGACAAAAAACTACCCTTAGCATGTCCATTTTTGTCTGTAAGTAAGTTACCACTTGAATCAATACCTGCCACTAAATTATCTAACGACTCCTTAATACATTGCACTATCATAGAAGTTATAGGAATAGGAGATAATGACTTACTTCCCGCTTGATTGTAGCAAGCTTCAGAGACATACTGGCTAAAACAACTGGCATTATTATAACCTACAAAAATTTTTCCCTCTCCTTTCTTTTCCCTTATAATAGTTTTGTAATCTTTGTCCTTATTTTTAGAATCATTAAGATCTTCCTCATATTCACCTGTACCATCTTTATTTTTGAATATCATCACAGATTTTTCACACATAGGAGCAAGTGGGTCAGGTGGCAATTCTGTGCATCCCATATCAACCCCTTGCGGCCAAGGAGTCATTTTGATACCAAGCATTCTCACACTTGCCAGCTCCACACACAATCTGTCCATTTTTTTTACTGCCTTGAATGTTGACCCATGTATGGTTTCGCTTTGTCCTGCTTTAAGAACTTTACATTCCAGATCACCATCAACTTTTGGAGACCATGACCCACCTTCATATCCAGTGTCCTTCTCTCTAACATCAAAGTCTGCTTTTATTGATGTATCTAACCAAAACAATCTGCTAAATGTTAAAGGATTTCTATGGCATACTTCTATATATTCACTGTATTGCACACCGTTTTTTGGCCAGTAATAACCACCAGTATTTTGGTCAGGTATGGAGTTTAAAATGCCCTTCTCTATTTTTCTACCTACTTCTATTGATCCATTTGCCCCATCAAAACATTTAAAATATTCATCTTCCTTTTGATAATTCTTATTTGTGCAATCTGAATATTTTGAGTATTCTGATTTTGAGAATTCGAAATCTTTATACTTTCCATCATGATCACGTGCAACTGGGTGTTTAACAAAACTATGCTCACAAACAACAAGTCCTCCTATCGCCTTCCAAACCCCAACAATTGCAGCTATCATTCCAACGATAACAAGAGCAGTAAATAAACCAGCAGAAGAGACAATCAAAACAATACCAGTAAATATTGCACCAATAGCAATTGCTATCCCAGCAACTGCTGCAGCTGTTTCAAACGCCTTACAGTCAGGATTAGAAGCACGACTAAAGCTGCCAGTAGAATTAAATCTGCTAACAAATTCCGTTTTGTCAGTACCACTTACTGTATCTGCAAACACTGGATACGAGAGCAAAAAATCTATATTTAACAAAAATATCGCAACTAACAGTAATGACAGTTTAGTTTTAAACATTTTTCACCTTTTGATAAAACACAGGCAACCACATCTTTGGATCATCTCCGACTTCTTTCAGTATATCATATAACAATAGAACACTTTCCGCACGTCCAGATAACACGTTGACCACATCATCCAAATCTTTCAGATCTATTCTAGCTACTACAGCATTAACTCCCTGCTTTACTAAAAAGAATCTAGTACTTGGATCTGTGTGTTTGATCAGTATGTACTCACGTTCAGTTAACATAAAAACATCTCGATAGACACTAGTAGCTTTCAGATTTGGCAAAAAAATTTGTGTTGCTGTCTGCTGTACAAGCGTATCACTAATAGCACTTTTACTTGCATCTTCAACACTCTGAGTAGCAAAAACCACAAAAGCATTTAACTTTCTCAGCACTTTCAACCAGTCTTTTATCTTAGGTGCAAAAACTGGATTATCTATTAACGCCCATGCTTCATCAAGAACAATAATGGATGGAGTGCCATCAAGCGATATACTAATCCTATGAAACAAATAAATCAAGACCGGCCCAAGAGCAACAGGATCTTTTAGCAAGCTAGCCATTTCAAAGCCAAACACTCTTGCTTTTGAAAAATCTAGCAAATCTTCTTTATTGTCAAATATTGCAGAATGAGAGCCATCATCATGCCACATAGATATTGCTCCAGCTAGAGTATCAGGGCCCGCAAGTCCTAAAAATGGTACAAGATTTCTCAAAAATCTGTCTTCTTTTTTTAATTTAAAATTTCCCTCAATTGCATCATTAATTCTAGCAATATCTTCTGAAGTGAATTTATCGTTGTACACTAAAATTAAAGATTTTATCCATTCCATCAAAAATGTTTTATTATCAGGAGTATCGTCAAGTTGCAGAGGATTAAAATTTGTCTTAGTTCTTGGTTCTATTATAGTATAGATACCACCAAGTGCTCTTAAAAAAATTTCTGCACCGCGATCTTTATCAAAAAAGAATATTCTTGGAGAAAATTTCATTGCTTGAGCACATAAAAAATTCATTAAAACAGTTTTGCCAGCACCTGTTGGCCCAATTATCATAGTATGTCCAACATCCCTTATATGAAAGTTGAAGAAAAATGGAGTGCCAGATGTTGTATCAAAAACTGTAACAGCATCTCCCCAGTGGTTATTGAATTTTTTACCAGTAGGATAATTATGTTGAGATGCAAAACCGGCCAAATTAAGACTACTTATTGTACCTTTTCTTACTATATAATCAAAATTACCAGGAATTTGCGCCCAAAATGCTGGTTCTAAATTAACCCTCTCACGAACAGGATAAACACCACAATTAGAAAGCTCCGATTCAACCAATGATAAAGCATTGTCCAATGATTTAGGGCTTTTTTCTATACATAAGATAGTTAAATGGTGTTCACCAAACGCAATTTTACCACTCATTGCATCATCAAGCGCATGAGAAATTTCTGCTATTTGAGAAATAGCTTTATCTGCAGATTGTATCATACGATTTTGCTGTATCTGCATTTTCGCAATTGCCATTTGCCTATTTGTAAATTGAAAAGACTGCGTGATAATAAATTCATAAGGAAGTTGTAAAAAAGAATCAAGCATTCCTGCGGAAGTATTATTTCCATATTCTTTGATACTAACTATTCCAGCATATTTACTTTCATTATGAGTCACAACCTGTATCATCTTATGGCCAAAAAATAACCTATGAACTGGTAAGTATCTTGATATTTCAGTTTTTAGTGGAAAAAGCGTATTTGTAACAAAGCCACAATTTACAACTCTAGACAGAAACTCCATTATTTCACAAAACAGTCCGTTTGGAGTTTCTTTTACTCCAAGGACTTTAGGCGAATAATTCCTAAGGCTTGTTACTATACGATTTGTCGTTTCCTCTAAATCTTCATAGGTATCACGCATATCACTTTCCCAAGCATGTTTTGAAGTTACATGCCCAAATTTTTTCAGTAGATGTGATAAAAATTCTACTCCCTTTGTATCTGCCCTACGAATAATCGTAATGTATAAATCATTAATAAAAGATTGCCTAGTTGCGTGTTTTTCTCTCCATTTTAGATTTACATGGTTAGCAAAAAAATTTGGTAAACTCTGATTTGCAAATTCATCAGAAAAAATATTTTTCTTACGTCTGATGGTATGAAAGTACAAACTAAATGCTGGAGATGAAATGCTTCTTAGCATCTGATTTCTGATATTATTTTGTATCACCAAGTCTTCATCATCGGCCGTTTCAAACGCAAAGCCATTTAATTTTATAAATTTAACTAACCAATTCTGCTTTGTTATCAAGGTTGTACTATTCCAATAGCAAGAATAAGGTATAAATTCGGCAGCGTGAACCTCTCTACTTAGAATAGATTTATTCTTTGATTGAATAGCTCTAAATCTCAACATTGCATAACATCAAGTAATGTCATAAGAATTGGCTCCATGATAAAACCGATTTAAACATTTGGAACATTTTCCCAACTTTACCATAAATAACTCAATAAACAACGGTTCCTTTGCAGAAGCTATATAGCCAAGTCCATGTATACCTGGTAACATCAGGAGAATTACTCTAAGATCATTTGTATTAATGAAAATTAGCATGCAAATTAGAACGTTTAATATTGCAAACATATAACTCACACCAAAGAGCATTGCAGGTCTTGTAAGACCTTTAAATAATTGATTCGTTTGTATGCTGCCAGTAGACATATCTTTAACCTTCTAATAAGAGCTCTAACACTAATACTACATCATTAATTAAAAATCTATTGAAATGAATAGCACTTTAGGTAAGATAATTAATTTAAATTCAATGATTATAAGCTGGCCATTTCAAGAAGCAGAAAAAATACTACAAGAATTCCCTAATAAAAAAGAGATAATATTTGAGACTGGTTATGGTCCCTCGGGTTTACCACATATTGGTACTTTTGGGGAAGTTTTTCGTACCACAGTTATTGCAAACGCTCTAAAAAAAATAGCTCCTAGTATAAAAACCAAAATCATTGCAGTTTCCGACGATATGGATGGTTTGCGAAAAATACCAGATAATGTACCAAATCAGGAAATGCTAAGAGAGAATCTGAACAAGCCATTAACCATGATACCTGACCCATTTGGCACTCATGAGAGTTATGGTCATCACATGAATTCGTTGTTGTGTAAATTTCTTGATTTGTTTGGATTTGAATACGAATTTAGGAGTGCAACAGAGTGTTATAAATCTGGCGTTTACGATGAAAAACTTTTACTCCTGCTGAAAAATTATGATAAAGTGATGGACGTAATGCTTCCATCATTTCGGGAAGAAAGGCAGCAAACCTATAGTCCATTCTTGCCGATATGCCCAAAAACTTCCCAAGTTTTACAAGTTCCAGTAATTGAAACAAATACAGATAAAGGAACAATCACGTATGAAGACCCAAACGGGGGAAAAATAGAAGTTCCAGTGACAAAAGGAAAATGTAAACTGCAATGGAAACCTGATTGGGGGATGAGGTGGTCTGCATTCGGAGTTAATTACGAAGCTCATGGAAAGGATTTGACTCCATCTGCTGTGCTTTCAAGTCAAATATGTAAAATACTTGGAGAAAAGCCACCGC
Source organism: Wolbachia endosymbiont of Culex quinquefasciatus Pel (assembly GCF_000073005.1). Classification (NCBI taxonomy): domain Bacteria; kingdom Pseudomonadati; phylum Pseudomonadota; class Alphaproteobacteria; order Rickettsiales; family Anaplasmataceae; genus Wolbachia; species Wolbachia endosymbiont of Culex quinquefasciatus. The sequence continues at coordinate 658,747 of NC_010981.1, forward strand.
TTTTGTTTTGCTATGAGTTATTTCTTGATAAAGAAGGAAAGAAGATATCAAAATCAAAAGGAAATGGTATTTCAATTGAGGAGTGGCTAACTTATGCACCCACAGAGAGTTTAGCGTTATACATCTTTCAGAGTCCTAAAAAAGCTAAACGTTTATATTTTGATGTGATACCAAAATCAACTGATGAATATTTAGAGTTTGCTAAGCGTTACAATGAGAGTGAAGAAAAGGATGTAAATAGCCCTGTATGGCACATCCACCAGGGTAAAGTTCCAAGCGTAGAAACTTCAGGCATAAATTTTTCGTTACTTTTAAACCTGGCAGCAGCTTGTAATGCTGAAAATAAAGAGATTCTTTGGGGTTTTATATCAACTTATGCACCAAACGTTACACCAGAAAGCAACAAAATGCTAGATAGGCTTTCGGATTTTGCAGTTAGGTATTATCACGACTTTATTAAGCCAACAAAAGCGTATAAAGCTTCAAACGAAAAAGAGAAAGAAGCGTTACTAGATTTAAAGAACAACCTACATTCCCTGCCTATTACAGCCACTGCTGAAGAGATTCAATCTCAGGTTTTCTCCATCGGAAAAAAACATAATTACAATAACTTACGCGATTGGTTTCAGTTGCTATATGAAACGCTGCTTGGCCAAAAAACCGGTCCTAGAATGGGATCTTTTATAAAGCTTTATGGGATAGATAATACAATCTCTCTTATAGAAAGTGCTACTGAACGTACACTTTAGAGTTTACCTTCTTTCATTTGAGCCCTCTAGTTTTATTACTTGACAAACCTTCCCACTTTCCTTATTATACTGATAGAGGTATTTATCCTTGTTTTTGGGCTCAACGACAAAATTCAGGTGTTTATTGGCAAATTACATAAAATTATAGCAGCTTTTTTTATTTTTTCTACATTCAGCCAAATCGCGCTTGTTAGCACATTATCAATTTACATTATTAAAACTAGCTATACGGGGATTCTTTTGTCTTTTTTTATTTAGTAAATTTCTTAATATTTGTAGCTAAAGTAATTTTAGAGAGCCAGCGCGTGACCAACCTGGTCAGTTTTCTGAATCCCAGTACTGGGATGACAAGAAGAGAGCTGACTTGAATGACACCAAATGGACACTGAGACAGAGGCTACTTGAATAATATTTCACCATGTCATTCCAGCACTTGATGCTGGAATCCAGAAGTTTTTTTGAGCACAAAAGTTATGCTAAGTTTTTCTTGGTAAGAAACCAGTGTCAGCTACTTGAATGAAACTATTTTGGATGAAAATCAGTGTCAGCTACTTGAAAAGGAAGAAGAGACTTCTTCCTTCTACTTAACTACACTGTTACACTTGACTTTGAAGAAATTTCTGATTGTAAATCAACTCCATTTAGCTTCTGACCAGGACTTGACTTTGCTTTTGCAATAGCGTCCTTTAACTCATCACAAGGCTTATACACTTCATACGTAATACCACCAGCAACAAGTCCTGTGAGTACAGCAGCAGCCACAGCTATCCCAGCCATAGCACCTACTGATAATGACACACCAAAAAAATATGCATAAGTAACTACTATAGCAGCTATACAAGATGCAATAATAAATATATGAGCACCCAAGTCTACTGCTTTCCCAATTGCTTTTTTAGTAAATATTTCTGCCAAATTTTTGTTACAACGACTTTTTACTAAAGGATTAGCACCGGCTTCTAATAGAGCTCTTACTATCTTGTGATGACCTTTATCAACAGCTATATACAAAGGAGTTTTTCCAGATCCATCTTGAAAATTAACATTTATACCTTTTACTTCTAATAGAGCTTTTACTACATTTTCTTGATTATATAGACATGCTACATTTAATAATGTTAATTCTTTTTTGTTATAATCATTATTTTTACTAAATTCATAATTCATATTAAAAGCTTTCTTCTCCCACTCTTGATAAGCAGGGAGGTCTCTTTTTTTTAGTTCCTCTTTTATTTTTTCAACTATGTTATTACCATTCAAATCATTTTCACGATTTACTATACTTAATATATGTTTCAACAATTCTAAATACATATCAAACTCTCCTATAAAAATAATAATATACTTTAATTATTATATATTTTAGTAATAAAGTCAAGAATTTAATTAATTATCATAAATATTTAAACAAGAAAAAGGGCTTTTGTGCGAGCGTTATTAATCTTCAGTTTAATAGGATAAGATTCGTCAACGTTTCTGTAAGTATATGCTATACAGAATAGTTGCCACCAATAAAGCCTAAACTTACTAAATACATTTCTGTAGATTCAGATCTACTTGACTTTGGTTTGAAGTATCTTACTGTTTTGAACATTTTTTTTAGCTCATTGCAGAAATCTTTATCAGACTCTCCTTGAAAAATTTTTACTACAAATTTGCCATCATGATTCAAAAAATGCTTTGCAAAATTGAGCGCTGCTTCGCATAAAAGCATAATTCTGATATGATCTAACGATTTTAAACCGCAAGATTCTGGTGCCATATCAGATAAAATTACATCAAATTTGTGATCCTTGAATTTTTCTCTTAAAATTTCAAGTTCGCTGATAATATCACACTGTATACACTCTACTCCACTAATTGCGTTTATTGGTTTTATGTCAACAGCAATCACACTCGCTCCTTTCTTAGATGCAACTTGTGACCATCCACCAGGAAAAGCGCCAAGATCAATAATTTTTTGCCCTTGTTGGAGTAGTTTAAATTTATCGTCTATTTCTATTAACTTATATGCCGAGCGCGATCTATAACCGTCCTTATTGGTTTTTTGCACATACTGATCATTCAAATGGCGATGTAGCCATCTTGTTGAAGATAACTTTCTACCTCTAGCTGTTTTTACTCTGGTCTTTATACTAATAACCTACTTATTATTGATTATATCTTTGAGCTCTTTTTCAACTACTTCTTTTACCAATGCATGTAGATACTTATTCAGCCACTCTGAAAGCTGAGGTTTTAAAAGAGATACAACTAATTCTTCAACAGTAAGATCCGCTCTTTTTTGTTGTTTATGCCGTAGTTCGCTTTGCATCTTTTCAAGCAATGTTTTAATTTCCTCCATATTTTCTTTTAAAACTAAATGCTCGTTACTTTGTTCTTGATAGCTCACTTTGTTATTACTCATTTGGATATTATCATACAAATTTTTCTCTTCTGAGTTGTAACTATTAAATTGGTTATTCATTTTCTCACTTTGGCAATTATTCTCTTCTTCACTATTTTCTTTTTCTTCGATGTCTTCTGGATACTCCTCTTCAAGGCATAATACGTCATCATCTTCATCTATTATTTCTGCTCTATCACCACTTGGATTTTTACCCGATATAGCTTTTTTTATATCTTCTAGTATATCTTTTACAGATTGATTATCGCTCATACCATTAAATTTAAAGGTTTATACTATTTATCATAAAAAGCAAGTTGTAAACACTAATTACATAATTGCTTTTTGCCTGAATTAGATCGGAACGTGCTTTAAATAGTTCATCTTCAGTATCCAAAAGATCAATTGTGCTCTTTAAATTTAAGTTTACTTCTTGCGCAACTCCTTCCAATGCTAAAGCTGCTGCTTTTTCTGCTTCTTGACTTGCTTTAATAATAGCTTTTGCTGTCAGCACGTTATTCCAAGCATTTATAACTGCTTGTTCTATATTTTTTACTGCTTCGTAATAATCGTAAGTGGATTGTTTTGCATCCATTTTAGCTCTACTAACACCAAAAACATTAACTCCTCTTTTAAAGATCGGAATATCAAGAGTAAAGACAACATTCACATTTTCTAGTAACGTGTCCAATTTTATATTGTCCTTTCCAAAATTTTTACTTGCGCTTAGATTCAAAGAAGGAAGCCACTTGGAACTTTCAGCAATCACTTCCATTCCAGCAGCTCTTTTTTGATAAACTGCTGCTTTTAGGGACAAGTTATTAGTTTTTGCTAATTGTAAACATTCATTTAATTCTGGTATAGAAGGTAGTTTACCATTAGTCTCGTGAAGATTATCAGCATCTTCACCAATTAAATGATAGTAAGCAATATTAGCGAGCTTTAATTCACCTTCAGCATCAACTCTTTTGGATATAGAAGATGAAAATTTTGCTTTTGCGAATAAAACCTCAGCATTAGTAACTTCTCCAAGAGAAAAGCGTTTTTTCATAGCTGACAAATGTTCTAAAGAAACACGTTCTTTATGTTCTCTCAGTTTTAATATTTCTGCCTTTTGTAAAACATTAACATATGCTTTCACAGCGCTGAGTGCAACTTCTTGCTTTGACTGCTGAAATCTAATTTTTGCTGCTTTAAGAAGATGACTTGATCGGCTAAATGTAGCAAAAGTGCCCCCACCGTCTATTATTCTTTGGCTTAATGTTAGACGCTTTCCAGAGTTTTGTCGATCGTTAATAATATTAAAATTACTATCGAAATTATATTGTAAATTAATGTCAGGTAAAAATCCAGCCAATCCAGAAGATTTCAGCTGTTTTTCAGCACTCTTATATTGGTAAAACTGAGACTTTATTTTTGAGCTGTTTTTGATAGCTTTGCTTATGGCTTCTTCCAAATCGATTGCATAGCAACCTATAGTACCAAAAGCAATTATAAGTATAATAATCAATCGAAACATTTTGCTTTCTAGCATGTTGTTTAAGTTATTAGCATAAATTACTTTAATAATCAATAACTAATGTTGTAACTAATGTTGTTGACACTATCAAGCAACTCAGTGTATCATAATCTACTGTTATGTATTGATATATGAAAACTTTTTTCTTAAAAGAGAAACAAGTCGATAAAAAATGGCTTGTTATAGATGCAGAAGGATTAGTAGTAGGAAGGCTTGCAGCGTTTGTAGCAGCGCTATTGCGTGGAAAGCATAAGCCTGAATACACACCTCATATGGATTGTGGAGATAATGTAATTATTGTTAATGCAGAAAAGGTACATTTTACCGGAAAGAAACTTAAAGATAAAATCTACTATAGGCATACAGGTTATTCTGGTGGTTTAAAGAAAACTACTCCAGATAATATTTTAAATGGCAAATTCCCTGAGCGTGTGATAAAAATGGCAGTAAAAAGAATGCTTGATGATGGTCCTATGGCACGTAGACGGTTTGAAAATTTGTATGTTTATTCTGGTTCAGAACATAAGCATCAAGGACAGCAACCTGAAAAAATAGATTTTGCCTCTTTAAATCGTAAAAATAAGAAATAATGGAGTAAAAAGTGAAAATAAATAATAATGATCAGCCAAAAAAGGCAATGATTGACTCACTTGGTCGTTCATATGCCACAGGTCGAAGGAAAGAATCTGTAGCAAGAGTATGGATAAAGCCAGGAAGTGGAAAATTTAGTGTTAATAAAAAAGATGATTTAATTTCTTATTTTAAAAGAGAATCAGTGTGTCAAATGATTAAAGCGCCATTCATAGTAACTTCTATGTTAGATAGGTATGATGTGTTTGCAACTGTAAAAGGTGGAGGACTATCTGGCCAAGCAGGTGCCTTAGCTCATGGAATAAGCAGAGCTTTAAGTAGTATAAGTCAAGATCTACACTCTATATTACGTAAGGGTGGATTCCTAACTAGAGATTCACGTGTTGTTGAGCGTAAGAAATATGGTCAACATAAAGCTCGGAAAAAATGTCAGTTTTCTAAGAGATAGTGATGTTTTTTGTAAATATTGTATAAATATTTGTGTAAAGCTTATGATGTTTCCTATTTTTAGAGTAAATTTAGTTGACTATTAGCATTAGCATAATATGCTATTTATGTGATTTTTCAATATTAAGGTAATTTATGAGTAAAGAAGATATAATAAACCGACTAAAACAAGATTGTGTTAGTCAGAATATAGACATAACAAAATCTGATTTAAGTAATGTTCATGACATGTTTATGGAAATGATAAAGGATCAGCTAAGTCGCAAAGGCGAAATACGTCTACATGGAATAGGTACATTCTCTACTGTTATAAATAAGGAGAGAAAATGCCGTAATCCTCAAAATGGTGAGATTATGACCGTTCCTGAAAAGACAAGGGTAAAATTTAAAATAAGCCAAACTCTTTTAAGTATTTTAAATAGCAAGCAAAAAGTATTATCTACTTAGATATTGTCATTTTCATCTTTTTAGTTACACTATGTAAGCCATGAAATATAGCCTCGCTGATTAAAGAATGGCCTATATTAAGAGCTGAGATGTGAGGTATCTTTTTTATTTCTTTAGCGTGTTTATAATTTATGCCATGTCCTGCGTGGCATTCTATTCCTAGATTATTAATGTATTCTGCAGAGTTAGTAATAAGTTTTAATTTTTCCTCTGATGGATTATCACAGTAATCCCCCGTGTGAATTTCTATTATGTCAGGCTTTCTTTCTAGCTTCTCAAGATATTTTAGTTGATTAATATTTGGATCGATAAACAGTGAGACTTTTATGTCAAAGCTATGCATTTCCTCTATTATACCAGAAAGTTTACTGTGCATATTCACGATATTCAGGCCACCTTCGGTTGTTAATTCTTCTCTTTTTTCTGGTACTATACAAATCGAGTAGGGTTTTACTTCTTTTGCTATTTTGAGCATTTCTTCCGTAGCTGCGATTTCAAGATTTAACTCAGTGCTAATGTTTTGTTTTAGATTGAATACATCCTCATCTCTGATATGCCTTCTGTCTTCTCGTAAGTGTACGGTGAGAAAATCTGCTCCAGCATTAATAGCTATTTTTGCTGCTTTTAATGGATCTGGATAAGAAGCTCCACGTGCGTTGCGAAGGGTTGCAACGTGATCAATATTAACGCCCAATTTCACAATTTACCTCAAAAATTATTTATAAATTATACATATTATTAGATCTTATGCATGTCATTGTTTAATGCCATAGCTGAAAGACGGAGCTAGCAGTTATACTAATTCTCATTGTTGACAAGTCAAATAAGAAACATTCAAAATTGTTTGATTGTGGAAGTGGAAAGAGAAGTAATAAATTTGCATACACTTGCCCTTTTTTACAGTTAATCTAGTTTATAGAACTACTCGTGGTAATCCAAATAAGATTTTTTTCATAATCAGGTTATAGTAAACGGGGAAAATTTTTCGCATCTAAAAAATTTTAGATTTAGGATTGAAATCAATAAGTGGAGTGATTATGTAGTTCATGTATTAGTAAAAGGAGGTACAACATGAGTAATATAGTTCATTTAAATAAAAACAATAATCGTGATAATTTTAGTGTAAGAGGGTTACAAAGAGCCGTTGATGACATATTTGATAGCTTTTTTACAGGATGGAACCCAGAGCTTTCTAAAAGAGGCAGTAGCCTACTACCAGTTTGTGACCTTTATGAAACAAAGGAAAGCTATTGCCTATCATTAGAGTTACCAGGTATTCCTAAAGAAAGCATAGACATTAGTATATCTGGCGATAACTTAATAGTGAAGGGTGAAAAAACATGTGATAATGAATCAAAAGATAAGCAGTTTTACCACAAAGAAAGGTACTATGGTTCTTTCTATAGATCTATTCAACTTCCAACAAATGTAGAGCAAGATAAGGTATCTGCCAACTTTTTAGATGGGGTATTGCATGTAACCATACCTAAATCAGAGAAACACATCAAGAAAATTGATGTAAAGTAATCAGTAAGTAATAGCAGGCTTCTGACCTTGAGGCTTGCTATTTTAATATCTGTTCAGCAGAGTGGCAAAATAAGGTAACCGAGAAAAGACAACTAAATGAGTGTCATGAAAGTAGCTGATGCTGGCTCCCTTATGAAGGTGTCATCTTAGCATCCAGACACTGGTTTTTTAATTGAAAATGTTGTCTTGTTTGTGATAAATTTTGCTGGATGCCAGTGTCGAGCACTGGCATGACATTATAGAAGCTGGAATAGCTACTTGAATGACAATATTTGCTGTGTAATTTACCTTAAAAAATGAAATTCCTACAGCTACGTGTAAGCTACTTTCATGACACTCATTTAGTTGTCTTTTTTGCCACTTTACTGAACAGATATGTAAAATATTAACTTAGCAATACAAAAAATTATCTATAGATTAGACACACCATTAGATCTTATGCATAGTCATTTTTTAATTCCATAGCTGAGACGGAGCCTGCTCCCCTTATCATGAAACTGAAGTCTATATGGTACCACAGTATAATGATATAATAAAATATGAAAAAAATACCAATAAAAAAAGGCAAAAAAAGCCCGTATTAACTTTAACAATTTAAAATGATTTAATGTGAAAACCATAGGCGCCAATTGTTTTTTTAACTTAAAAATAAAAGTCAAGTATCAGGAATTCTAGACATAAACCCTCCTATATGAATAAAGAGCTAGCAAAAATAAACTTATATATTTTTTGCTGAAATTTGATTATTTGGTGAAAAAACCTGCAGGTGAAGATAGATTTTGGATCCTAAAAAATCTTCATTCTCCACTATAATGAAGCTACTAGAGTCTGTCAAGCAATTTTTTATTTAAATTGCTTGCAATCTTTTTATACACTCATCTTTACCAAGAATTACCATGATATCGATGATTCCAGGCGCATCCATTATTCCAGTTATTGGAGCGCGTAATGAGTGGTATATATCGCTCATTTTTATATTATGTAATTTTGAAAATTCCTTAATCTGAGAAGATAAAAAATTCTTATTCCAATCTTCACTACCTACACTCGAAAGAAATGATGCAAGTAACTTAATTACATTGAGGTTAGATTTGACAATTTGCTGAGCTTCTTCACTTAAATCAACTTGAATATAAAATTTTGCTAAGTCCAATAATTCGGTCAAATAGTTTGCTCTTTTTTTCAGCTCTGTCAGTCCCTGCAGTAAATAGCCCTTTTTTTTGTCAGTTAGAGTATTTTCTCTAAGCATTAGAGTCAGAATATCTTCATTGCTCATATTACTAATATAGTGGTTATTCAAATGCTCCAGTTTTTTGAAATCGAGCCGTGCAGGTGAGCGACCGATGCTTTCTAAATTAAACCACTCTATTGCTTGCTCATCGCTAATAATCTCATCGTTGCCATGACTCCAGCCAAGTCTTAGCAAGTAATTACGCATTGCCTGTGGCAATATTCCCATCTTTTCATAATCGCAAACACTTGTTGCACCATGCCTTTTAGATAACTTATTCCCGTCTTCTCCATGAATAAGCGGTACGTGTGCAAAGCGTGGGACATCAAAATCAAGAGCTTGGTATATTAGTAATTGCTTGAAGGTATTAGTGAGATGATCAGAGCCACGTATAATATCGGTTATTCCAGCATCATGGTCATCAACCACTACAGCAAAAATATATGTTGGAGTATTGTCAGAGCGCAAGATTACTATGTCATCAAGCTGGTCGCTACTTATTGTAACTTGGCCGTATATTTTATCGTCAACAACAATATCTTCTGAGTCTGGCACTTTGAAGCGAACAACAGGCTCTGCATTTGATGTTGAATGAGTACACTTATGCTTATATATTTTTCCTTCTTCCCTTGCTCTTATTTTCTTCTCCGCAACTTCATTCTCGGGGCAGTAACAATGATACGCCCTACCCTTTTCAACTAAAAGATTTGCAACTTCAATATGTCTATCTATTCTTTTTGATTGATATACTATTTCTCCATCATAGCTTATTCCAAGCCATTTTAACCCATCTATTATTGCATCAATTGCTTCCTGTGTTGAACGTTTTCTGTCGGTATCCTCAATCCTTAGTAAAAACTGGCCACCATGACGCTGCGCATAGAGCCAATTAAACAAAGCTGTGCGAGCTCCTCCAATATGTAAAAATCCTGTTGGTGATGGAGCGAATCTAGTGACTATACCTGGCATATTTGTCTATTGTGATAACGTAACCGATGATAACTAAAATTTGTACTTGCAACAACGTGGAACTATAGTAAATTTGAAAGATCAATTTACATTTATTTTTAACAAACTGCATTGTATAATTTAATATTAGTGAATGCAGTGAGGTGTATATATGGATAATTTATTTGAAATTGCAAGAAAAGGGAATGTGGATAAATTTGTCGATTCTTGCAAGGAAAGAGTTGCTTGTGTAGCTAAGCATAGAATTGATGAAAATGGAAACCCATTTCATATAGCAGCAAGTAAAGGGTTTCTATTATCTGCGTTACAGAAGATCATAAAGGATTTAGAAGAAAGTACCAGGGTTGAGGTTGAAAAAGCAAAAGACTGGGAAAAAGTAAAAAGATTAGAAAAGGAACTTAAGAATAATAAGAAATATATTAAGGAAGCACTCCTCGATAAAAGCTATATTAAGGATAATAAGGCAGTATCACCTCTTTACTTCTTGGATCCTTCAGAGCAGAAGGAAGTTAAGCAAATTGCAGATATAAAATGTGGCTTTATATGTAATAAGAAGTTTCATATATGCTTATATATAGTAGGAGCTATAGTGTGTGCTACCGCTATGTGTGTATCTTTGTATCTTCTATTTTCGGCTTCTCAATCTCTTGCATTGGCTTCAATAGCAACAATAGCTTCTGGAGGATCTTCATATCTGTTATTTAAGGCATGTAATGAAGTATATGGCCTCTATAACGAAAGTACTATAGTGACAGATCCTGATGTTATGCAACTTTTAGATAGTGGTTTAGCCCCAGTGTGAAGTATTTGCAGGTAGTAATATAGAAATTTACTTTCTTAACTTAAGAAAGTATACTTATAAGATGATAAGAAAGAAGTATAGTAAGATTTTAGTAGCGAACAGAGGGGAGATTGCCTGCAGAATAATCAAAACTGCGCACAAGATGGGCATATCTTGTGTGTCTGTGTACTCAGATGCAGATGCAAATTCTGTGCATGTAAAGCAAGCAGATGAGTCAAGGCACATTGGCCCTTCGCCTGCTTATCTTAGTTACTTAAATATCGAAAAAATATGCGAAGTAGCAGTTGAAACAGGTGCCGAGGCGGTTCATCCTGGCTATGGGTTTTTAGCAGAAAATCCAGATTTTCCCCGTGCTCTGGAAAAACATAACATAGATTTCATTGGTCCAAGTGCAGAAACAATAGAAGTTACAGCCAATAAAATAACGGCAAAAGAAGAGGCAAGAAAAGCTGGAGTAAATGTAGTGCCAGGATATATGGGTAAGATCGAAGATGCTGCCCACGCAGCCATCGTTGCTGAAGAGATTGGTTTTCCCGTTATGCTCAAAGCTGCATCAGGTGGTGGTGGCAAAGGAATGCGAATTGTATATTCCAAAAAAGAAATTGAACTAGCATTTACATCAGCAACAAATGAAGCAGAGAAAAGTTTTAAAGATGGCAGTATTTTTATAGAGAAATATATAGAGCTGCCAAGACACATTGAAATACAAATCATAGCAGATAAATACGGCAATATAGTGTGTCTTGGGGAGAGAGAGTGCTCGGTACAGAGGAATAACCAGAAAATAATAGAAGAAACACCAAGCCCATTTATTAGTGAAGAAGTAAGACAAAAAATGTATGCTCAATGTGTTTCTTTGGCAAAGCAAGTTGATTATTTTTCAGCAGGTACTGTCGAGTTTGTTGTAGATAAGAACCAAAACTTCTATTTTCTTGAGGTAAATACGAGATTACAAGTTGAGCATCCAGTCACAGAATTTGTCACTGGAATAGATATAGTGGAAGAGATGATCAGAATTTCTTGCGGAGAAAAATTAAGATTTGGTCAGAATGATATTAAACTTATTGGCTCTGCAATAGAAAGCAGAATTTGCGCTGAAGATCCATCAAAGAGATTTTTTCCTTCCAGCGGAAGAATCAAATATTACGACAAACCAGATGATGTAAGAATAGATGATGGAGTAGCTAGCGGTTCAGAAATCAGCATGTTCTACGACTCAATGATTGCAAAAATTATAACCTATGGAAAAGATAGAATAGAAGCAATCAGCAGAATGCAAAAAGCATTGTCTGAATGTTATATAGAAGGAGTAACAAATAATATAGAATTTCTAGAATCCATTTTCCATCATCCAAACTTTATTGCAGCAAAACTCCACACAAGATTCATTCCAGACCATTATCCTAGTGGGTTTCAAGGCGATTTTATCACAGAGGAATATATTAAAATATTTATTTTTGCTGCACTGTATGTTCACTTAGAAAATGAGGGAAAGTATTACAGTAAGTCAACAGACGAAGCATTCATAGTGAAAATAGATGACAATGAGTACTCCGTAAATGCAAAGTATCAAGATAACACATTAACAACAGTATATAACCACAATAAATACTCCGTGGTGGGTAAGTGGAAATCAAGTTACAGATTACTATATATCACAATTAATGATGATACCAATATAGCACTTAAAATAGAAAGACAAGGTAGCAAATACTTTATAAGACACGCAGGTATGAAAGCTAAATGTTGTGTATTGAAACCTCATGTAGCTGAACTAAGCAAATTAATGCTAAACAACAAAACAGAAGGGATTTCAGTAGACGCTGTAAAATCTCCAATATCCGGTTTATTGGTTAAATTACACGTCAATGCTGGAGATCAGGTAGAGGTAGGACAACCTCTCTTTGTTGTGGAGGCAATGAAAATGGAAAATATAATATGTGCTGAATCAGAAATGGTGATAAAAAATATCCCTGTTAAAGAAGGAAAAAATATACATGCTGGTGATTTGGTATTAGATCTGATTTCTTAAATAACGCAAGCAGTATAAACCTGATCCAAATAAGATAAATGAAAACATTTGATGGGCTATAGCAATAGCCATTGGTATATGCAGCAACAAAGTGACTATTCCTAGAATTACCTGAATGATGACGGAGAATAGCATAACATATAATGGTTTTATACTGGCATTTTTTATTGTGAGTATTGCTGTCAGAACTAATATCAGCAATGCCAATGCCCGGTGTATGAATTGCACTGTTACTCTATTTTCAAAGATATTTAGCCAAGCAGGCTGTAAGTAAAATAAATCTTCCGGAACAATTTGTCCATCCATTAGTGGAAAGGTATTATAAATTAAACCAGCATTTAGCCCTGCAACAAATGCACCGAAGATTATTTGTACTGTCACTAGGATTAAAATTATCCATATGTAACATGTAATGTTGCTATTAATTTTAATTATCTGTTTTGGTTTGATTTGGTAATCAAAAAATTGATATGACAATAATGCAAAGATAACCAACGCAAGCAGTAAGTGAAGTGCGAGCTTATAGTGACTAACATGAGGATTAGATACCAAACCGCTTTTAACCATATACCAACCGGCAAAAGCTTGTAAAATTCCAAATAATAGTGCTGTAGATAACCTTATTACTGCATTTTTAGGTATTCTTTTTTTTAGTGTAAAGTATATAAATGGTAAGATAAAAACTAAACCTGTCAGCCTTGCAATTAACCTGTGCACATATTCTATTAAGTATATGGTGCGAAACTCTTCCATACTCATACCATAATTAAATGCTTTATATTCAGGTGTAGCTTCATATTTTGATTTTTCTTTTAGCCAGTCTTGTTCACTCAGCGGTGGCAATGTTCCGGTAATTGGTTTCCATTCCGTGATTGACAATCCTGCTTTTGAAAGTCTGGTAAATCCACCAATTCCCACCATGCAAATCACCATGAGAGAGCAGAGAAAAAGCCAAATAGCTACAGGTTTTGCTTCCATAATCCATGCTGAGTTTTATTCCATTGCTGAGGGTGAATAACAAATTCCCACAAAGCGAGAAAAGCTGCAACGCTATGTAGTAGACTATAGACGGGAAAAAATATTGATACTATATAAAAATAAAAAGGCATTTTTTGTTGTCTGATAGCTATTATCAAAAAAATCAAGTTAATACCGTATACTATTATAAAATAATATAAGAATAATTCATTCAAAATTTGAGTCAGCACCAATGAAAGTAACAAAAAAGGAGTCGTGAAAAATATAAAAGCTGAGGAACCAACAAAAAGGTTTAATAGCAAAACTCCCTTAAGCCCAGTGTGCTTAAAAAGTAATTTTATATTTTTTAAATGAACGATATAAGTTTGCATATAACCTTTAATCCAGCGTGCTCTTTGTTTGATCCAAGCAAACACAGTAGTTGGTGATTCTTCCAATGTTTCTGAATCAATAATCCTGGTTTTATATCCCATTTGCGCAAGTCTCAAACCAAGGTCAGCGTCTTCAGTGACATTGTAAGCATCCCAAAAAAGCACTTTCTTTAAAATTTCCACTGAAAAATGGTTACTGCTACCACCCAAAGGTATTGGCATGTTCATTTTTTGAAATCCAGGCAAAAAATATTGAAACCAGTTCATATACTCAAGAGAAAAGAATTTTGTAAGAAAATTGCAACCAAAGTTATAGTAATTTAATTTCGCCTGTACACAAGCCAACTTTTCGTCGCCCTTATTAAATTCAATTAGTGCTTTTTTTAACTGCAACGGATCTGGCTTGTCATCTGCATCATATATTACCACATACTTTCCTCTAGCAAAGCTCATAGCATAATTGCATGACTTAGCTTTTGTTCTAGGCAGAGAATGAGGCACTTTTATTACTTCAAAATACTGTGGTAAAGTGCATTTTTCTATAGCTGCCAACATTTCTTGATCATCGCTCTCTATCACAAGCTTTACATCTAATTTTGATTTTGGATAATCCAAACTTTCAATGCTCTTAATCAATTGCTTTATAACCGCATTCTCTTTAAAAGCAGGCAATAAAATAGTATATATAGGTTCATTCATCTTATCATAATCTGCTTTTTGGTTAGAAATTTTACGCAAGCCAAAAATTTTAGTTACAAATTTGAATAAAGAACTAGAACATCCGATTATAAATATCAACATCAAAGCAAAATATGCATATTTTTTTGTCAGTGTTAAAGTCGAAATCATAACAAAGAAAGAGGAAAAAAAGATTGAACTCAGCCTAATGCTTTTAGCTGAAAAATTAGGATTCTTATAATATAAGTAGTTACTTGCGAATTCTGAAATACCAAAGTGTGAGTTAAGAAGATTTAAAATCTGTTTGCTATCTACTTTTATCAATACATATTCAATACCGTAATGAGATTCGACCCAAAGGTTGATATCTTGGCTTATGTCTTCAACCATAAAAAAAGTAGTATCATTTAATTTTTGCCAAGGAATTATATTAAACCTATAGTAGAAAAGTTTCTCTTGTTCTTTGCATAAACTAGAATCAAATTTAATTTTTTCTACATTATCAGTTTGAAGTACAGGCATTAAACTTAATGCAACTTTTTGCTCAAGTCACGTGAAAACGAAGATATAACCTCACTACTACGCTTATCATCTTTACGTTCATGCATTATTTTTTTTACAGCATCAGCAGCTATACTCGCTGTGTTAGCTTGTAAATCCCCAAGAGCTTTTTCAACTTGGTCAGTAACTTTCTTCAAATTAGAATGGGAATTTTCATCTAACGTTTGATCGAGTTGCTGTCTATTATGCTTAATAATACTATTAGCCTTATCAAGTGCTTCATTCATCATTTTGTTAACTTCTGCATCTAATCTTTTGTATTTTTCAGAAGATTTTTTGTAATACTCCAATATATCTTTTCTGAATTTTTCAGTTTCTTCACTTGAAAACTTGCTTTTGTTACGTTTATTGTTAAGCGCGTTTTTTATTACCTTCCTTAACAATTTATATGAGAGGATAAAACCTACTAAAAAAGCAAGGCTTATAACTAGTAATGTAGACATAAAAACCCTAAAATTCTTTTGACACCAAGTCAGCAACAAATTCCTCTTCAATCTCAGAATTAGTTAACTTAGTATAGTAAATCAAAGCAATACTAGTAGCCATTTGTTTTAATTCACTAATATACTTAGATTTAAATTGTACTACCTTTTCTTCAACAAGTTTAATCATCTTCTTGTCTTCCTCTTCCAATATATCCTTAACATTCGCTCTCATTTCTTCTACTTGAGCAAATGCATCATCTATGATTTTTTTTGCCCGTACTCTAGCTTGATTTAAAGCTGCATTATACTTGGCAATTTGCTCTTCTGTAAGTCTTAAAAGGTGAATAGAACTATTAAATGAATCTAACACTTCTTTACTTCTAGTGCTTATTATTTCATCTAACTTCGGTAAAAACAAACAACTGACTACAAAAAAAAGTGAAGAGAAAAAAATTAAAAACCAAAAAATTTGAGAAGAGAAAGTTGAAACATCAAGCTGTGGCATCTGTTAAGCAGCAAATATTAATAACATTGCAAGTACAAACGCAAGCAACCCCATGATTTCAACCATGGCAGCACCAATATAAACGTAACTTTTCATTTTACCTTCTGACTCAGGATTTCTCGCAATCCCATTTAACATAGCAGAGAAGATATTAGCTATACCTAAACCAGCACCGAGCATTCCAAATACAGCCAAACCAATTGCTATAAATTTTAAAGCCACTAAATCCATATATTACCTTTAACTATTTCTTTATAATATAATTGTAAAATATTCTGCAAGGAAGTCAATTACTTTACTGCATCTGACAAATATACACATGTTAATATAGTAAATATATAAGCTTGCAAAACTGCAACAAATACTTCAAATCCTATTAGTGCAATTATAAACAAAAAAGGTGCAGGTGTAAAAAATATGTTCATATTTATGACGAATCCTGCTATCACTTTGATGATTGTATGACCCGCAATCATATTTGCTGCAAGCCTTATTGATAAACTAATCGGTCTTACTAAATAAGCAAATAATTTAATAATGATGATTATAGGTGCAAGCCACGAAGGAGTTCCTTTTGGTAGCAATATGCGTAAAAATTCTACTCCTCTTTCTTTAAACCCAACAATCGTTATATAAGTAAAAACCACCATTGATAAAGCGAAGGTAACTATCACATGACTTGTAACTGTGAAACTATAAGGAAGAACACCAACTAAATTACACGATAAAATGAAAATAAATACTGTAAATATCAAAGGAATGTGCTCCAAACCTTTGCTTCCAGTGTTACTTTCTATTATTGAAACAACAAAATCATATACATATTCAACTGCAGCTTGCAAATATCCTGGTATTACTGCACCTTTTCTTATTCCAAGGAGCAAAAACAGTACCATTAATATCACCGAGATCATCATAAAAAGAGATGAGTTGGTAAAGTTTATGTCATACCCAAATAATTTTGGTAGTTCTATTATTGTATATACTTTAAATTGTTCTAGCGGATTTAACGCCATTTTGACCCTGTATACTTAAACTGCAGCAGTAAATAAAGTATAAATTTTATAAAATAAAGTCAAGAATTAAGATAAGGAGCTCTGTATTATTATAGCATTAATATATTAACAAAATATACAATTAAAATGCAAATTATAGTCAGCTACCAATCTTATTCTAAATTCTTGACTTAACATCTTATTTTAACTATAATTTAATTTTAATATGAGGCAATTATGAACGAAATAGATTTTACTAATCCACCTTTAAATTTAGAACAGGAATGTGGTAACGGGTACATCAAGTTTACAGATTATTCTTCTAACTCAGACACTGGTCTTTTCCACATGGCAGGTGAAATGCTAAATGAAAGCCATGATGTTATAGGAAATTTCACTGGTGATGCTTACATTTATAATTTCCATATAGATGATCACAATATGAACATTCAACTCTGCATGGAAATGGACTGCAAAGGTGATATAAAGAAAATTCTTTCTTTGTAGAAAAAGTAGGCTTCTCCTTCGTTTTTTACAATTAGAGAAGCTACTCACTACAACAAGCTTTAAAATCATTATATTTTACATTACAATAACTTTTTTATTTTCTGTTAAATAAATGAAGTTCACATTATCTTGGTTATTAGAGTACTTAGAAACCAATGCTAGTTTAGAGGAAATTACTGATAAATTAACTCACATAGGGTTGGAAGTAGAGAATGTGATCGACAATTCCAGATTGGCCGGGTTTGTTGTTGCAGAAGTATTAGAAGTCGCACCTCATCCAAATGCTGATAAATTAAAATTATGTAGAGTAAATGATGGAAGTAAAGTTCTGCAGATAGTCTGCGGAGCAAAAAATGTTAAAGAAGGCATGAAGACTGTACTTGCATCTCTTGGTAGCACATTGCCAGAAAGCAACTTTACAATTAAGCCTACAAAAATAAGAGGAGTGCTAAGTGAAGGGATGCTCTGCTCTGCCTCTGAGCTTTCGCTGACTCAAGATGAAAGTGAAGGAATAATCGAGCTTTCTGATGATTATAAAACAGGAGATAAATTTTTCAATTGCGATCCTGTAATTGACATAAACATCACTCCAAACCGTGGAGATTGCTTAGGTGTTTATGGAATAGCACGTGATCTAGCAGCAACTGGAATTGGAACGTTAAAGACTTTAATCATTCCACAACTTACCGCTTCTATGAACTCACTAATAAACGTCAAAGTCATCGATGGGGAGAGTTTTATTAGTGGAGTATATATCACTAATGTAAAAAATAAAGAGAGTCCAAAATGGCTAAAAGATAAATTGGAATCGATAGGAATGCGCTCCATTTCTGCAATAGTTGATATTACTAATTACATTATGATATCTTTCGGGCGCCCGATGCACGCGTATGATGCAAAAAAAATAGAAGGAGAGCTCATAGTACGCAAAGCAAATGATGAAGAAAAATTTATTGGTTTAAATGATAAAGAGTACTTATTAAACAAAGACATAAGCGTTATTTCTGATGATAAAAATGTTCATGGAATTGCTGGAATTATGGGCAGCAAGTATAGCGAATGTACACTTAAAACTACTGATATCTTTTTAGAGTCTGCTTGGTTTGACCCCATCTCCATCACTAAATCTTCAAGGCAGCTAGGCATCTCCACAGACTCAAGTTACAGATTTGCACGTTCAATTGACCCTGAATTTACCCTTGATGGACTCAATCTTGCAGCCAAAATGATTTTGGATTTATGTGGCGGAGAAGTGTCAAGCATAGTGTCTGCTGGCAATTTGAATAAGGCTGATACCAAGATAAATTTTGATTATCAAGATGCAAACAAACTTGGAAGTGTATCTGCATCACCTAATGAGCTATTCGATATTTTAACAAAGCTAGGGTTTAGTATCGATAAAAAAACCGAAGGTAATTGGAATATACAAGTACCAAGCTGGAGACCAGACATAAAAATACCTGCTGACCTAGTTGAAGAGGCAGTAAGAATATACGGCTATGATAAAATAAAGGAAGAGCAACTAGCAGAAGACGTTACAGTAGAAGAAGAGACACAAGATGATTTGCGCATTTTAATGACAAGCAGAGGATTTCATGAAGTGATAACTTGGTCTTTTATGAGTGAATCAATAGCTGAAAAGTTTGGTTACTTGAATAAGTTATTCATTATCGACAATCCATTTAATAATAACTTCAATATAATGAGGCCAAGTGTCATACCAAATTTGTTGCAAGTCACTGCAGATAATATTGCTCACGGGATATCTGATCTCGCAATTTTTGAAATTGGACCAATTTATAATGGTGAGGCTCAGTCTAAGTACGTTTTAAGTGGAATTAGATCAGGAAATAATTCGCCGAAAAACCACTATAACACTGATAGAAAAATAGATATTTTTGACGCAAAGGCTGACCTCATAACAGCTTTGGAACTTTTTAATGTCAATTGTGATAATTTAGCAATAGAGAGAGCAGAAAAAGAATATTATCACCCAGGAAAATCAGGCTCCTTATCTTTTAGAAGTAAAATAGTTGGTTATTTTGGAGAATTGCATCCGAGTATATTGGATTTTTTTAACATCAAACAAAAAATTGTAGGCTTTGAGTTGATATTAGAAAATATCGAAAATTTACCTATAAGTAGAAAAAAATTTATCGATTATAAATATCAAAGTGTAAAACGCGACTTTGCATTCATTGTAAATAAAGATGTAGCAGCAGGCAGTATAATCAATATGGTGAAAAAAAGCTCAGAGCTCATCACAGAAGTTTTGATATTTGATGTATATCATGGAAACAATATAGAATCGAATAAGATGTCTATAGCATTTTCAGTTACTTTCTGCTCTCCAACTCACACTTTAACTGAAGAGGAAATCCAAAAAGAATCAAATATGATAGTCAACTTAGTGTGTGAAAATACTGAAGGAACTTTGAGAGCTCATCATTAAGCCATAATCGCCGTTTCCTGATTTTGCTGTGTCACGTTTACTTCATCCAATTTATTTCCTATCTTGAATTCAATATCCTTGAAAAACCTATCCCACATTCCATGCAAATGCTCTTCTACTTTAGGCCATACATCATTTTTAAATGTCGTTCCATCATCAGAAATAAATTACCCAAAAAAAAACTCCTACTTCCTCATAACTTGATTGAAAATGTTGAAGAAATGTTTCTACTTCCTTATGAGTATCATGTGCCACACTCAACGCTTTTCCTTCTGTGCTCTTATCCCCACGCATTGCAACGGCAAGACCTGTTTGAATATATCCCAAGCCTGTCCTAATAGCTTTTATAGGCTGCAGCCATGAACTCTTATCACTTTTTGGTACATTATTTACTATATTTTCCACCAACCTATTTATTAAAGGAGACAATAAATCTTGACAAAAATGTTTGATATTGTCTTTTGTCTTAATCACAGGACTTTTTATGCACTTTTCTGCCAAATAGTACTCAAGTTCTGCTCTCTCTAGTAACTTCTTAATTGCTTCTTCGTTAAAAATTTCATGCTCGAACGCCTTCAGTAAATCATCTTCTATTATTGCAAATTTTATTTTTTCACGAGATTCTAGTTCTTCTCTATAATCATTTATTGTTTTTTCATTTATCAATAATCCTTTTTCTTCCAATTTCAACTGTTCTAATGTTTTTAGAATTTCTTGGTTATTTCGCAAGCATAACTCTATTAACTCCATACTTGAAGATTTCTCTTCTTTACTATTTTTCTCAACATCCAAATCCTCATTCTGCTTTCCTATTATTTCCTTCAGTCTTGTAGGTTGCGTAAAATATTCTCCAATTTCTTTTCGATAAGAAACAATCTTGTTTACTAGACGTTTTTCATCTTCTCCATTGAATAGCCTGTCCTTATTATCTTCTACATTCTTTATACTTTCCCCTTGCTTTTCAAATAACTCTTGAATTCTACATCTTGTTATTTCTAAATACATCTTCTCTACAAAGTCATTCACTTCACCCGAAATCCTTATTTCATTTAATTCACATTGCTTTATTTTTTTATCTGACTTATTCGGTAGAGTTTGAATAGTCCTTATTCTCGATTCTATTAGCATTTCCTCAACTTTTTGACCATCATATTCAAATTTAAAAAAATCTTCTAATTTCCTTTTTAAAGCACCATCTTTTAAGTTACCGTTTTTCCTATTTTTATGCATCTCTTTTAATTTTTCACTATTATATCTTATCTGTACTATTTCTCTTAAATCCTCAATCTCTCTTTCAGCATTATCTAGAGCTTTCTTTGTTTCTTGAGGGTACATATCTTCATAAGTATTAATTATTGTCCTTTCAGCTATTTTCCCTTCTTTTATAAGCTGTTTCCATTTTGCTTTAAATACAGGAAGTGCATCATCACTTATATCATCTACTTTCATAAGGGACTCTAGCCGATCATCTTCATCAGTCAAATTAAGTAACTCCTTTATTTTTAGTTCTTTCAAATCTTTGATTATCACTTCTTTCTCATTTGGTAATTCCTTACCTTGACTTTCTAATTTCTGTTTCACTAAAGTATTTTTTAGCTCATCCTCCAGTGAAAAATCTTCTCCCCGTCTATTTTGCTGAAACTTAATTGCTTGTATAAAAGCAACTTGATAAGCATTTTCTATTAAGTGAGTTGTCAACTTAGAATCTATGCTACTCACCACTTTCAGCCTGAATTCGTTCAACAATTCCTTCAGTTGATCATATGTAATCTCTTTCTTTTCTAGCTTCATCAGCTCTTCCATAGTTTTTGCAAATTCTTGAATTGAAGTTGCAAGCACATTCTTAATTTCATTATGCAAGGGCTTAAGACCATTTTTTAAATTGATGTTAATTGGCAATTTCAGTACGATATTATGCTCCGAATCCGGCTCTGCACTAAACCACTGATTATTTTCATTCTCACATAAGTCTCTAAGTAATTGTTTAAATTGTGGTGGAAATTTTATTTCCATATCATATTTAATTCTTGAATCATAAACTACTGTTTCATAAAAAGACACCTCTATATTTTGGTGCTTATTAGAATAATGCCCCATACTTATTTTAAGAGCAGCCACTAAAGAATGAGATAAATCTCTATTTAAAAGATAAAAAGTAGCTAAAGCAATTGTTGCAGGAACAACCAAAGCTACAAGTACAGTCACATTAACAAAAATTGCCATTGCAGCAAGAGCGCCATATGCCAATCTTTTTGGCACACCTGTTTCACTCTTTTTTGTCTTATCTTCCACTACACCTTCTTGTGTCTTGCTATTTGCTTTAAATCTACTGTATATGACTAACCCCAGCGCAGTAAAAGCAATATAAGGGAGCATTAAAACTGACAGAGCTAAATTTAATATTTTCTTCTCTGGGCAAGCTCTGTTTATCTCTTTCAATATTTCGCTTGACATATTATACCAGGAGGTAAAAAAGTCAGAATTATAATCTTTATAATGAAATATACTGAGTGGAATATCAAAAGTAGCAGCCTTGCTATCAAAGAATTCTTCCACTTCCTCTAAATCGTAAGTAGATTCTTGTTGTTCCATAGCATCAAAAAACTCTTCCTTCTCCTCTGAAGTAGCAAGACCTAAATCATTCCCTTCTTCTACATTAGAAACATCTTCCATAGCATCAAAAAACTCTTCTTCCTCTTCCAAAGCAACATTGGAAATAGATTCTACTTTACCTGAACCATCACTGTTGTTATTTAAATCAATAACTTCTCTATGACCATCTGCAACAACTTGATTCATATCACCACCCTACTTAAAGCAATTTAAGTATAGCATAAACATTACTAACTTTGCAACTTTATTAACTTAATACCAACTGTCAAACCTTGGTATTCCTTAGAATAGAAATCGGCCTCAATCTCTTTATTAGTGTCCAAAGATAAGGCAAGGGTCTGATCTTTTATATATTCAACCCATGTATTTATTGCTTCCTTAATTTTTTCATCTTCTGCTTTAATTATTACTCTGATTCTATCTGATATATGAAAATCAGCTTGTTTTCTAGTTTCTTGAATAAGCCTCACAACATCTCTCGCAAGCCCTTCTAGAATTAGTTCGTCATCGAGCTCAGTGCTCAGAATAACAACCCCTTTATTGTTATCAAATACAGAAGAATATTCACTGTTTGCTTTTAACAATAGTTCATATTCACCTTTTTCTATAGTATAGTTCTCTGTTTCATCCCCCAGAAATATTTGCTCATTCTCAATTTGCTTCCACTTTTCTTCTTTGACATATTGAACTAGTTTCTTGATTTTATCTGCAACCTTCTTACCAAGTAGCGGAAAATTTAGTTTTAGCTCTAGTGACGCAACTTCTTTCAACTCACTTACTATTTCTAGTTCTTTTACATTCACCTCATCTCTTATTATCTCTTGATATTCATTTTCAAGGAAATCGCAGGAAGACCTATGATAAATGGTCATACTGCCAAGTGGCTGCCTGATGCGCATGTTAAACGTATTTCTGATGGATAATGCAGAGTTACATATCTCTCTTACCAAATCCATCTTGGCAATGAGTTCACTGTCATATCTATCTGATTGTGGAAAATCAGCCAAATGAACAGATGTTTCTTTGTACTGAAGCCCTTGCCATATAGTCTCTGTTATGAGTGGCAACAAAGGAGCTGCAGCTCGAAGCATGTAATAAAAAACTGTGTACAGAACATTATAAGCGTCGGTTTTATCTTGATCTAAGTCACTTTTCCAAAAACGCTCGCGACTGCGACGAATATACCAGTTATTTAGCACTTCAAAGAAATCTGTCAGGATTTTGCAAGCCTCCTGGGAGTTATAGTTGTTCATAGAAGCTTGGATACCTTCCACAGCTTCAAAACATTTTGAAATCATGTAGCGATCAATAGTACTTTGATAATCTTGACAAATCTCAGCTTTAATTCCATCTGCATTTGCATACATAGTAAAAAAGTGATAACTGTTCCAAATAGGTTTTATTACGTTTTTCAGAACATCACGCACTAAATTTCCTTCTTTGTCGAGTAGTAAATTACCACCGCAGACAATGGAACCAGACAGCATAAGAAAACGCAGCGCATCAGAACCATATTTGTCAAACACTTCCATTGGGTCCGCATAATTATTCAGACGTTTGGATAATTTCTGCCCTTTCACATCAAGAACCACACCGTGGCATATGCAGTTCTTAAATGGCTCACTGTCAAATAAAGCAGTGGAAAGCACAAAAAGCGTATAGAACCATCCTCTTGTTTGTGCTATATATTCAGTGATAAAATCCGCAGGGAAATTTTTCTCGAACCATTCTTTATTTTCAAACGGATAGTGAACTTGCGCGAACGGCATCGAGCCAGACTCAAACCAACAATCAAACACATCAGGCACACGACGCATAACTGATTTTCCTGTTGGATCATCAGGATTTGGTCTCGTCAAAGTATCGATAAACGGTCTGTGCAAGTCATCTATCTTAACATTAAAGTCTCGCTCTAGTTCTGCTATTGAGCCATACACATCCACTCTTGGATATTTTGCATCGTCTGATTTCCACACAGGAATTGGAGTACCCCAGAATCGATTGCGTGAAATAGACCAGTCGTGCGCTCCTTCAAGCCATTTTCCAAATTGACCATCTCTTATATGATTTGGCATCCAATTAACTCTCTTATTTAGCTCTGTCATTCTTCCCTTAAACTTTGTCACAGCAACATACCAAGAAGGCATAGTGCGGTAGATTAAAGGAGTGTCAGTTCTCCAGCAGTGTGGATAATTGTGAATATATTGCTCAGTTTTAAACCAGCTCCCCTGCCTTTTTAATTTCTTGATTACTGTATCATTGGCATCAAAAACATGAACTCCTGCCAAATCTGAAACTTCAGTAGTAAATTTTCCAGCGTTATCAACTGGACAAACAGCTCGAATATCATGGCTTTGGCAAAGGTAAAAATCTTCTTC
Source organism: Wolbachia endosymbiont of Culex quinquefasciatus Pel (assembly GCF_000073005.1). Lineage (NCBI taxonomy): Bacteria > Pseudomonadati > Pseudomonadota > Alphaproteobacteria > Rickettsiales > Anaplasmataceae > Wolbachia > Wolbachia endosymbiont of Culex quinquefasciatus. Next base: position 683,910 of record NC_010981.1, read on the forward strand.
ACCAAATCCAGGAGCAGTGTGCACAACACCAGTACCATCTTCTCCTGTAACATAATCAGCAATGAAAACACGGAACGCATTCTTTGTATCTTTAAAGTAATCAAACAGTGGTTTATAGGAAAGACCTGCAAGATCACTCGCTTTAAGTTTTGTATTACAGTTTTCATATTGAATATTGCTTTGTTCACAGTGGCTGACAAATTTCTCTAAATAACTTTCAGCAAAGATGCAGACTTCACCATTTACTAACACCATACAATACTCAATATCCTCCCCTACTGCCAGTGCAAGATTGCTCGGCAACGTCCAAGGCGTTGTAGTCCAAGCAAGTAATCTACATTTTTGTTTAAATTGCTTTGGATTTTCTAAAAGTTCAAAAGCAACAGTTACAGCTTTGCTAATTTTTTCTCTATATGCATTATCAAGCCTTGTTTCAAAATTAGAGAGTGGAGTTTCGCACGCCCAGCTATAGGGAACAACGCGTATTGATTCATACACCAGACCTTTATCATAAAGCTGCTTAAATGCCCACATGACCGACTCCATGAATGACTTATCCATAGTCTTATAGTCATTGTGAAAATCTACCCATCTTGCTTGTCTATTTACATACTTCTCCCATTCTGATGAAAATTTCATCACAGAAGTACGGCAATGATTATTGAATTTTTCAATGCCAAATTTCTCTATCTCAGTTCTACCAGATATTCTAAGTTCCTTTTCCGCGCCCATCTCAGCCGGTAGCCCATGGCAATCCCAACCAAATCTGCGTTCAACCCTTTTTTGCAGCATAGTTTGATATCTTGCAAATGCATCTTTTATAAAACCAGTAAGCAAGTGTCCGTAATGCGGAAGTCCATTTGCAAACGGAGGCCCATCATAAAATACAAAACAATGATCCTTGGAACGTTTCTCGACTGACTGCTCAAAAATTTTATTTTCCTGCCAAAATTTTATGATTTCCTTTTCTAGCAATGAAAAATCAGGACTGCTGCTTGTATCAGGATAATACTTCATATTCATTTTAACTGGATAAAATCAAAGAATATAGATCTTTCTGGAAAATTACAAATTCAAAAACTCTGTTTCTATAAACATAGATAGGTATTGACATTATTATACAGCATATTAATAAATCAGACTTATTTACTTAAGTTAAAGATGAATAAAGACAATAACAGTTGGCCTTATCAGAAATTTCACGATGCTAACAAAAATAATAGTAAAAGCAGCGTTATTTGGAGATCGCTTTCTTATGAATATAATAATTCTGGAAAGGTTGAAAAAGTACACTATCAGTGGGAAAAGAAAAAAATCCCGCAAATCTATTATATCAAGTCTCATATGATTGCGTAACAGAGAGTTGTAGTCCCTTAAGGATTAAATCTAGATAGCTTATAAACTTATAAAAACACACAAAGTGCTTCTACATGAGACCATGGGAGCACTTTTCTCTAATTAGGCAGCGCATCCCAACAAACTATTTTGCCGAGCTTCCAATATCCTTACATTTACTATTTTATCTTTGTATTTATCGTCAGGATCATCAACGCATACTGATTGCATGTATGGGCTTTTACCAATAATTTGATTTTGGTGTTTACCTTTTTTATCACTGAATAGAACAGGAATAGTTTTTCCTATCATACTCTGATTAAATTCAAGTTGTTGCTTGCTAATTAATTCCTGTAAACGAAGAAGACGCTCTGTTTTAACCTCTTCTGGTACTTGATCTTTTCTTTCCGCCCCTGGCGTTCCTGGCCTTGGGCTATATTTAAAACTATAAGCCTGAGCGTACTTTACTTTTTCTACTAACTTCATAGTTTCCTCAAAATCTTTTTCAGTTTCTCCAGGAAAACCAACAATAAAATCAGAAGAAAATTCGATTTCAGGTTTCAATTTGCGCAATCTGTCTATTATTCCCAAATACTCCTCTGCAGTGTGTTTCCTGTTCATTGCATGCAATATTTTATTCGAACCTGACTGCACAGGTAGGTGAACAAACGGCATGAGTTTTGATTCCTCCGCATGTACCAAGTAGAGAGATTCGTGCATATCTCTTGGATGAGAAGTTGTGTAGCGGATTCTTTCTAGCTTTTCAATTTTAGCAATGTGACTAATTAATTTTCCTAAATCCCACACCTCTCCTTCGCACTCTCCATGATAAGCATTGACGTTCTGACCAAGTAAAGTAATTTCCTTTGCTCCGTTTTTAACCAAATTCAATGCTTCACGAAATATTTCATTTACTGGTCGTGAATACTCAGCCCCGCGTGTATATGGTACCACACAAAACGTACAAAATTTATCACAACCTTCTTGTATGGCAAGAAACGCAGAAGACCCCTGGCTATTGCCATAGCATTCATCCGGCAATTTATCAAACTTTGCAACTTCTGGAAAATCAGTATTTATTACATGACCTTTACTTCTGCTTGCTTTGACTATCAACTCCGGTAAAGCAGGAATACTCTGCGGACCAACAACAATATCAACAAAAGGAGCCCTTCTGAACACTTCTTCTCCCTCTGCTTGCGCTACACATCCAGCCACCACTATGGTCATTTCCTTATTTTTTTGTGATGAATGGATTCTTCCAAGCTCTGAGTAAAGCTTTTCTGCTGCCTTTTCTCTAATATGACAAGTATTTAATATCACCAAATCAGCTTGTTCTGCATCACTAACAACGTTGAACCCTAAAGGCTTAACTATATTCTCCATTAAAATGGAGTCATAAACGTTCATCTGACAGCCGTAAGTTTTAATATATAGGCCTTTCATATTTAAAATTCTTCACACAAATTCTAGCAAATTATACGAAAAACTGAATTCTAGTACAACAGCCAATAAAGATTGCTTGACAAACCTTCTCGCTTTCCTTACTCTAACAGTAGAGGTATTTTAAGAGCTCAAAAATCTATCTTCGTCTGCAGACTTTTCAGTCAATTTTTCAAAAAAAAACGTAGTGTATCTTCTTCAGCACGTGTTCAAATTCTGTTGTATGTGCGCTGCATTTTCTTTCTAATCTTTCAGGAGGATTTTATGTCCAGAATTCCAGATACTTAACCTTTATTCTTAAGCTAAAAACCGATTGGTACCTATGGTTTTTATAAAGAAAGTGCAAAAAATACTTTAAAGAATATGAAATAAAGGTAGAAAAGGTTTGAGTAACCAAAAACTGTTTCCAGGCATAAATTTGTTATGTATACCAAAAAGTAATTACACTAATATAATATTCACACTTATATGCTAATATAGATATAATACTAATTAAAGAGCATGTTATGCAAGAAGAAGTATCAGATTTTACAGATGCTCTTTGTCAAAATAAATGTGATTCCTTTCGAGTGACACTCTCCTATATCTTTCTTTAGGTTATACAGAAGTCTAACACAATTATAGAACAAGCGTAAAAGTTCTGGTAAAGTAGTTTTATTTACAAAAAATATGCTACTTGATATTGAAAAACGCAGCATAACAAATGCACTGTGGAAGTTACAAGAAGCAGATCAAAGGGAGATTTTTACTCTTATACAGAGATTTGAGTTGCCAGAAATATTAGCAAGAATATTAGTTGCTCGTGGTGTTAACATAGAAAATGCACATGACTTCTTACACCCACTAATCAGATCGCTATTACCAGATCCCTTTCACCTCCTTGATATGGATAAAGCTGTTTCTCACATAATAAAAGCAATAAACAATAATGAGAATATTGCAATATTTGGTGATTACGATGTTGATGGTGCAACGTCATCAGCATTGATTAATAGGTACCTAAGAGCGATTGGGACACACTCTATAATCTATATTCCAGATCGTGTTGATGAGGGCTATGGATTGAACACAGATGCTTTATTACAACTTAAAAAGAATGGTATTGATTTATGTATTTCTGTTGATTGCGGTACGCTTGCATATCAACCAATAGAAGATGCAAAAGTCTTTGGACTTGATATTATAGTTGTCGACCATCACCTTGGAACAGAAAAATTACCAAGTGCTGTAGCAGTTGTTAATCCCAACCGCCTTGATGAGAGCTCTCCTTATAATAACTTAGCAGCAGTTGGAGTGTCATTTCTGCTAATTGTTGCTCTTAACAGAATCCTACGTGAGCAAGGATTTTTTACCAACAAAAAAGAACCAGATTTATTTGATCTACTGGATTTGGTTGCTCTTGGAACTGTTTGCGATGTTATGCAGATTACAGGCCTAAATAGGGCTTTTGTTTTACAAGGATTAAAAGTTATGTCAGCAAGAAAAAATGTTGGCTTACGTGTTTTGTTTGACGCTTTGGGAATCCTTGAAAAACCAAGTGTTTCACGATTAGGGTTTAGTATTGGGCCATGTATAAATGCCGGAGGAAGAATTGGAGAAGCATCGCTCGGTGCAAGGTTGCTTTCCACCGATGATGATGATGATGCACATTCAATCGCGCTAAAACTAATAGATTTGAATAATGCAAGAAAAATGCTAGAAAATGAGGCTATTTTGGAAGCCACAACACAAGCGGAAAATTTTGCCCACTTAGGTGTAAATTTTATAATGGTAAGTGGTAATTGGCACCAGGGAATAATTGGTATCATTGCATCAAGACTAAAGGAGCAATTTCACTTACCAACGATAGTAATATCTTTAAATAATGGAATAGGAAAAGCAAGCTGCAGATCAATTTCTGGGGTAGATATTGGTGCTGCGGTTCTTTCTGCAAAATTTACCAACCTAATCATTGAAGGTGGTGGTCACAGTATGGCAGCAGGATTTTCGATTAAGGAAGATAAAATAAGTGATCTACATGATTTCTTTACTGAAAGATTTGCAAACTCTACAAATGACAAAATCATAAAAGCTGATGGTATAGTAACAGCTAAAGCAATAAACTTATCCCTTTGGAATCAACTGCAGCGCTTAGAGCCATTTGGAGCTGGCAATCCTGAACCGAGATTCATCATTCAAGGAGCAAAGATAAGAAAGCCGGAAGTTATAGGAGTTGACCATATAAAATGTTTTATTGCTGACGATAATGTTATGGTCAAAGCTATTGCGTTTCGCTGTGCAAATACTGAGCTTGGCTCTGCTATTATGCAGGGTAATGTTAAAGCCATTTTGGGTAAAATCTCTATGAATTACTGGAATGGCAATGAATTTGTGCAGTTTTTAATAGAGGATGTATTGACCATTAGTTGAGTTACTATTTTACAATAATTACCTATCAATCTCACCAAAGACTATGTCGAGTGAACCGATAATTGCTGCAATGTCAGCAAGCATGTGTCCTTTTGCCATGAAATCTAAGGCCTGTAAATGCGCAAAGCCAGGTGCTCTTATTCGACATCTATAAGGTCTATTGGTACCATCTGAAACTATATATACTCCAAACTCGCCTTTTGGTGCTTCAACAGCCACATAAGCCTCACCTTCTGGCACATGATATCCTTCTGAATAAAGCTTAAAATGATGAATCATAGCCTCCATGGATTCTTTCATTTCTGCTCTTGGCGGTGGAGAAATTTTTCTATCTTCAGTTTTTATTGGCCCTTCAGGCATTTTCTCTATGCATTGCTTCACCAAGCTAACAGACTGCCTAATCTCTGCCATTCTTACTAAATAACGATCATAACAGTCACCATTTTGGCCGATAGGTATATCAAAATCTAACTGATCATATATCTCATATGGCTGGCTTTTTCGCAAGTCCCAAGCAAGTCCAGCAGCACGGAGCATTGGTCCACTAAAGCCCCAATCAAGCGCCTGTTTTATTGATATTTCACTAATTCCTACAGTGCGTTGCTTCCATATCCTATTTTCCGTTAAAAGTTCATCAACATCATCTATATACTTTGGAAATTGCTCTATAAATTTTGCAATATCTTCAATCAAACCTTCTGGGATATCTGCTGCAAGTCCACCTGGCCTTATATAAGCTGCGTGAAATCTTGCACCTGAGGCCCTTTCATAGAACTCGAGTATTTTTTCTCTCTCTTCAAAGAGCCATAAAAGAGGAGTCATCGCCCCAACATCAAGTGCTTGAGAAGAGATATTTAGTAAATGATTTAGTATTCTTGTCAGCTCACAAAACAAAACACGCAAATATTTTGCTCTAATTGGAATTTCACATTGCAACAATTTCTCTACACACAACGAATATGCATGCTCTTGTGACATTGGCGACACATAATCAAGGCGGTCAAAATAAGGCAGAGCTTGAAGATATGTTTTATGTTCTATCAATTTTTCAGTGCCACGGTGCAAAAGCCCAATATGGGGGTCTGCTCTCTCGATCACTTCACCATCCATCTCTAAAACAAGTCGTAGCACCCCATGTGCAGCTGGGTGCTGAGGACCAAAATTTAGCATCATTGTCTTTAGATCAGGCATGCTTTGGTAGCTTAAGGTATTGGAATTGTATAGGGTAAAATGTGCTTAAAGTCAATAGGCTTCTTGTACAAGCTATAACTCATCGTTACAATAGAAAAACTCTCAAAAACTTCACCACTTCTTCATGATCTGATAGACAATGTTTATGTGTCACATACAATTATTGCACTTATGTTGATCAAGGCAGCGAAATTATGTATAGATAATTTTGATTGAGAAATAGTTTTTCTACTATATAAATTCTACTTTAGAGTAATCAAAATTAATGAAAGACAATAAATATAGTTTAGGTTTAAGGATCATTCATTGGTTAATGTCTGCTTTTATTATTGGCATGCTTTGTTCTGGACTATACATGAAAAATTTGCCGATTAGCAGTGAAATTAAATTCAGCATATACGCTGTTCATAAGGCTTGTGGTATCACCGTTCTTGGATTAATTATAGTACGTATATTTTTTCGCGTCTTTACTTATGTTCCGCCATTACCAGCCAATTTTTCTCGATTTGTAATCAATGCGAGCAAAACGATACACTTTGGTTTATATGCTTTGATGGTGCTAATGCCACTATCTGGTTATGTCATGTCTTCTGCTTCTAGCAAAGAGATCAAATATTTTTTTCATATCCCTTTATTAATTAACCATAATGCAGATCTAGCTAGTGCAGCTAATCAGTTACACTCGATACTTGCATATTTTATGATACTCTTTATAGCCTTGCATATAATTGGTGCTTTAAAACACACATTTATAGATAAACAAAACATTTTTAAACGTATGATATAGGTTATATGTTAAGTAGCCTCTGGAAAAAAGGAACAAATTTTCTCGGTAGTGAGTTTGCCATAATGGGTGGCGCTATGAGCTGGGTTTCAGAGAGAAATTTAGTTTCAGCAATCTCAAATGCCGGTGGTTTTGGTGTAATTGCATGTGGTGCAATGTTTCCAGACTTACTGAAAAAAGAAATCATAGAGACACAGAAATTAACTAACAAACCATTTGGTGTAAATCTAATTACTATGCACCCAAAGTTGAGTGAGTTGATAGATGTGTGCATTGAAACGAAAGTAAGCCATATAGTGCTTGCAGGTGGACTACCAACGAAGCCTAATATAGAAAAAATCAAGAGTGCGGGCATTGAAGTTATGTGTTTTGCACCAGCATTAAGCCTCGCGAAAAGGTTAGTAAAAATGGGAGTAGATGCGTTAATAATAGAAGGTATGGAAGCAGGAGGACATATCGGTCCTGTTAGCACTTCTGTTCTCGCACAAGAGATATTACCTCATTTTAAAAATGAGAAAACACCGGTGTTTGTTGCAGGTGGAATAGGAAGAGGCGAAATGATAGTGAACTACCTAGAAATGGGAGCAAGTGGCTGTCAAATAGGTACATTATTTGTCTGCACGAATGAGTCAATCGCTCACAAAAATTTTAAAGAAGTATTCATCAAATCAGCTGCGCGTAATGCTGTATCTTCTGTGCAGATTAGTGCTGATTTCCCTGTAATTCCAGTAAGGGCTATAGTTAACAAAGCAAGTGACGATTTTATGGAGCATCAAAGAGACATTATTGATAAATATCAAAATGGAGAAATCTCAAAAGAAAATGGGCAGCTTGAAATAGAAAAGTTCTGGGCTGGAGCCTTAAGAAGGGCAGTAATTGATGGAGATGTTGAAACAGGATCTTTAATGGCCGGTCAAAGTGTTGGCATGGTTGATAGAGAAAAGCCTGTAAAAGAAGTGATAGATATGTTAGTTCAACAGGCAAGCAATTATGTTGAAATGTAAAATCAGTAATCAGCAAAAAAAATAGTTAGCAAATTGCTATAATTATCCGCAATAAGGCATAACTGCCCAGTTTTAATCTAAAATTAACGCTAAAGAGGTATTCATACATTTTATTTATATGAGAGGAATGTTATGTTTGATTCATCATATGAGAAAAGAGTGCTATTTGATAGCGCAGTAGGAAACAATACTTACTCATCTACTAGCGATCCTATCAGAAGTTCACAAATCTCAGATAAGAGAAAGGAGAAAACAGGGAATTCTTCAGCATCAAAAACGAAAGAGTTGCACGAAATTATACACAAAAAGGTCACAAAAAAAAGACATAATCATGAAAATCTAAAAAAGGGAGATGGAACTATCGCAAAATGCATAGAGTTGTTCAACAAAGGAGCTGATCCGAACATATTAATTAAATTAGAAAAATTACTGAGAGAGCAAGAAAAATATTATAATTATTACACCAAGAAATTTCTTCCAGCATTGGAAAAAGAAGTGATAGAGTCAGAGGAATTAATGAAACCTTCAGTACTTAACAATGAAGAAAAATCATCACAAAGATCACCAACAATAAGAGGAAAAATATTAGAAATAATTTTAGAGATTACAGGGATTACTAATAAAAGTAGTGACAAAGATCATTCTAGTAGCACTATTCAAAATCAGAAAAGTCTTAGAAGTAATCAAGCAAATAGACAAAATAATACTATGGAACTATTTAACAAAAAAAGTCTTTCTGGTGAAGTTGAAATTCCCAAAAATTCAGGTATTAATCCTCTGGAAAAGGATTCTTTAGCTAAGGGTGTAAGTGGAAAAGGAACCCCTGGAAAATACAATACCTTGAGAAATTCAGGTTATTATGGTGCTTCAGCACATCCTACATCAAAACAATCGCAAGCAAGAAAGGAGATCGCACAATCACAATTGAATAGTCAATCTGATCTTTCGATTGATAGTAAAGATTTAAAAAATGAAAAGCCTAATATAACTGTGAATGCTGTAGAAGTGCCAAGCGGTGCAAATACTTCTAAACTCAGTAGTAGCAGTGACTTAGATAGTGGAATAAATTCATCTAGCTTGGCATCAAGTAGCAGAAGGAACAGCTTAACTTCAGTAACAAGCATTTCATCTGAGGAAAGTGTACACTTAAAATTAAACCCTGCTGAGAAAGATAATAGTTTGCAACTAGAAGATGAAGGAAAAACAAAATTAGCACATCCGAACAAAACAAGGCCCAAAGGCCCAAGCGGAAGAATATCCCCTTCTAAACATTATAAGAAGACTGAAGAAGGGCCTCATTGTGTGATCTCAGTGACAGGCAGTAAGGTAAAAGATACAATGCAATCCAATAATTATGAAAATAATAGTAAAAACAAAAATCTTCACGTCGCACTTGTAACAAGTTCTGCTCTCTTAGCAATAGGGTGCATTGTTGCAGGAGCAATGACATCAGGATTAGTAGGAGCAGGACTGTTTGTGGTGGCTGCGGTGTTTGCTACAGCAGCTGCTGCTGAATTGTGTTCAAACTTTCTGTCAAGTAAATTGACATCCATTAGTGTGAGTCCTCTTGTTGATAATAAAGAGCTAACACGGTGATAAAAGTTAAATATGAGTTACTTATGGTGAGCAAGTGAATTCGGTTCTTGCCTATTGATGTAAAAATTGTTACATTTGAGGAGTATCTTAAAGGTATTTAGCTGATGCGTATTCAATTGGGTAGAGTTTTTGCTATTGTAGCCCTGTTAAGTTTTATCTTCATGTCATGTTCTAGCAAAGCAAGTGATGAATTGAAAAATATACCAGGAACGTTGAAAGAACTTATTTCTTCATTTTCAGTTAAAGATACTGTAGAAAATATGAATCCTTCGACAATTATAGGGTTATGTATAGCTACAGTGATACTTGCAGTAGTGTTCAGAGGCCTAATTTTTTTCATGATAATATTTGGCGTACTGATCATGATGTTTGGAAGCACAGAAAAGGCAACAGATTACCTGAAAGAAAAATTCAACTTTGCAAAGGACATACAGTTACAATCCAATAACAAAAAAGAAGATAAGGATTAAGTAAGATAGATGATTCTTTATTATCTTTTTATTGAATACGCATGATATTGTATGCAACCAAAAGTACCAGCCACTAGATCTAATTCTGAAAAAAAGAACAATTTAGCGTTACTAGAAAGTATTAATTTAGATTTTATCCCTTATGCTTGCCACTACGATGAAGAAACTATACTAACAAAACAGGGGGAATTATTAAAAATAATCAAATTAGAAGACTATTCTTCAGTTGATAACTATGGTGATCTTAGAACTGAAATTAGAAAAAGTATATCAAAAAATATCAAGAGTTTATATTTTACCGTTTGGATTCACACTGTCCGTAAGCGCAATAAACTGAGCTTACAGTGGAATAAAACTTCAGACTTTTCCGATCAGCTACACTCAACGTGGTTTAATAAACTAGTTGATAGTAAACTACAGTATATAAATGAGTTATACATTGTGGTGTTACTTAGTGATTTTGGCAAACATATTAATAATGCATTTTTTTTTGGCAGGATAAAGAATAGGCACAAGTTATTTTTACAAAAAAATCATCAAGAATTACAAAAAATAACTGACCTGATTCAAAAAGATTTAGAACCTTTTGGAGCTAAAAAACTGGGCCTTAGGTCTAGTGAAGGCAAAATATATTCTCAAATGATGGAATTTCTCCATTACATTATTACATTAACGCACAAAGATTATCCAATATGTGAAAGGGATCTATCGCAGCATGTTAAAAATTTAAAAGTAGCTTTTGGTTTCAATAAATTTCAAACATCGTTTGAAGGTCAACAGAAGTTTGGTTCTATTTTTTGCATAAAGGAATATCGAGAAATCCCCTTAGAAAATATAGATAGGTGTTTGCAACTTGACTCTGAGCTTATCATCACAGAAATAATAATATTTACTAGTAATAATAAAGCAGTAAAAGAATTCAAAAAACAAATTAATATACTGCAAATCAGTGAGGACAATACCTTACTTCAAAACTCAGGAATAAATGAAATAATAGAGCTTGAAAAAATTTCTGCTATGGATTTTTGTCAACAGAAAATTATTGTTACAATCTTTGCAGATGATAAGAATAGGTTAGCTAAAAATATCAGTGATTTATCCTCTGTAATGTCGTTAATCGGGTTGATGATGTTTAGGACTGATCTGCACATGGAAAATCATTTTTGGGCACAGCTTCCTGGAAACTTTGCTTTTGTTACACAACCAAAAAATATATTAGAAAAATATGCTTGCAGCTTTGCTATGTTGCATGATTTTACATCAGGTACGTTAAAAGGAGGAAGATGGAAAGAAGCAGTAACAGTTTTTTTTTCAAAAAAAGGCAGTCCTTACTTTTTTAACTTTCATGGAAAGAAAAATAATGGTCATACCACAATACTTGGAGCTCCAAATTCAGGTAGAACCTCACTGATCAATTTCTTACTTTCGGAATCAAGAAAATTTAACCCTAGGATTGTTATATTGGATAATACTGGAAAATCAATAATATTTACTAAAGCAGTAAGCGGCCAATATTACATAATTGATCCAAAATATAAAGATAAAAGTCTAAAATTTAACCCACTGAACATTGAAGATAGTGCTTCTAATCGCAATATGCTTGTTGAATTGATCAAAAGGATGGTTGCAGATGCAAGTTTGGTAGACGTAGAAGAAAAGACAAAAAAAATTGTAGATTCTATATTTGCTATACCAAGAGAATCGCGATCTATTTCTCAAATTTCTGAAGTGCTTTTACTTCTTGGAGGCAAAATAAGTAAATGGTGTGGTGAAGGTGAATTTGCTTACTTATTCCAAGATGGTGATGAGTCAGACATTGACTGGGGAACAAAAACTATATCCCTCAATACTGCAAATCTCACTAAGCAAAAAGAATGTATGTCCGTGATACTTTACTATTTCTTATACTCTTTCGAAGCAAAATGTGATGGCTCACCTGCAATACTTGTTTTGGATGAAGCATGGGAGATAAGTAATATTTTTCCTACAGAGGGAGAGTTTGACGACTGGATGCAAAGAATGACAAAGTTAAATGTTGTAGTAATTCTAAGTACTGAAAACTTAAACCTAGCATTTGCTAGCAAGTTTACTCAATATTTAGATAAGCATGTCGATACGAGAATCCTGATGCCGAACATAAATGCAAACAGGTTATACATGAAAGCATTTTCTCTGTCGAAAGAGGAACTGAATGTTATTTTGCAAACACCAACACAGGAAGGTTTATTTTTGATAAAGCAATACAAAGGTTTAGTAACTTTAAATCTAGATTTGAAGAATATGAAAGAAATACATGTACTTTCAGCTAATAAAGAGACTATAAAGTATATGTATGAAGCAATAAAGGAAAAAGGCGAAAAAGTGAGTAAGTGGTTACCGGCGTTCTATGAAAAATGTAAAGCTTAATTTTTTATTGATATTCTCCTTGATATTTTGTCTTTCTTATCAAGGATATGCTGATTGTCCGCCTCTTGTAGAGAGTAATACTACACTTGAAGCTGGAGGCAAAAAAGCTTTGGAGGGTTTTTTAGCAATTTTTACTTTTGGTACTAAAGGTAGTTTTAAAGTTGATGAAAAGCTATACCAATATATTACAGTAAGACAAGTAAAAGACCAAGGAATTGATGGTTATTTTAATCCAAAGATTCAAGTCTGTGATTATGAAGGAAAAGATAATTGTTATATATTACCTAGTGGAACATCCTGCCGCCAGATATATGGTACACAAGATACAGGAGGTGGAGTCTCTGCAGCAGTGTTTATTGATTGGGAAGGAGATAAAACATCTGTTAATGCAAAAATAGCAGATAGTCTTGAGTGGGAATGGGCAGACAATGTTACTGATGAAGAAAAAACGAAGTTTGCTAAGTCTCCTAAAATATGTGCTTGTAGCCAAAAAGGCGCTTGTATGGGTAGTTCTGCATGGTTTTCAAGAGTGCTTCAGGGAGAAAATATTTTCCGTCCAGGGGATATGGAAAACGTTTGTGATACTTGTTCATCATGGAATAAAGGAAAGCAAAAGATAAAATGTGCTCCTGTACCACTTGCACCTGGCCCCCCTCCATTTTGTGAACAACTTGCAATGTCACCTCCACAAGTTAGAATTGTTCCTATAACAAATGAAGAAAATGATTATTTCCATCCAAGAGTTGGAGTCATTATTGGTGAGCTGAAAGAAAGAAGGGAGCTACCTTTTCCGCGCGGTTTTTCAAATAGTGAGAATACTCCAATTTATCCATTTACTATTAAAGATACTATCCATTATCTCAAAACCTATAGAAAAAAAGGTCAGCTCTGCGCTGAATACTATGGTACTGAGGAAGAAGAGTCCGAAAGAAAATTACAATTTCCTGCTCGCTGCTTCCCAGCGCCACCTGCTCCAAAGATTGAAGAAGTGAGCATACCAAAGCCTAATGAGGGTAAAGGCGAAAATACGCTAAAAGTAAAAATGAAGATGAGTGAGAACGTTTGTACTTATGACGCACGTGGAACTCACAGTAATGGCATCTGTACTTTTTATGTTAATAAAAATTCTCCTACATATGTTGGCCATCTACCTTTAAAAGTAGTAAAGCCAGCAATAGTGGCAAAAACAACTGATAGCAGTAACAGTAAAAGCGACATCGATAGCGTAATAGAAGGTATATTAAAAAATAATTCGCAATTTGAAGTTCTAGAAAAATATGGATATGTTCCCGATATTGAAACAGAATGTAAAGAGCTTCAGAATGGTAAGTGCAAACTAGATGGCTCAGGATATCCAAAAGTAGAAATAAAATATAAAGAAAATCCTAAAAGTAAAATGCTATGCCTTTCTGGTTGGCAGCCAGAACCGGAGGAATTCGTTCTTGAAAAAGGAAGTGAGCTAATATCACTGAAGTCAATGAGAGCAAGCTATGCTAAACACAATACTGTTTACTCGAAAGAATCAAATCAATCTTATTATTTTCCTTGCAAAAAAGGGGGAATTATTGAATTAGTTGATGTTTTAGCAAAGCCACAAGATGCACTGAATGAAATAATATTTAATAAAAAAGGATATATTTCCATTCCTGCTGAAAATAAGTCTAGAGATAACTGCATGGAAAAAAAGGATAAAGAGGTAGATACAAAACAAAATTGTGACAAATGCAAAATAGTATATGAGTTAACAGATGGAAAGTATGAAGAAAAAAACTGTAATCACGGTGATGATGGTTGCCTCTGCTTTGATGGAGTATGTAGTCGCTCAACACAGTATGTAGATAAGAATGATAAACTATTTTACTTAAGATATGAGGAAGTGGATTGCAAGGATAAGGATGGTAAAACAGTAAAAAACGAGAAAGGTGAAATACAAAAGTGCACACAATTAAAAAATCAACCGATTAAAGCAAATAGAACAGAAGTCTTTTATGCTGATAAATTGTGTAGGTTCGATTTAGAGGGTTTAAAAAAGAGATTACGTGAAATAATAATAGCACAATTGAAACATAAGAAGAAGATTATTGAAGACAGGGATCAAAAACTTTATGAGCTTGGAGATGGCTATACAGATGATCTGTCAATGTATGATTACGTTGAAATAGAAGCATGGGGAGGTGGTGAAGCTGGTCATATAGATGGTAAAGCTCAGTCTACTGTAAGTAGACTAGGAATGCCAGGTGATTACATTAAAGCTAAACTGAGAGTCAACCCTAGTTATCCATATATTAAAGTAAAAGTAACAGAAGGAGGTGGTGGACAAGAAAATGATAAATCTAACAAGGATGGGGGACCAACTTTAATAAAAATGTGCAGAGACTCTTCAGAAACAATTTGTAAAGATTTAATTACTGTTGCAGGCGGAGGTACATACAGAACCTATGGGGGAAAGAATTACAAAGATACAATAATTCATGAACAAAGTTTAAAATTAAAAGAAGAAATTAAGAAAGGGGACAAGCTAAACTCTAGTAAAGATAATAAAATAGCATATATAGAAAATGGTGAGATTGGGTATAAAGATGTAACAAAATGTAGTAAAAACTACGTGAATAAAACATATGGTGCTGGTGGTTGTATCAACGAAAGAAGCAAAAGTTATAGCAAGGGCGCTCCTGGTTATGTGAAAATTAAACCTATATTTGAGGAAATTAATGAAAAAAGAGTAAAAAAAATAGATGATGCTATTGAAAAAATGATACAAAATCCAGATGACATCACAGGTATTGATGATTCCTTAATAAATAAACTTGATCAAAAGATTATTGATACAATTAAAGAAGAAATTAGAAAAGAATTGTTAGGTCTATAGTCAAAGAACCCTGATGGTTGCAAATGGGGTAAAGTCGAATTTACATCACTGAGACAGATGCATGTCAAACCAGTGTTTCTTTTCTTGTATCTCAGTTCCCATAATGTCATCCCAGTGCGTGACACCATTTCTTTCTAGTGCTTCCTTCCTTGTCATCACGGCTTCCATAATGTCATTCGAGTAGCTGACACTGGAATCCATGTAAATTTAACTGGACGCCAATGTCACAAACTAGTTTTCTCATCTATCTTATTTTGCTACTCTGCTGAACAGATACGTCAATTTCATCTACTGATGAGCTAGGTCTGCTGTCCTTTATATGTTGTACCAAAAGCTCCATAATTTTTTTTTGCTCATAAAATTGCTGAAATGAATATATTCCATTCGAGCCAACTAACACGAAGAATCCTCCTTGTACATTTGGAGGATTATCATGCCAGCTAATTTTTCTTACGTATTCAGCAGCTTGTAAGGAAGTATCTCCTGAAAGGTTTTTAATATTAGGATCAGCACCTTTTTCTAGCAGTAATCTTGCCATTTTTTCATTACCTTTCATAGCTGCTATATGTAGAGGTGTATTGCCAAGCTGATTGCCAATATTGACATCCACCCCTTCTACACTAAGTAATAATTGAGCTACCTCGTCATGGCCATTATCAATAGCTACACACAAAGGATTCATACTGGTATCACAGCCATTGACTTTAGCACCATTATCAAGAAGCAACTTAACTACTGCTGCATGCCCATTCTGAGCAGCTAGATACAAGGGTGTGACATTATTTTTTTTATCTACTATGTTAACATCAGCATTTTTTGTGCTAATTAATAGTTCAACTATTTCAGTATGTCCGTTCTGAGAGGCTAAGTACAGAGCTGTTATACCAAATTCATTGTCTTTAGCATCAATCTCAATTTCTTGAGTATTAAGTAACACCTTTACAACTTCTACAAGTCCATTTTGAGCAGCAATATGTAAAGGTGTCTTACCATCAGTACAGTCTTTTATATTGGGATCAGCTCCCGCTTTAATTAACTCCTCTACTATAGCTTTGCTTTTAGCTACAACAGCAAAGTGTAAAACTGTACTGCCTTTAGTAGTTCTTGCATGAATATTAGCTTCTTTACTGATTAGTAACTTTACTACGTCTAAATGTCCTGAATAAACAGCAAAATGCAAGGCTGTAAATCCTTTTTTATCCTTGATATTGATATCAGTTTTTACATTAAGTAATAACCTAACTTCATTTATGTTACCATTATAAGCGGCTTGATGTAATAGAATATTTTCAACCGGGAGCGATTGAGTGCTGAACATATTTACCTCTATATAATAGTATGCCTAGTGGTACTACATCAAAACAAGGAACATTCAAGAAAAATTTTTTGCATCTGGCAATCTATTTTCTCTATTCTAATATATACAAACTCTTTAAACCCACCTTGTAATCAGGATAAACTAGAGAGACACCAAGGTCTTTTTTAATTTTAGTATTGCTTACTTTTTTTGACCCTAAATAAAAACCCCGTGCGTAATTTGGTACGGAAGAAATCTCAACTGGCTCTGGAGGGCTAATATTGAGAAGCTCGGCTGCATACGTGACCACTTCAGATTGCGTAGCAGGTAAATCATCTGCACAATTGTATATCTCATAAGGCTTTATATTTTGCATGGAAGAAAATAAAATATTCGATATATCTTCAACATGAACACGAGAAAAAATTTTTTTCACATTTCTTGCTTTGCCAAGCTGCAGGTCAATTAGCGCATTTCTACCAGGACCATATATCCCAGCCAAACGAAAAATATGTACAGGCAATTTGCTACTTAGCCACTTCTTTTCAGACTCAAGGCGCTTTTCTCCTCTAATTTCTATAGGCTTTGTTTCAGATTCCTCATTCACCCAATTACCACAGTGGTCACCATAAACATTAGTTGCAGACAGATAACCAAGCCATTTAATATTCTCCAGACAATGACCGTATCTCTCCATAACATCATCGCCGTCTGGAGGAATAGAAACTAAAACATGTGTTACGCTTTTAAGCAGATCTTGATCAACCTTTTCATAATCAAAAAGTTGTATATCTTTATTTCTTGATGTACCGTTAACTTTCCAGCCTAAATTTAGCAATTTTTTCGATAGAAATTTAGCTACATATCCGTAACCAAAGCAAAACAAGTGCATGGAAATTAATTTCCAAAATTCTTCTTGATAAACTCAACCCCTAACCTTATTCCTTCTTCATTAATAATATGGCCTAATCCATGAATTGGGTATCCTTGAGCGTTTACTCCATTTTCTTTCAGAGCTTTAACCGCTAAATCAAGGGAAGAAAAAGGTACCACATCATCAGCGTCACCATGAATAACACATATGCTGGGTTTTGATTTGATCTCCGGTGCAATTTTTGAAGGTGAAAGAAACCTACCAGAATATGCAATAACCGATGCACAAGACTGAAGCCGGGTAAGAGCTACATGCATTGCAAGCATTGCCCCTTGAGAAAATCCAACTAAAGAAAGCTGAGTATCTTTTAAATTAAGCTCCTTTAATTTTGTATCAATAAAATGATTTACAATTGATGCAGCATTTTTCACCCCATTATATAGTGCTTCTTCACTACGATCCTCTAAACTAAACCACTGATAACCATCACCTATTTCCCTCTCAAACGGAGCATTCGGTACCACAAAACATGAATCGGGTAAAAATTTGCTCATAACTTTAGCAAGGTGAGCGAAATTATCGCCACTTGAACCCCAACCATGAAAAAAAATAATCAAATTTTTCTTATTTCCATTTGGACAAATTTCTTGGCTTTTAAGTTCAATCATCTCTTCATCCCTTTATGTTTATATTTAACTCTATGGTAATACTAAATTTGAGGAACAAGACCTCACTACTGCTATAGCTCTTTGATATGAATAAATACTACTTAGCTTCAACTTTCTCTATCAATTTCTTGACCAAGCCTCTCAATCTTCTGCTGGAATCATCAAGCTCTTGAATTTGTGAAGCATCTTTTCTCATGAGCTCTTTGTGATTACTCTTTATGTAATCATACATTTCCTTCATCTGAGCAATCATCTTGTTGATATCCATACCACCCATATCAGGTATCATGCTAGGCATATTTCCTTCTAGCATACCGCCAGCCATAAGTTGCTGAGACATTTGCATGAATGGCTTTAAGGTCTGTTGAAGCAAATTAGGGTCGCTTGCCAATTTTTCTATTTGCTCTTTGCAAGTATCCATGTACTGCTTCATAAATTCATCATCTTGCACTTTATCTGTCATAATTACACCTATTTGAAACTAATATTATATATTGTTTTTAATTAAAAACAATACAAGAACAACTATATTAATACTTGATTAAATGATAAATTAACTATTTTAAAGGTTCACATACTCTCTTTAACCATTCCTTATCTTTTATGCCATTTTCTATATTTTTATAAACAAATTGGTGATAGCTATTTATCCATTTAACTTCATCTTCAGTAAGCATTTGTATATCTATTAGCTTTTTATCATAAGGAACAGAGGTCAATTGTTTAAAGCTTAAAAAGACGTTTTCTCGCCTTTCAATATACATCAGATTCTCAATTCTTATTCCATACTTTCCTGGAATATAATAACCAGGCTCGTTAGAAAGTATCATGCCTGGAATGAGTTCCACTTTATTTCCTCTTGATATTGCTTGCGGTCCTTCGTGTACCGAAAGGTAACTTCCTACTCCATGTCCTGTACCGTGCATGTAATCCATTCCAAATTTCCATAAATGTATACGCGCTAATATGTCCAATTCTCCACCAGTAGTGCCAGAAGGAAAGACCGCACTTGCTATCGCAATGTGAGCTTTTAATACTATTGTGTAGTGAGCTCGTTGCTCATTGGTTGGACTACCAATTGCTATAGTTCTTGTAACATCGGTTGTGCCATCAAGGTACTGACCACCAGAATCAATTAAATACAGCCCATCTTCTTGAATGACTTTATTTGTCTTATTGCTTGCACGGTAATGAATGATTGCTCCATTCTCGTTGAATGCTGAAATTGTTGGAAAACTCGGTTGCTTAAACAAATTCTGCTCTTTTCTGTATTCTAAAACTTTTTCTTCAGCTTCAAGCTCAGTAATTTCACTGTCAATATTGTTTTCAAGCCAATATAGAAAATTTATAACTGCTACTCCATCTTTGATGTGCGCACTTATAGCTCCAGTTATTTCAGTTTGATTTTTTACTGCTTTGTGAATCAAACAAGGATCCTCCTTCTCAATTATCTGCTTATTTTCTATTAGACCTCTTTCATTACTTATTGTCATCCCAGTTCTTGACACTGGGATCCATGCTTTTTTATTTCTGGTCAAGCACTGGAATGACACCGAAGCTGATTTTTCATTTAAATAATGGTTATACAAGGGATCTATTGCATTCATAATGCTCATTGGAGTCGTGCTTGGATCTATCACCACCAAATTTAACTTATGTAGTGAATTTTCTAGCTCACTAATATCAAAAACATTTATATGGTTATCAAAATTTGCTTCTATAGTTGAATGTTCTTTATCTTGAATAAATAAATCAACATTGGCATTTTTATACAATATAGCACGACCCAATATACAAGGAGTATATTCAGAACTTTCATTTCTTAAATTTAATAACCACGAAATTGAATTTGGATCAGTCAGAAGCACTGCTTCAGCCTCTATGTTTTTAGCTACTCTTTCACATTTATCCTTACCACTCTCACCAGATACATGTGAGACTATTGTTTGTGCTTTATGACTACTATCTTTTTTAATTAAGTATGGTACTAGTTTACAAATGCCTTCATATTTTCTTATGTCCTTCATAGTAAAATATTGCGGATAGTAACCCAGTGAGGTAGTCAATGTTAAGTTTGCTTTTACCCATTTGTGTGGATCCTCTTCTTGTATATTATATACTCGAAAACTGCCCTGATCGAGCTGACTGCGAGCTTGTGTGATATAGCGTCCATCTGTAAAAAATGGGCACTTATTACTCTTTGTAACGATAAGTAGCCCATTTGTTCCCGTGAAGCCACATAACTCTGCTAACTCTTTTGAATATTCATTTAAATACTCGTCTTTAGTATTCAACATAAATGTATCAACATTTATTTCGTGCATAAAAGAGCGAAATTCTTCGATTTTTGACATGTTACGCAGAATTAGCAGCTATTTTCGTTTTCTTATTCCTAAGGTACACTAATATGCTAACTATCGCTGCTGGAGTGATACCTTGTATTTGCTTCGCAATACCAATTGTTGCTGGCTTTATTGACTGCAACTTTTCTATCACTTCAGTTGACAAGCCTTTAATCTGTGAGTAGTTGAAATTAGTTGGAATTTGAGTATTAACTTCCTCTTGTAGAAACTTCATATCTGCTTCTTGTCTTACTAAATAAGGCTTGTATTTTGCTTCAATTGCAACTGCTTCATATATTTCATTCTTGGCTATGCTATCAGTTATAGTGTTATTCCAGCACATGACGCTGGAATCTACATTTTTTTCAGTGTCAACTGCATCCATTCCATCATCATTCAAGTACTGGATCCCAGTGTCAGCTACTTGGATGACAGGAAGAGGTGCTTTGGCGTTATGCAAGTAGCTGACACTGGAACCCATGTTTAACTCTGGCCATATTTCTCGTAATTTATTCCAGTCAATATTTGGATAACCGAGCAAATCTAATGCTGTTTTTCTTATTCCATCATAAGATATTTTAATGCCATAGGACCTGAGCTGCTCAGGAGTAATTGTTAGGCTCTCTAATTTCTCCTCAAGTTGCTTAATGGATTTAAGTTTACCCTGCAAAACAGAGTATCTCTCATGCGACACAAGAGAGATGTCATAACCTTTTTGTGTCAATCTTCTATCTGCATTATCTGACCTGATTGCCAGTCTATATTCTGCACGCGAGGTAAATAATCTGTAAGGCTCGGTAATTCCCTTAGTGACCAAGTCGTCTATCATTACACCGATATATGAGTCTGTACGATGAAGAACAAAACTTTTTTGAGATAAAGAGAGTGCTGCATTGATTCCGGCAATAATTCCCTGCCCAGCTGCTTCTTCATATCCAGTGGTACCATTAATTTGACCAGCAAAATATAGTCCTTTAACTTTCTTAGTTTCGAGAGTATGAAATAGCTCTCGTGGATCGATATAATCGTATTCAACTGCATATCCAGGTCTTAATATTTCTGCATTTTCAAGCCCTTTTATACTCTTTATCATTTCATACTGCACTTCGATGGGCAATGAATTTGAAATTCCATTTGGATATATAGTGTTATCATCAATCCCTTCTGGTTCTAGAAATATTTGGTGATTATTTTTTTCTGCAAATTTTTTAACTTTAGTTTCAATTGATGGGCAGTATCTTGGTGCAATAACGTTATCTAAATATGAAGAAGCTGATCTGTGAAGATTCTCTCGAATTACTCTGTGTGTATGTTCATTAGTATGAGTAATAAAACATGAAACCTGAGGCTGGTTAATTTTCTCTGTAAGATAAGAAAATGGTGTAGGTGGATTGTCACCCACTTGTTCTTGTAATACCGACCAGTTTATAGTGCCACGATCAAGCCTCGGTGGAGTTCCGGTACGTAACCTGCCCAGTTTAAAATCATACTTCTTTAGCGTGTTTGCAAGCTCTATTGCAGGTTTATCTCCTATTCTTCCAGAAGGAGTTGTTTGCTCTCCTATATGAATCACACCACGTAAAAAAGTCCCTGTAGTCAAAACAACTCTGCTTGTCAGTATACGTTCACCTGAGTCTGTTATTACAGCTTTTATATAAGATTCTCCATTGCTATCACTTTCGATAAGAAAATCGTCAACTGACTCTTCTTTTACTGTCAAGTTGTTATAATTTAGAATAATTTCCTGTATTGCTTTTTTGTATAATTTTCGGTCTGCTTGTGCACGTGGGCCCCATACTGCTGCGCCTCTGCTGCCATTTAAAACGACCGAGTGTATGCTTGCTCGGTCGATAGCTCTCCCCATTATTCCATCAAGGGCGTCTACTTCTCTAACTACAACACCCTTTGCAACTCCTCCAATTGCTGGATTACAAGACATCTCTCCTATAGTTGAAATTTTGTGAGTTATAAGTAGCGTGCTTGCACCAAGACGTGCTGCAGCTGTAGCTGCTTCACACCCGGCATGACCGCCACCTACTACCACTACGTCGTACTTATGCATCTTCTTGAGTAATTCCTAATCTATAATATTCCAACTATCAGTGATTGATGTCAAATTTTACAGATTCCAGTGTTACAAACTAACTTAGCTCAAATTATCGTCTCTTTTACAGAAGAAACTTTTTCAACTGTAGGAGAGGTAATACGCTCATCCACTTCTTCTTCCTGAGATATTCTAACAAATGTAGAATCTGTAATCGAAGTTGCACTTGCTGCAAATGTAATTGCTGCTTCATCTGCACAATGCACTAAAGATGTGGCTACATAAACCCCCATAATTGTTGCTATTAGCCCTGTTATTGCACTTACTAAGATAATCACTGTTACTACTGGGTTAGGAAGAACAGCAATCACACTTGCATTAAGCACTGCCCCAATCATAGTACTTATAGGTATAGCCATACCCAAAAAAATTGCTATTTTTCCATGATCTTCCTCAATAGGATCTCTTTTGCAAAACTTATATAGCAAACATCCTACGTGCAAAACCGCAATCAATGCTAGAGCCATAGAACCAGCAATTGCACCTATGGCTAAAGGTGATGAAGTGTCAAAACTCAACCACCAAGCTAATATTCCTAGTGCTGACACTATACTATAAGCTAACAAACAAATATACATACAATCCCTCTCACTAATTAATAGGCATCATTTTTACTCTAAATCGCAAACTTCCCCTCCGCCATCTAAATACTAAAGCAACAAGGAATGCTAACGGACGTGCAAAAATATCTAATGTTTATATTTATGTAAAGTGGAAATTTTTAGTGGGGCGAGCGACCAGGATCGAACTGGCGACATTCAGTACCACAAACTGACGCTCTACCAACTGAGCTACGCCCGCCAAGGTATAAAATTTCTAACACACAAGCATAAATAGTCAATTAATTATTTAAGCTACCTACTTTTGCATAGAGTTTTAAGTTTAGCGAATAAACATTTTCATTTATGCTTTTAGCATTATAGTTAATCGTATTGAAATCGTGATATGTTTAAAAGTATTTTCACATTTAGTTTTTTTACAGCTATTTCAAGAATTTTAGGGCTAATAAGAGATGTATTGATTGCTACGGTTATTGGTGCAACTTCTCTTGCAGATATATTCTTTTCCTCGTTTCGCTTTGCTAATTTATTTCGATCGTTTTTTGCAGAGGGAGCATTTACTACCTCATTCATACCATTATACTCTGCAGAGTCATATGATAATAAAAAGGCATTTAATTTCGCAAGTAGTGTAATATCCATTACGTTTATTATTCTAGTAATTTTTTGCCTTATCACACAAACCTTCTTCCCTTACATGATCAAAATCTTCACTCCTGGATTTGACCAAAATAAATTTACCTTTACTGTAACTTTGTCGAAAATTATGATGCCCTACATAATCTTCGTGTCAATCGCATCACTTATTGGTGGAATGTTGCAAGTAAAACAGCATTTTGCTTCAACAGCTATTTCACCAATCATTTTGAACCTCTGTTTAATCATCAGTTTGTTTTTACCTTACATTGAAACACCGGCTCATAACCTTTCTATAGCCGTCCTGATTGGAGGGATTTTGCAGCTACTTTTAATAATATTTAGTGCATACAAATTAAAGGCTTTCTTTTCTTTTAGTTTAGAATTAAGTAACGAAGTGAAGTTGTTTTTCAAGCGTGTAATACCTGCAATTATCAACAATTGTGTAATACAAATAAGTGTATGGATTGACACAATCATGGCGAGTTTTATACCAAATGCAGTTTCTTATATATATTATGCCGATAGACTAAATCAACTACCGCAAGGAGTAATTGGCACTGCAATTGGTACAGTACTTCTTCCTATGATTTCAAAACGAATAAATGATACTGAGAATATAGTCAAAATACAGAACAAGGCCCTTAATATAGGGTTAATATTAATTATGCCAATAACTGCTGCTTTTATCATTATTCCTGACATGATTTTACTTACGCTTTTTTCTTACGGCCGATTTGATTATTATGCAGTGCAGCAAACTGTTCCTACATTAGTAGCATTTTCTCTTTCTTTACCCGCATTTATTATAAATAAAGTATTGCTACCCACATTCTTTGCTAGGGGAAAGCTAAAAATACCAACTATGTTCTCATTAACGTGCCTTGGAATTAACGTAATACTAAATCTCCTATTAATGAACAAATACCAACATATAGGAATTGCTATTGCTACTTCCATTTCCACTTGGATAAATTCTATTTTATTGATTAATTATTTAACAATAAATAAGATGTATAAGCTTAGCCAAGCATTATTACTAAATATTGTAAAAATTCTCACTGCAACATTGGTTATGTCAATAGTTCTTTATCTCTCTAATTACTTATCAGCAGGGTTGTTTTTCGATAGAGGGCTAGCTCGTATTGTTTATTTAGTAACTTTAATAGCTTTGAGTGTTATTATTTATTCTAGCACTCTTTACCTGATTTTTAGAGGAAATTTGAATAATTTGAAATATGTG
This sequence comes from Wolbachia endosymbiont of Culex quinquefasciatus Pel, assembly GCF_000073005.1. Classification (NCBI taxonomy): domain Bacteria; kingdom Pseudomonadati; phylum Pseudomonadota; class Alphaproteobacteria; order Rickettsiales; family Anaplasmataceae; genus Wolbachia; species Wolbachia endosymbiont of Culex quinquefasciatus. The sequence goes on from NC_010981.1 coordinate 709,141, forward strand.
TAAATTACACCCTTTGTATTGCTATATGTCATTTCAGCTACTATTCCAATATCCACTTCTTTCATCCCATAACCTATTCCTGTCATCCCAGTGTCAAGCACTGGGATCCAGAAATTTTGTTGATTATATAATCTGGAAAACCTTATTTAAGTCACACTGGATCACAGTGTCACACACACAACTGTATAAGTGTTGTGGTTTGAGAGCAATTTCCACTGGGAACCCAGTGCTCATCAGACCAGCTTCTCATGTAAAAATGCTGTGCTTTAACATAAGAATAGCTACTTTTTTGCTAATTAACTTAATGTCTAATCAAATTTCCTGGATCCCAAACTGGGATGACAAGAAGAGAAGGGATGCTGGAATGAGAGGTCTATTATGAAACTTTCTTTATACGCCATATTATCAATCTCGTTGCTATTAATTCTCATGCACGTTGCTGCAACTTTTAAGGATTGGAGTGGCTACAGAGAATATATCGTAAAAGAGTTAGAGAAGACGTATGATGCTAAAGTACATGTTGGAGGAAAAATTGAAGTTTCGCTCATTACTCCAAAACTTACTATTCACAATGTATATGTACAATACAACAAAAACAAGGAGCAAAAATTATCAGATTTAATTAGTGCAAAAAAAATTGAAATAAGGCCATCGTTGTTTTCATTTTCATTGCAACCAAAGTCAATCTCATTTTTGGGCATGAAAAGCAACAAAGAAAATTTACTTAATATTATAAATACGAAAGCCAATGATAATATAGTTGATATATTAATAAAGGACAGCCAAATAAGTTTTAACGCCGATACTATTAATATCAAGGAAGTTGCTATAAAAAAAAATAAGCAGTTTTTTGGTGAAGTACAGATTGGTGACAACAATTACGATTTTTCTGGAAAGGTTAATGTCACAAAAAATAATGTACACATTAGTGTTGATTCAAATTTTGCAAATTTGCTATTTAAAGGTAATAGAAATCAAGAAGAGCTCAAGGGCAATTTAGTATTGACGATTAATAATAATTCTGATTCTATGAGCGGCTTGGCAAAAATCATTAATCTTAGCTTCCTTTCTTATGTGATTCCCAGCGAAAATATTGAGATATCATCCAATATCAATCTCAATGAAAGCGAGTTTACGGCAACTGATTTAAAAATTGAGTCCAAAAGCATGCAAGGCACTGGTATAATACAAAATGATAGAAAAAGTGATCATACTAATATCAATATTAGTTTTAGTAAAGTCGACCTAAAAAACGGCTCACACAAAACAACAGATATGAAGGGTCTTTTAGAATCTTTTAGAGAGGTTGTGCCAAAGAACCTGAGCTTGGATTTTAATATGGAAGCTTCAAATATTCAATATCAAAACAGGATATTGGACAAATTTCATGCTACGCTAAAATTTGCTAATGGCGAAATAAACGTTGATACTCTTCTTCAGTTTCCTGGAACCAATAATATATCTCGCTTATCAGGAAAAGTTTCAAACAATGGCAACTTGTCTGAATTTAATGGTGATATATTGATAAAGGGTGAGTCGTTCATTTCACATATTTTACCTTCTATCAAGATGCAAGAAAGAGAGAAAAGTCAATTTACAGCAAGTTCTAAACTATATTTAGCACCTAGAATATTATCTCTTTCAGATATCAGATTGCTAAATAACAAAGAATCTTGGCAAGGATCAATTAAGGTAAATCACACAAAAAAACACAATATGATCGATAGTAAATTTAGCATACATAACATTAATATAGATAAATATGATTATTCATTATTCAGCAAAGTGCAATGGCTGAAAAATATTAAATATGATGTAAATATAAGAACTAGTGTTAAAGATTCTATATTCAATGGTACAAAAATTGAAGATTTGGATTTTTCATTAAAAATACAAGAGAACAAGCTAGTTGCAGATAAAATAAAGTTATTCGGAGAAAATTTCGACATTACCGGTAGTGTAAAAATATTAGTGGATCAAAAATACACTAAGCCTTTATTAGACGTAAACCTTACAGGTAATAAATTTAATGGAAATATCTTTAAATTACCAAAACTATTAGAGGTAAAAAGAAACTCAAGAAATGAAATAAATCAAATTCAATGGTCAACAAAGCAGCTTAATTTTTTAGATGAGAAAGGAGATTTTGATGCAAACGTGCAAATCAAAACTACAGAATTTAAAATTGGGCAAAACGTCTTAAAAGATTTTAACTTGGATACAGTGATAAGAAACAGCACTATCACTATCAAAAAGATAAGTTACATACTAGAACATGGACAAATGTTTTTTCAGGGTTATCTAAAAGCAGGCTCAATTCACATAAAATTTTCTATTGCAAATTTGGACACCAAGGAAGTTATAGGAGTTAATAACATAAATGGCAAGATAAGCTTAAGTGGTGAAATCAAAACTCAAGGGACAAGCTTTGATGATTGGGCTAGTAACTTATCAGGAAATGTAAACTTTCAAGCACAGAAAATAGAGTTTACAAATGTGGATTTTAATTCATTCATCACTAAGTTGTTAAGCAGTAAGAATAAACCTGAAATTTCCAAGCTTGCTTACGTTGATATATATAATGGCAGTACGCTTTTTGAAAATATTAATGGAAAAGTAAGTATTAACAGTGGTGTATGTTCAACTAGTTCACAGTTTAGTATCGATCAAGCATCAGGTTCTATCTCTTCTAATTTAATCTTATCTAAGTTCTCCTTAACTTCTATATTCAGACTCTTTTTCATACTACCAAATCATAATAGTCCTCTTTATATCGAGGCACACTTAGATGGCCCTATTTGGTGCCCTAAGATGAGTTTTGATGTAGACCAAATTTACAACACCTTAGTTAGCAAGAAAAATAGTTAACTCATTTAGCTACATGATTTAGGGTATCCGTTCAGCAGGGTGGCAAAATAAGATAGACAAAAACGTAGCAACAAATGGTCAGTGCCTGACACTGGCTTTTTCACAAAAAACGTTGTAGAGCGCTTTCGTCAAACTGGATCCCAGTGTCAGCTACTTTCATGACAAGAAAAAAAGGACTGATTTCACATGAATCTGAACAGATACGATTTAGGAGATAGTAAACTTCATCTACCCTCTAATAATAAGACTTACTAGTTACTTGTAACTCTTCAATGCTTATATCGATGCAGCTTGTACTTGGAGTCTCCATATCTCCAAGCAATAACTTTGTTATCTCTGTGTGGCCTTTGAGAACAGATAAATGTAAAACAGTCTTGCTAGAATTATCTGCTATATTAATATTTGCTCCGTTTTTAAGCAATAATTTTACCACATTCTCATGGCCTCCCTGAACAGCTAAATATAAAGGAGTAGCACCGAAATGATTTCTTACATCAATATCTGCTCCGTTTTTAAGCAATAATTCCACCTCCTCTTTACAATTTATGGAAGCAGCATAATGTAAAGGAGTAAAACCATAATTATCCAATGCATTAACATTTGCTCCGTTTTTAAGCAATAATTTCACTTGCTCTAAGCGATTTCCGCAAGCAGCATAATGTAAAGGGACAAGACCTTCATTATCTGTTGGATTAGTATCTTGTTTGGCTCTCAACGATAATTCCATATGAGGAAGAGTCAATCGAGAATTACTTACTGAATTTTCTTGTTCTTGATACATAAAATACCTCTAATTTCTTACAGCTTAGTATAAATATCTATACTATATAAACATCAATTCAACTTATCACCACCGGGTAACGGTTGCAAGCCAAAAGCTTCTCTTTTTTCATTGAGCGTCATGAAGCTTGCGTTTTGCACGTATTTCCACATCTTTTGTCTTTTCTCCATTAGAATTTCTATCGCGTCTTTATCATATGACAAACATAAATCTTTGCCAAACTTGGGCACTAGCCAAGAATTCAGGTGACAGATAATATTTTCTAGCGTTGGTAAAATCGTCTGTTCCCAAAGGGAAAGACGTGCTTCAACTAAATTACTGTAAGTGTTATCACCCGGTATGCCAAGCAACTGCGGCGGAACGCCAAAAGCTAGCGCAATATCACGAGCTGAGCTATGTTTTGACTCAATAAAATCCATATCCCTCGGTGATAAGCTCATTTCCTTCCACTCTAAACCTCCTTCAAGTAATATCGGTCTTCCAGCGTTGACAGGACCTGAGTAATGATCATTTATCTGCGCTTTTAAGCGTTGGTACTGCTCTTGACTTAAGTTTCCAACGCTTCCATCCTTTTCTGATTTCACAACTATTGCACCACTTGGTCTTGCTCCATTTTGCAGCATTGCCTGATTCCAAGCACCAGCCTGATTATGCTGATCTATACTATATGCAGCTGCCTCAATTGGTGAAAGTCCATACCAATCATTCAAAGGGTTAAAGGTTTTAAGATGCAGTACTGTTGAACGCCCAGTCAATTTATCAACTTTAAAGTCATAACTGTTGTTATTTACGGTATAACGATAGGCATAAGGAACGTTACTTCTCCCCGGAACAATTTCAACTCTATCAGGGCGCAGAAGATAAAGCTCTGTTGGTTTGTTCTGCAGCTCAATCATCAATATATAAGAATTGCCGTTAACTAACCGATAAGTTACAATCCCCTCAATAAATTCTGATTTTGATGTCATTGGATTAGGAGAATAAAGTAACTTCAGTAACGGATGTGCTTTTAGTTGTGATTTTCCCTGGTCAGTAAGCTGGCAGAGAATAAAAGGTACCGAAGATGCAGCACTTGCGATCATATTAATTGCTCGAAAGGCAATAACATTTTTTATGTAACCTTCCTCAGCAAAACTTACATAATCACGCCTACTCCAACTTGGTTCCATCATTAGTTGCAAAGCAGAGTATTCACTGCTTTTCTTTCTTTGAAAAATGTTAAAATTCATATGTGCCTCCTGAAAAATTAAATTTGTTAAAAGATTAAAATTATAGTTGAATTATATCAATTGGTGTTACAAGAATGATATCATCTGAGTAGCTGACACTAGTTCGTTTGCGATAGTGCCATTCAAGTAGCCCATATTTGTCATCCAAGTAGCTTGACACTAGGATCCATCTTTTTATACAATTTAGTCAAATACGTTCCTTTTAGCGTAAAGCAACTATGCTCACCAGTTCAGTGTGCTATCTACAATTAAATTTCTGGATTCCAGTGTCAAGCGCTGGAATGACATTGATAGACCTAAAGAAATAGAACATGACAGAATGGCTAATCTCTAACCAATTTACTGATTATAACCATTCTGTGAAATTCATGGAAGCAAAAATTCAACAAATTTACAATAATTTGTCTGATGAGCTAGTATGGCTGCTCCAGCACCCTCCACTTTACACAGCAGGAATCGGTGCAACAGATGATGACATTATTGAAAAATTATTTCCTATATATAAAACAGGTAGGGGTGGTAAATATACATATCACGGACCAGGGCAGCGCATTATATATTTAATGCTAAATCTTAAAAAAAGAAACAAATGTGACATAAAACTATATATCAGAGACCTAAGTAATTGGATCATAAATGTTTTAAAACACTTTAATATACTTGGGGAATTTAAGGAAGATAGAATAGGCATTTGGGTGAACAACAAAGGAGTAGAAGAAAAAATAGCAGCTTTTGGCATTCGCTTGAGAAAATGGGTAACTTATCACGGCATAGCGCTTAATGTCTCTCCAAACCTTTCCCACTATGAGGGTATTATTCCTTGTGGACTAAAAGATTACGGCGTTACATCAATGGAAAAACTAGGAGTAAAAGTTTCTCTTTGCGAATTAGATGATATATTAAAGCAAGAGTTTCATAAGATATTTTAATGTATTCCTTTATTCTTTATTTTCTATGCCTTTTACTCACTAATCCTGCAAATCAAGTTGATATTATTGCTCCTTCTTCGAAAGGAAAAGAATCAGATCTGCCTACTATAAGAGAATACGTAAAAACTTTGGGTTTTAATCCTCACATTTCGGAGAAAATATACAGTAATGACAACCCATTTTATTCTAACTCCGATGAGTTTAGAGCGAATGATTTGGTTAATGCGCTCACTGATGATAGCAAAATAATTTGGTGTATCAGAGGAGGAGAAGGGGCTTCTCGGCTAATTCCTTACCTAGAAAAGCTGCCCAATGATAAAAAAGAAAGAATTGCTCAAAACAAAAAAATTCTCATAGGCTATAGTGATATCACTGCTTTACATATTTATCTACAAGTTAAATATGATTGGCAAACTCTTCACGGCACCATGTTGGAAATGATAGTAAATAACTCTGTTGCTGAAAGCTCTGTTGAAAAATTAAAAGAATTAATTCTTAACCAACACAACTCTATCAGATTTGACAACTTAAAGATGATAAATAATGGAGTTAAACTAAAAAATGGCAAATTAGAGTCTAAAATCATCGGTGGTAATATGACTTTGGTTGAAAATAGCATAGGAACTGCTTGGCAAATAAACGCAAAAAACAAAATTCTATTTTTAGAAGACATAAAAGTTTATCCATATTCAATTGAGCGAAGTCTAGATCACCTAAAACAAGCTCATATTTTTGATGGAGTAGATGCAGTAATATTCGGTGACTTTGTTAACTGTTATAATGATAATCTTGTTGAAATTGTAAAAGAAAGGTTTGCAAAAAGTGTTAACTTTCCAGTATTTACAATAAAAGGGGTAGGACATGGACATAGAAATGACCCTTTACCTCTCAACACTCACACTATCATCAGCATGCAAGACGAGAAAGAGTTTATGGATGTGCAACAGTTATACAAGTAGCTTTATCTCACACTCCTTTCATTCCAGCACCTTCGTTGTCATCCTAGTATCCCCCCTTGTCATCCCAGTTCCTAGACACTGGGATCCAGATCAAGTACGGCTATTATCCAAATAACCCTTCGTTGTTATTCAAGCAGCCCCTTCATTGTCATCCCAGTACTGGGATCCAGGAACCTGCGTCACGCGCTCTAATATGAAGAAATGCTAGTAACTCTCTGCTGTTCATTTATTGAGTTGACAATTGGTTTTTCTGCTCCATCAACTTTAGTACTAGGCTTTAGTAATTCATATGTAGCACAACCAACTACCAGTGCTGCTGCTGTAACTGCAACCACTGCTATAACGATAGGTATCAACTGAGCTGTAATTGTTCCAGTTGTAAAAAGTGCCACTGCTATAGCAGTGCCTAATAATGTATTCACTCCACCAGCAATCATTGCCTTATTACGTGCTTTCACAAAAGAACCTCCTCTTGCGTCTAATAGAGCTTTTACTACGTCTTGATTCTTAGCATAACCTTCAGCATAATCTAAAGGAGTCTTTCCATATCGATCTACTGCGTTAACATTTGCTCCTTTTTCTAGTAAAAGGTTTACTATATCTACGTGACCATTCCCAGCAGCGAAATGTAAAGGAGTACACCCTTCAATACCTACTGCATTAACATTTGCTTCTGCTTTGAGTAAAACCTCTACTACACTTGCGTGACCATTCTCAGCAGCGACATGTAAAGGAGTAAACCATTTATTACTATCTACTGCATTAACATTTGCTTCTGCTTTGAGTAAAACCTCTACTACACTTGCGTGACCATTCTCAGCAGCTATCGTTAATAACGTACACTCACAGAAGAAGAGAGGAAATACATAATTTACATCAAATTTACCTTCCTCCCAATTTTTATATAGACCTTGATCCTGTTTTTCTAGTTCTGTTTTTATTTCCTCAATTATATTATCTTTATTTAAGCCTTCCTTAACCTCAATCGTCCTCAGTACTTTTCCCAGTGACTCATATTCTCCTATCATAATTCTACCTTCAATATTAAACAATATGTTTAATTATTACATAATTATGATGAAAAGTCAACTCAAATAAGCTAATAACCGGGATTGTGAATAGTAAATTAGATTCAAATAGCCTCTTTGGTGTCATCCGAGTAGCTTGACACTGGAATCTAACTAAGTTGGTAAACACGAAAGCGCTTTTTTTGACGGAATTGCACAAAAAAACTGGATGCCAGTGGGCTTTGTTGCACAGCTCTTCGGATAGTGGGTAATGTATAATAAATTCATGAAGCTATATCAAACTTAGCCATGCCTATTTCAGTAAATTTGTTAAGCAAATAACACTTGAGTAGCAGTTCCTTCTCACGATTAATCTCAGATTTATTCCTAAAACTAAATCCAAATATTTGCTTCAGTCGCGAGAAAAAACTTTCTATATAAGATCTCTTCCAATAATTTATCTCTTTTTTCCACCTCTTCATACCATCTTCATCATATGACTTTATGAGCTTGATTGTAGAATTTCTCTCATTCATATAATCCAACTTTGGATGCTCTACTGCATTATTTTGCGGAGGAATCCTTGTCTTTATGTCAAGCTCATCGCACAGTTTGTATAACTTCTTTCGATCTATCTGCATATATCGTGCTTATGTTATACTTGGTATCCACTCTTTCAATAAGATCACAGGCTCCATAGTGGTCGGAATAAACTCCACTACTGTATTTTGCAGCTATAACTTTTTTACTACCTATCTCTAGCATTACATCTTGTTTGCTCATAGCGGCGATACTTTCTATCTGTACCATTTGCCTTACTATGGCTTGGAATATTATTGTAGATGCTGATACCTGTACTATCTATAGCAATTTCAATATCTTCCATATCGTTCTTATCAACTCTGCAGTCGTTGATTTTGATATTAAGCTTTTTAAACCTTCTTGAAGCCTGCGAATAGCTGATAATTTGCAAAATTTTCCCTATTTGCTCAAGATATTTCTCTATAAATCCCACTGTTTGCCTAAGACCAATCCTGAATAGATAGGTTATTATGTGAATTAGAATCACTACTTTGTCGCTGTAGACATTGTTGCCACCTGCTACTTTTGGACTATTTTCGTACCAATTTTCAATGGCATCGTTGATATAATGAAAAACATTTCCCCTTTCTTGAAGAAATTTGTTATATTCATTGCAGTTACTGACTTTCATTCTTATTGGCATATTTTTCCTTTGTCGGCTAAATATCTATTTTATAACAAATTCCATCAGTAACTGCCTGTTCTTTCCTTGAGTGGTGCAACAAAGCCATTCCAGCATCAAGTGCTGGAATGACATGGTGAAATATTATTCAAGTAGCCTCTGTCCCAGTGCCTATTCGGTGTCATTCAAGTCAACTCTTTTCATCCCAGTGCCTAGACACTGGGATCCAGAAAACTTCACTTTAAATGAGTGCATTAGATTGTCTTTATATAGATGTCAGTGTCAGCTACTCGGATGAAATTCATTTAGTTGTCTTTTCTCATCTACCTTACCACTTTCTTGAACGGATACCATTAGCCATTCCCCTGAATAGATACAACAAATGTTGTATCTTTATCACTTCACATACATTATTCCATATACTATATGAACAACTGAAAAAAGACTTCAGTTAATTGACAATGAATCACGTTATTTTGTCAAATGCGCTGCTATCGCCAAACCATAGCTTAGCTTGAGTGGCTGAGGAGGGATTTGAACCCCCGACCAAGAGATTATGATCCTCCTGCTCTACCACTGAGCTACTCAGCCTCATTAAAAACCTTGCTATATATATGATCTACATGCTTCGTATAATACTTCAAATCAAACAAAGATTCAAGTTTTTTAGAGTTAATAACTTCAAGTAAGGATTTATCTTGTTTCAGTTCGGCCAGAAAATCACTATTGTTTTGTTTCACTTTCATTGCATTGCTCTGAACAATTTTATACGCCTCTTCCCTCGCCAAACCACTATTTACCAACTCGAGTAATACTCGTTGTGAAAAAACCAAGCCTTTTGAAGAATTTAAGTTCTTTTCAATATTTTCCTTATTGATCACCAATTTATCTATCAAATCTGTTAATCGTACTAAAGCAAAATCCATTGCTATACAAGCATCAGGAGCAATGCACCTTTCCACAGACGAGTGCGATATATCTCGTTCGTGCCATAATGCAACATTTTCTAATGCAGGAAAAACGTAGCTGCGTACTAAGCGTGAGAGCCCAGTCAAATTCTCACTTAAAATAGGATTACACTTATGCGGCATAGCAGAACTTCCCTTCTGTCCAGTGGAAAAATATTCAGAGATTTCGCCGACTTCAGTTCTTTGCAAATGACGAATCTCAATTGCAATATTTTCTATTGAGCTTGCAATTACTCCCAAAATTGAAAAGAACATGGCATGTCTATCACGAGGGATGACTTGAGACGATATGGTTTCAGGTATGAGTCCCATTTCTTTCGCTACATACTCTTCAACAAATGGATTAATATTTGTAAAATTACCTACTGCACCTGATATTTTACAAATTGAGATCTCTTTTTGCGCGCTAATTAATCTCTGATAATTGCGTTTAAATTCAGCATAAAATCTAGCAAATTTTAATCCAAGAGTTATTGGTTCTGCATGCATTCCATGACTGCGCCCAACACAAACAATATCTTTATAGTCCTCAGCTTTTTTTTTCAATACTATAAGTAAATTTTTTAGATTCTTGAGTAAAATATCACATGACTCTTTCAACTGCACTGCAAAGCATGTATCTAAAACATCAGAACTTGTCATTCCGTAATGGAGATAACGAACATCAACTCCCGCTTTTTCAGCAATATATGTCAAAAAGGCTATAACATCATGTTTTACAATGGATTCAATTTCGTTAATACGCTCAATATCAAATTCAATAGCACCAGAGAGCTTTTCAGCAACATCATTTGGAATAACTTTTAATTTTGCTTGAGCTTCACATGCTAATTTTTCTATTTTGAGCCATATGTTGAACTTATTTTTTTCTTCCCAAATAGAAGAGATTTCTTTGCGGCTATAGCGTGGAATCATTTTTGATTTATTCCAATAATGGTGTCATTCCAGTGTCATGCACTGGAATGACATGAGGGGAGCACTGGGATGATACCAGCCTAGCAATGGAAGACATTTCTTTACGACTATAACAAGGGATCATCTTTGATCAGCTATCATCAGCATCAGCAGCTTCTTTACTCGCATCTTGCTCTGCCTCTTGTTGCTCAGATTTCTGATTTTGCAACTTTGCTTGCCTTAATTCATGTGCATCTTTCTCAGATCTGACAACGTATATAGTAATTGGCACTATCACTTTACTATGTAATTCTATATTCACTTGATACTCGCCCAAATTTTTGATGCTTATTCCACCCAAAGATAAACTATGATGACTTATATCATATCCTTCTTGTAATAAAGTTTTTGCAATTTCACGTGTGGTTACAGAGCCAAAAATCTTTCCATCCTCTGAAGCTTGCTTTATTAATATAATAAATTTATCATGCAGTGATGATGCAAGCACTTTTGCTGCATTTAATTTTTTGGTATTTTCTTCTTCCAATAATAAACGCTGTTCCTCTAACTTTATTAAATTTTCCTTAGTGGCTTTCATCGCCTTTTTTTGTGGAAAAAGAAAATTACGTGCATAACCTGGCTTAACTTTGACAACTTCACCAAGCTTACCTAAAGTTGTTATATTTTCCTTTAAAATTATTAACATAAATTACCTAACTTTTTTAGTACAGTAAGGAGCAAGAGCTAAAAAGCGTGCTCTTATAATTGCTAAGCGCAACTTTCTTTGTTTTCTTGCGCACACACCTGTTAACCTTCTAGGTAATATTCTACCATAGTCAGAGGTGAATTTGGACAATAAATCTATATTCTTATAGTCTATGTCCTCATCTTTAGATGCAGCAAGAGGACAGACCTTAGGACGCCTAAAGCCAGTTCTGTTATTTACAGACACGTAAGAATTATTAAAACTATTTCGTCTTTTCATCATTATGCACTTTTCTCCTCAATTTGTTTATCCATCATGTAAGATTTACCTTTAAAAAACTCATTAACCCGTACAGACAAGTGGCGAATAATATTCTCATTCAGTTTTACTCTACGCTCAAATTCATCCATAATGCTTGAAGTAAAACTTATACACATCATACAGTAATGACCACTTTTCATCTTATTTATTGGGTATGCAAAATCCAATAGACCCCAATATTCATATTTTATCAATCCTGAAGCTTCAATATTTTTCAAAAGCACTTCCAGCGTTTTATTCAATTGATTTGAGTCTACTATTTTAAAACTTTTTAAAACCTCTTGAAGGGGCTTTATTAGATGTTGTGAAATATTTTCCTTAAAAGCATTTACTACATTATAGATAAATGCACTTTTAATGTTAGCTCCTGGAAGGTCCATAAAATTTTGTTTTATTCCCGTATCACTTAGTTCATTTTTCAATTCTTTATCGATTCTTGACTTTATTTCTTTTAAATTTGAAAAATCTTCTTCCAATTCAACCCACAAAATTTTTGTCAGAGTTTCCAAAAAATCAGAGTAAACAATCAGACTTTTTTTAATGCTTTCGGTACTTGCCTCTAGCTCTTGTTTTGTAACTGTGCTATGTTCTCTTTCTATGAGACCTTTAACCTCCTGAGAAATAACATCTGCTTTAATATTTTTCAACAAAATAGCCAATTCTTGGACCATTTCTTCTACTTCTTGCTGCAATAAGTTCGGTTGTGCTATAAAAGTAAATTCATAGAGATTCACTATATCTTCCTTTAATATCAATTAAACACTTTAATTATATAAAACTTTTTTATATAAGCAAGTTATTTGTATTAATTTCTACGTCTTCAATCCAACTTAAGTGAGATATTTCATAAATAGCTTTGGGGGTGATTGAATATGTACCTGGCAACAAGATGCTGACTTTATGTTTTTCGAGAAGAAACTTTAGCATTATTTTGGTTTTGCCTCCATTTTTCAACACTGCATTCAACTCCTCAGCAACTTTTTGCGAATCTGAACATACAGCAGTTAAAACTAATCCTTTCATTAGAGAAGTAACCTTTTCTGTAAATTCAGATATGTCCTTTCCTGATAGTCTCGTTGTGTTTTCTGAAATTTCAAGATCAATTATCACAAATGCTCCAGGTGAAAATAGATTCCTTTTTTCTTCTATTATTTCATTATTGTAGAATGCTATTTCAGAAACATTGTGGGGATCAGAAAGTGTTAGTATAACAAATCTTCCACGTTCTGAGGTTCTCATACGCACATTTAATATTACACCAGCAGTTTTTATCGTTTTACTCTCTCCGATAAACCCAATATTTAATTTTTTCAAGAGAGTTCTAAACTTTTCAAGTGGATGATTAGTTAAGTAAAATCCCAATGAAAATAACTCATGCTCTAATTTTTCCTCTTCATTAAAATCTTCCACGTTCTCAAGTTTTGGCTTCAGAATATCAAGATGACCAAATAAAGCAGCTTGATTTGACTGCCTATTTTTATTTGCAAAGTAAATCAATGTGTCTATTGACTCGTATAACTGCTTTCTATTTTTGTGCACACTATCGAATGTTCCAGATTTAATTAAACTTTCTAATGCCCTTTTATTTATTATATGCCCCAAATTTTGAATGAATTCCCATATGTCCTTATAAGAACTTGAGCGTGCATTTACTATTCCTTCTGCTATAGCAAAACCAACATTACGCAAAGCAGCAATTCCGTAGCGTATGTGCTCACCCCCTATTGAAAATTCAGCCTTAGATTTGCTGATATCAGGCGAAAGAACAGCAACTCCACTGAATTTTGCAGCATGATAAAACAAATTCAGTTTGTCTCTATCATCAATGTTGAGATTCATCAAGGCCGTAAAAAATTCTAGCGGGTAGTTAGCCTTAAGGTAAGCTGTTTGGTAAGATATAATCGCATATGCTGCAGCGTGGGATTTATTAAATCCATAACCAGCAAATTTTGCAACAAGATCAAAAATATAACTTGCCCTGTCGTAATCAACACCGTTTTTTGTTGCTCCTTGAACAAAAAGTTCACGTTGTTTATCCATCTCTGCCTTAATTTTCTTACCCATGGCACGTCTGAGTAAATCCGCCTCTGCTAAGCTATATCCAGAGAGAATACGCGCTATTTCCATTACCTGTTCTTGGTAGATTATTACTCCGAATGTTTCTTTTAACACCTCCTCAAGCAATGGATGAATGTAATCTGGCTTTTCAAGTCCATGCTTTCTTGCAACATAAGTTGGAATGTTATCCATAGGCCCTGGGCGATAAAGAGAAATTAAAGCGATGATATCTTCAATGCAGTCTGGCTTTAGTTTTATTAAAGCTTCTCTCATTCCCGAACTTTCAAGCTGAAACACTCCGATTGAATCACCTCTTGAGAGCATTTCATAGGTTCTTTGATCAATCAAAGAAACTGAGGAAATATCAAATTTTTTTTTATCACGATTAATTAAACGACATACATGATCTATTAGTGTTAGCGTACCAAGTCCAAGAAAATCAAATTTTATTAACCCAGCTTTCTCTACATATTTCATGCTGTATTGAGTGATTGGCAGAGCCGAATTTGGATCATAATAGACGGGAACAAAATTTTCTAATTTTTGATCGCATATTACAATTCCAGCAGCATGAGTTGAAACGTGACGATATATTCCTTCGAGCTTTAGAGATATATCAAGAAGTTTGGCAATTACTTCATCACTATCCCTTTCTTTCTGAAGATTTTGATCAAACTCTATCGCTTGCGATAAAGTTACAGGATTTACTGGATTAAATGGAACCATTTTAGATATTTTATCCACTTGAGAGTAAGGCATTTGCAATACTCTACCAACATCACGCAATACTGCCCTTGCTTGCAATTTTCCAAAAGTGATTATTTGAGCAACATAACCGTACTTTTTCTGAACATAATCAATAACCAGGTCCCTTTTCTCTTGGCAGAAATCGATATCAAAGTCAGGCATCGATACACGATCAGGATTTAAAAATCTTTCAAAGATCAGACCAAATTTTATTGGATCAAGATCTGTAATCTGCAAGCTCCAAGCAACAATTGATCCAGCACCAGAACCTCTTCCCGGTCCAACTGGAATGCCATTTGCTTTGCTCCAACGAATGAAATCAGAAACTATCAAAAAGTAGCCAGCGTAGTTCATCGAAGTTATTACGCTTAGTTCGTAATTCAGCCGATCGTAGTATTGTTTAAGGTCTATGTCCGTTTCATTTGCAATGCGGAATTCTAATCCTGCAACTGCCTGCTCCCTCAGTTCTTCATTCTCAGTTTTATTTTCTCGACAAGGAAATTTAGGCAAGATAGGCTGCCTGCTTCTTGGCATGTAAGAGCACCGCTTAGCTATCACTAAAGTGTTATAAATTGCTTCGGGAATGTCGCTGAACAGTTCCTCCATTTCTGCCACAGATTTGAAGTAATGCTCGGTAGTTAACTTCTTTCTGTTATTCTCCAGGGCATAACTGCCCTCCGATATGCACGTTAATATATCATAAGCTTCATAATCAGATCTATTTGAAAAAAACACATCATTCGTTGCCACTAGTGGTATATTGCGCTGATAAGCAAAATCTATTAAAGCTTCTTCAAGCTCTAGCTCTTTATTCAGCCCATGACGCTGCAATTCAACATATAAATGACCATCGAATGCTGAAAGCAGTTTTTCAACCGTTTCTTTGTCTTGCTCCAATAACAGTTGAGCCAAACATCCACCAGTTAAGGCGATTAGACCTGTATTAAAACTTAATAGCTCATCAAAATCAACGTAGGGAATATCGCTGCTATTTTTGCGCTTTTTAAAAGACTCACTCACCAAAGTGACTAAATTAGTGTACCCTTGTTCATTTTTTGCAAGTAGGAGTATTGATAAATTTTGTTCTAAGTGTCGAACGATAATATTGCATCCTACTATTAGCTGTATTCCCTTATTTGCTGCATATTCTGCAAATTCAAGTGAGCCAAATAAGTTGCCTGAATCAGTAACTGCAACTGCCGGCATTTTGTTCTGCAAACAAAGACCAATCAGCTCCTCAATTTTAACCGAACTCTCAAGCAGAGAATAAACGCTATGAACACGTAAGTGTATGAACATAAAAAATTTTAGATTAGCAATAGTTAAGGATAACATTAATTTACTTATAAGGATATGCAATAGAGTCAACTTGACAAACCTCATCAGTCTTCTTATCATGACAATAAGAGTATTTATCCTTGTTTTTAATCTCTGCAGATTTAACAACAAAAATTCAGTAAAAAACTCAGGTATATATTGGCAGATTACATAAAATTATAGCGGCTGCATGTCTTTTTTATTTTTTCTACATTCAGCCAAAACGCGCTTTAAATAAGCGTTAGCACATTATTACAATGCCGATTTACATTATTATAGGGTTAAAACTCACTACTGGGGGATTCTTTTGCCTTTTTTTGCTTGGTAAATTTCTTAATATTTTTGATTGGTTAGGAGTTCTATAGAGATGTCATTTCAGTGCTTCTTATTACCTGTTCTGGATCCCAGTGGGCTTTGTTGCACCACTCAAGGAAAGAACAGGCAGTTACTGATGGAATTTGTTATAAAATAGATATTTAGCCGACAAAGGAAAAATATGCCAATAAGAATGAAAGTCAGTAACTGCAATGAATATAACAAATTTCTTCAAGAAAGGGGAAATGTTTTTCATTATATCAACGATGCCATTGAAAATTGGTACGAAAATAGTCCAAAAGTAGCAGGTGGCAACAATGTCTACAGCGACAAAGTAGTGATTCTAATTCACATAATAACCTATCTATTCAGGATTGGTCTTAGGCAAACAGTGGGATTTATAGAGAAATATCTTGAGCAAATAGGGAAAATTTTGCAAATTATCAGCTATTCGCAGGCTTCAAGAAGGTTTAAAAAGCTTAATATCAAAATCAACGACTGCAGAGTTGATAAGAACGATATGGAAGATATTGAAATTGCTATAGATAGTACAGGTATCAGCATCTACAATAATATTCCAGGCCATAGTAAGGCAAATGGTACAGATAGAAAGTATCGCCGCTATGAACCTCAGTTATGGATTAGAAAATAGATAAAAGTATAACTAAGAAGAGGGAAACAGGGTAAACTCGAGTATTTTAGTAATAATAAGAGGTTACCCATGAAGAAAGATATTACAGAACTGTACTGTTGCGTCGAGGATTTTTGTCGTGCGGTAGATGATAATTTTGCAAATAGGTTCTTATCAAACGGCAAAAAACCAACCAGAGTACCAGAAATAGCGCACTCAGAAATTCTAACCATAATCCTGTTATACCATAAATCACCATGTAAAAACTTCAAGGCTTTTTATCTTTGTTATCTTCAGTTATTCTATAGATCAGAGTTTTCAAAGCTGCCTTCATATCACAGATTTATTGCCTTAAAGCCGCGAGTTTTGTGGTATTTAGCATTACTTTTGCAATGGTTCTGTGAACAAGCGAAAATGACCGGCACTTCCTACATCGACACCTCTACGATTGCCGTTTGCCACAAAAAAAGGATCTCTAGGAATAAAGTTTTTAATCATCTAGCAGAAATTAGTAAGAGTACGTATGGTTGGTTTTTTGGCTTCAAGTTGCACTTAGTGATTAACGAAATTGGTGAAATTCAAGCACTTACCCTAACCAAAGGTAACGTTGATGACAGAAAACCTTTACCAACTCTCACTAAAAGACTGACCGGACTTTTGTTTGGAGATAAGGGCTATATAAAGAAAGAGCTTTTTGAGAAACTCTTCGATAGAGGCCTAAAGTTAGTCACTAAAGTAAAAAAAGGTATGAAAAACGCACTAATTTCACTTAAAGAGAAGATTTTATTAAGGAAAAGGTCGATTATTGAGACTGTTTTTGATTCCTTGAAAAACAAATTTGAGATTGAGCATACAAGACATAGATCGCCAACAAATTTCCTAATTCATGTTTTTTCTGTTCTGATTTCCTACTCCATGCAGTCCAAAAAGCCTTCTATTTCTATGCCTTTCTTTATCGGCTAATCCATAACTGAGGTTATGAGCAAACAAGATGTAATGCTAGAGATAGGTAGTAAAAAAGTTATAGCTGCAAAATACAGTAGTGGAGTTTATTCCGACCACTATGGAGCCTGTGATCTTATTGAAAGAGTGGATACCAAGTATAACATAAGCACGATATATGCAGATAGATCGAAAGAAGTTATACAAACTGTGCGATGAGCTTGACATAAAGACAAGGATTCCTCCGCAAAATAATGCAGTAGAGCATCCAAAGTTGGATTATATGAATGAGAGAAATTCTACAATCAAGCTCATAAAGTCATATGATGAAGATGGTATGAAGAGGTGGAAAAAAGAGATAAATTATTGGAAGAGATCTTATATAGAAAGTTTTTTCTCGCGACTGAAGCAAATATTTGGATTTAGTTTTAGGAATAAATCTGAGATTAATCGTGAGAAGGAACTGCTACTCAAGTGTTATTTGCTTAACAAATTTACTGAAATAGGCATGGCTAAGTTTGATATAGCTTCATGAATTTATTATACATTACCCACTATCCGAAGAGCTGTGCAACAAAGCCATTCCAGTGTCAAGCACTGACCATCTACTACTCAAATTACCTGCAAATTGCAATGTTCGTACACCAAAACGCGGTATCTTGTTGTAGATTCCGCTAACAAGCAGCGGAATACCAAATTGTAGAAGTTGCTTTAGCTCTCCTCACTCTCCTTTCAAAGTAGTCTATTCTATAAATTTTTTTGTTAAACTTGATTTTAAGCCACGAACAAAATCTTTAATATCGCAAGGATTTCTTCCTTCCATTTGTACAACTTTAGGAATTAAAGTACCACCTTTTAAACTTATATGCATATTATCATTAATGATCTCACCTTGTCCTGAAGTGAAGGCTTCAAATTCAGCATCAAGTATCTTGATACGTTTATTCTCTACCTTAATGAATGCTTTTGGATAAAATGCTTTAACCTTTCTATAAGCAATTTCACAGGCGTCACTTGCGTAAATTTTATAGTCTTTTACTTTGTCAGCATAGCACGCATCGTTATCGCTCTGTTTTAAGGGAACTTGCTTTTCAATTTCGTTTAGTACTTTCAGCAGTAAATCACTACCTAATTCAGACAATTTATCATACAACGTCTTATAATTATCGCTTTTTTCAATAAGAAATTTTTTCTGTTTTAAAATAGGGCCAGAATCTAATCCTTCATCTAGCTGCATAATGCTAACTCCGGTTTCTTGATCTCCGGCTAAAATTGTGTGCTGTATCGGAGCTGCACCGCGCCACCTAGGCAGCAATGATGGATGAATATTAATACAACCATATTTGGGAATATTTAAAATTTCTTTTGGAAGTATCAATCCATACGCAGCAACAACTGCAACGTCTGGCTTAAAATTTCCAAACTTTTCTTGCTCTATCGAAGATTTTAAAGAGGCAGGAGTACATACCTCTATGTCACTTTTTTCAGCAACGATGTGTACTGGCGATTTTGTTAACCTCTGCCTACGTCCAGAAGGCTTTGGAGCTTTGGTATATACTGCTACTACTTCACTCTGTAATTTCAATAGTAAGTTTAACGCACCAACAGCAAACCCCGGTGACCCCATGAAAATAATTCTCATGTTTTCAGGTGTGTTTGCTTTAGGAATTTTCTGCTAACTTACTACTTACAGTTTCTATTAATTTAGCAAAATCATCCTTATGATTAACAGCCATCTCAGCAAGAATTTTTCTATTCAAATCAACTCCAACAAGTTTAAGACCATGCATAAACCTACCATAAGTAAGTCCATGTTCTCTTGCCGCTGCATTAATACGTATTATCCACAAACCACGAAAATCACGCTTGCGATTTCTTCTGTCTCTATAAGCATACTGTAGTGCTTTTTCAACCCTTTGTAATGCAATTCTATAACAATTCTTTGCCCGTCCTCTATAACCCTTTGCTAATTTTAATACCTTTTTATGACGAGCATGAGTAGCGGTTCCACGCTTTATCCGAGCCATTTTTATCTTACCTCCATTTTATTAAATACCATAAGGCATATAAAGTTTAACTATACGCGAGTCAGATTTATTGAGAATCGTTGTACCGCGTTGATTACGAATATTAGATTTACTTCTTTTTACCATGCCATGTCTCTTACCTGACTGAGTAGAGATGACTTTACCCTTAGCTGTAAGGTGAAAGCGCTTTTTGACAGAAGATTTGGTTTTTAATTTTATTTTCGTCATATTCTAAACAAATTTACAAACATCACTATTTAGTTCTTTATTAGTAATTAAGTATGAGTATAGATAACTTTATTAAAAAATCAAATTAAAATTGTATTTTAAAGCAGCTTGAATGTAATCACACCCAGTATATGTGTTATACCTTCTTTATCTCCAATTGGCAACAATACTTGCCTCATTTTAACACTTTCACTTTCTTCCTCTTCGTTAATTGAGCATTTACTCTCTATTACAGTCTCAAGTTTATCAATAACTGCATCTATTTTATATAACCGCAAAAATGGTGCATCAATTGCATACTTATCATCGATGTACATCTTTTTTTCAAAACCATAGAATTCAATAGCTTTTTCTCCTGCATTTTCACAAATATAACCTCGATCTTTAACTTCAATGATAAAACAATGCTGCCATGACTCCATGATTTCTGCAGTGTCTATTTCATGTCTTTCTGGCCATTCTCTATCTGATCCTTTTATATCACTCCAATGTTGAGTAACTATATTCACTATTCTTCTTTCTTTGCCTGCATAATTTTCCATTCGAAATTCCACATATAAAACACAGATATGAGGTAAATTTATCGTGAATGTATTGATTTTTTCTTACTAAAGGATGTAGATTATTGAAAATTCTCATCCTGTTTACACAACAGGTAATGATAAATTAAGTATAATAATTAGAGCATAAAAATTATTAAATGAGGAAACTGTAAAAAAATAATAAAAAAATTCTATTTTTGCAATATTTTGGCTAACGAATAGAATTAGTTCCACTTTCTAAAGTTATTGCACTTAATAAATAACTAGATGGAGTTTCTTCCTTAGCACTACTATGGCTTTTATTTTTTCTATTATAAAACCAACATTTAAATGGTACAGCTGCTACCAAAGCTACTGTTACTGCTAACATACCTACTGTGAACACTATATTATTTTTCTCGTTTGAAGGTGTTTCCAATAATTTAAACTCTCTCAAGTTTGTATCATGAATCATAGGATTACCCAAAATATTCGTCGTATTTTGAACACTTTCTATATTTCGCATTGTAATTCCATTGCTAGCGTTTGATTTTTTCATTTCTTCCATTACTTGTTTTAAGTTTGGTAGTTCTGCTGTTGTATTTTCAATATCACCAGCTTCCAGCTTTTGCAAGTTCTCATTACTCAAAAACTCTTTGAGATACTTTTCATAAAACTCTTTGGCATTATATCTTTTATAACTTCGTATTTTTCCACTCTTGAGATCAGAAACAATATCATCAATCATCACTTTTGGATTTTCTGCATGCACTATTTCTCCTTCAGCAACAAGAATACGATAAGATGTATCGTCAAGCATACATACATACTTAAGTTTTAAATCACCTCCTCCCAATAGAAAATATATTGTTCTGTTTTGTTCTACATCTCGCAATTCTGATTCAATACTAATCCATCTATTCCTTTTTTCCTTATTGATTGATCTTTTTTTTCCTACAGTATTTTTAAATCTTCTTGACATATATGACCCCCAAGCTGACCAATATTTCCTTATGTATAAAAGATAAATTATTTAAGTCCACATCTTTTCACTAAGATTTTTATATTTTTATTATACTAAATAATACATATATTAATATCTGAATTTCTCATTGCAATTTATTATACCTTAGTAAAAACGATATAAAATTAGAGAAAGAGTTATAAAATTTTTTGTAAGACAGGAAAATTTCTTCTCCTTTGGTTCCAGAGCATATAAGTGCTGTAAGAGCTAAGTTGATGGCACTGTTGTGCCATCAAACTCTGGAATCTTACTCGACACTAATCTGAGAAGATAGATGTGCTACCGATGTAGCATTGCTGAGCAAAGATTCTATTTCTGATGTAGATCCGGAATGCTCAAGTTGAGCTTGTTCAGGAAGGTTTTTCATCGCTTTTTCAACATCGTAACTACCTTCCCTATTTTTTCTATGCCATACAAAGTATCCTAATCCTGCAAAAGCTACTGCTAGCACTCCACCAAATATACCACCAGCAATCCCTGCTATTCCTATATACTGTCCTCCATTTATTTCGGGTAATTTAGGCCCTTCCACATCTGTGCTATTAAATATAGAATGATCTAACACTTCTTGTGAATTACTATCAAAACGGGAAACACTACTTATATCTTCAGGAGTAATTCCATAACTAGCATTTGATTCTTCTATTTCATTTATTACGTCATTAATCTCTTTAGTAGTTACTTTGCTTGATGCAAAATCGAATTCTTGTTTTGTTAAAGAAGCTGATTCGATAGTTACATCTTCCTGCATCTGATAATCAATTTCTTCAGTAGTAGATTCTCTCAATTGGCTATTTTCATCAGTTCTTTCTTTTAGCTTTTTTGAACTATCCTTACCCAATTCATCTACAAGGTTTTTTAGATATATTTTCTTAAATTCTCTATAATTATATTCTTTACTTTTTTCTATTTCTCCACTCTTAAGACCTAAAATAATTCCATCTATTGTCGATTCACGAATTGCTTGAGGAATGTCTATTGAATTTACTATTCCTGTAACCAAGCCTATCTCAGCTGCTCTAGAAGATATAGAGAGGTCTTTTACTGTTAAATTCTCTCCTTTAATTAAAAATTCTACTCTTCTGTTTTGTTTTATACTTTCCAAGTCAGATACAATTCTAATTGTTGGACCATCCATCTCCTGCTTATTTGTTGTTTCTCTCTTTCGCATGCTATTCTTAGTGTTTTGGAATTTTTTTGGCATTTCACACTCCTTAAATTAATTAACAAAAATATTATTTGAATTAACAAATACTTCTCTATGTTAGTGGATAAAATATTTAAACCTATATCTTTTTATTAAAATTTTTATGTAAAAGTTACTTTTATTATACTAAGTAATGTATATATTAATATTTAGATTGATAAATTGATTTTACTTCTGTTACAACTTATTATGCATAGATAACCTCAGTAAAAACGATGAAGCTAAACGAAATTAGAGAAAGATTTATAAAATTTTTTGTAAATAATAATCACGAGCAAGTTCCTTCTTCTCCTTTGATTCCAGAGCATGATCCAACACTCATGTTTACAAATGCTGGTATGGTACAGTTCAAAAACATCTTTACCGGCACGCAAAAAACTGAAATGAAACGTGCCGTCTCAAGTCAAAAGTGTCTCAGAGCAGGTGGTAAACACAATGATCTTGAAAATGTTGGCTATACATCTCGGCATCACACATTTTTTGAAATGCTCGGAAATTTTAGCTTTGGTGATTACTTTAAAGAAACTGCGATAGAATTTGCGTGGAAATTTATTACTGAAGAATTGTCTCTTGATAAAAACAGACTATCCATAACTGTTTACCACACTGATGATGAAGCATATGAAATTTGGCGTAAGATAAGTGGCTTTTCAGATGATAAAATCATAAGAATTACAACAGATGATAACTTTTGGAGCATGGGCAATACTGGTCCATGTGGCCCATGTTCTGAAATCTTTTACGATCATGGAAATTCCGCTTTACATGAAGACGACAGAATTGTTGAAATTTGGAACCTGGTGTTCATGGAATTTAATAAAGATGAAGAAGGTAATTTACAAAAATTACCAAAAAAATGCATCGATACCGGAATGGGCCTTGAAAGAATAGCAGCTGTTATGCAGAACGTTCATGATAACTATGATATTGACCTATTTTCTGCTCTGGTAAGTAAATCGCAAGAGTACTGTGGAAATACGGAAAATAAAGTAGCTCATAAGATTATCGCAGATCACCTTCGTGCAGCTGCATTTCTCATCGCAGAAGGAGTGCTTCCTGGAAATGAAGGAAGAAATTATGTACTACGCAGATTGATCAGGAGAGCAGCACGTTATATCCACCTACTTGGATATAATGATTCTCTATTGAACCTTGTTTTTCCTGCACTCATAGATGGCACAAGTTTGGCTTATATGGGAGATGCTTATCCAGAGCTAATCAGAGCTAAAAGCTTAATAGAAACAACGTTAAAATCAGAGGAAGAAAACTTTAAAGACACTTTAATGAAAGGCATTAATCTCTTGGACAAATTCACTGCAGATTTAAAATCAGGTGACACTCTATCTGGAGAATCAGCATTCAAACTATATGACACTTATGGATTTCCTTTGGATATCACACTTGATATTTTGAAAGAAAGGAAAATAAATTTTGACCAAAAAGGTTTTGATAATGCAATGAAAGAGCAAAAAGAAAGAGCACGTGCTAATTGGACTGGATCTGGTGAAAAATCTGTTGAACAAGTATGGTTTAATTTAATCGATCAGTTTGGCAAAACGGAATTTGTTGGTTATGAACGTGATGAAGTAAAGGATGCAACAGTACTCGCAATAATTTCCTCTAAAAATGAAGTAATTGATTCTGCAAAAGAAGGAGAAAAGATAACTATTATACTTGATAAAACACCTTTTTATGGAGAGTCAGGTGGACAGGTGGGAGATACTGGAAATTTTATAAAGTCTGATGGAAGTACGTTAACAGTGGAAAATACCAACAAGATTAACGACCTATATTTACACAGATGTATAGTTGAATCTGGTTCAGTTCGTAAAGGTGACACAGTTACAGCTAGTATTAATAAAAAAAGAAGACAAGACTTAAGAAGAAATCATTCAGCTACACATCTTCTACACTTTGCACTCAGAAAAATCTTAGGTGATCACGTTACTCAAAAAGGTTCTCTAGTCGCACCAAATAGACTAAGATTTGACTTTAGTCACAATAAGCCAGTCACTCAGGATCAGCTGTCTTCAGTAGAAGATATAGTAAACTCTCTAATCAGAGAAAATCTTTCTACGTCCACAAAAGTTCAAGGTATGGATGAGGCAATAGACGAAGGAGCGATGGCCTTATTTGGTGAAAAATATGGTGATAATGTTAGGGTTGTAAAAATTGGAGATTCAAAAGAATTATGTGGTGGTACACACGTGGAGCGTACCGGAGAAATTGGTTTGTTTAAGATAGCAGCAGAATGTTCCGTTGCATCTCGAGTAAGAAGAATTGAAGCTTTAACCGGTCAAGAAGCAATTAATTATGTACGCAATAACGAAATTAGCTTAAAAAAAGTTGCAGAATGCGTAAAAGCACCAGTAAATGAAATAATAAGTCGACTCAGTATTTTAAGCCAGGAGCGCAAAGAATTTGAAGTCAAAATAAAAAATCTTTATAAAAAGCTTATCAGTGTAGAAACTGTAAAAAGTACCGAAATAAATGGAATAAATTTCGTAAGCCACACTTTCAATAACGTTCCAGGAAGTATAATAAGGGAATTTGCTCTACAGCAACAAAAACCGAAAACTGTAATAGCCTTCATGGTAATAGAAAAGGATAAAACAGTTTTGATTGTTAAAGTAAGTAAAGATTTAACTAATAAGATCAATGCAAAAGAGCTAGTATCTACTTTAACCAGAAGGGATTGCGGTGGAAATGCCGAACTTGCCCAAACAGGCTGTGATAACAATAAAATAGATGATGCCATTACAGCAATCCATAGCAAAATAACAGCTTGCAAAAACTAATACACCCTACTACCTCGATATCTTTTAACCGTAAACGAAGGTATTATGCAAATAGGGGTAGAGAAGACTTAACTGTCAAATGAGCATATCAGGTAATAAGAACTAGATTACAGCTCCATGCACTGGAATGATATCTAGGTCTAAAGTCTACATAAAAATCGTTTACAATCGGCGTTCAATGTGATAAGTTGAAAGCAGTTTATTCCTCGGTAGCTCAGTGGTAGAGCAGTTGGCTGTTAACCAATTGGTCGCTGGTTCGAATCCGGCCCGGGGAGCATTGTTTTATACAATCTGTACACCCCATTTTTAGCCCAGAGTTCACTATCTTTTCTCTTTCTCTTAAACAGACAAAACGTGTGGATTTATATAGCTTTAAAGCCTTTACTGTCAAAATGCAAAGACGTCTGTACCTCACTTAGCTTGCTATCCGGCTCCTCTCCTATTTTTCTTTTATTACATTTCCTTTTTAATTGAGGAAGGACATTTTTTGGCAATGTTTCATCAATACTGCAATAATTGTAAATGAGCGAAGTAAGACGCACCAAATTTCCACTCGCCAAAGTCTGTACATCTCTGTAATTAATGCTGTTATCATATACTTTAAGTGTAATAAGATTTTTAAGGTTTCCACTTGCTGCTAAAGCCTCTGCACCTTCATTACTGATTTCATTCCATCCTAAACTCAGTAAAATAAGCTTTTGAAGGTTTCCACTTGCTAAAGCTTTTGCCCCCCTATCGCCAATTTTATTATCATATAATTTAAGCTCAGTAAGACTTGTAAGATTTCCACTGGCTAAAGCCTCTACACCTTCATCACCAATTTCGTTTCCTCCTAAATCAAGCGAAGTAAGATTTATAAGATTCCCGCTTGCTAAAATCTTTGCACCTTCTGTACCAACACAATTGCAACTCAGATCAAGTGAAGTAAGATGTGCAAGCTTAGCTAGTTCTTTTATACCTTCATAATTAATTTTTGAATATCGTAAAATAAGTCTTGTAATGTTTGTATTGCTTTTTAAAAAGTTTACTAATCTATCAACATTAATTATAGCACCTGATGTTGCTAAAGTATTACCTTTTATATATTGGCTAGAGCTCATTTAACCTCACTATTAAAGCTATGCAAGTGTTTTAGTAAACACTTCAGCAACTGTCAATCACTTTAATAAAATATTTTATGAAAAAACTCATATACTATTGCCTCTACGCAGCTTTTTCTATCTCCTACTTTAACACAAAAGTTGTGAGAAGAGTTTATTTTTGGTATCATCGAGGGTTTTCGATGTTAATTTTTATATGAACTTTAAATCAGTCGTTTTATGTATATTAGATGGCTGGGGTAATGGAATAGAAAATAGTAAATACAACGCTATTAGCAATTCAAATCCACCTTGTTGGCAACATATTAGCTCTAATTATCCAAAGTGCAGTTTATCTGCCTGTGGAACTGATGTTGGATTACCAGAAGGCCAAATAGGCAATTCAGAAGTTGGTCACATGAATATTGGTAGCGGTAGAGTGGTAATGCAAAGCCTTCAGCGTATTAATCAAGCAATCGAAACGATAGAAAATAATGCAAATCTACAGAATTTTATTAATGATCTAAAAAGTAAGAATGGCATATGCCATATAATGGGATTGATATCAGATGGTGGTGTTCATTCGCATCAAAAGCACATTTCAGCTTTAGCAAACAAGATATCACAGCGCGGAATTAAAGTTGTAATACACGCATTTTTAGATGGCAGAGATACATTGCCAAATTCAGGGAAAAGATGCATTCAAGAATTTACAGAAAGCATAAAGGAAAATGATATAAGAATCGCCACTGTCTCTGGGCGTTATTATGCTATGGACCGTGATAATAGGTGGGAAAGAACAATTGAAGCTTATGAAGCCATCGCATTTGCAAAGGCGCCTCGTTATGATGATGCAGTATCGCTTATTGATGAAAATTATCAAAATAATATAACCGATGAATTTATCAGGCCCGCAATAATAGGCGATTATCAAGGTATAAAACCAGAAGATGGATTGCTATTGGCTAACTTTCGTGCTGATCGAATGATACAATTGGCAAGTATTTTGCTAGGCAAAACAGATTACGCTAAGGTAGCAAAATTTTCTTCAATTTTAAGTATGATGCAATATAAAGCGGACTTAAAAATCCCTTATCTCTTTCCTCCTGAATCTTTTGCCAACACTTTGGGACAGATAATAGAAGACAATAAATTACGGCAACTGCGCATTGCTGAAACTGAGAAATACGCGCATGTGACTTTCTTTTTTAATTGTGGAAGAGAAGAACCTTTTTCTGGTGAAGAAAGAATACTCATTCCTTCACCAAAAGTTAAAACTTATGACCTGCAGCCTGAAATGTCAGCCTTTGAGCTCACAGAAGAGCTTGTAAAAAAAATTCATTCTCAAGAATTTGCGCTGATAGTTGTAAACTACGCTAACCCTGATATGGTGGGACACACAGGTAATATAAAAG
Organism: Wolbachia endosymbiont of Culex quinquefasciatus Pel; assembly: GCF_000073005.1. Taxonomy (NCBI): domain Bacteria; kingdom Pseudomonadati; phylum Pseudomonadota; class Alphaproteobacteria; order Rickettsiales; family Anaplasmataceae; genus Wolbachia; species Wolbachia endosymbiont of Culex quinquefasciatus. The sequence goes on from NC_010981.1 coordinate 737,316, forward strand.
CAGCCGAGCAAGCTGTGCTCGCTGTAGATGATTGCCTTGCAAAAGTACTCAGCGTTGTCAAAGAAGTGGGTAATACTGCACTCATTGTTACAGCAGACCATGGTAATGTGGAATGTATGTTCGATGAAGAAAATAACACACCTCAGACAGCGCACACTCTAAATAAAGTTCCATTTATTATATCTTGTGAAAATTTAAAACTGAGAGATGGAAAATTATCTGATATTGCTCCTACTATTTTACAGCTACTTGGACTTAAAAAGCCAAACGAGATGACAGGTAGTTCGTTAGTGCGTTCCATGTTGCTATAACTCTATTGTTAAGGGTTGAGGAAATAAAACACTGTGTATAGAAGATAGCATATCTATTTGCTGCTCTAAATGATCATGCTCAGCTTCCACATTAGAGTACCGAATATTATTCTTCCCTACATATACAGATAAAGAACCATCATCTTCAACTGCTTTGTTATTTTGCAATACTATATTAAAAATTTCTTTCTGTTTTAAAGCATCGAACCAATCTTCAACTGTCGTATAGAAAAACTCACCCGTTCCACTTTCCGGACACACTTCTGGAGAAATCTTTAGCACATCATGAGAAAGTGGTGGAGAAAAATAGCTCTTGAATGAGTAGCTGGGAGAATTGTAGTTATTGTGCAGAGCGATAACGTGATCTTGACCAGGAAGTAAAAAATCTAAAATTCTTTCTGCAAAGTTTCTAACAGCTCTCAAAGCATCTTCTGAAACACTGCCAAACTCTCTTAAGCTAGCTTCTGCACCTACATCATCAAACATGCGATTGGGATCGAATTCATACCGCTCACCATTTAAGTAAAATTCTACATTACGCGGAGTACCATCACCATGAGTAATGTATAGCATTCTTCCACCAAACTGCTGGAGTATATGCTCACCAGCCCCTTTTGAAGTTACTTCATTTTGATGCACATTAATAAAATTGATCCCACTTGTATCGCTACTTTTAATAAAAAGCTTAACCGTGGTATCACCCAACGCTAGATCATATTCTTTAGTGTCGATGTTTGACATTCCGCTGCTATCAATAATCAAAGCAAAAAATAGTACAAATTTTACTTTATGTTAGTTATAAGCTTTTTATTTTTAAATTTTTTGCTGTCAACATTAATGATTCATTAAAGAAGTTATCAGCATCACTAATGCTACCTATGCTTTTTGTATTGATAGATTGGTCAATTCTTTTAACTAGATTAGATAAAACTTTGTTAGGGCCAACTTCAACAAACTTATTAGTGCCATGGCTTGTCATATATAAAACCATCTCTCTCCATCTTACTCTACTTACAACTTGCTTAGCGAGCAAAGCTCTTATGATCTCTGGATCACTTTCTTCCTTAGCTGTAACGTTTGATACAAAAGGAATCGAAGGGCGAGTTATGTTGATGCTTTTTAAAAATTCCAGAAGTTTTTCATCAGCAGGTTTCATAAAAGATGAATGAAAAGGCCCACTAACTTGTAATTTTATCATTTTCTTGACACTTGAGTTTTTGAATAAATCAGGTAAGACCTCAAGAGCCTCTGCAGTACCACTCACCACTACCTGCCCACCACCATTATCGTTTGCAATTTCACAATCAATTTGAGCTGATTTTAATATACCTTCTACTTCACTTATTTCTGCTCCAAGTAGAGCAAACATTCCACCTTTGCATTTTAGTGAAGCTTCATGCATTGCTTCGCTACGAACTTTTAGCAACTTGACTGCAGACTCAAGCGTCAATGCCCCTGCAGCACACAGCGCTGTATACTCGCCAACTGAATGCCCACAAACATACTGAACGCTGTAAAGAGATTCACCAAATACGTGCTTCATAACACGTAGCGTTGCAATTGACACTGCCATTATAGCTGGCTGAGCGTTTTCCGTGATGGTTAATTTCTCAATAGGGCCATTGAAAATCAAATGAGACAGCTTTCTACCCAATATGTCATCTACTTCATCAAATACGTTCCTTGCAACTGAAAATTCATCATATAAGCTCTTTCCCATTCCTACAAATTGGGAGCCCTGACCAGGAAAAGCAAAAATCATAAAAAGTTTTTCATTCTTCATTGATAATACTACTTTATTTATTTTTTGTCAATATTTCACAATAATGATTGACCAAATGAACCAGATTCACTAAAATCTTAGCTGGTAAGAAATTTGTAAGAACAATGGCAGAAATCGACTATCACAAAGTTACTATAGTTATGACAGATGGTCAAGAGTTTGAAACTTATTCCACTTATGGAAAAGAAGGTCAAAGAATAAAGCTTGATAGAGATCCTCTTACTCATCCTGCATGGACTGGAAGTTTGACAAGCGGTTCAGGGGAGAAGGATAGTAAAATAGCTAAGTTTAATGATAAATACGGGAGTCTTTTTTAGTTCCTCCCCTCTTTATTTAACATGTATAAATATAAAAATGTAGGCTATATTGCTTCTTCGCTACCCAAGTCTCAGGAAGTATCTAAACTACTACAGAAACTCAATTTTATCAATATAGCAGAAGCAGGTAAGCATGAAGTTGATCTGCTGATAGTTGTTGGTGGTGATGGTTTTATGCTACGCACTCTGCACAACTACGTCATAGGAAATAAAGATATACATGTGTATGGAATAAATACCGGTAACGTCGGATTTTTGATGAATAAATGCTTTGAAGATCTAATTGATCATATAGAACATGCAGTTCCTACTCAGCTAACTTTACTAAAAATGGAAGCCAAAGACATAAATGGCAAAAAACACCATTACATCGCAGTAAATGAAGTGTATGTCTTTAGAAATGCAAATCAAATAGTGGAGATGAATATTACCATTAATGATAAGCTAAAAGTAGAAAAATTCAGAGGAGATGGAATTATATTGTCTACCCCAACAGGTAGCACTGCATATAACTTCTCTGCCGGTGGGCCAATCTTACCACTTAATTCAAATTTACTTGCACTGACTTCCATTAATAGCTACTACCCAAGGCGTTGGAATGGAGCGCTAATCTCAAATGATACAATAGTGCAAATTGATATCAATGATGTGAAAAATCGTCCAGCACTTGTAGTATCAGATTACAAGGAATTTCACGACATATCGCAGGTAAAAATACAGAAAGATCACGAAAATACAGTCACTCTACTTTTTGACAAAGATTGCCCTTTGAATGAAAGGATCTTTGATCAGCAGTTCTTATACTAATATTTATTCTTAAATTAGTATTCACTATATCTTAATAACTATAGCGTAATCAACATAACATTGTAATTAATTTTGGAGCGAATATGCCTGAATCAGGAAATAAAGATAACGTCACACTGGTTTCTCATACAACGGTGAGTAAAAATAGTGCAGCAACTCAACCAACACCAGCACCTAGAAACACAGCGTTACAAACAAATTCGGCTAGCGAATCAAGTTCTGATGAAGAAAGGCAAGAAGAATCGAATGGTGCAAATACAGAACATATTTATGCATCCATAGATCCAAATACAAAATCTCCAAAAAAGAGTTCAGATAGTGTATCAGTTAGCAGATCACCTTCTCAAGAAACAGTATACAGCGAACCTTGGAATAGTCAAAAAACATTAGAAAATTTAAAAGAAAGAGTGAAGGCAAATCCAACTCCTCCACCATCATATCACACAAATGGCTCTGAAGAATCTTTCCTTGGAGATAATAAAAAGACAAACAGATTTTTACAGAAAGTAAAATATACGATGCAAAAGAAGAAAGTTACAATGCCTTTCGTAGGTCTTATTACGGCATGTTGTATTACGTCAATCGTTTTAGCTGTGAAGCAAAGAGAATTCATTGGATTCATCGGCAGCATAAATCCTGTTACTATATTTGTCGGAGTATTAGCGTCTTGTTTAGCCTTGGGAATTATGTGGGAATTTATGCAAGCAGTACGTACTAAGGAGCACAAGATCACAAAAAGAGATACTCAAGAAGTTTTAGATGAGATATCAAATACACTTTCAAAAGACGAGGAATGCATCAAATCTTTGGTATTAAAATATAGCAACGGTAATCGTGTTTACTTTACGTTTCACTCTCTTCCAGAAAAAGCAAAAAGTAATCCGAACATCGTAGAACTTACAGGCCAGCCAATCTATTACAAGAGTAAAGTAAATTCATTAATCAATGATAGAATATGGCTTCCTATCTTAGGAACAGTTCTTATTACTGGAAACATAACCTTCCCTTTAGCACTTTATTCAACAGGTGGTTTGAGCAACATAGTAAGTTCATACACAAATCCTACTATTTACTGGCCAATCGTTGCAATTTCAGGCACTCTACTGCTTTTCACTTTAGCTTGCACAATTCATCATTGGAGCAAAACTGATTTTAAAGATTACTTGTTATTAGATACAAAAGATGCTAATAGTGAAAATCCTAATGAAACAGCTAATAAAACAGCTATTAAAACTGTAAAAAGCAGTCAAGAAAAGATTAGTTCAAAATTGTTACAAGTAGTTGCTGAACGATGTGGCCATCCAGATATTACTTATATTATTAATTAAATCTGGCTCGTACTTCTTTTTATCGCTATTCCAGTACTGTAACTGCAACGTTTTGAAGATTTACACTTGCTAAGACCTTGCTATTTTGATAGCTTGAGATGATGACAAGGAAGGGGTTTGTTTATGAAAAAAGGTTTAATATTTATATCTTTAGTAGCGGCTTTATTGATAGTCGTTAATTTTTTATATAAAAATAGCGGAATTGATGATTCACAAGTAGTAAACGTTTATTCATCACGTAAAGAAGAATTAGTACATAGTTTGTTTGATGATTTTACAAAAACCACTGGCATTAAGGTACGTTATATCATTGACGATTATTCCCAATTGCTTTCACGCATGGAAAATGGTGGTGAAGCTGATTTGTTTTTAACTGCAGATGCAGTGAATTTGATTTTAGCCAAAAAAAGAGGGCTCTTATCTCAAGTGGATTCAGAGACTCTAAAAAATGCCATACCTGCAAAATTTAGAGATAATGAAGATTATTGGTTTGGTCTCACAAAAAGAGCTAGAATATTGGTTTACAATAAAGAATCAGTAGATCCTAAGGAATTAAGTACCTATGAAGATTTAGCGAATGAAAAATGGAAAGGGAAAATATTAGTACGCTCTTCCACAAGTCCATATAACCGATCATTGATCGCTTTTATGATTGCAAAAAATGGTTTTGAAAAAACAAAAGAATGGGTGAGTGGAATTGTAAGCAACATGGCAAGAAAACCAAGCGGTGGTGACACAGATCAAATTTATGCTGTAGCCGCTGGTGAAGGCAATGTTGCAATAGTAAATAGCTACTACTTTGCAAGAATCCTTTCATCAGAAAATAAAAAGAATATCACAGAAAAGTTAGGAGCTTTCTTTCCGAGTGATGGTGTAATGGTGAATATTAGTGGTGCAGCAGTAACAAAAAACGCAAAACACAGAGAAAATGCCATAGCTTTATTGGAGTTTTTTGTAAGCAAACAGGCTCAAGAGCTATATGCTAAAAAAAATCAAGAATATCCTATTGTTGAAGGTATTGAAACTTCTGATGTGTTAAAATCTTGGGGAAATTACCTACAAAGTACTCTGCCTATAAGTGAGCTTGAGAAGCATCTCTTTGAGGCTGTTATGATAGCAGATGAATGTAAGTGGAAATAAAATTTTATAGCTTCCTTCTACTTTACTTTACAGTTGTGTAATTGAAATTAAGAAAGTAGAATAAGCTCAAAAAAGGAGCTATGGACAAGAGAAGGAATTTATTAAATATCTCAGACCTCACAATCGGTGATGTAGAAAATATAACTAAATTAGCCAACCAATACCTTGAAGAAAAAGTTGAAAATAGTCATGTTCTGAAAAATAAAATAGTCATAAACCTATTCTTTGAAGATTCAACACGTACGCTCGCATCTTTTGAAATAGCAGCAAAGAGCCTTGGAGCAAATGTTATAACTTTACCAATAAAATCTTCTTCTATTAACAAAGGGGAAGATCTAAAAGATATGATAAAAACACTAAATGCAATGAATCCTGACTATATGATAATCAGGCATAAAAGTAGTGGTATTATTAATACATTGGCAAAGCATGTCAATTGCTCGCTAATCAACGCAGGCGATGGAAGCAGTGAACACCCAACTCAAGCTCTTGCAGATTATCTCGTAATTATCAGTCATAAAAAGCAAATAAAAAACCTCAAAATTGTGATATGTGGAGATATTTTGCACAGTAGAGTTGCAAGATCAAATATAAGATTGCTAAAAATGTTTGGAGCAAAAATAAGCTTAGTTGCACCACCAGCTTTGATGTGTAAACATTTTTCTGAAGTAGATTCACTTCATTATTCATTAACTGAAGGTATAAAGGATGCTGATGTAATTATGCTCTTGAGGTTGCAGAAAGAGCGCATGAATAATAATTCTTCAGAAAAAGAATATTTTCATTTGTATGGACTTGATGCACAAAAACTATCGCATGCAAAACCCGATGCAATTGTTATGCACCCAGGACCAATAAATAGAGGTATCGAAATTAGCAATGATATAGCAGATTGTGTTATTTTACAGCAAGTAAAGTTTGGATTAGCAACGCGTAAGGCAGTACTGCACTATTTAATAAATGTTTAACTTTAATTAATTTTAAGGAATTTTAGACATAATGATCCTCCTATAAAAAACGATTTAGAAAAATATAACACACCTCATGACAGAAATTAAGTATGCACTGAAGTAGACTGTGCTATATTTTTTTATTGAGAGATTAGTTGAAAAGTCTGCAGACTTGAATAAGGTGAATTTCGAGCTCTAAAATACCCTCATTTTCACCAATAATAATCAAACTACAAAATGTGTCAAGTAATTTTTGCACTTAATTTAGCAAATATTTATTTGCTAAAAATACTATAAACATAAAATGATAGATGTCATAAAAGTAGCCAGTACTGGCATCCAGTTAAATTTGTGAGTTAAAAGTTATGCTAAAATATAACGTTTCTGATAATGATAGAAACCAGTGTCAGCTACTTAGATGACATTGTTTAGTACGCAAATTACCACAATGTTCATACAGCTGTATACTGATTTCTTTAATGTCCGTACAGTTGTATGTCAGCTACTCAAATGACAATTTCAAATAAAACCTAGATAAAAGAGAAAAATAAATTTTTACATAATCATACTTGTACAATAACTAAAGCACTTTTTACTGTAGATTAATCATTTGATTATAGTATCATTTTAATTAAGCCTATATTTGCAATGTTTATGAAATATAAAGCATTCTTCATACTATTAATTGTTATATCTAACCTGCTTGCTGCAGAACAGCCTGAAGAAAATAAAAATGAAAGCAGTATAAATCAAGAAGACGTATCGAAAAGCAACACTGATGCTGAAAAAACTTCTCCGCTTCTGAGCGAACTCAAAGAAATCACAGACCCAACAAATGTAATCAATGAAGAAGTACCTTCAAGTAATCAAACAAACCTACAGTCTGAAGAGGAGACTAATATAAAAGATACCAAAGCTCTAACAAGTCCTTTATCAGAAGAAAAAAAAGAAGAACCTGAAGAGAAGAAAATCAGTCACAATAATCAAACAAACCTACAGCCTGAAGAGGAGATTAGCAAAAAAGACACCGAACTTTCAACAAGCCAATTAACAGAGAAAAAGAAAGAAGAACAGCCTGACAATATAACACCTGTGAACAAAAAAAATGAAAAAAGCGAAAAATGGACAAAGCTAAACAAAGAAATAAAAAAACATAAAAGCAAGTCTATATATAAAAGACAATATGATAGCCTAAATGAGCACCTTCCTAAAACTATATTTACTGATGATTACAGTAAGCAATTTTTTTACTGCATCAAGAAGGGCAACTTAATTTGTCTAAGAGGAGTAATAAATAAGCTAGAAAAAATTGGATTAACAATTCAAGAAATACTAAGATTTAGAAATAAATTGGGTGATACTCCTCTAATTTATGCAGTGAAACAAGGTCAAATAGACACAGTTCGCTTTCTCTTATTACAAGGTGCTGATCCTAGAGTAGTTGATAATAATTTTAAGTCCCCTATCGACATAGCAATTGAGAAAAAGAAGATCGATATAATAAATGCAATTGCTGAAATGATGCCATACCTTTTAGAGGATAAAGAAATAAACAATGAAGAAGACTCAGAGATGTATAACTTTGCTATAAAAACAAAAGAAAGTACCTGCGATGCAAAAGATAATTAGACTTTTGATATTAATTTTAGTTGGTCATTTATGCTATGGAGATGATGCAATCAATGATTTTTTAAGTGCTCTGCACGATGTAAAATACATATCTTACAATACAAAAGATTTTGCTAAATTTTTAGTACAGTGTAATAAAGCCAGCATACCACAAGATTTTAAGAAAGGTTTTGGTCCTAATTTAAATGGTGCTAATTTTAGTCAATTGTATTTAAGCAAATCTATTTTTGATGGAGTAAGTTTAATTGGTGCCGATTTTTCTAACACCGATTTATCAGATGTGTCTTTTATCGATGTTGATTTGCGTGGTGCCAATTTTTCCAATGCTAATTTACATGGCGTTAAAATAAAAGGCACAAATTTAAGTTTTTCAAAATTTGCTTCTACAAATTTAACAGATATCATATTTGATCAGTCTAATATCAGTTATGCTGATTTTATCAATTCTAATCTCAACAAAGTAAGTATGCGTAATATAATTGGTTTGCATACCAAGTTTTTGAATGTAAAAATGAATTTCTCCAATTTATCAAACTCAAGTGCAAGCTACATCAATTTTAGTGATAGTGAAATAAACGACACTGTTATGCAGAAAAATAATTTCGACAACGCAAGTTTCTTTGGAGTGGATGCACATAAGCTCAAGGTACAATTTTCTTCATTAAAAAATGCTAACATATATGGTGCAGAAATAAAAAAATCGGATTTTACAGGTAGCAATCTTTCAAACGCCTATTTTAATTCTTCCATTATAGTCAACAGTAATTTCGAAAAAGCCAATTTAAGCAATTCACAAATTTCCTATGTGAAAGGGGATAATTCAAACTTCATTAAATCTATACTAAATGGTTCCAAGATAAAACATGCATATGTTTTCGAAGCAGACCTTCAGGATGCTGATTTATCTAATATTGATTTTAGTTTTAGTGAATTGTATAAAGTTAATACCTATAACGCTAACATTTGTCATGGAAAGTTTCATAATACTAAAGTTGTGAATTCTGACATGAGTGGTTCGTTCTTTGATCATTCATTGTTTACCTCTGCAAAAATAGAAGATTCAGATCTTTCTAGAACTTCAATTTATAAGACAAAAATTAAAGACTCTCAAATTTATAATAGTACTCTTTCCCACCATAATATGGATTCGAGTGAGATAGAAAATTCAATATTCTTCAAATTATTAGCTGATAATTCGAGCTGGTCTAAGTCAAAAGTCACTAATTCAAACTTTATTGAAAGTGATTTCAAATCCTCCGTGTTTTATGATAATGCCTTTAGAAAGACTAGTTTTTTTCTTAGCAATTTGAATAATTCAACAGTGAGTGATGTCTCTTTCCTCTCTTCAAGCATATATAAAAGTTCAATTGCTGATATTCATTTAACAGATTGCAAATTTGATAATTCAATTATGATTGACAATCAGGGACAGAGCAAAATTACAGGTCTAGAGAGTGCTATAACTTCAATTAAAGATCTGCAAGAGAAAATATCGCAGGGTGAAAAATTTGATGTAAATTATTCTTACTTTGAGTTTAAAGATATGAATTTAGAAAATGCTATTTTTTCTAATTCAATATTAAGCAGAGCAAAGTTTGTAAACGTTAATTTGAATAAGGCAAATCTTGAAAAAGCCGATTTACGTTATACTGTCTTTGATAATTCCTCTCTTATTGATGCCAATTTATCAAATTCTAATTTAGAGGGCTCTAGTCTTTTAAACTTTGATTTAAAAAATACAAAGTCTTAAAAAAGCTCTATAATGTACTTGTTAAATAAAGAAAAATGACCGTAAAAAATGAGGGCATACTACTGATTCTATCCTCTCCTTCTGGAGCTGGAAAAACTACTATATCAGAAAAATTACTTGAGCAATCAACTGATTTAGTTATGTCTGTTTCTATGACTACACGCAAACCTCGTCCCGGTGAAGTAAACGGAAAAGACTATTTTTTCGTTACTGAAGAAAAGTTTCACGAACTATGTAAGGCTGGTCAAATGCTTGAATATGCCAAAGTTTTTGAGAATTTTTACGGTATACCAAAAGATTTTATAGAACAAAACCTGAGCAGTGGAATAAGTGTTTTACTGAATATAGATTGGCAAGGAGCATTTCATTTGTTTGAAATCTTAAGAGAAAAAGTTGTAAGTGTTTTTATACTACCTCCCTCAATGGAAGAGCTTAGACTGCGTCTACAAAGGCGTAATAGTGATGATGAAATTGAAATAGAGCGTAGATTAGCCGAAGCGCAAAAAGAGATAAGTAAAAGTAATAAATATGATTACGTAATAATTAATGATAATCTTGATAAAAGCGTAGAAGAGATAAAATCAATACTAAGTAAAGGAATGCTTAAAAAATTAGAAGAAAAATCAAGTTTGAAAGATCTATAAAAATATTTGTTTATCTCTTTTAGCAGCATTCACGCTTCACAGTTTAGCCACATTTATTATTTTTTAAGATAAAATAGTTAAAATAGTAGACAAGTGCTAAAGTGGGGATTTGACTATGACAATAGATTTTCTAATAGAAACTAGTTTTCTGCCTTTTCACCTATATTTCGATAACATCTAGCTCAATTTAAAAGTTTAATACAATTCGTTAACGCCAAATAGCTTTTAATATTGAGGTTTTAATATGAGTATAGATTCAAGTGTATTAGTTAGTAATGCAAATAAACTAGACAAATGTATAAACAAAAATGAAAAACAAGATAAAAAAGACAAGCAATTGTATAATATTATAGAGAGAAAGGTAAAAAAAGAAAAACATAAGCATGAAAAACCAAGAAGTCGAGATGGAACACTCAAGGAATGTAAAAGGTTATTTAAGGAAGGCGCTAGTCCTGAAGTATTAACTAAATTAGAAGAATCGCTTAGAGAACAGGAAAAATATCACAGATATTATGTCCAATGTTTCCTTCCAGTGCTAGGTGAAGTAATAGAACGATCGAAAAGAATATCAAATGAAACAAAAAAACAAGTAATTTCTGAAGTCACTAAAAGTTGTTTTAGTAGGTACAGCGAACAAGACAGTGGCTACGGTAGCGATTTTGAAGATGAAATAAACGGAATATCAGATTCTGATAGCGATTTTGAAGATGGAATAAACGGAATATCGGATTCTGATAATGACGTTCAATTACTAAATGCAATCCAAAATGGAAACAACAGGAAATTTAGAAAATACCTAAAAGATTGCACAAATATCAGTGGCATAACAGATGAAAAAGGAAATAATATTTTACACCTTATTGCATCGCTCAAAAAGAAACAAAAGCTTAAGTTTCTAGATACCTTGATAAAAATAGCTAACGAGAAAAATTTAGTACAACTTGTTGATAGTGAAAATCAAGAAGGAAAGACTCCTTTTCAGGTAGCACTAATTAACAAGATAATAAAAGGGAAACATGATTCTCACACAATCCAAGATAACGATAACACACTTAAGTTTCTTGCAAAATTGTTAAAGTATGGAGCCAAGCTAAGCTTACCTACAGAGGATTTAGAAAAATTATCTAAAAAGCAAAATGAATACTATCTTAAATTTTTAGAGAAATTGGCTGAGCGAAAACCAGAAATAAAAACAAAAGTTGAAGAAGTTATAGCCCATACCATAAATACTCCAGATAGTAATGATAATTATCAACTACATTTAGCAATTAAAGATAAAGATGAAAAATCTTTTAAGGAATTATTGAAAAAAGGAGCAGATATTAACCTTAAAGATGCAAATGGCAATAATGCTTTACACCATATTGCCTTGCTGAGAGGGAAGCAAAAAGTTACATGCTTGAAATTAATATCAGCCTTAGTAAAAGAAAGAAAAATATCTGAAGATAAATTAGATGAAGCTATAAAAGCAACTAACAGGCAAGGAAATACACCTCTAGAATTAGCACTAAAGAAAAAAGCAGAAAAAAAAAGTATCGAATACCTATCGCAAGAAACAATTTTTGATTTAGCAACTAATTATGATAATACAACAAAGTTTTGTGCAGCATTATTACAAAACGGTGCTAACCCTGATTCTTTATGGTTAGAAGATCCAGAACTCCATACTAAAAAGTACTATTTAACTTTACGAGATCTAAAAGATTGTTCAAGCACTCCACAGAAAGCACAGGAGAAAGCTAAAGAACTAAAAGAGAAGCTTGAGGAAAAATACCACTGTGGAACTGCTTCGAAAAAATGTCAATCAGGCATTAAAAAGCTAGGTTCTGGTGTAAAAAAAGGAGCATCTGTTGTATGGAAATGCATTGATCCGGGCAGGAGAGCTAGTGTATTGTTAGCAATCACAGTAGCAACTACTATTATTACAATGGTAACACTTTCTTGCTTTCAAGGACAAATTGCAATTGGAGCAGCGTTACCCATCATAGCTATAACAGGAGTGGTCTGTCTGATATTCACTTTGGGACTTAGCGGCATTAGGAAGTCTGTTAAGGAATTAACCAACGATAAGCAAAGCCGTAAAGATGATCACCTAGCTGCAAAACAACCTGAAAATATTACTGAACAACAAAATTTAGCTAACAACTCAGCAGAGCAAGAAGTACAAAGATCGTCAAATCAATCGGAGCATACAGAAAGCCCAGCTACTCAAATGAGCTATGTATCAATACTACGTCAATTTATAAATAAACCAGATGGGTTAACTAATAAATTCTCTTTTCCGGGGCGATGAAATCAATCTCATCGCTCAGAGTTTTTTCAGCAACTTTTTTATAGTCAATTTCTACACTAACTTGGCTTTTCTCTTCTTTAAGCCATGCTATAGTATGCTTCATCCAGTTTTTATCATCACGTTCAGGGAAATCTTCACGAGCATGAGCACCCCTGCTTTCCTCGCGATTAGCTGCGCATTCCATGGTAATAACTGCTTGTGGAATCATATTGGCAAGCTCCAGAGCTTCAACCAAATCACTATTCCATATCATACTACGATCTTCAACTGCAATGTTAGGCATCATTTTTGCTACTTCTTTTATAGCTTTTTTACCTTCCTCTAAAACTTCAGCAACACGGAATACCGATGCATATTTCTGCATAGTGTGCTGCATTTCACTTCGTATTTTTGCTACTTTGAACTCTCCGGAAGCAAATCTCATTTTATTAAATCTATCTACTATCCAGTCTGTGCAGTCTGAATGCAATTTTTTATGTGGTGTATCAGGTTTCAATTTTTCTTTTGCCCTAAGCGCGGCAGCTCTACCAAAAACCACAAGATCAAGAAGCGAGTTGGAACCTAGTCGATTTGCACCATGTACAGAAACACATGCTGCCTCTCCTATTGCAAATAATCCTTCTACCACTTCTTCTTTACCTTTTTGCAACGTGATCACTTCCCCATGATAGTTGGTTGGAATACCGCCCATGTTGTAGTGAACAGTTGGAATAACAGGTATCGGATCTTTAGTAACATCAACTCCTGCAAAGGTCTTTGCTGTTTCACTAATACCTGGCAATCTGAGCTTTATTACTTCCGGATCAAGATGCGATATATTCAAGTACATGTGATCTTTCTTTGGCCCAACTCCCCTTCCCTCTCTAATTTCAATTGTCATTGCTCGACTTACTACATCACGAGAAGCCAAATCTTTTGCCTTTGGCGCATAACGTTCCATAAACTTCTCACCCTGAGAATTAACGAGGTACCCACCTTCACCGCGGCATCCTTCCGTCATCAAGCACCCTGAGCCATATATTCCTGTTGGATGAAATTGCACAAACTCCATATCTTCAAGTGGCAACCCAGCTCTTACCACCATGCCATTACCATCACCTGTGCAGGTGTGTGCACTTGTTGCAGAAAAATAAACACGTCCATAACCACCTGTTGCTATTACCACAAAATGTGCACGAAATCTATGCAACGTACCATCACACAGCGACCAAGCTATCACCCCACAGCATGTCCCTTTGTCCATAATCAAATCGATTACAAAATATTCGACAAAAAATTCAGCGTTAAATTTAAGACATTGCTGATATAGAGTATGAAGAATTGCATGCCCAGTTTTATCTGCTGCTGCACAAGTACGCTGAGCCGATTTTCCTTTACCAAAGTGAGTTGTCATTCCACCAAAGGCACGCTGATATATTTTTCCATCTTCCGTACGAGAAAAGGGTACACCAAAATTTTCAAGTTCAATCACAGCTTTGGCAGCATTTTTACACATATACTCTATTGCATCTTGATCGCCAAGCCAGTCTGAACCTTTTATTGTGTCATACGCATGCCAGCGCCAATCATCTTCAGCAATGTTGCTCAAGGCTGCACTAATTCCGCCTTGTGCTGCAACTGTATGACTCCGTGTAGGGAAAATCTTAGAAATACAGGCAACTGAAAAATTAGTTGCAGCCATTCCAAGTGTTGCTCTAAGCCCTGCTCCACCTGCACCTACTATCACCACATCATACTCATGCTCTATGATTTCATACGCTGACTTATCCATATCCACTTATTTTATCATCACAGGCTTATAATATCACAGAAGTAGAAAAAATCTATACAAGTTTTCTGGATGTAAGCTTCTGAAACAAATCTATAGTAAACGATGTAATAACAATCATAGGGCGTCATGAAAGTAGCTGAAATTGGAATGACACTATCATAAAGGAATAAGTGTAGTTATTTGCATAACATTGATGACTTATGCCTATTTAATTAGATCTAAAATTAGATAGAAAAAGGTAATCTTGATAAAACTCATTTACAACAAGTTCTCTCGCACTTGAATTTTCCGTTTGCACTTTTTTGTATCCTAATTTATGGCTTATTGAATCTTTATATGAACTAACTGCTTTATATATCTTACTTACCTCTCCTGGAAAGATACCACCAACAATTATAACGCATAACCCTGCAACTGTTGCAAAAGCTAGAGTTAAACTTTGCCTCCAGTTAGCTTTTTTTTCTTGTATACCAGCAGGGCACAATTCACTTGACATTTCTTTTAGATACTCATGCCACATGTGATTGCAGTTTGTACATTTCACTTTTCTTCCAGATTCACCTATTTGCCCACGAGATACTAAGTAAGTTTTAGTACAATTATGACATTGTATTTTCATAGTGCTTACGTATAAAATAATATAAATTTGATATCAATATGTATATAATAAATGAAAAATTTGCAACTAAAAAATTACAAGATGAGATAGAAAATATTTGGAAAGATAAAGAAAAACTTAACGACTATAATCTAAAACACGAAGCAAGATTAATAATCAAAGAGGTAATTGAGTTACTTGACAGTGGTAAAATTAGAGTAGCAGAAAAGCTATCAAGTGGAGAATGGATAGTACATAAGTGGATAAAGCAGTCAATATTATTACATTTCCTCACTGAGGAAAGCAAAATAATAGACAACACCAATTGCTGGTTTGACAAAATCGGTAGTAAGTTTAGTGAATGGAATGAAGAAAAATTTTACCATTCAAAAATTAGAGCAGTTCCTGGATGTTTTGTCCGCCAATCTGCTTACATAGGTAAAAATGTTGTTCTAATGCCAAGCTTTATCAACGTTGGTGCATACATTGATTCTGGCACAATGATAGACACTTGGTCAACAGTTGGTAGTTGTGCACAAATAGGAAAAAACTGTCATATTTCCGGTGGAGTGGGAATAGGCGGAGTTCTCGAGCCTATTCAAGCTTCTCCAGTCATTATAGAGGATAATTGCTTTATTGGAGCGCGCAGTGAGGTAGCCGAAGGTGTTATAATAAGAGAAGGATCAGTCCTTAGTATGGGGGTGTTTATTGGAGCATCAACAAAAATCATTGATAGGGAAACGAACAAAGTATTTTACGGTGAAGTGCCACCTTATTCTGTAGTCGTGCCAGGATCTACTCGATCTAGAAATAATGTCTCAACCTATTGTGCAGTTATAGTAAAAAAAGTGGACGAGAAGACGAGATCAAAAACTTCTATAAATGAAATATTGAGAATCTAACTACTTACCGTCACTTTTTTTATCATTATTACTAACTATAGTAATGGCATATGCGCATAATTCTGGAAAAGAGATCCCGTTTTCTTGAGACAACTTGTATAATTTTTGCAAACTTTCTTTAACTTTATTAGGAATGTTTCCTCCACGCTCCTTTGCAAGCCATGAATCTTGATGGTGAATTGGATGAGTATCACCCTTTGGATTTCCTATATATACTGCAAAAGGTGCATTCTGTCCTTTGAAATCACACTGTACAGTAAATTTTTTTATAGACTCAGCCATTTAAAGACCTCTACTTTTCTTTTTAACCGATTTTATAGAAGATACAAGAGGTGGTTTTTTGATAAAATCTTGCCTATTAAACACACTTTCTTTGCCTTCTAAAGCTCGACGAACATCGGCTCTGCTTAGCTGTGACTCTTTTGCTACCCTCATTCCATGTTTTACCATAATATTAGTATATGCTAACACTTTTTTTACTAACTCTAGATCACCATTCAACATTTGAACCAATGCTTGAAATACCTCCGCTAAAGTTAATCCATCAGCACTTACAACCTTATTTTCTACAAAATTGATAGCTTCTTTAAATTTATATTCAATACCATCATCTTGAGGTATAAGGGTAACATAATCCGTATCTTGATTGTCCATAACCAAAGGAATACTACTCATATGTTTTTAAACTTATATTATATATATAAATACTCCACTATTTTATAGTATGGCACGCTATAGTTAAATGTTTATTAATAATATGCTCACTTATATACACGAATTAATTGATAAAAGCCAAGGATCAATATCTATCAGCGATTTCATAAGTGCTGCTCTATATCATAAAGAGTACGGTTATTACATGAATAAATTACCACTTGGCAAAGATGGTGACTTCATTACTGCACCTGAAATTAGTCAGCTATTTGGTGAAACAATTGCAGTGTGGATAATGAATACATGGGAAAAATTAGGAAAGCCATCAAAATTTTCTCTAGTTGAACTTGGACCAGGTAAAGGAACACTCATTCACGATATAATAAGAGTTACTAAAAAATACAGCTGTTTTTTTAGCTCAATGAACATTCACCTAGTTGAAATAAGTCCTCTTTTACAGAAAATACAAAAGGAAAAATTAAAGGGATTAGATATTAATTGGCACACAGATGTCGACAACTTACCAAATCAGCCAACTATTTTTTTTGCAAATGAGTTATTTGACGCCCTTCCAATTGACCAATTTATTTATCGTGATGAGCAGTGGTATGAAAATAGAGTAATAAAACAAGATGATGGCAGTCTTTCATTGTCACTCCAGTGCTTAACCAGACCAAAAACTGGATTCCAGACTGGAATGACAGGGGGTTTCAATGGTGCAGTAGTGGAAGTATGCCTAGCCGGAATCGAAATATTAAAGAAACTTGAGAATAAGATAGTCAATAACGGAGGAGCTGCCCTGATTATAGATTATGGTTATGTATATCCTGAATATAAGAGCACTTTGCAATCGATAAGGCAGCATAAATATACTAATTTTCTTGAAAACGTCGGTAATAGTGACATCACTGCACTTGTGAACTTTCAATCATTAAAAGATTCATTAAGGCACGTAAATTGTGAGATTTTGACTCAAAGAGAATTTTTACACCTTTTTGGTATAAAGGAAAGAGCACAAGCTTTAATGAAAAATGCAAGTAATGAACAGAAGAATAAGATCTTCAGTGAATTTTTAAGGTTAACTGAAAATATGGGTACTCTCTTTAAGGTAATGCTGATTCACCATTTGTAGTCTTGTGTAGTTCTTATGTTAAACATACAAATACTAAAAAATTTACAGAATAAAAAAGGTAAAAAAAACGTATCTGTTCAGTAGAGTAGCAAAATAAGATAGACAGATAAGACTATCATAGGAACAAATAGGTGTCATGAAAGTAGCTGACACTGGCACGACAACAAAAAAGTTACTCAAATGACACCCTTTTGATGCACAATTTTTGGTGCATCACGTACTGATTTTCATCCAAGACGATGTCATGCAAGTAGCTGACACTGGCATCCAGCCTTTTCGCGCAAAAAACGTTGTAAAGTGTTTAGTTGGATCCCAGCTGGTTGGTTATGCAAGAAATCTATTGTCAAAAAAAATTACTTCCGCATATTTTGAATCTGATTATAATGACAATTAGAGATATTTTAAGAGCTCAAAATCTATCTTTGTCTGCAGACTTTCAGTTAACTTTTCAATAAAAAACGTAGCGTATCTTTTTCAGCGGTCTGTCATATGTGCGCTGCATTTTTTTCTAATCTTTTTATACAGGAGGATTTTATGTCCAGAACTCCAGATACTTGACCTTTACTTTAGCTAATAACAGGCGCCTGTGATTTTTATAAAGAAAGTGTAGGAAAAACTGTTTCCAGGCATAAATTTGCCATGTATACCTAAAAAGTAATTATATTAGCATAATATTCATACTTATATGCCAATATTAATATTCTTTGAATGGAATACGAAATTAATGTTGAAAAAATATGTACCAAAAAATTTATGTGGGATCTATGCCGAAGCTCAAATTGCATGACACCATTTATTTTTATGGTTTTGTCTATTTTATTTTGCCACTCTGCTAAACGGATACATTTAATTCCATTTTTATCGAGCAGATAATTGTCATATATTAGCTTAGTTCTCCTGTTATACTTAAATATAAATCAGCATAGCCCTAATTTTTTTATATATTTTACTTCTTTCTCTATATTTAATAATAGGCTTGAAAATAAATGGTAAACCTATAATTGTTAAGCTTAGAGCTAGGATTGAAAGTACACAAAAGGCTTTGTGTTTACTATGTAGCTCTTTCAAGTAAAGCATCAAAAACCTACAAAATTTTTTGTAATTTTCTTCAATATTTTTTTTGCTATGAGCCTTGTCAATAAACATATCTATTGCAGTATAATCATTACTACAATTAATTGCCCCTTTTTCTATTAATAGCTGAGCTATATCAAAATAATCCTTTTGAATAGTAAGATGCAGAGGTGTAAAACCTTGTTGATCACAAATATTCATATTGGCTTTTACTGCTAACAACATTCTTACAATTTCTATATGACCTTTTTTAGCTGCAAGTAGCAGAGGAGTTCTGTTGCATCTAGTTACGGCATTAACGTTTACCTTAAGCTCCAATAAGAACTTAACTGCTTTAGTATCACCATTATAGCTAGCTTTATGTAATCTGGTGTTACCGCTACAATCTTGGTCATCTGCTTCTATTCCCTTTGAAACAAGAAATGTTACCATTTGCCTATTATTATGCTCAATAGCGCAATCCAGTGCATCAAAGCCATGTTTGTTTTTTATGCAAATAAACTCTTTTAACCTAGCTTTTGCTTGCTTTACAATAAGCTTTACCAGTTGCATTTTGTTGTTATATGCTGCTAGAAAAAGCGTAGTATTATTTTCTGCATCTTTTGCTTCTATGTTTGCACCTTTCTTTATCAGATATTCTATAATCTCTGCTCTACTTTCATAATGTGTAGTACATTGATAAATGGTCAAAAATAAAGGAGTACGAAAGTTGTTATCTTCACATTCAAGATTTGCTCCGCTATCAATTAAAATCTGGACGCTCTTTTTAGAACCGTATAATGAAGCTATGTGAAGAGGAGTATAGCCTTCCTCAGCATCTTTTTCATTAACTTTTGCGCCTTTTGTTATTAAAAAATCCATTAATTCTGTATCATCTTGTAGTGTAGCAAGGTGAAGTGGAGTAAATCCATTTTTATCTCTAGAATTAATTGTCAGTTGATTAACAAGAAGTTTAGCAATTTTTTTGTGTCCATGCATAATAGCATAATGCAGTGGATTTCTATTTTCGTTGTCCACAACATTAAAGTCAGCTTCGTGTTCTAATAATGATTTTACTCCAACTAAATCGCCTTCTTTTGTAAACTTATGTAAGAGAGTGACTCCGCTTACATCTTTTGAGTTAATATCAAATCCACTTTCTACCAATTGATGTATGTCTTCCTCACACGCCATACCATTTTAATTAAACCCTTTTCGCATTAACAATACTCCCACTTAATTAAGTTTGAATGAATCTGTAAGAGAGATATAAACGTTAGGGAGATTTGTGATAAATAGTAAGAAAAAGAACAGAAAGTCAAAATCTATCTAACACAATTAAAATCACTATTTTACCCGCTTTCTCTGTACTCTATCTCTACTTTTGCATTTACATTCGCTGAATCACTTTCCTGCTTTACAATAAAGCAGCTCCATATGTTTTCTATGCACTTTTATTAAGCATTTTGCTCAAATTTGCAAAATTCACAATATTGTTCAACAACTCCATCTTACTATCCACTTGCTCATTCTCAACCTTTTTAGATTTAAGATCTTTAAGTACATTATTGAAATCATCCATGTTCACTGTCACTTTTAGCTCTTCATCTTCTGACTCTTCTTCGCAAATCTGATCTACAGCATGAAGTTTTGCTTCATTTACCAAATTTTCTAGATCAGCTCCTGAAAAACCATTAGTTTCTTCTGCAAGTTTTGCTAGATTTACATCTGGTTCCATTGGCACTTTCTCCGTATAAAGACCCAATATTTTTTCACGTAGGCTTTTATCTGGTAAAATAATTTCAATATGTTTAGAGAGGCGACCTGATCTAATTACTGCTTCATCTAAACTTTCTAGACGATTAGTTGCAGCAATGACTGTCACGCCTTCTATAGGATTAAAACCATCAAGTTCATGTAAAAACTGATTTACAATTCGGTTGCGTTCTTCGTCATTGTATGCATTATTATTACTACGTTTTGTACAAACAGCATCTATTTCATCTATAAAGACTATGCAAGGAGCATTTTCTCTCGCTTTTGCAAAAAGATCTTTTATGTAATGTGCGCTTTGTCCAGCATATTTTTGCATACATTCAGATCCAGAAACGCTAATAAATTTAGCATTAGCTTCACATGCAATTGCACGAGCAATAAGAGTTTTACCATTTCCAGGTCGACCATATAAAATATAGCCTGTTGGCATTTTGCAACTTAGCATTTCAAGAGCTTTCTTCTTCTTCTCTGATATATGACCACAAATCATTTTTAACTCTTTTCTTACTTCATCTGAAACAATAACACCATCAAGTGTTACTTTTTTCTGCTTGTCTGGATCAACTATCTCTATTCTAGAAGAGCCTTTTATTGCACAAACAAGATCATTTAATTCTTTTGAGTGCGTTGCTTTATTAACCGATTTTTTTTCATCACTCACTTCTTCAATATTTATTATGTTTGAATCTTGCTCGTTTTTAATCTCATTTTCAGCATCCAATTCAGCCGCTTTGTACGTAATATATTTAGCTATAGATGCAAATGCATACAAAATACTTACACACAATAACACCTTTAATACAGGCACATCAGGTACAATTAAATTAACCGCAACAATTGATGTTGCCATAGCAGCACCTAACAACAACATTGAGCCAAAAACGATATAACCTTGAATTTTCGCTTTTTTCAGCTGCATTAAGTATCCAGAGCCATTAGGATGCTTGAATGCATAAATATTCACTGGAGTTTTACCATAAAAATTCTTTAACCAAGGATCTGCATTTTTTCTTATTAGAATTGATATTGTTTTTCTACTTCCATTATCTGCAGCATAATGCAAAGGGGTATTGCCCTCTTTATCCATTACATTAACACTTATTCCTTTATTTAAGAAAAATTCTACTACTTCAACATGACCATTTTCAGCAGCTAAATGTAAAGGAATCTTCTCGCGCTTACTATCTTTCTTATTAACATCAGCTCCTCCTGCTACCAGGACTTTTGCTACGTTTTCAAAGCCACCTCTAGCAGCTACGTGCAACAATGTAAGTTCTTGACTAAATAAATGATTTACATCAAATCCAACTTTCTTCCACTCTTCATGTAGATCTTGATTCTGTTTCTTTAGTTCTTCTTCTATTTCCTGAATTATATTATCTTCATTTAAATCTGTCTTATCGTTAATTATACTCAGTACTTCTGCTAGTAATTGATCACTTGTCATAATCTCATCTTTAATCTTAAATGATATATTTAATTATTATATAACTAAAATAAAAATTCAATATTTATTTTAAACAAGGTAATAATTGGATTGTGAATAGCAAATTAGATCCAAGTAGCCCCATCTCACACTACTGTCATCCCAGTGCCTAGACACCAGCCTTTCTTACCAACAAAAACTTAGCATAACTTTTGTTCTCAAAAAATTTCTGGATTCCAGTGGGCTTTGTTGCACAGCTCTTCGGATAGTGGGTAATGTATAATAAATTCATGAAGCTATATCAAACTTAGCCATGCCTATTTCAGTAAATTTGTTAAGCAAATAACACTTGAGTAGCAGTTCCTTCTCACGATTAATCTCAGATTTATTCCTAAAACTAAATCCAAATATTTGCTTCAGTCGCGAGAAAAAACTTTCTATATAAGATCTCTTCCAATAATTTATCTCTTTTTTCCACCTCTTCATACCATCTTCATCATATGACTTTATGAGCTTGATTGTAGAATTTCTCTCATTCATATAATCCAACTTTGGATGCTCTACTGCATTATTTTGCGGAGGAATCCTTGTCTTTATGTCAAGCTCATCGCACAGTTTGTATAACTTCTTTCGATCTATCTGCATATATCGTGCTTATGTTATACTTGGTATCCACTCTTTCAATAAGATCACAGGCTCCATAGTGGTCGGAATAAACTCCACTACTGTATTTTGCAGCTATAACTTTTTTACTACCTATCTCTAGCATTACATCTTGTTTGCTCATAGCGGCGATACTTTCTATCTGTACCATTTGCCTTACTATGGCTTGGAATATTATTGTAGATGCTGATACCTGTACTATCTATAGCAATTTCAATATCTTCCATATCGTTCTTATCAACTCTGCAGTCGTTGATTTTGATATTAAGCTTTTTAAACCTTCTTGAAGCCTGCGAATAGCTGATAATTTGCAAAATTTTCCCTATTTGCTCAAGATATTTCTCTATAAATCCCACTGTTTGCCTAAGACCAATCCTGAATAGATAGGTTATTATGTGAATTAGAATCACTACTTTGTCGCTGTAGACATTGTTGCCACCTGCTACTTTTGGACTATTTTCGTACCAATTTTCAATGGCATCGTTGATATAATGAAAAACATTTCCCCTTTCTTGAAGAAATTTGTTATATTCATTGCAGTTACTGACTTTCATTCTTATTGGCATATTTTTCCTTTGTCGGCTAAATATCTATTTTATAACAAATTCCATCAGTAACTGCCTGTTCTTTCCTTGAGTGGTGCAACAAAGCCTGCTGGAATCCAGGTTGACAAAAGCGCTTTACAACGTTTTGTGTACAAAAACCAGTGTTGCATGACACTATTTGTTCTTATACCCTTTTTGTCTATCTTATTTTGTCACTCTGCTGAACAGATAATTTTCGCCAATAAGCTTTCTACTGAATTTTTGTTATTGAGCTCGCACAGATCAAAGACAAGTTTTGAGTCAAAAATACCCTTAATATTATAATAAGGGGCTGGTAAAATGTGTCTAGTAAGTTTTCTTCTCTATGCAACTGCACCTCAAGCTAATAATGGACCATCAGGCGTATTACCAATTACATTGATCTGGTTTAATATTTTATTAGTGGGGTAAAAATAATTTTTTATAAACTCCTTATATATAGCTGTTAATTTATGTATATCGTCTATTGATACGCATTCATTTACCTGATGTGCGGTTTTGTTGATCATACCAAATTCAATTACTGGACAAATATCCTTAATAAACGCAGCATCAGATGTGCCACCATTTGTACTCAGCACAGCATCAATGCCGGTAATTTTATTTATCGCATCAAGCATAATATCAGTATTTCTATCAGGAATAGAGAGAAAAACGTTTCTGCTGCTCTGCATAGACAGTTTATAATCGTTAGTTACACTAGAGCATATTTCATCAATCAGCTTATATAAGCCGTCAAGCGTCTGTATGTTGTTATATCGAATATTGAAACCTGCTGCTATTGAGCTAGGTATTAGATTATTAGTATTATTTCCAACGTCGATAGTAGTAATTTCGCAATGTGAAGGCTGAAAATATTTATTACCAGTATCAAAAGTGGTATCTTTTATCTTACTTAGTATCGATATCATTTTATATATTGGATTATCCGCTAGTTCTGGATAGGCAACGTGCCCTTGTTTTCCATGGCAAATCAATTTAAATGTTGCAGAACCTCTTCTACCTATTTTTATGGTATCACCTAATTTCTCACTACTCGTTGGTTCTCCAACTATACAAAAATCTATCTTTTTTTGCTTGCTTTTCATCCATTCCAAAACGGCCTTTGTTCCATGTTCTTCCGTGCTTTCTTCAGCGCTGGTAATCAATGCACTGATTGAACCGCTGAATCGAAACTTACCTGCAACTGAATCTACGATAGCAGCAATAAATGCGGCTATTCCACTTTTCATATCAGCTGCTCCTCTTCCATATAGCATTCCATCTCTAATTTCTGGCTTAAATGGATCAGATATCCAATCTTTTAACTCACCTGGTGGTACAACATCAACATGTCCAGCAAAACACAAGTTTGGTACTCCATTTATATATTTCGCATAAAGATTTTTAACTTTATCACCAAACTCTAAAATCTCACATTCAAAACCACTTTTCTTGAGAATGGCTGCTATATGCTCTATTGCCCCATCGTCTTTTGGTGTTATACTTTTAAAAGAAATTAATTTCTTAGTTAGTTCTACAGGGTCAATCTTCATACCAATCTTGAAATACTAACATTACCGTATTGTAAACATTCTATGCGATATTTAAAACAAATATTACAGCACACAGAACAAGTTCTTATTAGGGAAGTTGCTGATAATATCTATGAAATATGTAGACAATATGGAAATGACATTTTTCTGATTGCAGATGAAAATACAGCAAAACTTTTAAACAAAAACATACTTAATAAAGTTTCTCATTTAATTATTCCAGCCACACCTGTCATTCCAGCGCGTGACTATGATGGATCGCAGTGTCACGCTACTTGGATGACACCAAATAGACTGAACAGAGCTGCTTCTCTCCAAGCTGTAAACCTAGTTAGAAATAAAGCAAAAGATAGTGACTTAATGGTTGCATTTGGCAGTGGCACTGTTAATGATATCTGTAAGTACGCAAGCTATTTAGAAGGCAAAGACTACATATCCTTTCCAACAGCTGCTTCCATGAATGGATATAGCTCTGCAAACGCTTCAATATTAGTTGATGGATATAAAAAATCGTTCGGAGCACATCTTCCAAAGGCAATATACATTGATACCGATATAATTGCCAACGCACCACTACGCCTCACATTAAGTGGATTTGCAGATTTCATCTGCCGTTCAACAGTACAAGCCGATTGGCTATTATCTCATCTATTACTTGGCACAGAATATAATGAACTCCCCTTTAAACTTGTTCGCAATCTGGAGGAAATTTTGCTCAGAGAACACTTGGCACTTGCTAAAAAAGATAAAAGAGTAGTTTTATTACTTATGGAAGCCTTATTGATTTCAGGACTCGGAATGGTGATGTCAAAAGGCAGTTACTCTGCAAGTCAAGGAGAACATATGATAGCTCATGCAATTGAGATGGTAACACAGGATTATTCCTCCTCGTTACATGGGGAAAAAATTGCTGTGACAACGATTACCATGGCTAACTTGCAAGAGGAGATATTGTCAATACGAAACCCGATTACCAAACCGATCACTTTAGATGTAAAACATATAACTCAGTGCTTTGGTAATACCGAATTTATAAAAATTCTAAAGCAGAAGCAAATGATGCAGCAAAAAATTCAAGAGATTATTTGCAAAGAATGGAGTAATATTTCTAGTTTAATTAAGCAAAATTTACTATCTGCAAAACACCTGCAGAAAGTATTTGAAGATCTATCAATTCCGTACTTACCGGAGCATCTTAATTGGAACAAAGAGCAATATTGCAAGGTAGTCAATCTTACATTTGCAACAAGAGATAGATTCACCTTTCTTGACCTGGCTGGTTGTATAGAAAAAAGTTAGATTTTGTGTATTCGTTCAGTAGAGTAGCAAAATAAGATAGACAAAAACACAGTAACAAATGATGTCATGCAAGTAGCTATCCAGCCTTTCTTAACAACAAAAACTTAGCATGACTTTTGTGCTCAAAAAACTTCTGGATTCCAGCATCAAGTGCTGGAATGACATGGTAAAATATTATTCAAGTAGCCTCTGTCCCAATACCTATTCGGTGTCATTCAAGTCAACTCTTTTCTTGTCATCCCAGTGCCTAGACACTGGGATCCAGAAAACTTCACTTTAAATGAGTGCATTAGATTGTCTTTATATAGATGCCAGTATCAGCTACTCGGATGAAATTCATTTAGTCTTCTTTTCTCTTTTTCTTATTTTACTACTCTGATGAACGGATACAAAAAAAACTCATGCACCTTGATGTAAGTAGATCTTGCAAGCATTTTAAGATTGCCGGTTCACTAGTTAACATAGAAAAAGCTCAACAAAATTATAAGAATAGTATATAATTGAAAATATTTAATAGTGAAAATAATGCCTAACACTAAAGAAAAAGAAATACATCTTATATTCTTTCATGGGTTAGGGGATAATTATAAAAATGCAACTACATTCTGTAAAGATATGCAATCTGAGCTCATGCACCACCATGATATACCTAATTTTCACACTCATGCACACAAATACCCGGCTGCATTTCAAAATTATAGTAACTTATGCCTTAACCAGCTTCGTATGCTTACTAGCATCAATATTGCCACCTACTGTCATACTGCTCACTAATCCAATAACAGCTAGAACAGCTGGATTGGCAGTCTTATCAGCTTCAGCTTGTGTTTTTTTATCTATATTCCTACTCATGATTCCGTTTCTAAATAAGGATCAAAAGTTATTCAAGTCTTCAATAGAGCAAATTGATCAACTAATATATCAAGGTGTAAAACCCGAAAATATTATACTTTTCGGTCATTCTTTTGGAGGAGCAGTTGCATCGGAAGTATCAAGGCATTTTGCGAATAGAGATGTTAAACTTGGAGGAATCGTCTTCACTAGCACTTTTAGTTCTTTTCATACAGCAATAGAGCATTTTCCAATGCCTCAAACGAAAATTTTGAGTATACTGCCTTTATTCCTACTAAAAAGAATACTAAAAGCCTTCGCTTTAGACTTTGATATAGCAGATAATTTGCAAAAGTCACAAAATGAAAAAACGCCAATAGTAATTATTAATCACGCAAGAGACACATTAATACCACTGCCTGCACAATTGGTAAATGCGATAAGAGGTGATCAATTATTAAATGGTAATCCGATTAAGATTCGTGATGATCTGTTTATATATGGAGATGATCCTCATAACAGTGTTTTGGATAGTGGCACACTGACTGAAGAATTAAGAGAAATGGTACTTAGTAAAGTTACGTCTAGAACGCGTTAACTTTTTTGCTGCTTTTTTTTTGGCTAAGGTCACACTTCATTATGCATTAAATTGTATTCATCTATTCAGGGAATTTGCTAATGTGAAAGCCAGTGCTTCCTTTCTTGCGATGTAGCTGTACAGAAATTGAAGATGTCATTTAGTAGCTCTCCCCTGTTATTTAAGTAGCTAACACTGAGATCCATAAATTTAACTGGATGCCAGTTTCTGGGCACTGACCATCATAAAGGAGCCAGTGTCATGCACTGATAGTTGTCTTTTCTCGCCTACCTTATTTTACTACTCTGCTGAACGGACACAATTGCATATAGTATAGTCTTTAGTTTTAGTGAGAATAGTTTTATTCCACTGATCAAGGAGTGCTAAATTGAAATACGTATCACCTTTATAAGTTTTATGCATTTCAGTCATAATAAATTCTGAGATTAGGTTATGCTCTAAAAAAAGGTGTACTATTTGTGCCCCACCAATCACAAAGACTTGAGAACTACTTTGAATTGACAGAAATTCTTGCATGGAAGAGACAACAGTACATTTTGGGCCTCTATTAAAACACTTGTTACGGGAGAAAACAATAGGTGTACGATTCTTTAGTATACTCTGAGGCACGGTTTCAAATGTCTTTCTTCCCATCACAATAACTTGCTTGTCAGTTACTTGACAAAAATGTTTAAACTCACTTGGATAACGCCAGGGCAAATCATTATTTATTCCAATTACCCCATTAGGGTCAACAGCCATAATTCCAATAATCTTCATCACTTTAAGACAGCTTGGGCTACAAAAAATCTCATGTGGTCGCGTACATTATGCACTCTAAGGAAATCAACCTTATTTTGCAGTATAGCAGATATAGCAATTGTTTCTAAATCTCTATTAGAGGGAGATTCTATGGAAAAAGAGGAAATAAATGACTTTCTGGAATGGCCAACTAAAACCTTGCAGCCAAAATTTTGTAAAGTTTCTATACTGCGTAAAATCTGAATATTCTGATACATAGATTTGCCAAAACCAATACCAGGATCAATAATTATTGAACTTTCATCAAAACCAAGGGCAAGTAACCTATTAATGCTCTCCTCTGCCCAATTATTTATGATATCAATTGGGTCAATATCATGTGGAATAATATTGTCCTTATGTGGTGGTATCGAAAGTGAATGCATAATAACGACACTACACCCACTGCTAGCAACTTCTTTTAAGGTATTATAGCTTTTTTCACAATAATCCGAACGGACCGTAATATGCTACTGGCCTGCTATAGCCATAAACACATATCTTATCACATTCAGACTATTACAAGAAAGGCTATACTACTCAGATCTCCCTTCTGATCATTTACCCAGGCAATATTGTAGTGCTTCAAAACGTTTAAAATAACGTCTGGCCAAAAACTATCAATGCTGACTTCAATATCACCATTTTTCATATAGTCGCTAAGATTATCAAGTACTGGTTTTAGACGTTCATACTCTTCCTCTGGCGTCTTTATTGAAGCTCCAGGCCTTGTTGATTGAGCTCCAAGATCAACTATGCTTGCACCATCTGATACCAGCTGCAATGCCTGCTTGGTTGCTCGATTCGCATCATAATAAAGACCACCATCTGAAAATGAATCAGGGGTAATGTTGACAATACCCATAAGCTTTGGTGAAATCGTAAAACTCTTTGAAAAACAGTCTTGAACATTGAAAGCAAATGTTTTGTTAACCATTGCCATCAAGTGGATCAAAAATGGCCTGTTTACCAATTCTGGGTGAGGAATTTTAAGATCAGGTGTATCAAGCGTTAGATCATCCCATAACAAAATATCTAAATCAATAACACGAGGTGCCCATTTTTCGTAGACTTGTGGACGACCAATATCACATTCGATTTGTTTTAAGCCTTTTAGTAGCTCCTCAGGAGAAGAAGAACAACTTCCATAGACAATCATATTGAGAAATGGCTTGTTCCAATCAGGTGGAGCACCATTTGGTAAAATAGCCTTAGTTTCTAGAATGATCGAAGACTTTAAGTCTTTTAAATAGCGCTTCTTTAGTAACTCAGTAGCTCTTTGTAAATGGGAAAGGCGATTCCCTATATTTGATCCAATAGAAATATAGATCATTCTTGCAATTCATTACAGTAAGTAAAAAAAACGCCCCCATGCACACCAGGAACTGGTGGTGCGATTTTGTGAGTAGTCACCCTGACAGAATGCTCTTTTTGCATAAAAAGGTCGTTAATCATCCTGTATATATCATGAGTTAAATGCTCGATTAAATTAAATTGCTTGCCCTGAACAAGAGATTGAATATTTTGCACTACTTCCAAATAGCAGATAGTATCTTTAAGTTGATCAGTTGTAAGCCCTGAAGGAGGAGATTTAAAAGTGAAATCAACGTCAATACTCACCAATTGGGGAGAAAACTTCTCTTCTGCACTACATCCCAAATGAACCCAAAGCCGTAAATCAGATATAAGAAGATTACATGCTACCACTGAATTTAGTATCTACTTATAATTAATGACAAACATCAACATTCATCATGCCATCAAGAAAACCCCATAAGAGTTTTGCTCCTTTTTCAGCGCCTTGCATAACTTTCTCTTGTTCTTCTTCGTTTAAATCTGCAATAAGGTTTGCACATTCTTCAGAATGCCACTCATCAGCTTCCATATGAACAGTAAAAAATTTGAGAGGACGCTCATCATTTATTGAATAGTGTTTTTTTAGACCTTCAATTTTAGATTTAGAAACCTCTGGAGTTTGACGTTCATAAGCGTACAGAGCTCCAAGACCTTCTACAAAACCTGATCTTACAATATCAAAGTAACCGTCAACTAATTCTCGTGTCTCCTTAACCTGTGCATCCTCAAGAAGTTGAGATCGTGCTACTCCCAGTCCTTCAGCAAAACGCTGCCATAATTCTGGGTGATTCTCGTCGCCTTGTTCTTCCTCTATTAAATTACCAAGTAAAACTTGCCGCATTTTCAAATTCGGACACAAGGAATGTATACCGCTGATATAACGAGGAAAAGCAGCAACATGGTGATAATATTCCTTAGCGTAGGTTTGCAGAGCCTGCAGGCTTAAGCTACCTTCATTCCATGACTCGTAAAACGGGTGTTTTAATAAGTGTAAACTATCTAATTGATTATTAAGTGATTGAACAAATGTCATAAATAAACAGTAAATTGTTTTAGGCTACGTTTAGGTTTATCAAATGTCAAGAGGCATTTCTCACTACTACTTTAATTCCAATAAATATAAAGATAGATACGCTATAAGTTAATTTTTTAGTAAAATTGATTTTTTCTAAAATTTCATGTATTATTAAATCAATATAGTGAAAAACGCAAAATGAAAGTAACAGAAGAAAATACAATAAAAATTAGGGAAGAGTTCGTAGAAGTTCAAAATGGAATGCGAATTCAAAAGATAGTGATGTCAAACTCGAAGAGCAGTGCAGATAGCAGAAAGAAAAAGCATATAGTTTACTTTCCAGGGCTTACATATACTTTTGAAAAAGAGCCAGATGAAGACAAAAGTGAATGGAATTGGGCAGCTGAAGCAGGTATGGATGTTCACCTTATTAATTTTCCTGGTTCTGGAAAAAGCAAAGGTCATTCTTTAAACGGTCAAAATCGAGTAAATGCAGGAATTGCAGTCATTTCAGATCTTCTAAAGCAAGGCATTCACCCAGACAATAGTACTGTATGGAAGCTGTGCTGGAGGACCAATAGCTGCAGAGGTTTATAAAAAGTTTAAAAAAGATGACAATGTTCATTTAAGATGCGTTATCAATAAATCCTTTAGCTCATTCAAAAAACTTGTAGTGAAATTACTACACATATCAAAACCTAAATGGCTATTTCCTCCTATAATAAAATTCATACTCAAATGCTTTGGTTGGCACTTTAAGCCACACACAATAGTAAACGACATTACTCCATACACAATTTGTTTTAACTTAGAGAACGATGGCTTTATTAGTAAGCAGGCAAATATAGGTACTAAAATTGCTGACATAGAAAAAAGTCATAGGAAAAAAACTACCAAAAAAAAGAAACTTTTGAAGGTTTTGAGCAATACAAAGAGTTTTTCATGGAGCATACCGATTTAGCTAAAATAAAAAACCTTGAATCTGAAGTTGGAATAATGAGAAAATGCTGGAATAAGTTTCTATCGTTACTACCTATTAAGGCAGATGATATTCACTTTTCTTCGATTACAGAATTGTGCTCATCAAGTGAACACAAATACAATCTTCCTGAGCTGATTTCACTCTTTTTAGAATTCACAGATAATTATTTTGAAAAGAAGGGCTCTCTCAATCAAGAGAAACAACCAGAGATAAAAACAGAAGCGATATGTGGAAAGAATAGTGAAAAAGAAATAGAGGAAAAGAAACAGTATTTTACCAATTTAAAGAATTGTTCAATAAGTCAGAGTATATCTAAAAATCTAACATCTCTGCAAATATTGAAATAAGTGTTTCTTTTGTGATTAAAAAAACATTGCATCTTGATTGTGTATTTCATTTGCTATAAGCAATAATTTTTCGCTTTCATCATAGAGATTGTTTTCACTAGCTAATAATTTCTCACTAATTTGTGGATAAAGTTTAGAAACGTACTTCTCATAGCATTTATCTAGGCATTCTTGGTCTGTCCGTTTTGTTTTGTAGGAATGGCATTTCTGATTACATTGATTATATCTAAATTCAATCCCTTTCTCTTTGTTTGATGCTTGTTGTTCCATAATATTCTTCAATTTTAATAATATTAATATTAGCATATAAGTATGAACATTATGCTAATATAATTACTTTTTAGGTATACATGGCAAATTTATGCCTGGAAAAAGTTTTTCCTACACTTTCTTTATAAAAATCACAGGCGCCTGTGATTAGCTAAAGTAAAGGTCAAATATCTGGAATTCTGGACATAAAATCCTCCTGTATAAAAAGATTAGAAAAAAATGCAGCGCACACACGACAGATATAAGCTGAAGAGCACGCTTTTTATTGAAAGATTAATTGAAAGTCTGCAGACAAATTTGAGCTCTTAAAATATCTCTAATTGTCATTATAATCAGATTCAAAATACGCGGAAGTAATTTTTTTTGACAATAGATTTCTTTCATAACCAGGCGTCATCCCAGCTGAGATCCAATAAGAAAACCGCGCTGGAATTTTTGAATTCCAGTTATGCAAGGAATCTAATATCATGGATTTTTCAAACACTAACAACCAAGTACTTTAATAAGGCAAAAAGCTTATCCAAGAAAGTAGACCTTGCAATTGTATCGATAGTGGTGGGATTGGTAGGACTCGAACCTACGACCAATTCGTTATGAGCGAACTGCTCTAACCGACTGAGCTACAATCCCTTTTATCAACACCTATAATACACGCAAAAGGAAATTTGTCTACTCGCTTATTTCACTATCAACCCAACTGTGTAAATCATTTATTGCGCCAATTTTGCGTGCAATTTCCTTACCATCTTGAAATATGATTAAAGTAGGTATAGATTGAACTCCATACTTACTTGGCACTTCAGTTTCTCCATCTATGTCGAACTTGCAGATCTTGATCTTGCCTTTTCTATCCTCAGCCAATTGCTCGATACGTGGCATCAGACTTTTGCATGGTCCACACCATTCTGCCCAAAAATCTACCAGCACAAATCCTTTGTGGTTAGCAACTTCAGATTCGAAATTTTGATCATTTACCGCTTTAATATCATCACTCATAAAATACCTAAATTTTTATAAATATAGCGTATCAATTAACAGCTGATCAACTAAATTTTTCTGGATTCAAGTGAAGTGATTACATATGATGATTAAAGATATCTACACTCCCCCAACCCATTGAATCTAGCTCAATACGAGTAGGAAGAAATTCAAAGCACTTTTCGGCTAATTCTTTTCTATTTTCACGTTCTAGCATTAAATCTAGCTTTTCCTTTATTTTATGGAGATATAAAACATCAGATGCAGCATAACTTTTTTGCTTGTCTGTTAAATTTTCATTTCCCCAATCAGAAGATTGTTGTTGCTTATTTAATTTTATATCAAGTAGTTCTAAGCACAACTCTTTTAAGCTATGATTATCTGTGTAGGTGCGAACTAAACGTGAGGCTATTTTCGTGCAATAGCAAGGCAGTGCCCAAGTTTGCAGGTAGTAATGTATTATACTCACATCAAATCGCGCAAAGTGAAATATTTTGGTTATATTTTTATCCTCTAATATTTTTCTCAAATTTGGAGCTGTATAATCGTTTTTGAATTGAACTAAGTGAGCGTTGCCATCATTGAAAGAGAGCTGAACAAGGCATAATCTATCTCTGCTATGCAGTAGCCCCATTGCCTCTGTATCAACAGCTATAGATTTTATATCATTCGGTATTGCACTGGCTGGCAGGTCGTCCTTATATATAAATATTCTCATAAATTTAATATGTTTTATGACACATACAATAATCAAAAATGAGTTTTAAGTATACGAAAAGATCATAGAAAATTGGCTCTCATGATTTTCATGCATGTAGGGTTTACAAATTGTAATATGTACCTATAATTAGAAGTAGAATCTAAGCAGAATTTAACTGCGGGAGTAGCTCAGTTGGTAGAGCGCAACCTTGCCAAGGTTGAGGTCGAGGGTTCGAACCCCTTCTCCCGCTCTTTAATTTTAACATAAAAAATTTCCTTCCCCTATTCAACTAGTTCAGCTATACTAAAAGTAGCTAAAAGCTTTTTAGAAAATTATTATTTAGGAGGATTATATGGACAACAAGACTAAACCAATGTTATTTGCCTTAGGTATAGCTACATCAATAGGAGCACTTACAGGTTTGGGACTCAGTTTTACAGCTTTATCACCTTTAGTAATGGGTGGAATTATTGCTGCGGTTTCGGCAGCCTTACTTGCATGTAAATTTATTTATAATGAAAAATTTTCCAAAGAAAGTTTTTTTATTGGTGCTTGTTCATGTGCTGCAAGCTTTGCAACTGGAGTTGGTCTTGCTGCAGCTGCAACTGCTGTTTTCCCTGGTGCAATGCTTGGAATGGGATCGGCAGCTTTAGCAGGTGCGGTGATAGCACCCATAGCAGTAATCGCAGGGGTATTTGTAACATTTTGTGTTATTGAACCAATAGCTGAAAAAGTGAATGATTATATTATATCACCTATAGTTGAGCGTTTTTCTTCAAAAGAGGAAGAGTGCAATCTACCTGCAAAATAATCAATTGACGTTAGCATTTAGTTTTCTTTATAATTTCCTTTGTGAAAGAAGAAAAATGCTTATTTGTAACGATAGCTGGTTTGCCAAATGCTGGAAAGTCAACGCTAATTAACAGCATCGTAGGCAAGAAAATTGCAATTGTCACCCCTAAAGTGCAGACAACAAGGACACAGGTAAGGGGTGTTGCTATATGCAACAATGCGCAAATTGTTTTTACTGACTCTCCGGGAGTGTTTTCAGCAGAAACAAATCTTGAAAAAGCTTTAGTCAAATCTGCATGGGGAGCAGTTAAGGATAGTGACATTACTTTATTGCTTGTTGATGTAAACAATTACCTAAAAAATATAGAAAGAATAAAAACGATATTTGCACGACTGGAGCGCACAAAAGGCAGATGCATTTTGGTTATCAATAAAACTGATTTAGTAAAGAAATCAGAGCTCAAGATGGCACATGAGCACCTAAATTTGCTTTATAAGTTTGAAAAAATTTTTACGATCTCGGCACTGAAGAATGATGGACTTTCTGATCTGACTAGTTACTTGTCTGAAATTGCACCGATAGGCCCTTGGTTTTATGAAAAAGATCAAATAACTGATTCCTCAGCTGATTTTTTATCAGCGGAAATTACGAGAGAAAAGTTATTCTTGAACCTACGTGAAGAATTGCCATACTCTACAGCTGTTATAACTGAACAATTTGAGGAAAAAAAAGATAAGAGTTTAGTCATAAAACAGATCATATTTGTATTGAAAGATAATCATAAGAAAATAGTGCTAGGAAAAGACGGCAGTAGCATAAAAAAAATTAATATCGAGGCGCGTACAGAATTGGAAAAGTTATTTGAGTGTAAAGTTCATCTCTTTTTGTTCGTAAAAGTGCGACCTTGGACTGATCGCCCTGAGGAATATATAAGTAATGCTTAATTCTTTGTTAGTATTTGATATTGAAACTATACCAGATGTAAATTCCTGCAAGAATTTACTAAATATTAGTGATGATAGCAGTGTAGAAGAAAAGAGGAACGCATTAACAAAATATCATCTTGAAATAACAAACGGGCAAAACTCTTTTCTGCGTCAGCCCTTCCACCTTGTTGTAGTCATTAGTTTTTTACTTTGTAATATAACACGCCAGAGCGGTTATGAAATGTTCACACTACAAGAAATAAGATCTGGAGGCACAGTAAACTCCAATGAAAAAGAGCTAGTAAAGGGATTTTTTAACTACATATCAGAGAAAAAGCCAAGACTAGTTTCGTTCAATGGACGCACTTTTGATATACCGGTACTGAAGTACCGTGCTATGGTTCATGGCATTCAAGCAGAATATTTTCACAAAGCTGGCGATAAGTGGAATAGTTACAATCAGAGGTACAGTAGTGATTGGCATTGTGATTTGCTTGAATCTCTCTCTGATTTTGGAGCTTCTGCAAGAATGAAGATGAACGAAGTTTGCGCAGCATTTAATCTTCCCGGTAAGATTGGAGTTGATGGTTCACAAGTTATGGACTTATATGATAGTGGCAAAATACAAGAGATTCGCGATTATTGTGAAACAGATGTGATTAACACTTATTTGATTTATTTGAGGTTTATGCATCATCAAGGAAGAATTACTACAGAAAGCTATAATAAGAGCATAGAAGAACTGCTTTTAGAATGCGAAAAAAAAGAACACCTAAAGAAATTTAAAGAAGAATGGAAAATAACTTCTGGTGGAAATTTTTATATTGAATTTAAATGAATAGATGCTACAGAGCAATCTAATGATTGCTCTGTATAGTAGTTATAAACTCCTTGTAGTAGAAAAGACATTTTGATGTGCCCTTTGCTTAACTTCTGCTTGTTCAAGCTTAGAAAAATTTTCTAAGTTTTTATCTTGGTATTCCTTTTTTACTTTCTCGAAAAAATTTTGTCCACCAAGAATATAATTACCTAAATTAGCAGCATAATATTGAGCATTACCTAAAACTGCACAGTTAATTCGACTTAATATTCTCGAAGGGTAATAAAAGAGAGAAACGTTATTGTTCGATCGGAAATCTTTTTCATCCATTATTTTAATGGCTTCATGATAACCATCTATTTGATGAACAAAATATCCTTCAGGTACTGATATTCTCAATTGTGCACCTACATGAGCATAACCACAAATACCAGGTGATACCGCTGGTACTGGGTCTTGTCTATGTTGAGTTACTCTAATGGTTTTTTCTTGAAGAACATCATTATAAAATTCACTAGCAGTAAGATCAAAAACTCGTGGATCACCAAAAGTTGCAACATGAACATCTTCAGCTCCTTCTGTTTTATTGAGGCATAAAGCAGCTATCTTAGCAATAGCTCCTCCCATACTGTGACCTGTGAGATTAATTTTAAAATCCTTGATTTCTGATCCCTGTTTTTCAGCATGAGATTTCAAAATGCCATACAGATTAGGCCATGAATCCATAAATGAATTATAGAAACCACAATGAATTCTTCCACCTTCAGGTAAAAATTCCGAAGTAGCAAAAAGTACATTTATATCAGTAATTCCATCATTAAAACTCTGGCTCAGACGAGTACCATGGTAGGCTATTGTTATTTCTTTACCTTTTATAAAAACGTGACCAGCATCTTTTTCAAAGCTATTACCAAATGGAATAATTTCATAACCTTCGCTGATGAGTTCAGCTCTAGTTTTATACATTTTTTCAGTAGATGGAACAATTTCAAAATCTTCTACAATTTCAAATTCAGTTTTGTATACTCTTTGAGCTAGGTTGTTACATCTTTTTTTTACTTAATTTACCATCATCATCGCCATAGCTTATCTTGCAGAAATTACCCATTTCTAATAATTTCTCTCTATCAAATCCTGCAATTTTTACAATACTTTCATCTATTTTATAGTCAGAAGGTAAAGAACATGGCTCATTTGGATCAGCACGATTTATAAATTCATAATCTTCAATGATCTCAAATTCATCGTCATATTCTTTCATCTCGTATTTGCCATCATCTACTGAAATAGAGTCTGGCTGTTCAGTATTACCTGGCTCTGAGCCTGTAGCAGCACCTGTAGTGCTAAACCAATTGCGTAAAAAACTAAAATCCATAAGTACCCTAATCTATCAAAAATAAAACAATAATCTACCAACTATAATACAAATTAATATTATTGTCAACAATTTATATTAATAATTTAATCTTTTTATGCTTTTACTTTGAGTAAATTTTACTTCCATAGAATAAGTATAGAGTTATAATACACTAACAAGCAAACCTCTGTACTAAATTTTGGTTAATATACACGTTGAGCGTATTAAGAAAGTTGCTTTTAAAGTATTGCATTTTACCTTTATTTTCGCTATAAGGTTGCTTTAAGTTGGATTTTCAACACCTTTATACTATTTATGTTATGATTTTAAAATTTTTTGGGGGCACTTCATGAAAAAATCTATTTATACTAGAACTGCTCTAGCTTCTCTATTGACTTTATGTTCTTTCAGTGGCTTTGCTGCTGACTTTTCTGACGAGAGTATGAAGGAAGTAAAAAAGCAAGAGAGTAACGAGTCAATCAAAACTTCTGGAAAGATGGAAGTGATGAAGACGTCAAATAAGAAACTAAAAGAAAAAATGGACAGGATATGTAATGCTGATCCAAGAAAAAAAGCCGAGGAGCTTAAGAAAAAAGAAGAACTAAGATTAGCAGCTGAGCAGAAGAAAAAAGAGGAGTTAAAATTAGCAGCTGAACAAAAGAAGAAAAAAGAAGAGTTAAAATTAGTAGCAAAACAAAAGAAAAAAGATGAAATTAGGCTAGCAAAAGAGAAAAAAGCAAAGCTTATAGAGGATTCAAAGGCGAAAGCTCTAAGCACTAAAAATTCTAATGTAGAAAAGTCAAAAATTAAGGGTTCTAAAACTAAGAATGCTAAAATTGAAGCTAAAGATATAAAAAAGGATGTAAAAGTTGTTAACAGCAATACAGAGGAAAAAGGTAAGGCAAGTCCTGTTGTTTCAGTTGGTGGTATTGATATTATCAATACCAATCAAGGGGATGGTTTAAGAATAACTTTCGGTGGCGTTGTTGATTCTCAAGGTTATGGTAACCATGGGCTAAGTGGCTATAACCATTATAATGTTATGCCAGGTAAATCTACAGATTATTTTAACAATACTCCAGATAGTATAAAAGGAGCAAATCCAATATTTCCTAAAGGGATAGGGAATATTGGTGATTACAGTGAAAACATGGGCATGATTTCAGATGCAATATTGCACTTAAGAGCTGAAAATAAAAATGAGGATATTGGTCTTCGTTATGGTGCCGATGTACAATTCCATGTTCCAGTTACTGAAGGTAAAGGAGCTTCACAAGGCGTGAATGCTGCAAGAGGTAGAAGTGCACATGTGTTTTTGAATTCAAAATATGGTGATCTGAAACTTGGCTATCAGTTTGGTCCTGAGTCTCTGATGAGACTTGATGCAACAAGAATTGCAACTGTTGATGGAGCTGCAGATAGTGACTGGTTCAGAAAAGTAAACTTAGAAGGAAGTGCTGCAAACTTCCCATTTTACGTAACACCACGTCTTTACACTGAAAGCTTCTCGAGCGAGAGCGAAAAACTCTCCTTCCGTATGGCAGGAAAATACAACAAAGAGGTTATGACCACATTGCCATTTAGAGCTGCTTACTACTCACCAAATTATATGGGTGCAAGATTTGGTCTTAGCTACTCACCTCGCTACGATAGTGGTTTATCCGTTGTAAAAGAAATAGCTCCAGATTTCCTCAAAGATTCAAGTAATAAGGTAACAGGGGTAAAGAATGAGGAAACGTTAAGACATGTTGGACCAGATTACCAGCATATAATAAGTGCTGGTGCGTCATATGAATATGACTTTAGTAAACATAATGTAAAAGTTAAAACTTCCGTAGTTGGTGAATATGGGGTTTCAAAGCAACCGAGTAAAGATAAGCATCTTTATAAGGAATTTGTAGAGTACAATGACCTGATGGGTGTTAATTTGGGTGCAAGCGCTGATTATAAGATTGATGAAGGTCAAAATATAAAATTCGCTGCTTCTTTTGCATATTTAGGCAAATCTGGTCAACCGAAGGGTATTAAAAAATTAGTCGGTGATACCTATACAGAAATTGATGGTAACGGTACTACTGATGATGACAAAAGAGTAAAAGGGCTGAAAGCTCAGTTTGATGGGGACGGTAAAAACACTATGTATTGGACTGCAGGTGCTGGTTATCAATATGATAATATCTACACAAGCTTGACATACTTTGGTAGCAGAATGAGTGATAAAGATATGCTTCATGATGTTGCACTTGGTGTTCAGTATGATCTATCTTCTTGCAATAAGAGCAAATTTGTTCCTTATGCAGCCTTACATTATTTTATGACTGATGAAAAAGGTGCGCTGAAAGATAAAAATAATGCTGATGTACCTTCCAACAAAGGAATTCTTCTCCTCACTGGTGTGAAGTTTTCTTTCTAATTTGTTCTAGTAATACACACCACAACTTGAATGTGGTGTGTATCTTATCTGTTAGCATTTACTCATCGATCAAATAAACATAAGCCAGTGCGTAATAAACTCTACGAGTATTTATTTTATTCACACAATAAGTAATGTCATCCCAGTCACAGCTGTACGAAAATTGTGGCAATTTGCATAGTAAATGGTGTCATCCCAGTGCTTGACACTGGGATCCATTTTTCCATCATCATCAGAAACGTTGTATTTTAACATTACTTTTATACTCGTAAATTTAACTGGATGCCAATAGTCTGGGCGCTGGCATGACACCCTATGGCTACTCAGATAATGGATATAATCCCTTACCTATCGAACGTTTTCAAATTCAATCAATTAAGCAGTATGCAAACCAAACTAAAAAACCATTTAACTGGAGAATTACTTACCATCGCTACTTGCTGGAAATTAACACTTGTAAGTGGAGAAGTAATGGGATTTACTGACTATGATGAAGATTTAAATCTCAATAATGTATTCTATAAATCTTCAAGCGGTTTTATAGCCAGCAGTATAATATTAAATAGCGATTTGAGAACTGATAATTTAGAAATTGAAGGAATATTAAATAGTGCTGATATTAAAGAAAAAGATGTTTTATCAGGAAGGTATGACTTTGCAAATATTGAAATATTTCTTGTGAATTATAAAGATTTGAGTCAGGGAATTATGAATTTGCATGCAGGAACTTTTGGTAAAGTAACATTAAATAGTGGGAGGTTTATCGCTGAAATTAGAGGTCTTGCGACAAAGCTTGAGAGAAGCATAACAGAGCTATATTCTCCTGTATGCAGGGCACAATTTTGCGATGATAGATGTAAAGCTGATGCTAAAAAGTTTAGTAGAATGAGCACAATTACTAAAGTGATAGATGAAAGAAGATTTGAAGACACTAATTTAATCGAAAGCGATGGATATTATAAGCACGGAGTGTTTAGTTCAGCAACATTTGAAGTTGTAGTTAAAGAATACAAAAATAAAGTAGTTACATTATTTGCTTCTCCTCCATATCAAATTTCTACCGGAGATAAATATTCGATACTTGCAGGTTGTGATAAAGCGTTTTTAACGTGCAAAAACAAGTTTAACAATACTGTGAATTTCCGTGGCGAACCATATATACCAGTTGTTTAGCAGCATAATTTTTAATATTATGAATAAGTATGGAAAGGTGGCTGAGCGGTCTAAAGCACACGCTTGGAAAGCGTGCACATATGAAAATATGTCGGGGGTTCGAATCCCCCCTTTTCCGCACATTATTTCTAGTGTAACATAGGATTTTCCGTTTTGTTCTTAAACCGTAATAACCATAGCACTTCAGCTCCGCAATTTTTCAGAGTCATCTACGTCAATAAAAGAATAGAGTTATCAAGTTGCAGAGCCTTCTTGATTTTTGATGATGAAGAGTAGTTGTTATCATAGAAATACATCCAGTAGCCAGCATACCTTCCTTATTCCTAATGATGTCTTGCAATACGTCTGTGTCATTTCTCCC
Source organism: Wolbachia endosymbiont of Culex quinquefasciatus Pel (assembly GCF_000073005.1). Classification (NCBI taxonomy): domain Bacteria; kingdom Pseudomonadati; phylum Pseudomonadota; class Alphaproteobacteria; order Rickettsiales; family Anaplasmataceae; genus Wolbachia; species Wolbachia endosymbiont of Culex quinquefasciatus. The sequence continues at coordinate 779,361 of NC_010981.1, forward strand.
TAAAATCTAATACTAGTATATACTCAATCTACCATAATCCGTCAATACAATTCTTTATTGAAAATTTTAGGAAAATGTTGTATAATTATGCAGTAGATTTCGGTAAAACTTATGGCTGATTCAAGTATTAACATTAGTGAAAAAGTTTTAAAAAACCTTACTCGTTTAGCTAAAGTAAAGAATCAATCAGCTCAAGAGCTAGCAGAGCAGTTTATACAAGAAGCTATTGAAAATGAAGAAGATATGGCAATAGCCAAACTTGCTATTCAACGTGACACTCGAAATGCAAAATTCATCAGGCATGAAGACATCAACTGGTGATAAGTATTTAATCTGCTATGAGGAAAATGTAGTTCACAAAGACATTCCAAATCTTCCAAAGACAATATGGTCAAGGGTAAAAGAAATCGTAAAAGAGCGTCTTACACTTTCTCCTGAGAAGGCAGGAGATCCCTTGCTCGGTGAGCTCAAAGGACATCGTAGAATAAGATCTGGTGATTATCGTTTGGTTTATAGGATAAGTAAATTAGAACGTACAGTAATAATTACTGCAATAGAGAATACATCTATAAAAGTTAGAACCTTCCTATAAGCATTGTATATTTCATTATACAGCCCTCCTTCCTCTTCACCTTAGGTGGCTTTGCTCAGCTCAAAAATAACTCATTTTTTGACTATACCCCTATAATTTTACTACTCTACAGACTATAAAATCGATGCTAATAACGGATTAGAGATAAACGTTGCAAAGAATCGCAGTGGCTCAACCGGAAAGGTTACAGTAAGTTAATACTGGAAGGATATTAGTATGGAGCCTCAGACTCGTAAATGTCTTTTCTGTGTTTTATTGAAACACTTCATACTTTGCAGCATTTATATGATACGATAATCGCCAGTTCTCAGTCTTCTGTATCCTTTGAGTTTGTAACAAAACGATTCACCAAAATCAATTGGATTAACTGTAAGTCGCTCTTTTACTATCTCTTCAACTCTTAACTTTATTGTTTTTGGAAAAGCTCTTCTTACCAACATTTTTCAGGAATTTAATCTTATAGCGCTTTAGTCCCACCTATAGTGGTAAGATTATCTACTTATTCTTATATGGGAATTTACCAATTGTTAAGATGTGCAGTGTAGTAAAAACATATTCTAATAGTATGGAAAAATAAATGACACGTAAAAAAAATGTATTTGAACAATATGTAGAAGATAAAATTATATTTTTAGATAGTTTGCGTAACAAAACAATAGGTGAGCTTATCGATTTTATGGACAAAAACCCAAATGTCAAAATCTTTGATTGGATAAGTAACAATACTAGTCATAGCCTAAAGCATAGAAGAGGTTACAATATTAGTAATAACATGAAACTTAGGTGCATAGGTGTAGGAATTGGTTTAGTTGCTGGTCTAGTTGCAGCATGTTGTTTATGGCAAGACACTTTAGCTCTTATTGGCGGTTCTGGTGTAGTGTTGATTGCATTTGCTATAGTTGGTGCGTTACTTGGAGCTGGAGCGAGCTATGTAGTAGGTAAATGTCTTGATAAAATTGAGGTTAGTAAGTGTGCAATAAGCAAATTTTCTTAGAGGTTCGTATTGAATTCTAGCTTTCTTTCAATACTTAAAGATTTACAATCAGAGCAAACTACCTGGCCACGTGGAACTGATTTCAGCTCATCAGTTGAAACTTTACTTGAGCAGAATATGCATTTTATTTTATCACTTGGGGCGAGTGAGTGATCAACAGCAATTCTATCATCAAAAACAAAACACTCGCCTTCCCAATTACCACTTTTGTTGTGAGTTTTTTCAAGGTAGGAAAGAATACCGCCTTTAAGGTGATAAACATCGTTAAATCCAAGGCTTTTCATATATGCTGTAGATTTCTCGCATCTGATTCCACCAGTGCAGTACATAGCCACTTTCAGATCTTTACTCTCAGAGAAAGACTCTGCCCACTGAGGAAAATCTCGAAAACGCTGAGTATGTGGATTGATTGCATTTTTAAACTTGCCTAGTTTTACTTCGTAATCATTTCGTGTGTCTATCACTAAAACATCAGGTTGAGAGATAAAATCATCCCAATAATCTGGATCAATGTACTGACCTCTAACGGAAGTATCGAGATTACTTACACCAAGATTCACAATTTCTCTTTTTAATCTCACTTTCATCTTACTAAATGGTTGATATTCTGCTGCACTCTCTTTCCATGTAAGGTCCCTTAGTCTATAATCAGAACGTAGAAAATCGAATATTTTATCAATCGCGTTTCTTTCACCAGATACGGTTGCATTAATACCCTCTTCTGCAAGGAGTATAGTACCCTTTAATTCGACATTGTCGCATGCAACTTTTATTTCATCTTTCATGTCATAATAATTAGAGAGTTTTACAAAATGATAGAAAGTTGCAATGACAAAACTCATAATTAATTAGTTTATCGATTTAAAACATAATATATAAAATTATGAAGATATTCAATAGGACGGCTGTTAATTACTGGATATCTTTAGTTTTTGCATATAACATTTTAATATCAAATATAGATTCAAGTTAATGTTTCTGAGAGTATTTAAAAATATATTCTTGTTTTTAGTAAGTGTATTATTTGTCTGCCCTATACTATCGTTAATATCGATTCTATTTACAGAATCAGCAAACTCTGGATGGGTAATTAGTAGACTTTTTCCTGAATATATACTCAATACGTTGATTTTGATGGTAGGAGTAGGGTTAATATCCTTTATATTTGGAGTAATTCCAGCTTGGCTTACTACATTTTTTTCGTTTCCCGGAAGTAGAATTTTTGAGATTGCCTTATTCTTTCCGATATCAATTCCTGGATATATAGTATCGTTTGTTTATGTAAATACGCTAGAGTTTTCAGGTCCGATTCAGAGCTTGTTAAGAGATACTTTTCAATTGGGCAAAGGTGACTATTGGTTTCCCAAGATCAAATCCCTAGGTGGTGGAATATTAGTAATGGGATTTAGTCTATATCCATACGTTTATATGTTGGTCCGCTCAAGTCTAAAGAGCGTTAGTAACTCAGTCACTATTGCATCAACACTTGGGTTCTCCTCATTACAGAGTCTGTTTTCTGTCATCATACCCTCCATACGTCCATCAATTATAGCTGGGTTATCCTTGGTACTAATGGAAGTAATTACAGATTTCGGCACACCACAGTTTCTTGCTATCGATACTTTCACGACGGGAATATACCGTACTTGGTTTTTACTGCATGACAAATATTCAACTACTGTTTTGGCAGTTGCAGAACTGATTTTCGTTGCAACACTAATAGTTATCGAGAAAAAACTACAAAAAAGAGAAATATCTTACTCTTCAATCAATACTAATGCAGATTATCACAATAAACGTAGTATAAACGGTTCTATATCGTTGATCTTTTCTTATCTTATGTGTTTATTGCCGATATTAATAGGCTTTATTTTACCAATGATTCCACTTATATATTGGAGCATAGAGAAAGGCTTTTTCATATACGAAGCAAGATTTTACAATATAATAACAAACAGTATTAGTTTATCATTTATTACCGCGCTAATCTCGATCAGCATTGCAATAATTATTGGATATACAGCACGTAAAAATAAGCTAATAAGCAATATAGCACGTCTAATTTCTCTTGGATATGCAATTCCAAATGCAATTATTGCAATTAGCATAATAATGTTTTTAAGCAGAATATCTTCTTTCATTACTCAATATATTGTAGAAATTAGCTTGGTAGGAACTATTGGCGCATTAGTTTACTCATATTTATTTCGTTTTTTTGCTATATCTTTCAAGGCGATAGAGTCGGGACTCAAAAAAACACCAAATGAAATTGAATGGACTGCATATACTATGGGTCATGGGCCTATTTCCACGTGCCTGAATATTCATATTCCCCTTATCAAGAAAAGTATACTATCGGGATTTCTGCTCGTGTTTATGGATACGGTAAAAGAACTCACGGCAACACTAATTATCAGACCATTTAATTTTGAAACTATATCAACTAGAGTATATGAACTTGTCAGCGATGAGCGTTACAGAGAAGCTGCCCCATTTTCGTTAATGATAGTTATTATAGGTTTAACCTCTACAATAATCTTATTCACACTTGATGATAAGAATCAAAAATAAACTATTTTGCATCTGTTCAGCAGAGTAACAAAATAAGATAGACGAAAAAAGACAACTATAGAAGCAAATGGTCAGTGCTTTCGTGTTTATCAACTTAGTTGGATCTCAGTATCAGCTACTCGGATGACATTATGGAAGCTCAAATGACAAAACAAGAAGCACTGGTTTCAGATGCACTTAAACAAATACACTATCTTGATGATCAATGAGGTCTAGTGTTAACGTATGGACTATCTAAGGAAAAGGGTGGTACCATAACATCAAAGGTTTTTATGCTCTCTTCGTTCAGAAATTCATATTTACCCTGCATTATTCCTGATGGTGTATTTAAGTATGTTCCACTTGTATATTTGAATACCTCTCCAGATTTTATTACAGGTTGTTCTCCAATAACACCAACTCCGGCAATTTCATTTATTTTCCCCTTATGATCTATTATTTGCCAATAGCGACTTAATAATTGAATGGTTGATGAGCTTTTGTTTTTTATCTTAACATTATACATCCATACGTAACAATTTTCATAAGGAATGGATTGCTCTTCAATGTAAATTGGCAAAACTGTAACTTCAACAGAATTAGTAATAAGTGTGTATTTCATGGTCATCGTAAAGTGTTCATGATAAAAGTTTAACACACTTCAATTATACACTTTTTTCATAGATTTTCCAAGCATATTATCGTACTCTAACTAGGAAATATTAATCTACATGATGAACAAAACAGATCCACTGGATAAAAAAGTGATAGGAATAATAGGAAGTGGGCAATTAGGTAAAATGACTGCTATCGCTGCAATAAAACTTGGGCACAAAACGCATATTTTTGCCAGTGCTAAAAACGATCCAGCTTGTTCTGTTGCTGATGATTTAACAATAGCAGACTTCTGTGATAAGAGGGCACTTGAATCTTTTGCACAGAGTGTGGATTTAGTCACTATTGAGTCTGAAAATATTCCATGTAGTGCAATTGATATTGTGTCGCAGCATACAGATTTTTATCCAGGTAAAAAGGCGTTACACATTTCGCAAAATAGGCTGAGAGAGAAAGATTTTATTAGAGATTTAAGCATAAAAACTGCTGATTACAAAAGTATACAAAATTATAATCAGCTACTAGAAAGTAGTGAAACTTTTAGCTATCCAGTGAGGCTAAAAACAACAGAAATGGGTTATGATGGAAAAGGACAATATATGATTGAAAATGATTCTGAACTGAAGCAATTTGCTTCCTTCGATTGGAATAAAGAGTACATTCTTGAAGCAAGTGTTGATTTACTGAAAGAGGTTTCAATAGTCGTTGCAAGAGATAAAAACGGTAAAGTAGCTTTTTTTCCTATAGCAGAGAATCACCACGTTGACGGAATACTTAATACTTCAATAGCACCAGCTAAAATAGATAATAAATTAGCCCAAGAGGTACAAAAAACTGCAGAGAAAATAGCAACTGCACTTGATGTAGTAGGAATTCTAGCTATTGAATTTTTCATCACTCAAAATCATGAATTACTAGTTAATGAACTGGCCCCAAGACCCCACAATTCTTGCCACTGGAGCTTGGATGCATGCAACGTTAGTCAATTCGAGCAGCTAGTTAGGATAATATGCGGGCTATCTATGCAGGAAGTAGTATTACGCTTTCCTTGCATGACAAAAAATATAATAGGTAATGATATATATAATTCTCACAAATATTTGAGCAACGAAAAAGCTAGTTTAACCATATATGGGAAAAAAGAGGTTAGGGACAAGCGTAAAATGGGACATGTCAATATAGATTTAAGCTATTGAGCTATAAATGCTCTTTGATCAAGATCTCCAAGATCTGCACTATATTTAGTGCTGCACCTTTGCGTAGATTATCAGCTACTATCCACATATTTAATCCGTGTTTAACGGTATCGTCTTGTCTAATACGCGATATGTATACGGCATTCTCTTGCACAACATCAATCTGAGTCATATATCCACCATCTTCGCGCTTATCTTGCACTAAAACTCCATCGTCTTCACTGAGCATTTCACGAGCTTCTTCTTCAGTTATATGCTGATCAAATTCTACATTTACTGCTATAGCATGACCAACAAGAACAGGTACTCGGACACAAGTTGCAGTTACTTTTATATCCTCTTCTAAAATTTTTTTTGCCTCCTCTTGCATTTTCCACTCCTCTTTTGTAGAACCATCTTCCATGAACTCTCCTATATGAGGAATGCAATTAAATGCTATTTGCTTAGGAAATATTTCAGGTTTTTTAGCTTCATTCATAAAGATTTTTTTTGTCTGATTGTAAAGCTCATCCATTGCTGCTTTACCTACACCAGAAGTTGATTGATAAGTTGAAGCAACGATTCTCTTTATTTTTGCTTTTTGGTGTAATAAATGTAATGCCAGCAACATTTGTATTGTAGTACAATTTGGATTAGATATTATGTTATGGTTTTTATACTCCGTAATTTTATCTTTGTTGATCTCTGGAATAACTAGTGGCACGCCTTCTTTCATCCTAAAATGAGAGGTATTATCTACGACAATACATCCAGCTTCAGTTGCAATCGGTACGTATCTCTCGGAAACATGAGACCCAGCACAGAAAATTGCTATATTAATTCCAGCAAAATCGTAGTTCTCAAGGTCTAAGACAGTTAATTCTTCATCGCCGAAACTTACCTTTTTTCCCTTTGATTTTTTCGATGCAAAAGCAACAACAGAATCTATCGAAAATTTTCCCTCTTTTTGAAACTCAGCAAGCATGGTCAATACCTCATATCCTACTCTTCCTGTTGCTCCAATAACTGCAATCTTACATCCCATATAAATAAACCTCTGATTTTAAAGCTATATTATATTTTTACTGATAAAATTTACAATTACTTTAATATTTTTACCTTGCAATTAACCATAATTTAGTTATAATTATAAGACACTAATAATATTGCATGGTAGAATGAAATGAGTAAAAAACATGATGACACTAAGGTCAAACCTGCAGTATCTGCATTTCAAAAGCCTGAAAAAGTCAATAGATTAGAGATTCAAAATGTTCTTTCGAAAAAAAGCAAGCCAGCGATAAATTTTGATGATAAAAAGTATGGTGTGAAAATTTCTAAGATAGACCAGCATCTTTCAAACAAGAAGCAAGAATCTTTTGGATTAAGAGATTTTTTAAGTTCAATACCAATAATAGGAAGATTTTTAGTGAAAATTTTCACGCCTGAAAAAGAAGAGTATAAAAAACTGCAATCGCAAATAGGTCTTTCTAATAAAGCAAAAAATGAGATCTACATAGATAATAAACGCACAGAAGAAGTAGGTAGCAAACTTGAGAATGGTAATATTGAACAAGTAGATAAAGAGAAAAAAAATCTTGGCCCATAAATATTAACCATTTAAAGTGTATCTCTCACTACTGAATTTGTTGCACAGAAGTTTTGCAGTACCAAAATAAATAAATGGGTATGCCACTTGCAGTGAACAGGCTCGAAATCAGCAGAGTACCTACAGGGGTTTCTAATATCACCCAACAACAAAAGGTTGTTGCTATGCTACCAATTAAAAGCTTATAACAACTCCTCTCCTGTATAATAACCTTTAGAAAGGCAAAACAGCACGCAAGATAAACGAACAAAAATGAAATTACAGAAAAGTCAATAATCGACGTAATCTGCTGGGCAAAATTGTTGTTTGAAGTGAGAATTAGTAAAATTGCAGTTCCAATTGAACTAACTGTTATTCCCCAAAAAGGAGAGCCATGCTTGTTCCTTTTAGCAAAGAATTTTGGCATTAGTCTATCTTCTGCAAGACCAAAAGCAACTTGTCCACTAGATAAAACCCAAGCGTTTAGACTGCCAACACAAAAAATGAATGCAACTATAGAAACAATTAAATGCCAATTACCAGAAAACATAATTTTTATCGCATCAACATATGGTGCTCTTGAACTTGCTAAATTGTTGCCATTGATCAATCCCATAATTGCAAAATTGTTGATAAAATATATAACAGCAACACAAACTGTGCCAAGCACCACAGCTTTTGGTATAGTTTTAGCTGGATTATCAACTGACCCTGCAGGTGCTGTTGCCAATTCAAGTCCAATAAAACACCATAAAGTAAGGAGTGTAGAGCGGGCAAGAATTTGCGATGTTGTAAGACTTAATATTTCTTCACTTATGATAAAATTATTTCTATCGAAAAAAAACAACGCTGCTACAGGTATTGCAAGCAATACAGCAACCTTCACAACCGTGAGCAGAAACTCAACGTGCCCTGCAGTAGCTATTCCCCTTAAATTTATTAATGTAATGATTGTAAATAACAACAGCTCTAAAAATAAACGCATACTTTTGATATCTTCATGGAAAAATGGTGTAAGATAGCCAACACCCACAACTATTAAAGCTGTTGTACTAACCCATGAGATTACCCAATATGTCCAACCAACAAAGAACGCTGCGGTAGAACCAAAAGTATGTTTCACATAAACGTGAGGACCTCCTGTTTCTGGAAACTTTGCACATAGCGTAGCAAAAACTAGCGCAAGAGACACAGCACCAGCTCCTGATATCATCCAACTTATAAGGCTATAAGCGCCATATGGAGCAAGGCTAATTGGAAGCATAAAAACCCCAGAGCCGATCTGACTACTAATGACTAAAGCAAAAACAGCCCAAAAACCTATTTTATTTGACACAATACCTCTTAATTCTATTAATGTAAGCCAGTAGTATAGCTTAAGAATTTTAGCAAATAAAAAATTTAAGTTAAGTTTTTAGTTTATGATACCAAAGTAGATAAATAAGTGTTCCGCTTAAAGGGAATAGACTTGATATTAACAATGTTTTTATAGAAGTCTCGTATATTACCCAACAGCAAAAAGATACAGCCACACCTCCAATTAAAAATTTGCAGTAGCTTTTGTCTTGTATATTAACTTTGAGAAAAGCAAGGCTACATGCTAAGTAGATAAACAAAAATGACACCACAGAGATATCAATTATTGAAGTTACTTGCTCAGCAAAACTTTTGTTTGACGTTAGGATAAGTAAAACTAACACCCCCAAAGTACTGAGTATTATTCCCCATAATGGAGCATCATGCTTATTTTTTTTGCCAAAAAATTGCGGCATTAACTTGTCTTTTGCAAGGCCTAAGGTGACCTGTCCATCAGCTAAAAACCAAGCATTTAAATTACTTACAGAAACGATAAAGGCAACAACAGAAACAATTAAATGCCAATTACCTGGAAGCATAATTTTTATCGCATCAACATATGGTGCTTTTGAACTAGCTAGTTCATTACCACTTATCAATCCCATAATTGAAAGACTATTGATGAAATATATCACAGCAACACAGACTGTTCCAAGCACTATAGCCCTTGGTATTGTTTTAGAGGGATTATTGACAGATCCTGCAGGTGCCGTTGCTGATTCAAGTCCAATAAAACACCATAGAGTAAGGAGTGTAGAGCGCGCAAGGACTTGAGACATCGTAAAGTTTGATACTTCCTCACTTACAACAAAATTATTTCTATCAAAGAAAAATAATCCTGCTATGGGTATTGCAAGAAGTGCGATAATTTTAACAATGGTCAGAAGAAGCTCAACATGCCCAGCAGTAGTTACCCCTCTTAAGTTTATTAGCATGATAGCTAAAATTAATGTTATTTCTAAAAGCAAACGTATATCTTGTATATCATTATGAAAAAGCGGGGCTAAATAACCGATACTTGCAATTGTCACAGCTGTTGAGCTTACCCACGAGCTTACCCAATATGTCCAGCCAACAAAAAAAGCTGCTGTAGAGCCAAAGGCATGTTTCACATAAATATGAGGACCACCCGTTTCTGGAAATTTTGCGCAGAGTGAAGCAAAAACTAAAGCAAGAGATATAGCACCAAATCCTGATATAACCCAGCTTATGAGGCTATAAGCGCCGTATGGTGCAAGGCTGATTGGGAGCATAAAAATTCCAGAGCCAATTTGGCTACTAATCACCAAGGCAAAAATAGCAAAAAAGCCTATTTTATTTGACACGACAATGTTTAATTTTTATCTGAATAATTAACAATATAGTTGAAGCTCAGAAATTTCAATTGGTCTTTACAAAATTTGCATTTTTTTAATTTAAGCATATAATAAAAAGTATATTAATAGATTATTAAGAGGCGGGGTATGAATCCAAGGTTAAAAGATTTTTTGATTATTTGTGGGGGTATTTTATTGTTTGTTTCCGCTATTGGAGCAATTTTTTTATTTGAATATTTATTTGATATCTTTATTAATGCGCTTTATGCATTCCTTCTTGCCAAAACTTCAAGTGAAGTATTAGCATTTTTTGGAACACTTGCAATTTTTTTAGCTGTTGGCGTTTCATGCTACGGACTGCATAAGCTCTGTTCTATTTTTACAGAAAAAATTACAAGCAGCTATCAGTCTTTCAAAAATGAAAATAGTGATGATAACATTTTTTCTGAAGTATATAATGATCCAACAGTAGGGTTAAAAGATAAGATTTTATTTTTTTCTATATACTCAATATACTACATTCAATTACCATTTTTGTATTGTGCATCAAAGATATCAGAACTTAGTAGAATGTTATCAGAGAGTAGAGCGCTCGGTCTTAGAATATGTTTAGTGCTTATCAATACTATATTATTGATCCCTGTAGCGCTTCTTGAGTTAATAAAGTATCCATTAATAAAGCTCTTCTCGCCTCTGGGTTTAAGTGTAAAGCAAATGAGCTTTTTGTTTAATGTAAGTGATGTAGGTACTGGTAATCAGAATGTTCATACTAGAAGTTTTGAGCAAAGTGTTATTGAGTGTGCCAAAAAATTAAAGGAAGAATATGGGACTCCGTCAAATGAGCTGGATGAAGAGTTTAAAAACTATATAGGCGGTTTGACAAATCAGCAGAAAGAACTGATAGCGCCTTATTTGAAGGTAGATAATTATAGAGAAGGAGAATGGGTAAGGTGGGTAGATTCCAAAACCGGACTGACATTAACACAGGCCATAAATCTAGTTTTAATTGCAGCAACAAAGCAAAATGCAGATGTAGAGCTGTTGAAATCCATATTGCTGGTTCGTTTTGAGGAAAGTAATCGCCAATGTGGTCCTGGAATGCTTAATCGTATCATTTATGCATTAAGTGGCCTTGAAGCAGAAAATAATTTTGCAGCTCAACTAGAGCCTCAGATAATAGGAGAATTGGCCGGTAATGCTACTAAAAGATTTCTTGAGAGATCTGTAGATAAGCACTACTTTAAAATAAAAATTTTAAAAGAAAATTTTGATGACTTATATTCGCTAGGTTCTGAAGTGGATTTGAGCAATGCAAATGATGAAGTAAAGGATGGAATTTCTCATATGAGAAGTGCTATAAAAGAATTTGTATTTAAAGAGTTATATGTGAAGTTTTATAATGACTATGGAGAACATATTCGTAGAGGACAGATAAAACAAAAGCTAAGGGAATTAATAACAGGTGAAGTCATAGATGCAGCAATATCTTGTAAGATAGACGAGATAGAAGTTCCTGCAGAACCATCTACTTATCTTGAAAAAGTGAAAGCATTTATAGGGGGCATGGCAAGATTTTCTGCTGCTTAATCTCTTAATTTTTCTTATTGATTTGTAGTGGGCTTTTTTGTTACAGTTAGTAATTATGCAAAGAAATCTCATCAGTATACTTTGATAGCTGAGTGTTACATATGATAATATTGATAACAAATGATGATGGTTTTGAAAGTGAAGGAATAAGATTACTTAAAGAAATTGCACAAAATTTTGCATCGGAAGTATGGATAGTGGCGCCAGATGCTGATAGGAGTGGAGCTGCAAGGTCTCTTGACTATCCAGTAAAGCAATTTATTAAAATAAGTCAACATAGTGAAAGGGAGTTTAGTGTGTCTGGTACTCCCGCAGATTGTGTCATTATCGCGTTAAATAAAATTATGAATAAAAAACCAGACTTAATATTATCTGGAGTAAATATTGGATCAAATGTCGGCGATGATATTTGTTATTCAGGCACAATCGGTGCTGCAATGGAAGGTGCTGCAAGATCTATACCTTCTATTGCGCTGAGCCAAGTTTATCATGATAAAATAGACTGGAACAATACAAAGATTTTTGCACCAAAGGTTATTGCCAAGCTAATGAAAGTTGGTTGGCCTAAAGATATAGTGATGAGTATAAATTTTCCTGCTACAGAAAAAGTGAAAGGAGTAGAATTTGCTGAACAAGGTGAATATAACATTGATGGTGATTTAACTTTTACTGAAAATTTAAATGGTTCTTTGAGCTTAAATTGGTCTCGGGAACACTCAGGCAGTGGTAGTGTAGATAAAATAAAAGGAGGTTTTATTACTATTACACCGATAAAATTAGATTTTACAGATTATGATATATTAAATGCTATGAAAAATTCTTGTGCAGAGGAATTTTCTTCTATAGCTAACACTCCTATTGCTTCTGATTAGATATTTTCTACGGTTTTATCGCGAGCAATCATTTTTTCTTCACCCGTGTCCATATTTTTAATTTTTAAAGTTTTACTGCTTAGCTCTTCATCACCAAAGATTAATACAACTTTTGCATTTGCTTGATTTGCTTTTTTCATTCGGGTTTTTAGAGTTCCACTATATTCGTAAATCACATATAAACCATTTCTGCGTAATTCACTTGCAAGTGTTAGAGCATGTTCTTCAGCTTCTCCACCGATTGGAATTATATAAATAGGCCTCTCTTTTTTTTCAGCATAGTTGATTAATTCCATTATACGCTCAATCCCCCCTGCAAATCCTATTGCTGGAGTGTGTTTTCCACCTACTGAAGATACTAGATTATCGTATCTTCCACCGGCAAAAACTGCTCCTTGTGCACCTAAATCTTCTGTGACAAATTCAAATACTGTGTGACAATAATAGTCTAGACCTCGAACTAATTTGCTATTTACAGTGTAAGGTATGCCAAGAGCTTGCAGTCCATTTAACACCTGGTCAAAGAAATATGAAGATTCTTTTGTATAATAATCACTGATTTTTGGTGCGTCAGAGATTATTTCTTTATCTGTCTTATCCTTAGAGTCTAATATTCTGAGTGGGTTTTTAATCAATCTATTTTGACTATCTTCTGATAGGTCATTTTGAAACTTTTTTAAATACGATATCAAAGCTTCTCTATACTGAGTTATTGTTTCACTATCACCCAGAGAGTTGATTTCCAGCTTTACATTTTTATTGATGCCAAATTCAGTTAGTAAGTGCTGAGCGAGTGATATCAATTCAATATCAGCTTTTGGATCTTCTATGCCAAAAACCTCAAAATTTATCTGATGAAATTGCCTTTGTCTTCCCTTTTGCGGTCTTTCATAGCGAAATGCAGGCCCTATTGAAAATAATTTTATCGGCGCTTGTAGTTTTTTTTCAATGAGTAACCTAACAATAGCTGCAGTGAACTCAGGACGCAGAGTTATGCTCTTTCCCCCTTTATCAATAAAAGTATACATCTCTTTAGTGATAATATCTGAGCTATCACCTAAAGTCTTTGTAAAGACTTCTGTGTATTCAAATATCGGAGTTTGAACAGGTAAAAAGCCGTATAAACTTGAGATTCTGCTTGCTGTTTGCTCTATGTGTTTAAACTTGTACCATTCATCAAACAGGAGATCTTTTGTTCCTCTAACTGTTTGATTAGTCATAGCATAGTCTCTATACCTGAAACTTCTGGTATGTGATAGCTTAGCATATTCTGCACTCCTTGTTTTAAGGTAATTGCAGCACTTGGGCACCCAGAGCAAGCTCCTTGCAGTTCAACGTAAACTATTCCGTCTTTATAGCCACGGAACTTGATATCACCACCATCTTGAGCAACTGCAGGTTTAATATAACTTTCCATCAATTCTTTTATTCTATTTACAATTTCTATATCATTTTCATTAAAGAATTCTTCCTCTAGCATTTTATTATCACTTACTCCTTCTTTATCAAATGCTTTTCCACCAGAAGTAAAGTGATCCATAATTGTAGTTAAAATTTCCACCTTTACTATATCCCAATTCATTCTATCTGATTTTGTTACCGAAATAAAATCATGACCAAAAAATACTCTTACAACATGTTCTATTTGAAAAAGATTTACTGCTAGTTTGGAGTTCTTTATTTCATCTGCATTTGAAAAATCAGCTGTTTCTCCTTCGCTCAGAATTTCAAAACCAGGAAGAAATTTCAGCGTGTTTGGGTTTGGTGTTTCTTCAATCTGGATAAACATGTTATTTACCATGACAATTATAATTGTTACTATTTAATCATAAAATGATAAAAAAATATACATGTCATTCATCTTCTTCCTTTTTTTGATATTCACAATAATCACGTTTGTTTTACCTAGCGTTGTTGTATTTTTTCTCTTTTTGGCAAAGAGAAATAACATAAGTTTTATGATGCACTCTATATTAAGTAAGTTTTTGAACGAATTTAACAGCAGTAAAAGTTACACCAAAAATTACACTGGTGATAATATGTCCAAAGATGAAGCATTAAAAATACTGGGGCTGAATTCCGAGGCAAGCCAAAATGAAATCAATAAGGCATACCAAAATTTAATGAAACTGGTCCATCCAGACAAGGGAGGCTCGGAATATTTTGCACAAAAGTTAAACGCAGCACGTGATAGGTTGATGAAGACCTAATTTTAACTATTGTTTTCTCTGTAAATTTTGCTTGTACATATTAAGTTGCATGATATAAAACCGGAAACATTATTCTTTAGGAGGTATTTGATGAAAAAACTTGAGAGATTGAGAAAGAATTTATTTGCGGCTATAGATGAGCTTAATATTAATAAAGTTAAAAGATATGTTAAAAAGGCAAGATATATAAATAAAGAAAAAGAGATTATTAATGGTAAAAAAGATGGTATGGCACCTATACATCTTGCTGTTTATAGAGGTAGCTTAGAGATAGTGCGGTTTTTGCTTAAAAATAATGCTAATATTAATGCTGTTAGTGATGGATGTCTTGTTCCTTACTCGTACGTTACTGCCATGAATAGAAAAGCAGAAATAAAAGAAATGATATATCATTGTACTAGTAGTACCACTTCCCAAGTAATGCAAGGTTTTACAGCTTTACACTTAGCCTTTTTTTATTGTCGATTAGATATCGCGAATCTTCTGCTCAATAATAACACTATTAATATTAAAAATGCAAATGGCAAAACGGCATTTGAGGTTATCCCTGGTTATGAAAGTCTTTGCAGTGATGGCTGTGACATAGAAAAAATATTCTTAGCTGTGTTAAGATTTCATAAAAATAATTGTACAGAACTATTACTTTCTGCTAGAATAAATACTAAATTAGAGTTAGAAGCTGGTGATACTCCAGATGCAGCAAGTAGTATAGCAAACCCTTTCTCAACCTCCACCAGGGCAAATACTAAGATAGGATTGGAAGCTGGTGATACTCCAAATCCTGCACCAAGCAGTGCAGTAAAACCTTTTTCTTTTATTAATAGTATATTTAGTTGGGTAACCACTGCCACACTCAATGGCTTATTCAGCAGTGCTCCTACTTTACTTCCTGCACAGCAATTTGTTGATCACTTAGCTGGTAGCCCAATTGGTTCTTCACAAGTTGATTTTAATGCAACAGCTCTACTAGTTGATGTAGTGGTCAAAAAGTTCACAGGGAAAAAGTATTCAAGACTACTGGACAATCCACCTCTGACAAAACTTGATATTATAGAAAAAAAACTCGAGACGGCAATTAGTAGTTGTGAAAAACTTTATCAATGTCCTGAAAGTTCATTAAGCAATTTAACGATATCTAAAAGTATGCATCAAAAGTCCCTTCAAATCAGTTAAAATAAGCTCTCTAATTCGAGTGCTTATTTACAAAACTTATCCCTTATTTCCTCTTCTAAAGCAGATTGCTTATTATCAAGTAATAAAAATTATGAATTAGGGGCTTAAAATATTTTGCAAAAAAGTTACGTGATAGATTGCTGAAGACCTAATTTTTAACTATTGAAATTTTTCTCTGTAAATTTTGCTTGTATATATCAAATTGTGTGATACAAAATCGGGAACGTTGTCTTTTAGGAGATATTTGATGCAAGGGATGCAAAAACGGATAAAAACTGAGAACTTTGTAAATGAGTTATTTATTGCCATAAAAGAGCATAGTCTTCTAAAAGCTAACATATGTATCAGAAGTGCAGTGTACATGAACCTAAGAAAGCAGATTTTTATTGGTGAAAAATACGGTATGAAACCTATAAGTTTTGCTGTGAAAGAAAATAGCTTAAAGATATTGAGGTTTTTGGTTAATAACGGCGCCAATGTTAATGCTGCTAGTAGTGAAAGCTTGAGAGTTGCATTGCACGTTGCTGCTGAATATGGCAGAGAAGATGCAGGACAGCTTCTACTTAGTCGTTATGCTAAGATCAATTTGCAAGATATAACGGGTAAGGTGCCTTTGCACTTAGCGTCTTTCCATTGCCAAGTGGCAATGGTGGAACTTCTTATCAAGCATGATGCTAATATTTATATAAGAGATGCGGGTGGTAGAATACCACTAGATGTTGTTGGAGATGATCCAAAATCTATATGTACTAGTAATACAAGGCAAAAAATAATATCTACATTAAAATGTGCTGATAAAGAAGTTAATTGTCAGACATTAGCTTCTAGAGCAAATCCTAAGGTAATAGAAGCTAGGAATTACTTTAGCTATCATGATAATAGTACAAATGCGTTAAGCAGCGCAGTAAAACCTTCTTCTTTTATTAATAGTATGTTTAGTTATGTGAGAACTTCAATTACTGCTGTACTCAGTAGCCTATTTCAAAGTACCCCTGCTTTACCTCCTGCACAGCAATCTATTGCACATTCAACTGGAAGCTCAATTGGTTCTTCACAAGTTGATTGTAATGGAATAATTCTGCTAACTGCTGTAGCAATAAGTAAGTTCACAGGGAAAAGATATTCAATGCCACTGGATGATTCACTTTTAACGATAAGACAGGTTAAAGAAAGAAAACTTAATTCTCTAGAAAGAGATGTCAAGATGGCACTTAGCAAGTGTGACAAGCTTCATCAGCATCCTGAAAGCTCACTGAGCAACTTCACAATATCTAAAGGCGTGCATCATCAAAAGCACCTCTAAATCAGTTAAACTAAGCACTCTAATTCGAGTGCTTATTTACAAAACTTATCCCTTATTTCCTTTTCTAAAGCAGATTGCTTCTTATTAAGAGCAAAAAAATTTGAATAATGAAGCTCAGCATATTTTGTACAAAAGTTAACGTGGTAGGTTGCTGAAGACCTAATTTTTAACTATTGAAATTTTTCTCTGTAAATTTTGCTTGCGCATATTAAGTTGCATGATATAAACCCGGGAGATTCTCTTTTAGGAGGTATTTGATGGAAAAACAAAAAATAATTGAGATTTTAGGAAGAAAATTAGTTTCTGCTATAAGCAGAGGTGATTTTCAGAAAGTTAAAGAATGTATTAAAGAGATAGAGTATGAACAAATAAAAAATGAAGTTTTGAATTATGAAAGATACTATATGAAACCTATACATCATGCTACTCTCTTGGGTAATTTAAAGATATTAGAGTTTTTATGTAACAGCGGTGCTGATGTTAATACTACTATTAGTAATCGATATTTGAGTACTCCCTTGCACATTGCTGCTAGACATGATAAACTAGAAATAGCAAAGTTTTTACTTGATCGTGATGCTAACATCAATGCTACAAATTATAAAGGCTTTACACCTCTGTACTTAGCATCTGACCACTGTCATTTAAATATGGTAAAACTCCTACTCTGCAAGGGTGCTGATGCTAGTATTCAAAGTCAGTATGGCAAAACAGCATTAGATGTTGTTGGAAATGCTAGAAAAGATGAATGTAGTAGTAGTGAAATTCAAAAAATAGAATCTGTATTGAGCAGTTCTACTGAAGCTGACTGTGAAGCAAAATTAACTTCTATAAAAGCAGGTATTAAAGACGCTAACGACAGCACAGATTTTGTAAGTAGTGCAGCGAGTCTTCAATTATCCCCTACCAAAGCAATTAAGATAGAATTGGAAGTTAGTAATACCAAAAACTTGGCAAGTAGCACAGTGAACTCTTCCTCCACTCCTACCAGAGCAGATTTTAAAGAAGCTAGCAGCATCACAAGCGGTGCAGTAAAACCTTCTTCTTCTATTAATAGTATATTTAGTTGGGTAACCACTGCCACACTCAATGGCTTATTCAGCAGTGCTCCTACTTTACTTCCTGCACAGCAATCTGTTGACCACTTAGATCGTAGCCCAATTAGTTCTTCACAAGTTGATTGTAATGGAATAATTCTACTAACTGCTGCAGCAATGAGTAAGTTCACAGAAAAAAAATATTCAAGGACACTGGACAATTCACTTCTCACAATAGAAGAAATTAGAGAAAGAAAGCTTAACACTATAGAAAAAAACTTCGAGACAGCACTTAGTAAGTTTAAAAAACTTTATCAATGTCCTGAAAGTTCATTAAGCAATTTAACGATATCTAAAGGTATACATCAAAAGTCCCTTTTAATCAGTTAAAATAAGCACTCAAGCTTGAGTGCTTATTTTCGTATAATCCTCTTTAAGTTAAAGCTCTTATATGTTGAGAATAAGCTGCTAAGCAATTTAAGCAAACTAAGGAGGCTTATGGTGTTTTGTACAAAAACTAAATGTAGCACGTGATCAAATAACAATCTCTTACGTTGTAAATTTTTTTTAATTTTACATATAAATTTCACTAGCATATGCCCAAATTATGTGGTATAAGGGCAAAAATTTTATCCTTTAGACCTCAGTTATGGATTAGAAAATAGATAAAAGTATAACTAAGAAGAGGGAAACAGGGTAAACTCGAGTATTTTAGTAATAATAAGAGGTTACCCATGAAGAAAGATATTACAGAACTGTACTGTTGCGTCGAGGATTTTTGTCGTGCGGTAGATGATAATTTTGCAAATAGGTTCTTATCAAACGGCAAAAAACCAACCAGAGTACCAGAAATAGCGCACTCAGAAATTCTAACCATAATCCTGTTATACCATAAATCACCATGTAAAAACTTCAAGGCTTTTTATCTTTGTTATCTTCAGTTATTCTATAGATCAGAGTTTTCAAAGCTGCCTTCATATCACAGATTTATTGCCTTAAAGCCGCGAGTTTTGTGGTATTTAGCATTACTTTTGCAATGGTTCTGTGAACAAGCGAAAATGACCGGCACTTCCTACATCGACACCTCTACGATTGCCGTTTGCCACAAAAAAAGGATCTCTAGGAATAAAGTTTTTAATCATCTAGCAGAAATTAGTAAGAGTACGTATGGTTGGTTTTTTGGCTTCAAGTTGCACTTAGTGATTAACGAAATTGGTGAAATTCAAGCACTTACCCTAACCAAAGGTAACGTTGATGACAGAAAACCTTTACCAACTCTCACTAAAAGACTGACCGGACTTTTGTTTGGAGATAAGGGCTATATAAAGAAAGAGCTTTTTGAGAAACTCTTCGATAGAGGCCTAAAGTTAGTCACTAAAGTAAAAAAAGGTATGAAAAACGCACTAATTTCACTTAAAGAGAAGATTTTATTAAGGAAAAGGTCGATTATTGAGACTGTTTTTGATTCCTTGAAAAACAAATTTGAGATTGAGCATACAAGACATAGATCGCCAACAAATTTCCTAATTCATGTTTTTTCTGTTCTGATTTCCTACTCCATGCAGTCCAAAAAGCCTTCTATTTCTATGCCTTTCTTTATCGGCTAATCCATAACTGAGGTTTTAGGAGGGTTATGGTTACAAAAACAGAAGTTGAAAAATGGAGAGATGGGTTACGTTCTGCAGTAAAGGAACGTGATTTTCAAAAAGCTGAGGAGTATATTAGAGAAGGAAAGACACATACTACTAATGTTATTAACTCTAAAGATAGAAATGGTAACTCACCTTTATCGATTGCTGTTAGTAAACAAGATTTAGAAATGATGAGGTTTTTAATTGAGAATGGTGCAGATGTTAATATTGAGGACTTTTTTCGTGTGCCTCCTATATACTATGCTGTTACAAAGGGCACCAAAAAAATGATAGAGCTTCTAATCGATAAAGGAGCAAGCATTAGTGGTTATTTTTCATATGCTGATAAAAAACGCACTCTTGTAGGTTGGGCTATAGACAAGAATAGTCCGGAAAAAGTGGAGGTCTTACTTAAACATGGTGCTAGCCCAAACGGCAAATTTGATCTTCTTGCTTATTCACAAAATTCATGCCTACATGCTGCTATTGAAAAAAACTACTCAAGAATAGTTGAGCTTCTTATTGAATATCGTGCTGATGTCAATGTTCAAAACGAACAGGGACAAACACCTATATATTTGGCTATTAGTTTAAAACGTCCAAAAATAATGAAGCTGTTATACGATAGTGGTGCTGATATTGATAATGTTAAGGATATAAGGAACGAGACACCATCAGATTATGTTAAGTTATTTTATCCCGGTAAAACGATAAAAGAGATTGTTGCAGAAGCAGAGAGTGCCAATGTAAACCCAGGTGATACTACTCTTGCACCAAGTAGTGCAGTAAGACCTTCTTCTTTTATTAATAGTGTATTTAGTTGGATGGGAACTTCAACAACTGCTGCACTCAGTAGCTTATTTCAGAGTGCCCCTGCTTTACCTCCTGCACAGCAATCTATTGCACATTCAACTGGAAGCTCAATTGGTTCTTCACAAGTTGATTGTAATGGAGCAATTCTGCTAACTGCTATAGCAATCAGTAAATTCACAGGGGAAAGATATTCAATGCCACTGGATAATTCGCTTTTGACATTGGAGCAAATTAAAGAAAGAAAGGTTAGTGCTATAGAAAGAAATGTCAAGATGGCACTTAGTAATTGTGAAAAACTTTATCAATGTCCTCGAAGTTCATTAAGCAATTCAACAATATCTAAAGGTGTATATCATCAAAAGTCCCTTTAAAACAAGCACTCAAATTTGAGTGCTTGTTTTTGTGAAATCTACTCTTTAAACTTAAACTTTTTATTGTTTATTAGCGTTAAATTGTTACAATACAATGAGTTAAGATGACAAAGCTTTAAGTTATGGAAGATGATAGCAAAAAAGAAATAATAGAAGAAAAAGGTATATTAGGTTGGATAGAATATAGACTGCCTATATTTTCTTTTCTAAAACATATTGCTTCTTATCAAGTACCAAAAAATTTAAATTATGCTTGGAATTTTGGTTCTTTGGCTGGTATAGCGCTGATTTTACAAATAATAACAGGTATATTTCTTGCTATGCACTATACTCCGCATGTTGATTACGCGTTTAATAGCGTGGAGCGTATAATGCGTGACGTAAGTTACGGATGGCTAATACGCTATACTCATGCTGTTGGGGCGTCACTCTTCTTTATGGTGGTCTATGTTCATATCATGCGTGGATTATATTACGGATCTTATAAGAGACCGCGAGAAATGGTATGGTTTATTGGCATATTTATATTTTTTGCAATGATGGCAACTGCCTTTATGGGATATGTTCTTCCATGGGGACAAATGAGTTTTTGGGGTGCAACAGTTATAACTACTTTATTCTCGGCTATACCTTTAATTGGTGATAAAATAGTTATATGGCTATGGGGAAGTTTCTCTGTTGATAATCCAACGCTCAATCGTTTTTTTGCGCTGCATTATCTTATGCCTTTCATTATTATCGCTTTAGCTATGTTGCATGTTGTTGCTCTGCATAGGTTTGGCTCTAATAATCCAAGTGGAATAGAAGTCAGGTCAGATAAGGATACCATTCCTTTTTACCCTTACTATATAGCAAAGGACTGCATAACTTTTGGTTTATTTTTTATAATTTTATTTGCATTTGTTTTTTATGCCCCTAATTATCTTGGGCATCCTGATAATTATATAGAGGCTGATCCTATGGTAACTCCAGTACATATAGTGCCAGAGTGGTATTTCTTACCTTTTTATGCGATGCTGCGTTCAATTCCAAATAAACTTATTGGTGTACTTACCATGTTTGGATCTATTTTAGTGTGGTTTCTTTTGCCTTGGCTTGATAAATCAAAGGTTAAAAGTGGTGCTTATCGCCCATTATTTAAGAAATTTTTTTGGGTTTTTGCAATAAATTTTGCATTTCTTGCCTGGCTTGGGGGACAAGAAATTAAGGAGCCTTACATTACTTTAAGTAGGCTCTCAACTCTTTATTATTTTTCATATTTTGTGATAGTTTTACCTTTACTTAGTAAGTATGAGAAACCAAAAAAATTACCGAAAACAATAAGCGATTCCGTTCCGGAGATGAAGTGATGCTGTTGATTAAAGTTGCTGTATTTTGTATATTACTTCTCACTAATTCTTTGTCTGCAGAGGAGTTTAAACCTTTACCAAATAAGAAAATCGACTGGAGTTTTGATGGAATTACTGGATCTTTCGATAGAGAGTCAATTCAGCGTGGCTATAAAGTATACAAGGAAGTCTGTGCTGCTTGCCATTCAATGAATAGAATAGCGTTTCGTAATTTGCAAGATGTTGGTTTTTCTGAAGAGGATGTAAAACAAATTGCAGCCTCTTACCAAGTTAAAGATGGTCCGAATGATTTGGGTGAAATGTTTGATAGGCCGGGAGTGTCTTCGGATTATTTTATTGCACCTTTTGACACAAAAGAAGCAGCTGCAGCAAGCAACAATGGAGCAATTCCACCGGACTTATCATTAATTGTCAAAGCAAGACATGATGGTGCAAATTATGTCTATTCACTACTAATTGGTTATCAAAACGGTGAACATGATGAGAACGGTTTATATTTTAATCCATATTTTTCAACAGGCAGGTTAGCTATGGCCCCACCACTCTCTGAAGGAATGGTAGAATATGATGGTACAAGGCAAGCCACAGTTGAAAATATGGCATATGATGTGGTAAATTTCTTACAATGGGCAGCAGAGCCAGAACTGGAGCGCCGACATAAACTTGGGCTAAAAATAGTGACATATTTTATAATTTTGACGGTGTTTTTTGTATTAACCAACAACAGGATTTGGAGCAGGCTCTATAAAAAGAAAAAATAGAGTTTTTTATGTTCATTCTTTCATACCTTATTTACACTAGCAAATGTATTGTATAGTAATAAATACATTATGAAAATATAAAGGTATGGAATTTCAAATAGTTACACATTTTCAGCCAGCTGGAGATCAACCACAGGCAATAGACAACTTAGTTGCAGGGTTAAATAGTAATAAAAGAGATCAGGTTTTGCTTGGAGTTACTGGTTCTGGAAAAACCTTCACTATGGCAAATGTTATTGCAAGAACAAACAGGCCTGCATTAATTATGGCACATAATAAAACTTTAGCGGCGCAGCTTTACGAGGAGATGAGAGGATTTTTCCCTCACAATGCTGTTGGATACTTCATTTCTTATTATGATTATTATCAGCCTGAGGCTTATTCGCCACAAACAGACACTTATATTGAAAAAGACTCTTTAATAAATGAAAGAATTGATATGCTACGCTATTCTGCTATATGCTCTCTTTTGGAGCGTAGGGACACGATTGTAGTTGCGAGTGTTTCTTGTATATATGGTCTTGGTTCGCCTGAGAGCTATCTCAGCATGACCTTGACTTTAAGTGCTGGAGATAAGATTCATGTTAATGACTTTCTGAATAATTTAGTTAATCTCCAATATAAACGTTCTGATGTCAGATTTGAGCGAGGATATTTCAGAGTGCGCGGCGATATTATTGATATATTTCCTGCCTATTATGAAAATAAAGCTTGGCGTTTATCATTGTTTGGTGATGAAATAGAGGAAATTTCTGAGATTGATGCCATGAACAGCAATATTATCAGATGCATAGATACAGTCACCATTTTTCCAAATAGCTATTACACTACATCACGTGAGACTCTTTTGCAAGCAGTTCAATTGATTAAAAAAGAACTACATGAACGCCTGGATTATTACTATTCACAGAACAAAATTGTTGAAGCAAAACGCCTTGAGCAGCGTACTAATTTTGATATTGAAATGATGATGGCAACGGGAGTGTGTAAAGGTATTGAAAATTATTCGCGTTATCTTTACGGAATGAAAGCCGGAGATCCACCGCCTACATTGTTTGAGTATTTACCTAAAGATGTAATTTTATTTGTTGATGAAAGCCATGTAACCGTTCCCCAGATAGGTGCAATGTATAGCGGTAATGAAGCACGTAAAAAGAAATTGATAGATTATGGTTTTAGGCTACCTTCTGCTTTTGATAACCGTCCATTAAAATTGGAAGAGTGGGAGGCAATACGGCCACAGACTATTTACGTTTCGGCTACTCCAGGAAAATATGAATTAGAAAAGACTAATCACGCATTTATAGAGCAAGTTATCCGCCCAACAGGACTGACAGATCCCATCTGCACCATAAAACCAACAGAGAGTCAGGTTGATGATGTGATTCACGAGGCGCAAGTAACAATAAAAAAAGGATTTTGTATTCTAATTACCACATTGACAAAAAAAATGGCTGAAAAGCTAGCTGAGCATATGAGTGAGCTCAGTATGAAAGTAACTTACCTACATTCAGATATTGGTGCACTGGAAAGAATTGAAATTATATGCAAATTAAGATCTAAAGAAATAGATGTTCTTGTTGGCGTTAACTTGTTGCGGGAAGGTCTTGATATTCCCGAGTGTGGATTGGTTGCAATTTTAGATGCTGACAAAGAAGGGTTTTTACGATCAGAGACTTCGCTCATTCAAACGATAGGTCGTGCTGCACGAAATGTTGAAGGCAGAGTAATTTTATATGCAGACAAAATTACTAATTCTATGGATCGTGCACTGAAAGAAACTGAAAGGAGAAGAAAGAAACAGACAGAGCATAATACACTGCATAATATTGTACCAAAAACTATAATAAAGCCTATATCAAATACTTTACAGGAAAAAGTGGTGATTGAGAATTTTAGCAAGGATGATCTAAATAGTTTGAAAAAGCAAATGTTGAAGCATGCTGAAAATTTAGAGTTTGAAGAGGCAGCAAAAATAAAAAGTATTATTGAAAGGTTTAATAATAGATCCACTGCATAATTAGAAAAAAGATGAATAATTAATAGCTAAACTGACTTTGATTTATCAACAATTTGAAAAAACATCATCTAAGTGGCAGAAAAATGAGCCAGTTCATGATAATTTCAAATTTTCACCTTTTATCTTATAGGTAATGATTGTTGAACTTATTTCTTTCTTGAGATTATGTACAGACTCTAACAAATTAAATCTCACAACAAATTTGTTGTTTCATAGCTTTTATATCATACTATAATTGCAACTGTTTTAACAATAATCAGAGCCTAAAAGAGGTTTATTATCAATGGACTATTTATAAAAAATCTTATGGAAAATAAAGCTTGGTTCATTTGGCTGATCAGCAACTTAATTGTTATATTCAGCAATATGCAGATAATCTACACCTTTATAAGTGTGAATCTTGAAAAAGAACTTGGGCTCACGATTGCGCAAGTTGCACTAGCTAATTCAGCATATACTTGGACTTTTGCTATCTCACAATTTTTTAGTGGGGCAATGTTTAATGTTTTTTCCAGCAAAAAAATTTATTTTTTCTCGTTGTCAATCATGCTCTTTGGTTTTTTTGTCCTTATCAAGAGTGACAATTTTGCCCATTTAATTTTATCTCAATTTTTGATCGCAATTGGAGCATCGTTTGGTTTTGTTGGCGCTGCTCATGTAAGTAGCACATATTTTCCCCTTACTCAATTTGGACTGATGTTCTCACTAGTGCAGACAATTTCAAGTCTTTCTGCTTTGATGATTCAAATGTGCTTCTCTAGCTTGCTTGCCGAAGGTGCAGATTGGAAAAATCTTATTGTATGCGTAATATTATTTGGCGTATCGATATTCGTACTTATGTTTTTTTATCCGAAAGGACTTTCAAAAAAAAATTTGGGGGAATACACAATAAAGAGCTCTATAAAAACAGTAATATGTTCTGTACTAACAGTGCTAAAATTAAGAGATATCTGGATAACCTCAATAGTGGGTGCTATTACTTTTGGAACATTTTTAGCGCTTAATATGCTGTGGGCACCAAGGTTACTAAGCAACTTAGAACTCAATACAATGGAGTTAGGTGTGGCAACTGCAATATTGTGGCTTGGTCTTGCAGTTGGTGCTCCAATTGCAGATCTAATCTCAAATCTATTTAAAAATAGAAGGCACGTAATCTCTGCTTTTGCCACATTGCAAAGTATTTCAGCTATTATTTTACTATGCGGTAATTTAACAGTTCATATTATATACTTTTGTATGTTAATGTTTGGTTTTTTTGCAGGAGGACATATGCTTAATTTTACTGTTGGTAGTGAGATTGTTGAGCAGAAGTATATTAGCACATCATCATCCATTATCAATGGATTTATGTTTGTTATGAGTGGAATTTTAGTGTCAATTTTAGCACTTTTTTCAGATCATCAAATGGCGCTTTTCACAATATTTGCAATGTTAACATTTGCTAGTATTTTTAATTATGCTACAAAAGAAACATACTATAAAAATAAAGTAGCTGAATCTTGAGTCGATTGTTATATTATATTAACATACTGTAATAAATTATGACAACAAAAGACACAACAGTAACTAAGGCAACAATAGCTGAATGTATAAACCAGGAAATTGGATTATCGAAAGAAGACTCTATTGCAATAATAGATGACATATTGGATGAGATAAAAACGAGCTTAGCAAAGGATGGAATAGTAAAAATATCTTCATTTGGAACATTTTTGGTTAAAAACAAGAAAGAAAGACCAGGAAATATACCAAAGACATCGGAAAGGGTAGTAATTAAAGCGAGAAAATCAATTTCTTTTAGACCTTCAAAAATGATGAAGAAATTAATAAACAACCGATGAATAAGGAAAAATTATTTTACACAATTGGAGAAGTAGCTGAAGAACTACATTTGGAGCAGCATGTTTTAAGATTCTGGGAAAGTCAATTCCATCAAATTAAACCCATAAAACGGAAGGGAAGAAGACTATATGATCATAAGTGTATAGAGGCAATAAAGAAAATAAAATATATGCTATATGACAAAGGATATACAATAAAAGGAGTACAAAAGGAATTTGGTAACGATGTAAGAATTGATCATTATTCAAGAAATTTGTTGAAAGAACTTACCGATTTAAGAGACTATTTGACTGATAAAATAAATGAAGAAAGTAATAAATAGACGAAAAACACTATAAAGTTTTGTGAAAGTTGATATATCTAGAGATAAGTGTATGTGTCGTATAGCCTTGTTCTTTATATTATCAGCAATACTGATAAGCTGTGGCCTGCAAAAACCTGCACCTGTACTACTTAAAGGCGAAGAATTTTATGGGAAAAGAGACCTAGAGTACACAAGGGAGTATCATTTGATTAAAGAAAATGTTGATTCTTCGCTGCGAAAAGAAAGTAGAAAAGCCTTTGTAGATAAGGTATATAACAATAATGCACAAAGCATGTGTAAATTTGTAATACCGGTTAAAGGTGCAGTTACCTCTTCTGATAAAATATGTCAAGATGGCATAAAAATTACTGCTCAAAGTGGAACAAAGGTTATTGCTTCTGCACCTGGCAAAGTAATATACGTAGGCAAAGGCCTGAGGTGGTACGGAAATTTAATTATAGTGGAACATAAAGATAATTACATGACTATGTACTCCTATTTAAAAAACATACAAGTTGAAATTGGTGATAAAGTAAAACAAGGTCAAGTAATTGGATCTGCAGGTAAATCAAGCACACAAGATAAAGATCCGCAGATGTGTTTCACAATAAGACATAATGGTCAAGCAGTCGATCCTTTAGTACATATAAACTGTGATTGAATTTATGAAATATGATTTTAAAAACGTTGAAAAATTCTACCAAAATAAGTGGGATTTTTCTGTAAGCAAAGATAGTAAAAAGAAGAAATGTTACGTGTTGGAAATGTTTCCATATCCATCTGGTAAGATTCATATGGGGCACCTGCGTAACTATGCAATAGGAGATGTTATAGCACGTTACAAGAGAGCTCGTGGATTTGAGGTTTTGCACCCAATTGGCTGGGATGCGTTTGGATTACCAGCTGAAAATGCAGCAAGGGACAATAACATTAACCCTGCAGCATGGACACAAGATAATATAGATAATATGCGCACGCAGCTAAAATCTATAGGTCTTTCATACAATTGGGATCGTGAGCTCTCCACATGTGAGCCTGATTATTACAAACACGAACAGAAATTTTTTCTGGATTTTTTAAAGCATGGTCTTGCCTATCGAAAAGAGTCGTGGGTTAATTGGGATCCAGTGGACCAAACAGTGCTTGCAAATGAGCAAGTGGTTGATGGAAAAGGATGGCGATCAGGTGCAGTTGTTGAAAAACGTAAGTTATTCCAATGGTTTTTAAAGATTACTGATTTTGCTGAAGATTTGCTTCATTGTTTGCAAAGTTTAAAAAATTGGCCAGAAAAAGTCAAAACTATGCAAGAGCGCTGGATAGGAAAATCTGAAGGGGCAACTATAGATTTTGAAATATTTGGCTTGAATAAGAAGTTAAAGATTTTTACAACTTCTCCTCATACTTTATTTGGAGCTTCTTTTCTTGCAGTAGGAGCAGAGCACCCTATTGTACAAGACCTTAAGGACAAAGAAATAAGAGACTTTATTGGTAATATGAAGGCAAAGGGGGAGAATGATGAAAAAATAGGAATTTACACTGGATTAAACGTAAAACACCCATTTCTTGATAAAGAATTACCACTTTATATAGCGAATTTTGTGTTGATGGAGTATGGAGAAGGTGCGATTTTTGGTTGCCCTGCACATGATCAGCGTGATTTTGAATTTGCACAGAAGTATGGTTTACCGATTATTCCTGTAGTTTGTGAAGAGAGCACAGAGATCTTAAAAGAACCGTACTTCGGTGATGGAGTGATGTTCAATTCTGAATTCTTAAACGGACTAATGATTAATGAGGCAAAAAAAGTAATCATAAAAAAACTTGAAGAAAAAGGAATAGGTAAGAAAACAATAAACTATCGTCTACACGATTGGGGAATTTCAAGGCAACGTTATTGGGGATGTCCTATACCTATTATACATTGTAAAGATTGTGGAATTGTTCCAGTTCCAGAAAAAGACCTCCCTGTTGTTCTACCAACGGATGTAGAATTTACAAGTGGTGGTAATCCCCTGGATAAGCACCCAACCTGGAAATTTGTTGATTGTCCAAAGTGCGGAAAGCAAGCAGAACGTGAAACTGATACATTTGACACTTTTTTTGAATCTTCTTGGTATTTTGCTGCATTTTGCAGTGAAAATAAATCGATTAATAAAGATACTTGTAATCGTTTTATGCCTGTTGATTATTACATAGGTGGAATAGAACATGCAATTCTACATTTGCTTTACTCAAGGTTTTTCTGCCGTGCTTTAACTAAATGTGGCTATTTTGACGTTAAAGAGCCTTTCTCTACTTTAATCACTCAAGGAATGGTCTGCCATATAACTTATAAAGATGAGAATGGCAAATGGCTCTTTCCCGAAGAAGCAAAAGAGTTGATTGCGAAGGGTGCTAAGATCCAAGTTGGAAAAGTCGAAAAGATGAGTAAGTCAAAGAAGAATACAGTTGACCCAAACTTTATCATAGAAAAATACGGTGCTGATACTGCTCGTTTGTTTGTATTATCTGACACTCCTCCGGAAAAAGATATGGAATGGTCTGATGATGGAGTGGAAGGTTGTTTTCGCTACATAAATAAATTGTGGCGTATGGTAGTGCAACTTAGGACCGTAAACATACACTATGATAATGAAAACATTGTAGGTAAACTCCTAGAGTACAGAAAAAAAATCCACAAACTCTTACACGGACTTACAGATGACTTGGAAAACTGCAGATTAAACTGTGTGGTAGCAAAGTTTCGTGAAATGACAAATTTAATAGCTGAAATAGACGTAAAAACTGGAAAATCTCTTATTGATGAAGGTATATGCATACTAATCAGAGTAATTGAGCCATTAATGCCACACCTGGCTGAAAATTTATGGCAAGAAATAGGAGGCGAAGGCATGCTATATATGCAACCTTGGCCAAAAGCTGATGAATCACTACTAATTGATAATATGGTAACTGTGGCAGTACAGATTAATGGAAAGTTGCGTGCGACTATCAAAGTAGAAACTGATTTACCTCAAGAAGAATTGAAGAAAATAGCAACAGATTCTGTATCTAACAAAATCGATCAAAGCAAAATTCGCACTATATATGCTGTACCAAATAAGGTAGTAAACATAGTTATATAAAAATTTTGAGTAGCATGTCCCTAATTTCGTAGGTATACTTTTTTTGATATGCGGTTATATCTTTTTTAATATAAAGGATATATACTTGTGCATTATATATTTTTTTGTATGGGTAGTTATATGAAAATAAAAGGATTGTGTGTTTTAGCTGTTTTGCTCACTTCATCTCTAGCAGGTGCAGCTAGTAATAAAGCAGCTAGTAATAGTGCAAAAGAGCAGTACTACGCAGGTTTAAACTTTGGTGGTGGATGGGGCACTGGATTAAAAATAAAACCTGGCTTAGTTTTTGGTTATAATTATGATAAAAGCTCTAAGTTTGAACTTGAGATTCTCACTGACGTAAGTGATATGTTTGGTGCAGAAGATAAGAAAATGGGAGCTAGTTTATTAGCAAATTACCGTTATTATCCTGACGTTGACATTGATCCTGTGAAACTATATGTCAGTGGAGGTTTAGGTGGATATCTCCAAGTAATACCTTTTGGCTCTGGTACAGCTGGAAATAAACCAACTAAAGTTAATGAAAATAAACCACCTAAAGCTAAAAGTACAGAATTTAACCCTAAAACTGAAGTTATAAGTTCAGCTGATACTCAAAGTGAAACACTAGATAAAATACTGGGTGCTATTTCGTACAAACTGAAGGTTGGTGTTGATTATGAAGTTGCTCCACAGATAGTTGGTACAGCTGCTTTAACCGTAGGCGGGCAACTGAGTGGTTTAAAAGCAAAACAAATACCAGATGCGATGCTGGAAGTAGGAGTACGTTATAGTTTTTAATGCTGGATGGCATTGTGTACATGTTTAATGGTTAGGTGTAACCATAAGCAATGCTCAAAACTTGCTGCTAGCATGTTTGAACACTTATTCCAGTCTGTTTTAAGGAAGTAATGTGTATGAATTATATGAGAACGATGAAAGTGTTCGCTGTGTTGATTGCTTTAGCAAGTACAGCTAGTAATGGTACAAGTGAGTTAGAAGATCAGTACAAAGATCGGTATGAAGACCAGTACAAAGATCAGTATGAAGATCAACACAAAGATCATTGTGAAGATCAATACGAAGATCGATATGAAGACCAGTACGAAGATCATTACTATGTAGGTTATGTAGGTTTAAACTTTGGGACTCGATGGGGTGAAAGCTTTAAATTGAACCCTAACGTTGTCTTTGGTTATCATCATAACAAAAATTCTAAGTTTGAACTTGAGGTTCTTGCTAACATAAGTGATATAACTGATAAACAAAAAAGGAAAGTAGGAGCTAGTTTGTTGGCAAATTACCTTTACTATCCTGATCTTGAAATTGATCCTATTAAATTATATGCTAGTATAGGACTGGGTGGATATATTCGAATATTGCCATCTTTTGGTCTTGGTGAGGATACAAATGCAGTTAACACTCCAAATTCGGCTGCAACTGTAGCTGCAGCCGCAGGTCAAAATGAAACACTAGATAAAATACTGGGTGCTATTTCCTATAAAGTAAAGTTAGGTGTTGATTGTGAAATTATTCCGCAGATAGTTGGCACAGTTGCTATTGCTGCAAGCGGTCAATTAAGTGGCTTTAAACCACCGATGAAAAAACCAGATGCAATCATAGAAGTAGGTATACGTTATAATTTTTAAGCTATGAACACTTTGAATCCCTATACACAGTTGTATGCTTGGTGCTATATATGTGCTATTTGCAAAGGTATTCTGTTTATGCTAACATTAAGCTAAACCTTAAGCAATAAAATCAGAAGGATCAACTCCCTTCTGTAAGCAAGCAGCAACTAAAGTGTTGATCATAAGAAATGCTATTGTCATCGGGCCAACTCCACCAGGCACTGGAGTAATAGCTTTGACTTTTTCTTTTACTCCCTCAAAGTCAACATCACCCACAAGCTTACTTTGATTTCCTATGTTAATGCTATTTATGCCAACATCAATCACTATTGCACCTTTTTTTATCCAATCTGGTTGAACAAAATTTGGCTTTCCAACTGCTGCAACTACTATATCCGCCTTAGAGCAATAATCAGCTAAATCCCTACTTTGTGAATGCAAGATGGTAACAGTGCAATTTTCTTGCAACAATAGGTGAAACATTGGCTTACCCACAATATTTGATCTGCCAATGATTACCGCATTTTTACCGGACAGATTATTTTCAACTGACTTAATTAAATGCAAAGAACCTTTGGGAGTACAAGGTATCAGACAATTTTTTTCACCTTTAACTAACCTGCCAACATTCTCATCATGAAAGCCATCTACATCTTTTTCAACACTTACTGTATTAATTATTCTGCTTGCACTGATGTGCTTTGGTAAAGGTAACTGAACTAAAATTCCATGCACAGATGAATCTTCATTTAATGTATTAACTTTTTCAATCAATTCATCTTCTGAGATA
The DNA here is from genome assembly GCF_000073005.1 of Wolbachia endosymbiont of Culex quinquefasciatus Pel. Classification (NCBI taxonomy): domain Bacteria; kingdom Pseudomonadati; phylum Pseudomonadota; class Alphaproteobacteria; order Rickettsiales; family Anaplasmataceae; genus Wolbachia; species Wolbachia endosymbiont of Culex quinquefasciatus. The sequence goes on from NC_010981.1 coordinate 812,345, forward strand.
CTATCAGGCAAAACAATAGTTTCAGAACTTATGCCTATTGATTCTGCTTTTCTTTGTTTATTACGAACGTAGACCTGACTTGCTGGATTGCTACCCACGAGAATTACTTTAAGACAAGGAAAAACATTATACTCTTTCTTTAAAATATCAATTTTTTTTGATAGCTCCTCACAGAGATCATTTGCTGTTTTTTTACCGTTAATAATAATTGACATTTCCTTGCCACTCCTCGAAGTCAGGTAATGCGATATCAAATAAATTCAATACTTTACCAACAGAATGATTTACAATATCATCCAAAGATTTTGGTTTAATATAAAAAGCAGGCATCGGCGGAGCAATAATTGCTCCCATCTCCGTTAGTTTTAAGATATTTCGTAGATGTCCAAGATGTAGTGGAGATTCTCGCACCATAAGAACTAATTTTCTTCTTTCTTTTAGAGTTACATCTGCAGCCCTTGTTAATAGATTGGAAGTCACCCCCGATGCTATTTCAGACATTGTTTTCATAGAACATGGAGCAATAACCATACCTGAGGTTTTAAATGAGCCGCTTGCTATTTTTTCTCCTATTTTTTCTTCAGAATAGTAAAAATCTGCAAGCGACATAATATCTTCAAGTTTTTCTTTAATCTCATGAGCTATAGTTATTTTTCCAGCACTGCTGATCACTAAATGAGTTTCATGATTGGTATTTTTTAGTGCCTCTAGAATCCGTACACCGTAAATAGAACCAGATGCTCCACTTATTCCAATTACAATCCTACTATTCACCTTCGTAATTCATTCCCAATGCACGTTTGTAGGTATCAAGTAATATTTCCTGTTCCTCCCTGTCATCATCATCCATCTTTCTTAGCCTAATAATCTGTTTCATCACTTTTATATCCCAACCTTCATCTGCAGCTTTTGCATATACATCACGAATGTGATCTTGCACATCCCTCTTTTCTTGTTCAAGTTTTTCTATTCTCTCTATATAGTTCTTCAAATCTTCAGCCGTTATTTTTAATGTATCTTCCATAGAACCCAACTAATTAATTGCTACTACAGTATTATCAGTTTTTACTTGTACTTCAATCATAGTAATAATATTTTTATCTTTTTTTAAAATCTTAAAGTAAAAACCGTACATGGAAAACTCTTCATTTTCTTCAGGAATGCGCTCTATCTCGTTTACAATCATACCTGCTAGAGTTGTAGCTTCTTCATCAGGAAGATCCCAATGTAACTGTCTATTAATATCCCTAATAGTAGATTTTCCTTCTATGTGATACATATTATCGGATATCTTTTTTATAAAATTCTCTGTGATCAAATCATGTTCATCTGAAATTTCTCCAACTATTTCTTCCAGTATATCCTCAAGAGTTACGATTCCCTGTAGTGCTCCATACTCATCAATAACAAATGCAAGGTGTTTCCTGTTTTTACGGAAGTTGTGAAGTTGTACACTGAGTGGCGTACTTTCTGGTATAAACCAAGGCTTTGACATAACTTTGGCAATCTCTATTTTATTATCCTTTTCACGCAAGGCATTTATTAGATTTTTCACGTGAACCACTCCAACAATATTATCTGGTTCTTTTTGCCATAAAGGTACTCTGCTATGGCTACTGGTTAAAATCTCTCTTATTAAATCCTCTTTGTTTCGATCTATATCAAGAGAAAATAAGCTTCTCCTGTGAGTCATAATCTGTGATATTTCTGTCTCAGCCAAATCAAGTATACTACTTAGCATATCTAAATCCTGTTGTAACATAGTTCCTTCACTGCGATGAAGAGTAATCATGTTACGCATTGCATCTGCTGCAGATATTACCTCCCTATTCTTATGAAGCCCACATAACTTCAGAATGAGATTGACAATAAACTGAATGCCTAATGTCAATGGAGAAAGAATCTTGACAAAAAACAGCATAAAATAAGAAGAAAGCAATGTAAATTTTTCAGGATTTTGCATGGCGTAAGTTTTTGGTAAAACTTCACAAAATAGCAAAATACAAAACGTCATCATGAATGTTGAAAGAAAGATGCCTTCACTTTCAAAGAAATGTATAAATATTGCTGTAAATAAAGCGGAACAAGTAATGTTAATAATTGTATTGCACAGTAATATTGTTCCTATTGTTAATTCTTTTGTATTCAACAAGCGTTCTATTATCTTAGCTCTTTTATTGCCATCTAGCTTTAGTTTATTAACTCGGGAGCGGCTAATTGAGGTTAACCCTATTTCTGCTCCTGAAAACAAAAACGATAAGATCAACAAGAAGAAAATTGCTGACAATACTGAAATCAATAACCAATCCATTAAAGTATGATGTTATTGCGATATAGAAACAGAGTTGATTTTATATGTTGTAAGAAGCATTTGCAAGTCTATATATCTTTAATATAAAAAAATAAATCATGAAATATATCACACACTGCATTCACATGCATACTCTCAACAACAAGTGGAGGAGTTATTCTTATTACCTTATTATTTAAAATATTAGTCATTATTAAGCCTTTGTCAAGAGATTGTTTAACAATTTTATCAGCCAAAGGTACTCTAAGCTCTATCCCTATCAATAAACCCTCCCCACGAACTTCTGAAATGATCTTCGGAAATTCTTCAGTCAAAGGCAACAACTTTTCTTTTAGATATTTACTGACCTTCTTAACATGGTCAAAAAAGCCTTCCTTTAGCATTACATCGAGTACTGCATTACCAACAGTCATGGCAAGTGGATTACCTCCATAAGTTGACCCATGAGTTCCTGGAGTGATTGCTTCTGCTATATAATCTTTTACTAAACATGCAGCCAGAGGAAATCCATTACCCATAGCCTTCGCACAAGTGAGCATATCAGGTTCAACTCCTATATTTTGATAGTAAAATAGAGAGCCAATCCGTCCATATCCGCATTGCACTTCATCAAAGCATAAAATTATTCCTTGAGCTTTTGTTATCTCTCTTACTTTTTTAAGATACTCTACGTCCAATGGATGTACTCCGCCTTCACTTTGTATGGGCTCTAAAAATATGGCAGCTGTTTCGCTATTGATTTTCTTTTCTAATGCTTCAATGTTATTTCTTGGAACTTTATCAAAACCAGAAAGGAGTGGAGCAAAACCTTCGCGTGATTTTTCATTTCCCCCAGCTGAAATTGCAGCAATACTGCGGCCATGAAAACCTCCTTCAATTGTAATGATGTGACTGCGCTTTTCTTGTCCATTTAAGTAGAAATAGCGGCGAATAAATTTAATTGCAGCTTCTGTTGCTTCAAGTCCACTTGAGCAGAAAAAAACTTTATCGGCAAAGGTAAGTTCTGTTAAACGCTGAGCAAGCCTTTCCTGCTGAGGAATAGTAAAAATATTAGAGCAGTGCCATAATGAATCCAGTTGCTCCTTCAGTTTATCTGTAATGTATGGATGACAATGCCCTAGAGAGGTTGTAGAAATTCCTGCAGCAAAGTCTAAATATTTTTTACCATCCTTATCGAAGAGATATACTCCTTCTCCTCTAACTATAGAAGCTTCAGATCTATTATAAGCGTTAACAACATGATCCATTTTAAATATTATCTATACTGTGCATGAAAAAGCTTTCCCTTAATATTGCTTAAACTAAAAATTGGGCTAGTATTATACAGTTCAACATAAAATTCAGAAATTTAATATGTAAAAAGGTAAAACTACACCAATTCACATTCAGCAAAAAAGAAAGCTATTTCTCTATGAGCATTCTCTAGACTATCAGAACCATGCACTCTATTTTCACTAATATCATTAGCAAAATCACCCCTAATTGTACCTTTATCTGCCTGTTTTGGATCTGTAGCACCCATGATTTGTCTGTATTTACTGACTGCATTTTCACCGATTAAAACTTGAACTATCACAGACCCAGAAGTCATAAATTCCACCAACTCTCCAAAAAAAGGCCTATCCTTATGAATTTCATAAAACAGCTCTGCTTGTTTTTTTGTCAGCAGCATCTTTCTCTGTGCTATAATTTTTAGTCCAGATTTTTCAATGTAAGAATTTATACTGCCTGTAATATTATTTTTTACTGCATCAGGTTTTAATATCGAAAGTGTTCTCTCAATTGCCATATCATTCCCTTATATTAAGATCGTATATTTACTTTATTGTGAATTTTTGTTCCATCAAAGAGATTTTTTATTTATAGTCAAGAATAAAACATCAAGGGGTAGTTTATGGTTTACTGTCGTAAGAAACTAGTGAATAATCTTAAATCATCAATTTTCTGCGGAACAAAAGGTTTTTTAACCTTTAATTTGGCATTTTTAAGTTATTTAGAGTATAGCTTACACAATAATACAAAATTAAAAGAAGGTGCCGCTTTTGGGATGAAAAGGAACGTTGTTCCATTTGGTGAAATGATTGCCATACCGCTGTTTTTTTGCTTTGTATTACCAGCTATGGTAGGCAACATAAGCCTTATCGAGTGCGCACTTATATGTGCTGCACTGATGGTTGCAACATGTTTTGTTGTGAGAACCTTTTACTTGCGTGAAAAGTTATTGAAAAAAATGACTAATAATGAAAATTATACCGAGGAACAAATAGAGCAGGAATTTAAGAAAGACACTATAAAATTTCCTATCTTTGATAAAAACAGACAGCATATTGAATATAATTCTCCTAATCCAGGACAACTAATGAATGAAAGTCCTCCCTCTCTTTTTGTTAAGGTTTTACTTTTCCCCCTTACGATTTTTCTGAAGGCTCTACAAAGCTGCATAATGATATCTTTGGCTGCTGTTGAACTTCTTGAAGCAGTGCCAAGTTTTTGTGTTGATGTGGTTTTCGATAGAGGCTTTGCATCTACACAGAGTAACATGAAGAGATCTGCTCATCTATTGTATGCCAGTGTAAGAAATTTAGTGCCTGTAACTAAACTTGATGAGTGTGTAGCTGATTTTATAGGCAAACCTGAAGAAAGGTGCTGTCAGTGAAGAAGGCAGTAATCTTATTTAACCTAGGCGGACCTGATTCACTAAGTGCGGTCCGTCCTTTCTTATTTAATCTTTTTTACGATAAAAGAATAATAAATCTACCAAATCCTTTTCGCTTCCTTTTAGCAAAGTTTATCTCCAAAAGGCGAGAAAGTACTGCACAAGAAATATACGAGCACATTGGAGGTAAATCGCCAATCTTGGAGAATACGAAAGCACAAGCTGATGCTTTAGAACTAAAATTAAATGAAAATGGAAACCATGTATATAAGATATTCATCTGCATGCGTTATTGGCATCCATTTGCTGATGAAGTTGTTAAAAGCGTAAAGCAATTCGATCCTGACGAAATCATTCTGTTACCACTATATCCGCAATATTCAACCACCACAACTCTATCATCCATCGAGAATTGGCAAAAAAATGCCAAACTGGAATGTAACACAAAAACAATTCACCATTATTATGACAATGAAGACTTTATTGAAGCTCATGTTAATCTGACGTCTAAATATTATAAATTAGCTAGCAAAATCGGTAAGCCAAGAGTCCTATTCTCGGCTCATAGCTTACCTCTTAGTATCATTAAAAAAGGCGACCCTTACGCTTCACAGATAGAAAAAACAGTAAAATTAATAGTAAAAAAATTGAATATTGAAGATCTTGATTGGGGAATATGTTATCAGAGTAAGGTTGGCCCTGTAAAATGGTTGGAGCCTAGCACTGAAAGTGAGCTATCACGCGCGAAAGACGATAATATACCTGTAGTTTTATCACCTATATCTTTTGTTTCTGAGCATTCTGAAACACTGGTTGAACTTGATATAGAGTATAAAGCAATTATCAAAGACGGATATTACTTTCGCGTACCAACTCTCAGTACTGATCTCTTATTTATCAAGTGCTTGGCCGATTTATGTTTAGATCACTCTCAAAGTACTGATTTATAGCACTTTTCTTTTTAGATTTTTATAGTATAATATTAAAAAGTTATTATTTTATTATCTACTTATGCCAAAAGGTAAGCCAAATACATTTATAGAAAGTATACATGATGTTCACAATCATGATATTAGAAAGATGTATTGTATTGCAGTAGGTTTAACAGGCATATTGTGTAAAATTTCATTGCAATTCTGTTGCGAGTTTATTGATAACAACAGATCCAATATTTGTACTATATTAGATATTTCTAAGTTCATAAAACTACCAACATCAATAATATTTGCTCTTCATTTTGGTCTCAATTTAGCTGGATATAAATCTAAGAAACCTGCGAATGGTGAAGAGGAAAATAAACCTGAAAAACCAATACAGGTTGTAGGTAACTCAGCGTACTTGGCAAGCTGTATCATAGGAATATTGATGCAGGCAAAAATCATTCATTTCTTAGCTAGAAACAACAAGGATGTAATAAGTTATATTAGCTTAACATCAGCAGTTCTATTTCTATTTTCAGAATTCGTAAGCTGTTATTATAAGTGCGAAGAATATAAGGAAGTGCATAAAAAATATCAAGAAGCATGTAAAAAATACAAAAAGGGTGATGACGAACTTACGAAATGTGAAGCTGAGCTTGCTAAATGCAAGAAGAATGTTATGTTTAGCACATTCACTTTGTCATTGGGCTTGTTAAGCTTCATATTAAAAAGAATGGAAATTGCAACTATACCGATAGACTTGGGTGGTGGCATAATCTATAATTTCAACTTAACTGTTACGGTTAGTTTGATACTAAGTATAGCATATCTAGTATCAAACATCGATAAGTTTGTCAATCAACCTAATAATGGTACTGATCCTTCTACTGGACTTGATGACGCTCACCATATTCAGCATAATGGCAGCATTGTAGAAATTAATTATTCGAGATGAAAAGACTTAATTTCTACTGCCAATGCTAGCACTGCTAATTTGCTAACAATATTCCAAAGTGGCAAAGTTTTATTTTCTTGGCTGATGTCATAAAATTCACAGTCAGTGGAATTCAAGCTAGAATATACATCTTTCCTGCTATTACATCGGTATAAGTAACATGTTGGAGTATCTCCTATATAGTATATTAGCGGTTCTGCAGAACTACTTTTAAATATGTCAATAGTTGGTACACCTTCTTGTATAATAACACTATTGATTGCTATTCCTTCTTTTATCTTTTTCATTTTATGACGCTTTTTTTTATTGAGATTTAATATTTCCTTTCCACTTGTTGCTGTTATAATGCCCATTCCATATGTGCCATTGCTTGCTTTGATAAAAACGTAAGGTTGTGTTTTTATTTCATATTCCTCATATTTTTTTTGCACTAGAGATAATATTTGGTCAACTTTAGTCGCTACTGCTCCTAGTGATGAATCATCATTAAAGTCAACTCCATTACAGCTTTCTGTAAGCACAGAAAGAAGCCATGGGTCCATTTTAAATTCGCCACAAAATTCGGACACTAATTTTTGATAGATTTCAAAATATTGAAATTTCTGCCTACTGTGCCAGCCATATAATGGACTTGGCACTATCTCTTGTTTTACGTTTTCTAGCGTGTCTGGAATGTGGCTCGTCATATCACGGTTCAGTATAATAATATCAGGCACAAATCCTGAAGTTGTCTTCAGCAAAGAGTTTTCTTTCACAACAGTTTCATACTGTTCTATTAAATTGTACGTTTCATTATGAAAGAGGCCAATTCTAGTTTCAAAACCTGCGAGTTGCATTACCTTTTCTATGGCAAATACATTTTCTATATACATTTTATTTCGTGTGTAATTCTCCGGTATTATAAGGGCCTTTTTATATTGTTTTGTTTCGAAGTAGCTTTTTATCAATTTTGCTGCTATCGCTTTTGATACTTCACTTAGGTTATTAAACCCTGCAGGAAATAAATTGGCGTCTACTGGAGCAATTTTGTAGCCTGAATTCCTAAGATCTATGGAGCTATAAAATGGTAATGTAAAACCATTAAATTTTGTTTTGAACCAATTATTTATATCTTTTTCCAGATTTGGATGAATTATGTTTTGCATCTACACTTTAAATGTTATAAGAAAAGTACTATATTATAAGTTATAATCTTAATATAATATAACGAATTAAAATAACAAAAAAATGATTCATCATGACAGCAGTAAAATGTATGGTACTACTATACTGTCAATTAGAAGAGACAAAAATGTAGTAGTAATAGGTGATGGGCAAGTCTCGCTAGGCCATACCGTTATAAAATCTGGAGCAAGAAAAGTTAGGCGTCTTTCTGGTGATTCCGTAATTGCCGGTTTTGCTGGAGCAACAGCTGATGCATTTACTCTCTTCGAAAGGCTAGAATCTAAACTTGATAAGCACCCAGGACAGTTAATGAGGGCATGTGTTGAACTTGCAAAAGACTGGAGAATGGATAAATATCTAAGAAAATTAGAAGCTATGATGATCGTGGCAGACAAGTCCATTTCATTGGTCATTACAGGAACGGGTGATGTTCTTGAACCTGAAGATGGCATTGCAGCCATTGGCTCTGGAGGAAATTTTGCTTTATCTGCAGCAAAAGCTTTGATTGACGTTGAAGGAATATCAATAGAGGAGATTGCAAAAAAGGCTATGAAGATAGCTGCCGATATATGTGTTTATACAAACCATAATCTAATTATCGAAAAAATAGAGGAGTAATATGTCAAGAACTTTGTGTGATAATTTTTCTAGTCAATCTGTAGTAGGTCAATTTGATAATAATGATGACTATAATGAGAAAAATAGCCTCTATGAAAATGAAGGTACAGGAAGTAGCAGCATTCAAAGCTCACAAGCTTTATTAGATGATCTACCACCACAGAAGATAGTTAAAGAATTAGACAGATTTATAATCGGGCAGAATGATGCAAAGCGCGCTGTTGCTATTGCACTCAGAAATCGTTGGCGTCGAAATAAAGTCCCACTTCCACTACGTGAAGAGATTATACCTAAGAATATACTCATGATAGGCCATACGGGAGTTGGTAAAACTGAAATAGCTCGCCGTTTAGCAAAGCTTGCTGGTGCACCTTTTATAAAAGTTGAAGCAACGAAATTTACTGAAATAGGATATGTTGGACGTGATGTTGACTCGATAATACGTGATTTAGTTGACGCAGCAATAGTTTTAGTTAAGGAAAAAGCACGTAAAGCCTTAACTAAAAAAGCTTTAGGTTTGGCTGAAAAGATAATAGTCAACTCCATGGTTGGTGAAGATGCAACCGAGGAAAGCAAAAAAGTTTTCAGAGAAAGACTGAGAAATAAGGAATTTGAAGATGGAGAAGTTTCTATTAACGTCAGGGAGAGCAAGGGTATGCTACCCACTTTTGATATACCTGGTATGCCAGGTGGGCAAATTGGCGTGATGAACGTAACAGAAATAGTGGGTAAGATGTTTAATGGGAACAAAAAAACAAAAACTATTACAGTTAAAGTGAAAGAAGCACGTGAAATATTGATTAATGAAGAAAGCGAAAGGTTAATGGATGAAGACAAGATAATCAAAGAAGCGATTGATCTTGTTAGCAATGAAGGCATAGTGTTTTTAGATGAAATAGATAAAATTGCAGCACGTACAGAAATAAAAGGTGAAGTCAACAGAGAAGGAGTGCAGCGCGATCTGTTACCATTACTTGAGGGAACAACTGTTTCAACTAAGTATGGCCCCGTAAAAACAGACTATATATTATTTATTGCATCTGGTGCTTTTCATTTATCTAAGCCATCTGATCTTTTACCAGAATTACAGGGTAGATTGCCAATTAGAGTGGAACTTAAGGCGCTTACTCAAGAGGATCTAATAAAAATATTAAAGGAACCAGAATCTAGTTTGTTAAAACAGTATATAGCGTTAATGAAAACGGAAAATGTAACACTTGAGTTTACTGATGATGGTATAGAGACTATAGCTGAAATAGCATTTACAGTTAATAGAGAAGTGGAAAATATAGGTGCAAGAAGACTTCATACTGTCATGGAGAAGCTTTTGGATGAAATAAGTTTTATCGCTTCTGAAAAAAATAGTGAAAAATTTGTTATAGATAGCAAATATGTAAGAGATAAACTAGAGTCAATTTCAAAACAGCTTGATTTATCTAAATTTATACTTTAGAGGAAGCCTGCTTTAAGTAATATAGAGCATTCAAGAGGTTTTATTTTTTCTTACTTCGTAATTCTTTAAGCTATTTTTCAATAGTAGAATTCAAGCTTAAATCAATTATTGAGATATTTTCTTCATCAAAATCTATTTCTTTTATTAATATACCAGTTAAAAGATCAGGTGGAGAAAGAACTGTTCTTTTATTACCAGCCCTCATTCCCACAACTCCAAGTTCTATAGCAAGTGGTATTTTTTTGTCACCAACCTTAAACTGCACTATTTGATCTTTGATTATATACTCACCATTATGTCTCTTTATGCTATATTGAACTGATATCTCATCGCCACATTTTACTCGCTTTCCAGTTTTGTTAATTAAGTCATTAAAAATCATCAGGTTATTTACTGAATCGGGATATTTATCTTTTACTTCAATCAGTTTGATGTAATAAGAGTTAAAACTCATTTTGTTGTCATCAGCAGCAATAGTAACTACACGCTCTCCGCCTTCTTTCATACCTATTACCCCTAAACTCACTTCTTTTAAGTAATCCTGACCTATTTTCAAATTGACATCAGTCGGAAGTAGCGTTGCTAGGTTGTTGGAGACTTTGTACATTTGTAGCAGAACTTCTTGGCCACAGAAAACTTTACTGCCACTACCTTCAGTAATTTCATAAAAGTTTATCATCTCTTCTTCTTTTTGCTGTGTTATTTCTTCTAAATATTCTGCTAACCCATGCTTTTCAATATAACGATCAAGAGCTGATTCAAGTATCGGCCTGACCAAATAACTTGCTATCATCTGTGTCAAACCACCATGTGTAGCATTTATTTCGTAAAGCTTTTCCCTTTTCTCTGGTTTATCTTTGTTTATATAAACAATCGTAATTATAAAAGCAGAAGCTAAAGTGAGAATCATTACTACAGAGATAAACATTTGTAATATAATTTTTCTAACCATCTTTTTTTACTTGATTCAATAAATCATATAAGTCACTAGTATTCCCTGAAAGCGTACTTAAATTATCTGAGGCCTGTTTAAAGAGACTATCTATATAGTTTTCCATTTCATTTTTTCCAAGCACGGACATTAAATTGTTTGTTTTATCTTGCTCATAATCTTCGATATCATCCTTGGCTTGAAAAATAAGCCCTAGATTTATTCCATAGTTATATAATGCTTCCCGCTCCTTGTCTGTAGCGCCTCCTATTATAGCCCCTATTTCACATGAAGCTGCAAATAGTTTTGCAGTTTTCATCAAATGAATTTCTTTTATTTTGTCAAAATCTGCACCTATATCTAAAATCTGCCCTCCCACCATTCCCTTCATTCCTATTGCTTGAGAGAGCACTTTTATGATCTCACAATTTAACAAAGATAATACCTCAAAAGCCAGGGTAAGTAATGCATCTCCGGCCAGTACTGCTGTTGCTTCACCAAATTTTTTGTGGCAGCTTGGCTGGCCTCTTCGAGTGTCACTGTTATCCATACATGGCAGATCATCGTGAATTAGGGAGTAAGCATGAATAAATTCAATTGCTGCTGCTGCTGTTATTGCTTTTTCAACCTTTATGTTGAATATCGACGAAGATGCTATAACTAAAAAAGAACGTATATGTTTTGCAGGAGCAAGAAGTACATAACGCATAGCTGATATAAGTTTATTCTCGCTATTTTCAGGTAAGAGCTTATTCACTTCTACAACAAGCAAATTTTTTGTTGTTTCGTCTAGCATTTTTAAATTTATTAACTATCGAGTGCTAAGAGATAGGAAGTTTTTAATAGTTTATATAATCATAAAAGCTATTGCAAACATCAAAATTTCTTATAACATCAGAGAATAGGTTATTTTTTAGTAAGAAATGAACGAATTGGCAAAAAGCACTAGAGAAGATATAGAAGAAAAAGTAAAGAAGATTATACTAGAGCACATCAGTAAGGATGTAGAGGGATTTAGTAGTTCTTCAAAGCTTTCAGACCATGGCACAGATAGTTTAGATGCAGTTGAAATAATCATGGCAGCTGAAGAAGAATTTGGTATAGAGATTCCTGATGAAGATGCGCAAAAAATGGAAACTATGGAACAGATAGTTGAATATGTAGTAAACAAAGCAAACAATTGATGTTGAATGAGCAAAAGAGTAGTAGTTACCGGTGTTGGCTTAATTACTCCACTAGCACCAGATGTTAATAACACCTGGTTAAAGCTGAAAGAAGGTAAATCTGGCATAAAAGCAATCAGTACAGATAGGTTCAACTCTTCTGATCTTGCTTGCAGGGTTGCAGGACAGGTATCCTACAACGCTGAAAGCTGTTTTAATCCGCTAGATTATATTTCTGAAAAAGACCTAAAAAGAACAGATCGTTTTATTCACTACGGAATTGCAGCAGCTGTTCAGGCAGTAGAAGATTCACTAATTTTGGAAAATAAAAATATTAATAAAGAGCGAATAGGTGTAGCTATTGGTTCTGGTATAGGTGGTCTTCCATCAATTCAGGAAAATGTAATTACCATGCAGGAGAAGGGGCCTAGACGTGTTAGCCCATTTTTTGTTCCTGCAAGTCTAATAAATTTGATATCTGGTCATATTTCTATTAAATACGAATTTATAGGTCCAAATGACTCAGCGGTTACTGCATGTGCAACAGGTGCGCATGCGATTATAAACTCAGCAAGAGCTATAAAACTCGGTGAAGCTGACATTATGATTGCAGGCGGAGCAGAAAGTGCGTTATGCAGAGTTGGAATTGCAGGTTTTGCATCGATGAAGGCGCTATCAACTAAATTCAATGATAAGCCTGAAGAGGCCTCAAGGCCATGGGACGAAGAACGCGATGGATTTGTCATGGGCGAAGGGGCCGGTATATTAGTTCTGGAAGAATATGAACATGCAAAAAAAAGGGAAGCAAAAATATATGCAGAACTCACTGGATATGGACTCACAGGAGATGCGCACCACATTACAGCACCACATCCAGAAGGAAGAGGCGCACTTAAGGCAATGGAACTTGCTTTAAGGAGTGCACAAGTAAGCCCAAGTCAAATTGGGTATATCAATGCACATGGAACTTCAACAAAACTTGGGGATAAAGTTGAAGTAATAGCAATGAAGCAGTTATTCGGTGACTATGCCTATAAAATACCTGTTTCCTCGACTAAATCTTCTATAGGACATTTACTTGGTGCCGCAGGAAGTGTTGAAGCAATATTTAGTATCCTTGCATTAAACAATGGAATTGTTCCACCAACTTTAAACCTACACAAACCTTCAGAAGGGTGTGATTTAAATTTTGTACCACTTAAAGCTCAAGAGCATAAAATTCAATATGCGCTTTCTAATTCATTTGGTTTTGGTGGTACCAACGCGTCTCTCATCTTTGGAAAGGTGTAGTTAATTATGCTATTTTGAATCGACTACGAAAATGTCATTCGAGTAGCTGAAACTGGAATGGCTTTGTTGCATCGCTACCTATGAAAGGCTAACTATACAAGCAACTTATTGAAAATCTTATTTTTTTTTGCAGTCAATCTGATCAAATTTAAGAATAGTAATTTATTGTTTGTATTAGTAAATTTAATTCTACTTAAAATAGCTAAAGCATTGAAATTCTTGAATTTTAGCTAGATTAGTGAATGGTAGTAAAATTTCTTTTACTCAAATTTAGATATTCACTGACCGTCCTTACTATAAATGCTAGAATAATAAGCTACTGATATTCTTCATCTTTTTTATCTTTAATCCGCCGTAGATAGCGATGCAACAAAGCCAACTGGAATCCAGTTAAATTGGTCAGCATAAAAGTAATGTTGAAATATAACATTTTGATGATGATGAAGAAATGGATCCCAGTGTCAGCTACTCGAATGACTGAAGAAGAAAAAGCAAAATTTTGCCTTTTACCGCTAACCTATTATACTTACTTGATAAGTTCTATCGCTTGATTAAATGCATAAAATATTAGTAAGAAGTAACCATAAGCCCTTGATTGGAAAAATCAAGATTAATGGTTCAAAGAATGCAGTCTTGCCAATAATGGCGGCAAGCTTGTTTAGTAATTCTTCAATAACTTTGCATAACGTACCTGATTTAATTGACGTGCATTTGATGTCTGAGCTGCTTAAGAGTCTTGGTGCAGAAGTAAATTTTATATGCAATAAAGACTATAAAGCAAATCATACTTTGGAAATTGACTGTAGCAATATCAATAACCATTTAATATCACATGAAATTGCAAGCAGACTGCGAGCATCTTTTTTAATGCTAGGTCCAATGCTCAGCAGATTTGGTAGAGTTTCAACAGTATTTCCTGGTGGATGTAATATTGGAAAACGTCCTGTTGACATTCATATCAAGGCACTTGAAGCAATGGGAGCTAAAATTGAAATTGATAGCTGTAATATAACTGCAACAACAAAGGGAAAATTGCAAGGCAAAGAAATAACATTTGAAAAAGTAAGTGTTGGCGCAACAGAAAACATAATCATGTCAGCAACACTTGCAGAAGGAGTAACAACAATAAACAATGCCGCAACGGAGCCGGAAGTTCTTGATTTAATAGAGTTTCTGAAGATTATGGGTGCCAATATTGAAGTTAATAATACAAAAATCACAATAGAAGGTGTTGAAGCATTAAATGGGTGTGAGCATAAAATAATACCAGATCGCATAGAGGCCGGTACTTATGCTTTGGCTGCTATCATTACCGACGGCGAGCTAAAGTTAGAAGGAGTAAGTTTGTCTGATATAGAATGTATTGCAAATGAATTGAAGACTATAGGAGCCAGAGTTGAGTTACATGATGATGGTATTATTATTTCTAGAAAAAATGGCTCTATTAAATCTGCTCACGTTGCAACAAATCCATATCCCAACTTTCCCAGTGATATGCAACCACAACTAATGTCTGCTATGTCAATTGCAGGTGGAATATCAATCATTGAAGAGAACGTTTTTGAAAGTAGATTTGCACATGCAAATGAGCTAAGAAAATTAGGTGCTAATATCAGCATCGAAAAAAATAAAGCTACTATAAGTGGAATAAAGAGCTTATCTGGAGCTAATCTGCATGCTAATGACTTAAGGTCAACAGCAGCTTTAATTCTCGCTTCTTTGGTAGCTAAAGGAGAAACTACAATAAATAACTCACATCATTTATGGAGAGGATATGAGGCAATGCACGAAAAACTCAATTCATGCGGGGCTGATATTTTCGTTTCATCTTGAGGATATATTATGAATGAGACAACTAAGCGAACTACAGTAAAAGAAATAGATGACATTCTATACGAAGAACATAAGGTATTAGATCATGGATTTGTTCGAGTAATTGATTATATGGGCTCTGATAGCGCCATAGTTCAAGCTGCTCGCGTTTCTTATGGAAAAGGAACGAAACAGATAAATCAAGATGAAGCGCTTATAAAGTATTTGATGAGGCATCATCATACAACTCCATTTGAAATGTGTGAAATTAAGTTTCACGTGAAACTTCCAATTTTTATTGCAAGACAGTGGATAAGACACAGAACTGCAAATGTGAATGAATATTCCGGAAGGTATTCGATACTTGATAATGAATTTTATATACCAGAACAGGTTGCAAAACAATCTGATAATAATAAACAAGGCAGCGGTGAAGCTTTTGACTCAAGTACTTCAAAAGAAATAATAGATTCTCTAATAAATGATTCTAATTTAGTATATTCTCATTATGAGAAATTTATTGAACAGGGCCTTGCAAGGGAAATTGCCCGAACTAATCTAACACTTAATTACTATACTCAGTTTTATTGGAAAATAGATTTACACAACCTTCTTCACTTTTTAAGGCTTAGAGCTGATCAGCACGCCCAATATGAAATTAGAGTCTATGCAGAAGTTATGTTGGACATAGTAAAGAAATGGGTCCCGCTGGCCTATAATGCTTTCATTGAATACTCCTTAAAATCAGCCTGTATTTCAAAAACTGGTCTTGAAATAATTCGCAAGCTAATAAAAGGAGAAAATGTTGCGAGAGAAGAAAGTGGCATTGGTAAAAGAGAATGGAATGAGCTGATGTCTATACTTGGTAAATAGCCAAAAAGATCGAGTTATGTCCTTTCACAGACTTGCAGGTGTGAGCAACAATTTATTCATACCTTTATCAACTGATATATCAATTATTTTTGAATTTGTTCTTTCTGTTGTTTCATAAAGTTTTTCAGCTTTCTTTGAAATCAGTGTTGCATTTCTAAGTCCAATATGAACTTCGCAATAATCTGCAAAATTTTCAACATACATATCATATGAATAATGGTTTACAGCAAGTTCCATTACCCTACAAACTTCCTCTAATGTAAAATTAGCAGCTCCTGTATCAGGACAAAAGCCAACCGCTCCTTTATTAGGGTCAAAAAATATGTATTTATCATTCTCTGCTTTATACACCAACATAGAATGCCCCTCATCCTCAATGACATCTTCTTCATTACAAGTATAGCAAAAATAACTAAATTCTAAGTAGCATCCTATCTTCACATCATTTAAGAAACGTTTGATTTGTTCTTGGTTAGTATAGACCCATACTTTTGTTGAAGATAGATCGTTACATAATTGCTTATATATTATCTCATCATAATAAAATGGATCTCCTTCTCGCTTTTCAATGCTCTGAATATCAAGAATAGGTAAGAATTGCGATAAAAACTGCATCATTAATAACTTTTTCGTTTGTTCTTTTTTTCCATCAATATAATTCATAAAATCTTGTTCAGATATAATATTATCAGACTCGAGAAATCCAACAAAATCTTGCCTATTCTCTAATTTTAGAAAAGTAACAAAGTAATTTAATGAGTGACATAACCCTCTTTCGAGAGAAAAACCTAAAATTTCTTCAAATCTATCTTTTAATTGTACAATTTTAGATATACTATCTGACATAAAAGTATTCAAATTAAATTGAATAGCTTTCTCACTTTCAAATAATTTATTATATTGTTCTTCAGCTGATAAATCCGGTGCTTTGTATACATATCTACCATTTTCTCTACGTATACCTTCTATATCTTTAATTATACCTTGTTCTACATTTTTACTGATAGAAATTTGGTGCTTTCCTTTATTGGCAAATTGATTTAAAAACTCCGCAATTTCCTGTTTTGAGAGTCTTGTTTCAACTTGTCCATCTTCTCTATCTTCAGTTTTATAAAACACTTTAACTCTAGGATGTTCCTTATCAGTATAGACTTTTAATACAATAGATTGAGCAATGCGATTAACATATTTTGGCATATTGATTATTAAGATATTAACTATATATCTTAATAATAGTATAACCCACGCCACCTGTCAATTAATAAATTAATATTATTTGTTATATAAAAAAGTAAATTGCATAGTAGATTCCAGTGCTTGACACTGGAATCTAGGAATTTTGATTCTAAATTGGGTATTGGTCTAAAATTAAAATAAACGTTTGTGATGAGATTATATGAACACTGGATCCCAGTGTCGGGGCACTGGGATGACAGGAGAAGGAAACGCCGGAATGGCAGGGGAAAGAAACACTGGGATGACAGTGAAAGATCTAATTCCTTATATCAATTAATTCTCATCCACCTTTTACATTACATAAACTCATCACTTTTATAGAACATCTCATTAAAATCATTCAAAATTCCAAATCTTGATTTTTAATAAATAGATGCCCATCTGCAATATAGGACTCAGCAAGAGTAAATGGTTCATCATGATGCTGTGATGCTGGCCTAACAATTTCATTGTACAAAACCATTACTTGCTCATAATTGTATCCACTACCATCATGATATTTACCACGTATAGTGTCATAAAAATTTCTTACATCATCATACGTAACTTGCAGTTCTACCTTATATTTCCCTATTTCAACAGCCTCACCCACTTTGATTTTTAAAGGATGTTGTTTCACATTATCTATAACAATTGTTTCCTCTTGCTTCTCTTCATCTCCTCTTATCGATCTTTTACTCCTTTCTTCACTCGCAGGTTGATCTGCTGGCATTTGGTCTATATCGTTAGATTCTTCTTCTTGCATAGTAATTTTTTTGAGATAGCTAAGCATATCCTTTCCAGCTTTTTCCCAAGTTGCAGCTTCTTTTGAAAGCTCACGATAATAAGAATCATTACCGCCTTTGCTATCTATTACATCTCTTGCTAGTCCTTTCTCTTCTGCCCATAACTCAGCATGTTCAACAAGTGTCCTGCCATCTTTGCCTACAACGTCAACGTCAGCTTTGTTTTTTATTAGATATTCTATTGTATCTAACTTTCCATGCCTCACTGCATGAACTAAAGGTGTCCAACCATCATTATCCTGAGCATTAATATTCGCACCTTTTTCAACTAACTGCTCTATCATCTTCTTATTCCCAAGATCAACAGCAAGATGCAAAGGTGTTAAGCCGTAGCTATCCTGAATATCAATATCCGCATTATGCTCTATGAGATATTTAACTACTTCCATATTTTTCATGTACATGGCAAAATGTAGTGGAGATTTACCAGAGCTAATATCACGGGTATCAACATCTATACCACGATCTATTAAGTATTTAGCAATTTCCGTATGTTTTAGCTCAATTGCATAGTGCAGCAGTGTTTGAGCTGACGTGTTTTTGATACCAAGATCTGCGCCATGCTCAATTAAACTCTTAACTATTTCCGCATTCCCTAGCTTAATAGCAGCAAGTAACGGAAAAGTATAATAACTTTTACTATTAGGATCTGCGTTATGATCTAATAGATACTTCACTATTTCTGTATTACCTGAATAAATAGCACTGTATAATGGCGTTTTGGAATAAGCATCTTGAATATTAGGATTTGCACCACGATCTATTAAGTATTTAGCTATCTCTATATTTCCAGACTCAATGGCATAGTGTAAAGGTGTCTTATAATACACATATTTAGTATTAGTTTTCTGATAATAATTGTCATGAACATTAAGATTTGCTCCATGATCAATAAGATATTTTGCTACTTCCGTATTTCCTGACTGAATGGCATAATGTAGTGGCGTTTGTCCATTATGGTCTCTTGTATCAGTATATGAATTGTGTTTTAGTAGCATTGCTACTTTGCTTAAATCTCCCAATGAAGCAGCAAAATGTAAACTCGTCGCACCTGTTACCTTATTTATCTCGTTTACTTTTCCTATAGTGTTTTCTACATTATTGTCATCAATATTCACCTTTAAGAAAGGCTGTTTATTATACTTCATAACTTTTGTTGTAACAGCTTTTCCTTGTTCGTCTTCACTCACTTTTTTAGCAGGTTGCATAGAATCTTCTCTACTGACACTTTCTATCTTGGTTTTATCACCACTTACATTATGTACTGGGCTATAACCATATAGACCCTTGCCTGCACTTTGTTGGCTTGTTGAACTTTCAACACTGTTAGATTCAACAACATTATATTCCATATGTTGTTCACCACTCAGCTCAGCCTTAACCCATTGTTTAAATTCTTGATCATAACCTTTCAGCTCAGCCAAAAAATCCTCAAATAATTTATTACCTTGAGACCTATTTGCACCAGATTTAGAAAGGCTCTTGAGCAAATTATCAATCATATCTGGGTGTTTATCTTCAAGAAATTTGATCACTTGTTCAGCATCGGAATGATAATGTTCCCCTTTATTACTCCAAATATTATTGCGCAATATTTCATCTGGTTTGAGATCTTTATTTCTTATTGCAATCAAGGCCTCTTTATCTCCGTGGTCATTGACATGCCGACCATCTTCTAAACTTGCCATATAGTTAGCAACCCCTTCATGCATGGCCTTAGATAAGACATCACCTGTACCATAATAGGAATTAATGATAGTTAAGGCGTGCCCCAATTCGTGTTTTAAAGTTTTACACGAGTCATCAAATTGGTCTTGTAGATAAAAATAAACATGAACTTCTGAGCCACGCCCTTGAACTGTTAAGCCAGAAGCGCCTTTATAGTTAACGTTCAACTCCTTAAGATAATTTTCGTAGTCACTCTTTGTATTAAATACGAAAACATTAACTTTATTTGGTATGTTGTGCCAAGGCTGAGAATTATTAATGCCAAATGCTGAATCAAAATCTTTTATAGTACTCTCGATGGCATTTTTTACACTACTCAATTTGCTCTGAGTTAATTCCTCATCATCATATTTTATATTTATTTGAAGCTTGTGTTCGCCAAAAGTCATAACTTCACTATCTGGGACAAGATCTGCCACAATTTTATCGCCACTTTTTACATCCATCCACTGCTTAAATTCTTTTTCAACTTCTGAGTTATTCAAAAGATGTTTGAATTTTGATATCGCTTGTACTCTATCGAAGGACATTTCAGTAAGCAATTGCTTTATGAATTGAGGATGTTTTTCTTGTAGGAATGTCACTAAGCAATCTGATATTCTATAGTCGTTAGACATACTTGCTATTTTATATGGTGTATCATGCCCAGATTCATGCATTTTATTGTATGCTTCTTTTGTATAATGCATATCGCGAGTGCTTTCTTTTTTAGCTGCATCATAGCTCCACATGAAAAGCTTCATACCGGTACGTAAAACTTCAGGTACTGTATCCATATTACCGGTAGAGTACTCAAGAAATGCATCGCTCATTTTCTCCATTAAAATTTTAGATTTTGCGCAAAGTAAACCATTTACATCTCCAACAATAAAAGTCTTTGCTATCGTGCCGTCAGCTTCGTGTGCTCTGACCGTTCCACCACCCCATAATTCTCTATGGTCCTTACCACCTGAAAGTTCCTTGATGTGAGCTTTGTAATCATCGTAATTTTTCAGCACATAAAGCTGCAATTTTACTGGACCAGAATGAACGCTTTTTTGTGAATAGAAATTATCAGACCAGGCTCCGTAAGCATCTTTTACAGTTTGTTTTATATACTCAGGGGTATAACTAGCTAATCCCCCATATTTTACTTCTATTGTAAGCTGATCGTTTATTACTATACTTTCTTTATTTGGAAATAATTTTTTAATCAAAGTTTGTGATTTATCATATTCAGAATTTGTTTTAAATTTCATATTCACCTCTTAAAAATTTTCACTATAAATAAGTCTTGAGAAAAATGCGTTAACTGTAGATTCAGCCTTTACCTTGTTTTTGCATAACTGCTTAGATAGTTGATCATCGCTAAAAAGCAGATTCTTAGTATCGAGATATTTAGCATAGTTGCCAGCAGGTATTGAGTAGAAACCGCTTTCAAGTTCAAGATAAGAGCTGCTATTGAGAACAAAAAATAAATCGCTCTGGTCAAGCAGTATGTCATAACCAGAGCTCGTGCAATGTAAGTATTCATTGCCTTCATACTCTGCTATGTAGTACTTACTTGCATCAAGATCACCATCAAGCTGCAAAATTGCCGCTGAACGTCCATTCCCAATACTATGGCCTTTTATTACTTTAAGTACTTTAATCTCATCATTTTCTATGAGTTCCCTTAACTTTTCATTCTTTTTATTTAATTCTTCCTCTGCTTTTCTTCTGTCTTCTTCTAATTTTGTTTCTTTTTCAACAAGCTCATTTTGTATTTGCAAAAACATATCTTGAACGGTTAAGCCATTTAGAAAGTAATCCAATACAATTGACACAAACGGCTGCAATTCACCATTATCTTCAAAGCTCTTTTCCTGCTTTTTGTCATATTGAGTGGGGTTATAGATTGCATACATAGGATAAAAGCCATAATTCACCTCGTCGAATGATAACTCTATCGAAAATCCGCTCTGATCAAGTGGAAGTTTAGTAGCTAAATATCTACCATTATTATCTCTGACATACAGCTCATTTATACCATAGTGCCCACTATATTTGTTGTAATAAATATAAAAATTCTCAGGATTAAGATTAAAGTAATCATCTAAATTGTTAGGTTTACCGAGCTTTTCACATAGAAAACTCTTGCTCTTATCTGTAAGTTTGATGCGTGTAGAGAAGTAACACCGATCTATTCGGTCACCTTTTTCTATTTCAAAGTCTAGGACTATTTTATCGCTAAACATACAGAATTTCCTCACATTTCTAATATTTATGATTATAAATTGTGTACTATGAAAAATGTGTTAATTCTGCTTAGATTACAACCTGCGATTTCAGCGTATAACGCTGAAACCTAGAAAAAGTATGTTTTATTTGAATGAGATGAGTTATGCTACTTTCATAGTAGCTTCGCTATGAAAGTTGTTTACTGTTATGTCTATAAGATACCCTACTACGCCACCTAATGCTGCACTCGCAATTCCTAATAACACAGCAGTTGCAATTATTCCAATAGCAGTAATTTCAGGTATAATTCCTATTGCAACTAATGTAGCTCCTACAGTACCAAACAATAATGCTAAGCCCATTGTCCATTCTCTCGAAGAAATTCCTGAAGATTGTTTTTGTAAGGAATCATGTATTTTATTGTCTACTACAAATAGTGTCTGAGTATTTTGTTTTGTGTACGGATTATTGTTATTTCCATTACTGAAAGGTGTTTGTTGCAATGGAGCTGCACTGCTTGTGGCCGTTTGTGGACCGCCATCTACTGGTTGTTTCTGTTGTGGAGGGATTGAAACAACCGGTTGTGTAGTGGTATCACTTGCAGTCGGTTGTTCTGAAATATTATTTATAACTTCAGTATTGATTTGCTCAAGGCATGAGTTACTTTCTTTACTACTGCCTGTTGTATTTTCTTCTTGAGTAGAATATTCTACTGATTCTTTGTATACTTTTAATTGATCCTCTTTTTTAAGTATAGTAAGTCTGTTATTGTCACGCTTACCAGTTGATGAATATGAATATAATAAATCTTTTTCAATAGTGGTGCTACCAAATTTCTTAGAAATCTCAAAAGGCAGTTTACCACCAAATCTTTCTATAAACGTATTCAAAAAGCTATCTTCTGGTACTTTTGCGCCAGAATTTTTCGCATTATTTTTTCTCTCCTCTTCAAAATCTTGTATTTCTTGATTATTAAACCACGCAACACTTTCTCCTATTTCTGGATTGACCATATTAATTAAATTTTTCAGGGGTATAAGAACATCTTTGTCAACTATGATACATCTAATATTTATTTTTTCGTACAAGACTTCTTTTCGTTCAAAACCCATTTCTGCTTGGTCTAGTTTTTTACCTTCGCATTTTCCTATACCATCTCCTAGAATTATAACAGAAGTATTGAATAACTTTATACACACTTCGCGCATAGACTCATCTTGGAAAATCTTTCCTATTTTATCTTGCAATTCTTGATTTTTATTTCTTTTTGTATATTTCTTTGAAAACTGCCTCTGAAGTTTGCTATACATTGTATCTACTACTCTTTTATATTCTCTCTTTCCTGCATCACACAATTCATCGTACGATACTTCAGGGGGTAATAACACTGATTTATTTGCGTAAAATGCCGGATACGATGAGTCAAATTTATATGATGAGAACAAAGCGGAATCATTATCTAATAATGTTACAGCCGATACAAAGTTACTATTTACTCGTGATTTACCTTGTGATTCGCCTGTAATCCTAGGTACTCCTGTTAGCTTCCTTGTGTTGCCTGGTAATAATTGTGCGGTTGCAAAAGCAAATGCTAAAAATAATACAAAGGCATTAGTACCGTGAGCACAGAAAGTGTTGTAATTAGCTTTTTCATTTCTTTTGAGGCTAACATGTGTATTTGTTTCGAAAAATTTTTTATTGCTTTGCAATACTTGTTCTTCAGTGAAAGTGTGGCTTCTACCTTTATTATATTCATTATGGACGGAAACAAACTCCCTGAGCTTATCTACTGCTTGATCTGTCAACATACCTTCACCCTCAAAAAGCTAACTTAATACCAGTTTAACCAATCAGCCCACAAAAATCAAAACGAATATTTTCAAAACGGTGCTAAACTTAAGGTACTATGAAGAAAGCAGTTGACGTATTACTACCACTTCCAATTGATCAGCTATTTTCATATGCAGTTGAGGAAGATACTGAAGTTTCAATTGGAGATTACGTAGTGGTACCATTTGGCAGAAAGCGTTTGATTGGAATAGTTTGGAAATATAGCGGCAAGAGTGATCGAGAATTAAAATGCATTGAACAAAAGATCGAGTTACCGAGTATCAGACCAAAACTGATCGAATTTGCAGAGTGGGTTGCGCAGTATAATGTAATACCTATCGGTATGCTTGCCAAAGTAATAATGGGAGGAGTATTAAAGGTAAATCAGATAGATAAGTTAGTTTTCACTAAGCAAAAGCAGGAAATAAGTGAAATAGATTACCAATTAAGCCCTGAGCAGCAAGCAGCTCGCGATAAGATAATAAGTAATTTGAATGAGTATTCAGTGACTTTGCTTGACGGTGAAACCGGGTCTGGAAAAACGGAAGTTTATCTCTCTGTGATTGCAAGGTTAATTGAAATCGTAAACGATGCACAAGTCCTGATCCTTCTGCCAGAAATTGTCCTAACTTCACAATTAGTAAATCGTGTTCACAGTCAGATATCTGGAAATATAGCTGAGTGGCATTCAGGACTTACTCCCAAAGCTCGCCGAAATAATTGGCTTAATATAGCAAATGGAAGTGCGCAGATAATTATTGGGGCAAGGTCATCACTTTTTTTGCCTTATAAGAACCTAAAATTGATCATCGTTGATGAAGAGCATGACTCATCCTTTAAACAGGAACAAGGAATTATATATAATGCTCGAGATATGGCAATTATCTTAGCCAAACTCGAAAATATTCCGATTATTTTATCATCCGCTACTCCGCTGCTTGAAACAATTTATCATGTTAAAAAAGGGAATTACAACCATGTAAAGCTAACCGAACGATTCGGTGGTGCAGAGTTGCCGCACATAAAAGTAGTGAATAATAAACAATGGATTTCAAATGAGCTTTTCGAAGGGATAAAACAAACCATAGAGAAAAAACAGCAAGTTATGCTCTTTCTAAACCGCAGGGGGTATGCGCAACTTGCAGTTTGTAAAAAATGTGGATATAAAATTTCCTGCTCAAATTGCACTGTATGGCTTACGTACCACAAGAAAAAGAACGTCCTTTTGTGTCACCATTGTTCTTACCAATCAAAACTTCCAGAAAAATGCTCGAATTGTCAAAGTGAGCAGTCATTATCCCTTTGTGGTATAGGAATTGAGAGGTTACTTGAAGAGATAGTAAAACTATTACCAAATGCAAAAACTGCAATTATCAGCAGCGATCAGAAATCGCTTGGTAGCGTCATTGACTCAGTGCTCAAGGAAGAAGTGAATATTATAATTGGTACACAAGTAATTGCTAAAGGGCATAATTTCCCTAAATTAACTTTGGTTGGAGTGATAAATGCAGATTTAGGACTTGAAAATTCTGACCTCAGGGCAGCAGAAAAGACGTATCAATTATTGCATCAAGTTGCGGGTAGATCTGGGAGGTTCAACGAAAAAGGAACGGTAATAGTGCAAACTAATAATCCTGAAAGTTTGATAATAAAAGCATTGCAGCAGCAAAAAAGGGATTTGTTTTATGAAATTGAACTTGAGTCAAGACGCAAAGCTAAAATGCCCCCATTTAGTAGGCTAATAGCGCTTATAGTTTGTGGTAAGGATCAATTTGCAACGCAGAAAGCAGCAAATGAGATAACAAACTTTTTGCATAATCAATTTTCAACTACCTCTCAGCACTTGACATTGAAAGAATTTGAAATTTTTGGCCCATCACCAGCAGCAATAAATTTCTTAAATAATAAATATCGGTATAGAGTGTTACTCAAAATACACAATAAATACAGTCTGTCTATAAAGAAAAAGCTGAAACATTGCTGTAACTTGAGTTCAAATATTGAAGTAACAATAGATGTTGACCCTGTGAGTTTCTTTTGATGCGGTCGGAATTTATTTGACATTTGTAGGAATTGCTAATAAGTTCTATTAATTTTTTAATTAAAAATTTGACTTTTATTAGAGTTTATTATATTATTGATATAACTAGAATAAGGAGATGGTATGAATACTTTACTTGAAATCGTCTGTAGGAAAGGGATAAGGCATAACGAAAAAATTACAGAATTGAAGGAATTCCTTAATAAAAATATCAAAATACCTATTGACAAAGAGTTATTTAAATCAGCTTTATCTATAAAGGATGCTGTAGATATAAGAAAAAAGATGGTGTATCTTATTTTGCACCACTGCATTGAATACAATAGTGCAATATCTGAGAAAAAAGAGAAATTATCATTTCAAGACGTGATGAAGATTTTAGATGAAACTGTGAATAGGTTTATTACTCCTCAGTATTTCTACAAATTGATAAATTTTCAAGATCAAAGTAGTAAAAATACATTATTACACCAAGCTGTTATAAGTAATAACACTGAGGCAATAGAAGCCCTTTTAAAATATGGTGCAAGCCCTTTGATAAAGAATAAAGAAGAGAAAATCCCATTAGATTTAGATCAAGAAGAAAAAACAAGAGAAGCACTCATTAAATCTATGAAAGACCAAGCTAAATCGAAAAAAGAAAGTGCTAGATGTAATAGTTTGATTGGCATTATACCTGGCGTTTTTCTTGGCATTGGACTCGGTGTTGGTAGTGCTTTAGTCCCTTCAATGACTATTATATTATGCACACTCGCAGTATCTGCTCTTGTTGCTGGAATAGCAGTTGGAGTGGCTATATATTTCCTAAGTCAAGACTATAAACAGGCTAAATCAATAGAAGAAGCTGTTAATCCTCAACTCTCTTCTGTCAAGTATGAAAAGACTGTAGATAATAAAGCAGTACTAGGATAACTGTGAGTTTTTTAACATTAGATTTCTTGCATAACTGGAATTCGAAAGTTCCAGCGCATTTTTCTTATTGGATCCCAGTGTCAAGCACTGGGATGACATCTTATTATGCAAGAAATCTATTCATTTAAAACTTATTTGAGAAAACGTAGCTATAAAAACCGCAGGTACCAGTTGGTTTTTATTAGCTAAATTAAAGGTCAAGTATCTGGAATTCTGAACATAAGATCCCCCTGTATAAAAAAGATTAGAAAAAATGCAGTGAACATACGACAGATATGCTCTGAAGAGGATACGCTACATTTTTTAATGAGTTTAATAAAAAAGTCTGCAGACGGAGATAGATTTTTGAGCTCAATAAATATCTCTAACTGTAATTGTAATCAGATTTAAAATATGCGGAAGTAATTTTTTAGCTATAAAATCTTCTAAAAAATTAACACAGAAGTTAGTTTCATAAGTATTTTTATCAAAAACTATTTTAAAAAAATTTAAATAGAGTTGAAAAATTTTAAAGATGAGATACCCTACCTGAAATGCAACTTCTGTAAAAAAAGAAATATGAAAGGTGAAATAAACACTGCAGCAAATTTTCAAGCAGAAGACCTTGAGTCTAAAAATGCTACAGATCTTGATTGTTTAGCTAACTCTCTAAATTCTTTGAATGCAAAGAGTGCTGAGATTAAAGATAAAAGGAACGATGTGCCTTTTTCCAGTAGAAAAAGCAACTCGCATGTTTTAGAACTTTTTTCTAGTGAAAATGTTGAGATTAACATTCCAGATGAAACACCTTGTGCTGCTCGGAGTGAATCAGGTATAGCTGTAATATTTAGAGGTATAGCTGGGTTGTTTAAAGGTAGGAATAGTATGGACGTAACCCTTTATCAATCTAAAGTGCAACGTAGCTCTGCAATTGATTACAGTACTACAGAAAGTATAGGGTTACGGCTACTAAATATCTGTAAAGGAGAAGAAGATATCTCTTTTGATCAAGAGATTAATTTTTTATATAAAGAGGGTTATTTGTATGATGTCTTATTGTTGCAAGACGAGGAGAATCATGACACACCTTTACATGTAGCTATAAAAAGAAATCGTACTTGTTTTGTAGAAAAACTTTTGTGTATTCTTAAGGAACCATACTGTTCAAGTGAGTTTTACAAACGCAAATATTTTGAACATAAGCAAGAGAATGAAAAGCCGCTTTTCAAAGTTATTAATACTAATAACAAGGATGGAAAAGATGCAATTACTCTGGCTATTGAAAGCAATAATTCAGAATGCATTTCAGCTCTTTTTAACTACTTAACTCGTGAAAATATTAACAGAAGAAAAGATGTTGAAAATGAGTACACACCTCTACACGAAGCTATGCTTCTTAACAAAAATGAAGCAATCAAAGAGCTTCTCAAATCAAAGGATATAGATACTGAACTCATAGATAAGGAATCTTACA
Source organism: Wolbachia endosymbiont of Culex quinquefasciatus Pel (assembly GCF_000073005.1). Taxonomy (NCBI): domain Bacteria; kingdom Pseudomonadati; phylum Pseudomonadota; class Alphaproteobacteria; order Rickettsiales; family Anaplasmataceae; genus Wolbachia; species Wolbachia endosymbiont of Culex quinquefasciatus. The sequence goes on from NC_010981.1 coordinate 840,675, forward strand.
AAGCATATAATTATGCTAATAACAAAGAGGCCATAGAATTGTTTATTCAGCACTATAGTAGTAAAATTAGTGAGTTGCGTATAAAATTAGAAGATAATAATAAAAAACTAGCACGAATTAAGTGCGTCCTAAACAAAACAAAACTTACTTGTGTATGCTTAGCAGCCTTCGGCTCTTGTTTTAGAATGTATAGAAATTCCCATGACATAATAAATGAAGAAGTGAGTGAAGATATGTTATATTATTCTCTTGCATTGCTTGCCAACACTACAGGTCTAATATTATTTTTTAATTATTTGATCGATACAATACTTTCCAAGTATGAAGAAAAAAATTCTAGTTTGAATAAAGAGTCAGACAGTTATGTAGAAGAAAGAAATATGTTGAAAAATAAATTACGTCATTTTCAAAAAAGAAGTACCGTAGTAACTACGCAAATGTGTGAGATAATTTCAGTTATACCTGAATCAGAGTTAGGTTACAGTAGATTGTGATTACATTAATTTTTTCAAGACAGTTCTAAAAAAAGTGGGAAATCTTTTTCATAGCCAATCAAACTAAGCTTTCTTTACGAAAGGTTTGATGTTATCATTTTATAAACTATATCCTGAATTTGTTAAATGAACATTAATATAAAGAATTTAGTTCATGCTTTTTCTAAATTGCCAAGTTTAGGTCCATCATCATCACGAAGATTAGTTATACATTTGCTCCAGAACAAAGAGAGAGTCATGCTACCGCTTGCATCTTTGATTAGAGAGCTAGCGGATCTTATAATAGAGTGCAAAATTTGTGGAAACCTAGATACTAAATCGCCGTGTTCTATTTGTACTAACCCAAAGCGTGACACCAAGTTAATGTGTGTAGTAGAAGAATTGGGTGATCTATGGGCATTTGAAAAAGGGAATATATATTCAGGTATGTATCATGTTTTGGGTGGAAGGCTATCAGCAATAAATGGCATAGGTCCAAAAGAACTGAATCTTGATAACATTCCCAAAAGAGTTACAGAATTTAAAATTGAAGAGGTCATTATTGCAATCAATCCGACATTAGAAGGCCAAGTTACTGCGCAATATATAATTGAATTGCTAAAGAATTCGAATGTAAAAATATCGCGCCTTGCTTGTGGTATACCGATAGGTGGAGAAATTGACTACCTAGATGAAGGGACTCTGAAGATAGCGCTTACTTCAAGACAGGATATTAAATAATATTCCATTTCTTCTGAGCAACATACTTTAAAAATACTGTAACATACTTCAGCCTAGAAACTTGCTTGCTAATTGAAAATATTATACATTTAAATATGGTATTTAAAAATGAGGGGTTATGTTAACTTTTGTACTAGATGGAGTACGTGATACTTATAGTTGGTTAATCAAAAAATCAAGATCAATCGCTCTTGATTTCATTGCGCTATTTAACAAAGAATACGCAGATAGTAAACGAATTGGATACATATTAAAGGATATAAAGATTGACTTAGGACTACAAGTGCCTAATTTAGAAGTGAAAAAATTAAAAGAGTTTGATTTTAAATCAAATGATCTACTCTTAACAAAAAGCGATATTAATTTTCACAATACAGATTTATTAAAGGATATTATTATTAAACCTGATTTCAGCAAAATAATAAGAGAATTAAATCAAGACGAATATGCTCGATATAAGGATCCTGATTTCAGCAAAATAATAAGAGAATTAAATCAAGACGAATATGCTCGATATGAGGATATTATTATTAAGCCTTATTTCAATTTCAGCGAAATAACAAGAAAATTCAATCTAGACGAATACGAATATGCTCGATATAAGGATATTATTATTAAACCTAATTTCAGCAAAATAATAAGAAAATTAAATCAAGACGAATATGTTCGATATATTGATAACCTAAGCTTTATATTTCCATTAATGCTGGTGTATAAAAACTTTGTGCATAGTGACTGGGTATCTGATAAGTATGGTAATTCTGCACTAATAGAATTAATAAAAACTTGTGATAGTAGGAAAATCATGGAGGAAAAAATAGACTTATGGAAGGAAAAAGGAAAGTTAACAATAGATATCAGTTTGGATGCAGGAAGCTTAGCTTATATAAACGGGATGTTTCCTTTAATACAAAAAGCTATTAAAAACAGGAGTTTTATAATTCAAAACTATTCTGGACTCTATGAAAGTGGAATTGAGCAACTAGTAACTGAATTCAAAGATTGTAAAAGTTTAAAGGAAACACAGGAAGTAATAGACGATCTTACACAAAATTACGTGCAATACATGGAAAGATGCATAGAAGAAAAAACAGGAATAAAAACTATCACATATGATCCATGTGGTGTGCTTGATCCTGTAAGTAGCTTGAAAAACATTTCTATTAATGTGTTAGAAAAACATGGATTACTAAGCAAATGATTGTCTGGACCCTTAACTTATAAGATACTATAGTAAAATATAGCATAAGGATCTTATGTGCTTTAAAAAACTTATATCATTAGTAAGATTCAGAAAAAAAGAAGACGAGCAATTACCTAAGGTAATAACTTGGGAGAATGATTGCTTAGGCTATAAACAAGTTGCAAGTAAATTTAGTTCTATAATCAAGACAATTGGTAAGTCTTTTTCTATTGTATCCTTAGAAGGATATGATAAATGGGGTAAGACGTTTTTTTTGAAAGAATGGGTAAAGGATCTAGAGCAGCAAAATGAAATTGCAGCTTATTACAGCGCATGGGATATTAGTGCGCTAGATCAACCATTGCCTTCTTTTTTGCATTTCCTGTTTGAGGATCTATTCGCATCATACAAAGTAAAAAGGAGTGTTATACAGCAGTTCAAAAACATAAACCAAGAACTATTTTCTCTCAATACATTAGGAAAGCTGATCAGTAAATCTCCACTTGCTATGCTTTCAGTATTTCTCGATGCTGCAAAAGAGGCTGATAAGAAAGACATTGGTTTTGTCTTGGGTGAGTTAAATCTTCTCCAAAGGAGAAAAGAGAACATTAGAGATTTTAAAATACAACTAGCAGATGTGGTTAATAAAATCAGGAAAGACAAAAACATTTATATAATGGTGGATGATCTTGATATATGTCGCCCTAAATTCATTGTCGATTTTTTAGAATCCATAAAGTACATGCTTGATGTTGAGGGACTGGTTTTCATTATCTCTGTTAGCCAAGATAAGAGTAATGTGCAAAGAGCAATTAGCACAATACTTGGACCAAATTTTAGCCTAAAATCTTTTACTGATCTCTCTTTGCATTTGCCAAAACAGCCAACAGAGCAGTTTATAAGAAAACTGTTTGAAAGTTCTGAATTACCGAAAAAATCAAAGAGCTTAATTATAGATAGCTTTATATTTTATGCAGAAAGCTTCTCATTATCACTGCAGGCAATACAATACTGTATAAGAAGAATAAAGCTATGTTTTTTGAACCATGCAAAAGAAGAATTACTTGATCCGAATTTATTTACATTTTTAGTAATACTACAGTCAGTAAACACTGATTTGTACGAGGAATTATATTCATCACCTCAGAAAGTACTGGAGAAGATTGAGAGTGATTTAATGCCAAATGGTCAAGAAGAATGGAAAAAGCTTAAAATCTCTCTTGAGACTACTTTTAAAAAAAAAGAATCAAAGACTAACAAATCTTTGAAGCAAATAAGAGATATTATATTCTAGCACTTTCTTCTTAATTTGCATGACACAATGGTTGTACTTATTCCAGTTTAGCATTGGAACCATAAGTTGGCCCACATAAATTTTAGCATGTGTGACCTTGAAAGATCGCAGTGCAATACTTAAATTATTAGAGTAGTAGGCTAATAATGGAGCTCAAAATGCACAACATACAAGAAACTGAAAGTTTAAAATTTGACGCTGAAGTAGGCAAAGTACTAAATATAGTAATTCATTCACTTTATACTAATAAGGATATTTTCTTGCGTGAGTTAATATCAAATGCATCAGATGCATGTGATAAATTGCGCTATGAATCACAATTAAATGCTGATTTATTAGATTCAAGTGATGAGTTGAAGATTACTATTAGCTCCAGTAAAGATAAGAATGAGCTGTATATAACCGATAATGGAATTGGAATGAACAGACAGGATTTAATAGATAATCTTGGCACGATTGCAAGTTCTGGTACGCAAAAATTCTTGGATGCAATTAAGAATAATAAAGATTCGAGCCAAGCTGTAGAGCTGATTGGAAAGTTTGGTGTTGGTTTTTATTCAAGCTTCATGGTTGCTTCAGAAGTTATAGTAGAATCAAGGAAAGCCGGAGAAGAAGAGTCTTGGGTGTGGAAATCTAAAGGAGATGGAGAGTATTCAATCAGCAAATTAGATGGTCAAATCTCTCGTGGCACAAAAATTACGCTCATCATGCGTCCTGAAGAAAGCGAATTTTTAGACAAATTCCGTATTGAAAACATCGTTACTACTTACTCTGACCACATAAATTTTCCCGTTGAGTTTGTAAATGAAGAAGGAAAAAGTGAAAAATTAAATAGCAAAGCTGCAATTTGGACTAAGCCAAAAAATGACGTTACTCCAGAAGAGCACAACGACTTCTTCCGTGGTGTTGCACATGTGGGCGGTGAGCCTTGGATGATATTTCATAATAAAAATGAAGGTGCAATAGAGTATACGAACTTGCTTTATGTTCCTTCTATCAAGCCTTTTGATTTATTTCATCCAGATAGACGCTGCTCTGTAAAATTGTATGTAAATAAAGTGTTTATCACTGAAGATAATGTGCAGATTATACCGCAGTACTTGCGTTTTTTGAAAGGTGTGGTTGATTCACCGGATTTGCCTCTCAATATCAGCAGAGAAACACTGCAGAACAATCGCGTTGTTGAGCAGATTAGGAAATCTTTAACTAAGCGCATAATATCAGAGCTCGGCAAAAAAGCAAAAGAGAATTTAGAGGAATATACAAAATTCTGGGGCAATTTTGGTGCGGTGTTAAAAGAAGGTCTTTGCGAAGCTATGCCAACTGATGAAAGAGAAGCATTGCTTTCCATTTGCAGATTTCATAGCACCAGTGATGGTAAGCTAGTTAGCATTGATGATTATATAAGCAGAATGAAGCCTGAACAGGAACATATCTACTATCTCACAGGTAATAGTCTCGATTCAGTAAAAAACAGTCCACAACTTGAAGGATTCGTCAGCAAAGGATTGGAAGTGCTTCTATTTGTTGATCCAGTTGATGATTTCTGGACTAGCGTGATTCATGAATATAAAGATCAAAAATTTAAGTCTGTGACCCGCGCTGATGTTGATTTAGAAAAATTTTCTTCAGAAGAAGGCAAGAAAGATGAAGAAAATAAATCAGATGAAAACAAAAGCGAAGAAAACGCGGATTCTATACTCGAATACTTCACCAAGGTTCTTGGAAGCTTAGTAAAAAGTGTAAAGATCTCTAAGAAATTAACCGATAGTCCTGTGTGTCTAGCAGTTGATGAAGGAACTATGGACCTCCGTATGGAGCGTTTTTTACGTGAACAGAAGCAGCTAAATTACCGCACGCCAAAAGTACTTGAAATTAACATTAAGCATCCTTTGATAAGAAACATAATGGAATCTCACGCTAAAAATGGTGAAAATCCAACACTTGGAGATATGATTTACTTATTGTTCTATCAAGCTTGTATAGTGGAAGGTGAAGAGATGGAAGACGTAAGTCTATTTGCTAAAAGGCTCAATAACTTGCTTGGCAAAATTTCTATTTAATGCTATACTTAGTTTAGCTAATAATTAGGGGGTAAAACATGGGGTGGAATTTACTTGGTGGGCTCATGCCGCCAGCAGTAGATACTGCAGAAGAAAGGGAGCGTCGCCATTCCAGAGATTCAGGTGCTGAAGAAGAATTTGAAGTTTTAGAACAAGAAGAAATTAAGGAGCATCGTCATTCTGGAGATTCAGGCAATTGTTCAGAGGTTGAGGAAGGACAAAATACTAACAGAGCAATTGAATTGGAATTTCAGCTAACACAATCTTTGCTAAGTCAAGTAAAGGCAGGTGAGAATAATAGGAATGCAAATTCTGGCAAGCAAGCACAACTTGATTTGGAAAGAATGGATTTTGTAATTAATGGGCAAACAATAAGCAAAGCGTATGTTCACGAGTTATATTGCCAGCACAATCACTTAATTTCGAGTGAAAATGCAAATTACCGCCTGTTTGCTAAGCAAGTTTTCACAGAAATGTTTAAATATGCTAAGGCAGAAACTCCAAATGACAATATATTAGAAGAGTTAATTACTAATTGCAATCAGGCTGGGTATGATGGCTCTTTGTTAATGCAGCTCTCTCCTATATTCTCTAAGCATAAACTAAGCTTGCCTCATGCCAACGATAGAAAGATAAGTATTGTATATAATAGCCAAGGTTCTCTCAATATTCAGTATTGTCCAAGTATGCCTGTTAGAGAACTTGATACAAATAAGGAAATATGCAGGGTTGATGCTATTTTAGAGTTCACCCTTAAGTTTCGAGATAGTAAGGTAGAGTATGAAAACGGCAAAGTAACACTTGCTATTCCTGAACAATTAGAGAATTACAAAGTTGATGGCAAAAGTTTGTTAGATGAAATAAATAGGCATTTCGAAGATGAGGATAATAGAATTACAGAGACTCTTGAGAAAAATATGAATGAAGGACCTAAGTCATTTGCTGCTGAAGACTTGTCTATTACTGAGAGTTCATCTGATAGTAGTGAAGTAGCAAACAAAGTAGTTACTGATCCAGGCATTTTAGGTAATGTTGCGAATGTATTGGTAGGTGTTGCAGAAGTTACAGCAGTTGTAGCAACAGAGTTATTTTGGCCTCAAGATCAGGTTAATATAGAACCAAGGCATAATGAAGAAGAATTTACCATTACCCCTAAAAATTTAACCTTTGATGGATTAATAGACGTTATAAATAAAGCAAAAAATTATGGTGATTATGCAGATTTAGATAAAACTATAAATAATATAGAGGAAAGCGATAGATTTATTACTGATTTAAATTGTGGTAATTTGAAGGATTTTTGCTCTCAACAGCTTAATTTGACTGATCATATGCACAATGTGCTGTTGAATAATAGCTATGATGAAACAAATGGTTATTATAATTATTCAGTAAAAGAGCTTTCACTACTAGCCATTGCAGCTGATGACACACTTGTGGAAAGGTATGCAGAAACGCATAAAGTATATTATTTACGCAAGATGAAGGTCTCGATAGGCTACTTATTGGTGTTGGTGGACAGCGCTATACTAAGCTTTTATTAGAAGATTTGGAAAAAAATCGAAGTACTATTCTACCTTGGCATAGCATATGTGAAAAACTTCGAAGGGCGTTGTCTATTCGTAATCAAGAATGCGTGAAAGCGGTATTAGATAAATTTAAAGATACTGAAGCCAGGTCTAGAGTTTCTGATATGTCAGAAAAATTTTTGCACTATGCTATACAACAAGATTTTATAGATGTAGCAAAGACTATTATTAATCATAAAATTGCTGATATTAATAGTATAGACAATTCAGGGCATGCACCTTTGCATTGGGCTGTGGCACGTAATAATTTAGAATTAATGGGCTTGCTTATTGGAAATGGCGCTGAGATTGATATTCAAGATGAGAGGCATGGCAGAACAGCTTTACATTGGGCTGCTTACCATGATAAATTTGAAATAGTAAAATTACTTGTAAACAAGGGAGCTGATTGGAACATTCAAGATAGAGATGGCAAAACAGCTTTAGATCTGGTAGGAACGAAAAGTTTATATTTGGTAAGGGAAGAAAACAGGGAAAAATCTTCTAGTGAATCAAAAATCACAAAATTTCTTGAAGGTTTAGATGATAAAACACCTTTGCATTTAAATATTAAAAAAGATCCAGAATCCAAAAATATTGATAATCAACAGCCGCAAAGAAACATTGTTGATAAAGTAGAGAATATTATGAATAATGAAGAGGCTTCAATAGAAGAAGCTATAGGTAATAATTGTGAGGAGGGTAAAATGCCTGGAAATGAAAAAATTATAGGAGAAAAATTGTCTAATGCTGTCGATAGAATCAATCTTACTCGTTTGATACATTTATTAAAGAAATTAGAAGTCAGCACATATGAACCTACTGTACAGAAGCTCTTGGACCAAGCAAATGACAAAATTACAAATTTGGAAGAGGGTGAGCAAAAAGAGGCTCTTGAAAAAATAATACTATTTCTTGAAAATGAGCTCAAGCACACTGCTGCTACATTACCAGTAGACAACAATGTAGAAGCTGCTGCAAGTAGCCAAGAAGCTCCTTTGGTAGAGTCTAAAGAAAGCTCACCATCACTGAGTTCTGAGGAGGATGATTTTTCTAAACTTGAAGGTAATAAAAGTGATTGCTCTGCCGGAACTTCCTCAGACTCTAATAGTAATTCTCCATTTGAAAAAATTAGTGAAGAAGGTCATGAAACAAGAATATCTGTAATTGACACAGTGGAAGCTGAAGCAACAGCTAATGGTACTGTTTCTAGTAATTCTGTTCCTTGTACTTTAAGAGTAGAATTAACAAGTGATGATGAAGATGAATTTCTTTCGATTAAAATTGAAGATGTTAATAATGATATTAACGTTAATCAACCTACTGAGCATGTAGAACAAGTTGCTAACGGAAATGGACAGCCAAAAACAGAATTGCCAAGAATTAATGAGCAAAGCAGCAAAAGTGGCCTCAAAAAAAATCCACAAAATACAAAGAAGTATGTTGTAGCTGCTTCTGCGCTTGCAATAGCCGGTATTGTTTCAGGGGTGGCTGTTGCAGTTTACTTGGAAATGTTAGCGGTAGGAATAGCAGTTGCAGCTTGTTGTCTTATTGCAGCTACAGTTACATACTGCTGTAGACCTAAAAGCTTAATTGAGAATGGTGAGCCTGCAGAGATTGTGTTCAAGGAAAGGTCTGTATACTAAATATAGTAGTCTATTATTTAATAATTTATTATAATTATATTGATTATTAATAGATAAAAACTTGGTAGACTACGAAGAGATGCTTGCTAAGTTGACAAAATTGCCATTTAATGCTACACTTAGCTTAGCTACTAATTAGTGAGGAAAAACATGTTAGGTTCAGATTTTGTATCACAGGAATCAAACAAAATTTTAAAGAAATCAGATTCTAGGGATTCGGGAACTGAAGAAGGGTTTGAAATTTTAGAACGAGAGGAAAAAGAGCGCCGTCGTTCTGAGGATTCAGGTAATGAAAGTCAAGAGGAATCTGGCGTTAATAATTCTGATACTAAATCTAGTGCAGTAACTACGTTAGAATTTCAGCTAACACAATCTCTGCTGGGTCAAGTAAAGGCAGATGAGAATAATGAAGATGTAAAGTCTGGTAACACAGCTTATCAAGACCTATATAGAACGGATTTTTTTGTAATCAATGATCGCACTATAGATAATAGTTTCATTAAAGGGTTATATGATAAATATAATGAGGGAGATGATAAACGTCTGTTTGCAAAGTATGTTTTTACGGAAATTTTTAAACATGCTAAAGCAGAGGTTCCAAATGACTATATACTGGAAGAGTTAATTACTAGTTGCAATTAAGCTGGGTATGATGGCTCTTTGTTAATGCAGCTCTCTCCTATATTCTCTAAGCATAAACTAATCTTGCCTCATGCCAATGATAGAAAGATAAGTATTGTATATAATAGCCAAGGTTCTCTCAATGTTCAGTATTGTCCAAGTATGCCTGTCAGGAAACTTGATACAAATAGGGAAATATGCAGGGTTGATGCTATTTTAGAGTTCACACTTAAATTTCATAATGGTGAAGTAGAGTATGAAAATGGTAAAGTAACACTTATCATTTCTGAGGAATTAAAAGCTGGTAGGGAAAGTTTACTAGACGATATTAATGAACGTTTCACAGATTATGATAATGATGGATTTATTCATTTACACGTTGCAGCACAAAAAGGTAATGTTGAGCTTGGCAGGCATTTACTAGAATGTGGTGCAAATATTGAGATTAAATCAAAAACAAAAGTAGGTGGTGACACTGCACTTCATTTAGCTGCCAAGAGTGGTCATAAAGATTTTGTGAAGCTTTTACTTGATAATGACGCAAATGTTAATTCAGTAAGCAGTACAGGCAGCAGAGTAACTCCTTTACATGAAGCAGCATATAGTGGACATTCAGATGTTGCAGAATTGCTAATAGAGCGTGGCGCAACAGTTGATGCTAAAGAACGATATAATCTTACTCCTTTGATGTATGCTTCTGCAGAAGGTAATTCGGCAATGGTGGAATTACTTTTAAAAAAAAAGGCAGATCTTTATTTACAACATCATAATGGTGAAACTGCATTGCACTTAGCTGCTGATAATGGTCATTCTGATGTAGTTGCCATTTTGATAGGTGCAGCAAAAGATAAAAAAAGTATGTTAATACACAAAGTAGGGATATTGGTACTGCGCTACATGTTATAGCTTATAATCGAAAAATAAATGAAGGGCATAAAAAATCTGCAAAATTGCTAATAGACAATGGTACAAGCCCGTATTTAGAAAACGATCCAATTATTAATAAACCATCAGATACTCTTTTGAAAGGAAGCTCTTTAGATATGGCAAAAAAGCGAGGAAATAAGGGATTTTTGGAATTTATGTCATCTTTAGGCTATTCAGCAACCGTACCAAGCAATTCAAAGAATGATCCACAAAACACAAAAAAGTATGTCGTAGCTGCTTCTGCGCTTGCAATAACTGTTATTGCCTTAGGAGCAGCTGTTGCAGTTTACTTGGAAATGTTAGCAATAGGAATAGCAGTTGCAGTTTGTTGTCTTATTGCAGCTACAATTACGTACTGCTATAGGCCTAAAAGCTTAGTTGAGGATAATCAGGTCACAAAGGTTATGCAGACAGAAGAATGTCAGTCTAAGTAATAAATATAGTAGTCTATCATTTAATAATTTATTATAATTATATTGATTGTTAATAGATAAAAACTTGGTAGACTACGAAAAAATATTCTTAAATAAAATCAAAGATATAAAAGAAGAAGGGCGCTATCGTGAATTTACGCATTTTGCGTCATTACCTGGCAAACTTCCCTATATTATGGATTATGAAAGAAATAGAGAGGTTATTGTCTGGTGCAGTAATAATTATCTGGGAATGTCACAAAACGATAGTGTCATTGCTGCTATTCAAAATTCATCTGTTGGTGCTGGAGGAACAAGAAATATATCAGGTACAACAAAGGAAGTTGTTGAGCTCGAGAAATCTTTGGCTGACTTGCATCAAAAAGAAGCTGCTTTAACTTTTGCTTGTGGCTATCTTGCCAACCAAACTACACTTAGTACTTTATCGTCTGTTATTCCGGGCGTGGTAATTTTTTCAGATGAGAAAAACCATTCTTCAATGATAGAAGGTATAAAATCAGGAAAAAGACCGAAGCACATATTTAGGCATAATGATGTTGATCACTTAGAGCAGTTGCTAAAGTCTATAGATATAAAAACGCCGAAAATAATAGCACTTGAATCTGTATACTCAATGGATGGTGATGTAGCACCGCTTGAAGCGATATGTGATCTAGCAGATCAGTATAATGCAATTACCTATTTGGATGAGGTACACGCAGTTGGCATGTATGGACCGCGCGGTGGCGGAATTGCAGAAAGAGAAGGTTTGATGGATAGAATAACTGTTATTCAGGGTACATTATCAAAGGCTTTTGGAGTGATGGGTGGATATATAGCGTCTTCAAAGAGCTTGGTGGATGTAATAAGAAGTTCAGCCCCAGGATTTATTTTTACTACTGCTATGTCGCCCGTTTTAGCAGCAGCAGCAAAGGCAAGCGTTGAGCATCTAAAATCAAGCAACATTGAAAGAGAAAAGCAGAAGCAGGTGGTTGAGAAAGTAAAAGACTCACTGAGAAATGCAGGAGTGAATTTTATGCAAACAGAAACTCATATAATTCCAATCATAATTGGCGATCCTGAGTTGTCCAAAAAAGCATCAAAATTGTTATTTGATGAGTATGGAATATATGTACAACATATAAATTACCCAACAGTTTCAAAGGGGACTGAGCGCTTCCGTATTACTCCTACGCCTTACCATACAAATGAAATGATAGAGCATTTAACAAAATCTCTTGTAAAAGTTTTTGAGAAATTATCTGTTTGTGTCTGTTGTTGAGTTTAAAGTTGCCAAGAATAAGGTATCTATTTAAAAGCATGGTTAATGTACAAAATCAGTGCTTTATTTCTTGTCATGAAAGTAGCTAACACTGGGATCCAACTAAGTTACTTTACAACATTTTTTGTGCAAAAGGACTAGATGCCATTGTCACACACTGACTATTTGTTCCTATAGTTGTCTTTTCTCGTCTATCTTATTTTGCTACCCTGCTGCAATGAGGGGTAGGTAAGACCATTTATTATTTTCACTACGTGACTTTTGCTCTTTTGAATGAACTTTAGTTTATATCTCCAGCAATGACAAGCGCGTTATCTTCCCTTAATCTCCCACCGCTTTCTTGCAGAAAAAGCCTACCGAGTGAAGTTTTATATTTATTAATTCCAGAGTAAATTATTCCATTGTATCTTCCGGCAGCAAGATATGCAAAACCTAGTACCGTTGAGCCAAGGGAGCGTAGATTATTATTGTCAAGTGGTAATTTATTTAACAAATTACCACTTATGTCTATTATTCCCCCTTCACGAGCTTTCATCCGCATTTTTACATGGCGAGATTTGAAATCTTCAAGAAAAGCTCCTTTCTTTTCCTCTGCCCAGAAAGTTTCTCTAAGGGCTGGAGCATCAATCACAGCTGCTACAACTCTGTTTTTATGAATGAGACAAACTGATACTGCAAAATAAACCATACAACTAAAAAGGTTTTCCTTGCCTTCTATAGGCATAATAAACCAAGTATAACCGCCGTCTTTTAGATCTTGGCCCACATCGTCTTCAAAAATAAAGTCATAGTTCTGGTTGTAGTTTTTCAAGCAATCGTATATAAGTTGCTTGGATTTTGAATAAGTTTTATTGATAAAGTCTGCTGACTTAACGCTTGAAATTTGCAATTCATTAAAATCACGTATAAGCTGCTTGGAGGCACTGCGTACAGAATCAAGCATCACATTGATTCGTGGTGATGAAATTGCCATTTACTCTTTTACTCTTTCGTAATAGCTGTTATCAGGAGTATGTAATACAATTTTATCCCCTTCTTTTATAAATTGAGGCACGTTAACACGTATTCCGTTTTCCAAAATTGCAGGCTTATAAGAAGCAGTAACAGTCTGACCTTTGATAACAGACTCTGTCTCTTTTACAGTTAGTGTAACGTGATCAGGCACATGTGCAGAAATTATTTTATCTTGATAAGTTACTACTTTAATTTTCATATTATCTTGCAAATAAGCCTTCTTTTCCCCTAATAAGTCTAAATTTATAACAATCTGCTCGTAACTACTTGGATGCATAAGATTTACGATATTCCCTTCAGTAAAGAGATAAACATATTCCTCTTCATCTAAAATTGCCCTTCTGATTGTTGCATCAGAGCGAAACCTCTCATAGTACTTTGCTCCTGTTTGGATATTTTTCATTTCAGCTTGTATATATGCACCACCCTTACCAGGTTGAGTATGCATAATACTTATAACCGAAAATAAACCACCGTTATGTTCTAGTACCTGACCTGGCCTGATATCATTAGCCCTTTCTGCCATAATTACACTTTTAATTTAGTCTGATGATTATAAATAACTTTATACAAATATCAAAATTTTTATTGGCCAATGAATTCTGGCATGTTGATTACTATATATCTTTCCTTCATGTTGATGTATGGAAATATTTCTTTAGTGAAAGATAGCATAATGTTTTTTTTTGTGCTGATAACCAAAATTTCTAATATATCCCCTGAGCCAAAATTATGTACAGACTTCACATAGCCATATAATTCATTACTTTCTAATCTTACTTCCATATTCACAAGATCATTTTGGTAAAATTCATCCTCATCATTTAATTGTGGTAGCTTATTTCTCTCTATATATAACTTTTTATTTCTTAAAAGTTCTGCTTCATTACGGGAGTTCACACCGCTAATTGTTGCTATTACTAAATTATTACTGACAACAGACACCAAGCTTATTTTATAATTTTCACTTCCGCTTATTAGTTCACCATATAGGAAAATATTTTCGGGCTTTTCAGTAAAGGTTTTTATCTTAACAGCTCCTTTGATTCCATGGGGAGAAGTAATTATTCCGAGGCATATATTCATATTAATATGATAGTTGAAATCAGCTTTTTGTCTATAGAATTGACAATTTACTGAATTAACATACAATTAATATTGTGATAATTATAGTGGATAATGTGTGAGTTCTATCAGCAATCAAGAAAAGCAAAGTATTATAAGTGGCTTAGAAGAAATCAACTGTAAGTTGCAAGGTGAATCTATAAAACTTGATGATACAAAGGAATCTATAATAGTAGCACGTCGTAAACCTGTTGTTGAAGAGGCATTAGAACATTTACGCAACCCTTCTACTACTAACTGTAATGTTCTGATCGATGCAGAAACTGGGTTTGGCAAGACTTACGATATTGGAATGTGGAGCCATGTACTAGCCCAAGCAGGGTTTCATCATCTGGTTGCAGTACCAAACAGTGATCTAGTAAACCAAGCTAAAAAAATGATGAGTAGTGCATTTACTGTAAACATTAGGACACCCAAAACTGCTGAGGAAATTAAAAATGCACTGCAGGCAACTAAACCTACAACAATTATAGTGACACATGACCTGTTATTACAGCAAGAAAATGATCGTAAATTTAAAGACCAAAATACCAAGTTGTGGATTAGTGTTGATGAAGCAGACAGTATTAACAAGCAGCAGGATTTTGAGAACATGTGCAAGCTTGATGAGAAATATCCTACGACTTACCTCACTGCAACACCAAAGAGAAGGATTTTAAATAGATGCGGAAAAGTTATCAGCCCGACAAGATTGAGTAGACGTTGTATTGCAAACGCCATCGAAACAGCAAGTGTTATTGCAAAAACCAATAGGAGAACAAATTTCACTCTAGCATTTGTAGTGAATATTGCTGTTACTATAATACCTATGATTACATTATTTCCTGTTATAAATAGTAATGTTGCTGATGTAATTGGTCTAACTTCAGATTATTGGCTGTATTCTGCTTTGATTGGAAACTTATATTATACAATTTCTATGTTTATATTTGGTATAGTAATGTTGCCAATTTGGTGGGTACTAACTAAAGCAACTGGTGTAGAGTCAAAAGAACTGCTTTCTAGATTTCTTGCTAACGTGCGTAGCTTATTTACTAGAGAAAAATTGAGCCCAGCTCATGAATATGTTGAAGAGAGCGAAGAAGTTTTTAATTACAATAAGCTTGTTGATACCGATGATTTATTAACTTCTATAAGATGGAATGTGCAAAGCCCAATTGGAGAAAGTGCTCTGCTTTTAGCTGATGATGTAAATAGTATAGTTAATCTTAACTTTGCGTTGCAGGGTAGAGATAATTTAGTATATGAAGGTAGTACACGTTATGAAGTGTATAATAAATTTCAGCCTGAAGGGATGTCTTATCAAGACTATAGGCTCAAGTTACGTGAAACGAACTTTATAAGCTGCGTTAAAAAGCAACATCCTAGTCTGACAGAAGAGCAGATATCTGAATTAAAAGAAAAGGTGGATTTCAGTAGTACTGCTGAATATCTAAAATATAGAGTAATGCATTCAATGATCGATCTTACTCTCTCATATTTAATGAAGTGTGATAATATTACTTTAGATAAAAAAAGAAGAGAAGGTTTGAGTGAATTGATAGAAGATGTTAAAAAGAATGTTAGCACCACTAATGATAACAATATTATAAGCTACCTAGAGAGAAAAGGCTTTAGTGAGCAATTTGCTAGAGATGAGCTCTTACTGCAAATAAAGACAGTAATTGAAGCACTGAGTAAAAGTGATAATGAGCAATGCAGCTTAATAGTTGATAATTGGCGCTTAAGCAAAGAGCTCCATGACCTCATGGAAAGAGAGGAAGGTATACTACATAGTCTCATTGATTTCTGCAAACAAAATAAATGTATCTTTGCAGGAATTGGGAAAAATGATCTTGGTATTGGAGAAAATAGACCCTTTTCAGCGATAATACGTAATCAAATAGGTAAATATCGAACTATTTATTGTGATTATGAAAAAAGAGATTTTGATTCATTGGCTAAATATGCGTTGACAACGGTTATAGATGGATCGAAAGGTCGTGGATTTGATAGTGAATATAATCATGTTGCATCAATATTTGCAGATTCGGTTAGTCAGTTCAATAATCCATCTGAAGCCCTACAGAATCTTGGAAGAAATAGAGAGCGTAATGAGAGCAGACAATCATGGTTTTTCACTGCTGCAGGTGAAGAAGTTGAGCTATTTGTGAATAAGATCTTAGCAAATTTTAAAAAGGAACCACAGAAATTTTGTCAGAAAGTTTTGTTTCCAGCTACTAATAAATACAATAAGTTGCTAAAAAATAGAATGGGAGAAGAACTTGGAAGAAAAATAGAAATCTATATTAGTAAAAATATTGATGCATTAGGAAATATTGATGATTCAGCTCTGAAGAAGTTTTCTAGTGATTTGATAAAAGAAACGTATGAAAAAGTTCATGATATAAATGATTTTGATGTCAAAAAGACAGAACAAGATTTACATAGGATTTTAAAAAGTACAGAGGCATACCTTCGTTCATATGAGAACAGAATTAAAAACAACGGTAAATTATCTTGCACACGCTCAGCTTTATTTTCTGTGGGGAGTGCTATAACAAAGGTAATGTATTATCTTTGGGCAGGGTTTGACTATTTAGTCTTTTTGGCTAAAGCGTACAATATAGATAAATCTGGAGATACCAGTGCAAGAGCGTATGTACACATAATCAGAAACTGTCACTGTGAAAGTAGTGTGAAGGCGCAAAATGTATTGGTTCATGCATTAGAAATTGCCAAAGAACATGACAGCAGTTTCAAAAGAAATAGTTTGTACGAAGGCAATGAGGATAGATGTAAAGAAAAAATCATCTCATATTTTCAATCCAAGCAATATATACGTGCATTAGATAGAACAATTGCTCAAATTGAAAATGAACACTTAGCAGCAATTTTGAAAGCTGTAGGCTACAGAGGTGATACTGATAAAATGGCACAAGAAATTAAAGATTTTTTATCTGATTTAAAGAAATTAGACTGTGTGAAATTTAGAGAAAAGTATTATCAAGGAGATTTATATCAAGAAAGCAAATTATGCAAGATCAATGATCGAATTAGTATGGTAATTAATGAAGTTGTAAGGTGCCATAAGTGGCGTCATGGAATAGAGAACTTGGAGCTCAAATTAAAAAATGGCCATAATATTTTTGACGTAAGAGTCAATAATGATTTTTCTAAGTTACGTGAGAAAAACTTTAACAAACGCTCTAAAGAAAGGACATATCTAGGTAGAGCTATGTTACTTATTGGGTTTATAATTTCAATGGAGCTTATAGGTAGAATATCATCAGGTCAGACCATGCAATTGCCTTTACTTTGCGGTTTTATAGTATTTGGACCACTGGCACTCTTGTGTGGTGCATTGTTATATGAAATAACGACCTATTTAGTGAGAGGAGCATTTTTTATTTTTGGAGTGCCAATTCTTTTAGGAGAACTGTCTAAATGTGTTTTGAGAAACGGCTCAATGAAAAGTTTGTTAGATATGACATTATCGCTTGGTAACTCGGCTTTTCTCAATATTCCGAAAGACATCGTGCAATCGTTTATATTTGAGGATATAACAAAATTTGACTCACTAAGTGATATAAATGAGCTTACACTGATAAGAGAACAGGAAAAGGCAAAGTGTACAAATGAAGTAGCTGATAAAGTTGTAGCTACTGCTTTATCTGCAATTTTGATACAGCCAACAACTAGTGAGCAGGAAGGTTTAGTTTTTAACTAGAACTTTTCAGATAAATACTGAGTGAGGATTTCAATGCCTTCATCAATCTCTTTTTCAGTGATAATGAGTGGAGGCAAGATTCTTAGAACGTTATCTGATGTTACTCCAACAGTGAGTAAACCACGGTGACTTAGCTCTTCTGCAAATTTTTGGTTATTCATTTTTACTTTTATTCCTAGCATCAACCCTTTTCCTCTCACTTCTTCTATCATTGGAAACTTGCTTGCTAAATTTTCTAGTTTGTTTTTTAAGTACTTACCTCTAACTTCAACATTTTCTAAGAAGCCAGGGCTGAGCAATTCATCCAATACAGCATTACCTACTGAAGTTGCAAGTGGATTACCACCAAAAGTAGAACCATGCATACCGACCGCCATGTACTTAGCAACCTTTTCAGTTGCAAGACAAGCCCCCAGAGGGAAACCTCCTCCTATTCCTTTTGCAAGAGCACATATGTCAGGCTTAATTCCTATGTGTTCATATGCAAATAACTTTCCTGTCCTGCCAGCACCGCACTGAACGCAATCAAAAAATAGCAGTATGTCGTTTTCGTTACATAGTTCTCTTAGCTCTTTCATGAAGACTTCACTCATTACTTTAATACCACCTTGTCCCTGTATTGGTTCTATTAATATAACACCTATGCCATTAGAAATTGCTTTCTTTACACTCTCAATATTGGGCTCTATGTTATCACACCAGTCAATATAAGGATTCAGTAATTCAGAAAATTTCTGTCTATCGTTTGTTGCACAAGTTAAAAATGTCCTTCCATGAAATGCACCATGAAATGTTAGAATTCTATAGCGATTTTTATTACCTTTTCCATTTTGATAGGCCCTAGCGATTTTAAGTCCACATTCCACTGCTTCTGATCCAGAATTTGCAAAAAATACAGTATTAGCAAAGCTGTTGTTTATTAAATTTTCTGCAAATTTGTTGGCAGTAGATATATTATAGGTATTTGATATATGCCATAGTTTTTCTCCTTGTAATTTTAGGACATCAGTTAATCGTGGGTTGGCATGACCTAAACTGCTAACAGCTATTCCAGAGTGAAAATCTATATAGCGCTTATTATCGATATCATACAAGTAAATACCTTTGCCATAAGAAAAATTTATGTTAACAGGAGAATAAACTGGCAAGATAGGAGAAATTGTCATAAAAGTATGATATGCTAATTTTTTATTAATACCATAAAAGACGTTATTTCACAATGAGAAGAATATGTATAAATTAAGTAAATTAATTTTTACTACACTAAAAACAAATAGATATACAAAAATTATCTCGCTATTCTTATTAATTTTTGTGGTTTTATTGGGCACAATATACCGCAGTTATTCATTAAAGAATAATTTTCTTTCTTTTTACCGTAATTCAAATGCAAACTTAAAAGATCTATTGGAAAATAGTATAATAAAAAAATATCATTATTTACTAATAGAAAAACATCATATTAAATATAACAGTTTTGATTACATAAACCAGTTGGTAAAATTGCGTGCTGAATTGTTACAATCAGTAAGCAAAGTAAGAAATTTTAGCTTAATACTGTATGATCAAAATGCCAGAGTGATTTTCAGTAATTTTAATACTCAAGGTCATGACTATGAGCAGTTGCTTACAAATGATGAAATTGATAAATTGCTAAGCAATCAAGAAATATTTTACGCTACAGGAAATACATTAACTTCTACTTTCCCTATATTTCATGAAGATGACATTAAGCCTTCATTTTTTTTGAAGATCATTCAAAGCTATAATGACTCTTATATTATGGTATATAGTCTATTTTCAATATTAATGGGCTTATTACTGGTTATCTTAATACTAATAATGCTTTATTTGCACTTTTCCAATACCCAAATGCTAGCCAAGCAGCATAAAACTAATATTGAATTACAAAGGGTTAAAGAGGCATTAGAGCAAGAAAATGCAAATAAGATAAAATTTTTTGCAAGTGTTACACATGAGTTGCGTACACCTCTTAATGCTATTATTGGATTTGCAAAGTTGATCAAAAATGAAACTTTAGGTTCGGTAGATCACTCTAAATACAAGGAATACGTAGACGATATATATAATGCTGGTACACATTTACTTGCTTTGATTAATGATGTGCTCGATTTTTCTAAAGCTGAATCAAGTAGTTTAACAGTAGAGAAAGTGAAGTTTAATCTGAATAAGATAATAGATTCGTGCTTAAAAATGTTATCACCTAAACTAAAAGAAACAGGGATTAGTTTAAAGAAAGAGATATCTGATAAACAATTATTAGTTATCGCCGATCCCAAAAGAATGAAGCAAGTTATAATAAATTTGTTATCAAATGCTATCAAGTTCACTCCTCAAGGTGGTTTAATAAGAATGATTATTAAAGAGAATATAGAAAAAAATTTATTAACTATTGAGTTTCATGATAATGGAATAGGGATAATGCAGCAGGACATATATAAAGTTATGTCCGTTTTTGGCCAAGCAGATTCGGGATATAGAAACGAAGGCACAGGTATCGGATTACCTCTAAGCAAGAAATTAGTAGAGTTAATGGGTGGGACTTTCAACATTCAAAGTGAAGCAAAACTTGGTACTACGATAACATTGAGCTTCTTTTATGAAGAGCAAACATGTGAAAAGTTGATTGATTTTTAGTAAAATATATTTGATATTGCACTTTTATATCTAGTACATTCCTAAGTCATACTGACGTGATACCTCTTGGCTAATAATAAGTAGCGGAATGTAAGTAAATTAAACTTTTTTAGCTATACTTCCTGAAAACACTTTATAATTCTTGAGCATAAAGAAAATTCCTTTAATAATGAAGCATGCTAATCAGGAACTTAATAAAACAAGCAACTCAAGTAGGAAATAGTGAAAACGTAATACAATATGTCAAATATCTCTATCAATTTGAGAAGTTTAGAAATACATTAAACCTCACTTTGTCAATAATAAAGCAAACTAGACTCTCGTTTGAAATATATCAAGAAGGATTAGTGGATATGGAAGAGGGAGTGTGTAAGACAATTCGTTCTTCTGGTTTAAATAAGTATGTTATTGTGCTAAGAAGGTCAAATCCTTACATCATAGTACATGAACTTTCACATATGGTTGAAAATGAACTGAACTTAAGCTTAGAGCAAGAATTTCTCTATAAAGTTTATCAGGATATTGAGCAGAACTTAAAGCAGTCAAATATTCTGGTACAAAAAATTATTGGTCAAATTATATTTAAGGAGATACAAGTTTACCAAACTCCAAAATCACGTGCGTCTGAGTTATTCGCACGCTATTTTGAGCTGTTTGCTTGGGCTCAGGAAGTTTATCCTAAAGATAAAGAATATCTAATTCGCACTCAAGATTTAAACAGAGTATTTCTTGCTACTAACCAATGGAAAAAGAGCTACCTGGATCTACAAATAATGGAGAGAATAGATAAAGAAGTAAAGGAATATAGCGATAAAACTGCTTTTAAAGATATAAACAAAGTACAAAGCAGTTGGACTAATAAATTTTCTCCTGGAAGCAAAAAAATTGGTTCTATATTTGAAGATGATAATTAGCTCAGCAGAACAAAGTTCACTTCTTCAACATTTCAAGTTATAGTTCTCGCAATTTAAAGAGTTCAAATATATATGAAAACCATTTTAGCGATTGAAACAAGTTGCGATGAAACTGCAGTTGCGATTGTAAATAGTGATAAGCAAGTGCTTGCTAACGAAATTCTTTCTCAGGTAGAGCACAAAAAGTGCGGTGGAGTGATTCCTGAAATAGCATCACGTGCTCATATGAAGCATTTAAGTGGTTTAATAAAAAGTGCTATGGAAAAATCTAACCTTAACTTTTGTGATCTAGATGCAATTGCAGCAACATCAGGACCAGGACTCATAGGTGGATTAATAATTGGTACAATGATGGCTAAAGCAATTGCACACGTAACACAAAAACCGTTTATTGCAGTTAATCACTTAGAAGCACATGCGTTAGTTGTTAGGCTACTATATGAGGTTGAATTTCCGTTTTTAGTCCTGCTGATATCAGGTGGTCACTGCCAATTTTTAATTGCACAGGATGTAGGTAAATACATCAAACTTGGAGAAACGCTTGATGACTCATTAGGAGAAGCATTTGACAAAGTCGCTAAAACGCTGGGTCTAAGCTATCCGGGAGGTCCATTAATTGAAGAGTTAGCTAAAAAAGGTGATGGTATGAGATTTAAGCTGCCAAGAGCAATGATAAAACGTTCTGGATGTGACCTTTCATTTTCTGGAATTAAAACAGCGGTAAAAAACTTAGCACGAGAATTTGTAATGAGTGAACAGGATGTGTGTGATATGTGTGCTTCGTTTCAAGAGTGTATTAGCGACATATTACTCGATAGAGTCAGAAATGCTATTGGTATCGCTGTATCTTTAAATATTAAAATCAATGATTTTGTAATTACTGGTGGAGTTGCAGCAAATAATTTCCTGAAAGAGAGATTAAAAAAGCACATAGACTTGAACGTGCTTTCTCCTCCAAGCAATTTATGTACAGACAATGCAGTGATGGTTGGATGGACAGGAATTGAAAGGTTACAGAGAAGCTATGTAGACTCTCTTGACTTTGCACCAAGGCCAAAGTGGGAATTAGAAAAATATTACTAGCACAAAAAATTATCTACTATATAATGCGGCCGCTGGTGAATTTTTGTAGGCTTAAAAATTACAGTGGTATCTACTAAAGCCTTACCGGCATTATTATTTATGAGGTACAGTATGTTCAAAAATAAATTTGACACAGTTATTAGTGTTTTCAAAGCTAAATCTAGTACAAGCGCAAAGACACTCAGTTCAGGTTTATTTGTTGCAGGAAACGTTGTTATGGCCAGAGCAATTAGTGAGATAGACCTCTCTTCATTACAAGGCAATTCAGAAGATAAAGTCAATAAGCAAGACCTAATAATCATATATGATTATATTAATAAAGTAACTCAAGAAGAAAACTATAATATATGTACTAATAATCTTGATTGTATAAAAAGCAGGATTTTAGCAGAAAATATAAGTGATTCATTAGCTGAAAAATTTCGTCAAGATGGATGGAATATAATAAGTAATGATGGTTCTTCGCTATTAACAGTGGCTATTGAAAGAATTAGGAAAGAACAAAAGAAAAATAGGAATTATGATATTCATGTTGAAATAGCTGTATCTCTAATTCTTAGTATGGGCAGAGAATTGATTATAAAATTGGAGAATTTTGCAGATAGTAATGATAAAACACTTCTACATTATTTAGCTGAGTCGGGTAAAGAAGATATTTTATGTTTTGTGATAGAAAATTCTAATTTTGACATTAAAGAAGCAGTAAGGAATAAAGATAGAGATGGTAAAACACCACTACACTATGCGGCTAAATCTGGCAATAAAGAATGCTTGAAAATTCTCATAGAAAATGAAGCAGATTTTAGTTGCACTACCAATAATAAAACCGAGTTACACTATGCTGCCAGAAGCGGAAGTCCTAACCTCCTAGAATATTTAAAAGAAATATTGACAGCAAAAGGAATTTTTGATAGGGAGAAAATTAAAACAGATAAATATGGAAATAACGCATTACACTATGCTGTGCAATCTGGAAATGCTGAGTGCATAAAATTCTTCATTGATAATCAAGTACAATTTTTAAAAAATAAATATAATGAGAATCCTTTTCATAAGATTGTAGGTAACTCAGAAACTCAAGAAAATGCCATAAATTTTCTTATAGAGCATCTAAAATTTTTAGGTAGACTAAAAAGTGAAATTAATCAAGAAAATGTAGATGGTAACACCCCATTGCATATAGCTGCAAAACATGGAAATAACCAGCTAATGAAATTGTTTACTCAATCAGGTGCAAAAATTGTTCAGAATAAACAAGGTAACACCCCCTTACATATTGCTATTATACATGGTAATTCATATTGTATAGACCTATTTTATGAAAATATAGGAAATAGCATACTTCAATCCAAAGGTGATTATGGAAGAGATCTTGTACATTTAGCTGCAATGTACGGGAAGTATGATTGTCTAACATCTTTACTCAAGAAATTTCCTGATTACGATTTAAGCACAGAAACACACAAAGGAAATATGGCCCTACACTTAGCTCTATCGAGTAATACAGAAACAGAACTAAGAAAAAAATGTGTGAGTCTATTAATAGACAGAAGCATGCAAGTAAATAAGAGTAATAATGAAGGAAACACCCCTTTACATTTTGCTGCCCAACTTGATTTATCGTTTTTAAGCATGATAGAAAAAAAGTTGGAAGAGAAGAAATTTGACGTTTATCAAGAGGTTTTGCGTGAGAATAGCAACGGTGACACCGTCTTTCATATGGCAGCACGTGTTGGTAATAAATCATGCCTTGAGCACCTTTTTAAAAAAGAGAGAGTGGGAGAAATATTAAGTAAGAAAAATAAGGATGGACAAACTTTACTACACTTATCTATCCTCAGTGGAAGAGTAGAATGCGTTAAGTATTTGGTAAAAAAAAGCCCAAAGGGTATTTTTTTAGAACAAAATACACAAAAAAAGTTGTTATTTGCAGCTATTTTGAGCGGCAATAAGGAATGTCTTGAATTTGTGTCAAAAGAACTTGTAGGTAAAAAGGTGGCTGCTAGCATCAAAGTGTTATATGATGAAAATGACAATACACCGTTACACATGGCTGCTCTTGCCAACGACATAGAATTCTCTCAGTATGTTATTGAAAGTATTGCTAAGTCAACTATTAGGAACACAGTACCACTTTTTAACACAAACAGTCAAGGGCTTATACCTCTACATTTAGCTGCCATGAGCCTTAATGCTGAGTTAATAGAATATTTTATGAAAGATAATCATTACCCCTATAATAAGAAAATGTTAAATGTTGTATCTAAATCTGGAAGAACAGCATTACACTATCTTGTAATGAGTGATAATGATTTTGAAAAAACTATAAATGAGGATTTTAAGCAAGGTCAATTTTTGAAAAAGTTAGTTTTAGAAAAGCGTAAACAAAATGAGCACTTAAGGGAAAAAGCTATTAAAGCCTTATTCTACCTAACAATCAGCACCGGAGAGAAAACTTTAAATGAAAAGATAAATTTTGATATAAAGGATAATGCAAAAAAACAGCTTTAGATTATGCTTTTAAACATGGTGACACAAATATCTTGAGGTTATTTTTAGATTTCTTTTATGAAATAAGGGAAAACAAAAAAAGGAAATATGATAAACTTAATATGGAAGATCAAGAAAGAAGCAAAAAGCTTCTAGACTACTATAATCTGGCCATGTCAATATCAAGTGTGATTATTTCTGTTTGCATTAAGTATAATAATGCAGAATCTGAAAAGGAAGAAATTCCTACCTGGATTTCCATTGCATTTTCTTCGATATCATTTTTACTTATCTTATACAACTTAGTGATTGGCCTTCAAAAAGAACCTGTTAAACGTAAGATAGAAAACTATACTGAAAAATTGAACAGAATTGAAGAGGCTACAGGAAAGTTAGCTAAGACAAAAGTAGGGGATCATGATTTGGAGGAATACAACTCAATATTGGAACTATTAATAAAGAATGCAGAAGATATTTCACGATTGGAAAATGAACTTTACAAGTTTACGCATGAAACTAGATTAGAGAGTAAAGACAAACTCAATATTTCTCCTCAGAAAATGAGTAGGGGTGGTAGTGCACTACTATGTTCGAATAAGTCTTTAGAAGGTAAAAAAAGTTCACCTGTTTTGAATGATTTAACAGCAAAACTTAGTCTGTGTTCAAGACGCAACAGTAGAGTACAAAATACAATGGACAAGTTAGATAATCCATCATGTGTAATTACTATAAATGAGAATTCAGAAATTAAACCAAAAGCTCCGAAAAACAAATTCAAGAATGTTGCAACTAAGCTAAAAATAGGCAATATCTTTAGTAAGAAAAAAGAAGATCTTATCGCTTCATCAAGCTTATCAGAAGGTGCTAATCACGAGAATATTACAAAAATGAATGAAGAAAACTGTGGGTTGATAAAACGATTTGGTGATACCAATGGGTATTCAATATTTTCGACTCCTTTTAATCCAAGCAGTTCAACCTCAAGAGAAGAGTGTGGTAACAATCATAGTGCAGCGCGTCATGTGAGTTATGGTAGTGCAAATAATCCTGTGAGTGATAAGGAAGTTAGTAAATCTCCATCTCTAATACTTTCTAACTTTGAGGAGGGGATTACTGTTGACTGTTTTAAATTCGAAAGATATAGACCAAGGGTATATTCAAGTCCATCTTGTGTGAGAAAAAGAGCAATTACAGCTAGATCATTGGAATATGTAATACTTCCTGATCATATAGAAAGAGGAAAATAGATGCAGATTGTAGTCACTGACTCTGATAGCATCAACTTTCAGAGGAGTGATAGTAAGAACTGTCATTGAGTAGTAGATAAGAAAAACGTAGAACAATTGGCAAGGCTATCGTATAAGGTTATAGTAGAGAAGAAATTAGATAGCCTTGCTAAATTTCCATGAAAAAGTTTATATTCGCATATCATTAATATTTTATTACATTAATGATATGGTAAGGCAATAACTGTTAATACTTTTGAAATAAAAACTATATATGGTACATATAATTAAATAAAAGGAAGATTGTGGAAATCACTCCGTCAATAAAAAAGGAATTAAAGCAAAGTATACTATATACTTGTCTAGAGAAGTGCAAGAGTGCGTTTTGGTTCATTTTCTGGTTTAGCTCAGGGATTAATGCGTTAATGTTATTTTTGCCACTTTATACCTCTCAGGTACTTGATCGAGTGATATCGAGCGAGAGTGTGTCAACACTAGTTATGCTGACGATTATTACTTTATCTGCGTTTGCATGTTCTGCAATGCTTGAAACTTGTCGATATTTAGCTATGGCTAAAATTGGTGATTGGATTGATAAAACTGCAACACCAGATCTAATAGTAAGGTCAATCAGGTTAACATCAGTACAAAGCTCAACTTCAAGTGGTGAAGCAATACGAGATCTTGGAGTAATAAAAAATTTCATTACAGGAAATGGTATATTTTCACTGTTCGATACTCCATGGTCGCTAATTTACCTTGTTGTGATCTTTATGATACATACCTCTACAGGGTTTATAGCTATTGCCGGAATTATTATATTAGTTTCAATGGCAGTATGGAATGAACTTGCTACTAAGCGTATATTGAGAGAAACCAATGAAGAAACTATACGTAATATTAATGCTATAGATGTTGCAACACGAAATGCAGAGGTGGTTGAAGCTATGGGTATGTCAGAATTTATAGTTTCTGATTGGTGTAAACGGAATGATCAAAATCGTGCAATGCAAGTTACAGCGCAGAATCGTTCTAATGTGATTACTGGGATTACTAAGTTTTTACGCTCGACTCTCCAAATTTCAGTAATTGGAACAGGTGCATTACTCGCAATCACAGCTCACAAAACTGCTGGTAGTATCATTGCTGCCTCAATTTTGATGGGTAGAGTATTGGCTCCATTTGATGCAGCAGTTCATACTTGGAAATTTTTAAATCAAGCCAAAATGTCATATGGCAGGCTGCAAAGACTTATCCTAACATCACCAAAAAGAGAGCAAACTATGGCTCTACCAGAGCCTGAAGGGAAGTTGGAATTTGATAGAGTATTCTTTACTCCTTATGGGAGTAATAAGCCAACAGTAAAAGGAATATCATTTTTAATAGAACCAGGGGATGTTGTTGGTGTTATTGGTGCAAGTGCTTCTGGTAAGTCGACCATTGCAAAACTAACCGTTGGTGTTTGGAAACCCATATCAGGTGTAGTCAGACTAGATGGCGCTGATGTATATACTTGGAATCGAGAGAACTTTGGTAATTATGTTGGTTACTTACCTCAAGATATTGAGTTATTTAACACGAGCGTTAAAGCTAATATTGCCCGCATGAGACCAGATCCAAATCCTGAAGAAATAATCAAAGCAGCAAAAATTGCAGGAATACATGAATTAATACTGAGCTTACCAAATGGGTATGATACAACAATAGGAGGACCTGGAGGAGTAATACTCTCTGGTGGCCAAAAACAGCTTCTTGGACTTGCAAGGGCTTTTTATGGTAATACTAAGCTTTTAGTGCTTGATGAACCGAATGCTAACTTAGACAGTAATGGAGAGGCGCGCTTGATTAATGCAATCAATGTTGCAAGAGAGCAAAATACTACCACTGTTATCATCACTCATAAGCTACAGCTACTATCTGTAGTCAATACAGTGATCGTCATGTCAGATGGGGTTATTTATGCTATGGGACCAAAAGATGAGATTTTGAGTAGATTAGTTGCTCCATCACCAGATGCCACAGAAGATAAACGTTCTTCAGCAAGTGGTTAAGAAAGAGAGAAGTTGTCACACCTCTCTTTCTCTTATAGAGTACTATATGCACAGTTTATAAAATCTTAAGCAATTGTTATTCGAAAAATCCAATAATGATTAGCCACGGAACCTATTTGCTAATTCTCTCACATTAACCTTAGACATTTCTGATGTAGGCTCTTGTGTATATGAGACATCAGATTTAACGCCTTTTTTGTCATGACCTTTAGTAATAGAACATACTACAGTATCAGCCTTTACATGCTTAACACTTGGATCTGATTGAAACCCATGCTTTCTTTCCATTTGTGCTTCAAGCTTACTGCTATCATGTGTAACCCTACACCTTTCTAGATTACGGTCACGTTTGTCAGGAGCTACATATCCATCTATATCACTACATAAGAACGGGCGCACTTTGAACCTGTCTGAACTAACACCATTTTCAACACTTGCAGAATTATGAGCTTTTCTATTATTGCGCATTTTATCTACAGCTTCCTTTATTTTTTCTTTTGATGGTTTTGGCAGCAGTGCTGGCTTATATGCACATGCTGGTAGTTCTGGAAATGAGTCCTCCTGAAACAGCAAATGACTTTGGTTTCTCTTACTATCTGATTCTTCAATATTCTTTATTGGTGTCTTGAAAGAGTTTTCATTTTTCTTTCTTAGATCCAACTCATTTAATCCGCTTCCAACATTATTTTTTCTTGTTGTAGTGTGAATAACACCTGGAAGTTTCACTTCATACTTAAATTTTTTACCAATGGTATCTATTGACTCATTAGATGAGGAATCTATTTGAAACCTATCGTTTGAAAATTTTGATTTTGTAGCATCAAAAGATATACTACGTTTTTCTATCTTTTTATAAGTCATATTTTACCTCTAAACCTATTAACTAATAAAAGTATAAACTAAGAGGTATTAATTTTATTATAATAATAAAGGCTCAAGAAGCATCACCGTAGGGTTTTCTATATAGTACTTAAAGGCATTTAAAAATTTTGCTCCGAGTGCTCCATCAACTGCTCTGTGGTCAACAGAGAGAGTA
Organism: Wolbachia endosymbiont of Culex quinquefasciatus Pel; assembly: GCF_000073005.1. Classification (NCBI taxonomy): domain Bacteria; kingdom Pseudomonadati; phylum Pseudomonadota; class Alphaproteobacteria; order Rickettsiales; family Anaplasmataceae; genus Wolbachia; species Wolbachia endosymbiont of Culex quinquefasciatus. Next base: position 870,192 of record NC_010981.1, read on the forward strand.
ACTGTCATTACCTCTGCTATCTCTATTTTTTCACTTATGACAACTGGTTGTTTTTTAGATGCGCCGACAGCCATAATGCAAGACTGTGGTGGATTGATTATAGCACTGAAAGTTTTTATACCAAACATGCCTAAATTAGAAATGGTAAACCCTCCTCCTTGAAATTCTTCAGGCCTTAATTTTCCAGATCTTGCTCTATTTACTAAATCTTTCACTTCTTTTGATATAGATAAAACACTTTTTTCATCAGCATTTTTTACTATAGGAGTAATCAGTCCATCCTCAAGCGCTACAGCAATTGAGATATCTATATTTGAGTATCTTACTATTTTAGTATCTATCCACGATGAGTTTATATCAGGAAATTTTTTCATGCTGAAAGCCACAGCTTTTATAATTAAGTCATTAATTGTTACTTTATTGTTCTCATTTGCTGAATTAACCTCATTTTTGAGCGATATTAGCTTATCAACGTGGCAGTCTACAGTTAAATAAAAGTGTGGAATATTTTGCTTAGATTCAACTAGGCGCTGCGCTATCACTTGGCGCATATTACTTACTTCAACTGTTGTATTTTCCTCAAATCTCTCATAGCTTTTAGTTTGATCTAAAAATTCTAATACATCAGCTTTGATGATACGACCATATGGACCTGTACCTTTTAATCGCTTTATATCAACACCTTCATTTTGAGCTATTTTTTTAGCTAAGGGGCTTACTTTTATTCTATTTTCTGTTGCTCTATCCTCTTTTTTAGATCCCAGTGTCACGCACTGGGATGACATTAAAGAGCTAGATGAAATCGAAGGGTTGGATGATACTGAAAAATCGGCTTCAACCTCCTTCTCAACCTTGGTATTGATGGCAGAAGCTAAATCAAGTGCGCTTTTATCTTCCCCTTCCTCTAACATTAGAGCTATCAGTTGATTTACAGGCACGCCACTTGTTCCTTCCGACACTAAAATTTTTGCCAAAACTCCTTCATCGACAGATTCAAACTCCATTATGGCTTTATCAGTCTCAATTTCAGCGATTACATCACCTATTTCAACTTTATCTTGTTCTTTTTTACACCACTTTACAATTTTTCCTCCAGTTTTACTCATTGTTGGCGAAAGAGCAGGCATCAATATTTCTATAGGCATTTATTCTGTATTAAAAGATCTATTTAACTTTTAATTTACTCTTTACCCTATGTCAATCTAATCGTAAATTATGATACTTATATCATCCTAGTACGTGATGCTGGAATCTTGGTTGACTACTGTTATCCTACTATTTCTATTGCTTAGTCCTAGACAGAGTACAAATAGTAAGATCATCATGAAAATAGACGAATCTGTTATAATGGAAATAGAAAAATGTAGTGCTTACTATCCTCTCACAAACATATAGCTTGGGTACAGAAAAAATTTATATGAGGAGCTGGTTAAATTGATAAAAGATCAGAATTAATAGTAGTTTCCGAATCTTCTGTAGCAGGCTCTTCATGTGAAGCAGAGGACAGACTAACTTCTTTATCCTCTGTTCTCTGTATAGAACTACCACAAAAACTCCTTAACATCTCTTCAGCAGATGAATTTAAAATCTGTATAATAGACTTTTCACTTTGTTCTTTCAGCGATTGATCCATTCTAGAAATCAACTCGGAAAATTTACTACCTTCTTTTCTAGCTTCACTTTCTATCTTATTTTTTATGCTTTCTATATTACTTTGGTTAATTTCTTCTTTCGTTATGTTAAATGAATTAGCAATACCTTGATACTTAATCTCACAATCGCCACAGCCAACTATGCAAAGAGCAATAGAATCGGATATTTCACCTGCAGCCGAATTATGGATAGTGTAAGCTAAGCAATTGTCATGATATTTAATGCCAAGCTGTTGCTCTATCAACTCAGAAATTTCATTTTTTAAAGACATAAAGTACCTCCTTCTTACATTACTGTACCTTCTGATTAAAGTACAACAGCTGCTCCTAAATAGCAATCCATATATGGTTTACTTTAATAAAGTATTAAAGTAAGAAGCTTTTACATCCTAAAACATAACTTAGATAGGCTAATGTAAGAAAATTTTTAAACGAATAAATTGAATTTATCTGTACTATATATTACTTATTTGGTAAAATTACTTTGGTGAAATAGCATATAAAAGTTGAGGCTAATTATGAATATTAAAGAACGCAAGGATTTCCAGCAGGAGTTATTAGGAATTGTTTTCAATATACTCGTAGAAAATGAAGATAGCACCATAGAAACTATGGAAACAAGAGCAGTAGAGATAATTAAAAAACTAAAGGAACACATTAATGATGATATAGAGTATGGTGGTCAAAAAAAGCCAATTTTAGATTGGGTTATTGTTTGTGATTCTCAGAATAATGTCAGACTAAATAACAAGTCACTATTAAAATTTGAGAAGGCAATTAAGGATATTAGAGGAAGAGCACCGCTAAATGAAATAGAAAGTATAATAAGGTTGTTAGTAGAACAAGCACAGCTAAATCATGTTAGAATTAGAGGTGAAAGAGAAGTACCACTAAACCTCTTTGAGGAAAACATAATAATGAGAGAACGAAGAAGGGCAAGAGAACAACAAATGCGGCCAAATTTTGTTAGAGAAAGAGAAGCGTCATTGAATCTCTCTGGAAACAGGAGTGAAAATATAAGAAGACCAGGAGAACAAATGCAGCCAAGTGAAGTATCACTGAATCTCTCCGAAAATAGGGATGAATATACAATAATGAGAGAACGAAGAAGAGCGGGAAGGCGAATGCGGCCAAATTTTGTTAGACGTGAAAGAGAAGTACCACTTAGTTCAAAAATAGGACAATTAATTGGTGTAGTTTCATCCATAATTGTAGGTGCTTTCATTGGTATAATGGTTGGTATGGTCATTGCTGGTTTATGTATTGAGCTTTGTGTAATCACCACTGCAGAACCGATTCTTCTCATCATGGGTGCTACTGCTGTTATAGGAGCTATTGTAGCAGGAACTGCTCCTGTATTAAAGCTAATAGAGATGCAAGAACCTAATCTTTCTCCTAGTAGCGGTCTGGAAAGCTCTAATACTGAACATACTTATTTAAATAGGCAAAGAGTTATTTAGAAAAAAATTGGAAGAATGTTCAGAAAAGTCCATTTATAAAATACATCGGCTTAACTATGATCTTATAACTTAAGCTAATTAATTAAAAATTTTTGTTTTAGCGGTTAAATAAAGCCAGATTTGATTAGAGAGAGGATCTCCTTACCTCTTCTTTACCTTCATTTTCATTTCTAACAATTTTTTTTCCACTTAATATGTCTCTTATTTCATCTCCTGTTAAAGTTTCAAACTCCAGTAGATTTTCAGCAATGAGCTCCAAGTCTTTCCTACGCTTGGTTAAAATGTCTTTTGCTTTTTCATAGCAAGAAAATACAACTTTCTTTATTTCCTCATCTATAAGTCTTAACGTATCTTCAGAAATTGTCTCAGAATCATGTGTGATTTGTTCACGATTGTGATATATTGGCCCTATTTTGTCGCTCATTCCCCATTTTGTCACCATAGCACGTGATAAATCTGATGCTAGTTTTATATCTGAAGATGCGCCGCTTGTGACTTTATCATAGCCAAAAATTAGCTCTTCTGCCACACGTCCACCCATTGCAACAGTTATATCTGCTAGCATCTTTTCTCTTGTGAGGGACACTCTATCTGTTTCTGGTAGTCTCATAACTAAACCGAGTGCTCTACCACGTGGAATAATTGTTGCTTTGTGTATAGGATCAGAAGCAGGCATATTAACTGCAACTACTGCATGACCAGCTTCATGGTAAGCAGTAAGCTTTTTTTCTTCTTCTGTAATGACTAAGGACCTTCTTTCCATGCCCATCATCACTTTATCACGTGCATACTCAAAATCATCCATGGTAACAATTTTCTTATTTCTTCTTGCAGCAATAAGCGCAGACTCATTCACTAAATTTGCTAGATCAGCCCCTGAAAAACCTGGCGTTCCCCTCGCAACTGTTTTTACGTTTACATCTGGTGCTATCGATATTTTCTTTATATGCGTATTTAATATTCTCTCACGCCCATTTATATCAGGTAAAGAAATAGTAATCTGTCGGTCAAAACGACCAGGTCTAAGTAGTGCTGGATCTAGGACGTCTGGACGGTTAGTTGCAGCAACTATTATCACACCTTCATTAGACTCGAAACCATCCATCTCAACCAGTAACTGGTTTAATGTTTGTTCCCTTTCGTCGTTACCGCCACCAAGACCAATGCCGCGATGCCTACCTACTGCATCTATTTCGTCTATGAAAATTATACAAGGAGCATTTTTCTTGCCTTGATCAAACATATCCCGGACACGGCTTGCACCAACACCGACAAACATTTCAACGAAATCAGATCCAGAAATACTAAAAAACGGTACATTAGCTTCACCTGCAATTGCACGAGCAAGTAGAGTTTTACCAGTTCCAGGGGAACCAATTAAAAGACATCCTTTTGGTATCTTCCCACCTAACACTTGAAATTTTTGCCTTTGTTTAAGAAAATCAACAATTTCAACCAACTCTTCTTTTGCTTCATCAATCCCAGCAACATCATCAAATGTCACTTTTTTTCCAGTAGTCATAAGCCTAGCTTTTGATTTGCCAAAGCTTATAGTTCTATTACCTCCTGCTTGCGTTTGTTTAAAAAGGAAAAGTAATAAACCGATAAAGATAAGCGTCGGAACCCATTGAATAAGTAATCCACCAATTATACCTATTGCAGAGTCTCCAATTGAAAAGGAGAACTTCACTTTCCTATCATGCAAACTTTTTATTAAGTCACTATATATAACACCACTTGAGTTAAAGGCTGACCCATCCCTAAACTTCCCTTCGATGCTTTGGTTTCTTATTGTAATATTTTCTATATCATTATCTTCTAGTCTAGTTAAAAATTCTGAAAAAGGTATGGTTGTTTTACTCTTACCTATACTTCCGCTAAATTGAATATAAGCAACTGAAATAAGAACAATAATCACTAACCAGATCAATAAGCCTTCTAAAAATTTTTTCATTTACATTTCTAATTAAATACTAATCAAGCTTACCAAATTTTGTTTTATCGTGCTATTAATAATGAATCGAACCTTATCATCATCGGTATTTTTTCCGTTATAATTTACATCAGGATAAGCAAGCATCTTTCCATCTTTTTGTACTGTAGGCAAAGAATAGTAAACTTCAGAGCAATAATCATAATTTTTTAGAAATTCAGGGATTTTTTGTGTTTTCTTTAGTGGAGCAATAGTTACTGAACACTCCTGATCTCCAAATATTGTGCAGCTAAACCTGTTATCCCATTCAATAGAACCATTTAATGGTAAGTGTACAGTAATTTCTTGTATCTTTGACGATTCTCTAATTATTAAGATATTTTCTCCATATTTTCTTATTTTGCACCCAGAAAGTGTACAGTTAACATTACTACCCTTTTGCAATATTTTATTAAATATTACGATAAGGCTGTTGTACCTTGGTTTATAATGTTTGCTGGCAATTGCCATTATAGAGTAAAGAAGAAGCCTCAAGGCTATTTCCTCTGGCAATTGATAAAATTCACTTAGTTTAATTTCAATATAACCAAAATCATGAACATTAACACAATCATCAAATGCAAGGCGTGTGTAGTGCATCAACGCTTTTGCAGCTCTTTTCATATGAAGTGCTGTAAGGCATATTCGCTCTGTTAGAACATCTTGATTATCACTTGCTTTAAGTAAGTTACGGTATAAAGTTCGTCTGTATTTTAAGTCATAATTGCTTCTATCTTCGATCCATCTTAACTGATGAAGCTTAGCATACCTTTCTATTTCACTACGACTAAAATTTAACAACGGCCTAAATATATAAATACCATTTAAGAAAGATTTGTAATCCATTGATGATAATCCATCTACTCCACTACCTCGCTCCAATCTTAATAAGAACGTTTCTGCTTGATCATCTTTGTGATGAGCAACGAGCAAACATTTAACATTATTGTTTTTACACCACTCTGCTAGTAACTTATATCGTGCTTTTCGTGCCTGTAACTGAATATTACCTTTAATATTTTGCTTCTCCCAATTTAATATGAACGATTCCTTTGCTCCAAGTTCTTTTGCATAACTTATAATAAAATCAGCTTCTTTTTGAGACTCTGAACGTAACCCATGATTTACTGTTAATGCTATAGGAAGTGAAAGCTTGTTTTTTTTTGCCCAGTTAGTCATTAAATGCAGTAAGACTATACTATCTACACCACCTGATACTGCAACTGCGATTTGGTTATGGAAAGCAAAACTATTAGCTATATTTTGAAATAATAACTCTAATTTCATTATGTTTCTTGATGGCCAGATAGTCTCTACGTCATACAGCGACTTATTTGTGGTATATATAGATCCCGCTAACAAGCAGCGGAATTGCTCTCTTTTGTCATCCCAGTGCTTGACACTGGGATCCAGGTTTTAATGCAAGAAACTACTTCTTTATTCCAGAAAATGAAAATTCCACTCTACGATTTTTAGCATGCTCTTTTTCATATTTAGAATTTCTAGAATCATCTTTTACATTAACCAAAGGCTCAGTTTCACCTTTAGAAGCAGTTTTTATTCTATTTTCTAGATAAGGTGTACAGCTGACCATAAATTTTTTAGCTGCATCTGCTCTTCTAGCTCCTAGTGCAAGATTATACTCGTGAGAACCACGATTGTCAGTATGACCAGTTAAAGTGACCTTTGCGTCAGGATTATTTTGTAACACTTCCATCACGTCAAGTAATGCATCTGCACTCACTTCACTGATACTAGATTCATCATAACCAAAGAAAACTCTTTTATCACCTATCTGCTTAACAACAGCATTCATTTTATTTGTCGTATTTACTCCTTTTTTAGGGCAAGAACTTACACCAGTAAGCAGTAAACAAAAACAACACATTATAATCAGTCTACTCCACATCACTAAACCTCCATAAATTTAAAATATAGTGCGTAATTTTAATTTTAGTACTAATAATCCCTCTATACTAGAATAGAGTCAAGGGAAATAAAATACTAAATGTTTTCTTTACAATCTTATAATTAATTTTCTGATAAGATGCTCAATTCTTAGCAATGAAGTACAATAAAAGAATAAAAATACAATTTTTTATTGTACTTTAAGCAAATATACTTTTAACTTTATTATTAATCTATTACGATATTAAGCAGATGTTTCAAAGCAATGAATAAAAATGAGATCTTATAAGTTTTTAGAGGAAGTATTACATAAGGTAAGGAATATCGAAAACACACTAAAACTACTAAGCAAAAGCCAATTGAATGTAGAGGACAAAGTTGAACAAATGTGTCTTCTAGAGGAAATCAGACATGAAATTATCTCTCATGATGCAATAAAGGAATCATTAGCGAATGCTCTTAGGAATAAAAAGAGTGCTAATATTCAGCAGCTAAAGTTAATAGAGGGGATACACAAAAGCAGCAGTGCTATTCCTGTTGATTTAGTAAAATCTTTGTCCAAAGCTAAGATTGAATGCCAAAACTTATGGAGGCTAACTAATTCTGAAATTAGTAACTTAGAAAAGCTGAAAGAATGCTTTACTAACCTAATTAAGCTTACTCGTGAAGCAGCTTCTATAAAATCGCAGCAATTAAAGCGCTCAAACTATGAGTCATTGCTTGCTGACTATGACTCTAATATCACAGAAAAGAACATAAAGGAAATATTTCCTAAGCTAGGTAAATTTTTTAGTGAAAATGTAGAGAAAGTAACTCAAAAGCAGAAGAAGGATAAGGTTACTAATATACAAAAAGTTACGGTTCAGAGACAGATTGAACTTGGTTCCTTATTCTTACAGCAAATGAGTGTTACACCAAATGAGATTTCCATTTCTTATTACGATTCTATCGATTATGATGAATCTGACCTTTGTTATGGTTTATTTTTACTTTTACGGCATACTGGTTATGCAATTCATCAAAAATGTTTAGCGCAAAATTCTATAAAGAGCTCAATTACAAAACATATTATGTATGAAACTCAAGGGTTATTCATGGAAAAGATCATTGGAACATCGAGAGAATTTATTGAGTTCATTCAACCACACATAAAGGAGAAACTTTCTACAAAAGGCAAAATTAATAGTAGTGTTGAAAATTTGTATTTGATTTTCAATAAAGTAAATCTTTCATCTTTTTTGAAGAATGCGGATGAATTTAGTTTATTGGCTCACATTATGCTAAGAACTAAATTAGAACAAGATCTAATAAATGGTACGTTAGAAGTTAAAGATCTACACGATAAATGGCTGGAAGGTATGAAGCATTACAAGATTTCAGTAAAAGCTAAAAATGAGCTAGACACTTATTTTCAAGATGAGTATTGGATAAGTGGTGTTATAGGCTACTTTCCTATTAAAGTCATAGCGTTAATCGCTGCTGTGCAGTTTTTTTCTTTCATTAAGAAAAATCATTACGAATTTTTAGATTCTATAGTAAAAGGAGATTTCAGTTTACTTATCGATTGGTTCTCTAAAAATGTATATAGTGCAAATTATGGCTTTTTGGAACAGCTAAAAAAGGTAACAGGTAGGGATTTAGATATTGAGTGCTACACTAGTTACTTATCTGAAAAGTATAATTTGTCTCAATAAATGGTTTTCTTGAGTTGTGTATGAGTTTTGTTCAGAATTTAATCAGAAATTTTTTTACTTTCAAAGGTTTATTTGCTAGCGATATTGCTATAGATCTTGGTACTGCAAATACTTTAGTTTATCAGAAAAGTCAGGGGATAGTGCTTGATGAACCCTCAGTTGTAGCAAGAGTAAAAGAAAAAGGAAGTTACGTTCCTTATGCTTTTGGCAAAAAAGCTAAGATGATGCTCGGAAAAACACCTGGAGAAATAGAAGCGATAAGGCCCTTGAAAGACGGAGTTATTGCTGATTTTAAAAGCGCGGAAGAAATGTTAAAATATTTCATACGCAGCGCAAACACAAGATTCACTGTTAATAAGCCTAGTATTATCATATGTGTTCCATCTGGATCTACCCCAGTTGAAAGGCGTGCTATACAAGATGCAGCAGAAAGTGCTGGTGCAAATGAAGTATTCTTAATTGAAGAACCAATGGCTGCAGCAATTGGGGCTGGACTTCCAGTTACCGAACCTGAAGGTTCTATGATTGTTGACATAGGAGGTGGTACAACTGAAGTTGCAATTATTTCTTTAGGTGGAATTGTTTATTCACGTTCTGCCAGAGTAGGTGGTGATATTATGGATGAGGCAATAAAGTCATACATTCGTGAAAATCATAAGTTATTGATTGGCGAAACAACTGCTGAAAAAATTAAGAAAAACGTCGGTTCAGCCAGTCTGCCAGTTGAAAACAACAAAGAGGGAATGATAATTAAAGGCAGGGATTTAGTGAGTGGTATGCCAAAAGAAATGCTTTTATCAGAATATCAAGTTGCAGAGAGCCTAATAGAGCCTGTACATCAGATAATTTCTGCTATTAGAACTGCACTGGAGAGTACTCCACCCGAACTTTCTTCTGATATAGTTGATAGAGGAATAATTTTATCTGGTGGAGGTGGGTTATTGCGCAACTTGAGTAAAGTTATTAGTGAAACAACAAAATTACCAGTTCGTGTTGCAGATGATCCACTTTGTTGTGTTGCCCTGGGTAGCGGAAAAGTACTTGAAAACATGGACTATTTTGGCCATGTTTTATTCAAGCAAGATTAAATTGTTTTTGAAGATCGAATTGTTTTGATGGAATTATGTAATATAAATGAGATCCCAGTGTCACGCACCAAGTAATTTAAAGGCAACTTCCAGCAGGAAGGGGTGTCATCCCAGCGCTTGACACTGGAACTTGACTACAAATAAGTATGCTGTTTCGATGAAATTGTGTAATAGAAACTGGATTCCAGTGCTTGACACAGGTTTGTGTTTATAAATTATATGCTAAAAGAATTTGAAATTGAACCTTTATTAAAAGATAAAGCTCCGCATCAAACTAAGGCTATTGTTGCAATGTCCGGGGGAGTTGATAGCTCCGTTGCTGCAGCACTGCTGTATAACCTTGGGTACGAAGTGATAGGTGTGACTCTTCAGCTCTATGGCAGTGATGGTAATGCGAGAAAGGGTGCATGCTGCGCTGGACAGGATATTTATGATGCCAAATACGTGGCTGAAAGTGTTGGCTTTCCCCACTATATTTTAAACTACGAGGAAATATTCAAAAAGGAAGTAATAGAGGATTTTGCAAATACCTATATGCGTGGAGAAACTCCCATACCGTGCGTAAGGTGTAACCAAACAGTAAAATTTCGCGATCTATTGCAAGTTACAAAAAATCTTGGTGCGGATGTGCTCGTAACAGGACATTACGTAAGAAGATTAGAAGAAAATGGTGAGGTAAAGTTGTGCAGAAGTATTGATAAAAGTAAAGATCAAAGTTATTTTTTGTTTGCAACTACTGAGGAGCAGTTAAAGCTTTTGCGATTTCCATTAGGTGGGTTCTATAAAAGTGATATAAGAAAATTAGCAAAGTATTTTGGCTTACAAATTTCTGAAAAGCCGGATAGTCAAGATATATGCTTTGTTTCCGAAAGCTATAGTAAAACAATAGCTAAATTAGCTCCACAATCTGTGCAGAAAGGTAAAATAGTAGATATTCATGGAAAAGTGCTAGGTGAGCACAGCGGCATAGTAAATTTTACAGTGGGACAGAGAAGAGGCCTCTGCATCGCACACAATGAGCCTCTTTACGTGATAAAAATTAATACAGAAAATAATGAAGTTGTAGTAGGCCCGATCAACGCTCTAATGCAAAAAAAGATATTGGTCAAAGAGTTAAATTGGTTAGAACAACCAAAAGAAGGCATGGAAGTAACTGTGAAGCTTAGGTCATCACATGCAGGAAGCTCAGCGACAATATATTCAACTGACGAAAAGAACAAAGCCTGTGTAATTTTAAACGACGATTACTTTGGCATCAGTCCAGGTCAAGCCTGTGTAGCATATAAGGGCGAACAAGTTATAGGTGGAGGTTGGATATGCTCCTAACTTGGTGGTTTAATTTTTTAATGCAGAATGTAAACATACAATAAAATTTATTGCTGTTTTATCCTATATTCTTTATACTATAAAGATAATTATTATATTGTGGACTAGAGGGATGGTTAAAGAAGTTGAAGAGTTAATAAAAATTGTTGGTAAGGGCAATTTACTAGAAGCCGCATTTATTCGTTTGGGCAGTTTTCAACATGCTGACTTACATCATTGCATGGATTGCAGAAATCATATAGGTCTATTCGAATTCATTAATAAAAAAGAACAAGAGCCATTAGATAAATATTTTAACTTAAAATTTAGTCTACAAGGATTGTTTTTAATTTATGTTCAAGCTTATAGAGTTCTTGCAGAAAATGCTCAGTTCAATACTCAAGAAGTAATTGATAAAATATATGCTGCAGTTGAAAGTAAAAAAATACCTACTCTTTGTGACACTTCGAAGAAACTGCTAAGGGAAATTGTAGATCAAGTAGAATTGACAGAAGATCAAAAAAAACTAAAGCTTTTTAATATTCTAGCAAATCCGAAAGGTGAAGCTCTATTTAACAATAATGATGACTTTGAGAAACAAGTACTCAATAATATTAAAAAGTTACTCAAAATAAGCTATGCAAATGAATTTGATAAAGAGTTTAGCTTATGTAAAGAGGTAATAAATCATTATTACTCGATTCACAGTATAAAAATAGATAAAGACATAGCATTACTATTTTCTAGTTATGGTATATTTTCTACATGTACTGGAAATGGAGATATTTTATCACTCAATCAATATATTAATGAGAAAGCTAGAGTAATCAACACACCACTGTATTACAGTTACATCTTACAGTTAATAAAGGTATTAAGAAAAATTGAGTTACCGTATAGAAATGGATTCACCAAGTATACACTTAATTATAGAGGTATAAGTGAATTGAACGGGACATTTACAGCTGCAAGAGAGCAAGACAGTCAAGATTCTCTATATCCTAAAAATATCAAACGTACTCTAGAGCAACTACTAAAAAACCAAAATAGTGATGCATTTGAACAATTAGTAACAAACCCTGAGAATACGTATTACTCAGTGCCACAAAGTGAATGCAGACTAAACTCTAGTATCAGTAACAAAAAAAACAAAAATCATAAAAACACATTTTGTAAATTAGCTTTAGGTATGTTTATATTGTCTATTGGATTATATACTGCTGATTATTTCTTTATGGAGCAAAAGTTATTCAACTCAATAACAAATATTTTGCCACAAAATAATCTCATCAATTTCATAGTTGCTGCAGTACTTACTATCGTAATAGTATATGCTTTATTTCAACTACTAAAATCACCTCAAGAACCGCCACATTCAACGATCAATGATACAACTATTAACAGTTTTGCAAATGGTCCTATTCAATCATGAATCTCTACTTATGAATGATAAATGTAGCACTTTTAAAGTGTATGCTATATAATATCTTCTCTTGAATAACGAGGTAATCCATGGATTTAAGCAAAGTAACAACAAAACCAGATGAAATAAATGTAGTAATTGAAATAAGTGCAAATGCTGAGCCTGTAAAGTATGAATTTAATAAAGAGCTTGGGTTGTTACAAGTTGACAGATTTTTGTCTACCTCAATGACTTATCCTTGCAATTATGGGTTTATACCAAATACCTGCGCAGGTGATGGTGACCCTGCGGATGTTTTGGTGCTAACTCAATTTCCTTTAGCGCCTGGAGTTTTGATATCGGTGCGTCCAGTAGGTGCATTACTTACCAAAGACGAGAAAGGAGAGGATGAAAAAATATTAGCTGTACCTATCTCCAGTGTTGACAGCTATTATGAGAATATAAAAAACTATTCTGATTTATCTAAAAACTTACTAGATAAAATAGCTCATTTCTTTTCTCATTATAAAGATTTAGAAAAGGGAAAAACGGTGACAGTTGGAGAATGGGCTAATGTGGAAAAAGCAAAAAAAATCATTGAAAAAAGTAGAAATTAGTTTGCATTAGAGCTGCTCAGAAAAATATTGTTGTTTTTTATATTGCGGTTAAAAGCATTAGACAGGCAGTAAAGGTCTTGATATTATAGTAATAATTTGGAAGGGTGGCCGAGCGGCTGAAGGCGGCGGTTTGCTAAACCGTTATACGATTGAAAAGTCGTATCGAGGGTTCGAATCCCTCTCCTTCCGTATATTATTGTTTAGGTATTCATTACAGTAATTTCACCCTCTTTTTTAATTATTAAAAAGTTAGCTAGCGTTTATTCAGTATTTATTATAGAATTAGTTATTAGCTAAATAATTTTATATGCATAAAATACTAATTTTGATATTAATAATGCTGCCGCTTAGGTTACTTGCAACTGAGATTGAAATTGTTGCAGATGTAAATGGTGAGCCAATTTCAAATTTAGATATCGAAAGACGTATAAACTTCATAAATTCATTGCTTGGCACTCAGAAGATTAATCAAAAAGAGGTAAAATCTCAAATTCTAAGACAGTTAATAGACGAAATTATCATTGTCAGCGAAGCACAGAAGATGAATATAGAATTGAGTAACGAGGAGTTAAATAATGCTGTCACGTTATTCTTAACTCAAAGTTTAAAACTTAAGGCTGATGAAGTTGATCAATACGTAAAAAAGCATAATATAGATCTCAATACCCTAAAAAAACAAATAAAGTGTCAGCTGCTGTGGAACAAGATTATTGAAGTAGGAGTTGTACCGCTTATTAATATCAGCGATCAAGAAGTGGATGATGCAAGAAAGCAAAAAGAGAAGTCTGATTACCTTATTACGTTTCAGGAGTTCATAATTCCCGATCAGAAGATAGCTGAAGACTTAGTAAAAAAATTACGTACCAGTAATAATCCAGAATCTTCAATAAAGATGAGCAAAGCAACCGTTAATTTAAGTCAGCTAAAAGGTAAACTCAAGGACGTTTTGGAAGGATTAGAAATCAGTGATGTAGCAGGTCCGGTTAGTTTAAGCGAAGGTTACTCTGTTATAAAAGTCATAGATAAGGTACAGCTCGATCATACACTGCTGAAAAGTACTTTAAAACTGAAACAGGTTGTAGTTGAAGGTTCAGAAAGTTTACTCTCTAGTTTTAAGGAGCAAAAGGTCAGTTGTTTAAATTTTGACAAGTTAGCAGATGATTTCAAGTTGCCAAGCGTAAAAGAGTTTGAAATAAAAATGCGAAATTTAAATCCTGATTTACAGATTTTATTTAGTAAAACAAATATGAATGAAATAGTAGAATTAAGAGAAAATAGCACTGCAAAGTTGATGATGTTATGTGATATCAAAAATAATGCAATGGATATAGAAGCAATCAAACAGGAAATGTATCAACAAAAGATTATGATACAAAGCAACCTGTTATTGGATAATATGCGTAAAAATGCAGCTGTTAGTTATCAGTTTAATTGAAGTTAGAGAGGTTTTCTACTCCATAAAAAGTTTATGAAGAATATAATGCTCATTGGCGGTGGAGTTGGAAATGCAGTGTTATTTTCGATAGGGAAGGCATGTCTTGAAAACAATCATAAGGTTTTATATTTCGCTGGCTATAAAAAATTAAGTGATGTATTTAAACGAGCACTGATAGAACGTGCATCAAGTGCAGTAATTTGGGCATGTGAAGAAGGATTGATAGAAACAAGCAGAGAACAGGATAAATCCTTTCATGGTAATATAGTTGATGCAATAATCTCATATCAGCAAGGAAAGTTAGGTAAAATTACTATTAATTTAAACACTATAGATAAAATCATCACTATTGGTTCTGATAAAATGATGAAAGCTATAAATGAAGCTAGAAAAACAATTTTAAAGCCATATCTAAAACCAAAACACATAGCAATATCATCAGTTAACTCTCCTATGCAGTGCATGATGAAAGAAATCTGCGCTCAATGTATTCAGCAACACATAAATAAGGAAACAGGAGAAATAAGTTTTGTTTATAGTTGCAGTAATCAAGACCAGGATATGGAGCTTGTTGACTTTGATTTTTTAAGTGAGCGCTTGAAGCAAAATAGTTTACAAGAAAAGCTCACTGCAAAATGGATAGAACATGTTCAAAGACACTAAACAGCACAAAGAGGAACTAAGGAAGCAATATAGAACCATAAGAAAAGATGTTGATGAAAGTTATTCCAGTTATGCAGCAAGTTCCCTTATTAATCTCTTTAATCAGAACTTAAGCTACGTTAAAGGTAAAACAATAGCAGCGTACATTCCAACAGACGGAGAAATTAATGTTGTGCCTTTGATGCATCATTTACTCGATTTAGGATATAAAGTAGCAATTCCTAATAAAAATAAGTTATTAAAATTTGAGGAATGGAATAAAGCAGATGAAGATATAATCCCCGATACAATCATTACTCCTGTTATTGCTTTTGATGATCATTTTAATAGGTTAGGTTTTGGCGGTGGTTGGTATGATGAAATGATAAAAAAATTACGGCCACTTGGAAAAATATTTATAGGTGTAGCCTATGAGAAGCAATATTGTAAAAATTTACCTGTAGAAAAACATGATCAAAAATTGGATATTATAATCACTGAGATGTGTGTTAGATGTAGAAGTGGATTGCTCAAAAAAGTGGATAGAAAGGAGTAGCATAGTCTCCCTCTTTCTGATAGTAATTGCTTATCTGTTCAGATGCATGCAAATATTGAAACCTGTCTTGTCATCAGAGTAGCTGACACTGGGATCCAACTAAGTTACTTTACAACGTTTTTTGCACAAAAGGACTGGATTCTAGTGTCACGCGCTAGAATGACATCAACTTTTAAATTCCAGTTATGCAAGAAATCTATTCATTTGAAACTTGTTTGAGAAACGTAGCTATAAAAACCGCAGGTACCAGTTGGTTTTTATTAGCTAAAGTAAAGGTCAAATATCTGGAATTCTGAACATAAAATCCCCCTGTGAAAAAAAGATTAGAAAAAATGCAGTGCACATACGACAGAAATTAAGTATGTGTGTGTGCACCCACATACGCTGAAGAGGATACGCTACATTTTTTTGTTGTTTAATAGAAAAAGTCTGCAGACAAAGATAAATTTTTGAGCTCTAAAGATATCTCTAATTGTCATTATAATGAGATTTAAAATATGCGGAAGTAATTTTTTGTGTCCGCTTAGCAGGGTGGCAAAATAAGATAGACAGATACATTAAAACGCTCTGGGAGTGTTAAATAAACTGTGTCAAACCGAAAAAAAAGTAATAAATTGATATAAAAAAATGGAGGTTTGACAATGAGTCAGAAAGTAGTAAACAGAACTACCGGTTTGGTAGATTATAAAGAATTAGAAACAAATATCCTGTCGTCTATACGAGAAGGAAGACCGTTGACAGGAAGAGATGGAGCATTAACACCGTTTATAAAAAAGTTGCTGGAGGTAAGCCTGGAAGGTGAAATAGAAAACCACTTGTCGGCCGAAAGCGAAGAGAATAATCGAAGAAATGGGAGGAATGCAAAGACTTTACGTACAAGCGCAGGGTCATTTGAGCTTTTGACGCCAAGAGATAGGGAAGGAAGTTTCGAACCACAAATAGTCAAAAAAAGGCAAACAAACTTACATCCAGAGCTTGAAACGAAGATTTTGAGCACATTTGCCAGTGGTATGGGCTATAGAGATATAGTGTCACATGTTGAGGAAATTTATGATCACAAAATATCGGCGGCAGAGATATCAAGTATTACTGACAAATTGCTACCAGTAATCAACGAATGGCGTAGTCGCCCGCTGCAGTCTGTATATCCGATAGTTTTCATGGATGGCATGTTTTTTAAAGTCAAAGAGGACGGGCATTGCGTAAGTAAATGCATGTATAACATATTAGGCATAGATCAAAATGGCAAAAAAGAAGTATTAGGTTTTTATTTGGCTGAAAGTGAAGTTCTGGTTGGGAGTGCTAAATGACCTCAAAGAAAGAGGAGTAGAAGATATCCTTATTGCCTGCGTTGATGGGCTGAAAAGCTTTCCTGCAGCTATAAACAGTGTCTTTCCTAATGCGGAAGTGCAGATGTGTATAGTGCATCAGATACGCAACTCACTGAAGTATGTGGCCAGTAAAGATGCGAAGAGTTTTTTGAGCGATTTAAAGAAGGTATATCAAGCTTCAAGCAAGGAAATTGCCGAGAATTATCTGTTGGAATTGGATGAAAAATGGGGCACAAAGTACCCTATGGTTATAAAATCTTGGCAGAATAATTGGGAAAACTTGTCTGGTTATTTTAAGTATTCTGGTCCAGTTAGGAGGATAATCTACACCACCAATCCCATAGAGGGGCTACATAGGCAAATTAGGAAATTCACTAAGACCAAAGGCTCATTTACCAGCATAAATGCCTTGTATAAGCAGGTATATTGTGCTATAAAGAAGGTAGAGGAAAAGTCGACGATGCCTGTACATGATTGGGCATTAACTATCTCTCAACTTGATGTTTTCTTTCCTGGCAGATTGAAAATTGAGTTGAACTAAAAATGCGGTTTGACACAGTTTATTTAACACTCCCAACGCTCTTCAAATGTATCAATTCACTCCTTTCCTTTCTTCACTAACTCGTTCAGAACTTGGATTCTTCACTTCAGAATTTGGCTCCATTTGTTTAACTTTATCACCAACTATTTTTTCCACTTTCTCTATTTTATTATTACCACTGTCCATAATTGCAGGTAGAAAATCTTCCATCAAATTTAGCAATTTCTGCATATCTTCCTCATGAGTACTGAGGCCTTTTTCCAGAAGTCTGATCATATCAGCTTCTGAAAAATTTTGAATATTTCCATTCTTTACTAACTCTTGTATAGCAGATCGTTGCTCTTCATTTTTAAGCATTTTTATGATCCTTATTTTATTCTGGGCCTCTTTTGATTTTTCAGCGTTTTCAGGGTATACCATATCATCAATGAACTCTTTCTCTAATCTAGAGAAGTTAATCTTTTCCCAAGTCAATTCATCGATCACATCTTTCACAAAACTTTTCACTGCTTTTCCGCATTTAATTGCACCCTTTTTTACTTTACCAATACTTTTATCTGCATTTTCTTTTATTTCATCTCTATGCTGATATATGGCATAACCAATAGCAGCTATAGCCGCTATTGCTAAAAGCCCTAACAACGCTATTCCACCACCCAACAATGCACCAGCCACTCCCCCTATTGCTAATGTACCTACTAATGCACCTGTCAATGTTGTAAATGCTGCTCCACTTATAACTCCTTGAACTAACAGTTGGTTGCCTAAAGCTTCAAGTTTTTCCTCCATTACTAGATTTTTACCAACTTGCTCAGCTAGTTTTTTGAATTTTTCTCTTCCTGATAATTTTTTTGACACAGCTGTAAAAAATTTTTCGCTTTTCTCATTTTCTAATAAACTGATTATGTCTGCCTTTTTAATTGAATCTAAATTTTTCAGATCTTCATTTTGATCCAAAAACTTTCTTGCTTCTTCCTGTAAAGCTTTATCTCCTTGAATAATTTCAAATATACCTTGAGCAAGGTACTCGCTGTTACCAGTATCTACTGCACCACCTTGTACCATATTCAATTCCCATCAATTATAAATATGCCTAATTATATATACTAATTATTAATTATATTATAATTAACATAAAATAATTACTCCTTTCCAAATATGGAATTTGTATTACAATACCTAGATTATATGAAATCAAGGTATTTTATGGGTGAGAAAAAATTAAGAGCCGCTGTGGTTTTATCAGGATGCGGCCACCTCGACGGCACAGAGGTGAGAGAAGCAGTTTTAAGTTTGCTTGTGCTTGATCAGCAGGAAGTGGATGTTAAATGTTTTGCACCTGATATCAATATCACACAAGTTATGGATCACAAAACAAAAGAGGCGGTAAAAGAAAAAAGGAATGTACTTGTAGAAGCAGCAAGAATCGCAAGAGGTGAGATATATGACCTAAGAGAAGCTAAAGCTGAAAATTTTGACATGCTAGTCGTACCTGGTGGATATGGAGTTGCGAAAAATTTATCTGACTTAGCTGAAAATAAAACAGTAATGCCTGAGTTTGAAAGATTAGTCTCAGAGTTCTTTGTTGCAAAAAAGCCAATAGGAACTATATGTATATCTCCAGCCATTATTGTTTTAATTTTAAGTAGCAAAATAGGTAAAGAAGAAAGTAAGATTAAGGTAACTATAGGAGACGACAAAGACCAGTTGATAGAGAAGCTCGGCGGCGAACATATAACATGCGATACAAAGCTATCAATAGAAGACGAAAAGCATAATATATTTTCCTGCTCTGCTTATATGCGTAGTGATGAAAGTACACACTCTGTATATCAAGGAATAAAACACATGATTGACAGTATGGTGAAAAAAATTAATAAAAAAACCAAACAACCATTTCTCTAAAGTGTAGTTTCTTATACAATTAATTATGTCTGTTGCATTATTGTTGTAGCCAAAGTAATCTGTAATTGCTTATTAATGATAAGCTATATTTAGTATGTAAGTTTAGTTCTTTTTTTTATAGATATAAATATGTCAGATCTTTTTTATATTGAAAGTGAGTGTTGTGTAGATGGTCAGTGTGATACTTATGCAGGAGAAGTGAGTATTAATGATGTCATGTTGGGCAAGTTTAGTCTAAATTCACACAGTGGGAAAAAAGCCATGGTAAATATAGACATCGTTACATTCGATATCCATATTGCTATGGATGGCCAAGATGGAAAGACAATAAAAAGAGACCTCAAGAGTCCCGAATTTGTAATTAAAGATGACGGTTCCTGGTATATTAATAAGAATCTTGGTAATGATAAATTTGAAATTATAGTAAAGCAGTCATGATATGAAACATAGTGAGCGGAGCTTACTTTTTAGCAATGTTTACATACTTACTTAAAAAATGGAGATTATCTTAGCTGAACCACGCGGTTTCTGTGCAGGTGTTAAAAGAGCTGTAGACATATTAGCAATCACTTTAGAGAAATACAAAAATGAACGCCAAGTTTATGTACTACACGAAATCGTTCATAATAAATATATAGTAGAGGGCTTTAAGAAACAAGGAGTGGTTTTTGTAAGCAGCATAGAAGACATTAAAGACAATAGAGGAATATTGATCTTCAGTGCACATGGAGTGTCGAAAAGTATAGAGGATGAGGCAAAAAGAAAGGGTGTTCAAGTGATTGATGCAACATGTCCATTAGTTAGCAAAGTACATAAAGAGGCAAAAAGGTATGAGGATAGTGGTAAAGAATTAATTCTAATTGGACATGAAAATCATCCAGAAGTTAAAGGAATTATAGGAAGAGTAAGTAATCCTATATCTCTAGTGCAAACTATGCAAGACGTATACAATTTACAAATCAAAGATCCAGATAATTTATCTTATGTAACACAAACCACGTTAAGTATTGACGATACCAAAGAAATTATTGCTACACTGAAGCTCAGATTTCCAAGCATTACAGGCCCCGACTTAAAAGATATATGCTATGCAACACAAAATAGGCAGAACGCTGTTAAAAAATTGGCTAAAATTACAGACGTAGTGTTAATTGTAGGAAGCAAAAACAGTTCAAATTCAAACCGTTTATTAGACCTGTGCATTTCCACAGGAAAAAGAGCCTATTTGATTGATAATTATAAATGTATGAACAAAAATTGGTTGCAGGGCGCAGAAAAAATAGGAATTACTGCAGGTGCTTCTGCTCCTGATATATTAGTTGATGAGCTAGTAAATTACTTAAAAATAAATATGAATACAAAAGTTTCAGTCATGCCAGATGGATTCACTGAAAATGTTCAGTTCAAGTATACTAAATGGTAATGTGCAACAACGTGCGTCAAATCAAGTCTTTAGCTTAATTCAATTTTCAGTCTGTTGGAGAATAAAATATCAAGCTGAGATATAATTAATCCTCGTTTGTCAGGTTAAGTTGTGTCTAGCACAAATATAAAAAACCTTCATCATACAAAAGGGTTAATATTACTACTAATTTTATCAAAAACTTATAATATAAGTAATATTGTCATCTAATGTTTAATGAATTTCAATAAATTACCTTTTTAATTCTAGATGAGTATACACTTTGTTAATATGTTTGGGTCAAAACCCAAAAGTAAGTTTATGCTTTCTATAGGAAAAGAAGGCACAATGTTACTATATTTTAAAAATGATACTTTAAATAAAAGATATTTTGCTAAGGACAAAAATAATAAAGCTGTTTCTGACTTAATTTCATGTCTTTCATCAGATAAAAAAGCACCCTTATATCTGGTTCTCAATCACACTGATCAGAACTATTTGCTACAGTCTATCCCAAGAGTAAATAGGATTAGTGCTTATCTATCAGCAAAAACAAAAGTAGAGCATTTTGCTCATAATAACGATATAAATTCTATTCTCTTGGTCGAAAAGCCGAATAAATTTAATCAAAACTGGTGGTATCTATTTGTTTCATCAAAAGCAAATCATTTAATAGAATATTGGTTGGACGTGTTTGTTGAAATAGGCTCTAACTTTAAAGGAATATTAATGTTTCCTATAGAACTAGTCAGTATAGCAAAAAAGATTCTACACAAAGATCCTAGTAACTGGAAAATTATAGTTGCTGCAACTAAAACAGGTGGCTATAGACAAGTGGTTCTTAAAGAGAACAAAATGATATTTACACGTTTAATACCATTTACTAATGATAATTTACCAGGAATCATTGCTGGTGAAATATATCAGGAAGTGAAAAATACAATTCAATCTTTAACTAAGTTTGGATTTGAAAAAAATGACCCTGTCGACCTCTGCATTATAGTATCAGAAGCTATTAAATCTAGTTTATCAGTTATAAATTTTTCAGAGAATAGTGTGAACATATTGACTCCATATGAGCTGGGTAAACTATTGGGGGCAGAATTAGCTATAAGCGAAAAAGATAGCTTTTGTGATACTACAATTTTGTTTCACAGCTTTAAGAATAAGCCAACAGATGTTTTTAATACAAAAGAAACTAAAGAATTTTATCTATTCAATTACCTTTATTTAAACTCTCCTCGGATTTTTCTATACCTCCTTTTGACTTTAATTGTAATTAACACCTTTTGTTTGCGGAATTTGTATTCGAATTTTAATATTGCTGATAATTTATCTGCAAAGCGGAGTGCTTTAAATAACAAACTAATAAAACTTAGCCAAAGCTATAATGTAAAAAAGATAGATGAAGTTTACGATTTTATTAATATCAATAATATTTTATCAAAAATAGAGTACTCTCCTCTCACACAAGTTAAGTATGTAGAAAAGCTAAAAGTACCAGATGTAGAGCTTCAATTATTTGAGTGGAATTATAATGAGGCAAAAAGTTATATTACCACAACTTTAAGGTTTAATTTTCAATCTGGTAAAGACATTTCTTATCAATACGAGAAACTACAGAAAAATTTAAACGATAATTTCCGTACTCATGATATTAGTATTTCTAGCTTACCTACTACTAAAGAGAAAAATCTATCTATTGATGTTGAAATAGGAGAGGCAATGTAGATTGATGACTATCTCTCAACTAAAAAGAAAAGCTACAATTCAGTGCATATATTACTTATTGTTATCTGTTGTATTAATAGGGTTATCAACGTGTTTTATTATCTATAACAAAAAGGTTTATAATAAAAATCAAACTGCAGCTGAAGAAATACGCTCTATTAATTTACAGATCATTGAAATTCAAAAGAAAGAAGTCGTTCTAAATAAAAACCTAGATTTATGGAAAAGAATTTCTTCTTCAAATTTACATAGTAGCAGATACATTACAAATTTAAATTTTGAGCTTAACAAGCTATATAAAAAACACTACATGTTAGAACCTGAAATATCAATTTCTATACCTGAAGAAGCTGAACTCCACAATAAAAGTGAACATACAAAAGTAATAAGAAGTGAAGTGGTTCTAAGTTTAAGCTCAATTAGCGATAAGCATATTTTTTTATTTCTACAGTCTATTCCAAATCTTCCTGGTTATGTTATGATCAGATCTCTTACCTTGAATAAGCAGAGAAATATAGATGCTAAAGTTATAAACCAGATTTTAAGTGGTAATATGATAGAGATAGTGAGAGCTAGTATAGTTTTTGATTGGTATACCATATTAAGTAGATGAATATAAAGTTGTTTTTTATTTTTACGCTGCTGTTTTTTAATGTTAGTGCATATTGCAATTGCGAAGATCTTGTAGAAAATATAGGGATTTGTAAAAAATATTCTTGCCAACAGCATATTAGTAATGAAGATTTTATTGAGCATAAAATATTAGGGTTAAATAGTGAAAATTTATGTGTATATATAGAAAGACAAGGCAATGATGAAATGGTCTGTCATCATTCTAATGATGGAATGATTATAGAAAAGAAGTACTTAAAAAGTATTTTAAAAGTTGGAAATCAAGAAATAAATGACTTCATTGATATAGCAAATTTGCGTGCGAAGGAGTGTTTTTTTATCAACAATTATTATATAGATCTAGACGATATAATAAAAGAGGCAGCAGAGAGTACTTTATCGCAATATGGTAGCATAAAAAGCATTTTTTTTGATGAAGAGCAGGTTAATAGAATAGTTAGTGAGATGGAAAAGTTTAACTTACAGTCTTCAGGAGTTACAGAGGAAGAAAATTTCAATTGTAAAGTAGTCAGTTTAGATTCAATTTTATACTTTTCCCCCGATACATGGAAAATATGGGTAAATGGAAAGTTGTTTATAAATACTAAGGATTTAAAAGTGCACTCAGTAACTGAAAATTATGTAACTTTTTCATGGGCTGTAAACCAAAAGATAACAAAAGAACGGATAAGCAATTCTAAAAATGTACATTTTGGACATGGAGGTATTATGTTTACGCTTTATCCAGAACAAAAATTTGATTTAGATAGTTTATCTATTAAATAATCTAATACATCTGCGCTTGTAGCTCAGTTGGATAGAGCGTTGCCCTCCGGAGGCAAAGGTCGCGGGTTCGAATCCCTCCAAGCGCGTTTTTAATTAAATTTGACAATAATACTCTCACATAAGATAATAAAGAGATTTATTTTAAAGCATAATTATGTCTAGTGGTACTATAAATAAAGTCATATTAGTTGGTAATCTAGGAAAAGATCCTGAAATTAGGACTACACAAAATGGAAAAGAGATGGCAAGTTTTTCAATAGCCACGTCTGAAAGTTGGACTGACAAATTTTCTGGTACGCGCTCTGAAAAGACAGAATGGCATAATATTGTAATTTTTAGTGAAGGATTAGTAAAAATTGTTAAGGATTTTGCGCGCAAAGGTAGTAAAGTTTACGTTGAAGGTTCTCTGAGAACTAGAAAATGGACTGACCAAAATGGTAGCGAAAGGTATACGACAGAGGTGGTGCTATATAACTTTAATAGTGCCCTTACCCTTTTAGATTCACGAAACAGTATGTCAAACTCCGATTACAAGCCAAGTGAATACAAACAAAATGAAACAGAACAAAAAGATAAACACGGAAGTTTTGACAACGATATAAAAGACGAACTAATCGATGATGAAATACCATTTTAATAACTTCAATTGAAATCTACATTTTTATGGACTGCTTGTGTTACTCCTTTTAATTGCAGTGGAGATAGTATAGATTACCAAAGCTTGCAGCGTTTACTAACAATGCAAGCTGAAACTGAAAATGGTGTAGTGTTGCTAGGTAGCACAGGTGAAAGCTTATCACTTACTGATTCTGAAAAGCGCACATTAGTTGAATTTGTATGTGAGCTAAAATTAAATACGAAAATTATAATTGGTGTACCAGGAGTGAATCTATATCAGACTCTTGAATGGCTTGATTTTTGCAAGGGTATGCCTATTCATGGCTATCTAATGACAACTCCCATTTATGCAAAGCCTGGAATCATGGGGCAAACTTTATGGTTTGAAAAGCTGCTTGAAAAAGCACATGTGCCAGCCATGCTTTACAATATTCCATCAAGAGCAGGAGTGAGTCTTCACGCTGAAACTGTACGCAACTTATCCAGCCACGAAAAATTTTGGGCTATCAAAGATTCAAGTGGCACCGTTGATACTTTAACTCAGTATAAGAAAGTTGCACCAAATATTGAGGTCTTTTGCGGAGATGATAATATGATACCCGATATGGCTGCTAAGGGTGCGGCTGGTCTGGTTTCTGTTGCTGCCAATGTTTGGCCAAGTGTAGTACATGAATATGTTAAGCAATGCATGAGTGGCGAGAACCCTCAGGCAGACAGTTGGCAACAAGCTTGCAAAACTCTATTTACTGCCAGCAATCCAATACCTACTAAAGCACTCTTGCATGACATTGGGCTTATAGAACACAAAACTGTTCGTCTACCACTAAGCACAGAAGACTTGCCTTCTATTGAAACATTGAGGCAAGCTAATAAAATGATTCTTGGATGGAAAGAATTGACTAATAGCTAAAGCTAGGAACACACATCATCAACTTCTACACCTGCATCAAATAAACTAACTTGTTATAAGAAAACTAACCATGTGAAATTCTTGTTGATATGACTTAATGAATAATTATTTTAGGTTACTAAGTTATTTAAGAAACTTTGATAATATTTAGCCCACTTACTTTTCTATTTTCCATGTCACGATGAGCCTCTATTATTTCATCAAATTTATATTTTTTATTAATTCGTACAATTAAAAGTTTTTTTCTTATCATTTCAAAAATTTCCATTGCAGTAAGCACTAACGTAAGTCTATTGTGCTTGTAGTGATATATCGAAGTTCCAGCTGCAAATAACGAACGCGAACTAAGTAAAGAGAAATTAATAGGAGCATTACCTGATATCTGCCCATAGGAAACATATATGCCAAACTTACCTAAAGATTCAAAAGAGAGCTTGCTTGTAGCGTAACCTATAGGGTCATACACTGCACCTACTCCTCTATTTTTCGTAATCTCCATGATTTTAGAAACGAAGTCTTTATCATTGTAGTTTATTGCGTATGTGCAGCCACTTTGTAAAGCTATCTTCATTTTTTCGTCAGAGCTTATAGAACCTATCACTATACCTTTTTTATCCTTTGCCCATTGGCATATTATTTGCCCCAAACCACCATTAGCTCCATGAACTAGTACAAAAGCACCAGGCCTGATTTTATAAGATTGATTAACTAAATAGTGAGCTGTCATACCTTTAAACAATACTGCAGCAGCAACTTCATCAGGTATATCATTCGGAATTTTTATCAAATATTTCTGGTGTACAATGCGCT
Source organism: Wolbachia endosymbiont of Culex quinquefasciatus Pel (assembly GCF_000073005.1). Taxonomy (NCBI): domain Bacteria; kingdom Pseudomonadati; phylum Pseudomonadota; class Alphaproteobacteria; order Rickettsiales; family Anaplasmataceae; genus Wolbachia; species Wolbachia endosymbiont of Culex quinquefasciatus. Next base: position 896,569 of record NC_010981.1, read on the forward strand.
TTTCACAATATGCCCCTGGAGGAGCTGTGCAATATCCAACTCTATCTCCAACCTTAAGTCCATCACTAATTTTTTTACCAAGCTTTTCAACAACTCCTACTGCCTCTACTCCAAGTACTGATGGCAGATCTTTAATTTTGCGTGTACCTTTTCTGTGTTCTAAATCATAACGATTTAAGCCGATAGTTGTATGACGTATTAAGACTTCCTCATCTTTTGGCTCACCTATGCTCTTATCTACAAATTCTAATACTTCTGGCCCCCCAGTTTTTTTAATTTGTATAGCTCTAACCATGATAAATGTAAGACAAAAACTTTAATTATGTTATCTAGCAATTAATATTTTTGCAAAATGTTATTTAGAGTTTATACACTACATAAGCGTATTGTTAATAGTTTTGAGGCACAAATTATCATGAACAGAGAAATTTGGCTTTATGGTGTTTTATTCAATGTGTTGTGCAAAGTGGATGAAGATAATGATTTGGATGTTAACAATGTAATAAAAAAAATAAAAGAAAGGTTAGAATATAGAATACAAAAATCAGATAAAAAAAGAGATTATTGTAAATATTTATATACTTCTTGGGAAAAAAAGGATTTGATATTAATCACCAATTTGACTTGAAAGATTATGATGGCTTTCCAATAGATAGTCTTTTTTCTATTGCCATTAATTATAAATTATACACTTTAACAAATTTAGCGCAAGTTTTAATAAAAGCAGGAGCTAATGTGCAAAATGAAAAAGGATATTTACATGCCTGCGTTTTGGCTCGTTCTCCAGATATATTAAAAGCTCTCATAAAAGCGGGAGTAAATGATAACCCAAATGAAAACTATGGTGGAAATACCGCTTTAGACTATGTTGCTAAATTATATGGTAGAGATAAGTCAACGAAATCCAAGGATTGCTGTAAAATTCTAATTGAGCATACATTAGAAAAAAAACCCAACATAGAAATACCAGATTCTGTAAAAAATAATAAGGAGTTGGCTCAATGTTGGAATGCTTGTGAAGCAAATAATGAAGGATGGGAATTAGCAACAACGAACACTGAAACACAAGTAGTCAGTGTGCAAAAAGCAAATAAGAGCTCCTGCTCAATTCAATAGATGTATCGTACAACCTTGTTCGGATTACAATAGGAAAAGGTTTGTTATTTAAGCTTAAAAAACGTATATGATAGTGTTATTTCACTTAAATCTTTTGTACTATTGTCACGCATTATTTCAGGGTCTACGTAAAAGGATACGGGCATAGCCGCTTTTTGTTTTGGTAGCAGCATTTGCTCTTCAAAACAAAAGCATGCAACTTTATTGAAATATTTACCTGCTTTAAAAGGTGTGACATTATACACTGCCATTCCAAAAGAAGGCTGATCAGATAAATTTTTTGCATAATAAAATACTAAACTTTGTTGCCCTATATTTGTATCGATGTAGTTAGTTTCTGATTTAAATTCCCAAGGCAGACCTGATATTATATCAGCATTAAGGTGAACCCTGATTTTTTGGTCAGTTGCATTTATTGTTGCATTAGTTACTTTTCTCGTTGTGCCACCATATCCAGTAGCTTTACAAAAGATGCTATACAACGGTACTGAAGCATATGCAAGACACAGCATCAATACCACTAAAGATATTAGGAGGAAAACTATAGAACTTTTATTGTTTCCCCTTAAAAAGGAAATCATCTAATCCTTATTGTTGAACAAGTTAAGTAACCTGAGTAAATTGAGGAATATATTGATGAAGTCAAAGTAAAGATTAGTTGCACCAAGTATTGCCAGCTTAGTAGTTGCAACTTCTGAGCCATCATTATATCTATAATAAACATCTTTGATTCTCTGAGCATCGTATGCGGTCATTAAAGTAAACACTATCACTGATACAAACGATATTGCAAAATAGAGAGGACTGCTTCCAAGAAACAGATTAACTATAGATGCAATGATTAACCCCCAGATTCCCATAATCAAAAAAGAACCCATGCTGGTAAGATCTTTTTTTGTAGTATTACCATATAAAGCCATAGAACCAAACATGATCGATGTAATGAAAAATGCTCTCGCTATATTTTCTGCAGTATAAATTATAAAAATATGAGATAAAGAAATTCCCATTAAAACTGAGAATAGAAAAAATACAGTAAGTGTTGACTGAGCACTTAGGTGTTGAAGCCTAAAAGACATATAAAACACCAATGCAACTGGAGATAGCATTACCACAAGCGATAGAACAGGATTGGAATAAATCACCTGGAAAAGACCAGAAAACACTGTTAAAAACGCAACAAGCCCTGTAACACCTAAAGCTAAAGCCATATAATTGTATACTTTAGTTAGGTAACTCCTGAGTCCAGCACTATAATAAACGCCCTGAGAGCGAATATCCTGTTCGTTTTTCATATAAGACATATGTAACTCCTTATTATCTCTTGATGATATATTATAATACAATACAGCGTTTTTATCAAGTATAAAATGACATACTACAATTGAATGGTGTGGTATGCAATTAGAGAATTTCTTCCATAACTATAAGCAAATCGGTTTTCAGCAGCATTTAACTATTATAACAACCTCTGGCAATAGAAATTACTTTCACCATTCCCTCTATCATGATTTAAGGGGAATGGTGAAAGTAGTTTTTGCATTTACTAAAGCATTCTTCTTATAGATACTATACCAACAATCCACTATTTTTTCTATGTCTCGCGGTTTAACCTCCGGACCTATACTGATTCTAATTGAACATTCTGCTTGCTCTTTTGTTGCTCCCATTGCAAGCAAAACATGAGAAGGCCCAACTTTTCCAGAAGAGCATGCAGAACCATTGCTGACTGCAATATTATTTAAGTCAAAATGCATGAGCTGCAGATCATTCTTTACCCTCGGCATATAAATAAAACTTGTATTTGGCAATCTTTCAGAATTTCTGCCAAAGATCTTGATATCACTGACAAGACTTAATAATTCACACTCCAATTGATCACGCAGCTTCTCCACTTCATTCATTTTTGATAGAAGATCTGGAATGTTTTGCAATGCAGCAGAAAGACCTGCAATTGCAACAATGTTTTCTGTACCACCACGCAATCCTCTTTCTTGCCCACCACCTATTATAGTAGGTTCTATTACAAGCTTTTTGTCAAATATTAAAACTCCACTACCTGCTATACCACCAAATTTGTGAGCAGATAAAGTAAGTAAATCCACTCCTAAATCTTCCATATTTACTTTGATTTTCCCAACACTTTGAGCAGCGTCAGTGTGACAGATTGCCCCGAATTTATGTGCTATTTTAGCTATTTCCTTAACAGGCTGGATAACTCCAGTTTCGTTATTAGCCATCATCACTGAAATTATTACTTTATTCCCTTCAAGTTCGCTTAGAATTTTCTCTAGCTCTAAAAAGTCAACAATACCCTCTTGATTAACGGGTATTATATGTGGATTACATGCAGAATTAAGAATTGAAGGATGCTCTGTAGCTGAAATTACATGCAGATAGCCTTTCATTCCTCTCATGACGAGGTTGTTTGCTTCAGTTGCACCAGACGTAAAAACTATTTCTTTATCATCTGGAATGCTAAGAGCATCACGTACGTTATCTCTTACCTCTTTAAGAATCTTCCTCGCTTCTTGTCCTCTTTTATGCAGAGATGATGGATTTAGTGTTTGTTTTGACAAAATCTCAAGTATACTTTTTTTTACATTTTTACTCACTGGAGCAGTTGCATTATAATCAGCATACACGCAACTACTTTCTTCCAGAGAGAATAAACTCACAGGCTTATTTGTCACTTACCATTAACCAATTATGTATGTTAACTTTAACACGATAAAAAATTTATTGCAAAAACAGTGAAATTAATACATAATTAATAAATAATTTACATTATCAAGCCCTGTCAAAACAGGTTTTTATTAGGAGCAATCATGGTAGAAGTCTTTTTAAATAATGCAACAAAAAAGATAGAAGGTAGATATCATCAAAGCAAAGATACCAATGCACCAGTTGTGCTAATTTTACATCATCACCCTCAATATGGTGGTAGTATGGATAGTAAGATTATACATACTATATATGAATCTTTTATCGATAATAACTTTTCTGCATTGACAATTAATTTTCGTGGTGTCGGAAAATCTACCGGAACTTTTGATAAGGGTATAGGAGAATTAACTGATGCTGCAGTAGCTATTGATTGGCTTCAGGAGCATAACTCTAACAACGTTCCAATTTGGATAGTCGGTTTTTCTTTTGGAGCATGGGTAGCTATGCAGTTGACAATGCGCCGTCCAGAGATAGTAAGTTTTGTTGCCCTTTCTCTTCCAGCAACTAAGTACGATTTCTCTTTTCTCTCTCCTTGCCCAGTTCCTGGACTTATAATACAAAGTAATAATGATACAATTTCAGAAGAAAGCGATGTAACAGAATTAGCACAAAGGTTAATAAATTCGGTAAAAAATAACCATATGGAATACCATATAGTAGACGATACTAACCACTTTTTAAGGGATAAAGAAGAGGAAGTAGCTCAAATTATAGATAATTATATAAAACTACGCTTAAACAGTGCAGTCACTTCCTCCAAAAAAGTTAAAAAAGAGATAAGAGTAAAAGAATATGCCTAACTTTACAAATGAGAGAAATGAACGTATTAATATAAATAAAAAAAGTCTTGTTATGTTTAGGCAATTATTATTTCTCGTTTTAGCAATGTTTATGCTGTCAGGATGCTTTCTAAGTAAACAGCGTAAGTTAAAGAGCCCGTGTATAAAAAACAATGAAAGCATTTCATGCGAATTACACTCTGTTAATGACCATTGGTTAAATAAGTACAAGTTATAGGTAGCTTTGTATTGTACTGTTTCTTCCATTTACAGCTTTACTAATGATCGGTTTTTTAACTGAAAAATGTGATCTGCTTTTTCTGCAAGGAGATAGTTGTGCGTTACTATAAGCATAGAGTTGTTATTTTCCTTTACATAGGAATGTAACAGTAAAAATACATTCAAAGAATTTGTTGGGTCTAAATTTCCCGTTGGTTCATCTGCAAGTAAAAGCTTTGGAGAGTTTACAATGCTTCTTGCAATTGCAACCCTCTGTCTCTCTCCACCAGAAATTTCAGATACCATACTACTTGCTTTACTTTCCAAACCAAATTTTTCCAATATTGCTTGCGATTTTTTTTTTGCTTCAGCTTTGCTTTTTCCTGCAATGAGCTGAGGAAGCATAACGTTTTCCAACACTGATAACTCTTGTAATAAATAGTGAAATTGATAAACAAAGCTAAGAAAATTTCTTCTTACATGAGTTTTATGCTTATTACTGGCTTGTGTGCAATTTATTCCATCTATCGTCACTATACCTAAAGTTGGCTCATCCAATAGACCTGCAATTTGCAATATAGTTGTTTTTCCTGATCCTGAACTACCAATCAATGCAACTACTTGCCCTCTTGTAATCTTCAGGTTGATATCTTTTACAATGGCAGGACTTTTTTTGAAGCTCTTACTCACAGAAGCTAGCTCTAGTGCTACATCACTGTCCATATTATAAAAAGATCCAGGAGGGAGAATTAGACCGAGAAACTGTTACCACACCCACATCGAGACTTAGCGAGAGCATTCTTGATTTGAAAACCAGAACCACTTAGATCTTCAGTATAATCTATAGTTGAGTTATTTAAAAATTTCGCTGAACAATTATCAACCATTAATACAGGGTTTCCATTCTCATCATTAATTACTATATCTTTACCTTTTTCACTAAAACTGGAGTGGCTTCTATAATCCTCGCTATCTTCGTCATCGTCAAAATCGTCGTCTTCATCATCGTCAAAATCGTCATCCAAAGACATCTTCTTATTTATTTGATCCATAAGAAAATTATACTTGAAGCCAGAGCATCCACCACCTGAAACTGCAACCCGCAAAATAGAACTCTCATCTCCTTCCTGTTCTACAAGGGAGTGGATTTTCCTTAATGCATTGTCAGTTAAGCTAATATTGTAATCTGTTGACATAACAACCACCGTTCATTATTGATAACCTATTATAGTAGAAATTTTACATGTCAAACAATAATTTTCTATTAAGTTACGCGTGCTTTCCAAATAAAACAAAAGGAAGAAATTTTAAAGAGCCAGAAGATGAAAATCGCAGCTGCTTTCAGCGTGATAGGGACCGCATTATTCACTCTAATGCGTTTAGGAAATTGGGGTACAAAACACAAGTTTTTATCAATTATGAGCATGATTACTATCGTACTCGGCTAACTCATAGCCTTGAAGTTGCACAAATTGCAAGATCCATTGCTCGTAGACTTGGCTTAGATGAGGACATCACTGAATGCATAGCGCTTGCACATGACCTTGGTCATCCTCCATTTGGTCACACAGGTGAGGATGCTCTAGTTCAAGTTGATAAGGAGAAGTATAAGTTTGATCATAATGTTCAAGCTATAAGGATTTTAACTTATCTTGAACAAAAACATGCTGACTTTAATGGCATGAATCTAAGTTGGGAAGTGATTGAAGGCGTTGCAAAGCATAACGGTCCTTTACTCGGTCAAAATACGGTATCCCACACAAATAATCAGCTACTATTAGAATACAATGAAAAATATGATCTAAAGCTTGAAGAATTTTCAAGTCTTGAAGCACAAGTTGCTTCGATTGCTGATGACATTGCTTATAGTGTTCATGATCTTGATGATGCACTCAGGGCAAATTTAGTAATAACCGAAGATTTGCTCGATGTTCCTTTAATTGGCAAAATGTTCAAAGAAGTAAAAAGCGAACATTCAGAATTGGCTCAAAGCAAACTCATACATGAATCACTGAGTAGAACTATAGGAATTATGATAAATGATGTCGTTTTTCAGACTGAAAGAAATATTAAAGACTACAAAATAAAAAGCGTAGAAGATGTAAGAGGTCTAAATACAATGCTAGTCACATTTTCACCAGAAATTGCAAATGCCACAAAAGAGATGAAAAAATTTAACATGGAAAAAATATACAGAAGTTATAAACTGACCAGAACAATGAACAAAGCAAAACGTATAGTACAGGAGCTTTTTCAATGCTTTTATGAAAACCCAGGGTTATTACCTATAGAGTGGAACAAGCTTGCTTGTGAATCTCAGCGTTCAGTAATAATATGTGATTATATCTCAGGTATGACAGATAGATTTGCCATACACGAGCACAGAAGAATTTTTGATACCTCATACGAAATGACTTCTTTCTAATGACCGATGATTATTTCATGTCGATCGCATTAAAACTTGCAGAAAAAAGTCTTGGAAGTGTTGCACCAAATCCCGCTGTTGGATGTATCATTGTAAAAAACGGTATGGTGATCGGTGAAGGCTACACAGGAATCGGTGGACGTCCACATGCAGAAGTAGTTGCTTTGCAAAATGCTAAAGATTTAACTCATAGTGCAACTATGTACGTCACTCTTGAACCATGCTGCCACTTTGGAGTTACAGAACCTTGCACTGCAGAAATCATAAAATCAGGAATAAAAAGAGTAGTAATTGCAGCAATTGATCCAGATAGTAGAGTTTCAGGTGGAGGAATTAAAGCTCTGAAAGAAGCAGGAATTGAAGTTGAGCAAGGTATTATGCAAAAAGAGGCAGAAGTATTGAATGTCGGTTTTTTCACCACTAAAGAATTTCATAGACCATTCATAGCTTGCAAAATCGCAACAACTCTTGACGGAAAAATCGCAACATTTACAGGTGATAGCAAATGGATAACAAGTGAAGATACGAGAAATTGGGTACATGAGCTCAGAGCAAAATATGATGCAATTATGATTGGCAGTAGTACCCTTATCAATGACGATCCTCTCTTAACTTGCAGATTACCAGGACTCGAAGACAGGTCGCCAATAAGGCTAATTATCGATAGCCAAGGGAAATTGAAGGAAGAGCATAATATTGCAAAGACTGCAGATACCTTATATAACCATGATTTAAGCAAAGAGCCAACAGCATACCTTTCGATGTCATTCCAGCGCGTGACGCTGGAATCTAGAAAAAAAGAAGAAGAATGGATCCCAGTGTCACGCACTGGGATGACAGGAGGTTCAACTTGGGTAATTACAAACAATAAAGTAAAGAAAAAAATAAAAAACATTAACTACTTAGTAGTTAATTCAAACAATGCTGGCAAAGTCTGCCTAAAAGACATGGCATCAAAACTTGTTTCAGAAATTGGCATAACAAGGTTATTAGTTGAAGGTGGAGGAATATTAATTACAGAGCTATTAAAGCATAATTTGATTGATAGATTAATAATCTGTCGCAGTGGTAAAATTCTAGGCAATGATGCCACTCCTTTTATAGGAGATCTAGGGATTCAATCCATAAACAACTGCCATAAATTCAAAAAAGTAAAGATAATAGAGTTCAGTGAGGATGTAGTTGAGGTGTGGGATAGATCTTACGTACCTAAATGATAGAGAAAAGAAGTAGAGATAACTCTACCTCTTTTTTTCTCGATTTAAAACTGCTTACTTCTGAGCAATTTTTGATAGAGCTGCATTTACTGCAACCTCTGCTAATTTAGCTTGAACTTCATTCTTTAAAGCTTCAAGATCTTTATCACCTACCGCAACTGTTAATGACTTAGAATCAGGAGCCATAGCTAACCTTTCTTTCATTTCAGCAAGCTGAACTTCACCATCTACGCTAATTAATTCCAATTTATAGTTATCATTATCGTTAGCAACAGCAACGTGTTTAAATTTAACTTCAACTGATTTATTTTTTAGCAACACATTCAGAGTTACTTCATCACCAACATTTTTACCATTTGTTAATGCTTCATAATCATCTTTTGAAAGTTTCAGATTTAATTTCTGATTTTCTTCAACAACTTCACCACTCTTTACCATATCACCAAGAAGAACAAAGAAATCTGTATCTTTAACATTCACTCCTATTTCTTCATTCTTATGCATTTGCTGATATGAAGCATAAGCTGCTGCGGCAAAATATACAGCGGCAATAAATAGAACTGCAATTCCAGCAGGGCTAGCAATAAGTGCTAAAGACGCAGGTCCAGCAATTACTTTAGTAGCAATCAATAATGTTGTTATTGCTGCTGCTAAAGATGCAGTTGCAACTGTACTTTCAATACTCATTTTTGTTATGGGTGCTATATTTTTCAATTTCCATATAGTAGTCATAATTACTTCCTCCTTAATTAAGGTTAATAAAAAGTTAATTGTATATTAACAATGCACACTAGTCAAGCATTTTTATTAACAACTTAATATTTTATCTACTTTCTAAATTGTTACTAATTATGTAAGATTGATACATGGTAAATGGCTGGCTGAATCTTGATAAACCAACAGGAATGAGTTCTGCACAAGCTGTAACTCAAATTAAAAGGATTTTTGGAATAAAAAAAGCCGGACATTTGGGAACACTTGATCCTTTGGCTTCAGGTATATTACCGATCGCTCTTGGTGAAGCAACAAAAACTATACCGTATTTATCTTGTGACTTAAAGGCATACAATTTCACAATAAAATGGGGAAAACAAACAACTACGGATGATTTGGGTGGTGATATCATTAGAACTAGCGATATAAAACCCGAATATAACCAAATAAACTGTGCGATTAAGGATTTTATTGGTGAGATAACACAAACTCCTCCTCAATTTTCAGCAGTGAAAATCAAGGGAGCAAGAGCATATAAATTAGCAAGAAGTGGGCAAAAGGTAAATATAAAACCTCGACAAGTCAAAATACATGAACTAAAGATGATATTTTTGGACACCATAAATAATATTGCCGATTTTTCTATGATCTGCGGTAGCGGCGTATATGTAAGATCAATTGCAAGAGATCTTGGAATTGAATTAAATTGTTTTGGACATATTACACAATTAAGAAGAACGATGGTAGGTGATTTTAAGGAAGATGAATCAGTGACAATTGAGCAACTTACTAAAAAAAACACAACAACTTACTCTCCCCAGTGCTTGACACTGGATACAAATACTTACAAATCATGTAATGGACAAAAGATTCTAGGAGCATATGTCAAAAACAATGTTCGTGATGAAATAGGCTTGATCCCAGTGCTTGACACTGGGATGACATCGGAGGGTGGGATGACAGAAGATGATGGAGGTAATACAAAAGGCTTCATCATTCCCATTGAATCGGCTTTAAAATCGATGTTCAAAGTTGAAATTTCCTTAGAGGAAGCGGAGAAAATCAGAAAAGGTCAAGAAATTATATTAAATAACTTGCGTAATTTAAAGAATTATGATATTTTTTGTACGATAGTGGGTAATGTACCTATTGCAATTTGCAGTTTTACTCATGGTTATGTGAAGCCTATTCGTGTTTTTAATATTTTGAAATGAGGTTTAGATGTCAATAACATCCCAAAAGAAAAAAAGTTTGATTAGTACATATGCAATTAAAGAAGATGATACAGGTTCATCTTTTGTACAGTGTGCAATTTTGACCGAGAGGATCAGTAATTTAACTGAGCATTTTAAAGCGCATAAGCATGACCATAATTCTAAGCGCGGTTTACTTATATTGATAGGTAGAAGGCGCAAGCACTTAAATTATATAAAACGTAAATTTGGTAATGAAGCCTATCAAGAGTTAATAGAGAAGTTAGGCATTAGAAAATAATCGAGGAATTTTGTATGTTTGAAATTATAAAAAAATCTATAGATTGGGAGGGGCGTACCTTATCTTTAGAAACTGGGAAAATAGCACGTCAAGCTGATGGTTCAGTAGTTGTAAATTATGGAGATACTTCTATCTTAGTCACTGTTGTACGAAAAAAGAAGGAAGAAAGTGTTGATTTTCTCCCTTTAAATGTGCAGTTTATTGCAAAAAGTTATGCCATGGGTAAGATTCCTGGTGGTTTTTTTAAAAGAGAAGGAAAACCATCTGATAGAGAAACTTTAATTTCAAGAGTAATAGATAGAAGTATAAGGCCGTTATTTCCTGAAGGTTTTCATGATGAAATTAGTGTAGTATGTAATCTGTTAACTTACGATACGGTCAATTCTCCTGAAGTACCAGCATTGATAGGTACCGTCGCAGCTCTTGCAATTTCTGGTGTTCCTTTCCACTTTACTATAGCTGGAGTCATGGTCGGTTGTGATGAAAATAACAATTATATACTCAATCCTTCCGTTCAAGAGATGAAAGCGAGCAACTTGGATCTGTTTTTGTCTGGTGATGAAAATTCGATCTTAATGGTCGAATCGGAAGTCAAAGAGCTCTCTGAAGAAAATGTTTTAAACGCAATAAAATTTGGTCATGAACACCTTCAACCTGTTATTAAGCTCATAAAAGAATTTGCTGATACAGTTGGCAATAAACCTGAAAGCTTTGCTCCTGTTGATATATCAGATATAACTCAAGAACTTGAAAAATATCGAAAAGACTTTGAAGAAGCATATTCAAAAACAGTAAAACAAGAGCGAGTCCAAGCTCTAGAAGTAGTCAGGAATAATATATTGAATACTCTTAAAGAGGCTGGAAAAGACGAAAAGTTAATTACTTATGCAGTAAAAAGCTTTGAAAGATCTTTAGTGCGTGAAATGATTAGAAGGAAAAGTGTGAGAATAGACAGCCGTAAGTATGATGAAATACGCCAGATAGAAATTGAGGCTGACATTCTACCCAAGACTCACGGTTCTGCGCTATTTACAAGGGGTAGCACTCAGGCACTAGTTGTTACTGCTCTTGGTACTACACAAGATGAGCAAATTGTGGATGACATTGAAGGGGATAGACGTGAACATTTTATGTTGCATTATAATTTTCCTCCATTTGCTGTTGGAGAGGCTTCTGCTATACGCGCACCAGGAAGGAGAGAAATTGGTCATGGTAAACTTGCTTGGAAAGCAATTCATCCTGTTTTACCTGATAAATCTGAATTTCCTTATACAATAAGGGTAGTATCTGAGATTATGGAATCTGATGGTTCTTCTTCTATGGCAACAGTTTGTGGAACTTCCATTGCATTAATGGATACAGGTGTGCCAATAAAGGCTCCCGTTGCAGGAATTGCTATGGGTCTCATCAAAGACAAAAATGAGCATATAATACTTTCTGATATACTGGGCGATGAAGACTATCTTGGTGATATGGACTTCAAAGTAGCAGGAACTAGCGAAGGGATTACAGCACTGCAGATGGATATGAAAATTCCTGGTATAAGCTTTGAAATTGTTGAAAAATCTTTAGAACAAGCAAAAGTCGGAAGATTACATATCTTAGAAAAAATGAATGCAGTAATTTCAGAACATCGTAAGGATATAAAAGATCATGTACCAAGAGTGTTATCGTTTTATATAGATAAAGATAAAATTTCTGCAGCTATTGGTACTAAAGGAAAAAATATACGCAGTGTATGTGAAAGAAGTAATGCAAAAATTGAAATAGGGGATGACGGTAAAGTTTCTGTTTTTGCCATTAGTAGTACTGAAGCTGAAGCTGCAAAGAATATGATGATTGATTCAATAACAGAGCTAGAACAAGGTTCTATAATTGATGCTAAAGTTGTAAAGATAGAGAAGTCTATTGTAGAGCTAGAACTTCTTAATGGAAGAAAAGGAAAAATGCATATAAGCGAGGTAGCTAATCAACATGTAGAGTCCATTGAGGATATACTTAAACAGGGTGATACCTTCAAAGCTTTGATAATTGACTTTGAAAAAGGTGGATGTCCAAAATTATCAAGACGTCGTGTTGATCAAGAAACAGGTGAATTTTTTGAAGGTAAGCTTTACAATGAAGAAAGGAGAGATGGTTTAAATAATAGGGATAATTATTATAACAACTCGTTTAATAAAAAACCTGAAGATAATTATCATAGTAATAGACCTACTCGTCCTCGTTCTGGTTTTAGTAATAGAAGCAGACCAAAATTTGGTAATAATGACTCGTCATCAGGTTTCTATTGAGGTTGAACTTACTTTCTATTATCTCAGTGTCGAAACACTGGGATAATAGGAATTTTTAAAACTGACAAGATAACAAAAATGGTTTGTGTTATCTGTAGGGTTATAACGAAAGATTTTTAAGATCGTTTACAGCCTTTTTCATGTCTTCAGCTTTAAATATTGCTGATCCAGCAACTAATATATTTGCACCTGCTTTTATTATATCAGCTGCGTTAGAAAAGTTAACTCCACCATCTACTGAAACTTGTGTTTTAAGATTACGGTCCTGTATCATTTTCCTCACAGTAGATATCTTACTCAACTGCGAATGAATAAACTCCTGTCCTCCAAATCCAGGATTGACTGTCATAATTAGCACAATATCTAGCTCATCTATTATATACTCAAGCACGCTTGGAGAAGTTGAAGGAACAATTGAAGCTCCAACTTGTATTATTTTTTTTGTATTGTTTTTATATGATTTTATCTTTCTTACTAGCCTCTCAAGATGTATCTCTGCTTCTGCATGTATAGTGATAATATCAGCACCAGCATTTATAAAACTTTCAATATGGTCACCAGGAGATTTAATCATTAAGTGCACATCAAAAGGAAGGTTGCTATATTTACGTATCGCATAGATAACATTCGGACCTATTGTAATATTTGGAACAAAATTTCCATCCATAACGTCTATGTGTATATAATCTACATTCAAGTCGCTAATTCTTTTTACTTCCTCCCCTAATTTTGCAAAGTCTGCTGAAAGTATAGAAGGTGCAATTTTAATACCCATAGAATACTTTTTACCAAAAATAAAAAAAGTAACTTATTTTTTAAACTCTGTCATCCCAATACTATATTAATCTCATTTAGAAATTTTTGTATACTTCCAGATGCATGTGCCTTTATTTTTCTCTGCCCATGCATCTGGTCATTGTAATACTCATTAGACTTCTTTCTTCGCCTTTTCTAAATATTCCAACACAGTTTCATGTAGCGCAGTCCAAGACATTTGCCTTTCCATATTCGGTATAAATTTTTGTTTCCAAGTGTCCTTAAATTCTTGAAACCATTGCTTTTCAAAATTTTGGAAATCAGATAAAATTTTCGACCTAAACTCATTAATCAAATTCGAGACTTCTATAGCCTTTTCAGGGCTTATAGACTTAAAAGATAATATTTCATTCTTTAAAATATCTAGCTTTTCAAATGAATTAAGTCTAAATGGAATATAAAGTGAAGATCTTATATTGTATCTTAGATAAGAGTCATAATATAGCTTAATCTTGTACATGAGCATAGCAAATGCATCAGAAGAAATATTATTTTCATATTCTGCAAGAGAAGATAATAAATGCTTATAATCCTCTTCATTCAAAAATGGTGGCTTTAAGCTTAATTGAGTTTTATCACTTAAAGATAAGAATTCACTAAAAATAAGATTTCTATACTTAACTAAAAATTCAGGCAAAATATCTTCTTGTTCTAATTTTAGAGGCAAGTCTTTTCTAATCTCTTTCGGCAAGTGGTGCATTGAAAACTGATTGATAACCCACGCAAAATTTTCATCAAACTCATTTGAGTAATTAGCATTATTGTCAGGAAAAATCATATTACCTTCCCTATCATTCCAAGGCAGTATTTTATAAAAAAAACCGTTTAACCTTTTTTTTAATTTCAAAATATTTTCACTCTTATCACCTACCTTATACAAAACCTCATTTACTTTTTGTTCTGCGTCTTGAGGACTGATTCTATCACCTATATGCAATCCAATACCACTTTTCTCTAATAACTCCCAATCAAATAACTTATGTGGATCAGGCTTACGCATTGCGTAACCTTCAATTGCTGAGTTGTACACTATAGTGCCTATCTCAGCGTGACTAAATATCATATCTTTTCTAATCTTAAAGCGCTTCATGAGGTACAAAATCAGATCTTTGACAGATTTCATTTGCTCTTCTGGAAAAGGCTCAAGCCCTGTGTTTACAATCTCTATACCTATAGAATAATCATTCAGTTTTCGTAGCTCTTCAACCACATTATCTACTTGAACTTTCGCATAACTTATACCAGCATGCCATGCTCGTTTTTCAAGTGGAACCATCAGAGTAATGCTACCATCTCTATCAACAATAAGCTGTACTGATATCCCTGAAGAATTTAATGCGTATTTTGTACTTTTTAATGTTGGTGATTCGGTATGGTGCACCACCACCATCAACACTTTTTTGCCTTCTCTATCATCATAATTTAAACTCGGTGCAGGATCTAAAAATATTGGATTTTTTAATGATGTTTTCAAATCTTGAAAATCGTTCTCAATATCACTTAAACAAGATTGTTGTCCATATAAAAGAGGCGCTACAAGCAGCAACAGAAATAAAACAGACAAACATTTTTTTACTATAAGTTTCATGTAGCTCTACAAATTGCCCTTAATATAACTAAATTAGCATAACACACATAAAATGTTTACTTTTTTTCAGCCAATCAAGACTTGCTACAGCTACAATTAATACTCTTATCATTACATTTTGGTGTTAAGTCAGGATAGAATGTGAGTATAGCGTCTTTCTTTCTCACAAACACTGATTGATAATTGTCATCTTCCATTTTATACAGACACATTCCATCTTTTCCCAGCTCCTTAAACGCCTTAGTTGCAGAAACTAAAATATCATCAGCATGAAGGTTATACGCGTACCCACTTGGGCACTTAACTTTCACTTCTCCATCCTTACCTAGATATTTCATTCCAAATGTGTAAACAGGTGGCTTAATATCTAATTTATTGCACAGAGATTCATTATCCCAAATCGCACCCGCCCACTTATTTTCTTGAGCCTCAACATATCTACCTACAAAATGCATACCACCTAGCCCCAATCTATCTGGTTCACCACAAAAAATATGCCCAAACCCTATAGTTTCTTTTTCAGTTCCGCTATTTGTAAACCAAATCTTAGTCAATTCATCTTTAAACAACCCCAAGTCTGCACTAGGTGTAATCACCTGATGATCAAGCTTATCGTATATCCTTTTCACCACTTCTTGATGCTGCGGACAATCAAGCAAAATTCTGAAATCTTCTTCATCAGGCTGTGTTCCCCAATCTCCACAAACCCTTAACACTCCTCTATCAAAATCAGTCAACTCTGGAAGTGGTGGAATATAGTCTGGATCTGAAGAATCTGTTTTGAAAAACGGCTCAAAGCCAATTTGTGAATTTGCATCATTGAGATAATGCTCCTTAATGTAAAAAACAAATCCTATTACTGGTATTATTAAGCACAAGATTAACTTAGCTATTTTCGACATAATCATATTCATAAAGAAGCTAGGGTATAAGCAACAACTTAAAAAAGTTTTAATCTAATGTTGATCGCAGTCCTGGCATCTCATCACCACTTAGCCAACTTAAAAACGCTCCCCCACCAGTTGAAATATATGTAAAATCTTTATCGGCAAGACCTGCAGTATTTATTGCAGATAGACTATCTCCTCCTCCTATTACACTGGTTAATTTTCCTTCGTGTGTCAAATCACTTACTACTCTCATCACCTCTACTGTACCATTTGCAAAAGCTGAATGTTCAAAAACACCAATAGGTCCGTTCCACAGCAGAGTTTTACTGCTTGCTATTATACCGCTTATTGTGCTTAAAGTTTGAGGTCCGATATCTAAAATTATATCACCGTCCAAAATGGATTCAATTTTTCTTAAAACGCCAGTGCTATAATCAGAATTTACTGCAACCAAAACGTCTTCTGGCACAACTATTTTGCAATTGTTTTTATTTGCCGTCTCAACAATATCGTGCAGAAGATCATCAACGCCATTTTGAAAAAAAGACTTGCCTATATTAACTTTATTAAATAACAAAAAATTATTAGCAATTGCGCCGCCCAGAATAAGGTAATCAACCTTTTCTGCTAGCTTTATAAGCATTTTTATTTTAGTTGATATTTTAGCTCCACCAACTATCGCAGTAATAGGTTTAGCGTCAAACGATATAGCTTGCTCAAGATACTTTAGCTCATCTTGCAAGCAAAATCCTGCATAAGAAGGTAAAAATTCCGTAATGCGTGAAATAGAAGCGTGAGCTCTGTGAGAGCAAGAAAACGCATCATTTATATATATATCTGCTAGAGATGCTAATTGTTTAGCAAAATTTGAATCATTCTGCTCTTCTTCTTTATAAAACCTCAGATTCTCTAGTAATATTATATCTCCTCCATCCATCGCATTTATTGCTCTTTGTACTCTCTCACCAATACAATCATCAATAAATTTCACTTCTTTGCTTAGCAGCCGCGATAAAGTTTCAACTACGTTTTTTAGCGATAAGTTACTGTCTTTGGCTTTTGGACGCCCAAAATGTGAGATAACAATAACTTTTGCACCCGCATTTGCCAAATACTGAATGGTAGGTAGCGCTCTCAAAATACGAGTGGCATCACAAATTCTTCCATTTTTTATAGGAACATTGAAGTCAACCCTGAGCAGAACATTTTTATTGTGAAAATCACAACTCTCTATGCTAGGTACATTTATCATAAAATTAAAGAGGTATAAAATCACTATACAATAGTTTAATCCAAAGTAAAGGAAGGAAATTCCAATGCTAAATAAATTAATAAATAGGAAAATTACTACAAATACTTTCAACTTTATTTTTCACTGCTTTTTCAACATCAGGGCTATTTCCATCAATTAATCCCTGAATTATTTCATTTATCAGATCAGCTATCTCTTTAAAATCTTTTTTCTCAAGTCCGCGTGTTGTCTCAGCAGCGGTACCAAAACGGAGCCCTGAAGTAATGGTTGGTTTTTCTGTGTCAAACGGCACGGAGTTTTTATTGCAGGTAATGCCAGCTCTCTCAAGGCTATTTACAACGTCTTTTCCCTTCAACTTCTGTGATCTTAAATCAACTAGCACTATATGAGAGTCAGTGCCACCGGTTATAATGTTCAGCCCATGCCCTTGCAGCGCTTGAGCTAACACTTTCGCATTTTCCACAACTTTTTTACTATAAGTTTTAAACTCTGGCGCTAATGCTTCCTTAAATGCAACAGCTTTTGCAGCTATCACATGCATAAGTGGCCCACCTTGCAATCCTGGAAAAACTGCAGACTGAATTTTTTTATGTAACGCTTCATCATTTGTCATTACCACTCCACCACGAGGACCACGTAGAGTCTTGTGAGTTGTAGAAGTTATAATATGCGCATATTCAGCAGGTGATGGGTAACAACCTGCAGCAATAAGCCCTGAATAGTGAGCAATATCTGCAAGCAGATATGCACCAACTTTATTCGCAATTTCACGAAAGCGCTCGAAATCTATTTTTCTTGGATAAGCAGAAGCACCAGCAATGATTAGCTTCGGTTTATGCTCTAGCGCTAGCCTTTCCACCTCATCCATATCAAGCAGGTAAGTGTCTCTATTAACTGTATACTGGATCGACTTAAACCACTTACCAGAAAGGTTTGGTGCTGCACCATGAGTTAAATGTCCACCACAATTCAGTGACAATCCAAGTATTGTATCACCCGGAGTAAGTAGTGAAGCAAACACTGCTTGATTTGCCTGAGAACCAGAGTGAGGTTGAACATTTGCAAATTTAACATTAAACAGCTTACAAAGCCTTTCTATAGCCAGATTTTCAACTTCATCTACATACTCACAGCCACAGTAATATCTTTTACCAGGATAACCTTCTGCATATTTATTAGTCAGAAAAGAACCCTGTGCTTCCATCACTGCTTTACTTGCAAAATTCTCCGATGCAATCAATTGCAACTGCGATCTTTGACGCTGCAGTTCCTTCTCTATAGAGAGATAAACTTCATTATCACAAGACTTTAAATTATTTTCAGAGTTACAAATCCTTTCTGAAGCAATTGTCATAAGACCTTTTCCTTAACCACATAAATCCAAAAACAGCCAAAAGCAAACATACAGGAATAATTGATATTGCTTTTACTAGTAACTCAGTACCATACACAGGATTTCCTTGTATTACCGTTCCATTCCAACATAAGTCTATTATTTTTGCAATTCCAGTATGAAAAAAATAGCCAAAAACCATAACTATCATGTTTGATACAGCTGTGGCTAAGCCTACCAAGTTATTGTTTACATAACTTATTGCCTTGTAAATAGTAATTACCTGATACCCAGATGCAAAGCCGATAACAAGAAGTGTAGGTAATGCAATATATAAACCGCCAAATTGTGTAAAAAGCAAGAGGAAGCTAGCGATCATTGCAAAAGAACACGCAATAATCACCTCGTAATGTTTGTCTGGATACTTCTCCAGTAAATAAGCGAGAAAGAATGATCCAGCTCCCATACCTATAAACATGAGAGAGGAAAGTGAAGATGCCAAATCTCCGGTCATTTGATATGCTTCACATAAGAACGCTTTTGCCCAACCATCAGCAAAACCTTCTAGTGGCCCAACCATCAAGCCCCCAAAAAAGCTGATTAGAATGATATGTTTATTGAAAAGTACAGTTTTTAAATCTTGAAGTATGTTGTCATTTCTACTCTCCTCTATGTTAGAATTTGGCGTTATTAAGAATAAAAGTAGGGCGAGCAAGCAACCAAACGCTGAGAAAGTGTATATAACATAATTCCAACCAAATTTATTGAGCAAGAAGTCTAGAGGTAATCCACCATAAATAGCTCCCAGTAACCCTATTATTATAGATAAGCTAGCCATCCTTGCTGATTTTTCTTGTGAAAAATACATGCTTGCAACTTTGAAAAGCCCAATTGCTGAAGCAGATGACCCAACTCCAACAATCATTCTACCAAGTATTGAGTAATACCACTGATCAAAGCATATTAGCGGCAATGTTCCAGCAAATGTTAAGACAATACACGCAGGTAAAACAAACTTTGGCCCAAATCTATCAAGGGCAAGACCAACAGGTATGTGAGCAAGCGTATAGCCTATATAATATAGCCCACCAAATTGACCAACATCTGTAATACTTATGTTAAATTTTGTTATTAATTCAGGCGCGATTATATTTGGAATTACACGCAATATATACTGGTATGCATAAAATAGTGATGCTAGCAACCATATGAAAAAGTTTCTCTGCAATCCTAATATTACCTAAAAAACAGAATTATAGGTATTTTATCAGCAAGGAGCAACACTTTTGTAAATAGCTACTCTAATCCGAGTATCTTTCTTAAAAGAGACCTTTTAGCATATCTATAACTGGTTCATGGATAAGGTATATGAAAAAAATTATACCACAGATGATAAGGATTTTTATAATTTTACCCTTGTTCATCTTAAGCTTTATTTTTTTTACTATAAGTTTTAGTTTTGTTACAAAATTCATTTTACTTACGCTTTTATTTCGTGATACCGATTATACTTTAAATAATATAATTTTTAATGAAATTCAGTATCAGAAACGCTGTAGTTAACTAAATATTAACCTTTTTGTGTGTAAAATATAATATAAAAGCAAGGTGAGTGAATGAACATAGGTACAATAGACAATACGCTACAAAACTACATAACAAAATACATTGAACAAACATTTGCCGCACACACAGGCAATAGATACGACAAGTTATACAGGGAACTTTTAAGTAGCGCAGAAGAAATAATAAAACTTACTGTAAACGAAGCAAAACAATATGATAAAAGCCTAGAAGAACTACATAACAATTCAATATTTCACGATAAGAAATTTATTCAAGCTGTTGCTAAACACCAGATATTAGAATTTCTGAATACTCATCCAAAGAAGAAAGAAATCGTTGCAGAATTTAAAAATGAACATCATATCAACGAAAGCGATTTAAAAATTTTAAAGGAAGGAAAAGATTTAGTGAATAAAATAAACGACATTAACTTAACTCAACAAAATGAGAAAAATGAAATATTGAACATTAGAAAGGTACTTTCTAAATCAATAGGAATGCCCTCTTCGAGAACTGAAAAATCCAAAGCAACTTTAGTAGAAAGTCCTGAGGTGGTAAAATAGACGTACTTAACTTTTCCTAATTGGAAAATACTTTTAATCCTATGATACCCAGCACTACCAAAGCAAGGGAAAATAAACGCCCAAAATTTACTGGGTCATTAAAAAACATTATTCCTATTATCGCTGCACCTATAGAGCCTATACCAGTCCAAACTGCATAAGATGTTCCAAGAGGAATAGACTTCATTGCTAACGATAGCCAGTAAAGACTCACAGAACCGCTAACTAAAATAATTACTACAGGTATAACACGAGTAAAGCCATTGCTATATTTCAGTGCTGTGGTCCATATTATTTCAACCAAACCAGCTAATAGCAAATACACCCAAGCCATAAATCAACTCTATCTTACTGAAATATTATATATAGGAATATTAAAAAGTTAACTTAGCATTTCGCATGCTTTAGTAATACTATCACATCCAATTTCTAATTGTTCCTGAGAGGTTGCATAAGAAATTCTGATAAAATTTTTCAGACCAAATGCAATTCCTGGAACAACAGCAACTAAATGATCTTCTAATAAATATTCGGCGAAATCAAGATCACTATTTATTACTTTACCACTTTTCGTACTCTTACCCAATAAACCTTCACACGAGACAAACAAATAGAATGCACCTTGCGGAATAGATGCTGACAATCCTGGAGCAGAATTTAGCTTCTTTACTACAAAATCTCTACGACCCTTAAAGATTCTTGTTCTTTCTTTCAAAAAACTATGATCACCGTTTAACGCTTCAACTGCTGCTGCTTGTGCTATTGAATTTGGGTTAGAAGTACTTTGAGACTGCAGTGTAGAAATAGCTTTTACTATATCACTCCTACCTGCAATATAACCTATTCTCCAGCCAGTCATTGCATAGGCTTTTGATACTCCATTGACCACAAAAACTCTATCATAAAGTTTTGGCTCAACCTGAGCAATGGTAAAAAACTTTTCGTCGTATACTATGTGCTCATAAATATCATCTGTAACAACATTCACATGTGGATGTTTAAGCAATACTTGCGCTATGCTTTTCAATTCATCATATGTATAGACAATTCCTGCTGGATTATTTGGTGAGTTGAGAATTAACCACTTAGTTTTCTCAGTTATATTGCTTTCCAGTAACTCCGGTATCAGCTTAAAGTTTTGTTTGCACCCTACAACAACTGGCAGTCCGCCAAAAAGACTTACCATATCAACATATGAAACCCAATAAGGAGCTGGTATTATAGCTTCATCCCCAGGGTTAATTGTTGCCATGAACAAATTGAATAACACCTGCTTAGCACCAGCACCAACACAGATTTGGCTAAGTGTGTATTCTAGAATGTTATCCCTTTTTAACTTATTGATTATCGCCTCTTTAAGCTCACGCGTTCCATCAACAGCAGTATATTTAGTTTTGCCTTCATTTATCGATTGAATAGCTGCCTTTTTTATATGATCTGGAGTGTCAAAATCCGGCTCTCCCGCAGCTAAAACGCAAATTTTCTTTCCTTCGCTTTTTAATCTGTTTGCCTTATCGGTCACAGCGATTGTAGGCGATGGTTTTATCAGAGACATCCTCTTTGCAAGGTCTGACATAATCTCACTAAAGTTAAATAAAAATGATAAACTCTACACAACAAAAAAGCTAGAAGTTTTATTATTTTACATAAAGGTTGGTATTTTTGTACTCTTAAATATATTAACTATAGATATTAAAAAGCTTAATAAATTTAAAAAGGCAAATAAATCCCCGTATAGCGAGTTTTGACCCTATAATAATGTAAATTGGCATTGTAATAATGTGCTAACGCTTAAAATAAGCGCGATTTGGCTGAATGTAGAAGAAATAAAAAAGACATGCAGCCGCTATAATTTTTTGTAACCTGCCAATAGATATCTGAGTTTTTTTACTGAATTTTGTCGTTGAGCCCAAAAACAAGGATAAATACTCTTATTGCCATAATAAGGAAAGTGTAAAGATTTGTCAAGTAAGGTTTTCATTCCACCCTCATAAAGGCTTTTCATACAAGAGTTTTAGTAGTTTCTTACTAGGTCCACTAATGCAGCAATATTTTCAACCGGAGTATCAGGAAGCACTCCATGTCCAAGATTAAATATAAAAGGTAACCCTCTAAAACAATCTATTATACGCTTTGCTTCTTCAATTGCTTCTGCCTTATTGTAGGCCAAAAGACTAGGATTAAGGTTCCCTTGCAGAGGAATTTTTAGATTTGCTTTCGCCCATTCTATTGGAACATTATAATCTATACTTACTGCAGATACACCTGTTTTCTCATAGTAATCCTTATAAAGATTTCCAGCAGAGCGTGGAAAACCTATTATAGGAAAATCAGGAAACTTATTCTTTATTGCTGAAACAATTTCCTTTGTTGGCTTGATTACATACCTTTCAAACAGTTCTCCCTGCAATATACCAGCATTGCTGTCGAATAACTGAATAACATCTGCTCCAAACTCTATCTGTTTGATTAGATAAATAATTGTCGCTTCTGTTATTTTTTTAATTACTTCTTCTAGTTCTAGGGAACAGAAATGTAATACTTTAGAAAAAGTTTTACTACTACCACCCTCTATGATGTAGGAAGCTACCGTCCACGGCCCTCCAGCAAAGCCTATAAGGGACTTTTCCTCTGATAATTGGCTTCTTACTTTCCTGATGGCATTTAAGATTGGAAAGGTTTTAGTTTCAAATTCTTGTGAATTTTTTAACTCCTCAGAGCTTTTCACAGGTTTTATTATTGGACCCACACCGCGAACAAAATTCACATCACAACCTAAAACGTCAGCTATTATTAAAATGTCTGAAAAAATTATGGCTGCGTCCATATCAAATCTTTTTATTGGCTGTAGCGTCAGCTCTACCACTAAATCTATGCTATAGCATATCTCCATGAAATTACTCGTTTTTTCTACGGCTTTGCGATACTCAGGAAGAGATCTACCAGCCTGGCGCATTAACCAAATAGGTACTTTTTCATTTGGCTTATTCTGCTTAATAATTCTTACTATCGCTGGTTTGTTGCTTTCCAATCTATTTTATCTACTTTTTTCTATACTAAAGTATAGTAGTAATAATAGTTCTATCAATAAATTGTTATTAACTTAAAATTCAGTAAAAATTATTGTTACTTAACTTGTGGATAAATATGTTAATAACTTCTATATACTATTGATTTTGCCTTATAATTTATGTGTATAAGTAAGATATTTATAATGTTAGTAATTTTCTTTTACGGAAAATACTTTACTATCATGTATTGTTACACAATTATGTATATGTCGTTGAGAAAGTTGTTGATCAATTGTTAGTATTTTATATTAACAAATAATTCACAAATTAATTTGACATTATTCACATGCTTATTAAACATTTAATAACAGTTTTCTTGATAGACCTTATCTAAAGATATTTTCACCATTAAAGGGAATAAATTGAATAAGAAAAGAACTTTAGTAGAAAAAATAGCATACAAAATTTTTTTCTTTCTCTTCAACAAAACTTCTGTGTTAAAAAAATGTGCGACTGAGGCATTAATGGGTGATCTGTCAGGTCTTGACATACTTAATAGTCTATTAAAATTCCGTGATTGTAGTATCATGGATATAATGACTCCACGTAAGGAGATATGTGCAATAGACATTGAATCGAGCAAGGATGAGGTAATAAAGAAGGTGAAAAACACTTACCATGCTAAGATACCAACTTATAAGAATAACTTTGACAACGTAATAGGCTTTTTTTACGTAAAAGATATCATTTTCAATAAGAATAAAGATTTTAATCTGAGAAATATTATACAAAATGTAATATTTGTCCCAGCCTCAATGAAAGCAACAAATCTTTTTGTTAGAATGAAATCTTCCAAGTCATATTTAGCTATTGTACTGGATGAATATGGCGGAACTGATGGTTTAATTTCGATAAATGATCTTATAGAAGAATTGATACCAAATATTGATAACGAGAATGAGGTAAATTCAGAACACACCATTACTGAATTATCTCAAAATAAGTTTGAAATATCGGCAAGGGCCCTTATAAAGGATATAGAGGAAAATCTAAAAATAGAGTTGTGTGACTCTGAAGAGCATTATGCCACACTTAGTGGTTTGGTTCTTTCAATTGCTGGTAAGGTACCTTCTGTAGATGAAGTTATAAGATATAAAAATGGTATAAAATTTATCATCAAGGATGCAAATGAACGATACATTAACAAAATAATACTAGACTTAAGTGATTACAAAAATTAAATTCAATATTTTTTAGTGAAAGGTACTTTATCTTGGAAGTAGGAGACATAGTAGCCAGGTATGCAATTTAAACAATTTCTTAATATACAAAAGTTTGTAGTTCTATACGTTACTGTTTGATAATTAAGGTGGGAATAGTTTTTTTGGTATAAAGTTATAAAAATTAGTTGTTTAAATATTTTTAGCGATCTGTAACTTTCAAAAAGGGAGTGTTAAATAAACTGTGTCAAGCCGCATTTTTAATTCAACTCTACAAGAAAAAAAATATCAAGTTGAGACATAGTCAAAGCCCAATCATGTATAGGCATAGCCCATTTTTCTCCTAACTTTTTTATAGCACAATATACCTGTTCATAGAAGGCATTTGTGCTAGTAAATGAGCCCTTAGTTTTAGTAAATTTTCTGATCTGTCTATGTAACCCTTCAATAGGATTTGTGGTATAAATTAATTTTCTTACAACCTCAGTTATGGATTAGAAAATAGATAAAAGTATAACTAAGAAGAGGGAAACAGGGTAAACTCGAGTATTTTAGTAATAATAAGAGGTTACCCATGAAGAAAGATATTACAGAACTGTACTGTTGCGTCGAGGATTTTTGTCGTGCGGTAGATGATAATTTTGCAAATAGGTTCTTATCAAACGGCAAAAAACCAACCAGAGTACCAGAAATAGCGCACTCAGAAATTCTAACCATAATCCTGTTATACCATAAATCACCATGTAAAAACTTCAAGGCTTTTTATCTTTGTTATCTTCAGTTATTCTATAGATCAGAGTTTTCAAAGCTGCCTTCATATCACAGATTTATTGCCTTAAAGCCGCGAGTTTTGTGGTATTTAGCATTACTTTTGCAATGGTTCTGTGAACAAGCGAAAATGACCGGCACTTCCTACATCGACACCTCTACGATTGCCGTTTGCCACAAAAAAAGGATCTCTAGGAATAAAGTTTTTAATCATCTAGCAGAAATTAGTAAGAGTACGTATGGTTGGTTTTTTGGCTTCAAGTTGCACTTAGTGATTAACGAAATTGGTGAAATTCAAGCACTTACCCTAACCAAAGGTAACGTTGATGACAGAAAACCTTTACCAACTCTCACTAAAAGACTGACCGGACTTTTGTTTGGAGATAAGGGCTATATAAAGAAAGAGCTTTTTGAGAAACTCTTCGATAGAGGCCTAAAGTTAGTCACTAAAGTAAAAAAAGGTATGAAAAACGCACTAATTTCACTTAAAGAGAAGATTTTATTAAGGAAAAGGTCGATTATTGAGACTGTTTTTGATTCCTTGAAAAACAAATTTGAGATTGAGCATACAAGACATAGATCGCCAACAAATTTCCTAATTCATGTTTTTTCTGTTCTGATTTCCTACTCCATGCAGTCCAAAAAGCCTTCTATTTCTATGCCTTTCTTTATCGGCTAATCCATAACTGAGGTTATTAGACTTCCTATTACCCACGCTTCTTTTTTCTCAGTTTTATCGTTACATGCTGTACTGACAAAGTTTTGAGATATTATCACAAACATTATATTCACAAGAAATACTTGACTTCACGTGTACTAAGAAGCATTTTATATATGATGTGTGCCCGTAGCTCAGTTGGATAGAGCAACAGCCTTCTAAGCTGTGGGTCGTAGGTTCGAATCCTACCGGGCACATTCTTCTATCAATGCTTTCTATAAATTTTCAAGTATTCTGGTACCACATTTTCAATTGCTAGTGGTCTAATTTTCATTGTTCCGAGATCATCTGACTTTTCGATTGAACTACTCATCATAACTTTCACCTGATCTCGAGTAAGTATAGGGCTTGCATCTCCGGTTATAGGTTTTAACAGTACAGAAACAACTTTACTTTCTAAGAAAAAGGCTATCAATCTTGCCATTGGAAAAGGTACATTGATCAGTAGACACTTTCTGTTAGTCACATTCAGAATAAACTTTAATAAGCTTTTAAAAGAGTAAACTTTTGGTCCACCTATATTATAAATTTTTTTATCTTGCTTATTAAAGCTGATAATACGGTATACCACTTCAGCTAAGTTTGTTACACATATCGGCTGAAACTTCGTTATTCCACTACCGATTAACGGCAAAAAAGGAAGAATTGTTGCTAATCTTGCAAATTTATTGAAGAAACTATCTTCTTTACCGAATACAAGACTTGGCTTAATTATTATTGCTCCCTGAAATGCTGAAGTTACAGCTTTTTCACCTTCTAATTTACTGTGGGCGTATCTTGACAGCTTACTATTTTCTATTCCCATGGCAGAAAAATGTATCATCATGTATACACTTTTTATTTGCGCAGCTTTTGCTACTCTTTCAGCTACTCTAACATGAACGTCATAGAAATCGTATTTTCTTTTTTCATATAATATTCCTACTAAATTTATAACAACATCACACCCCTCCATACTTTCTAAAATTGATCTTTCATTAAAAAAATCTCCTTCAATTATTGATATTTGTCCTAAATTTCCACATAACTTCAGACAAGCAGCTTTTTCCTGATCACGAGTAAATATTCTTATTAAATACCCCGCCGCTGCCAAGCGTCTTACGATGTGTTTTCCTATAAATCCCGTTCCACCAAAAATAATTATACGTTTTATCACAGTTAAAACTTCCAATAACTTAACTTTAAATTAATACAATAGTTTTATTTAATATTCTATTGTGAATTCCTGCACTACAAGGTCCATTCTCATTCCATGAGAACCTTTAACTAAAATTACATCATTACCTTGAACAATATTAGCTAAATTACTTTTCAATTGGTTAGAATCATCGAAATGCATGCCTTTTATATTCTCCGGTAAAAGTTTATTCAATTCTAACATAAATTTACCAACTGTATGAACTTTATTCACATTTTGTTCTACTATAGAGTCAAGCAATTCTGTATGAAATACTATGCTTTCATTACCAAGTCCTAACATATCGCCAAGTAGTGCCACTTTTCTTAAATTAGAATATGTACCTAAAGTTCTTATTGCAGCCTTCATTGAAGTAGGGTTAGCATTATAGGAGTCGTTAATCAAATGTACTAATTTTCCATTGTATTTAGCTTGATGAACATTACCTCTACCTTCTGTTACAGTAAAATTCTCAAGTGCTAGTGGTAATTTAGATAAATCAAGTTCGAGACTTTGCAAAACTGCTGTAACAACTAATGCAGAGTATGCAAAATGTTCGCCTTTTACAGGTAAATTACAGTTCATAATTTGACCACTGTTCAGTTTGATTTTTAAATTTAGACCGTTATCGTCTCTTATTAGTTCTAACAAACAAACAGTAGCACTTTCATTCTTACCAAAGCTTACTACATTTCTGTTAGCATTTGATAAGAGATAATCATAATGTTCATTATCCTTATTCAAAACCAAAGTACCATTATTTTTCATACCATGTAGAATTTCTAATTTCGCTTGCGCAATATCAAGTAGAGATGAAAAGTTTTCAACATGCGCAGGTTCAATGTTGGTAATAACTGCAATATCCGGATTGCTAATCTTCGATAACTCTTTTATTTCACCAGCTCTACTCATTCCTATTTCAAGGATTAAATACTGGCAGTCTTCTGGCGCTTTTAGAATCGTAAAAGGCAATCCTATATTATTATTCAAGTTACCTTCATTTACATGAGATACTCCATAATGCAACAAAACAGTGTTAAGCATATCTTTTGTAGTGGTTTTCCCAACACTACCTGTAATTGTGATAACTTTAGCATTAACAAGAATATTTCTAATGTAATATGATGCCATATTATGCAAAGCTTTTAGAGTATCTTGCACAATAATTAGAGGAAAATTTCTATATTTATCTTCGCTTACTACCGCAGCAACAGCTCCTTTTAAAAATGCTTCATGTAGAAAATCATGCCCATCAAATTTCTTTCCCTTGAGAGCAATAAATAAATCACCTTTTTTTATGCTTCTTGTATCCGTTGAAATATTTGAGCTATACACCGAATTACAAACACCCTCCCCTCTTCCGCCAGTAGCATCTATAATATTATTTGCGTTCCATTTTAACATAATTTATCTTTAAAGGTAATTTGAACAAGAAAAGCAGCAAAAATACTACATACTTTGGTAATGTACAAATAATGATTGCTATTTCTATAATTTCATCTTATAATAGATATACAAGCTTAAATATTTTCGTCTATAATTGAGTGTGTTTTACTATCTGATTGTAGAAAGTGACTTGGAGGTATGTATGGCAAAAGATGAGTCAAATAAAAAGTCTATTTTGGCTAAGATAAAAGGCGTGTTTTTTCTTGTGCCTAAAGCACTTATTTATCCTATGAAGAAACCGTTTGCTTCAATTGATGAAATGAAGCATGATGCTAAAGTTTCATTAAAAAACGCTGTGAGTGATTTGCCTAAAGAAGAAGAGAAATATGACCCACCTATAAAAACCACAGAAGCTAGTAAGTACCTCGGCATACAAATAACAAAACAAGAAAAAGGTAAGGTAAGTTTTTTAGCGTCAAGAACTTTAACGGGGGATATACCTTACTTGAGTCCAGAGAAATTAGATGAAATAAGGGAAGATCTGCCCAATATAACTATTTTTAGAGAAGAAAACAAAATTGTAATTGAAGTTGATGTTGAAAAAATTATCCAAGAAATAAAAGATAAAAATCTAGGTATGGATGAAAAAGTAATGAAAAAGTACGCTCTTGAAGGAATTTATAATAAGATTGATTGTGATCTTAAAAATTTGGCAAAAATTACTGGTGGAGAGTTTAAAGTTCACACAGATCGGAAATTGCTGTATGGTATTGCAGAAAAGTTGTATAGTGGATATGATAGTAAAAAGCAGAAGTCACAGGAAGTTGTAAGGCCTATGGATAAAGAAAAGTCATCAGAGAAAATTTTAAATAATTGGCAAAAAGCTATTAAACAAGATTTTGAAAGTTGCGAAAGCATAAGAGGTAGGGGGAAATAAATTATGGAGAGTGTTATGAAAGAAGTTCAAATAGAGGAAAGGTATCATAGCCTAACTGTTCCTGGAGATATGTATCATTTAAAACCAGAAGTTATTGCTGCAAGAAGGGCAAATAGAATAGAAACTTTTTCAAAAAGACACCAAATGGACTATGGGTCAATTTTGCGTGGACAAGATATACAGCTAAAAGACGACGTTTCAAGTCTTGAAGATGCTTCTAGCGAAGCAGCAATAAGCCCACCTTCTACACCAAATCATAAGCAAAATAGAAGAGGACCAGGAATTTAATAAAGTATGGGTAGTACAGCTTATGATGACAATAATATCTTTGCTAAGATATTAAGAGGTGAGTTGTCTTATGAGGAAATACATAAAAATGAAAATGTGCTGGCTTTTCGTGATAAGTATCCTGATGCACCAGTTCATATTCTAGTTATACCAAAAGCTCAATACGTTTCATACGATGATTTTGTTCTGAAAGCTTCCGAAGAGGAAATAGTAAGTTTTTTTAAAACTGTTAGAGAAATAGCACATAAATATAACTTAGAAAAAACAGGATATAGATTAGTTACTAATCACGGTAAAGATGGAGAGCAAGTTATACCGCACTTTCACATACATATTTTAGGTGGTAAAAGATTAGGAAAGCATGTAAATTCATAGTGTTATATGTTTTTTAAATGAGTGAATATTTAACCATATTAATTTTTATCTGTGTATCAATTGTAGTATCCTTTACTTTAGGTGTATTACCTATGTTTCTTGCAGTCAGTAACCCAGATGGTGAAAAGCTTTCTACATATGAGTGTGGCTTTAATCCTTTATCAAGAGCCAGAAAAAGTTTCGACATAAAATTTTACTTAGTTGCAATATTGTTCATAATATTCGATTTAGAAATTGCTTTTCTTTTCCCTTGGGCCGTTTCTTTATCTAAAATAAGCTATTGCGGATTTTGGTCTATGATGATATTCCTTGCAATACTTACTATAGGCTTTCTTTATGAGTGGTGTAAAGGTGCGTTGGAATGGGAATAAATTTATCTAATGGCGACTGGAATCGTTACAAAAAAGAAGGTTTTCTTATCACTAAATTTGGCGATTTAATAGATTATATAATGAACTGGGCAAGGTCTGGTTCATTGTGGCCAATGACATTTGGTCTTGCATGTTGCGCAGTAGAGATGATGCACACTGCATCCAGTCGTTATGATCTTGATAGATATGGCATAATCTTTCGTGCAAGCCCAAGGCAAGCAGATGTTATGATTGTTGCTGGCACGTTAACTAATAAAATGGCAGCAGCATTGCGTAAAGTTTATGATCAAATGGCAGATCCCAAATACGTCGTCTCTATGGGAAGTTGTGCAAATGGCGGTGGCTATTATCATTATTCTTACTCAGTAGTCCGTGGTTGCGATAGAATTGTGCCAGTTGATGTGTATGTTCCTGGATGCCCTCCAACTGCTGAGGCGTTGCTATATGGAATGCTATGTCTACAAAATAAAATAAAACGAACTAAAAATATATAGCATGGATAAAACTGCAAAATACATACAAAAAAAGACTAAATGTGAATGTATTCAGAAAAATGATGGCACTATTGTAATATATTCAGCTTTGAATGACATTGAAAATCACTTACTCTTTCTACGTGATGATGAAAAGTGTAGGCTTGAATTATTAGTTGACGTTTTTGGAGTTGATTACCCAGATAGAGAAAAACGTTTCGAGCTAATATACAATTTGCTCAGCGTTGTACACAATATCAGAGTGCACATAAAGCTTCAGTTATGTGAAGGTGATATACCTCTAAGTGTAGCAAAGATATTTAACGCAGCTTCGTGGTTTGAGCGTGAAGTATTTGATATGTATGGAATAGAGTTTTCTGATCACCCAGATTTACGTAGGATTTTAACGGATTATGGATTCAAAGGTCATCCAATGTTAAAAGATTTTCCTCTCACTGGCTACGAGGAAGTAAGATACGATATAGAGGCAAAAAAGGTTGTATATAATCCTATAGACTTACCACAAGATTTTCGTATGTTTGACAGCTTATCCCCTTGGGAAGTTAGTAAAGCCACAAAAGTAAATATAAAGGAGTAGAAAATGACAGCACAAAGAAAAAAAATATCTTTGATTGGTGCAGGAAATATCGGTGGGACTCTTGCCCATATGATTGCACTAAGAGAGCTAGGAGATGTTATTTTGCTTGATGTAAGCGATGGAATACCACAAGGTAAAGCACTTGACATTACAGAATCATCTCCTATTGATCGATCTAATGTCAATATTACTGGTACAAATAGGTATGAAGATATAAAAAACTCTGACGCAATTATAATAACTGCTGGCATTGCCAGAAAACCTGGAATGAGCAGAGATGACCTTCTGCAAACTAATGCTGCAGTAATGAAAGAGGTTGGGGAAAATATTAAAAAACATTCTCCAAACGCATTTGTAATAGTGGTTACCAATCCTTTAGATGCTATGGTTTCAGTAGTATACAAATCTTCAAGCCTGCCAACTAATATGATTGTTGGTATGGCAGGAGTGCTTGACTCTGCTCGTTTTCGTTATTTTCTTGCAAGTGAGTTAAATATTTCTGTCGAAGATGTATCTGCTTTTGTGCTTGGAGGACATGGTGACACTATGGTACCACTAATCAATTATGCTTCAATTGCTGGCATTCCACTTACCCAAATCATTGAGATGGGTGTGATTACGCGAGGAAAAGTTGATGAAATAGTTGAGCGCACTCGTAATGGTGGAAAAGAAATAGTTGATCTACTTAAATCTGGATCTGCATACTATGCTCCTGCATCTTCAGCCATAAGCATGCTAGAATCATACTTAAAAGATAAAAGGCGTATATTACCATGCGCTGCTTATCTTAATGGTGAATATGGTGTGAAAGACTTATTCATTGGTGTTCCTACTATTATTGGCAAAAATGGAGTTGAGAAAGTTCTAGAAGTTAAAATGAACGATAGTGAACAAGAGATGTTTTATAAATCTGTAAGTGCAGTAAAAGAGCTCTGTCAGCTAAATTAATTGCCCTATAGAATTTCTTTGAGCTCAAGCTTCGAAAACAGTCTAAAAAAATTATTTGTAGTTATTTTTGCTACTTCTTCTGGCGATTCATTCCATAATTTCGCTAAACAATTCACAACGTATTTCACCATTGCTGGTTCATTTTTTTTTCCTCTGTAAGGCTCAGGTGACAGGTAAGGTGCATCAGTTTCAACTAAAACACGCTCACGTGGCACATTTTGTGCAATTTCTCTTAGTAAGTTCGCATTTTTAAAAGTAATAATTCCAGAAAATGAAATGTATAATCCCAAGTCCATAGCCTTATAAGCAAGCTCTTTAGAAGAAGCAAAGCAATGCATTACTCCACTAAAAGCGTCCTTCTTCATTTCTGAATTTAACATATCAATCATCTCACTATCAGCACTTCTAGTGTGAATAACTAAAGGTAATCCTGTTACTTTTGCCGCTTCTATGTGTGATGCAAAACTTTTTTTTTGATTGCTTTTGTTATCAGATTTATAAAAATCTAATCCGGTTTCACCGATACTAATTACCTTTTTGCCCTTAGTAAATTCAATCAATTCATCAGCATTTATACACTCACCTTTTTCCACAGTAGTATCAAGCGGATGTATACCAACGGAGCAGTAGACTTGATCATAGGATGAAGAGATTTTTAATAATTTAGGGATATCATTAATGCTTATACATATGTTATGCAAAATTCTCACACCATTTTGCTCTGCTCTTGAAATTACCTTTGGTATTTCATCATCAGAAAAATAAATTAGATGACAATGAGAATCAACTATCATAAATAGATCCTTTTATGATAGAAGAAAACTCTTCTATCACTTTTTTATAAACTTCTTTTTTGAACGGTATAGCACTGGCTACCAAATCATCCACATTTTGCCAACGCCACTCTTTGAACTCTGGATGATCAGTATAGTTAATATTAATATCCTTATCCTTCCCACAAAATTTCATTAAGAACCACCTTTGCTTTTGGCCAGAATATCTCCCATTCCAGCATATCGGTATAACTTCCTCGGGTAAGTTGTAATATATCCACTCTTTATTTTGAGCCACAACTTCTGCTTCATCAGTACCAACTTCCTCCAATAGCTCACGTAGCGCTGCCTGCTCTAGCTCTTCACCTTCATCAACTCCTCCTTGTGGCATCTGCCAATAAGAGTCACTATCAAAACGTTTTCCAATAAAAATATTTCCCTGTTTGTTAAATAACATTATGCCAACACAAGGGCGATACTCTTTCTCCTCACTAATCACAAATACTCTCTGTTGCTAAATTATCTATCATAGAAGTTCCAACTACTTTTTTACTATTCATTTTTTCAACAATTTTTTTTTGCAACTTCTTTTGCGCTTAAGTTTGAGCTATCAATTTCAAGTGAACCTTGAGGGACAAATAGTTTCTTTCCTTTAATTCTTCTCATAGCAAAATCTGAATCAGTAATTTTTCTCTCCTGCTCTCTTTCCTTTAATTGAACGCGCTTTACTAGTTCTCCACTATTACAATATAACACCACAGGGAGAATCTCCACGTTCATTTTTTTACTTAAATTCACCACTGAGTTGTATACTTTTTGATCATAGGAATCACCTTTTATCAATTCGTTTGTAAATATATAATGCTTTGATTCTATATGGTATTTTTCCAATATTGCTAACATATTCTCTCTAATCACAAAAATTTTTTCCCATATTTCACTTGTAACCTCAGCATTTCTGAAGTCAATCATATCAAATATAATATTATTAAACAGGTTATTGTCTACTATCACCCCATCAATAATATTACACAGCTCTTTTGCAATCGTAAGTTTGCCACTACCCGGAAATCCGATTAAGTAAATGATCATACCATCAGAAAACTATCATATATTACAAATATATGTATTATAAACGTTACACTAGAAACATATCAAAAATAGTTCATATTCAGAAATTTTGAGTGTATCATTACAGATAAATTATATAATTTAGAATAATGAATGGTGATACAGAATCAATAAAAAATACAATTGTAGATGTAATAGATCAAAACAAAGGTCAAGATATAGTTACTTTTGATGTACAGAATAAAACTGTCATTGCAAAATATATGATCATTGCATCCGGTGATTCGAGCCGCCATGTAAAAGCATTAGCTGAGCACGTGATGAAAAATCTCAAGCAATATGATAAAATAGATGTAGAAGGTATGGATGAAGGTAACTGGGTGATTGTGAATTTTCAAGGTATAATGGTTCACCTATTCAGGCCAGAAGTAAGAGAATATTATAAGATAGAAGAGTTATGGAATTGATTATCCAGGTAGCTGGTATACACTTTCAAATGTTGTAATTTTGAAGGCAACCCTTATGAAGTTGGTGGTGTCATTCCAGTGCTTGACGCTGGAATCTAGAAAACTTAATCATAAACGAGCACACTATACAACATTTTTGATGAAATTTCATAATAAACTGGATTCCAGCGTCAAGCACTGGAATGACACCATCGTTAACAACACCGTTTACACACAAAATAACATATTATGAAACATAAATCCGAGTTTTTAAACTTCATTCAAGAAAGAGGATACCTATATCAATGTACAAACATTGATAGGTTAGACCAGCTATTATCACAAGATAATTATATAATTGCATACATTGGGTTTGATTGTACGGCACCAAGTTTGCATATTGGCAGTCTCATTCAAATCATGATGCTCCGTCACCTACAAAAATTCGGTTATAAGCCAATAGTTCTACTTGGAGGTGGCACAACAAAAATTGGTGACCCATCTGGTAAAGACAAAGCAAGAAGCGTCTTGCCGATAGAAGATATCAATCAAAATATACTTGGTATAAAGAAAACCCTCGAGAAGATGATATCTTTCGATTATGGAAAAACTGGTGCAATCATAGTAAACAACGCAGATTGGTTAGATAACATAAAATATATAGACTTTTTGCGTGATATAGGGACACATTTTTCTGTAAATCGCATGTTAGGCTTTGATAGTGTGAAAATTAGGCTAGATAGGGAGCAAAATCTAAGCTTTCTCGAGTTTAATTACATGTTGTTACAAGCCTATGATTTTGTCGAGTTGAATAAAAAGTATGGCTGTCGTTTCCAGATTGGAGGGTCAGACCAATGGGGAAATATAGTAAACGGAATTGAACTTAGCAAAAAGTTAAATTTACCTGAGCTGTTTGGTCTTACCACACCTCTTTTATTAAACGCACAAGGAAAAAAGATGGGCAAAACTGAAAGTGGGGCAGTATGGCTTGATGGCAGCATGCTAAATTCTTATGATTACTGGCAATATTTTCGCAATGTTGATGATCAAGATGTTGGTCGTTTTTTGAGGCTTTTCACTGATTTACCAATTGATGAAATTAAAAAACTAGAGTCCTTGAAGGATCAAGAAACAAACGAAGCAAAAAAGGTTTTGGCAACAGAAGTGACGAAAATATGTCACGGTTGCAAAGAAGCCGAACTTGCACGATCTGCTGCAATCTCTGCTTTTGAAAATGAAGACAGTTCATTGCTTTCTGGTTACACTATTACAAAAGAACAAATTGCAAATGGTATACCCTTGATAGACCTGCTGTATGACACCGGTTTTGAACCTTCAAAAGGTGCAGCAAAGCGTTTAATACAAGGCAATGGATGCAAAGTTAATGATAATACTATAAACGATGTTAACTATACAATAAACTCTGAAAGCTTTAAAGGTCAGCCATTTATAAAATTATCTGCAGGAAAGAAACGACATATTAAAATTTTAGTGAGTGAAGTAAGAAAGTAAATTTGTCTCTGTTCAGCAGAATAGCAAAATAAGGTAGCCAAGAAAAGACAATTATAGGAACAAATGGATATCATTAAAGCAGCTGACACTGTGGCAGAATCGCTAGGCAACCCTACTATCGCTAGCAGTTTCTTGCTGTCGATTTGCTGAGATTGGTTTATCAACTTGAGTGTCAGGCTTTGACAATTTATATATAGCATTGCCAACTATTAATGCTGTTGCTGTAATTGCAACTACTGCTATAACTATAGGTATTAACTCAGCTGTAATTGCTCCGGCTGTAAAAAGTGCTATAGATATAGCAGTACCTAATAATGCAGTTACTCCACCGGCAATCCACCCTTTCTTAATTGCTGGACAATTAAGATAGTATAAAGGAGTCTCTCCCCACATATCTACTGCATTAACATTGACACCTCTTTCTACAAGAGCATCTATTATGGCCATACTGCGAAATAAAGCAGCATAGTGTAAAGGAGTCCTTCTCCATATATTTATTGCATTAACATCTGCACCTTTTTCTATGAGAGCGTTTGCTATGTTTATACTATCAAGATAAGTAGTATTATGTAAAGGAGTATCTCCTTTTACATCTTTTTCATTAACATTTGCCCTTTTTTCCATGAGAGCCTTCGCTATATTTTCTAGGTTAAAGGAAGCCACCAAGTGCAAAAGAGTCGCTTTTTCACCATCTTTAAACACATAATTTATATCAAAGCCAGACTTTTCCCACTCTTCATATTCCTTTGAATATCTTTTCAGCTCATTTTGTATTTTTTCAATTACGTTATCTTTGCTTAAATCTTTGTCAACATTAACTAAACTCAATAATTCGTGCCAATTTGAAATTTCCATTGCTATAACCTTACCTTTAATTTTCAATAATGTATTTAATTATATGATAAGAAGTCAATTTAAATAAATTACACATACATGGAACTTATCAGATAAATATATAATATGAACTAGATTCCAGCGGGCTTTGTTGCATCACTATCTATGAAAGGCTAACTATACAAGCAGCTTATTGAAAATCTTATTTTTTGCAATCTATCTGATTAAATTTAAGAATAGTAATTTATTGTTTGTACTAGTAAATTTAATTCTACTTAAAATAGCTAAAGCATTGAAATTCTTGAATTCTAGCTAGATTAGTGAATGATAGTAAAACTTCTTTTACTTAAATTTAGATATTTACTGATTGTCCTTACTATAAATGCTAGAATAATAAGCTACTGATATTCTACATTTTATCTTTTATTCATCGTAGATAGCGATGCAACAAAGCCCAATAGCGTCAACTTAAGAAAAGATGTTAAGGAATAAAATACTGTAAAAAATAGGACCTTTGGTTTCTATTTTATTTCAATAAAGAAGATATCAGTAAAGCTTATCTATTAAGTGTCACATAGAGGAGTGCTATAAACGACTCAAAGTAGAAGCAGAATTAGAGAATTTTTCTGGGATAAATTTAGAAACAAGAATTTTGTGCAAACTTGGTCATGTGCAATACTTCATATGTGTAATGCACAAGAGCCTTGGAACCCAGATCAAATTGCTGAGTATCGTTTAAATTTTTCAGTTTTATTTGGTGTAATGAGACAGAAACTTTATCAGGTGCTTATTAGCACCAAAAAACTTTCAAGCCCTTTTTAAAATACGCACTAAAGTTAACTTGAAGATTGTATAGCCGCAATAAAGTAGATAAGCCTAAACGCCATAATGTCTTTAGGAGAGCTTGCTAATTCATTCTCTTAAGTTAACGCCATTGCCTGAACAGATACATAAAAAAGTAGTACTTGCAAGAAAGAGTTACTTAAGAAATTAATTAACTTTGCTATTTTCTCTAACATACCTAGAAGAAATAGATACATTATCTAATGCAGTCCTAATACTAGCATTGTTCTCATTAACAACTACAGCTAGCTCACAAGCATTCAAAGTATATCTACCATATGGAAACAATACAGTACTTACTTCAGTAAATGCATCTTGTAGCATGCTACTATTTTTAGCTCGTATTAAAGTAGAATTGACACATTCATTATTACCTTTATATATAGCAAAGGCAAATGGTTTAATGACATACGTCACGCCTGGAAACTGCACAATATCTTTAGAAGTAAGGATATTTCGTAGTGTATCACTGTTTTGAACTCGTATTAAAATAGAATTGATACATTCGTTATTGCCTTTATATATAGCAAAGTTAAGTGGCGTTAAAGTACACGCTATAATACTTAAATACTGTACAATATTTCTAGAAGAAAGAATATCTTGTAATATACCATTTTCTTGGGCTGTTGTTAAAATAACATTAATATACCTTCCCTTATTATGATGTATGGCAAAGCCAAGCGATGTTAAGGTGTACATCAAACCATTTTGATAGTTTATAATATTTGGAGCAGTAAGAATATCTTGTAGTATACCATTGTTTTGAGCTTGTTCTAAATAGAATTAACACATTCATTATTGTCTCTATGTATAGCTAGGCTAAGTAGTGTTAAAGTGCGTTCCCCACCTCTTGGAAATTGTGTAGTATATCAAGTGATAAGAACTTTAGTAAATCATTTCCTGAAACTGCTTCCAAGATATCGCTGATGCTCCTTCCATTCCATATAGATCTTTTTAGCTAAAAATACAAATCTTTTTGTTTTCGTGTTAAATTTTGATGATTTAGCATATTCTTGTAACCTCGTTTTAAAGTCAGTGCAGTTTAATTATTCTATGTTAGTATACACCAATAGAAAAAATTTCATCATATGTTCTGGAAAAATTTTACACAGGTTAATGAGGAAATCGTAAGAGAGAGCCTAAAAAAGGTTATAGAGAAGAAAAGTGGTAAGAATGTTGGTGTAGTATCCTCAATTGTTATTAAGGGTAAAGATGTTGCTTTTGCTCTTGAAGTTACTGAGCCAAATGAAGAATTAAGAAAAAATTGTGAGCAAGCTGTTAAGGCGATACCGGGAGTAGAAAAGGTTACTGTAGTTGCTACTGGTCAAAAACAAGCTAGGCAACAAAAAGCTAAACTTCATATCGAAGGAGTGAAAAATATAATTGTCGTTGCTTCTGGTAAAGGAGGTGTGGGTAAGTCGACAGTTGCACTAAATCTAGCTCTTTCGTTAGCAGAATTAAAACATAAAGTTGCGCTAGTTGATGCAGATATATATGGTCCTTCGATTCCTAAAATGTTGGGCACTGAGAAATTAAAACCAGAAATACAGAGTGGTAAAGCAATGCCTATAGAGAAACATGGTCTCTATACTATTTCAATTGGCTATTTTATTGATAAGGACCGCGCAGTAATATGGCGTGGACCTATGATCACAAAAGCACTTTACAATTTGCTAATGGGAACAAGGTGGTCTGATATAGAATATTTAATCATTGATACACCGCCTGGCACTGGCGATGTACATTTAAGTCTGATGGAGAATTTTAGTTTAACTGGAGCAATAATAGTTTCAACTCCACAGGAGCTTGCTTTAATCGATGCACAAAAAATTTATGATATGTTCACAAAGCTCAGCGTGCCAATTATCGGCATTGTGGAAAATATGAGCTATTTTGTTCAAGATAATTCAAAAATACACATATTTGGAAAAGGTGGTGCAAAAAAAATGTCTGAAGAGCTGGGAGTCAAACTCTTGAGCAGAGTTCCTCTAGATCCGCAAATATGTAGTGCTTCTGATTGTGGAAATCCTTCAATACTAAGTGAGGATTTAGTAAGGATTTATGAAGGCATTGCTAAAGATGTTAGGTCTTTTGTATGCAGTCTATAAAGTTTTTTTAAACTACTTTAAAATAGGTAGAATGTAATTTTAGGTGAATAAAATATTTCAAATGGCAGCAGCTACCTCGTATCTGAACAGACAATAGACTTCTTGGATAACTTAAGAAACAAGTAGTAGAAGCAATATTAGGGAAGGTATAAATTTTGAGCAGATAAGTAAACTTGATGAAGAGAAGCTTCGAAGACTAAGAGGAGTAAAAAGAAAAACATTGGAAAAATAATAGAAATTTTAATAGAGGAAGAGGCCAAGAAAAAGGCAAGAGGAGGAAAACCAAATATATTTATTAATAGCACTCGAATATTTGTGTAAATACCGTACATATTTCCATATAGTGCAAAGCTATGGAATAAGTGAAAGTTCTTGCTAACGGCTGAATAGAAGATGCATTGATAAAACATCCAGATTTCAGGAAGATAAAGAGCTATTAAAGTTAAATAGGAGTATGCAAAAGTTTTATAAAAAGGGAATGTTCAACTCCCCCACAGAAGATCAAAAAATATCCTTAGGTTATCCAAGAAGTCTATTGTTGGTAAACATAAAAGGCTATTTGCCTTTTTATCTAGTTTATGCAGGAGGTCTAATATTTATTGTTGAGTGTGATTTTAGGCATGTCTGCTAAAACGCAACTTTTAAATCGCCAAAATTTCTCCTTGCCTTTACTAATTCCGATTCTTGGAGTGCACACATAATCTGGTTTGAGGTGATATTCATAGAGACAAAATTCATGACTTATAGTAAGGTCTTGTTTATTATGTTCTTTTGTAATGTTTAATTTTTTGCACAGTATGCCTGGCCCGCCTAAATTTGCTTCAAGCGGTTCAGTGAGCTTTAATCCTCGTATTAACACTGCTGCTGGGAATCCTTCTGCTTCTGTTACAATATTTAGACAATAGTACATTCCATATATAAAATATACGTACGAAAACCCTGGCGTACCAAACATTACTGAGGTTCGATTAGTATAGCCTCTTGCTGCATGACAAGCTGGGTCATCCATTCCTATATACGCTTCAACTTCAGTTATTATTCCACTAAAATTAGAAAATTTCAGCATCTTGCCTAGCAGCTCCCCAGCTACGGTTAAAGTTGGCCGTTCATAGAAATTTCTTGGTAATATTGTGTTATTCATCATAGAAGTACAAGTTACTTACATTTGCAAGCAACTCATACTATTTTCGCTTTTCCTTATTTAGATAAGAGGATACCTACATCTCTGAGAAGTAGAAGTTGGTGTTGTTGTCACATTTGTTACATCTGTTGAAGGCTGCTGTAAAACCTTGACTGATTCAGAGCTCTTTTGTTGCAATTGCGGTACTAACGCTTCATATAAAGATTTTGGTTCACGTCTCTTACCTATTTTGACTTCTTTATTTGCACGCAACTGCTCTGCAGTAACACCGTTGCCTTCAAGGAGAGTTACACCATTATTACCATCAATGTTAACTTTAATTTTGCATTCTCTTCCATCAACATACCACTTTAAAGTCATTTCATATAACCCACTAATTATTTCATAAACTCTTTCCTCATTATCACTATCATTATTAATATAGCAACATGCCCCTCTCTTTTTTTCTTGATTAGGATGACAAAATGTAATTGTTCTTACACCATACTCTTTACATATACTACCGCCTAGAAGTTTAGCTATATCTACTCCTTCTTTATTGGCATGTAGCACAACTCTTACGGTAGGATAAACAATATTACCTTCCCTTTTGCCTTCTTTTATCATTATGGACTCTATGGTATATACCTTCGATATCTCTGCCTTAATTTGGTCAGCAATCTTGCCTACAATCTCTTTACCATGATAGTGAGATTCTCCTTTCTTCGGAGAAAAAGGTTCTTTGTTCGTAATATTAGTGTCAGAATCATTCTGTAACTCAAAGAATTTATCCCATTCTTCATCACTGTCTAATTTGATATATCCACGCTTGTCCTTGCCTGATACTGCATTCTGAATACTAGACGATCCTTCTGTTACAGTTGTACCAGAGCTATTGCCTTTACCTTTTAGAAGAACAAGATGCTCTTCTGACCTTTCTTCCTTACTCAACTTTGAAGCTGCATCACCAAAAGAAGGTTTCTCTACTATATGCGTGTAAGAACTTTTAACTCGACTCTCATTATCAGGTACTGTATTAGCCCACAAAAGCTTTTTAATATAATCTAACATATGCCACCTCTTACCATTAACTAAATATCAGTATGCAAACTTTGCTATAACTAATCAATAACTAAATTTACTCCAAATAAAATAAGCTGATAAAAAGGTATAAATTGAGATTAGGTAAAGCTTTTGGTATAATATCTAGTTAATTTTGAATAGGCAGGTGATCTCAGCTACAAAGACGTTTTTTATCTCATTTATTTTTGGGTTTATTCTCTTTCCCTATTTTATAAAACTTCTAAAAAAGATAAGTAAAGATGGACAACCAATCAGATCATATGGACCAGAAAGTCATTTAATAACAAAAAAGAATATACCACCTATGGGTGGAATAATAATACTAACTTCTGCTTTATTACCAATCCTGCTTTGGACTCAATTAACACCAGAAATTTCATTGCTGGTATTTATAACTCTATTTTTTGCTCTACTTGGATTTATTGATGACTATTTAAAATTGAAGACAAATCACCACCGAGGTTTAAGTGCAAAAACCAAAATACTTATTCAGTTTGTCGTTACTCTGGTCTGTATGTTTATACTTAAGCTACAATCTGCTGAAGGTTTTACAAAAATTTCTCTATTTAGAGAAGTAGCAATCGACCTTGGCTATCTATATCTTCCGTTTGCTGCATTTGTTATTGTTGGCTCTTCTAATGCTGTGAATCTTACAGATGGCCTAGATGGCCTTGCTGCAACTCAAGCCATTACTTCCTTTGCTTTTTTGGGGCTAATTGCATACATCACTCAGACAGATGTAAACATTACTTTATTCTGCATTGCATTTATAGGAGCTATTTTAAGTTTCTTGTGGTTTAACACACATCCAGCAAAAATATTTATGGGTGATGTTGGAAGCCTATCAATCGGTGCAGCTTTAGGACTCACTAGTGTTCTAATTAAAAAAGAAATGCTTTTTGCCGTTATTGGAATAATCTTTGTAATAGAGACTTTATCTGTGATT
Source organism: Wolbachia endosymbiont of Culex quinquefasciatus Pel (assembly GCF_000073005.1). Taxonomy (NCBI): domain Bacteria; kingdom Pseudomonadati; phylum Pseudomonadota; class Alphaproteobacteria; order Rickettsiales; family Anaplasmataceae; genus Wolbachia; species Wolbachia endosymbiont of Culex quinquefasciatus. Next base: position 940,565 of record NC_010981.1, read on the forward strand.
ATTCAGGTATCATATTTTAAATATACAAAATTTAGATATGGAGCAGGAAGAAGAATTTTCCTTATGACACCAATACATCATCACTTTGAAAAGAAAGGGTGGTCAGAAAATACAATAGTTATAAAATTTTGGATAATTTCTATTGCTTGTTCGATTTTTGCTTTAACTTTCTTATTATAGGAATTATGAAATATCCAGACTTTTCATTAGAAAATACATTATCAGGAATTATAGCAGGAGTAGATGAAGTTGGAAGAGGTCCGCTTGCCGGTCCAGTGATATCTGCAGCTGTAATATTTACTGATAGAGATACGGTTATTGATGGAATAAACGACTCAAAAAAGCTAACCCCTAAGTGTAGGCAAGTTCTATACGAAAAAATAACGTCTGTTGCAAAATTTGGTATAGGAATGGCAAGCGTAGAAGAAATAAACTCATACAATATTTTGCAAGCAACAAAGCTTTCAATGAAACGTGCGTTGGCAAACTTGAATCTAGAACTAGATTATGTGCTAGTTGATGGTAATCAACCACCTGAAGTAAAATGGCAAGTAAAATCTATAGTGAATGGTGATAGCTTAAGTATATCAATCGCAGCTGCTTCAATCGTTGCAAAAGTTACAAGAGATCGGCTTATGGAAGAATTGCATAATAAACATCCTCAATATAATTGGTATAAAAATAAGGGATATGGAACAAAAGAACACCTCAGCGCTATTGGCCTTCATGGAATTACGAAGCACCATAGAAAGAATTTTGCACCTATAAGAATACTATAGCCTTTAATCACTTACCTTTTTTGAAAGGTATGTTTTCATTAAACAGGCAGACTGTGCTTGATCCGTTTCTTAAGGTAAATACCGAGCTTACTCTTTCAATTATCAGGTAGTCATCAACTGTACGAAAATTTATCAAGGATTCATATCCTGCAGAATCAACCATAAAAACTGCCGGGAAATCAGAGTTTATTTTATTAAATTGTAGATATGTAAATTTTCCGTCATCAAAAACCTTAATTGGTATTATTGATTGACTGCCTTTAACGTGCGAGATGGAATAGTTAAAATTCAAGCCTTTCTTTATAACCTCAATATCACTTATATCAGGGATAGTGGTATGACTAGCTTGCTCTAGAATATCACCGTTACTCGTTGAATAAATTTCATCACTGTTGAACAGTGGATAAAGAAACCTTACTTCATATGCTAACCTTGGATCATCTAGCCCGTTTGCTTCTTCAGCATGAAACTCGAAATAATAAACTCTTTTGTTGGTAATTATAGTTGCATTAGTATCGGCAATATCATCTATAGGCTTAATAAATAATCTATTACCTTGAGGAAGGAGTTGCCAACCGGTTGCATCACCCATTGAAAGACTCTCTATTACCTCCCCTGGCTCAAACAATATGCTGGATTGATAACCATAAAAGCCCGTGTACTTATGTATAGCCTGTGGATTATAATTCATTACCTTTATGTGGTTATCACCAGCTATTGGTCTTGGTTCCTGTTTTGCAAGTGCATAACCACCACAAAAAAATAATAGTGCAACAAAGAGTACCCTAATCATAGTATCAAAATAAACTGATCTTCATTTTATCATTGATAGACATGTACTGCAACTGTTAAGCTATCCCAGTAGTAAGCGACAGAAAATGCAAGCTTCATAATAATTCATTACTGCAGGAAAAAGGGGAGTGTTAAATAAACTGTGTCAAACCTCCATTTTTTGTTTCTATTTTATTTTTACTTCTCGGTTTGACACAGTTTATTTAACACTCCCTGCAAAGAAATTAACTACAGATTTTATGTTTAAGTTACTCCACAAAATTTTTCCTTTCCTTATCCAAGATTCAAATTTATAGTATCGATTCCCTTTTATGAAATATGAAGCCATCTCAAGTTATAGTTAAGCCTATATTCAGTGAATTACTTTCACAAGTGCAATTGATTTTAGTGTTATACTGTTCTAACAGTAAAGAAGTCATATAGATAATAATGTCTTTTGTATCCAAACGAATATCATTTTTTTTTGTTAATTTGCTCACTAATAATGTACTTATTGATTTATGTTCATTTACTACTTTTATAGTGAGTAGTGTTTTATCTTCTGTTTTAGTCAGTAAAATAGACACTAATTCAATTTGTGCCACTGCACTGATTATAGTTATCACCATATTGGAAATTATCTTATTTATTTTTTCAATTAAGTTTTCTGTAGGACATTCACTTACTCTCCACTGAAGCTTTACTTTTTTTTTAATAAATAATTTTCTATATTGGACTTAGTCTTAACAAAGCTGCAATTATCTGATGAATGAGAATACGCTTGCTTCATAACTTTATATTTATATATTAAATCATCGGAGCTTTCTTTAAGCAATGACAATGCTTCGTTTTGCATATTAGGGTTGTTTTCTTCAAGCTCTTCCAATCCACCCACTATTCCTTGCATAGAACTAGCAAAATCATGAAGAATTCGTCCTGATAGGCACTCTGTTATTAACATTATGTTTTTATTCATCGGATAAAAGTATAAATGATTTAAGTTAACCCTATATTGGTAGGCATGTAGTAGTCAATTTAAGAGAAAGTTTCGTTGCGCTTTTTGTGTCAAAGCATTAATGTAGTATTAATAATTATAAGATTTGTGAAGGCGTTATGAATACTTATGCTAAATCTGGAATAGACCTTAAACTATATAATGAACTAATAAAAAAAGTTAAACCTATTATTGAAAAGACTAAAGGAGAAGAAGTAATTAGTGAAGTAGGATCATTTTCTGCATTGTTTGACTTTTCTTCGCTGAGTAAGAAATACGACCATCCAGTACTTGTTTCCTCAACTGATGGAGTGGGCACAAAACTATTAATAGCTCAAGAGGTGAATAAGCATGATACTATAGGTATAGACTTAGTTGCAATGTGTGTAAATGATCTACTTGCACAAGGAGCAACACCTTTATTTTTCCTTGATTACTTTGCAACAGGCGTTTTAAACAAAAACGTTTTATTGTCTGTAATCCAGGGCATTGCAGAAGGGTGCAAGGAATCTAAAATAGCATTAGTTGGTGGAGAAACTGCAGAAATGCCTGGAATGTATGGTAACAATCACTATGACCTTGCAGGGTTTGTGGTTGGTGTTGTTGATCGAAAGCAAATTCTCCCAAATTGTAGTATAATGAAAGCAGGTGACTGTGTAGTTGGTTTAGAATCAAATGGAATTCACTCAAATGGATTTTCTTTGGTGCGCCATATTTTTAAAAGCTTAGATATAAATTATAATGATATATCTCCATGGAATAATAAATCTTGGGGTGAAATATTACTTAAGCCAACAAAGATATATGTTGATTCTTTGTTGCCTATTATGCCAAAGGTAAAAGGCATTGCGCATATAACAGGTGGCGGGTTAATAGACAATATTCCAAGAATTCTCTCAGGAAATTTATTTGTAGACATAAATATTAATTCTTGGAAATGGCCAGATATATTTTTATGGCTGAAAGAAGAAGGCAAAATAGAAAAGAGAGAAATGTTAAAAACATTTAATTGCGGCATAGGTATAGTACTGATTGTAGATCCCGATAATATGAAGGATGTGGAAAGCCATTTCCAAAAGCGTGGAGAAAAAATTGAGATTATTGGAAAACTTGATGAAGCATGTCAGCCTCCACTTGATAGAGTAGTATTTAGTTAGTCTAACTTTACCGACAGTCTTTTTGCAACTTCTGAGTATGCTTCCTTTAAGTTTCCTAGATTTAAACGGAAAACATCTTTGTCTAGCTTTTTATGAGTATTTTTATCCCATAGCCTACAATTATCAGGGCTGATTTCATCGGCTAAAATGATTTTAGTGCTGTTGTTTATCAATTTGCCAAATTCTAACTTGAGATCAACTAAATATATATTTGCATTTGAAAATAGGTCGACTAAGATTTTGTTGATCTTTAAAGTTGTAGTTTTAACTTCTTCCATTTCTTTATGGGATAACCAACCAAAATATAATATGTGATTTTCATTCACCATTGGGTCGGCTAGGTCATCATTTTTGTAAAAAAACTCGATTATAGGAGATGTAAGTGCCTCACCTTCTTTGATATTAAAACGTTTGCAAAAGCTGCCAGCTGCAATGTTTCTAACCACTACCTCAAGAGGTATTATCTTGAGCTTTTTGACTAGCTGTTCTCTTTCGTTTAGAGTGTTTATAAAGTGCGTGCTAATTCCTGCTTCTTCAAGCTTTTCCATGATAAAAGCACTAACATGATTATTAATTATTCCTTTGCCCTCAATAATTTCATATTTTTCCTTGTTGAACGCTGTAACATCATCTTTAAAGTACTGTATAACAGTTGATGAGTCTTCAGTTTCAATAATGACTTTGGCTTTACCTTCGTATATTGTTTTATTCAGTGACATGATTAATTTAGCTGTATACTATAAGATAATATCAAATTGCTGCTTAGTTTACTACAAATTTGCTAATGACGTTTAGTGTTACAATATTAACCATATTTCCAGAAATGTTCCCCGGGTTTTTGAACTATTCTCTTGCCGGAAAAGCGTTGGAAAAAAAAATATGGAATCTTGAAATAGTAAATATTCGTTCTTTTGCTAAAGATAAACATTCAACTGTGGATGATGTTCCATATGGAGGTGGAGCAGGGATGGTTATGCGCCCAGATGTGATTGGTAATGCAGTTGATAATGTGCTTTCTGCTCATAAAAATACTAGATTTATTTATATGACTCCATCTGGTACAAAATTTAATCAGAGAATTGCGAAGGAGTTAACAGAAATTCCTCATGTAACAATATTGTGTGGTCGATTTGAAGGTGTTGACCAAAGAGTAATTGATGTGTATACTCCTTATGAGTTAAGTATTGGAGATTATATACTTTCGGGAGGTGAGCCAGCTGCGATGGTGGTTCTTGATGCATGTATTAGGCTTCTTCCAGGTGTAGTAAATAATTTCGATAGCGTTGCTGAAGAAAGTTTTAGTTATAGTGGTGGTATACTTGAATATCCTCAATATACTAGACCTGAGCAGTGGAGTAGGTACAAAGTTCCTGAGGTTCTGTTGTCTGGCAATCACAGAAAAATAAGTGATTGGAGAAGGGAACAGTCATATGTTAGAACAAAGGAACGTCGACCTGAATTGTTGAATGGAGATGATAAATGACAAACTTACTTGAAAAATTTAACGAACAACAAATACAAAGGTTAGCCAAAGAGATGCCAGCTTTTTGTCCTGGCGATGATTTGAAGGTCACTTTTAAGGTAGTTGATAGTACGGGTGAGCGTATACAGATATTTGAGGGCGTATGTATATCAAAAAGAAATCGTGGATTACACTCTTCTTTTTCAGTTAGAAAGGTAAGTCATGGAGAAAGTATAGTATCACAATTTTTTGTTTACTCTCCTGCATTAATTTCAGTACAAGTGATGAGAAAGGGAAAGGTCCGTAGAGCAAAATTATATTATCTGTGCAAGCTATTTGGGAAAGCTGCAAGGATCAAAGAACGTACTACTTATGTTAAAAAAAAATCTAAGTAGATACAATAGGGAGTGATGTCAATTGTATCATCTCAAAACTCTCTCTTATTATCCCAGTGTGTGGCGCACAACTGTACTTTCCCTCCTGCTGTGGTGTCATCCCAATGTTTGACACTGGGATCCAGATTCTCCTTTTGGTTTGTGCTTTCATGGAAAATATAAAAATTATTTGCAGGCAAAGCCTGTTAGATCTCAGTTCAAGCACTGGAAAAAGGGGAAAGTCTTTTCAAATCCTCATGTAAAGAAAAGTAAATGGGTATAATAAAGAAAAACTTTCTTAAGTTACTTCAATCTAAGCGCGTACATGCTCGTGTAAAAAGAAAAAATAAAAAGAACAACATTTTATGCTTTTGCTCTTTTACAGCACTGATTGTCTCAATTGGGTGTCCTATATGTATATTACTAAGTATATTAGTTAACTCTTACAGTGCTTTAACAGTAACGAAAATTTTATTACCAGTTGAAATAAATGCTGATCTTATTTTAACTAATAATCCTGGTGATTTACGATATAAGTCCATTGGCTTACTCAACAATTCTTTACGTAAGGTGTTTGAAGGAACTGATTTTAAAGACGGTGACGAAATTTTAAGTCGTAATTCTTACAAAGAACTAGAGAAATTTTTTCATAAGAAAGTAAAAGATAGTGGTGAATATGAGATCTGGTTTACCGCGTCAAGTATAATTAATTCAATAAATAAATATAAACATTTGAATGATCATTATGCTAAATTACTTGATTGGTTAAAAGAGAAGGGAAGAGTAAGAAAATTTTTTAATAAGTCTCTGTTTCTTAAGTCTGATTCTTGTGAGCCTGAGAATGCAGGGATTTTAGGGGCATTTATCGGTTCATTAATGACAATTATAGTATGCTTAGCGTTGGCATTGCCAATAGGAATTATGTCAGGTATCTGTCTTTATGAATTTATGCCTAGAAATAGGCTAATAACCAGTATTGTAGAAATTAGCATGAATAACCTTGCTGCAGTGCCTTCGATAATATTTGGTGTGGTAGGACTGACTCTCTACTTGGGCATATTTGGTTTACCCCGTTCTTCACCGCTTGTTGGCGGGATGACTCTTTCATTTATGATGCTGCCTAATATTATTATTGCAACAAAAAATGCCTTTACAAACGTTCCTATTGCAATAAAAGATGCAGCGTTTGCGCTAGGTGCACCTCACATCAAGGTGATATTGGATCACTCTTTACCGATTGCGTTGCCACGGATAATACATGGTGCAGTGCTTGCAATTGCAAGGATTTTAGGCGAATCTTCCCCTTTACTTATGATAGGCATGGTAGCATTTATTGCTGATACACCTACATCCTTCTTCGATCCGGCAACTGTTTTACCTGTACAAATATACATATGGTCAAGTAGTCCTGAAATTGCATTTATTGAGCTTGCTGCCATTGCAATTATAGCTTTATTGTTAATGCTATTTGCTTTGAATTTAATAGCAAATTTTGTAAAAAGAAAGTTCGAGTTTTTTGATTCATGAAAATTACAATCCTATCTGGTTATGGCTTAAATTGCGAAAAAGAAACTGCATTTGCATTTATGGAATGCAGCAGAAAGCTTGGTATTAATAATATTGAAGTAAAAATCGTTCACATTAATGATATTATAGATAATCCAAGTGAACTGAAATTAAGCAATATACTTGCAATTCCAGGAGGTTTTTCCTATGGTGATGATACTGGTGCTGGTAATGCATTTGCTTTACGTATAAAAAACAACTTGTTAGACGAATTTCAAAATTTCTTATCTCAGGATAAGCTTATTATAGGGATATGTAATGGTTGCCAGATATTAGTAAAATTAGTTCCAGAATTCTCTAATCTAGCTTTAACCTCTAATGATATAGGTAATTACCAATGTCGTTGGATTAGAGTGAGAGTTAATCCGCAGAGTAGTTCTGTTTGGCTACGGGGCCTGAGTGAGCTATATCTTCCTGTTGCTCATGGAGAAGGCAGGTTTTTTATGGATCAAGATATTTTAAATCAATTGATTGAAAATAATTCCGTTGCACTGCGTTACGTTGATAAAAATGGTGACTATGCAAATTTACAATTTCCTTACAATCCAAACGGATCTATATACGACCTGGCAGCTTTGTCAGACAAAAGTGGTAGAGTTTTAGCTTTAATGCCTCACCCAGAGAGAGGAATATTTTTTACTCAGCAGGACAACTGGCCTCTTGAAAAAGAAAAATGTAAACGTTCAGGAGTGGCTATGCCAAAATATGGTGATGGAATGCTCATATTTGAGAATGCACTAAAATATTTTGCGTAACGTTACATACAACAAGCCATAAAAAGTTACTTTCCTTGTTATGACAATAAATCCTTATCTTTGATCTGCAGAGTAGCTTTCTCTAACGTTAGGGATATAATTGTTCCACTTTCCAATTGCTTTTCTCAACAAGAGTATATCTAAATCTAGTGTGTCTCCTATATTCACCTTCTTGCCAAAATTCAATTACCTTTGGGATTACGCAAAATCCCACCCAAAAGTCAGGACGAGAAACTTGTGTATTGTGAAATTCTTTCTCTTTCAATTCTATAGCCTGCTCAAAATCTTGCCAATTTTTCAGAACTCTTGATTGTTTTGAGCACCACGCGCTAATTTGACTATCACGTGCTCGAGAAGAGAAATATTCGTCAGCCTTTTTGCCGCTTAGAAGCCTAACTTCTCCTTCAATTCGTACTTGTCTAGAAAATTCTGTCCAATGAAATACGAGTGCAGCTTTGGGGTTCTCAGTCAATTCTTTTCCTTTTCTACTGTTTACGTTAGTAAAGAACACAAAACCTTCTTTACTATACTCCTTTAGTAATACCACTCTTGCAGATGGAATGCAGTCTTTGCTACACGTTGCTAGCGTCATTGCAGTTGACTCTTTACACGGAAAATTAAGTACTTCTTGATACCACTTTGAGAACAAATCAAAAGGATCTTTTTCAGGTAAGAGTGTCATATGCAAAAATAAAATTTAATTCTGACATGCATTGCAAAAATAAGTGCTACGACCATTTTGTCGTATAAGTGTTATGATATTGTTGCAGATTCTGCAAGGTTTTTGCACTTTACCATATACGTAAAAGTTATTTTGAAAGTATCCAGCAGATCCAGATGGTTGTGCATAATCTTTCAGTGTTGAACCACCAGCAGCAATTGCATCACTCAGAGTATTTTTTATTTCGATAGCAAGTTTTTCGCACTCTATATATGTTAAATCTTGTGCTAGCCTAAGTGGTGATATGCGAGCTCTAAATAAGCTCTCAGAAGCATATATGTTACCTACGCCAACTATTAGCTTATTATTCATTAATACTGATTTGATATTTGCTTTTCTGTTCTTTAGCAACTTCTGTAAATAATGTCCGTCAAATTCATCTGTGAGGGGTTCTATTCCTAGGTTATTAAAAAAATTTAGTTCTTGCTCTCTGTTTAAAACAATCACTAATCCAAACCTTCTTGGGTCATTAAAGATTAGTGAAGTGTTGTCAGAAAATAAGAATATCACATGATCATGTTTGTTCTGTGCTTGATTGTCTTCAACATATATAAGCTTTCCGCTCATGCCAAGGTGTATGATTACAGCCATACTAGCATCTATATTCGAGATTATATATTTACCTCTACGCTTGATATCATTTATAACTTTGCCCTTTAGCAAATCATCAATATTTTTTGTTATTGGTACACGCAAATTCCAATTATTGACTGTAACATTGCTTATTTTCTTATTTTTGATTTTATCAAATAAGAAGTTAGAAATGACTTCCACTTCTGGGAGTTCTGGCATCTTGTCTACTCTGTTGCTGTTTTTTTCTTTTTAGAATATTTTGCTTTAAAGCTTTTGCCAATCTTTTTCTCTCTTCTTCTTTTTCCTTATTTTTTTTCATGTTATTCATTATCATAATACGTGAACTTGCCGTTGTAGCTCAGGTGGTAGAGTACGTCATTGGTAATGACGAGGTCCCAAGTTCGAATCTTGGTAACGGCAGTTTAGAGGACGATATTCATAAAGTCAATCCTCTAGATGCTAATTAGATTATAGAAAAACGTCTAGTAAATACCTTTTATACACTACCATTAAGCTGCTTTTTCAGTATTACTATTCAATAATACCTGCCGTAATTTTTCTTTAGAAAATCCATGCATTAAAAGAAATTGTATAATCCTTTGCCAAAAATCCCTCACAATATACTGAAGGATTATTAAAATTTACGTTGGCAGGGTTAAACCTGTTACCATAACTTCCCCCACCACAAATATTTTCATAACAACACTGCTTACAATCATCAGGCCTGTTTTCCATATCACTCAAAAAGTTATTAAAAAATTTATCTGATAAGAACTTAGCCCAACTAGTATTGCTTATGTTATATTCAACAAACTTATGAGGGACACATGTTCTCAAATCATCTAGTGGACCGAGATCACCATTATTGGAAACACATATTAACGGTAATACAAAAGGACTTCTTTTGCCAAATCCTTCAACTCTTGAATAATTACCGTAAAATAGCTCTAATGAAAAGTTATATAGAAATTTCTCTATCCTTTTTATGATAGTTCTCAGTCAGGTCTTCTTTTATCTTATCTGCCCAGCATATATTACCATGCCCTCCACCATCTCTATCAAACTGACAATGGCTATTGTGATTATTTCTACCATGAAAATTATCTGAAAGCTTTTCTATTCTTTTAAGTATGACACTACTACTAACTTGACCGATATTAGCGCTAAGAAGCTCTAATAACCTCAGTTATGGATTAGAAAATAGATAAAAGTATAACTAAGAAGAGGGAAACAGGGTAAACTCGAGTATTTTAGTAATAATAAGAGGTTACCCATGAAGAAAGATATTACAGAACTGTACTGTTGCGTCGAGGATTTTTGTCGTGCGGTAGATGATAATTTTGCAAATAGGTTCTTATCAAACGGCAAAAAACCAACCAGAGTACCAGAAATAGCGCACTCAGAAATTCTAACCATAATCCTGTTATACCATAAATCACCATGTAAAAACTTCAAGGCTTTTTATCTTTGTTATCTTCAGTTATTCTATAGATCAGAGTTTTCAAAGCTGCCTTCATATCACAGATTTATTGCCTTAAAGCCGCGAGTTTTGTGGTATTTAGCATTACTTTTGCAATGGTTCTGTGAACAAGCGAAAATGACCGGCACTTCCTACATCGACACCTCTACGATTGCCGTTTGCCACAAAAAAAGGATCTCTAGGAATAAAGTTTTTAATCATCTAGCAGAAATTAGTAAGAGTACGTATGGTTGGTTTTTTGGCTTCAAGTTGCACTTAGTGATTAACGAAATTGGTGAAATTCAAGCACTTACCCTAACCAAAGGTAACGTTGATGACAGAAAACCTTTACCAACTCTCACTAAAAGACTGACCGGACTTTTGTTTGGAGATAAGGGCTATATAAAGAAAGAGCTTTTTGAGAAACTCTTCGATAGAGGCCTAAAGTTAGTCACTAAAGTAAAAAAAGGTATGAAAAACGCACTAATTTCACTTAAAGAGAAGATTTTATTAAGGAAAAGGTCGATTATTGAGACTGTTTTTGATTCCTTGAAAAACAAATTTGAGATTGAGCATACAAGACATAGGGAGTGTTAAATAAACTGTGTCAAACCGAAAAAAAAGTAATAAATTGATATAAAAAAATGGAGGTTTGACAATGAGTCAGAAAGTAGTAAACAGAACTACCGGTTTGGTAGATTATAAAGAATTAGAAACAAATATCCTGTCGTCTATACGAGAAGGAAGACCGTTGACAGGAAGAGATGGAGCATTAACACCGTTTATAAAAAAGTTGCTGGAGGTAAGCCTGGAAGGTGAAATAGAAAACCACTTGTCGGCCGAAAGCGAAGAGAATAATCGAAGAAATGGGAGGAATGCAAAGACTTTACGTACAAGCGCAGGGTAATTTGAGCTTTTGACGCCAAGAGATAGGGAAGGAAGTTTCGAACCACAAATAGTCAAAAAAAGGCAAACAAACTTACATCCAGAGCTTGAAACGAAGATTTTGAGCACATTTGCCAGTGGTATGGGCTATAGAGATATAGTGTCACATGTTGAGGAAATTTATGATCACAAAATATCGGCGGCAGAGATATCAAGTATTACTGACAAATTGCTACCAGTAATCAACGAATGGCGTAGTCGCCCGCTGCAGTCTGTATATCCGATAGTTTTCATGGATGGCATGTTTTTTAAAGTCAAAGAGGACGGGCATTGCGTAAGTAAATGCATGTATAACATATTAGGCATAGATCAAAATGGCAAAAAAGAAGTATTAGGTTTTTATTTGGCTGAAAGTGAAGGAGCTAACTTCTGGTTGGGAGTGCTAAATGACCTCAAAGAAAGAGGAGTAGAAGATATCCTTATTGCCTGCGTTGATGGGCTGAAAAGCTTTCCTGCAGCTATAAACAGTGTCTTTCCTAATGCGGAAGTGCAGATGTGTATAGTGCATCAGATACGCAACTCACTGAAGTATGTGGCCAGTAAAGATGCGAAGAGTTTTTTGAGCGATTTAAAGAAGGTATATCAAGCTTCAAGCAAGGAAATTGCCGAGAATTATCTGTTGGAATTGGATGAAAAATGGGGCACAAAGTACCCTATGGTTATAAAATCTTGGCAGAATAATTGGGAAAACTTGTCTGGTTATTTTAAGTATTCTGGTCCAGTTAGGAGGATAATCTACACCACCAATCCCATAGAGGGGCTACATAGGCAAATTAGGAAATTCACTAAGACCAAAGGCTCATTTACCAGCATAAATGCCTTGTATAAGCAGGTATATTGTGCTATAAAGAAGGTAGAGGAAAAGTCGACGATGCCTGTACATGATTGGGCATTAACTATCTCTCAACTTGATGTTTTCTTTCCTGGCAGATTGAAAATTGAGTTGAACTAAAAATGCGGTTTGACACAGTTTATTTAACACTCCCTTTTTCTGTTCTGATTTCCTACTCCATGCAGTCCAAAAAGCCTTCTATTTCTATGCCTTTCTTTATCGGCTAATCCATAACTGAGGTTAATAATAAATCCACTTGTTTTTCTTTATTGTTTACCATAATTATTTTGCCTTAAAATAGCAAAGTCTAGGTTTACTATAGCTTTTGTCAAGCATTTATCTGAGCTATTTATATATTGGAATGCTACTCGTCATTTTATTTGCTTTCAAATGTATAACTTTCGGTATCTTGTTTTCAAGGACTTTTAACTTAATATTACCACTATTAAAGTCAATACTATAACACTTTAGTTCTTGACCATCCTTGAGTCCCATATTATGGCAATCACTACCTAATTTAACCCCACGTATCTTTTGTAGCTCTAGACTTCTGGTTAAGTTAAAGCATATATCACTATACTTATCAGTATCTTGGAAAGTTAAATTTTTATTGAGTAATCTACTAGGTAACAAACTGAGAAGTATGCTAGAATCTCTTATAGAGGCTATGATATCTTTTATAAAGGACTCTGATAAGTAATGTTTTAAATGACTTGCAAATAAGTCAACATTAAAATTAACTTTCTTTGAAGTTATTTCACTTATTATATTATTTATAGTAGTCAATAAGTTATACCTTCCATTACTAACCTCATTTAATTTCTCATCTATTATCATTGCAAGAATAAAACCTTTGTTATAACTCAACATGCTTATGTTTTGATCAAGTAAATGCTTTTGATTTGTTTTTTCGAAATCAATATTAGGTATTAAAGAATTAAAATACTCTTTTAAAGTAATATTAATTATTTTTAAGTACTCATCTTTATCAATAAGTTTCGTGTCAAGTAAGGTTTTCACTCCATAAAATTCCGTAAATCCTTCAAAAAACCACTTATATTTTATTTCATTTTTCTTATCGTTGTCTTGCTCTATTATATGTCCTATATATCTGTGAATTAATTCATGTGATATCACTCTAGTATAATCTTTGATATTTTTTTTTAAGCTTCCCTCAATAATTACATAGTCCTTTCCTGCAGCACCTGTAGTTCTACTAAGATTGGGATTATCAACAAGTACTATATTATACGGCTTACTTTCTAGTATGAATAAGTTATCTTGAGCTAAGATAATTTTATTAATAATATTTACAAGACTGATACTATTATGAGCATTGGTATAAAGCTTATTTCTTTTATCAAGATCAAAACTTCTAAAATTGTCAGTTCTAATAATTTTTTCTATATTATCAAAAGGTTTTCTAAAAACCTCAGTTATGGATTAGCCGATAAAGAAAGGCATAGAAATAGAAGGCTTTTTGGACTGCATGGAGTAGGAAATCAGAACAGAAAAAACATGAATTAGGAAATTTGTTGGCGATCTATGTCTTGTATGCTCAATCTCAAATTTGTTTTTCAAGGAATCAAAAACAGTCTCAATAATCGACCTTTTCCTTAATAAAATCTTCTCTTTAAGTGAAATTAGTGCGTTTTTCATACCTTTTTTTACTTTAGTGACTAACTTTAGGCCTCTATCGAAGAGTTTCTCAAAAAGCTCTTTCTTTATATAGCCCTTATCTCCAAACAAAAGTCCGGTCAGTCTTTTAGTGAGAGTTGGTAAAGGTTTTCTGTCATCAACGTTACCTTTGGTTAGGGTAAGTGCTTGAATTTCACCAATTTCGTTAATCACTAAGTGCAACTTGAAGCCAAAAAACCAACCATACGTACTCTTACTAATTTCTGCTAGATGATTAAAAACTTTATTCCTAGAGATCCTTTTTTTGTGGCAAACGGCAATCGTAGAGGTGTCGATGTAGGAAGTGCCGGTCATTTTCGCTTGTTCACAGAACCATTGCAAAAGTAATGCTAAATACCACAAAACTCGCGGCTTTAAGGCAATAAATCTGTGATATGAAGGCAGCTTTGAAAACTCTGATCTATAGAATAACTGAAGATAACAAAGATAAAAAGCCTTGAAGTTTTTACATGGTGATTTATGGTATAACAGGATTATGGTTAGAATTTCTGAGTGCGCTATTTCTGGTACTCTGGTTGGTTTTTTGCCGTTTGATAAGAACCTATTTGCAAAATTATCATCTACCGCACGACAAAAATCCTCGACGCAACAGTACAGTTCTGTAATATCTTTCTTCATGGGTAACCTCTTATTATTACTAAAATACTCGAGTTTACCCTGTTTCCCTCTTCTTAGTTATACTTTTATCTATTTTCTAATCCATAACTGAGGTTAAAAGGTAAAAAATCAGGTGAGTTTTTTAAATGTGATGAAGAGTTATCTAAAGCAATAGCAGAATGCATATACTGAATGTATATAAGGAAAAAACAAATAATATAATTTAATAGACTGTGTACATTTTTAAGCTTAATGTTTGCCATAAATAAAACAGGACATTGAGAAGTGTAAGTAATTACGATTAAGCAAATATAATTTATTGCTAAGTAGGTGATAAGGATAATTTTAATTATCTCTTTAAAACTTTACTCTTCCCATATTATTGAACACCTTATAATAAAGACTGAGAAGAAAGTTACAAAGGATTGTATATTCTTATCATCATAGCGCTGTTACTACAGTAATAACACTAAGAATAACTATAAGTTTCTTTGAATGATAGTTGAATTTTGATTGAAATTTTGAGGCTATAAAAACCGTAGGTACCAGTTGGTTTTTATTAGCTAAAGTAAACGTCAAATATCTGGAATTCTGGACATAAAATCCTCCTTTGAAAAAAAAGATTAGAAAAAAATGCAATGCACATACGACAGAAATTAAGTATGTGTGTATGCACCCACATACGCTGAAGAGGATACACTACATTTTTTTATGAGTTTGATTGTTTAATAAAAAAAAGTCTGCAGACAAAGATAAATTTTTGAGCTCTAAAAGTATCTCTAATTGTCATTATAATCAGATTTAGAATATGCGGAAGTAATTTTTTAGCTATAAGAATATATTATAGAAAAAAGGAACCCAAAAGTTAGCGTTATTGGTAATCCAACTTGGTGTAACGGCACTGTAGACCTTACAATAAAGACTGAGAGGAAAGTTACAAAGGAAGATTATCATGCTTCTTCCATATTCTTTCTACTTTCTTGTTTTTAAGTAGCTCTAGTGCTTTGTGAAAGTGATGCCTTGTTTTACTTGGCACTATAATGTCATCAATGTATCCATGTGATGCAGCAAAAAATGGATTAGCAAATTTCTCTTTATATTCTTTGATTAACGTTTGCTGGTCTTTTTCATGCCTAAATATAATTTCAACTGCACTTTCAGGGCCCATTACAGCTATTTCAGCAGTTGGCCAAGCATAATTTATATCACCTTTTAAATGCTTTGAGTTCATAACAATATATGCACCACCATACGCTTTTCTAGTGATAAGGCTAATTTTCGGCACGGTCGCTTCAGCATAAGCGTAAAGCAGTTTCGCTCCGTGTTGTATTATATTATTGTATTCTTGATTTGTACCTGGCAGGAAACCTGGAACATCAATAAGTGTGATGATGGGAATGTTAAATGCGTCACAAAATCTTACAAACCTCGCAGCTTTTCTTGAAGAGTCAATATCCAAGCATCCTGCAAGGTGCATAGGTTGATTTGCAACAACACCAATAGTATTTCCTCCAATTCTGCCAAAGCCAATTATGATGTTACGGGCAAAATCGGGTTTTAGTGCAAAAAATTTCCTTTCATCACACACCTTTTCAATAAGTTCATACATATCATAAGGAGTATTAGGATTACTAGGAACTAGAGTGTTCAAAGATTCATCAACATCATCAATTAAGTTGCAGATTGGTACAGATTTCGTTGACTCTTGATTATTTACTGGTAAAAAGGTAAGGAATTCACGGATTCTCAGCAGCATTTCAACATCGTTATTGAACGCAAAATCTGCTACTCCTGTTTTGCTTGTATGAATTTTTGCTCCACCAAGATCTTCGTGGCTTACATCTTCATAGGTAACTTTTTTCACTACATCTGGTCCGGTTATAAACATGTATGAGCTATTTTTTACCATGAAAATAAAATCGGTTAGCGCTGGAGAGTAAACTGCACCGCCAGCACATGGGCCCATGATTAGAGAGATTTGTGGTATAACGCCTGATGCATTTACATTCCTTTGAAAAATTTCTCCGTAACCAGCAAGGGAATTTACTCCCTCTTGAATTCTAGCTCCACCAGAGTCGTTTAGTCCGATAATTGGAATCCTGGCATTAATTGCCATATCCATAATTTTGCATATTTTTTTTGCATGTGATGCACCAAGTGATCCACCAAAGACAGTGAAATCCTGAGAATAAACAAAAACTTTTCTGCCATGAATAGTACCATGGCCAATTACAACTCCATCACCTAAAAAATCAGCATTTTGCATGCCAAAATCAGTTGCGTGATGCTTCACAAACTTATCATACTCTTGAAATGAATTTTCATCGAGCAATATACTCAGCCTTTCTCTAGCGGTTAGCTTTCCTTTTTCATGTTGCTTGTTAACTCTATCAGGACCTCCTCCTTTTTCGGCTTCTAATGTTTTGATCTTTAGAGTTTCTAGTATTTCAGAGTCTTGCATGTAGTAAAATAACTTTCAAATTGGTTGTAAACTTTATTGAGCTTACAAATCCTATTGATTATACACATACACCGTTACTGCATGCAACGGTGTATGTGTACGATAATTAATGCGCTAGCAATTTCTATTTAATATTTTGAGAATGCTGAGACTCACTAACATTCTGTGCACTTGCACTTGTTACACCTGTTGATGGATTAATTGTTATAACTTCTCTTTCAATTCCTTGTAAGTTTGAAGCCAATGAGACCAATTTTGCTAGAGTCATGTCATTATATTTATCCATCTTCTTATTCTCATAATAGCCAATTTTTATTTTTACAGCTTTGTTTTCCTCGAAGTCCTCAGGACTTATATTATCACTTAAATCAGTACAAAATACGTTACCATTTCCACTAATATTTAAAGCAATACTGCAATCTCTATCACCCACTTTCCAGTTAAATTTAATTATACAAGACTCATTTAGTATTTGATAAAGCCTTACACCATCATCACTTTGTGAAACACGCACCAACCTTTTATCTTCTGGAGATACCAATTTAAAAGCTCCAATTTTTGGATTACTATCCTTTAAGGCTTTACCAGGAAATGAGTTATCAAATTTTAACTCACCTCTGCCTTCTTTTAACGATACCCATGCAGTAAATGATTTATCTTCTTTTCCTCTCAACCTCACATCTATAGAATCATTACCTGTATATTCAGCAATTCCTTTTCGAATTACACTCAGAAATTTCTTAGTTTCTTCATCATTGTCACTCAAAAAAAGCTCCTTATTTTCATGTGACCGGGATGGATCATTGAGATTCTCCAATGCTTTAGCTAAAGTTATATAGTTATATATACGTGTCCTTTTGTTATAAGGTGTCCCTAATTTATAAATTTGAGGAGTTAATTGAGCAACTTGACCGCAATTCATTATTAAAGTTTCATTTGCATTATGCATAGCGCCTCCAATTCTACATAATAAACTTAAGATAAAATATCCTAATTTTAGGATAGGTATATAATCTATCAAGTCAATAGTTAAATTAAAAAATTTTGATTATAATTTACTATTTATAAAATACGCTCTTAAACTATGCTGAAAATAGTCATAATAGGCCTTCCAAATGCAGGCAAGTCAACTCTATTTAATAGGCTGGTGGGAAGAAAAGCAGCGGTAGTTAGTGACATTCCAGGAGTAACGAGAGATAGGCGTGAAGGAATTGGAAGAATTAGTGATTTAGAGTTTAAAGTTATAGATACAGGAGGATGGAATGACCAAACCAGTTTTTCACTACAAGTTATTGAACAAATAGAGTTTTCTTTGTCGAGTGCAGATGTAGTTTTCTTTCTTGTTGATGCAAAAGTGCAAAACGAGCAGAACAAAGAGTTTGCAAAGTGGCTGAAGAGAAAAACAAATAAACCTGTAATACTAATAGCAAACAAATGTGAAAGTCATAAATCGGAAAATGTTGATTATTTGCAGTTTTTCAATTTCATAGGTCCGGTATACATCTCAGCCGAACATAATCTTGGCATGGTTGATCTTTATGATGCATTAGCTGGTGTGATTGAAGGTCTTAGCGAAGGCACTGAGCTGCCTGAAAGTGAGTCCATTAGACTGAGGATTGCAATCATCGGTCGCCCAAACGTTGGAAAATCAACTTTTTTAAACAGTTTACTTGCAGAAAATAGACTAATAGTAAGCTCAGAACCCGGTACCACGCGTGACTCTGTGGATATTTCATACGACCATAATGGGAAATTAATCACTCTCATCGACACTGCGGGAATCCGCAGAAAGGCAAATGTTGTTGATAACTTAGAATCAAGATTTGTTGAAAAAAGTATAGAGTCAATAAAGCGCTCTCATGTAGTGATTTTAATGTTAGATTCCTTGCTTGGCATTGAGCAGCAGGATTTATCAATTGCTGAAGCTGCAATTAAAGGGGGGAAGGGAATTATCATTGTTTTAAATAAGTGGGATTTAATAGGTAAGGATGACAGAAGTAAGTTAATAAAATTTGTCAAACAACAGGAAGTGACTCGGTTATTTTTGGAAGTGCCAACTGTAACAATTTCTGCATTGAAAGGTATGCGCTGTGGTGATGTGATAGATAAGTGTCTTGAAGTGAGTGAATCCTTAAACAAGAAGATCAGCACTGCAAAACTGAATAATTGGCTAATAGATGCTGTGGAAAAACATTCTCACCCACTTATAAAAGGTAGAGAGATTAAAATGAAGTATATTGCTCAAATTGGCACCAAACCTCCAGCTTTTTCTTTGGTATGCAACGTCCCGGAAAGTGTTGATGAGAGTTATAAACGTTATTTGACTAATGGTCTTAGAAAAAACTTCTTTGTTGAAGGTGTACCAGTTAGATTGCTTTTGAAAAAGAATAAAAACCCCTATGTAAAGTAGATAATCTTGTTTTACTAATAATATACTTTTTTATCTTAGTAATATTATTAATAAGTAAATAATATTACTTAAATAAGTAGTTGATAAATTAATATTATATAGTAAAGTATTAACTTGTTTAGTACTTTTGCTATGAATTATAAAGGACAAGATTTAAGGCCTGGATCTCCACATACTTTCACGGTTGATACACCTTTAGTATTTCAGTAGCTTCCAAAAAGATATGGATACCCGATTCCAGAAAAATATTTGGAAAGATTGAGCAATTGGGCAAAAAGGGAAGATACGCGTGTAGTGAAATTAGTAATAAATGGATCTGGTTTTACTCCTACGCAACGTAAAGAGTTGGAGAATAAAATATCAAACAGAGAGTTTAACCCAAACAAAAACATAGAGCTTATAGACTTTAATGAGCTGGATTTAGGAGAGTATGAATTTAGCTTTCACTTACAAACAGATAAGAAAACAGAACTATCTAAATGTCCTTTATACACTGTATCTCAATATTTCAAAGATCTATACTCTATTCCAGAAAGTAAAATTTTGGTGTTGAGATAGACAGTATGCGTATATTTATGTTGTTGGTATTGAAATCTCCTATGATCTATTTTGATTTTGATATCTTACCTAAAGAAGATAAGAAAGTTGGTGAGATTCAGGCTGTGCATGGCTTTTTGGTTGCTGAAAATGACAGAAAAGGTTATGACTATGATGGTATAGCAAGTATTGAAAATGCTATCATTGCTCTAAGCTATGATGGTAGAGTAAAAATTATGGAAATTTACAATGAAGTAAAGAATAAGTTTCAAAAAGATTATCCTTTGTTTAAGTTATCAGAACATGAGATTTACAAAATTATGGAAGAGATAGTATATTTCACTCTTTCTAATGACGTTCTTCTTCTTATATCTAGCTATCAAGATTCTAACAAACGTTACAACAGACGTTTGGAAGAAGCAAGATTGCTTATGCAAGAAACATTTGGGTTTAAAACCAATGGAGGAGAAGTTGATACTCAATATGACAATAGCTGGACGAAAAACAAGGATGAATTGTATACCAAAGAAGAAATTGCAAAAATAGATAGTGATACTAGGGTTGTAACTAGTATGCAAACTAAATCAGTATCTAGCTATGAATACATACATAGAGGCTAGATAAAAAAGTTATAGAGTGATATGTGTCGCTTTATAATTATATAGAACATTATTAAACAAAAGTTGACTTTTTCGGTTGTTGTGGTAATTCGTTAATTATGTCAGATATAAATAACAGTTCTACAATCTTTTTGCTGTCAAGTGCCGCTGCTCTGATTTTTGCATATGTGCTAGAGTATTTCTTCAATATGCTACCATGCAAGTTATGCATATACGAGCGAGTAGTTTACTATGTTACAGGGCTACTTGCAGTTGCGTACATGTTCAAAGACAACAAAATCCTAATCTATGCGATGTTTTGCAGCTATCTCATTGGTGCAATAATATCTTTTTATCATGTAGGTCTTGAACTCCACTTATTTCATGATGTTTTAGGCTGTACAGAGCAAGCAAGTGGTAACGTTAGCATAGAAGAGTTGAGAAATAATCTATTAAACCCCAATTACTCTCCGTCTTGTGACAGGCCTCATTATATTTTTGGTGTTTCATTAGCAACATGGAATCTTATTTATCTTATAGTAGCCCTGTTTGTATCAGGTAGGATATATTGTAAAGAAAGAAATTTAAGGCACAATTGGTGCAAAAAGTAGCAAGAGTAGATGCTGCATTTGTACACCGCTTAGTTGTCACCCAGTTTCCGCAATTTAAAGATCTGTCTATCTGCCAAATCGTGCCCGGTGGATGGGACAATAGAACATTTCGTCTGGGTGATCACATGCTTGTGCGTATGCCAAGCGCTGCAAAGTATGCAATGCAGGTGGAAAAGGAACAAAAGTGGTTACCCAGGTTGGCACCTTTACTGCCACTTTCAATTCCAAAGCCTTTGGCAATGGGAGAGTCGTGTGAGGGTTACCCATGGCAATGGTCTATTTACCAATGGATTGATGGCAACACCGCTGCATCTGTGCACATAGCAGATCTGAATAACTTTGCAACCAGCCTTGCTCAATTTCTCGCTGCTTTACAACGCATAGATACTACAGATGGGCCTCTTCCCGGACCACATAATTTCTATCGTGGAGGGGTACTAACAACCTATAATGCTGAGACAAAGCAAGCAATTGCCGTTCTAAAAGATAGAATAGATGCCAATGCTGCAATCGAGCTCTGGGAAGCAGCGCTAGCAAGCGCTTGGAAAGGTTTGCCAGTGTGGGTCCATGGTGACGTTAGCGCTGGCAACCTATTGGTGCAAGAAGGAAAATTGAGTGCCGTCATTGATTTTGGAGGATTGGGGATCGGCGATCCCGCTTGCGATCTAATGATTGCTTGGACGCTGCTTAGAGGAGAAAGCCGAAAAATCTTCCGTGCAATGCTTCCGTTGGATGCTAGCACTTGGACTCGTGGCCGTGCCTGGGCTTTATGGAAGGCTCTTGCTGATATTACCACAAACACGAACGCTGTCGAAGCTTGGCACACTATTAATGAAGTGTTTAGAGATTATAAACGCAATTCATAAAGTATATTTGTATGAACATTGTGATTTGAGAGCAATCTCCACTAGAAAGGATGTAATCTCAGTATTGAAATCCAGTTTTTTTATCAAAAAATTTTTTGTATAAGGAAGGTGTCATACTAGTCACAGCTGTACGAACATTGTGATTTGGGCTAAAAAGATGCGAGTAGCCCCTTCGGTGTCATCTTATGTTTTTGTCATCCCAGTGCCCAGATACTGGGATCCAGAACAGGTAATAAGAAGTGCTGGAATGACATCCTGAAATTTTAGCTACAAATATTAAGAAATTTACCAAATAGAAAAAAGGCAAAAGAATCCCCCAGTAGTGAGTTTTGACCCTATAATAATGTAAATTGGCGTTGTAATAATGTGCTAACGCTTATTTAAAGCGCGTTTTGGCTGAATGTAGAAAAAATAAAAAAAGACATGCAGCCGCTATAATTTTTTGTAATTTGCCAATAAATATCTGAGTTTTTTACTGAATTTTGTTGTTAAATCTGCAGAGATTAAAAACAAGGATAAATACTCCTATTGATATGATAAGGAACGTGGGAAGGTTTGTCAAGTCGCTTCTATACACCTGAGCATTGATCATACGGGTTCCATCTGTTATATATAGTCTTTTGCATACGAAGAAAACTGATGAATGAGTATGATATTACAGTTATAGGCAGCGGTCCTGGTGGTTATATAGCAGCAATTAGGGCGGCGCAGCTTGGGTTTAAAACTGCAATTGTTGAAAAGGAGGAAAATTTGGGTGGTATATGCTTAAATTGGGGATGTATACCAACAAAATCGCTACTTAGAGCGTCTGAAGTTTATAGATTAATAAGAAGATCAGAAGAATTTGGCATAAAAGTAAAGGATGCAAGTTTTAATATACAATCAATGGTGAAATATTCAAGGAACGTTGTTGGCAAGCTATCAAGTGGTGTTGAGTATTTGATGAAAAAAAATAACATCAAAGTCCATCAAGGCTTCGGTAAACTTGCAGGTAATCGTACTATAAAAATTCTTAATGACAAAAAGGAGGAGGAAATTTCTTCCAAGCATATCATTTTAGCAACAGGTGTAAGGGCAAGAAATCTTCCTGGAATCGAAGTAGATGGAGATTTAATATGGAATGCGCAGCACGCTATGACTCCAAAGAAGTTACCAAAATCTCTACTAATCATAGGTTCTGGTGCGATAGGAATAGAGTTTGCAAGTTTTTATAGTACTTTGGGAGTTGATGTAACAATTATAGAAGTAAAAGACACTATTTTGCCGCTGGAAGATAAAGATATTTCAAATTTAGCACAAGAAATATTCACAAAACAAAGGATAAAAATATATACAAACAGTAGCGTAAAAGCTTTGACTAAAAATAAAGACTTTGCTCAAGTGTTACTAAGTAGTGGTGAGAGCAAAGAATTTGATAGGGTGATTGTTGCAGTTGGCGTTCAAGCAAACACTGAAAATATAGGTTTAGAAAATACAAAAATTAAGTTGAGTTCTTCTGGTTTCATTGAAACGAATGAGTGGTATGAAACAAGTGAATCAAGTGTGTATGCAATAGGTGATGTAGCTGGTCCCCCATGTTTAGCGCATAAAGCAAGTCATGAAGCTGTAATCTGTGTTGAGAAAATTGCCGGTAAAAATGCTCATAAGTTAAAAAAAGAGTGCATACCAAATTGCACTTACTCTCATCCGCAAGTAGCAAGCGTTGGCCTTACTGAGGAACAGGCAATAAAAAGTGGATACGATATAAAAGTAGGAAAATTTCACTCCAACTTTAATGGTAAATCTATTGCACTAAGTGAAACTGAAGGTTTAGTGAAAACAATTATAGACAAAAAAACAGGCGAACTTCTGGGTAGCCACATGATAGGTGCGGAAGTAACAGAGTTAATTAGCAATTTTGCTCTTGCAAAGCAACTAGAAGGAACAGACTTCGACATAAAATCTACGATTTTTCCTCATCCAACCATTTCAGAGATGATACATGAGTCAGTACTTGCTGCAGATGGTGAATCGCTGAATAGTTGAACTAACGTTCTATCGTTTTGGAGCTACAAGTATCCTGATTAGGCGATTCAATTCTAATAGATTGATTACCAATATCAGATTTTTCTAACTTTTCTTTTAACCCTTCAGCTGCTTCTTTCACTTCAAGCTTTTTTTCCCGATTAAGATCCTCTGGGCTTTTTCTTTTACTATCTAAACCTTGTTGTCTATCAATATTTTTATTGAGTTGTTCTTGTTGAGGTAGATCAACAACCGAATTGAAGAGAGCTTTTATTATGTTTTTTAATAAACCTCCGCTTCTGCTTTGCTCTTGAGGCTTATTTTTTACGTTAGATTCTTTTTTACTGTCACTACTTTTAGGCATTTTTAACTCAACTATCATAAAGCTTGATAAAATTTTACATGCAAAGTATTAAAAAATAATTAACAATCTATTATCAAATTACTACTTACAGATGACTATTATTCTAGCAACAGGCGGTACAGGTGGGCATGTTTTTCCAGCTATAACCTTAGCAAAAGCACTAAAGGTACAAGGGCACAATTGTATATTATTCACTGATCAAAAAACCATCAATATAGAAAGTTATATTTTACCATTGTGCAAGCCAAGTGGCAACAAATTGAAGTTTCTCTTTTTGTTAATGTATAGTTGTGTATTAGCACTGTATCAAACGAGAAAATTAAAACCAAAGCTAATCATTGGTTTTGGTAGCTACGCTTCTTTTCCAACTCTTCTTGCAGCAAAGATTCTTTCTATACCTATAGTTTTACATGAACAAAACACAGTTTTAGGGAGAGTAAATAGATTCTTTTTCAAGAGTGCAAAATTAATTGCAACTAGCTTTCCGGAGACTAAGTATGCAGAAGGTAGTAAATGCGTTTTTACAGGAAATTTTGTCGATATAGAAGCACAAGGCTATTCTAGAGCTGAAACAGTTTTAAACGTGTTAATAATAGCAGGCAGTCAGGGTGCAAATTTTTTTGATGATGTAGTGAGCAGCGTAATTTGTGATCTACCTGTTGAAGTAAAAGAGAGGATTAGAGTAACGCAGCAATGTACGAAGAAAAATATAAACAAGGTCAAGAGTCTATACAAAAGTGAAGGAATTGATTGTGAGTTAAGTGAGTTTTTCGATGATATGGAAAATAAACTGGCCAATGCTCATTTGGTAATTAGCAGAGCGGGGGCAACTTCAATAGCAGAGATTACTCTTGCTGAGCGTCCTGCTGTATATATTCCTTATCCTCACTCAAAAGATAACCATCAATTTTATAATGCAAAACATATTGAAGATTCGGGAGCAGCTGTAATGGTTGAGCAAAATAGTAACGCGAAAAAGAATCTAGGAGAGTTGCTAGTTGATTTATTGCAAAATTGTCAAAAATTGCGTGATATGGCTAATAATACTAAGAAAACAAGAATAAGGAATGGAGTTACTGAATTTATTAAGGCAATAGCTCAAGAACTTAGTTGACGAATTGCTTTTTCTTCAAATGCATCCCATAGTTCTTTTTCTAGTGATTTACTATACAACTTATTGATATAAACTACTCCCGTAGGCGAAGTTGTGTTAATTTCAAGAAGGAAGTCATCTATAATATCAATACCAACAAATATTAGCCCTCTTTTCTTTAGCTCAGGACCGATTTTATTACATATTTCAGTGTCTCTATCATTCATTTCAATAGATTCAAAACTTGCTCCAAGCCTCATATTTGTTCTGATTTCTCCGCTAGACTTTGGAACTCGCTTCATTACTCCTATTGGCTTTCCATCCAGTAGCAGTATTCTTTTATCTGTATTTATCTTTTTACAAAATGCTTGTGCAATTACAGGACATTCATATTTTGCAATCATGAGATCGACTACCACTTGAATGCTATTTTGGTCTTGTATTCTTATTACGTCATTTCCTCCATAGCTATATAGTGGTTTCAAGATGATATCTTGATAGTCGTGACAAAAATTTCTAATCATCGATATATTTTCAGTGATCAAAGTTGGAGGAATTAGCTCTAGAAATAGTGAAGTAATTAATTTTTCAGGACAGTTTCTTATTTCTGTTGGATTATTTATTACTAACGCAGTAGTCTTTTCTAAGATATAGGTTGTTGTAATGTACCGCATATCAAAAGGTGGGTCCTGCCTGATAAGTATGATATCCATTTCATTCAAATCTATAGTTACATCTTCTTTAGAAGTAAAACCAAAATCATCAACGCTGACTTTCTGAGCAAGAGCAATTGACTGATTTAACTTGAGTGCTAGATTATTAGGAACATAGACAAAAATTTCGTGCTTTCTCCTCTGCGCTTCTTTTATTAATGCAAATGTAGTATCAGTTTCAAAATTTATATTTTCATCCATTTGAAAAGCTACTTTCATTTATCCTCCCTTCCTATTACAATATACTATAGTACCATAAAAGTGTTAATAATGGAGCAAAGTATGGAATTAACAGTAGGAAATAATGCACCTGATTTTAGTTTGCCAACAGATTCTGGCGAAATTTTATCGCTGAGTGAATTTTTTGATAAAAAAAATGTAGTCCTTTATTTTTATCCTAAAGACGATACTCCGGGCTGCACAATGGAGGCAAAAGGCTTTAGAGACAATATAGAAAATTTCTCTTCTTTTGACACAGTGATAATTGGTGTATCAAAAGATAGCGTTAAGTGCCACGCTAACTTCAAAGCAAAATATTCTCTGCCATTTTCTTTAGTTTCTGATGAAAATGCTGAAATGTTGGAAAAGTATGGTGTTTGGGTAGAGAAAAGTATGTTTGGCAAAAAGTATATGGGAATAGAGCGCACTACTTTTTTAATAGATAAAAAAGGTAAAGTAGTGAAGATCTGGAAAAACGTAAAAGTTAGTGGACATGTTGATGAGGTTCTAGAAGAAGTAAGGAGAATATAAATTAAAGAATGACTACCCATTGCTATATAAAAAAACTGAAATTATATAACTTTCGTAGTCATTCAAACTTTGAACTGGATTTAGATGATAGACCAGTTGTAGTAACTGGCAAAAATGGTATTGGAAAAACTAATATACTTGAAGCAATCTCATTGCTTGCTAAAAGCAACGGAATGAAAAAAGCAAAAATCAATGAGATGCAAAATAGGCGCAGTAATGAAAGTTGGGTAGTGTATTATGATTTTTTCAATGGAGCAGAGCTTAACTCAATTGGTATAGGAAAGAATCTTAATAAGAAATTAATACAAATTGATGGGAAAACGCAGTCAAGCTACTCATCTTTGTATAGAATATCTAATGTAATATGGCTAATTCCACAAATGGACTATATTCTTCTTAATTCTCCAAGTGACAGGTTAAAATTTTTAGACCGTATAGTTTCACTATTTGAAGAAAATTACACCTATTGCTACATGAAATATAGAAAAGCTAAGCATGAGCGAAGTAAATTGCTTAGAGAGAATATTTTGGACGAAAGTTGGCTCTCTAGTCTTGAAAACGTCATGGCTACCAATGCAATTGATATTTTACGTATGCGATCATCTGTTTTAAAGATATTACAAGACACAATTGATAACCATTCTTGTGAGTTTTTTCCAAAGGCAAGTTTGAAATTTAGCAGTCAGCTAACTTTGAACGATACTGCAGAATATTTTCAGAATCGTCTAAAGGAAAACAGAGAAAAAGACTCATTAACTGGTAGAGTAACCTTTTCTGTACATAATGATAATTTTTGGGTTTTTTGCCAAAAAGGGGACATGCCAATAAATCTTTGTTCTACTGGAGAGCAAAAGCTATTACTGCTTTCTATCATCTTATCTAGTGTAAAAGCAAGGTGTATTCATTACAATAAAGCACCTCTTCTTCTGCTTGACGATATAATGTCGCATCTGGATAAAGATTACAGAAAGGTGTTAATGGAGGAGGTGTTAAGCATTCAATGTCAAACTTGGATAACCGATGTAAATCAAGATAATTTCAATAACTATCTTTGCTCTTTCAAGTTTTTTGAATTATCAAGTAAATAAATTTCAAGCGTGCTGTCATACATCAAGCTCATATTCGGTATGTAAATCTCTAATTAAAGCCTCAGCGTGTTTTTTTTGAACAACTATACTGATCTTGATTTCGGACATTGTGACAGCAAGTATTTCTATCTTTTTTTCGCTTAAAACCTTGAGTGTGCGATACATCACTTCAGTGTTAGACATAACACCAATACCAATTATTGAAATTTTAGCTATATTATTGTTTACGACATAATTTTCATTTTTGTTCAATAACTTTGTCATTAAATCAACATCAAATTTAGAAATCAAAAAGCTTGACCCATGTATCATGTCAACTTTAACGTTTGCTCCTGCTATATCTCTTAAAGTATCCAGAGTATTTGCAAAGTTAGTAAAAGTTACAAGAGCTTCGTGAGTGCTATAAGTTATTCCAGTAATTAAGTATCTTTCCAGTACATCTTTTTCGTGTAGTACTGTAGTGCCTTCTACTTCCTCAAAAGTGGATAACACTTGCACCTTAATATTATGCTTCATTGCAAGTTGTACTGAACGATTATGCAATATTTTAGCACCAGATGACGACATCTCCAATATTTCATTGTAAGAGATAGATTTAAGCTTGCGTGCCCTTGGAACAATTTTTGGGTCTGCTGTATATATTCCGTCAATATCAGTAAAAATTTCACAAGTCCTAATACCAAAGACTACAGCAAAGGCAATTGCTGAGATATCAGATCCTCCTCTACCAAAAGTAGTGATTCTATCATCGTGTATACCCTGAAAACCAGCAATGATTGCAGCAGTATAACCCTCAGCAAAAGATCTTTTTACATGGTCAATTTTTATCTTTTTTATTTTAGACTCAGAATAAAAATTATCCGTTACAATTGGTAACTGCCAGGCGAGCCATGATTTAGCATTAACTCCAACAGACAGAAGAGTGATAGCTAATAACCCGCAAGAGATTTGTTCTCCTGCTGAAAGCAGGACATCATACTCTGATAACTCTTGTCTACAATTTAAATTTGAAATTTGCCTGGCTTGAAAAGCCATTTGGTCAGTGAATCCTGCAGCAGCAGATACAACAGCAATTACATTATAACCTTTTTCAATATCGTTTTTTATTAGATTTGCAACTCGATTTAAGTCAGTTAGCGAAGTACCACCAAATTTTTTTATTATTATTTTGTTCATAGTTACAATAAGGTCAATTTCACCTTTCTAGAGAGTATAGTTGCTTAATTAAATGTGTTTTTCTGATCACTAATTAAAGTGATAGAGGATTATTCATCTTTATCACTACCAAGGTCTTTTAACATACTGTAGTTGCCTTTTCTAAATTTACCTTTTAAAGATGTAACTCCGCTTTCGCTAATTCCACTTAAGCTTAATGCTGCTCCACCTAGCTGCAATCCAATCTCAGACGTCTCGGGAATAATTTTACTAGCCCCTAGATCTTTATAAACCTCCACATTATTCAAATCTGGTAAACGTATTATAATATTTACATGTGGGAAGTTTGTTGCAACTAGAGAAACTATTTTCTTTATAGTGACTTCGTTCTTTATTGAAACCACAAGAGCTTGAGCTCTTTCTATTCCTACTGATTTTAAAATTTCATATCTTGTAGCATCTCCAAGATATATAGGGAAACTGTCATTTTTTCCTTCTTTCACTATTTTTGATTGAATATCTACAACAACATAACTTAAATGCTCTGCAGTAAGCATTTTCGTTATCATATATCCCACTCTACCAAACCCGGCAACTATTACGTGGTTATAAAGATCTTGTGTGTCTGTTTCGATTGCTTCATCGTCTAGTATTATTTTTTCAGTGCTAAATGAATTTGCTATCCAGTCTCCAATTCCCGATAAAAGAGGAGTAAAAGCCATAGTTACTGTAGTTACCATCATAAGCACTTGAGCGATTTCACTTGATAGTACATCTAATTCATCTGCTAAACGGAATAAAATAAATGCAAATTCACCGCCTTGTGCAAGCAGTAATCCAGCTTGTATTGCAGGTGCACTTCTAAATCCAAAAAATCTACACAATGTATATATAATGGACGTCTTTAAAACGATAAGGATAATTGATAATAAAGTAACGAGTGGTAACTTATTGAGTAAAAGGTCAATATCAATAGACATGCCAACAGTCATAAAGAATAAACCAAGAAATAAGTCTTTAAATGGCAATACTGCATGTTCTACCGAATTCCTGTGTTCTGTTTCTGCAACTAGTAACCCAGCAACAAATGCGCCTAATGCCATTGATAAATGAAATTGTTCAGTAATAAATGCTGATCCTAATATTATCAGAAGTGTTGTTGATATAAAGATTTCATTACTCTCCATTTTGGCAATAACCGAAAACAATGGCCTCAGTAATAACCTACCAGTTACAAATATCAACACCAATGCAATAGCTGCTTGCACTAATGAGCCTGCCAACGAGCTTATTAAGCTGTGTTCAGAATTGCCAGTAAGCAGGGGCACTAGTACTATTAGAGGTACCACTGCAAAGTCCTGCATTAGTAGCACTGCTATTGACAATCTACCAACTTGGCTTGCTTGAGAACCCTTTTCTTGCAGAACCTGCAACACTATTGCTGTTGAGGATAGTGCAAGTCCACCACCAATAACTGCTGCCATGTTTGTATTTACTCCAAAGGCAAGAGCAATGCACCATATTGCTATCATGGTAACTATAACTTGAAGGGAACCAAACCCAAACACATGCCTACGCATAGCGATAAGTCGTTCAAATGTCAATTCAAGACCTATAATGAACAATAGGAAAACTACGCCAAACTCTGCAAAGTTATCCATTACTTCAACTGAATGTATCAGATTAAATCCATGAGAACCAATCAATGCACCTGCAACAAAGTAACCAAGCACTGGACTAATATTCATTTTCCAAAACGCTATGACTATAAACACAGCAGCGGAAAGTAAGATTATAATATCAAACAAATGCTGAGAGCCGCTGTGCATAATATTTAACCTGTAGAATTAGACCATTTTATTGAACAACCAATACTTGATTTTTGGTCAATTGGAAGATTGCTAGTTTTTGCAATAAATTTCATCGCTTGAAATAAATCACTACTTCCTATTTCATAATTTTGAACTTTCTCTTTTTTTGCATTGTTAAAACGTCCACGATAACGAAGTTTTAAATCAGCGTTAAACCCAAAGAAATCAGGGGTACAAACAGCACCATACTCTTTAGCTACTTCTTGGTTACTGTCAATTAAATATGGAAATGTAAACTTATTTTTCTCTGCAAAATTAATCATGTTTTCAAAGGAGTCTTCTGGGTACTTATTCACATCATTTGGCATGATTGCAACGGTGTTTACCTGATAATCTTTTTTCAACAAATTAACATCGCTTACTAGATTGCTAATAATTGATTGAACGTAAGGACAGTGATTGCATATAAACATTACAATAAGACCATTTTCCCCATAGCAGTCACTTAATGTATAATATTTGTTATCCACTCCCAAGAGATTGAAATTCTTTGCAGTAAAGTCTAAATCTATCTTAGGAGTGTCTAGCGTAACCATAGCTCATAGAGAATTGTATACCGTATATAATTTATGATCTTATTGCTTAAATGTCAAATGGTTTCTATGTACACTATTTGCATTTAGCATTGTAATTATAAAATTTATGTTCATAACCTTCGAAGGAATAGATGGTTCTGGTAAAACAACACAGTCTGAGTTACTTGCAAATTATTTCAAGCAAATTCACGGTGAAAATAATGTCGTATTGACTAGAGAACCAGGTGGTACTGATTTTGCAGAAAAAATAAGAGGATCACTACTTAAGGATAATATTGATCCCATCTCTGAACTTTTATTATTTACCTCAATGAGATATGAACATATGAAAGAATTAATACTACCAGCTCTTAAAGAGGGAAAGACAGTTATTTGTGATCGATTTATCGATTCAACTATTGCGTATCAAGGGTATGGACTAGGTGTTGACTTGAGTCTAATAAGAGACTTACACAAATTAGTGGAAATTAAATATCCAGATATCACATTTATTTTAGATATTGATGTTCAAGTTGGACTCAGCAGAGCAAAGGATAAAAATAAGTATGAAGAAATGAGCATTGATTTCTATCATAAAATTCGAAAAGGATTTCAAGAAATAGCTATAAAAGAATCTAATAGATGTAATGTTATTACTGGAATTGCAGATAAAGACAACAATAAAGTGTATAGTGAAATTATTGATGTAATAAGAAAAAAGAAAAAAGGCATGCAGCCGCTATAATTTTGTCAATAAATACCCTGAGTTTTTTACTGAATGTTACGATTGAGCCTACAGGTCAAAAACAAGCTTTGAGTTAGAAATAACATTGCTATTATAATAAAAGAAATCGCAATATTTGTACAATTGAAAGATGGTTGCGGGAGTAGGATTTGAACCTACGACCTTCAGGTTATGAGCCTGACGAGCTACCGAGCTGCTCCATCCCGCGTCGTTGCTTATTTATTATTATATGCGTAATAATAATAAATAAAAGAATAAAATCACACTATTACATATATTTATATATCTATTAACCTTTCTTAACATGATAGTAAATTATATACATAACAATCTGTGCAATGAAAAATGTAACTTGATATTGTGGTTCCCTATTTTTCAGTGTGCAGGAATTTTAACCTATTTCTCATTAAATTTTGAACCAAGCTGTGCTTTCACTATATCTATTTTTCTCTTGCTTTCACCTATACTAATTCTGATTGCAATATTATACAGGAAATACGCAATATTATGCATTTCTTTAATTGCAGTGCTCATAGGATTTACAGCCAGCAAATTCAGAACAGATTCAGTTAATACTCATATTCTTGATAAGGAAAGGTATGTGAAAGATATTGTTGCTACAGTGAAGGATATTAACGATAGGGGCTCATATAAACAATTTTTGCTTTATGAAATAAAAAACACGAAGTTCAAGCTGGATAACATCAGAATATCAGTTAAAACAAAAGCGGAAGAAGGCATTAAAATAGGGGATCAAGTAAAATTATCAGCAAAACTCTTTCCTCCAAAAATTGCGCCTTCGGAATATGCATATGATTTTGCAAGAATAGCATATTATCAGAAAATAAGTGCAACAGGCTTTGCAACAAGCAAAATAGTCCTGTACAAAAAGGCTGAAGCAAGAAAATTTCAAGAGTATATAGAATCTTTCCGTCAATATATCTATGAAAACCTACAGCAAAATACCAAAAAGCCACACGCGGACATAATCTCTGCATTATTAATTGGCAAAAAAGACGGGATAGATCAAAAAACTATGAATGCGATACGAGATTCAGGTATAGCACATTTATTCGCTATATCTGGTTTACATTTATCGTTTGTTGCTGGTCTATTTTTTATAGTATTCCGTAATTTATTTGCAATATCTGAAACTTTGACTCTTAAATATAACACTAAAAAAATATCTGCATTCTTTACTATCTTGCCAACTACCTTTTATTTGTTGATTACCGGTATGCAAATTTCTGCTCAGCGTGCCTACATCATGGTGATCTTGGTACTTGTTGCAATAATCATAGAAAGGAAATATCGAGGATTAATAGCAATTGCGTTTGCTGCTTCGGTGATACTCATAGTGGAGCCAGAAGCAATCTTAAAGCCAGGTTTTCAAATGTCATTTTCTGCTGTTTTGGCACTAGTTGCCAGCTATCAGATCAATGCTAATAAGTTATTCAAAATAAAAATAATAAAATATTTTGTGTCGATAATGATCAGCTCAGTCATAGCAAGTTTAGCAACTGTTCCGTACACAATATACAATTTTAACTATTTTTCAATCAGTGGCATTATCACAAATTTGATTGCTATACCAATAGTTACACTCATTATTATTCCACTTGGAATAATTTATGTTTTATTGATTCCTTTAGGTATTGAATGGATTATAGCGCCATTTATAGAGCGCCCAATTGACAGTATCTTGTGTATAACAAATGCAATCGCTAGTCTTCAGTATTTGGTTATTCCCACTCGCACTTTTCCTGGCTCATCAATTATTATAATAACACTTGGGTTATTGTGGCTATGCTTGTGGGAAAGGAATTGGCGTTTCTTTGGAATTTTCTTTATTGTGCTAGGTATTTTCTCTAGCGCTATGTATACAACTCCTGACATTCTAGTCAGTGCTGATAATCTTGCTGTAAAAGAAGATGACAATTTACTATATTCCCTTACTAGAAAAAACAGAAATTTTGTTGTCAAAACGTGGGCAAAGCAAAACGGGCAGAATCAAATTGTGAATCATACTAAATTCAGTAATTCAAACAAAAGGCTAAAATGTAATGATTATGGCTGTATATATAATAAAGGAAATAATAAGTCAGTGTTGCTAGCTCACAAAAGAGAAGATATTTTAGAAAATTGTAACAATGTCGATCTAGTAATTCAGTTAAGCAAGTTTAACTATCCAGCTTGCAATACTAAAATCATCAAATACGCTGACTTAGAGGCATATGGCACACACTCTGTTTGGCTAACAGATAGTGGTATAAAGGTTAGTAAAGTGCGTTCTAATCGTCCTTGGCATAAGCCAAAAACTTGTTTTTAAAGTATCATTTATATATAATTACTTAATTAGGATGTGAGGAAATTTATGCCTTTAGATACAACAAATCCTTTCAATGTTAAAGTAGATCATAATTTTGCCAAAATAGATGATGCTATTGGTTTTTTTCCTAGGTTATGGCGTGCAACAAAGAAATATTCTGTAAGTAACACTCTACCCATAGCGACTGTAAATATTTGGCTTCAATTTTCTTTGGCTTATGTAGCTGCAATAATAATAACCCATAATGATCTAAGGTTTATTACAGATATTTTTAACCCAACATTCATGCCAATTTACACTTTGGTTTCTATTATTCTTTTAACAACTTTTGTAGCCTCTTCTGCTATGAGATATATGCATAAGCAGGAGATAAAAGAAGGAGAAAAGTTGATAGAGGAATTAATAAATAATAAAATTAGAGGTGGCAAAGACAACGAGATGAGTGAAATCGCTGAAAATGCTCTAAAAATAGAGATAAAACCAAATTTAAGTTTTACAAGTCACAAAAAAGCAAGCTTTTCAATAATTTTGCCAATCTCTGAAAATCAAAAAAAAATATTAGATGATCAAAGACAAGAGAATAAGAATAAGGCAATTTTTCTTACCATACCATATGTAATTAGTGCTGTAATTATAGTTGGTGCGTTAATACAAAATAGACTGAGCTTTGCCAATATTCAGGATTTGGAATGGGCCATAGTTGCACTGGCTAGTATCATTGCTATTGTTGGGATATGTATAACATTCAGCAAGCTAAAAAACAACGAGATAAACAATAATCATAATATTGTTAAAAAGTTTAACAATTTGGATATTCTCTTTCCATTCAGAAGAGGTGGGGTTGTATCAGTAATGGAAAAAAAGACAAAAGATGAAGAAGAAAATGATTCTACATCTCGATTGATAAAATTACTTGATAAGCACTTGACTGATTTTACAGATAAAATTGTTGACTCACTTGATAAGCAGTTAGATGAAGTTAAAGGTCTACTCGATAATAAGCTTCTAAAGCCTGCAAATGATGAAATTAAAGAAACACTTGTTCATCTACGAAGAGTCAGAGAAGACATCAAAGAAGATTTGGATGAGTTGCACAAGGAAATCTCGCCCATTTTAAGTGAAGCTAAAGGGCTGGTAAAAAGAGCAAGTTCACTAAACATTGAAAGTATTTTTTCTAGTTTAGATAATGCTATTAAAATCGCTGAAGATAAGGTTGAGCGATTTGAACCAAGCAGATTTGTTGGCTTTTTTAAATCTGGGGAAAGCACAGTTAGTGATGATCCTTTGTTTATAGATATGTTGGAAAAGCAAAAAAAAGAGGCGGAAAAGATAAGGAAGAAATTAGAGGAAGAGCTAAAAAACGTAAAAGATGAACTAGAAGAATTAAAGAATAAACAAACTCAATCAACCGAACCTAATAGCAGTGAAGGCAGTATTACTGCTACTTCTCTTGAAAAACAGCGAGATGAAGAGAAAAAAGCAATAGAAAAAAATAGATTATTAAAATCAAAAAAAAGGATGAAAGAGCTGGAGCAAGAAAATGCAAAATTGGAAAAAGAATTATCTGAACAAGAAAAAATGGATGAATGGAGAAAAAAAGTTAACGGTAAAGCAAGTGGCTTTCTATATTATTTATTAGAGTCTATTAAGCTAGAAGAAAAAGATAAAAAAGAAGAAAAGAGGGAGTTAACGCTACGGAATTTTGATAATAAAATAATAATTTACTGGAAAGATGGCTCTCAAACAATTTGCCACATTAAAAAACAAGACGGCCTTCAAATTCAACCTAGTACAAAAGTTGATTTTGTGAATCCAGATGTTCATGCAGCATTTGAAGTAGCATGTTCAGGACTTTAAATATTAGTAGTGAAGAGAAAAAATTAAGATTAGATACTTATGTAGCTAAAAAATGCAACATATCTCGCAGTAAAGCGCAAAGATTGATACAGAATGAGCAGGTGAAATTACTTGGTATACCGATAATTAATAATGATCACATAGTAAAACCAGGTGAAGAGTATGTGGTGCATCTCATTCAACCTGACATATCCACATCAATTGAGCCTAATTATGACATAAAACTTGATATCGTCTATGAAGATGATGACATTATAGTTCTGAGTAAACAAAGTAGATTAACAGTACACCCAGGTGCTGGAACAAACAATGATACACTCCTGAATGCAGTGATCGCTCACCTTGGCAAAATTCCATATACAAATACAAGACCAGGAATTGTTCACAGGCTTGATAAAGATACTAGTGGACTCATGGTAATTGCAAAAAATGAACAATCCCACAGCTTCTTGTCTGAACTGCTATCAAATCGTAAAATAAAACGGGAATACTTAGCAGTAATTTGGGGAGCATTACCTAATCTGCAAGGAACAGTAAAAACCCATATTGCTCCAAAACGCAGTAATAAAGAAATGATGTGTGTCACAAAAACAGCAGGTAAATTAGCAATCACTCATTATTCAGTGAAGAAAATTATAGGGCAAGCAAGCCTGGTTAAATGTACTTTAGAGACAGGCAGAACACACCAAATTCGAGTACACATGAGCCACATAGGACATTCTGTAGTTGGTGATCAAGTTTACGGAAAAAATAGTAGTAAAAGTGAAAAACATGCTAAAAACTCTGACTTTATCCGTAATTTCAATAGACAGGCACTACATGCTCACACGCTAGGCTTATATCATCCAAAAAGTAAAGAATATATAGAATTTGTTTCTGATTTACCACAAGACATGCAAGTCTTAATCGGTGAATTTGAAAATATATCTTAACAACATTCATATCAATATTATCATCCATGTTATCAAGAAATTAATTAATGAGAGAAAAACTGCTGCACTACCTAGATCTTTCACTTTTTTTGAAAGTATATGTTGTTCACTGGAAATACGCTCAATTGTTGTTTCAAAAGCAGTGTTAATAATTTCTACAATTAACACCAAAAATAGGCTACTTACCATTACTGCACGTTCTAAATTACTTACATCTAAAACAAACAAAGTTGAAACACATATTATAAAAAGCAGTAACTCCTGTCTAAACGCAACTTCTGATACAAAAGCTGATTTTATTCCTTCACAGGAGTATTGAATTGCTTTTATTAGACGAGTAATGCTTTTCTTCATTATCAATTTTGGAAACTCAATGAATTACACTTATTGCACTCAGGTAAAAAATGCATGAAAATACCTTTCAGTCGTGATCACTTACAAAGATTTTTAAGTTAAAGTCTAGCATATTGTTTGAATCAAGAAAATTAGTACAAAGCCTTTCAACAAACGCTCAAGGCAGTTATAACCTCAGTTATGGATTAGAAAATAGATAAAAGTATAACTAAGAAGAGGGAAACAGGGTAAACTCGAGTATTTTAGTAATAATAAGAGGTTACCCATGAAGAAAGATATTACAGAACTGTACTGTTGCGTCGAGGATTTTTGTCGTGCGGTAGATGATAATTTTGCAAATAGGTTCTTATCAAACGGCAAAAAACCAACCAGAGTACCAGAAATAGCGCACTCAGAAATTCTAACCATAATCCTGTTATACCATAAATCACCATGTAAAAACTTCAAGGCTTTTTATCTTTGTTATCTTCAGTTATTCTATAGATCAGAGTTTTCAAAGCTGCCTTCATATCACAGATTTATTGCCTTAAAGCCGCGAGTTTTGTGGTATTTAGCATTACTTTTGCAATGGTTCTGTGAACAAGCGAAAATGACCGGCACTTCCTACATCGACACCTCTACGATTGCCGTTTGCCACAAAAAAAGGATCTCTAGGAATAAAGTTTTTAATCATCTAGCAGAAATTAGTAAGAGTACGTATGGTTGGTTTTTTGGCTTCAAGTTGCACTTAGTGATTAACGAAATTGGTGAAATTCAAGCACTTACCCTAACCAAAGGTAACGTTGATGACAGAAAACCTTTACCAACTCTCACTAAAAGACTGACCGGACTTTTGTTTGGAGATAAGGGCTATATAAAGAAAGAGCTTTTTGAGAAACTCTTCGATAGAGGCCTAAAGTTAGTCACTAAAGTAAAAAAAGGTATGAAAAACGCACTAATTTCACTTAAAGAGAAGATTTTATTAAGGAAAAGGTCGATTATTGAGACTGTTTTTGATTCCTTGAAAAACAAATTTGAGATTGAGCATACAAGACATAGATCGCCAACAAATTTCCTAATTCATGTTTTTTCTGTTCTGATTTCCTACTCCATGCAGTCCAAAAAGCCTTCTATTTCTATGCCTTTCTTTATCGGCTAATCCATAACTGAGGTTATTAGACTTATGAAAAGTAGCATTATCAAGGATAACAGTTTGTCCAGGTTCCAAAATCGGTGTCAGAAACTGCTCAAACCATTTATTAAAGATATCCATATTGCAGTGGCCTTTAAAGGTTAACGGAGCAATTATTTTTCTTCCACTTAAGGCTGCAACCATGCTAATTCGTTGAGTTTTCTTTCCAGATTTTAGGGCATAAAACCGCTGTCCTTTCTGGCAATACCCATAGGTTCAGTGTTATCAATGCCAGACTCATCTATATACACTAATTCTTTAGGTTCTTTTGTTGCTATAACCTTTGAAAATTGAGCTCGCTTTTCTTCATTTCTTTCTTTATATCCGTAGGTCTTTTTTTTCTTGTGAATCCTATATTTTTAAGTGCTCGATGAATTGTTTGTCTACTAATATTGCCCCAGCATCTCTGACTGAGTTTTGCCACCTTGCTCATTTGCAAATTCGGCAAATGCATTCCAGTCGGTAATTTTATGCCACGCTTCCAAGCTTTTTTGATTGAAAATCTCCCGTTTTCTCACGTCTTTTCTTCCACTCATATAAAGTTGTTTCTCCAATCTTAAATCTCTTGGCAACAGTTTCTCCACTCTCTCCTTCATCCAATGCTTCCATTACCTTTTTCCTTAAGTCATAACTATATGCTGCTGGCATGCTTACCATCACTACTATAAATCCATATCTTACCTTTTTTGGACTATTATGAGAAGTGCTATATATATTGATACTGACACAAAAATCCTTTAATTAAATTTCTCTCGCCTTAGCTTACACGATCCTCATTTTGAAATAAGTAATAATTTATTATAGTCTTGATATTTAAACATTTTGTATCTGCTGTAATGATTTCACTTCCAATTTGCTATTCTTTACATATTGAATTGCAAGCGCTAACGCTTTACTCCCAGAAGCTGTGGTGCTATAAGCTATATTTTGCAAAATAGCAGTTCTCCTGATATCTTTGCTATCTGAAACTGATTTCACACCTTTTGAGGTATTGATCACTAGATTTATTTTTCCATCTTTGAGCATATCAACTATGTGGGGTCTGCCTTCTCTCACTTTATTTACAGCTTTTGCAGCAATGCCGTTATTGTTCAGATACGAAGCTGTGCCTTTGGTGGCATATATTTCAAAACTCAGTTCTTTCAACATTCGTGCAACAGGCAATATACACTCTTTATCATCATCTTTTACTGAAACCAGAGCTGCTCCTTCTGTTGGTAACTTGTATCCTGCAGCCATGTGCACTTTTGCAAGTGCAGCTTCGAAAGATAAGTCAATTCCCATCACTTCTCCTGTTGATTTCATTTCAGGACCAAGTAAAGTATCAACTCCTGCAAAGCGGGTAAATGGAAAAACAGCAGCTTTAACTGCAAAATGATTGAAAGGCTTGTTTTCCTGATTCAAATTTTTACCCAAAATAACCTGAGTGGCAAGCTTTGCAACAGGAATGTTGATTACCTTGGAAATGAAAGGAACTGTACGGCTAGCCCTTAAATTCACTTCAAGTATGTATACATCACTCTCTTGAACAGCAAACTGAATGTTTATCAGACCTTTCACTTTTAATGCTAATGCTATTCTTTCAGTTTGGAGCTCGATCTCTTTTATTACTTCGTCACTCAATGTATTTGTCGGTATTGAGCATGTTGAATCGCCAGAGTGGATACCAGCTTCTTCAATGTGCTCCATGACCGCTGCAATGAAAACTTTTTTCCCATCACATACAGCATCAACGTCAACCTCAACTGCATTGACTAAAAATTTATCAAGAAGCAGCGATCCGTGTTCAAAAATTTTGGTTTGATTCAAGACATACTCTTTAAAGCTCTGAGTATCGTGTCTAATCGACATAGACTGACCGCCGAGGACATATGATGGCCTGACTACTAGTGGAAACCCCACCTTTTCTGCGTTGGTTAACGCTTCTTCTACTGAATGGCAGATAGAATTTTCAGGTTGTTTTAAATTAAGTTGCAAAGCAAGATTTTTAAATCTCATGCGATCTTCTGCAAGGTCAATAGAATCAAACGAAGTTCCCAGAATTTTGAAACCTCTCTCGTTAAGCACTTTGGCTAACTTTAAAGGCGTTTGCCCGCCGATTTGAACTATTACACCAACCAGTGTGCCATTTTCTTGCTCTTTGCTTAGTATTTCAAGCACATCCTCTGCAATCAGTGGGGCGAAATATAAACGATCAGCGGTATCGTAGTCAGTTGAGACGGTTTCTGGATTACAGTTAATCATTATTGTTTCATATCCCATTTCTTTGGCGGCAGAAGCTGCATGTACGCATGCATAATCAAACTCAATACCCTGACCAATGCGGTTTGGACCACTTCCTAAAATGACAACTTTTTTTCGATCCGAAATATTCGCCTCACATTCCGTTTTATTTTCAACATCACCCTCATAGCAGCCATACATATAAGCAGTGCTCGATTCAAATTCAGCTGCACAGGTGTCTACACGTTTATAAACTTGTTTAGTACCAAACCTTTTCCTTATTGCTTCAATTTGCTCTACTTTCTTATTGCTTAACTTTGCCAACCTTGCATCTGAAAATCCCATTTTTTTCAGCTCTAACATTTCATATGCAGTTCCAGGAAGGCCGTTTTCCTTGATTTTTTGTTCAGCCAAGATGATTTGCTGTATATTTTGCAGAAACCATAAGTCATATCCTGTAATCGAATTTATTTCTTCTATGCTAATTCCGTGACGCATTGCGTCAGCAGCAATCAGTAATCTGTTTGGCAGCAATTTTGCTAATTGAGATTTAACATCTGTGTCTTCAGAAAACACTTCATCAAGTCCCGTGAGCCCTGTTTCAAGTGAGCGAAAAGCTTTCTGTAGTGACTCATTAAAAGTGCGGCCTATAGACATTACTTCTCCCACTGATTTCATGGAGGTTGATAGTTCACAATTCGTCCCCTTAAATTTCTCAAACTCAAATCGAGGAATTTTAGTGACGATATAATCAATCACTGGTTCGAATGCAGCAGGTATAACTGGAGCACAGTCGTTACATATTTCATCGAGCGAATAGCCAATAGCAAGTTTAGTTACAACTTTTGCAATAGGATAGCCTGTTGCTTTCGAAGCAAGTGCAGAGGAGCGAGAAACCCTTGGATTCATTTCAATTACAACGAGGCTTCCATCTTCTTTAGGATTCACTGCAAACTGAACATTTGCACCACCGGCGCTAACATCAATTTCTCTCAACACTGCTATAGATGCATTTCTCATCTGTTGGTATTCTACGTCACGCAGAGTCAAAGCAGGAGCAACTGTGATACTATCTCCGGTGTGCACTCCCATTGGATCAATATTTTCTATTGAACACACTATTATACAGTTATCCTTGCAGTCACGGATAACTTCCATTTCATATTCCTTCCAGCCCATAATTGATTCATCTATCTGAACTTCATTTATTGGTGAAATTTTTAGAGCACTTTCTGCAATATTGAAAAACTCCTCTTTATTGTATGCTATGCCGCTACCTGCGCCACCAAGAGTGAATGATGAACGGATGATTGCTGGTAATCCAATGTAATCCAAAGCCTTTTTTATTTGTTCTTGATTTTTTATAATGATACTTTTGGGGTATTTTAGACCTATTTTATCCATGGATTGGCGAAATAATTCTCTATCTTCCGCTTTTTTTATTGCTTCTCTATTTACTCCTATTAATTCTACGTTGTATTTGTCTAACACTCCATCATCTGCAAGTTTTATTGCGCAATTGAGTGCTGTTTGCCCGCCCATTGTTGGCAATATTGCATCTGGCATTTCCTTAATTATAATTTTCTCTATGATTTCAGGTAGCACCGGCTCAATATAAGTTGCATCAGAGAATTCAGGATCTGTCATTATAGTTGCGGGGTTGGAGTTAACTAAAATGACTTTATAACCTTCACTTTTTAATACTTTACAGCTTTGCGTTCCAGAATAATCAAACTCGCATGCCTGACCTATAACTATTGGGCCTGCTCCTATTACTAATATAGATTCTATATCTGTGCGTTTTGGCATAATTACAATAATAGTCTCGACTCAAATAATGTTACCAATCTTTCCTGTGTATGTGAATTTTTATTAAACCTAACTACCTTTAGGCTTAACAGTATCTTTGCAGATACTATGGTAATTTACTCGGGAGATTTGCTAAGTGGTAAGATTTGTCCTGATATGCTACAATCTTCAGAAGCAAGTTCTACAAATTTGTCTGTCAGTTTATCAGGTGGCACCAATTCAGATATATCTTTTCCCGGAAATGCTTGCTTATACATTTCACTATCGATAGGCTCTTCCGAATACACGGCATTTATGCACAAATTCGTATGTTTTGTCTCAGATGCATATATCTTCACCATTGCTTCTAGTGCAACTTTACTTGCAGCATATGGCATCCAATATGGATAAGAGGAAGGAGAAAGTGTTATCTTTGAGGTCATGAATATCGCTCTTCCAGCATTAGACTTTTTTAGTATCGGACCCAAATTTTTTAGCAAGTACCAACTGGCAGTAAAATTTGTATTCATTACCTTCTGTAGATCTTCAAGCTCACAATCGTGAACAGGGCTCAACTTACATAAAATTTCAGTGCATGTAATCAGTATATCAAGTGTGCCAGATTCTGATAATTTTGGGCTTTCTATCATATTTGCCAGTTTTTCTACGTTTTCAAAGTCTAAAAGATCAAGCTGAATTAGTTTTACATAGCCTTCTTTAAGCTCTTCAATTTCATTATACAGTGGCTTGAGGTGATCGATAAACCTTGAAATCAGAATCACACATGCACCTTCTCTTACAAACCTTTTTGCAACAGCAGAGCCTATTCCACCTGAAGCCCCGGTAATTAAAGCTACTTTACCTTCTAACTTACCCATTTCTTTCTCCTTAGCAAGATCCATTGAAATATTTTAGCTGAAAATTAAATTTTGCTCCATATATAAAAATCAAACTTAGCACATAAAAAAATAGTAACGATACTACCACACCACCTAAACTTCCATATATCAAATTCAGTTGATCAAAGGAAGCTTTTAAATATTGCTTGAAAGCTGAAGCAGAGATCGTCCAAAGAATAACAGCCACACAAGATCCGGGAAATACGTCTGATAAGTTTTGCTTTATGTTTGGCAATGTAAAATATAGCCAAGATACTATAGTAAAAAGCACAAACTCAATAAGTAAATATCTAGTATAACTTAGCCCTTGGTAAGAAAAATCAATTAACATTGGCACTAATGTAAAAAATACTATAGTCAGAGTTGTAACAAGCGTAATTACTAAAAATTGTAATATACTGAGCACCCTTCTCCATATATAAGGCGATGAAACCGGAACTT
The DNA here is from genome assembly GCF_000073005.1 of Wolbachia endosymbiont of Culex quinquefasciatus Pel. Lineage (NCBI taxonomy): Bacteria > Pseudomonadati > Pseudomonadota > Alphaproteobacteria > Rickettsiales > Anaplasmataceae > Wolbachia > Wolbachia endosymbiont of Culex quinquefasciatus. The sequence continues at coordinate 985,024 of NC_010981.1, forward strand.
TATAGGCCTTATTCAATATCGTTCTAAATCCTTCAATTGTCGATGAGGCAGTCCAAACAGCGCCTACAATTGCCAAGGTTAATAAGCTTTGCGGAGGGCCTGATATTATCTCCCTAATACGTGGCATCAAAGATGATAAAATATCCTGTGGCATGTTATCAATAATAAATGCCCAGCCGACATTGTATTGATCTAAGAAATTTGCGAACGTTGATGCCATGGCTATTAAAACAATAAGAAAAGGAAATATTGATAACAGGATTAAAAATGATAGATACCCTGCATGCTCCACTCCATCATTATAAATTGTGTCAATTAAAGCACGATAAAGGCAATAAACGATACTATAAAATTTCTGTAGCACTTGTAATATAAATAAACTAAGAAAAGTATTCTAAATGAAATAAAGCATACTTTTAAGTAAAAAATCCTCACCGTTTACTTAAATTTAATCAAAATGATAGATAATCCAGCGTTAAATACGGAGGCATAATGAAAAATTTTCTTCTACTTGTAGCTTTAATTCTCTCTTTTGCGTTTGATGCAAGCGCTGATGAAACATCAGCAGTAATATGTAAGATAGTAGACTATACTCACAGCATAGGTGGACCGATGATTACAGTAGTGATAATTGGTGCAGCCTTGCTTGCAATATTTGGCAGAATGCCATGGCCAGCACTTTTTGCACTCGGTGCATTTACTGCTGTGTTTTTTGGTGCACCTAAAATTGTGAGCGTGATAGCACCAGGTGTAGCAGAAGCTTGCATAAGTTGCCCTAGTAATCAGGAAATGATCAATGGTACATGTGTTGCAAAATGTGCTGGAAACAAAAGACGTAATGCATCAGGACAATGTAGTTGATGATTTGAGACAGATAGTAAAAACCTCAGTTATGGATTAGAAAATAGATAAAAGTATAACTAAGAAGAGGGAAACAGGGTAAACTCGAGTATTTTAGTAATAATAAGAGGTTACCCATGAAGAAAGATATTACAGAACTGTACTGTTGCGTCGAGGATTTTTGTCGTGCGGTAGATGATAATTTTGCAAATAGGTTCTTATCAAACGGCAAAAAACCAACCAGAGTACCAGAAATAGCGCACTCAGAAATTCTAACCATAATCCTGTTATACCATAAATCACCATGTAAAAACTTCAAGGCTTTTTATCTTTGTTATCTTCAGTTATTCTATAGATCAGAGTTTTCAAAGCTGCCTTCATATCACAGATTTATTGCCTTAAAGCCGCGAGTTTTGTGGTATTTAGCATTACTTTTGCAATGGTTCTGTGAACAAGCGAAAATGACCGGCACTTCCTACATCGACACCTCTACGATTGCCGTTTGCCACAAAAAAAGGATCTCTAGGAATAAAGTTTTTAATCATCTAGCAGAAATTAGTAAGAGTACGTATGGTTGGTTTTTTGGCTTCAAGTTGCACTTAGTGATTAACGAAATTGGTGAAATTCAAGCACTTACCCTAACCAAAGGTAACGTTGATGACAGAAAACCTTTACCAACTCTCACTAAAAGACTGACCGGACTTTTGTTTGGAGATAAGGGCTATATAAAGAAAGAGCTTTTTGAGAAACTCTTCGATAGAGGCCTAAAGTTAGTCACTAAAGTAAAAAAAGGTATGAAAAACGCACTAATTTCACTTAAAGAGAAGATTTTATTAAGGAAAAGGTCGATTATTGAGACTGTTTTTGATTCCTTGAAAAACAAATTTGAGATTGAGCATACAAGACATAGATCGCCAACAAATTTCCTAATTCATGTTTTTTCTGTTCTGATTTCCTACTCCATGCAGTCCAAAAAGCCTTCTATTTCTATGCCTTTCTTTATCGGCTAATCCATAACTGAGGTTAAAAATAGTGCTTAAGAGGGGCGCTACTTTTACATTATATCATAAACCTTTGTTGAGATTCCCTTCACTTGAAAGTGGCTAAAATGGCCACTTTCACTGTCTATAACTACCTAATAAATTCTCTTTCTGTAATCATATCAGTTAAAGTCTAGATTCCAGCGTCACGCGCTAGAATGACACCATTTGCTACGCAATTTACTTTCAAAAATGAATGCTCGTACAGCTGTGTGTCAGCTACTTACATAACACCTCTCGAAAATTACTTTAGTTACAAATATTAAGAAATTTACAAAACGAAGAAAAAAGGCAAAAGAATCCCCGTGTGACGAGTTTTAATAATTTAAATTGATAATGTGCTAACAAGCGTGATTTGGCTTAATGTAGAAAAAATTTAAAAAGCCGCTATAATTTTTATGTAATTTGCCAATAAATATTTGAGTTTTTTACTGATTTTTTGATTGAGCCTGCAGGTCAAAAACAAGGATAAATACTCTTAGTATCATAGTAAAGGGAATGACGAAATTTGTAAAGTAGTTTTTACTCAAATGACGCCCAGGCAAAAACTATATGGTTATGCAAAAATCTATTTTTAAAACTGTTAATATAACATAGAAAAAACCTCACCTTCATTAATAATAGATTACTTACCAATTGGGTAATCACCAGTGAAGCAAGCATCACAATATTGCGGTGTAGCATTGTTACGCACCTCTCCTTTAACAGCCCTGTATAGGCCATCAATACTCAAGAAGGCTAGGCTATCTATTCCTATAACTTCCTTAATTTCCTCTACAGATTTATTTGCAGCAATTAAATCTTTGCACTCTGGCGTATCTATTCCATAAAAACAAGAGTGCTTAATTGGTGGACATGAAATCTTTAGGTGAATTTCTTTTACTCCTGCATCTTTTAACATAACTATTATACTTCTGAGCGTGCTACCACGCACTATACTATCGTCTATTAAAATTATGTTTTTACCCTTTAAAATATGCTTATTAGCATTGAACTTTAATTTTATTCTAACCTTACGTATTTCAGGGATTGGCTGTATAAATGTTCTTCCTATATAATGATTACGAATTATCCCCAGTTCCATAGGTAATCCTGAATGCTTTGCATATCCAATAGCTGCAGGTATTCCAGAATCAGGTATTGGTACAATCATATCTACATTGTTCTTTGGTGGACTTTCCTTTGCAAGTATTCTTCCTATTTCTTTTCTTGTATCGTATATAGACCTATTCTCCATTATGCTGTCTGGTCTTGAAAAATAAACGTATTCAAAAATACAAAAACTTGATTTTTGCTTTGGGAAAGGAAACATTGAGGCTAGCTTACTATCCGAACTGATGGTAACTAATTCGCCTGGTTCTATTTCTCTAATAAACTCTGCATTTATTATATCAAGAGCACAAGTTTCAGATGCAAGAACGTAAGAACCGTTTAACTTTCCTAAAACAAGAGGCCTGATTCCAGATGGATCACGTACTCCAATAACTACTTCTTGATTGATTGCCACAAAAGAATAAGCACCTTGTATTTGCTTTAATGCATATATAAAACTCTCTAAAAAGCTATCTTTTTCACCGCTTGCTGTCAGATGCACTACTACTTCTGTATCAATATCTGACTGAAAAACACACTCTTGTTTAATTAATTGTTCGCGTATCGGAGAAATATTAATTAAATTACCATTATGTGCTATGGCGAAATCTCCAAATTTGCCACTTTTGCCAAACATGGGCTGCACTCCAAATTTACTACCACTGGTTGAGTATCGAACATGACCTATTGCACAATCTCCAGGTAAGGATTTCTTTATTTCATCTATATCATCAAATACGCTGCTCACTTGACCTTGAAAGTGATAAGAGAGCAGCTTATCGTTGTTACTGGTTACTACACCAAAAGACTCTTGACCTCTATGCTGCAAAGCGTGGAGAGCAAGTATAGAGTTAAAAGCAGCACTTTGGTTGCAACTTATGCCAAATACCCCACACTCCTCATGTACTTCATCAAGCATGAAAAATATTAAATAAAGCCTGATTGTACTTTAGTAGAGGTAAAGTACAAGAATTTTATTTGTTAATCCCTTTCAAAGTTGAAGCTTTCTACGGTAGTTTTGATGTATACCAGAAAGTAGATTATATGCAATTAACCAATTTTGAGATTTTTGACAATTTTTTAGCACTGAAGAGAAAAAGATATTTTTATTGACTTATCTATGTATTGAAGTAATCACTAAAAAGTTTTATTGGTTATGGTATATAATATGTCTAAGCAAGTAGGTAAACAAGGTGAAAGTAATCTTATTTTAGAGCCTGAACAGTTCTCTAACAGCTTCTTCAATAGTCAACAGAGTAGTTCATCAAATCCAAAATTACCGACTATAAGTCGTAAAGATAGGCATATGGATTTAATCAAGAAAAGGTACGCAAAAAACAAAGATGTTGCAGAATATCTAAGAAGTTATGACTTTATTAAAAGAGCAGAAGAATTGTCAATAATTTATCTTTTTGAGCGAGACTCATCTTCTACGAAATTGCAAATACCATTGACTACAGATGAACAAATTCTAGTTAAAAAATTTTGTGATGAGATGATAAAAGGTATAACAGAACACGATGAGCAAGAAAGCGTTTTAAAGTACATGGAACGCATAATAGAGGGTTATTTAAATCAAGGAATAAGATTAAACTCATATTACGGTAAGGATAATAAGACTGTAACAAATTTTATATTTGAAAAAATGGAAGAATTAATTAATCGCTTTCATGCAAATCCACACAATTCAACTACAAAAAATATCATACAAAAGATCACTCGTAATTTAGTGTTAAAAGGTGGGGTAGAAAAAGGATTATCTTTTTATAGCGATATTGAAGGCGGATATTACGGCTCTAATTATTTAAATGATCTTAACGAACAATGTAAGAGTAAGAAAAAAATGCTAGAGGGTCTAGCATATGAAGGTATTGTGAAAGAAAATAACAAGCAAATTGATAAATATGATCTTGAAGTAGAAGTAGATAATAAATATTTTTATATTAAGTATCCACAAGGTAGTATTGTTGAAATTGCGAGAACTTTAAATAATGAAAAAGCTAAGGATTTAGAAGTTGGCATATTTCAGATTGAGGAAAATATAGTAAAAGTTGAAATTACAGAAGATGGAAAAAGAAATTACACAGATATCTTAAAAGGTGGTATTGAAATATTTTTTACTACTAAAATAGGAGAGATTAGTATTTATCTACGGAAAGATGGTAACAAAATGGTAGTAGAAATTGATGAGAAAAGCAAAATAAGGTTTAGCAAGTTAGAAAACAAATCAAGCTTTGGAGGGAATTGTCTTATACAGGGAAAAAGTGTTTTAGAAGTTATGGGCAAGAGTTTTGAAAATATTCCTGAGGAGTTAACTCAGACTATTAAAAACGTTCCATCTACTAGTCTTATGCAAACATGTTTACAACAACAAGAAAACTCTAATAGGGAATTAAATTAATGTATTTTTAGGATAATAATTAAGAAATTAATTATAAACATTCATACGCATTCGATTGTAGTAGAGGATATGAGGCAGCAATTAGCACAAGAACTAAAGGCAAATGTGGTTGGTTGTCAAATAGTGATTGATTAAATCAATTTAGAGAGGTAAATAGCAGCTTTGCAGCTTGTTTTTATGAACAAAGATAAAACGTTGTAGCCAAGTGCGCTTTCGGCATTGTGCTGAATTGCAATATCTCTGTGCTCTAATTCCTCATCGCGAAATTTACTTATAGTTTCTCTTAATTCCCCATCTTCTAAATGTAAGACTTGCTCCTTGTAGTGCTCTCCGATCACTTCTTCAACTGCAGCAGTGCAAGCCATAGCGGCTTTTTTACCCATCATGGCAGTTACAACACCAAGTGATACCCCTAAAGCACCCCAAACTGGCAACAAAACAGTAGGACGAACTCTTTGCTCCTTGATTTTCTCATTAAAATAGTGGAAATGTTTTTTTTCCTGCTCCTCCATTTCAATTATTTTGTCAATTATGGAAGATTTTTTAAGAATAAATTTTTGACCGGAATAAATGCAAATGGCTCCATATTCGCCAGCATGATTTACTCTAATTGCTTGTTCTAAAAAATTTCCTTTCAATTTTTTTATATTGCTTTCCAATGTCTCCTCCCTTTATTTCTGCATTAGTACTACTATAAACCAATATATTATAGAGTAAATAAAATTCCATGCATACATTGCACCAACATTGTGATTACAGGAACTCAAGTAGCAATAGCAAAAGTTACTTGACAGACTCTCCCACTTTCCCTTATCATATCAATAAGAGTATTTATCCTTGTTTTTAATCTCTGCAGATTTAACAACAAAATTCAGTAAAAAACTCAGGTATATATTGGCAGATTACATAAAATTATAGCGGCTGCATGTCTTTTTATTTTTTCTACATTCAGCCAAAACACGCTTTAAATAAGCGTTAGCACATTATTACAATGCCAATTTACATTATTATAGGGTCAAAACTCACTACTGGGGGATTCTTTTGCCTTTTTTTTGTTTAGTAAATTTCTTAATATCTATAACTAACATGAACTAGGCAGTGTGTCAATAGGGTGTCATTCTAGTCTGGAATGATAGGAGAAGGTACTGCGATGACAACAAGTAGTAAGCTAAACGTCCGTGTGGTTATTGGTATTATCAAGATATTCTCTAATCTTCTTTAAATCTTCCCAAGCTAAGCGTTTTTGTGCTGGTTGACGAAGTAGATAGGCTGGATGAAATATAGCGGCTGTGGTAATTGCATGAGATAAATATTGGTTAGTATAAGTATGAAATTTGCCACGCAAGTTCGATATAGTCTTTGTGTTATCAAGAAGGCTATAACATGCGATTCCTCCAACAAAAATCAGAATCTGCGGTAAAACAAGAGCAATATGCTTCTCAACAAATGGTCTGCACATATCAAGCTCTAGATCAGTTGGTTTTCTATTACCTGGTGGACGCCAAAACACGGTGTTGCTTATATATACCTTAGTGCGGTCCAGATTAATTGCACCGAGCATCTTATCGAGCAGCATTCCGCTTGCACCACAAAATGGTATGCCTTTCAGGTCTTCATTTGCTCCTGGTGCTTCACCAACAAGCATGATTTTTGCATTTGGATTACCATCGGAAAAAACAGTATTAGTTGCAGTTTTTTTTATTTCACAACCCTCAAATGACTTAACTGCACTTCTTAGTTCATCTACACTACCACATTCACTTGCAAGCTTCCTTGCTTCAATGATCCAATCACTTGGGAACATGGCTTTTTTCTGCTCGATGACAGAAGACTGTGCAGCTCTCTCATTTTCCACTTTTTTTTCCTCTTCACCTTCAGTTAGCGTGCAGTCAACACCCACTTCATGATAGAACTTCAACAATTCTAGATCTTCATTGTTCATAGTGCCTCTTAACCTTTTGAGCTTTTTTCATAGCCATATCGTACTTCAATTTAGACAAATGTCTAACGTATAATATACCATTTAAATGATCTAACTCATGCTGAATACACCTTGCAAGCCAACCACTAGCTTTTAGCGTCTGTTCTTCGTTATTTAAATTTTTATATTTCACAGTTAAATATTTTGGACGCTTAATTTCATGGCTTTGCTCTGGAATTGAAAGGCACCCTTCTTTGAGAATTACTTGTTCACCCGATAATTCTGTAATTTCAGGGTTAATCATGCAAAATTTGCCAGTTGATTCATATCCTGCTGGCCCATCTTCAGCCTTCTCTGGCTGAACGTCCATGATAAAAATTCTCTTCAGCACTCCAACTTGTACTGCAGCAAGACCAAGACCTTCTGCATAGTACATAGTTTCGAACATGTCGTTTACTAATTCTTTAATTTTATCGGTTATATCTATTACTTCACTGGCACGTGTAGTTAACCTTTCATCAGGGGCAATTACAATTGGCAATTTAGACATAAAATTAAAATTTTATGTTTTATTTTTTCCTTTGTACAGTATTTTGGGTATATTAAAATGTTGCTGTATTTTTAATAGAAATATAAATTATTAAAGGAAGCTACAATTTGAATGGAATTGTGTCATAAGGTCAACTAATGTACTCTGCAGTAATAATAAAACCAAAGCGAAATGTTTTTGCCGTTTTAGACGTAGGTACAACAAAAATTATCTGTCTCATTGTTAAGATCAATAGCAACTTCAGCTATAAAATAATAGGAACGGGTTATAAAAGTGCAGAAGGTATAAGCGGTGGATCAATAACTGATGCAAAGCATGCAAGTTACTCTATTTCATCAACTATAGGTTTAGCTGAGCAAGTATCAGAAGAGACTATAGACCAGATATATGTGAATGTAGCCGGATGTGGAGTCTCATCTTTTAACGTATATAACGAAATTATTGCAGCTAATCACGAAATTTCAGACCGAGACATAAAACGTGTAGTCTTTCAGACATTTGAGAAATATATCGAAGAAAATGTCATCATTCACAATATACCACTGAAATATCACTTAGATGATATGACTGACATAAAGGAAGTCAGTGGATTATATGGAAAAAGATTATCTGCTGATGTTAATGTTGTCACTGCTTCGCGTCCAGCGCTTACCAATATCGAAAATTGTATAACTAATAATAGTGGGATAAGTATGTCTGGTTGTGTTGCTTCTGCATATTCTGCAGGCCTTGCCTGTCTAAGTAAAGATGAAAAAGAGCTAGGAACTGCCGTTGTTGACATAGGAGGTGGATGCACTGCAATTGGAATTTTTAAGAGAGGAAAACTTGTGTACACAAGCAGCATTCCAATTGGTGGCATTCACATTACCCGAGATATAGCTTATGGACTATGCACAAGTATAGAGCATGCTGAACGCATAAAAATACTATACGGTAGCACTATTGTAACTTCAATAGATGAGAATGAATGTATTGCAGTGCAAAGTAATGAAAGCGATGAACCAACTCAAGTGTTTAAGTCTGAACTTGTTAACATCATAAGACCAAGGGTTGAGGAAATACTTGAGCTGATAAGAGAACAATTTCAAGAACAGAAAGATCCAATTAATAAAGTAGTGATCACAGGTGGAACCAGTCAACTCACAAGCATGAAAGAAATTGCAAGCTATATATTCAATAAACAAGTCCGTATCGGATGCCCTGAATCTTGTAGCGGTCTTGATGGCGAATACGACAAAAATCCTGTATTTTCTGCTGCTTTAGGCTCTATAAAGCTAATAGTTGACACCTTTTATAGAAATAATTCTGGAATGCTTGGTCACGATGGCAAAATAAGTAAGTTATACCATTGGGTTAAATCAAAAGTCACAGTCTAGATTTTTGTCTTTATCTCTTAATATACAAATGGCTTGATCTAAGAGCTTATTTTTATAGTATTATTACACTGATGTATCCGTAAGAGAAGCAGAAAATTACAATAAAACGTAAGAAACATGAACATAACTATACATTCACAAGAAGATTTTGACTTTATGCGTAAAGCTGGCAGGCTTGCAGCTGAAACCCTTGATTTTATTGCACCACACGTCAAAGTAGGCGTAACAACTAATGAATTAAATGATCTATGTCATGATTTTATAATCAATGCAGGTGCAATTCCAGCACCACTGAATTATAAGGGATATCCGAAATCAATTTGTACTTCGAAAAATGCTGTTGTATGTCATGGTATTCCTGATGATAAACCTCTTAAAGATGGAGATATTTTAAATATTGACGTTACAGTGATTTTAAATGGCTGGTATGGTGACACAAGTCGCATGTTTTGGGCTGGTAAACCCTCAATAAAAGCAAAGCGTTTGTGTAATGCTACTTATAATGCGCTAATGGAAGCAATAAAACAAGTCAGGCCAGGCAATAAGTTAAATAAAATAGGACTTACTATAGAAAAATATATTGAAGATTTTGGATATTCTATCGTACGCAATTATTGTGGACATGGCATAGGAAAGGTTTTTCATGCTCCACCAAATGTTGTACATTTTTATGATGAAGGTGAGGATCTTATCTTAAAAGAAGGCATGTTTTTTACGGTAGAACCAATGATCAATGCTGGAAAACATGAAACTCTGCTCAGCAAGCTAGATGGCTGGACAGTGACAACACGTGATCTTTCACTTTCTGCACAGTTTGAGCATACGCTTGGAGTCACAAAAGATGGAGTTGAAATATTTACACTATCACCTAAAAATTGGCATTTTCCACCTTATGATTAGATTTTTTAAACACTTGGTTTTTGAAAAAATCTAACTCTTAACTTGTGATATAGCAACTAACCCAATTAATGCACAGAAAATCATGTAAAAACTTGCTAAAGTTCCTTGTCCTGTAACTTTGATAATAGTTGTGCATATAAATGGTGCAAGACCACCAAAAAATCCCGAAGCTATATTTCTTGATAAACCAAATCCACTGTATCGTACCTTTATTGGGAATAATTCACACATAAACGCGCTAACAGGACCAAGAGAAGCAGCTATTGGGATTATAAAAAGAACGTGCGCCATTATGGTGAGCAAATTATTACCACTTAGTATCATTGAAAAAACTGGATAACTTACTACTATAAAAGTCACAAATGCAAATTTCATGACTCTTTCTCTCCCTACCTTATCAGAAAGTATTGCAAATAGTATAGTCAATCCTCCAAGTGCAACCTGATTCAATATTTCTACTGCGTGATTAAAGTGAGTGTTTATTGTTGATGCAAGTAGATTAAAAAACACTAAATATATGTAAAGAGATGCATTCTCAACTATGTCAACTCCAATTGATATTAGAAAAGGTTTTTTATAGCCATTTAACAGTTCTTTTAACGGTAATTCATGTGGCTTTTCCTGCTTTTTATATTCTGGGCTTTCATCGAGTATATATCTCATATATATACTGATTAATCCTATTACAAAACTGAAAATAAAAGGCAATCTCCATCCCCAAGATTCAAAATCGGATACTTTTTTGCATATAAGCACCACTATAAGACTTAATATTGAGCCAAGAATTGCGCTCAATACTTCAATACTGCCAAAGAATCCTCTTTTATTTTTAGGAGCATGCTCTATTAAAAATGGGGCATTTCCTGCCTCTCCTCCAAGAGATATACCCTGCAATAATCTTAAACATACCACCAGTACTGATGCGAGTACCCCAATGTTCTGATAGCCTGGAACAAATGCAATAAGTACGGTTGATAGAGTCATCAATATGATAGAGAGAAATAGAGCAATCCTTCTTCCATATTTATCGCCAATGTGGCCAAATATAGCAGCACCAATTGGTCTTATTAAGAAACCCACTGCAAACACTCCAAAAGCTTTAAGTATGCTGACTAATTTGTCGTCTGATGGAAAAAACACATCTCCGATTATGCTTATTAGATGGCTGAAAAGCATGTGATCATACCACAACAAAGTGTTACAAATTAAACTTGATAGTATTACTTTTGTTATTTGTTGCACGAAATCTTCCGTAATTTGTTTGATATTATAGTAATATTACTTACTTTTTCAAACGTGAATTATGTAAATGTTATATTAATAATATTATCTTATTAAATTTTTATATCGTTGATTATATTTAAATATTCTTATACTATACCTATATATTTCCATATATTTTTTGGCGAGAAAGTTATTTTAATTTAAGTGCACAAAGTCTCTTGATATGACACATATTCCAGTTTTGTTGAAAGAGATGCTACTGCAATTGTCACCACACAGTGGTGGTATATATGTGGATGCCACGTTTGGAGCTGGAGGATATAGCAAAGCAATATTGGAATCCGCTGATTGCAAAGTGTATGCAGTTGATAGAGATGAAACAGTTACTAAATTTTATGATGATCTAAATGTTAAATACCCTAATAGAATAAAGTTATTTATTGAAAAGTTTAGTAATATCAAAAATTTATTAGATAGTAATAACATTAAAGGTATCAATGGAATAGTTTTCGACGTTGGAGTTTCATCTATGCAGCTTGATAATGGAGATAGAGGATTCTCATTTCTACGTGATGGCCCACTTAACATGAGCATGGATAACTATTCTCATATGAATGCTTCGACGTTTGTTAACGCTTTACGTGAAGAAGAGATTGCGAACACTATATATAATTATGGGGGTGAGCGTCATTCCCGCAGAATCGCAAGAGCGATAGTAAATGCGCGGAAGAAGAAAATTATCAAAACTACATTTGAACTTGCGGATATTGTACGTTCTGTAGTGTTTCGTGGAAAAAGCAAGATTGACCCTGCAACTAGGACATTTCAGGCAATCAGAATATGGGTAAATGATGAGCTAGGAGAGCTTGAAAAGGGTATTAAAGCTGCATCTGAGATTTTAAGTGAGAACGGCAAATTAATTGTAGTTACTTTTCATTCTTTAGAAGATCGTATAGTCAAAACTGTTTTTAAAGATTTATGTGAACCAGGATCTACTAAAACATTCTCCCTTTTAAATAAAAAAGTGATCAAAGCAAGTTCAGAAGAAATAAATGTAAATCCACGCGCGCGTTCAGCAAAACTGAGAGCTATACAAAGGTTATCATGAGGACCTTTCATGCCATTTCAATAATTATATTTTTATTGTAGGGTTATTTAAGGTAAAATTACACGTTCAATCACTAAATAGAGAACTAGCATGAATAAAGCATAAAATTAATTTAGTGCAAAGCGACATAAAAGTCCTGCAAGCAGAATGGAGTTATTTGAGTAATCTAAAAAAACTTGCAGTCTTACGGAGAAATACCTAAAAAATAACCCTTTGATACTAGCTAGCCAGATTCGACTCTCTGTAACCTCAGTTATGGATTAGCCGATAAAGAAAGGCATAGAAATAGAAGGCTTTTTGGACTGCATGGAGTAGGAAATCAGAACAGAAAAAACATGAATTAGGAAATTTGTTGGCGATCTATGTCTTGTATGCTCAATCTCAAATTTGTTTTTCAAGGAATCAAAAACAGTCTCAATAATCGACCTTTTCCTTAATAAAATCTTCTCTTTAAGTGAAATTAGTGCGTTTTTCATACCTTTTTTTACTTTAGTGACTAACTTTAGGCCTCTATCGAAGAGTTTCTCAAAAAGCTCTTTCTTTATATAGCCCTTATCTCCAAACAAAAGTCCGGTCAGTCTTTTAGTGAGAGTTGGTAAAGGTTTTCTGTCATCAACGTTACCTTTGGTTAGGGTAAGTGCTTGAATTTCACCAATTTCGTTAATCACTAAGTGCAACTTGAAGCCAAAAAACCAACCATACGTACTCTTACTAATTTCTGCTAGATGATTAAAAACTTTATTCCTAGAGATCCTTTTTTTGTGGCAAACGGCAATCGTAGAGGTGTCGATGTAGGAAGTGCCGGTCATTTTCGCTTGTTCACAGAACCATTGCAAAAGTAATGCTAAATACCACAAAACTCGCGGCTTTAAGGCAATAAATCTGTGATATGAAGGCAGCTTTGAAAACTCTGATCTATAGAATAACTGAAGATAACAAAGATAAAAAGCCTTGAAGTTTTTACATGGTGATTTATGGTATAACAGGATTATGGTTAGAATTTCTGAGTGCGCTATTTCTGGTACTCTGGTTGGTTTTTTGCCGTTTGATAAGAACCTATTTGCAAAATTATCATCTACCGCACGACAAAAATCCTCGACGCAACAGTACAGTTCTGTAATATCTTTCTTCATGGGTAACCTCTTATTATTACTAAAATACTCGAGTTTACCCTGTTTCCCTCTTCTTAGTTATACTTTTATCTATTTTCTAATCCATAACTGAGGTCTGTAGTGTGTTAGCACAACTTAAAACCCAGAATAACAATTAGAACCTATCTTGAAAGGGAAAAAAATAAGATGAGGTAAGCAAAAAATAGGAGGGTAACGAGTGATAAGGCCAAATGTTGCACAAGGGGCGATAACAATTATTAATGCAATGAAATATATAATGAGGGAGTTTAATATAGTTATGCAAGAGGCCTAATTTGAAATATTAACATGAAAAATTGCTTGCGCATATTTCAAATCTGATTATAATTACAATTAGAGATATTTTAAGAGCTCAAAATCTATCTTTGTCTGCAGACTTTTTCTATTAAACAATCAAACTCATTAAATGTAGTGTGTCTTCTTCAGTGTATACACGTATACTTAATCTCTGTCGTATGTGCACTGCATTTTTTTCTAATCTTTTTTACACAGGAGGATTTTATGTCCAGAATTCCAGATATTTGACTTTTACTTTAGCTAAAAACCAATAGGCGCCTATTGTTTAACGCTAATTAAAATAAAAATTTTTCTAATATATAGAAGAATCACTGTTTACTGAAAATGGGATACGATTGCCAAGAAAGCTGCGAATGTCAAAGAATTTTAGGTAAACATTATTTGCTTGACGTATGAGCGTGCTCTCCTTACTGCAAGAACTCTTTAATATATGCTTAACCACTTAAGTCCTTTCAAGATATGTTCTTAGATTTAAGCTTTTAGGTAAACATACTACAATAAAATTTACTTTAGTATAAAATTATTTGCATAAGATTTTGGCAGTCTTTTAACATCTTTTGGCATTTCAATTGTGTACTTTGTGTTGTGTTTCTTTGCGTAAGATATTGCTTTTTCAAGAGAATCAAACTTTAATACAATCTGTTTTTGGGGATCTTTTGAGCCAACCCATCCCATCAAAGGTTCAATATAGTAAGAACAAGGCTCAATTTTTAGGTACCAGAATTTTGTATTACCTAAGCCAGATTGTGTTGCAGTTTTTGTTGGCTTATAAATCTTAAAAACTACTTGATCGTTAATACTCATAGTCCTTACTACGTAATCTTAAGTATATATCTAAATAAATTTTTCCACAAAGAATTAGTGTGAAAGAATGAAGTTTGAAATAAATATTTTTATGTTATATTATTAAATTATATAAAAAGGATTAGCTGAATAGGAGTAATCGATGGCACAGCAAGAAATGGTAACAATTAATGCAGAGTTACGTGATGTAAAAAAAAAGAAAGCGATGCAGGCTCTGAGGGAGAAGGGAAGTATACCTGCAGTTATATATGGTAAAGGGCATGATAACGTAAATTTGACATTGTCTGCAAAGGAATTTACTAAACAATATAAATCAGGTGCTCTTTCTGCACATTTAATAGAACTAGATATTTCAGGGAAAAAAGAATATGCTCTTGTTCGTGATATTCAATGGCATGTAGTAAAGGATACTGTGCAACATGTTGATTTTCAGTTTGTTGATAAAGGTAGTGAAATTAAAATAGATATACCTTTATCATTCATCAATGAAAGTAAATCACCAGGAATCAAATTAGGTGGAGTGCTTAATGTTCTGTGTCGTTCTATTACTGTCAAATGCTCTCCTGAGAAAATACCTCAAGTCATAGAAATTGATTTGTCTGGCAAAATGATTGGTCAGTCTATACATATCAATGATGTAAAATTGCCAGAAGGTGTTAAATTTGTAGCTCATGAGGAAGAAAATTTCACCATTGTAACAATCTCTGCTGCCGATAGTGATGTTGAAGAGACTCAAACAAAAACAGAGGAGTAGTGCATTTAATAGCTGGGCTTGGTAATCCTGGTAGTCAATATGAGTTAACTCATCATAATATTGGTTTTATCGTTATTGACGCAATCTACAAATATTGGAATTTTCAGTCATTTTCTAAGAAAGCCGATTACTTGATAACCTCTGGCATAATTAACAATAATAAAGTTATGCTAATAAAGCCTTATTCGTTTATGAATAATTCAGGTATTCCTGTTGCAAAAATAAAAAATTTTTACAAATTATCGCTAGACAATATTGTTGTCATACATGATGATGCTGACTTGAAATTTGGAAGAATAAAAGTAAAAAAAGGTGGTAGTTCTGCTGGACATAATGGACTTAAGTCTATAGATAGCTTTATTGGTAATGATTATTGGCGTTTAAGATTTGGAGTAGGCAGGCCTGAAGGTCAGAAAAGCTTAGCAGACTATGTGTTATCAAAATTTGAAAATTTTGATAACGTTATCCTCTTAGTGGAAAAAATAGCAAAAAATATACACCTAATGCTGCAAGGAGATACCACAGCTTTTATCAACTCGGTTGAGAGTGAAACTTTAGTATAGCAAACGAATACTGCCCAATACAAACTAATTTAGATTAGAATACTGATTCTTCTAGAAGTTGTTCGCGTTCCTCTTCTATTGCAATGGAATTATCATGATTTTTAAATAAATCTCTGATTTTTGTTTCTATTTCACTTGCAATTTCTTTGTTTGCCTTGAGGTAACTTTTT
The DNA here is from genome assembly GCF_000073005.1 of Wolbachia endosymbiont of Culex quinquefasciatus Pel. Taxonomy (NCBI): domain Bacteria; kingdom Pseudomonadati; phylum Pseudomonadota; class Alphaproteobacteria; order Rickettsiales; family Anaplasmataceae; genus Wolbachia; species Wolbachia endosymbiont of Culex quinquefasciatus. Next base: position 1,001,215 of record NC_010981.1, read on the forward strand.
ACATTTTCTCTTCCTTGGCCAAGACGCGTATTGTTATATGAATAATAAGCACCTGCCTTTTCAAGTACACCAAGTTTTGCTCCTATATCTATTATTTCTCCAAGTTTTGATATGCCTTCATTGTACATTATATCAAATTTTGCCTCTCTAAACGGAGGAGCAACTTTATTTTTTACAACTTTAACTCTCGTTTCATTACCCGTAATATTCTCCTTATCCTTTATCGCACCAACTTTTCTTATATCAAGTCTTATAGAAGTATAGAATTTTAACGCATTTCCACCAGTGGTAGTTTCAGGATTTCCATATACTACTCCTATTTTCATACGAATTTGGTTGATAAATATCAATATACAGTTTGCTTTTGAAACTACAGAAGTTAGTTTCCTGAGTCCATGGCTTAGAAGTCTTGCTTGTAGTCCCATGTGCTGATCGCCCATATCCCCTTCAATTTCAGCTCTTGGAGTTAGTGCTGCAACAGAATCAATAACTATTACATCAACTGCACTAGAACACACTAAATACTCAACAATATGCAACGCCTGCTCTCCAGTGTCTGGTTGTGAAATTACCAAATCATCAGTTTTCACTCCAAGTTTACGAGCATATATAACATCCAGTGCGTGTTCCGCATCGATAAATGCACATAAACCTCCTTTTTTCTGTGCTTCAGCAATTACATGCAAAGCAAGGGTAGTTTTACCAGAACTCTCAGGGCCAAATATCTCAATTATACGTCCTTTTGGCAATCCCCCAACACCCAGAGCTGAATCAAGTGCAATCGACCCTGTAGATATCGTGTCTATTTTTTCTACAGGATTTTGCTTTAGTTTCATTATTGCACCTTTACCGAATGCTTTTTCAATTTGACTTATTGCATTATCTAGTGCTTTTTGCTTATCATTATTTCTTTCTTCTGGATTATGTGCCATGGATCATTTATTAACTTGTATAGTCTCCATGGTAATTGAACGCAACCAATCTGCCAAGGGTTTTTTAATAACGAAGAACGTTAGTTACCTAAAATTAGATAGATAGACTTTGTAGTGCGATACAAAATAACGATAGAATACAATGGTAGTAGTTTCTCTGGCTGGCAAAAGCAACAACACTCTGCTAACTCAATTCAGGAAACCATAGAAAACGCTATATTTAATTTCAGTGGCGAGAGAGTCTCTTTGCATTGTGGTGGCAGAACTGACACAGGGGTTCATGCTTTAGGGCAAGTTGCTCATTTCAATATGGAAAGGCAATTTGAGCTTTACAGAATAAGAAATGGAATAAACTATCACTTAAAAGCGATTCCTATAGTTGTGCTTAGTGCAGAAGCCGTAGATGATGCATTTCATGCGCGATTTTCAGCAAAAAAAAGATATTATGAATATAGAATAATTAATCGCTACGCTCCTGCAGCTCTGGAAATCGGTTATGTGTGGCAAGTATTTAACCCACTTGACGTAAACATCATGCGTGAAGCTGCTAGACACCTGCTTGGAAAACATAATCTTTCAAGCTTTCGCTCAAAAGATTGTCAAGCTACAAATCCGGTCAGAACAATCGATGATATTGATATAGTACAAAACGGAAGTCACATATACATCAAAATATCTGCGATTTCCTTTTTACATAACCAGGTGAGGATTATTGTTGGTACTTTAGTTGAATTTGGAAAAAATAGAACTAATCCACAAGAAATGCTAAACATATTAAGTCAATGTAAAAGAAACGCTGCTGGAATCACTGCACCGCCTCACGGCTTATACTTAGTAAAGATAGATTACTAGCTTAAGTCCTCATTGGCATTACTATATATAGTGCACTTGGATCATCTTCATCAGTGATAATTGTAGCGCTATTACCATCTGATAAGCTAAATTTACACTTGTTTTCTATACAGGATAAAACATCAAGCAAATAACGAGAATTAAATCCTACTTCCATAAGAGCTCCATCGTAATCCACTTCTATAGACTCAGTTGCATCACTACACTCTTGGGAATTTGAATGTAGAGTTAATAAATTCTCTTGCAATGAAAATTTAATTGATTTTATTTTATCGGACACAACAACGGAAACTCGGTCTATAACACTAGCAAGTTTGCTACTCTCAACAATCATTTGTTTATCTTGAGACGTTGGAATAACGGCTTTGTAATCTGGAAAAGTTCCATCTATCAATTTTGATATTAGAATATACTCACCACATGTAAATTTGATTTTTCTATCTGAAAGTTTTATATTTATCTCATTACAATCATCCAATACTTTCAACAGTTCCATGATAGTTTTACGTGGAATGATCACCCCAAATTCTCCGTTGATATCTTCAGGTTTAGGCCTTTTTATACATGATAAACGGTGGCCATCAGTTGCAACGCAGTACAGAAATTGCTCATCTGTATGCAGATATATCCCATTCAAATTATACCTTGTATCATCTAGCGACACAGCAAACTTCGTTTTAGTCAACAAGTCTACCAAATCTGCACTTAGTAGAGTGAAATCGTATTGATGATCACCTTCTTCAAGAACAGGGAAGTTATTTGAAACTACGTTCGGTAAAGAAAAATTTGCATTTCCACAGGATATCAATAATTTTCCTTGATTATTCATTTCGAAATTGACATCCAAATTAGTTGGCAATTTTTTCACTATATCATGTAAAGTATGTGCTGAGATTTTCACTTCTCCTTCTGCTGATACATTTGCAGTAAGTGAGGCAAATATTGAAATGTCAAGATCAGTAGCCTTCAATTTTATGCTACCATATTGTGCTTTGATATTTATACACGCTAAAACATCTATCGCGTTGCGCCTTTCAACCACTCCACTTACCCTGGATAGCGTATTTAAAAGGCTTGCACGACTTACACTAAAACGCATTTGTTCACACACAGAACTTTGTTCTTTGATTCCTATATCTACAATTTTTGACATATTAATTCTCAAAAATATATTTTAAATGATATTCATATTCTATGTAAAGTGATATCCATATTTTTGTCTGAGAGACAAAACAGCCTATCTTATACTTTAGTGATCAATAATTTACTTTGTATGGCATAAGTCATGCATTTTTTGGTACGCTTTTTGAAAGCCAAGCAAGGAATAAGTATCATCAACATTTGCTGTTTTTACTTTTCCATTAACTACCATTGATAATCCCTGCTTCATTTTTAGAATCAAATCTTGGTCCATTTTTGTATCATCTGTCCACGCAAGACTTCTCTGTATTATTGGCAATTGATATTTAATTTTTTTATCGATATTGAGAACTACAGGCTCATTATTATACTGAAAGCCAGAAGTGACGCTCACCTCATCTGCTTTTTTATCAACGTAACTGACCATTACATACGGCTTGCGATCGGCTGTATAATGTTCACTTTTTTTCTTAGGATGAGATACAATATAACACACTTTTTCACCATCTTCCAATGCAGTATACACAAACCAGTCTTTATATTTTTCGCTCAGTTGTACATTACTAACCGATGCAAGAGTGTCTATTGAAAGAAATATTAGAAATACGAAAAGACTACGCATGTAAACCGAATTTCAAACTCTCTGATTTTATATGTTGTTTTACCTTACTCATCGCTTGCTCAGCCAGCTGTCTTATTCTTTCTCTTGAAACACAATATTTTTTGCTAAGCTCATCCAAAGTCTGAGTATTCTCAGATAAATATCTGCTAATGAAAATGTCTCTTGATCTTTCATTAAGACTTGCCAGCGCATTGCTTAAAATTGTTTCTTTTAATGCCTTTTCTTCATGATTCTGGTAAGCTACTTCTTGACTAACTAAATTACACGGAATCATATCTTGTAACTCCTTTTTAGAGTCATCACCTATTTTTATACAATTATTTAACGACTGATCCTTACAAGCCAGACGATAGCTCATCTGTACAACATCTTCTTCAGATACAGAAAGCTCATTTGATATTGCTTTTATTTCTTCTTTACTCAAAGTTTCTCTGTTTGTGTATTGTAAAATTCTTTTTTTTATTTTACGTAAACTAAAAAACAATCTCCTTTGTGCTTGCGTTGTACCTATTTTTACAAGTGACCAAGATTTTAATATAAAGTCTTTCATTGAAGCTTCAATCCACCATACTGCATAAGTTGAAAAACGAAATCCCAAGTCAGGATTGAACTTTTTCACTGCATGCATTAAACCCATATTTCCTTCCATGACCAGGTCCATCAACAATAGACCGTAATTCTTAAATTTCATTGCAATTTTTACTACCAAATTCAAATGGCTAGTAATCAACCTGTGAGCAGAAGAAATATCCTGGTATTCTTGCCAATTTTTTGCTAATCGCACTTCCTCTTCTTGGGAAAGCATAGGAAATTTTCGCACTTCAGCAATATATTGCATGAGATTAGTGCTACTATTAACACATAAATTTGCTACTGGGGTCAACATAATAACTTAAATTAAAACTCTATACATATAATATATTGATTTTCAGTGAAAAATTCAAGCTTTAATTAAAAAAGCATAACTTTATATCTAGTTGAGATCTTAACAACAGCTACCTAAATGTAGAATTAAAATTGCCAGCGTGTAACGATAAAAGCTACATTAGATAAATAATGTGTTATTCCAGTGCTCAAACACTGGAATTCACATTTCTTTTTTCTAGATCCCAGTGTCATGCTACTTGAATGACAAGAAAAACTCACTGGGATAATAAGACAAAGATAGACTAGAAATTAAACGCTACTCCAGCTTCTGCACCAACAGCGCTGTAAAGGACATTGATCTCTTTAGTAGCTGATACTGCTTCTTTATTAAAACTAGCACCATAAGAACCAAAATAACGAGCACCAGCAAAGAGTTTGATTTCTGGGGTTACATCATAACTAACACCAGCTTTTGCTTGATAAGCAAAACCAAATCCTTTTTGATCTTTAACTGCACTAGCTTCTGAAGGATTGCTGATATATGCTGCACCAACACCAACACCAACGTATGGAGTGATAGGCATATCTTCAATCGCTATATCGTAATAAACGTTAACCAATCCTGAAAATGCTGCCACACTGTTTGCAACAGTTGTTGGAGTAAATGTTGCACCACTAACGTCGTTTTTGTTTAGTTGTGAGTAAAGTCCCTCAACATCAACCCTGATATCGTCCATTTTATAACCAAATGCAGCACCACCAGCCATAAAAGATGCTTTTAAAGGATCATGAACTTCGGTTCCTTTTTTATATTCAATGCCGTCAATTCTTGTTTTAAAAGGTAAAACTTCACCATTATATTGCAAACGAACATAGTAGCTAGTTTCTTCATCACTTATTGGACCAATAGGGTCTGATGAAAAAGCAGAGTTTGATAGGCTTAGCAACGTCACTAAAGCAGCTGCCGAAAAAAACTTTTTATAATGCATAATTGCCCTCGTTAAAAAAATTAAAATTCCACTTTAGCAGTCTAAATAATAACTAAAGTTAAGTCAAGTGCTAACTTAATAACATAAAACCTTCTGTATCTTAACTAACTTTTAGGAAAATACAAAGATTTTATTAATTAATAAATAGAGTTACTCTACTTTTTTTACTCTTGATCTTCTGACACCTATTTCACTAATGTCTTTTTATCTTCTGATCTGCATTCATCATTGTGAATTGCTGCATATTCATGCAGTAATATGAATGTACTTCATGGAAGTACTAGTATAAAAGGAAAACACTTAGTTACTGCATTAAGGCAAACTTCAGTAGTAAATTTAAAAAGGAAGTTTAAATCCAGGTGGTAACCCCATCATACCTGCAAGATCAGAGGTTGCATTTGCCATATCTTCTTCTGCTTTTTTAATGGCATCATTAAACGCTGCTGTCACTAAATCTTCTACTATGTCTTTTTCTTCATTTCTCATAAGCTCTAAGTCTATGTTTACCTTTTTAGCTTTATAGCCACCTATTTTTATAACTTCCACTAATATAGAAACTTTGCCACCACCAGAAATACCTTGAAACTCTTTTCCAATATATTTTTCTTGGGCTTCCGCAAGCTTTTTTTGCATTTCTTGCGCTTGCTTCATTATTTGACTGAAATCCACAACCTACTCCTTATTTTCTATATTAACTACCTTTGCACCTTTAAACGTATTTAATATATCCTTAACTACAGGTGCATAATTTAAATTACTCACTTCCCTATTCATATAACTCGTATCAACTATAATAACCCACTCCTGATTAGTAGCTTGATTTAAGTAACTTTTCAAGTCATTACAAAAATTACTGTTCAAGTTAGATACAGCTTTTAATTTTAAATACCCAAATTTACAATCTATTAATTTTAGATTACTACACAGTTGTTTGTAAAGATAAATTTGGTTACTCCGCCTTAATAGTTGCAAAATCTTATCAAAATCGTAATTTTGTTGTTTATTTTTCACATGGATCCCAGTGTCACGCACTGGGATGACAGAGTGGGGTTTTTCCACATATTTTTTTGGATCCGAGTAGTCAGTTACTTGGATGACAGAGGGGGAAGGTGCAACAGGTCTGCCCTGTCTATTTCCTTGCTCTACATTCTGTGAAAGAATTTTTTTGATCACCTGTTCCGGAGAAGGCAAATCAGAAAGATAACAAAGGCTAATTAACATCATTTCAGCAGCAACCTCATTGCATGTTGAAATTTTTATATCTTGAATACCCTTAAGCAGCACCTTCCACAATCTCGAAAAAAATATTAAAGACTTTTTTGCACTCAAATCTTTTACTCTGCTCTTCTCATATTCTGTATCAATCTCTTTTGTAATTAAAAAACGGCATATTAACTGGATTGTTTGCAGCAGATCTTCAAAAATATTGAGCGGATTTGCTGTTTTTACCACATTGTCGAATACTAACAAAGCCTTCTGTAAATCACTATCTAATACTGCTTCCAGTAGATCAAATATAACGTTTCTATCTACTAGACCAAGTATGTCTGTAACACTTTGAGTGGATATTGTACCATCTTTGCTATATAGCAATGCTTGATTCATCAAAAATAAAGCGTTACGCATTGAATTGCTACAGTGGTGAGCAATTAATTCCGATGCTTCTTTTTCAATAAAATAATTTTCTTTTTGTGCAATATCATTTAAACGCTCCATTATCTTAGCTGAAGGAATGTTATGTAAGTCAAACCTTTGACAACGTGCAATAACAGTTATTGGTATCTTTTTTATTTCTGTAGTTGCTAGAATAAACTTTACGCTAGATGGTGGTTCTTCTAGAGTTTTAAGTAATGCATTAAATGCATTACTGGATAACATGTGTACTTCATCTATAATGTAAACTTTAAATTTAGAACTTATTGGTAAATAGCAAATATCTCCCAAGATCGCTCTAACATCCTCAACACTAGTGTGACTTGCCGCATCGATTTCAACTACATCTGGATGGCTTGAATTTTTTATTGCCAGACAACTTGTACATGATCCACAAGGTTCAAAAGTTGGCCCCAATGAGCAGTTCAAACATAAAGCTATTATTCTTGCAGTGGTGGTTTTACCAATTCCACTGCTACCAGAAAGCAGTATAGATTGTGGAATTTTGTTGAGAGTAAAAGCATTTTCTAGTATACGCACCAATATATCTTGACCTACTAAATCTTTAAAGCTACTAGGACGATATTTTAATGCTATGTTCATAGCCTAGAATAAAACAAATAGTACAAATAGGTATGCAACCCAAAAAGATTCTGATATGGTTGCTTCATTTCTGACCTGACCAAGTTACAGAATTTTTGCCTGCATACCTTATCAAAGGTTATACTTTTTTTTTTTTTTAGCAAGGTATATTCTATATTAGTCTTATAATTTATATGTTAGACCTTTTGCAACATTACTTTGGAGTAAACAGCCGTTACCTAAAATACTCTTCTTCTGTCATCCCAGTGTCCAGACACTGGGATCCAGAAAACTTAATTTTAAATGAATACATTAGGCTGTTGTATAATAAGAACTGGATTCCAGTGTCAATCACTGAAATGACACCCTTCCGGTGGGGATTGCTCTCAAACTACAATGTTCGTACAGTTGTACTGGGATTCAAGTATAAAAATATTTGGAAATTATACAATGGACAATGGATTCTAGGAATATATGTTAAAAGTAATGTCCATAATGAAATAAGCTGGATTCCAATGTCACGTACTGGAATGACAACATATAGGTATTGGAATAACAAAAGAGGAATATTATGATTTTATATCATTTTCCTCTTTGTCCATTTTCACGAAAAGTTAGAGCTCTTCTCAAGGAAAAAAAGCTGAGTTGTGATTTGGTATATGAAAATCCATGGGAAAAGCGGAATGAATTCATGGAGATCAATCCAATCGGACAAGTACCAGTATTAATAGATAATAACTTTGTAATAGCGGATAGTAATGCCATTTGTGAATATATAGAAGAGATTTACAATAGTAACGTCAAATTACTTGGTTCATCAACTATTATTAAGTCTAAAATACGCGCTTTAATCAATTGGTTCGATAGCAAATTTTACAATGAAGTTACTAAGTATATTATGAATGAAAAAGTAATTACTAACCGCAGCCCTGACTCTAGATTTCTTCATGCAGCTCAGCATAACCTGCCTTACCATATGGAATACATCGAACACTTAATTAACAAGAACGTTTGGCTTGCAACCGATAAGTTCACTTTAGCCGATATTACTTTAGCATCACATATTTCTATAATAGACTACGTAAATAGTTTTCCCTGGGAAAAAAGTAAGATTTTAAAAGAATGGTACTCCATTGTTAAATCAAGGCCTTGTTTTCGCGAAATATTATTAGAGAGAGTTTTTGGCTTAACTCCCCCTAGACATTACGCTGACCTTGATTTTTAACTTGCGTTAGTTTTAAAGCTACAGTCATTCCTTCGTCAGTAGGAATCAATATGGAGAAATATTTTTTTTCATCTGACAATCTATCGTTAAACTCTCTCATAGCATGCCATGACTTTTCTGATACTTCTTTTGGAGGAGATTCTAAAAATACTGTATCAAATAATAGAGTGTTATCTGCAACGATTAGCCCATCTTGTTTAATGTATGACTCTGCCCAATCTAAATACTTAGGATAACTACTTTTGTCAGCATCGATGAATATCATGTCAAATGGTGCCTTTGCTGATAATTCATTAATTTTTTCCAGTGCATCACCTTCTATTAGAGTAATTTTATCACTTAGATTAAAAGCACTAAAATTTTTTTTTGCTATTCTTGAGTGTTGAGGATTATTTTCTATTGTATATATATGACCATCTTTCGGTAAAGCTTTTACCATACAAATTGACGAATAACCATATAAAGTGCCAATTTCAACTATGCTTTTAACTTTATGGATTTTGATAAATAAATTTAATAATTTTCCTTCTTCAGGAGTGATTTGAATACGTTGTTTCTTATCAAGAGTACAATGTTCTTCTATTTTTTTATACTCTTTTGCAAATAAGCTTCTTATGTACAACGATTTTCTGCTAAAGTTATGACGCATTAAGTTTTATAATATAAACTAAGGAGGTTTAATCTATATAAGATTTATAGATATAACAATAGAGTTAAGAATAATAAAAATTTTTATTTTAAGTTGTTATTTTATAAAGTAAAATTTTAAGTGACAAAGATTATTATATATTTTACTATGGTTAACTAGTATAATAACCAATTGTTATACTAGAATTAAGGGATCGTTTATTTTACATCTCTCTTAAAATGTAATTTTTATAATCAATTAGAGGGGGTTATATGTCTTATAACATTGCTAACGAAGTTGAAACGTTAAGCAAGAAATCTAATAATAATGAAGGAGTGAAATTACTGCACAATCCAGCTTATCGCGAGAAGTACAAAGAACGCTTTAACGAAGCTCAGAAAAAAGTTATGGATATGGTCCAATTTTATGATGGAACGATAGTATTAATAGAGAATAAAATTGCTATGTATTATTATGCTTGGCACAGTAAAAAAAGAGAGTTTGAGCGTAAAAAGCAACAAACAGTATCAAAAAATAATGATTCAGCATAGGGTTTTTATATGGTAAGCTACAGTGTTATTACTTCACTATAGCTTTTCCATATAACTCATCTATTACATTAGTGAAGTATTCCAGCTCTCTATACCCTTCATGTTTGATTTTACCATTCTCTACATATGATTTGTCATCGTTAATCTTGATGATGAATACAGGAGTAGCTGTGATATCAAGTTTATTAATTGCAAGTGATTTATCATTTATAATTTTGTCCATCATCTTTTTATCATTAATGCATTGGTTAAATACATCTTGCTTCAAATTGCTTAGTGCAGCAATTTTTTGTAGTATAGTTAAATCACTAAAATTAGAGTAGTTCCACGAGTCTATTGCATTAAACACAGCTTTGTTAAAATTAAAATAGTCTTCTTCTTTTTCATAGCAATAACTTAGCATTGCAGCTTTTAATCCTCTGTAATCTAGAGGAAAATGACGGAATATGTATAACATCTTACCTGTATCTATGTACTTTTCTTTGATTTTAGGAAAAACTTTCTTATGAAAAAGAGAACAGTGATAACAAGTGAGCGAAGCATATTCTATCATTAAAATTGGTGCTTTTGGATCACCTAATAATTTATCATCAGGCAGTAGTGACAGTAGTTCTTTTGATGTTATTTCATCAGTTTTTTGAGTGTTGGGTAAGTTTTGTTCAATAGCTGCATAAGAACTAACACTTATAAAAATAAGTAAGAACAATAATCTAAAAATCATTACAATGGAAATACTTAACTTATTAAAGAATTTATGCATTTATATAAATGATGTCAAGATAACTTTTTCTCGGCAACACTTTCTACTCTGTCTTTAAATGCAGCAATTATTTTACTTTGTGTGTATTTATAAACTGAGTTTAATAAGGCGGAAAACAAATTGGATTTAAATTCAAACTTTATATAGAACTCTACCATAGTTTTACTTTCATCTATAGGAGTGAATTTCCATTCGTTGTATAAATGTTTAAATATTCCATTTGACGACACAGCTTTTATCCAACTTTTATTTGCTCCATTTGGAGAAAGAAAGGTCACTTCTGATGTGTAACTTCCTTTAATGCCATGAAAAGCTGCAAGGAGGTCCACAATCATTTGGCTATCAGTTTTTTCTTTTATATAAACAGCTTTGCACCAAGGAACAAAATCAGGATACTTCTCAACGTCAATTACAACTTGAAATATCTCATGAGATGAACAGAAAAAAACACCTTGTTCTTTATATTGGTGTAACATAAACCTAAATAATGGAAAAGGGATCCATATCTACCGTCAGTCTTAGTAGATTCCTGAGACCTAAAGTTAAGGTGGGCATCACGTACTAATTTCAATGAAATTAACAGAGGCAATTCCCTTGATCAGAAATTATCGCTCGGGAAATTTAACTTAACTCATAACGCATAGCACAGACCCCTAAATTAATTATAGATTATTTATATAGAGTATGTCTATAGATATATTAAAACTAGCGATCATTATTTTGCCTTTGTTAAATTTTGCATTTTAAGTATCATAGCTAATAAATATATCTTATGAATCTTATTAAGTTCTTAACCATTTTTATTGTAATCTCCTCAAGTGCTTACGCGAATTGTATAGGGCACAAAACTTTTGTGCTTGCCATGAAGCAGCAAGTAGACAACACGTCTATGAAAGGGAATAGAAAAAATCTAGAACATGTACAAGAAGAACTTCTGAAAATTATTCAGAATAATGTTGACCTCAAAGGAATATCTCGATTTGTCATAGGGAAATATTGGAATTTATCTACTCAGAAAGAAAAAGAAGAGTTTCTAAAAGAATATGAAGTATATCTCGCGCGCTTGTGCGCTAAAATTTTGTATAAATACATAAATAATAGTGAAATGATCATAATGAGTACAAAAGCAGTTGACGATGAAACTTGTCTGATAGGAACAAGATTTTCTTATGGTGATGAGGAATTTACAAACATTGACTTTAAAGTGACTAAAAATGACAATTCTTTCTTAATAAACGATGTTGTAATGAGTGGGATAAGTATTGCTATTAATCAACGTTCTCAATTTAGTGAAAAAATCGACACGCACGGCATGGCAAGTGTAATAGATGAATTAAAACGTAACAATAATTTATGATATACATGCCTCATTGGCCTAAGCCGATTGGCAGTAGGCCAAAGGATTTTTCTCTTGATCGCATAAAAAGTTTTCTAAATAAACTGGGTAATCCCGAGAAAAAAATACCGCCAATAATTCACATAGCTGGCACTAATGGCAAAGGATCAACACTATCCTTTATAAGATATATAATGCAAGCAGCAGGGTATAAAGTTCATACGTACACTTCTCCACATTTAGTGAATTTTAATGAGAGAATAGTTGTTGCAGGCAATGATATCGATGATAGTGAATTACATAACTCACTGGAAGAATGCCGTATAGCAGTCGCAGAACAACCCATCACTCTATTTGAAGCCGCAACGACTGCAGCCTTCTTAGCTTTTTCTCGTCATAAAGCTGATATTACTTTAGTTGAAGTGGGTCTGGGTGGAAGGCTTGATGCAACAAATGTTATAGATAATCCGATTCTAACGATCATCACTTCCATTGCACTTGACCATACAGAATATCTTGGTCCTACCGTAGAAACCATAGCAGGTGAAAAGGCTGGAATAATGAAACCTAATGTTCCTTGCGTAATAGCACCACAAGAAAAATCTATAATGAACACGCTAGAACAACACGCAATAAACAAAAAATCTCCCTTATATAGAGGAGGATTTGAGTGGAATTGCGAAAAACAGAATAACAGGATGGTCTTTCAATCGACTATTCAATCAATAGAATTTTCTTTGCCATCTTTAAAAGGAGATCATCAAATAATCAATTCAGGAAACGCAATTGCAGCATGTAGCATTTTGAGTGGGAAGTATGGATTTAATATTGGAGAAGAGGACATTGCTTCAGGTTTACAGAGCACTTATTGGCCTGCGCGGCTAGAGTCTATAAAAGAAGGTAATTTAATTTCTTTATTACCAAAAGATTGGCAATTATTTCTAGATGGCGCGCACAACAATGATGGTGCCAGAGTGTTAGCTAAGTGGGTAAGAGACAATTTTGCTGAAGGTATCTATATGATCTTTGGTGTTACTCGTAACAGAAACGTCGCAGAGTTCTTAGAGCACTTAAAGCCATACATCAAACTACTATGCGCCGTTTGTGTTAAATCTGAACCTAAAGCAACAAGTACAGATTTAATTAGAGAAGGAGCTCATAATATAGGAATCAATGCTATCGAATGTGAATCAATCAGAGATGCTATATCAAATCACATACTAAAAGCTTCTATACAAAACGTCAAAACCATACTAATCTGTGGCTCGCTATTTTTAGCCAGAGATTTGAGTATGGAGAATAGCTATCAATTAATCCAAGAACAATAAATGCACTACACAACTTGCTCTCTTCCATGAGCGTGAACACTATCGGGATTTACAATGCTGCTTGGCTTTTCGGTTAATGCTCCTATAGGTACATTTTGTTCATCACCTCTTCCTTCAGTTTTTACAAGATTTACAACTTTTCTCTCGTAGATCTCACTTGCTAATTGTAATAATAAAGTACAACCTAGTACTATAGCAAATCCAATGAGTACTTTACTGTCTACGCAACTAGATTGGTACTGCAACACCAAACCTGCTATTAATAAAATAGGAGGAAGATAATTTGAAATTTGGGAAGTAAGAATTAGATATTTAAATGCTTTACTTTTGAACATTTCATCTATATAAATAGTACCTTCAAAAATAAACGTTAGTGCGGTTGTGTGTCCCACGCTGGCTCTCTAAAATTACTTTAGCTACAAATATTAAGAAATTTACTAAGTAAAAAAAGACAAAAGAACCCCCGTATAGCGAGTTTTAATAATTTAAATTGATAATGTACTAACAAGCGCGATTTGGCTGAATGTAGAAAAAATAAAAAAGACATGCAGCCGCTATAATTTTTATGTAATTTGCCAATAAATATTTGAGTTTTTTACTGAATTTTGCTGTTAAATCCGCGGAGATTAAAAACAAGGGTAAATACTCTTGCTATCATAGTAAGGGAGATGGCGTAATTTGTCAAGTTAAATAAGCTAAGTTATTAACATGTAATAATTAGGCAGCTATTGCAGATTGAATGTTCAAATGATCACTAACTTTGAGGTTTTGGTTTCATCTATTTGCGGCTGACTAATCATAGTTCGAATGAAATTGGTTGCCATAAAGGTACAACCTAGAATAAAAAAAGCAACGGAAATAAAGGGGATAATAGGAAATTCAAGAGGTAATATAGATGTAATTCCTCCTATTAAAAATGAAACGTTAGATGCAATGTCGAGGCAGATCTTCATTAATTTCTCTTGCCGAGAGGTATCGAGTTGCTTATTAAGGCCACACTGCCTAAAATGATCAGTTAATGACCATATATTTAAAGCAAGCGAAAGTGCACTTAGTATAGTGCTGACAATAGTAAAATACAAGCTTAAGGAAGAAATATTTAGGGCTAATGCTGCTATGTACCCACTCAAAGAAGCAATAGATAGTGCAGTAACCAAGCGTTTTGAATAAGTTCTTATTTTCTTTCTGTAAACAAGCTTTTTTTCTTCATAACTCATAAACTTAGTAGTAAATACATTATATCATAGCATTAATTGACTCAAAAATCAATACAGAGTGCCCGGGAGAAGACTTGAACTTCCACAACTTGAAAAGTTACTAGCACCTGAAGCTAGCGCGTCTACCAATTCCGCCACCCGGGCTTTTTGTGATTTACTATGTTAAAATTAAATAATATACTTAAACAATTTTTAGCTCAAAGGTAATGCCAAATCTAGATCAAATATTTTTTGCTCAGAACAATGTTAATATTAATAATGTATATAAAATAGTCAACAACGCTTTGAGCAATAGTGATGGTGGTGAGCTATTTTTAGAGTTTTGCCAATCAGAATCCCTGATTTTTGATGATAATATATTAAAACATATGGATTTAAATATCAGAAGAGGATTTGGTCTCAGGTCTTTTTGTGAAGATAGTACGTCTTTTGTTTGCTCTTCTGAGATTAGCGAAAAAGAAATTAGTAAAGCTGCTTCTATGGTAAAAAGTTCAGCATCTTTAAGCAAAACAAATTCAGTAAACTTAAATGAGGAGGCAAAAAGCCTGTATTCAAAGATTAATCCCATAAATGAAATGGATCTGAGCTCAAAAATTAAACTACTCAATGAGATTAATGAGTATGTAAGGTCGAAGAATAACTGCGTGAAGCAGGTAAAAATAACTCTAAATGGAGAATGGCAAGTTGTACAAATAATAAAAGATGATCACAGGTTAAGCGATATCAGGCCTTTGGTACGTTTTAATGTACTAGTCATCGTAGAGAAAAATGGCCGAGCAGAGAGAGGTTCTGCAGGGCACGGTGGAAGAGACTCTTATAGTAAATTTGTTTCTGAGAAGAAGTGGAAAAAAGTTGCAAACCAAGCGTTAGAACAAGCGCTAGTAAATCTTGAGGCAATTCCAGCTCCGGCTGGAGAGATGACAGTTGTTTTAGGTTCAGGTTGGCCAGGAATATTATTGCATGAAGCTGTAGGTCATGGACTTGAAGGTGATTTTAACCGTAAAGGAATCTCGGCATTTTCAAATTCTATGGGTAAACAAGTGGCAGCCAGTAACATTACTGTAATTGATGATGGAACTCTACCTAATTTGCGTGGTTCTATTAGCATAGACGATGAGGGTACTTTACCTGGCTATAATGTGCTTATAGAAGATGGAATTCTAAAAGGATATATGCAAGATCATATGAACGCTAAACTTATGGGTGTAAATCCAACTGGTAATGGTAGAAGAGAAAGTTACAAAGAAGTTACTATGCCACGCATGACAAACACCTATATGTTGGCAGGAAAATATGCACCAGAAGAAATAATATCCAGTGTAAAAAGAGGCCTATATGCAGTAAATTTTGGTGGTGGACAAGTTGATATAACATCAGGAAAATTTGTTTTCTCATCTTCAGAAGCTTACCTAATAGAAAATGGTAAAATTACACAGCCAGTGAAAGGAGCAACACTAATTGGTGATGGGCCAACAGTGCTAAAAAAAGTATCAATGATTGGTAATGATCTAAAGTTAGATCCTGGTGTTGGTACGTGCTCAAAAGACGGGCAAAATGTGCCTGTTGGAGTTGGTCAGCCAACACTCAAGGTCGATGCAATAACTGTTGGTGGAACTGAATATGTAGATAAGGGCTAAGCGAACTCAGCTCATGCTGTACAATTGTACAAATATTGTAACCATTATTCAAGTAGCTCATATAGATGCAAAAACTACTTAACAAATCTCTCTGCCTTCCTTGCCATAACGTGTATAACAATCTCACAAAAAATAATATCATAGAATTCAATAGGTGGTCTTTAAAAAATCCTTAAGGAAAGTAAAATCTGTTTAAATAGGCCGATATAGATGGTTTTACGATATAATAAAATTATTATAAACAAGAACTTATAAACTCTAGCAAATGAATTTGTGAGTTTAGTGGTGTTAGGAATACCTGGCTCTTTTATGTGGATTGACATTCTCAATAACCTGCTCTAGAGATAGATTATATAATTTTGACAAGGTTCTTGGCATGTGATATTTTTCTCGAATATAGGTAATGGCATAAATGACTTTATATCTATATCCAGCTCTAGGGGAAGATCTTCAATGTTTACGTCCATCCCTGACAAAGGATATTCTATGTCCATGTGCAGCTTTGGGGGATAGTTCTACTTTGAAGATTTCTTTCACTTTTACTATTGCGACTCCCAATTCCACTGAAATCACTCTTTCCCTTAATTCATATTGATATGGTGACTCCATTTATTCCCTCACTTTCAGCTTTTTCTTGCTTTACCATATCTCTTCCCCTCTTGTCTCTATCTTTATGTATTAAGCTATATAACTCAAAATCTTGATAAAATGCAGAAAAGTTTTTTTAATTTCAGCTCCATCCTCGAAACCTCAGTTATGGATTAGCCGATAAAGAAAGGCATAGAAATAGAAGGCTTTTTGGACTGCATGGAGTAGGAAATCAGAACAGAAAAAACATGAATTAGGAAATTTGTTGGCGATCTATGTCTTGTATGCTCAATCTCAAATTTGTTTTTCAAGGAATCAAAAACAGTCTCAATAATCGACCTTTTCCTTAATAAAATCTTCTCTTTAAGTGAAATTAGTGCGTTTTTCATACCTTTTTTTACTTTAGTGACTAACTTTAGGCCTCTATCGAAGAGTTTCTCAAAAAGCTCTTTCTTTATATAGCCCTTATCTCCAAACAAAAGTCCGGTCAGTCTTTTAGTGAGAGTTGGTAAAGGTTTTCTGTCATCAACGTTACCTTTGGTTAGGGTAAGTGCTTGAATTTCACCAATTTCGTTAATCACTAAGTGCAACTTGAAGCCAAAAAACCAACCATACGTACTCTTACTAATTTCTGCTAGATGATTAAAAACTTTATTCCTAGAGATCCTTTTTTTGTGGCAAACGGCAATCGTAGAGGTGTCGATGTAGGAAGTGCCGGTCATTTTCGCTTGTTCACAGAACCATTGCAAAAGTAATGCTAAATACCACAAAACTCGCGGCTTTAAGGCAATAAATCTGTGATATGAAGGCAGCTTTGAAAACTCTGATCTATAGAATAACTGAAGATAACAAAGATAAAAAGCCTTGAAGTTTTTACATGGTGATTTATGGTATAACAGGATTATGGTTAGAATTTCTGAGTGCGCTATTTCTGGTACTCTGGTTGGTTTTTTGCCGTTTGATAAGAACCTATTTGCAAAATTATCATCTACCGCACGACAAAAATCCTCGACGCAACAGTACAGTTCTGTAATATCTTTCTTCATGGGTAACCTCTTATTATTACTAAAATACTCGAGTTTACCCTGTTTCCCTCTTCTTAGTTATACTTTTATCTATTTTCTAATCCATAACTGAGGTTCGAAGAGTTAGAAAATAACTTTAAGCAAGTTAGTCAGAATTTTTCTGACGCAAAGGAACAAGTTTTAAATTTAGCTGTCAACTCTGAAAATTTGGCAGGCAAGTTTCTTAATTATCACCCGAATATGTGCATAGTATAAAATTAGCTTGATAGACTTCAAGAGCTTTGCCTATGAAGTCAGTGTGCTTCTTGAAATGCAATATACTTTTATTACTTTAATTATGAAAATCCGTTAAGCCTTCTTGCCAATTACTACAATATTTTCACTTGGAAAAAAGTAGTCAGGTATAGCCATGTTCTTTGGTGCAGGACCGCCAATTACTCGGCCTGATGTGTCATAATATGAACCGTGACAAGGGCAGAACCAACCGTTGCCGTCTTTTGTAGCGTGATCAACTGGTACACATCCAAGATGGGTGCATATTCCAATCATAATTAACCATTCATCTTTTCCTTTGTATACTCTTTTTTCATCTGATTCAGGATCTCTCAAATTTTCTGCATTTATGGCTCTTGCAGCCTCAATCTCTTGTTTTGTGCGCTTGCGGATAAATACTGGCTTACCTTGCCATTTTACCTTTTTTCCTTGTCCTTCTTGAATATCAGATAGATTAACTTCAACCGTAGACATCGCTAAAACCTCAGCAGAAGGATTCATAGACTTAACCAATGGCCAAAGACCGCTTGCAGCTCCTATACCTGCCATGGCACACGTAGTTAATGTGATAAAATCTCTTCTACTCTTATTTTTGGCAAAATCTTTAACAAGAGATGTTTTTTTATTCTTCTCATTCGTCAATGATTTTTTATTTTTAGTTAACTTCTTATCCATCAATCTCTACTTGAACATAGACACATATTTTAATTTAAATATTATAGATTAATCAATAGAAATTTGCACTATTTGTTTAACCTTTGCTATACAGTTAAGAAGAAACAGAGTTGTCAATTTCGGAAATACTATCTTCAGTGGAATCGGGATCCTCAATTTTCGCTACTGACACCACCTTTTCTCTACTCTCTGTTTTAAACAGAGTGACTCCTTGAGTGCTACGTCCTGCAATTCTGATATCATTTACTGAAATACGAATTAACTTTCCTTTATCTGTAATAAGCATGATATTATCACCCTGTTCAACTGGAAAGCTAGCAACAACATTACCGTTTCTGTCGGTAGTCAGGATATTTGTAATACCAACACCACCTCTATTTGTTACCCTATACTCGTACGCAGAAGTTCTTTTACCAAAGCCATTTTCAGTAATAGTTAATATGAACTCCTCATTCATTGCAAGTTTTAAGAACAGTTTGTTATCTATTCCTAAATCATTCAAAGTCTTTTCCAATTTAGAATCAATGAAGTTATTAATTGCAGTCCCCAGTCTTTTTGCAAGTGGAACTTTTAAGTAAAGTTCTTTTGTTTCTGTTGCTACACCTATCCCATTTAATATGGTCATAGATATCACGCTGTCATTCTTTGCAAGTTTGATACCTCTTACGCCATCTGAATTGCGACTTTTAAATTGACGCACATCACTTACAACAAATCTGATGCTTTTTCCAAGTGTTGTTGAAAGTAGAACATGATCAATTTCGCTACATACTTTAACTGATATTAACCTATCCCCTTCGTCGAGCTTTATTGCTATTTTTCCATTGCTTGGAATATAGTGAAAATCTGCTAAGGAGTTACGCCTTATGTTCCCATGAGCAGTAACAAAAACTATATTTTGATTTTCGTCATTCTCACTTGGAAGCGGCATGATGTTAGTTATAGTTTCACCATCGCTAAGCGGGAATATATTAACAAGCGCTCTTCCACGTGCAGTTGGCTCTGCAAGAGGCAGTTTATAAACCTTTAATCTGTAAACTCGACCAGTATTAGAAAAGAATAAAAGGCTAGTATGAGTATTTCCAACAAATAATTTTGTGATTACGTCCTCCTCTTTTAACCCCTGTCCTAGCTTTCCTTTTCCACCACGATGCTGGGTTCTATAGTGAGAGAGCTTCACACGTTTGATGTAACCATTCATAGTTACGGTCACTACCATATCTTCTTGTGGAATTAGATCTTCAGCTTCAATGTCCGTATCTGATTCCTCTATTGAAGTTTTTCGCGGCACAGCAAATCTGTTCTTTATTTCTTGTAGATTGTTTTTTATTTCTTTCATCAACTTCTCTCCTGAGCCAAGAAAAGCGATATATTCTTTTATCAGGTTGATCATTGAACTTAGCTCAGCTTCTAATTTGTCTTTTTCAAGGCCTGTTAAACGTTGCAATTTCATGTCAAGAATAGCTTTCGTTTGCAGCTCAGTTAATCTATACACTCCGTCTTTCAAAAAGCTCATGCTGTCTGAGATTAATCCAATAATTGTGTTTATCTCAGCTGAAGTTTTCCATTCTTTATTTAAAAGTTCTCTACTTGCTTCCGCAGGATCTTTTGCACCACGGATGATTTTTATCACTTCACCTATGCTCAAGACCGCAATGTAGAGCCCTATATATATATGAGCTTTTTCCCTCGTTTTTCTTAGACGAAATTCTGTTCTCCTGATTAATACTTCTTTTCTAAAATCAACAAAAGCAGCTATGATTTCTTTTAATGACATCAAAGCAGGCCTGTTATTGTTGAGGACTAGAGTGTTAACACTAAAACTACTTCTTAGTGGAGTTAGTCCTAATATTTGATTAAGTATAAAACTTGCTTCAGCATTTCTTCTGAGGTCAATTACTACCCTAATACCAGACTTATCAGACTCATCCCTAATTTCTGTTATGCCATCAATTCTTTTTTCTTTTACAAGCTCACCTATCTTCTCAATTAATTTTACTTTATTTACCTGGTAAGGTATTTCATTAATCACTATTGCTTGCCTATCTTGTGGCAGGTCTTCTATGTGAGTCTTGCCTTGCACAACAATTGAGCCACGACCAGTTGCAAATGCTGATCTTATTCCAGACCTTCCAAGAATCATTCCCCCAGTTGGGAAATCCGGCCCTGGCATCACTTCAAGTAACTCATCCAAAGTAACTTCAGGATTATCTATATATAACATACAAGCATCTATTATTTCTCCAAGGTTGTGAGAAGGAATATTGGTTGCCATACCAACTGCAACACCGCTTGCACCATTTACCAATAGATTCGGAAATTCTGCAGGCAGTACAACAGGCTCTGTTTCATTTCCATCATAGTTTGGCCTAAAATCAACTGTATCTTCGTCAATATCATTTAGTAAAAAATGCGACACTCTGTGGAGCCTTGCTTCTGTATATCGCATTGAAGCTGGCGGATCTCCATCTATCGAACCAAAGTTACCTTGCCCATCAATCAGTGGTAAAAGAAGAGAAAAATCTTGAGCCATCCTGACCAAGGAGTCATAGATAGCCATGTCACCATGTGGGTGATATTTTCCCATTACATCCCCGACTATACGAGCTGCTTTTTTATACGGTTTACCGGCATCGAACCCAGCCCTCGACATTGCGTATAATATGCGCCTATGAACAGGTTTAAATCCATCTCGCACATCAGGTATAGCTCGACTTATGATCACACTCATTGCGTAGGAGAGATAAGAATCCTCTAGCTCTTTCACTATTGAAACTGGTACTATGTTGTCTTGCATTTTCTATACTTTGATTGAAATAATTGTAATATTAATATTCAACTAGGCTAATGGGCAATGACAGACTTGAACTGCCGACCTCCTCGGTGTAAACGAGATGCTCTACCAGCTGAGCTAATTGCCCCTCTAGATATAATTCTATAGTTCAATGTTGTTGTTGTAAACAAAAATAGCGATACAAGCAACTCTTATGGAATCGCTGAGTGCGCACTATGGAGTTGTATAAATTTTAGCCTTGCTGCTACCTTGTATAAAGGTATTCTTTCACTTGCATTTTTTGACATGTTCAACAACTTTGAATAACATGCTGTGGCATTTTTAAAATCTGAGAGCTTATCTAGAATAACAGCTAAATTATAGGTATAAAAAATATTGTTTTGATCTAAAGAAATTGCTGCTTTCATATATTCTTTAGCTTTTATGTAATCCCCTTTTTTCATATAGATCAAACCTAAATTTGCTGATAAAGGGGCGCTATTTCTGAGTGTATCATACAATTTCAACATTTCACTCAATGCTAAATTAGGATCATATTGTGAAATTATCGTCAGAAAATTCTTTAATACATAAGGGTTGCTAGGATATTCTTTTAACAGTCTTGTGTAAATCTCTACAGCTTTTTTAAATTCTTTGTTAGCGTAATAGATATTCCCTAGTCCAATTAAAGCACTTTCATGATAAGGAAATTTTGCGATAATCTGATTGAGGAGAGAAGTAGCTGTTTCACTATCTCCTAACTCAAAGGAATCTTTTGCTTTTTTTAAAATAGAGTATATGTCAAAATTCTTGCCAGAATTCTGCGAAATTTTGATATTAAATTTGTCACTTTTTCTCTCGATAACATCAAGATCTTTATATTTTTTATCAGCTTTTATATGCTTGACAACACTATCAAAGACCTTCTGTATCTCCAAATTTTCACTAGCATAAGTAACAGAAGACCTCCATAAAATCACAACGCAAATTAACATGCAGACAAACATAGATCCTAGTGTTGTGGCATTGGCTGCAGCGCGTAACCAGTAAATCTTATTTCTTTGAACTATACGCAACACATTACAAATTCATAAATGCTAAATTACTTATCTAATATAATAATAAAGATATTATTAATTGGCAGATACTATTTAGAATGAGTTAAAAGAGCACTTCTACACATTCCATATGGTTGCCAATTACACTCCTCACATGCGTAGTCAAATTTCTCTAAAGACATTTTCTTTCTAATTCTTTTTACTGCTTCATTCCAGGTTAAAATCTCTCCTATTTTCATTCCTAAAATTTCCATATGCCTTCTATCTAGCTCTAAAACTTTAGCTTGTGTGGTACATTTACCTTGTTTAGTCTGGTTTGGGCAAACACTGCAAATAGTGTCAAGATTATCAACTACTTCGATTTTAGTATTAGGATCATTAATTACTTTACTTGCTATCTTTTTGTAATTTTCTACAAAACCCTGAGAATACCCATATCCTTGAAATGCAAGAGTGCACATGAAATGATGAGGACGAAATTTTATCATTTTTTCAAATATTGCAAAGCTGCTACAAGTAGAAAAATTTTTACCAAACCAGGAAGGATAAATGGTAAAACACCTACCATTATTGCTCGTTCCAGACCAAAGTAAACAGAAAGCCAACTAACACCACAAATAAAGATTACAGCTGTACCGGCCAGACAACTTAAAGAATTACACACAAATGATTTATATTTAGAGTTCAGTAATTCATTTACTTTGTTCATTACCATAACAGCAGCTAAACAGCCAATTAAATATCCACCTGTTGGTCCAAGAAAAATGTGACAACCACTAGAAAAATTCGCAAAAACAGGAAATCCTGCTGCACCAAGTGATAGATATGTAAGCACAGAATAGAATGCTGTTCTGCGGTTAAATTTAAGCCCAATGAGCATTACTCCTAAAGTTTGCAATGTGATAGGCACAGGCTGCAACGGTACGCTTATTTGAGCCATCAAGAATAAAAGTAAAACGCAAGACAATATTTCAACCAGTGTTGACCTACTGCTTGATTGTGTTATAAACATATCTTCCCAATAGAAATAACTTACTAAATGTAATATATGTGTATAAGAGGTTTTGCAATTTAAATTTTGCTCATATTGCGCTACAATGAATTATTTATGCACTATTTAAAAATGATGAGTAAACAAGATCTATTATCGTTGATGAAAGCAAGACACAGTGGACGTTCATACGATCCTACAAAAGCAATATCTCAAAAAGAAATGGGTATTTTAATAGAAGCTGTAAGGCTAACACCCTCGTGTTTTGGTGATGAACCTTGGCGATATGTGATATGCAACAAACAGAACAATCAAAGCGCATGGAAAAAATTGTTCGATTGCCTTGATGAATCTAATCAAAAGTGGGCAAAAGATGCACAAGTGTTAATCATATCTTTAAGTGCTAAAAACTTCCGAAAGCCAGACAAAGGGGGAAATTTTTGGGCTAAGCATGATACTGGTGCAGCAAATTACGCACTTATGCTACAGGCTACAGCTATAGGCTTAATGGCTCATCAGATGGGCGGATTTGACAAAGACAAAATAATAGAGAGGTTTAATGTACCTGATGATTTTAATGTAATGTCAGTGATAGCGGTTGGTTACGAGGAAGAAGGTGCCGAAGTTAAAGAAAAGAACAGAAAGCCAATAGAAGAAATATTTTTTTATGACGAATGGCCAGCGAGCTGACTTGACCATTCTTTTTTTAATATCTTAAAAATTGGATTATCTGGCAAATAATTTTTTTTCATCCTACCCTCTTCAATTGCTTGCCAATCTTTCCATGAAAGCTTTTTACTTCCCAATTCATAATCCATTCCATCCCACATATCTTCTCGAAAGCCATAAACAGCAAAGTGCCAATTATATTCATTAAAAATAGAAGTAAGATCTCGAAAATAGTGCTCTAATCCTTTTGAACAGCGATGTACGCCAAACTCTCCAGCAAGGATCTGATAATCTTGTATATTATACTTCTCTTGGAAAATTTTTACAGGTTCTATATATAATTTTAACTTATCTTTATTCCAATACTCTACTTTTTTTCCATCAAAAGATTGAACATGTCCAGGGTAGGCAAAGTTATCCTGGTTTAATTTTAAATTTGTATAAGCAAAGGGCTCATACATGTGAAAAGAATAAAGAATATTAGAATCATCAACTGGTTTGAATTTATCAAAAGTATTAGAGTCAGCATAACTGCTGCTATCAAGTATTATTGGGGTCTCTGAGTCAACTTGGCGGACACTGTTTACCACGCTGCTATAAAAGCCAAATAGATTCTTCTGAACTTTGCTTTGTTCTACGTTATAAATAGCCGAATCTGCAGTATTATAAAGCCTTTCTGGATGTGGTTCATTTAAGATATTATATCCAACAATAGCAGGATGATCTTTAAGCTCTTTCGCAAGATCTTGCCAAAATTTTGCTGCTTGTTTTTGAAAAGCTTGATCTGACCATAAACGTAAATCATCTTTATCGTTATTATTTTGCTTCCATCTAGATCCAGGTAAGCTAAGCATCGTTAACACTACTGGTATTTTTTGTTGATGAAAAGCATCTAAAACATCTTTCAGAACTTTCAGGTCTTTGGGAATTAGGCCCTGATAACTGTCTGCATTACCTAAGAGGAAGTCACGTTGCGTAGTTTCAAATTTGTCAGGAGCAAGACGAATAAAACCAATTTTGTATTCCTTTGCTGCTTTGATTAAGTCACTATCAACTTTTCTATTGAAAACATTTGCTCCCTTTCTAACTCCAGTTTGCCAAAAGAGCATTTTGCTGTTCTCCGGTATTGACTTAGCACTCACATTACAGAAAACTATAGAATACAAAACAGCTGTAATTAGAAGAAAAATTTTCACTTATATAATTTTGCTATAATGGTAAGTAACCTAACAGACAAGATCCCGTTTGTAAAGATGCATGGTACTGGCAATAGTTTTGTTATCATAGACTCACGTTCAGCAAATAATTTAGACTGGAATTATAGACAAATTGCTGATCAAGGCAGTTGTGATCAAGTGATAATTATAACAATGTCTAATGCTGCAAACTGCTTTATGCATATCTACAATGCTGACGGTAGTCGAGCTGAAATGTGTGGAAACGCAGCACGCTGTGTTGGGTATTTGATAATGTTAGAAAAAGGTACTGAATATATCACTATTGAGCTGATAAATAATCGTATCTTAGAATGTTTTAAAGTAGGTGATAAATCAATAAAGGTCAATATGGGTAAACCACTGCTTAAATGGAATGAAATTCCTCTTTCTTGTGAATGCGATCCCCTTTATCTACCTATAGAGCTTGAAATGCTGAAAGAGCCAGTTGCAGTAAATATTGGTAACCCTCATATAGTTTTTTTTGTTGATAACATAAGCGAAATACCATTGCAGAATTTAGGACCAAAGCTAGAAAATCACGAATTATTTCCTCAGAAAACAAATGTTAGTATTGCACAAATAGAAAAATCTGGAGAAATAAACTTAAGAGTTTGGGAAAGAGGAACAGGTATTACTGCTTCATGTGGTAGTGCGGCTTGTGCAGCATTTGTTGCATCTATACTTCGTAAGTGTTTGGCTACTAAACAAACTTCAGTACATTTACCAGGAGGTCATTTACTGATTGAGTGGTCAAAAAATATACTGATGACTGGGGATATAGGGTTTTTATGACCTAGGCTAGGCACTGACACTCATTACTTCTAACACCTTTTTACCAATCACAGCAGGGGTTTCTGCAATCGCAATCCCAGCACTGCGCATAACCTCTAACTTTGCACCAGCACTTCCACCGCTGGAAGAGATGATTGCTCCAGCGTGTCCCATACGTCTTCCTGGAGGTGCCGTTTGGCCTGCTACAAAACCAACGATTGGCTTTTTAGTTTTTTCTGTTTTCACAAAATGTGATACATCTTCTTCTTCGTTTCCACCTATTTCACCAATAACTACAATACCATGAGTATCGTCATCTTTTAAAAAGAGCTCCATACAGTCAACAAATGTCATACCATGAACTGGATCCCCCCCAATTCCGATACACGTGGATTGACCAAGACCAACAGCAGTTGTTTGTGCTACCGCTTCATAAGTTAAAGTTCCAGAGCGAGACATAATTCCTATATGTCCACGTTTGTGAATATGTCCTGGCATAATTCCTATTTTGCATTCTTCAGGTGTAATAACCCCTGGACAGTTTGGGCCAATCAATCGACTGTTTGAACCAGCGAGAGCATGCTTTACCTTTACCATGTCAAGTATAGGAATGCCCTCTGTAATACAAATTATCAATTCTATTTTTGCATCTATTGCTTCAAGTATTGCAGCAGCAGCAAATTTAGCAGGTACATATATAACTGTAGCATTTGCACAGGTTTTTTCTTTGGCTTCTGCTACAGTATTAAAAACCGGTAAATTAAGGTGAGTGCTACCACCCTTTCCAGGAGTTACACCTCCCACCATTTTCGTTCCGTAATCAATTGCTTGCTCTGAATGAAATGTGCCTTGTGCACCAGTAAAACCCTGGCATATTAATCTTGTATCTTTGTTTACTAAAACGGACATGCTTTATTTTACCTCTTTTACTATCTTTTGCGCAGCATCACCCAGTTCATCTGCAGCAATAATATTTAATCCTGACTCTTCTAAGATTTTTTTTCCTTCTTCAAAATTAGTACCTGATAATCTAACCACTAGAGGAACTTTAATGCTCATTTCTTTTGCAGCCGCAACAATTCCACTTGCGATAATATCGCAACGCATTATACCACCAAATATGTTAACCAGAATTCCTTTTACGTTGCTATCAGACAATATGATTTTAAATGCTTCAGTTACAGTTTCTTTACTCGCTCCACCACCAACATCCAAAAAGTTAGCAGGCTCTGCTCCATAGTACTTTATTATATCCATTGTTGCCATAGCAAGACCTGCACCGTTCACCATGCAACCAATATTGCCATCCATTTTGATGTAACTAAGTCCATGTTTTGAAGCTTCTATCTCTTCTTTAACTTCTTCATCATAATCACGAAGCTGCACGATTTCTGGATGACGATATAAAGCGTTGTCATCAAAATTAATTTTAGCATCAAGTGCAACAAAATCCCCAGAATTTGTTTCAACTAGTGGGTTAATTTCTATTTGGCTTGCATCAGTTGTAATAAACGCATCATATATATTTTTTGCAATATTTGTTATTCTTTCTATTTGTTCTGAATTCAAATTAAAATTATTGGCAAGTTTACTGTTATCAAGATTTGTAAAACCAGTAGCAGGGTCAATATCAAATTTCACAATTTTTGTAGGAGAATTTTTTGCTACCTCTTCAATATCCATACCACCTTCTGAGGAAAATATAAATACTAACCTACTGAGCTTTGGATCAACTACTAGACTCAAATAGTACTCTTTTTTAATGCTTGAACCTTCCTCAATGTATATTCTTCTTACCTGCTGTCCACTAGGCCCTGTTTGATGAGTAACTAAAGTTATGCCGAGCATGTTCTTTACAAACTGTTGAGCTTCTTCAACTGACTTTGCTAGCTTTACACCACCAGCCTTACCCCTACCACCTGCATGAATCTGAGCTTTAACCACAAACACGTCAGATTTTAGTTGATTTATTTGAGTTTCTACTCCTTCTGCAGATGTAGCAACAAAACCCTTTGGTACCGGGACATTAAACTTGTGTAAAATTTCCTTTGCTTGATATTCATGAATATTCATAAGATAACTAATTATTAACCTTAGTAAAAACTACCAACCATAACGCTGTCTTCTGCATTCTTGCTGATACCTCTTTTTCCTTGCTTCAGCTTTTTTTTTAGCTGTTTTCTCTGATTTCTTTTCGTGATATTTTTTTTTCATTTTGAGCCCTCTTCCTTCCTTTTGAATTATTTTTCTCAACACTGGAAGAGCTCTATCTACATCACCATAATGGACTGATACTTCAATCAAACTCTATACCTCCTTCGGTAATCACTTCAAAATCCATTTATAAATTAGAAAATTAACATTGTCAATTATTTTATAAACTTGAGCGATAGAATATGATATGCAGTGATTTATATGAAAAAAGCTTCATTCTGCTGTCAATCATTTACTTGCTGATAAAAATTGCTCTTAGGTTACAGTGCTCTTGTAATTTTTCTAATCTCGGGGCGGAGAGATTTGAACTCCCGACCCTTTGGTCCCAAACCAAATGCGCTACCAGGCTGCGCTACGCCCCGACTTCTTTACTAAGAGTATCGATAGTTCGGAAAAATGCAAGTTTCATTTATTTCTTTTAGGAAAAATATAATGCAGATTTCTTTATATAGAGTGTCAAGTTGCACTAGCCATATTAAAAAATCTAGCTATACCAATTGGTGAAGGTTAATGCAGCAACTACAGCAGTATCAACTCTCAAAATTCTTTTTCCTAGACTCAGTTTCTGACAAAATTTATTGGCAGAATCAAGTTCGCAAGATGAAAAACCACCTTCGGGGCCAACAATAATAGCAACGTTTTTCTTGCCTTTTAGAACTTTATTAGGAGGTTGTCCTTCACCTGTTTCATCACACAAAACAAAATTTTTATTCTGGGAATCGGATAATTCACAAAAATTAATAGGAAGAAAAATCTGTGGTATACTTGTCCTACCGGATTGTTCCGCAGCTTCAATTGCCTGTAATTTCGCTCTACTTAGGTTAATGTTTTTTACTACTGTACGTTCTGTTGAAATAAATTGAATGCAGGTTACTCCCATTTCAGTTGCTTGTCTTACTATGTTGCTTAAGGCGCCGCTTTTTACCAGAGCACAATACAAATATAGATTTTTTTCATGTTGTTGTTGTTTAGTGCGTTCTTTTATTATAATTTTTGTCGATTTACTTGATATATTCACTACTTCTCCTAACCATTCTCCATCCTTTCCATTAAAAAGATAGATGTTATCATGCTTCTTAAGCCGCATTACATTGTAAATATAGTGACTTTGTCGTGGATGAAGCGCCAAACTTACATTTTGTGATAAAGCTTCTTCAACATAAAGCCTAATTTTTTTCATTCAAAACTTTAGTTATTTGCATTCTGTTTGAGTGACTCTTACGGGATTTGAACCCGTGTTACCACCGTGAAAGGGTGGTGTCCTAACCACTAGACGAAAGAGTCGACTTGAATCTAACTGAGTTATATCGATTATACATATAAAGTCAATTCAATTATTTTGAATCACACAGTTAGAGTAGTGATTTTATATCGACAGCCTCCTATTACCCCATGTTCAATGCTTACTGAACCTATCTCAGATTTAGGAGCTTTAGATCCTAATTCTAATTTTTGTTCAACTTTTGTATCTGAATCATAGCCAGAATCGTATCCAGAATCTCTACGCTCAAAATTTTGCCTTATTTCTTTTACGTTAAAGCCAGCCTTGGTCTTGATTTGCTGACTCGCTGGCTTATTAGCACTTTGCTCATTTAGTTTTACTTGCAAATTATTCACTTTATCCTTCACTAATCCATGATAAGTCCCAGAATTATCTTTTATATGTTTTGCTTGTCTTTCTGATCTCTTTTTCGATAAATCTACTTTAGCATAAATAGGCTCTGGTTGCTCTTTATGATTTAAGCTAGTGGGCTTTTTTTGCTCTGAGAAATCATCTACATCTTCATAAATAGGTTCTCCTGATATACTAGAATAACCACTATCTTTCAATGATAAATTTTCAGTAGATCTTTTATGCAAATCATATACTTCAGCATAAATGGATTCTTCCGATACGCTCAACTCTTCTAATGAGTTACTAACCTTAGCGTCATATACCTCATCATAAATGGGCTCTTTTAAAAGTAAAATATCATCATGCTCAAAAATCCTAGGAGGTTTTTTAGGTGAGTTGGCCTTAAATTTTATCTCTACTTCCTCTTTAAGCTTGTCACAACTTTCCGTTTGTTTCAAAATCTCCAATATTTCTTTTCTTTCTTTTTTTATTAGCTCACCAAGCACTAAACAACATTTTTCTTTATGATCTTTGAGACTGTCCTTATCTCCGTACTGCATAGCTTATGATGCTATTTTGTATTGAAGGATTACATTTCCTATACTATTATTTATCTCATTAATATTTGCTCCAGCACTAATAAGTAACGTCATTACATTATGATCAAGATTTGTTACTGCATACTCTAAAGCTCGATTTAAAGTTTGATCATTATTCAAGTCAAATGACCCCTTGTTCCTAAAAGGATTAATTCTAGAAAAGAGTTTTTCAAAGCTGTTTACTATATTATGAAGACTTAAAGCTAGCCTCACGCCTCTTATATTGCTATTTCTAGCGGATTTAATTAAAAAACTATCTACTTATACCCATGATTGTACCCCTCTATACAAAAGCTCACCATATGTGGTACAATCTTAAACTATAACGATTTATTTTATATTAATAATCGCTTTTCACACCCACTTAACAAGAGGAGGCATCGACATCATAATTGCATCGGGGTTACCATTAGTCATTAAACCAAACCTTGTACCACGATCATAAAGAAGATTGAACTCCACATATCTGCCACGTTTTATCAATTGTTCTTCTCGTTGTTCTTTTGTCCAAGATTTTTGCATATGTTTGTGTATGATGTGTAAGTAAATTTCTAAAAAGGCTTCACCTACTGCTTTTGTGAACTCAAAATCGTTTTTCCAGTTGCCAGAAGTTAGATTGTCATAAAAAATTCCACCAATACCACGTGGCTCTTTTCTATGTTGTAAAAAAAAGTAATCATCACATTGCTTTTTAAATTTCGGATAATATTCGATGTTGAACTCATCGCAAGTTGCTTTAATTGATTCGTGAATATACTTGCAATCTCCCTCATCCTTATAAATTGGAGTAAAGTCCATTCCTCCACCAAACCATTGTTTTGAGGTATATATCAATCTTGTGTTCATATGTGCTGCAGGGATAAGGGGAGATTGCATGTGAGACACTAAAGATATACCGCTTGCCCAAAACTCTCCATTGCTTTCACTTGCACCAGAAATTTCATTAATGGCTGAGTCTTCGAGCTTTCCGTATACTCTTGAAACGTTTATTCCAACTTTTTCAAAAATATTACCAAAGATAATTGTAGATTCACCACTTCCTCCACCTGGTCGGTTCCACTTTCTTTTTTCGATTTTTGGTTGTGTGAATGACTGTACCTCAATTGATAAGAAAGATTCGGTGATCTTGTTTCTCAGTGCGCAGAACCATTCAAATGCTTGTGTCTTTTGTTTTTCCATAATGCCTTCTGTTGGCTTATTAATATTATTGTACTCTATATTTACAGGACTTAATTAGATTGGGATAGTAACTACTCATCAAGGATGTTAATAAATCTATAATAATTAAATCAATATAGTAGAATATTTTTATATGTGCAAGGATGCCAAGCAATAATAATGAGTAAAAGATACATAGATAACAAAAAAGAGAACAGAGTTGACTTCATACTAAGAAATTATGGGATGTCAATTATTGTGATGGCAGTCATTATGTTCTTACCTCCAATAGCAATATCAGTACTCTATTTTTCTAATGTATATAGTCAGCATGTTAATATAGAGATTAATTTATTAATTAGCATTCTAATGACTCTCTTTGTGGTATATAATATAAAACGTTACAAGTATCTACTTAATATCATAGAGTTTCAAAATGCAATATTTGCAAATGCGCTGAATCATAATACAGAGTTTTGTCTCATTTTACATAAAGATGAGGGTATTATTTATGCTGATGCGAGGTTCTACGAAAGGTTCAAAGATCACATAAACGATGATGTTACGCTAGATAAAATTCTTGAAGCAGGAGATGTGTCAGAAAAAGACAGAAAATCACTCTATCATGCGTTAAGAAATAACACTTCTGTAAAAGTATGCATTTCCTTAAGCAAGAAGAGTAGAATATCTAACTTTCTTTTGCTCTCTGAACCAATACCGGATAATCCACAAATTGCTATAAATAGTAATAAGACTTTAAATTTATCATTAGCCCCAATAGCAAGACCGAATGGGTATTTTGTACTGAAGGCAACACAGGTAAACAAAGAGCAGGTATATGAAGAGTTGATAGAGAAACACAATATAGCAACTTACGTTGCAAATACAAAAGGAGGTATCTTATCTGTAAATAAAAGATTTTTAGACATGTTTGAACTAAAAAAATTGGAAAAAGGTAGCTCAATCAATGATTTTATATCTCAATCTAAGTATGACGATACAATAACCAAAAATGAAATTATGTTTTTTACTATAAGCGGTGCTCCATTTAAGGCTTATATGAGTACTGCTATATTTTGTGATAAATACAATCATAGCTATATACACGGCTTTATAACACCAACTGAATCAAATATTGTTGATTATCAACTACACCCTTGTTTTACAAATTCGTCAATTGCTATTGCACAATGCGATATAAATGGCAATTTTATAAAGAAAAATATAGCATTAGTAAAACTTGCGGGGTCAAGTAATGATTCTATCTTTGCATTGATATCAGATGGTTATCATATGAAAGTGCGTGAATATTTTTCAAGTAACAGGATAAATAATGCGTCCTTTGATGTGCAGCTCAATGGCGGTAATAACATGAAAATATATTTTAATAAGTTTCTTCATAATAAAGTGATGTTCATACTTTGTTATTTTATTGATAATACTGAACGTAAAAAACTAGAGATAAAACTTGAGCATTATCAAAAGGTGCAAGCTATAGGGCAATTAGCAGGTGGTATTGCACATGATTTCAATAATATATTAACCGGAATAATAGGATTTTGTGATTTGCTTTTACTCCAGCACTCAGCTAGCGATCCATCTTTTGGAGATATAATACAGATACAGCAAAATGCAAAACGTGGGTCAAATTTAGTAAGACAACTGCTTGCTTTTTCAAGAAGACAGACTTTGCAGCCAAAGATTATTAATGTAAATGGTACGATAGCTAATCTTTATGAAATGATCAAAAGATTAATAGGTGAAAATATAAAATTTAATATTTATTATGGTAGCGATTTGGGTGCTGTTAGGGCTGACCAAGGACAATTAGAGCAAGTTATGCTTAACTTAGCAGTTAATGCTGGTGCTGCTATGGAAAAGGGGGGAGAGTTAACTATACGAACCTTTAATCAAAAGGTTGATTCATTAAATTCTACACCTCAGGATATGTTTTCTCCAGATAAGGAAACGATTGAACATGGGAATTATGTTGTGATTGAAGTGATTGATACTGGATGTGGAATGACGAGTGATATAATTGAAAAGGCATTTGATCCATTTTTTTCTACCAAAGATATTACTTCTGGTACAGGTCTTGGCCTCTCTACTGTATATGGCATTATTAAACAAACCGAAGGATACATCTATGTTGCTAGCAAAGTGAATCATGGAACTAAATTTAGCATATTTTTGCCCATAGTTTACATATCGGATGAAAATGATAAAGAGGAAGATAGTAAAGAAATAGAGAAACCGGTAGAGATTAAAGGTAATGGTATAATTTTATTAATTGAAGATGAAGATTCAGTAAGGGAATTTACTGCTAAGGCTCTTACAAGAAAAGGATTTAATGTCATAGAAGCGAGCATAGGCAGCGAGGCACTAGAGATCATTAGAAAAAAAAATCAACACATAGATCTAATAATCACTGATGTAATCATGCCAGAGGTGAGTGGTCCAGAAATAGTTAAAGAAACATTGATACATAGGCCAAACATCAAAGTTATTTTTATTTCTGGGTATACAGAGGATGCTTTTTTAAAGAGCGATGAAATCAATATAGAAGACTTCCATTTTTTACCAAAACCATTTACTCTGAATGAGTTAGGAAATAAGGTTCAAAGTGTGTTACACAAGACAAAAAAAGGCAGTTTACTTTGAGCATGATTGGCAACAAAAAAAATTTTCTAATGCAAAAATTTCTTGCATATATACAATAGAGTTATTTTATACATAAGATAAAAGGCGTGAGCAAGATCATTGCAATAGTAAATCAAAAGGGTGGAGTTGGTAAAACTACAACTAGTATAAATTTATCAACAGCCTTTGCTGCTGTGGGAAAAAGTACTTTACTGGTAGATCTTGACCCTCAAGGAAATGCTAGTACAGGACTTGGGATTTCTTATCGTAGCAGGGAAGAAAAAAATATATATAAAATACTGCTGAGCAG
Organism: Wolbachia endosymbiont of Culex quinquefasciatus Pel; assembly: GCF_000073005.1. Lineage (NCBI taxonomy): Bacteria > Pseudomonadati > Pseudomonadota > Alphaproteobacteria > Rickettsiales > Anaplasmataceae > Wolbachia > Wolbachia endosymbiont of Culex quinquefasciatus. Next base: position 1,036,110 of record NC_010981.1, read on the forward strand.
CGAAAGTGAATTGGTGGAATCGGCAATTTTCAATATAAAGGAAATTCCAAATCTATCGCTGATTTCATCAGTGGTTGACTTATCAGCTGCAGAAATTGAGCTATCACAACTTGAGCAGGGAAAATTCGTACTAAAAGATACGCTAGAGAAAGTACGTAATAATTATGAGTACATAATTATCGATTGTCCTCCATCACTTGGTCTGCTTACTATCAATGCTCTGACCGCTGCTGACTCGATTATTGTTCCTCTTCAGTGTGAATTTTTCGCTCTGGAAGGATTGAGCCATTTAGTTAAGACTGTAGAGCTGATAAAAAGAAATAACCTAAACCCTTTCCTGTTAATAGAAGGAATATTGCTCACAATGTATGACAGACGCAACAAACTTAGTGAGCAGATTAAAAATGATATTTGCCAATATTTAAATGATAAAGTATATAAAACTATTATCCCCTTGTATGAGACCATTATTCCACGTAATGTACGGTTATCAGAAGCGCCTTCTCATGGAAAACCTGCTATTGTATATGATCTTAAGTGTCCTGGTGCACAAGCATATATAAGTTTGGCAAAAGAAATTTTAAAGAAACACATGAGCATCTGTAAAGAGAAAAAGCTGATAAGTGAGGGTGCAGCGTGAAGGACAATAGGCGCTTAGGTAGAGGTCTTGCTGGCCTCATAGGCGATAATTATGGTAATAAAGAAGATCGGTTACCTATTTCATTACTACACCCGAGCAAATTTCAGCCGAGAAAATATTTTGATGAGGAGTCATTAAAAGAACTTGCAGGTTCGATAGAGAAAAATGGTATAATACAACCTGTTGTGGTGCGCAAAGATCCAAGTAATGAAGGTTATGAAATAGTAGCAGGGGAACGTCGTTGGCGAGCAAGTAAGGTCATAAATCTTGATAGTGTGCCGGTTATCATAAAAGATTTAAATGACAAGGAATGCTTAGAAGTATCGATAATTGAAAACATACAGAGGCAAGATATTAATCCAATAGAAGAAGGTGAGGCGTACAGAAAACTAATAGATGAATTCTCCTATACACACGAAGAATTAGCCTTAACTTTAGGTAAAAGCCGCAGTCACATAACCAATATGATACGAATGCTGTCACTCCCTAATGGAGTAAAAACAATGATCAACGAGAAAAAATTGTCTATGGGTCATGCAAGAGCATTGATTAATGTTGAAAATGCGGAAAGTATTGCAGAAAGAATAGTTTCTCAGGGCCTGAGCGTTAGGCGAACTGAAAAATTGATAAAAGACTTACAACAAAATAACGACCGAAAAGAGCATAAGTTTACTAAAAATCAAGATATGGCAGTATTAGAAGGAGCTATATCTTCTCAGCTTGGTTTAAAGGTCAAAATTAATGACAGTAATTCTAAGGGTAAAGTCATGATACGTTATAACAACTCAAATGAATTGGATTTTATATTGAAAATTTTGAATAGAAGACTTGAATCAGCTATTAATGTCGAAAGTAGCCCATAGAAATTTCTTGACAAACCTTCCCACTTTCCTTGCAATGGAAGTGAAATGGTGGAGTTTGTCAAGTAAGTTATTTCGTTCCTACCTTCAATAAAAATTTGCACGCAATAGCACAGAAGCATACGTTGCTATTCCCTCGTTTCTGCCAATAGAACCTAATTTTTCCGCTGTGGTTGCTTTGATACTTAGGAATTCACCATTAATTTCTAATATTTTTGATATGAATTCCTTCATTCCTGCTTTGTAAGGCGATATTTTAGGCTCTTCACAAACTATAGTAATATCTAAATTAGACACGCTATATCCTTTTTCCTGTGCTTTTTTAGCAGCAAAATCAAGAAAATGAGATGAATTGCAATCCTTCCATTTAGAGGAATTAGGAGGAAAATGTTCTCCTATATCGCCACATCCTAGTGCTCCGAGTATTGCATCAACGATTGCATGTATTGCAACATCACCATCGGAATGTGCCTCTATTGCCATATTATGCTCAATTTCCACACCGCAAATTTTTATAAAGCTCTTAGCATCATTTTGAATTTTAACAAATTTATGTATATCATAACCGGTTCCGACACGGAATTTTGGCTCTCCAAAGAGAAGTTTTGCCATATTGATATCCTCTTTTGTAGTTAACTTAAAATTCTTTTTCTCACCTTCAATAATCGCAACATGTTTTTTATGCTCTACCATTAGTGATGAATCATCAGTAAATTCTTTGACTGATTGATGGCACGATAATAATTCTCTGAAATTAAAAATTTGAGGAGTTTGCATGGCTCTAAGTTTTTCTCTTGAAATCGTAGATTCAATGAAATTATTACTCACCAACGATATAGTATCCTCGACTTCTATTGCTGGAACTACTCCTGTATATTGACCATTAATCATAGATTCAATCAAGTTGTTTATTAGAATATTTGATACAAAAGGCCTACAAGCGTCATGTATAATAACAAAATCTGGATTGATCTTTTGCAAACTCTCCAGTCCAAGTTTAACTGAACTCTGCCTGCTTTTTCCTCCACATACTGGACTCAGCAATTTAGTATCTATAGTTGATGACGTAACTTCTTTATAGAAATCTTTTTGACTTTCATTCACTACCACTCTTATGTAACTTATGTACTGATTAGCTAAGAATTTCCTAATTGTGTGAAATAAAACAGACTTACCTGCCAATTTTATATACTGTTTAGGGATTTTGGCATTGCATCTACTGCCTACTCCTGCTGCAACTATTAATGCTGCTATCTTGTATTCCTCAAGTCTGTTAGTGTACATGCTTACCATTTTCGGTGTTAATACAAGTTATCTAGCATTTTAAAAAAGTTGATCCAATTCTCAAAAAAGAATATTCTTTTACTAGGTGTAATATATGCTAGAGGAAAATAATACACGTTGCTAAGTATAATAAAGAAAATGAGATACATCTTATATTTTTTCATGGAATAGGTGATAATTATAAGAATGCGGCCAGGTATATACAAGATAGATCTACATATCTCCATAGGTCTAATTTTCACACTCATGCACATAAATACCCAATTGCATTTCAAAACTATATAACTTACGCAATAGCTAGTTTCTTGTTTTTAGGAACATCAATACTATTACCAACTTTAATATTACTTACTAATCCAATGACATCTAGTACAGCAAGTTTAGCCATCTTAGCAGCTTTAACTTGTACCTTTTTATCTGTACCACCACTCATGATTCCATTTATAAATAAGAATCAAAGCTTATCTAAGTCTTCAATAGAAAAAATCAATGAATTAATGGAGAAGGGTGTGAAATCGGAAAATATAATACTTTTCGGCCATTCTTTTGGGGGAGCAGTTGCATCAGAAGTATTAAAATATTTTACAGACAAAAATATTAAACTTGGAGGCGTTATTTTTACTAGCACTTTCAGCTCTTTTCATAATGCAATAAAGCATTTTCCAATTCCTCAAGCAAAAATTTTAAGTGTACTGCCCTCATGCTTATTGAAAAAGATGCTTAAGGTCCTAAATTTAGATTTTGATATAATAAGCAATATACAAAAGCTACAAAATGATAATATACCAATAGTAGTCATTAATCATGAAAGAGACACCTTAATACCATATCCTGCACAATTGGCAAAGGCAGTAGATGATCTATTGTTAAATAGAAATTCGATTAAGATCGTTAATCTGAGAGGCTTTACAGATAACCCGCATAACGGAGTTTTATCTAGTTGGCAATTGAGTGAAAATTTGGCTGATCTCATGCCTAATAAAATAATGAATAGATAGTACTTACAAAAAACTTTATATTTTTCGGTAAATTAACTATTCTAAACACATGCAAAAACGTCATATAACTATTTGTTGTGTACTGCTTTTCATAATAGGGGCATTATTTTTGATGCGTCCTATGATTGTTCCGTGTCTAATATCTGTTTTTGTTGCACATCTATTTAACCCGCTAGTAACCAAGTTTGAAAAATATAGAATACCGCGTTCATGTTCTGTAGTTTTTATAACACTTGCCTTATTGATAGCTTTTATATTAGTTATTACATTTGTTTTACCTATTATATATTTTCAAATTACTTTAATATTAAATTTCTTAGTAAATAAGATACCTTCATTAAAGCTTAAAGTGATTCCTTCTGTGCTAGAATTTCTTAATATAAAAACTGAAGATAGTTTATTTGATCATTTGTCTAAAAATCTAGTAGAAAATTACAGTGATTATATATCTTATTTTATAAATGCTCTTAGCATGGGCAGTAATCTTATAATTCAAGTACCAAGTGCGTCCAGAGAAGGCGAGTATTGTTCAGTAGGAAATAGACCTACCAGGATAAAAGTCGGAATCCTGTAGCTTGGGTAGCAGCATAAAGGGAAACCAAAATGTTGAAGCCTACCGACAACATTATCGTAGGATAATGGCGAATTACCAGGCCGTAGCGAAAGCGAATGCACAGATTGCCTCGAAAGGAATATTCTGAAGGTCGAGCCATCTTGGTACTGGCGAAGACAGAATAGACCAGACGAAAAACGAATGAAACGATTGGTCTACTTCAGCGGGGTGTTAGTAACAGCATGGCAATGAGGACATACAAAGCAACTGGAGAAGCCCTCCTCATCCCAAGGAGAAACACCTTGGAGAGGTAGGTTCTATAACTGGAAAACAGGAAGTGAACTGAAGATGAGAGGGTGACGGATGGGTGCGTAGTAGTGAAGAAGTGAGGTAACGCTCATGGAGCAAAGGCACCCTACTAGCAGGGATCTTTTAACAAAAGGAAGGTAAAGGTAAAAATGACAAAAATGCCGATAAAATTACAAGACCTGAGAAGAAAGATATACACCAAAGCGAAGGCAGAACCGGAATGGCGATTCTGGGGAATCCATGTTCATGTCTGTAAAATGGAGACACTGGAGGAAGCTTACAAACTAACGAAGAGGAGTAATGGGGCACCAGGGATTGATGGGGTGACATTCGAATCGATAGAGACAGAGGGCTCAAGAAAGTATCTTCAACGAATAAGACACGAATTAATAACCAAGACCTATAGCCCAAATAGGAACCGGAGAAAGGAAATACCAAAATCTGGAGAAAAATTCAGAACGTTGAACATACCCTGCATCCGGGATAGAATAGTGCAAACAGCACTGAAGCTAATACTTGAACCGATATTCGAATCAGACTTCCAAAAAGGATCATACGGGTATAGACCTAAGCGTAATGCGCATGAAGCAGTACAAAAAGTAACGGAAGCAGCAATCAAAGGCAATACAAAAGTAATTGACGTAGATCTAAAATCCTACTTTGACAGTGTGCGACATCATATTCTGATGGAAAAGATTGCCAAAAGAATAAATGACAAAGAAATCATGCGCATGATTAAGCTAATCCTCAAAATAGGAGGAAAACGAGGAATGGCACAAGGATCACCACTTTCACCACTACTAAGCAATATATACCTAAATGAGGTAGATAAAATGTTGGAGAAAGCAAAAGAGGTGACCAAAGAAGGAAAGTACCAACGTATGGAATATGCCAGATGGGCAGATGATTTGGTGATACTGATCAGAGAATACCCGAAACGGGAATGGCTAGAAAGAGCAGTATACAGAAGGTTGGAAGAAGAATTAGCAAAACTAGAAGTGAGAGTAAATGAAGAAAAGACAAAAGTCATTAACCTAAAGAAAGGAGAAACATTTAGCTTCCTAGGGTTTGATTTTCAAGAGAATATCACAAAACAAGGAAAGTGGAATGTCAGGAAAACACCGCAGATGAAAGCACGAACAAACCTGCTACGCAAGTTGAAGGAAATATTTCGGCGCCATAAATCGCAACCGATAAAAAGAGTGATAAATGACATCAATCCGATATTGAGAGGGTGGGTAAACTACTTTAGGATAGGAAACTCTAGTCGAAAGTTCAGTTACGTAAAACACTGGGTGGAAAAGAAGGTAAGACGCAATTTAATGCGAGCCAGGAAAGCAAAGAAAGGGTTTGGTTGGAAGAAATGGAGTAGCGAATGGATATACAAAACGCTGGGTCTATATTCAGACTACAGAATAAGGTATTACAGACCGAAAGCATCACCAACACAATATGTGATAAACTTTGGTAAAGAACTTGCTAGGAAAGCGTAGTGCGGGAAAACCGCATGCTGCGTTTGACGAGGCGGGAGCTGGAAACGTTAACATGGGAATTTGGATTGAGGCCCAGGATGAAAATAATGGATCAGCCACCAAACCCTAAAGAGGCGCGCCAGTTCTCGACCCTACATTCAAGCTTTAATTTGATTTACATGGTATCATTAATAGCTATTACGCTTGTGGTGTTTTTTTATGTATTACGTGATTGGCCTGCAATTGTAGAAAAGGCTAATAAACTAATTCCCATTCTTTACAGAGAAAAAGCTGCAGGTTATTTTTCTAAAGTAGATTTCATTATATCTAATTACCTAAAGGGACAGTTAAACGTATGTATAGTCATGATGATCTTTTACTCCGTGGGCCTTAGCATAATTGGGCTGAAGCATTCTGTAGCTATTGGAATTTTATCAGGAACATTAACATTTATACCCTATATAGGGCCATTATTATACACTATTATCGGATTTTTGAGCGCCATTACTCAATTTAGTGGATGGTTTGAAAGTACTGCTGTCTTGCTATTATTTAGTGTTGGTCAATTAATAGACTCAAGCATATTAGTGCCTTTATTAATAGGAAAAAAAGTTCATATACATCCAACTATCATTATTTTAGGAGTTGTCATATGCACCTCATATTTTGGGTTTATAGGTATATTATTTTTTATTCCAATAATAGCAATGTTCAGTGTATTAGTAGAATATGCAGTCAATAAATATTTTGAAAGTGAGCTTTATAAAAATGGCTAATTAGTTCACGATAAAAAAAGGATCTCTGATACATTTGAGAGATGGTGCGACCTGAAAGTCTTCGGTCATATTGTTTAAAAGGAGAGGAATTCATTCAGAAAGAAACTGAAAGGATTCTAAAACTTATTAAACCAGATGTTTTGCCGTCTGAGTCTACGCATCAGTGCGAATCGGGCAACCGGTTGGTGCCAAGCGATGCAGACAATGAACCTCCTCTTGAAAAAGAAGATGCTCAATCGTGAGAGGGGCATAAACTGCAAGCATCATGTGGTTGGAGGGCTAGGCTAGTGGTATGGTGAACGTAAGTGAAGCTTTATAAGTACCGATACGATGAAAGAGCTAAAGATGCTGATAAGCTCTGACCAAAAGGTAATGTGGATAAGTTACATTTTTCATTTCTAGATGTACGCAAATAATAACTCCACCGGTATAGAGAAGCCACCTAACCCACTGTTGTATGATAGAAGGAACAGGGTAAGCCTGTATTTTCGCCTACATGGCAAGCAAACCGCAAGGAATGCTGATGGAAGTGCAGGTAAAGGAGAATGGAGAAAGCGAATGCCATTTTGTAACGAAATGGATAGAATTTGTAACATTAATTCGCGTGAAAACGAGCAGACTTCCATTTGGTCCCTCGTGACAAGAAACTTTGTTAACCACTTAAGGGAGGAAAGCAGATGATTACAGATAAAACTGTAAGTGCACCTACCGACAACTCCGAAGCATGGAAGCAATTGCCATGGAAGAAGTGCCAAAAAGTTGTTATAAGGCTACAAAGACGTATTGTTAAGGCTGTCCAAGAAGGAAGATGGGGTAAGGTAAAAGCTTTACAACATCTTCTCACACGCTCTTTTAGCGGAAAAGCTTTGGCTGTTAAGAGAGTAACTGAAAACCAAGGAAAAAACACAGCAGGTGTAGATCGTCAACTATGGTCAACTTGCAATGCTAAATTTCAAGGAATAAAGCAGTTAAAGCAAAGAGGATATAAACCTTCTCCGCTAAAACGGATTTATATCAGTAAATCTAATGGCAAAAGAAGACCTCTTGGAATACCAACGATAAAAGATAGAGCCATGCAAGCATTATATCTGTTTGCCCTGGAGCCAGTATCTGAAACGATCAGCGACCGTCACTCCTATGGCTTTAGACCTAAAAGATCCTGCGCGGATGCTATTGCTGCTTGTCACTTATTACTGGCAAGACGCAATCGACCACAATGGATACTAGAAGGTGATATCAAAGGGTGCTTTGACAACATTAACCATGAATGGCTTATGAAGCATATTCCTATGGAGAAGAAAATTCTGCATAGTTGGTTAAAGGCTGGTTTCCTAGAGTCAAAAACCTTGTATCCCACAACTGCTGGCACTCCGCAAGGAGGTATAATTTCTCCAATACTAGCTAACTTTACCTTAGATGGTCTTGAACAGTTATTAGAAAGTCGCTTTGGTAAATTAGGTAGCAAAAGAAGAGGAAAAATCAGAAGTGGAGTGAATGTAATCAGGTACGCAGACGACTGTGCGCCGTAGAAACACGGAAAGTGTTGAAGCTGTGCAGTAGATGAGGGAGGGCCCCTCGGAGCCGGTTTGCAAGAGCAGGCTTCAAACAGCCATAAGCTGCTTTGGTAAAGAGCTAAGGTAGTGAGCGTTATGGAAAAGGCACAATTATGTGTCATGTATGAAATAGAGAGACGAACGCAAGTGAACCACTGATGAAGTGTCGAAAGCGTAGAGACGACGTCAAAACCAGGGGGTAGTCGTTAACCTGGGATGAATCTACTGGGAGCTTGTTTACTGGGTAGGTGGCGTCCGGCATAAAAGTGGCGTGAATCTATTTTAGGCTATTGCATGGAACTACGGGAACCTGTCGTTTCGATGAAAAGGGAGAAGTCCAAAGAGCTGATCTCTGAGGATGAGAGTACCGATGCGAAAAACAGGGGCGGATTAGCTCGTAGTAGCGAAGAAGTTTCTGTAATGGAAATGGAGTGAAGGGGCTAAGTTATTTAGTTTTAATTATTTATCAACCGAAAGGGAGGAGTTAATGAATAAAACAAAGTCTTTTGATATACCGAAGCAACTTATTTGGAGAGCTTATAAACAAGTATCGAAAAATAAAGGTGCAGCAGGTGTAGATGAGGTCTCGATAACAAAGTTTGAAGAAAATCTAAAGGATAATCTATACAAATTATGGAATCGGATGTCATCCGGAAGTTATTTTCCAGAGCCGGTAAAAGCTGTTGCGATACCAAAAGATACAGGAGGGCAAAGAATTTTATGTGTGCCTTCAGTATTCGACAGAATAGCGCAAACAGCAGCTACAATGTATCTTGAGCCGTTAGTAGAACCGAAATTTCACGAAGATTCATATGGTTATAGACCAAATAAGTCTGCGCTGGATGCGGTATACACAGCACGGAAGAGATGTTGGAAAAATGATTGGACGGTAGATCTTGATATATCTGGATTTTTCGACAATCTGGACCACGATTTAGCACTGCAGGCTATCAAGAAACACACAGACTGCAAATGGGTCATACTGTATGTTGAGAGGTGGATGAAAGCCCCCATTCAGCAAGCAGATGGCAGTAGGGTAACAAGGGATAAAGGAGTTCCGCAAGGAGGTTCAATAAGCCCAATCATTTCAAGCATATTTATGCACCATGCGTTTGATATGTGGATGAAACAAAATTATCCAACAGTACCATTTGAAAGATATGTAGATGATGCGATAGTGCACTGCAGAACTAAAAGACAGGCAGGATTTATGAAAGTAATGATTGAAGAAAGATTGGCTAAGTGTAAATTGAAGTTACATCCTGAAAAGACACAGATTGTGTACAGTAAGGATGATGATAGAAAAGAACAATTTCCTAAACAAAGCTTTGATTTTCTAGGTTATACTTTTAGACCTAGAGTAGCAAAGAATAAGATGAGGAATTATTTCATCTCATTTCTACCTGCAATTAGTAACAAAGCCAAGAAGAAGATCAAGAAAACCATAAAGTCATGGAGAATACATCGGATTACATGGACCACACTAGAGGAAATATCGAAGAAGATAGATCCAATAGTCAGAGGCTGGTTTCAGTACTATGGCAGGTTTTATAAATCAGAGATGTATCCATCTCTTAGAAATATAGAGAGATACCTCATAAGATGGGTCAGGACAAAATATAAGAAACTTCGTGATCACGGAAGACTAGCAAAGCAATTTCTAGGAAAAGTGAGAAAGAGGTCTCCAAGTATTTTCTATCATTGGACACTTGGGTTAGGATCAAAAGGCTAAATAATGGGAGCTGTATAAGCCGAGAGGTTTCCGTGCAGTTCTGCGAGAGACTGGTGGGGAAGCTCCGCCGGTCTACTCTCCTTATTATTTCAGGTTTCACACATGAAGTACTGGAAAAGGAAGTTAAGCCTTTAGTATCATCTTTTCTTCATGAGCGAGGTTTAATTCTGTCAGAAGAGAAGACAAAGATTACATCTATTACAACAGGGTTTGACTTTCTTGGTTGTAATGTACGTAGATATAATAAGAAGTTAATTATTAAACCTTCGAAAGAAAGTATTAAAAGACTTCTTAATAAAGCACGTACATTGATAAAAGCAAATATAGCGAACACTCAGGCTATAGTAATTAAGTCACTCAACTCTCTACTGAGAGGATGGGGAAATTACTATCACCATGTGTGTGCTAAAAAAGCGTTTAGAAAGATCGACAATGAAATTTGGCATAGTTTATGGAAATGGGCAAAGAAAAGACATCCTCGTAAAGGATTACGTTGGATAAAGAATCGTTACTTCAAAGTAATGGGTCAACGCCAATGGGTTTTTGCTGCACCCATATGCAAGAACAAACCAAAAGAGATACGGTATTTAAGACTGCTTAAGCTGATTGATATACCTATCAGACGACATGTTAAAATCAGAGCGGATGCAAATCCCCTTGACTTAAAATGGAAAAAGTATTTTGATGAGAGAGTGAAACGAACAAGAATGTTAGCAAGCTCCTTTTCAAGAGAAGGTTCTCTACTGTTGGTGTCACCATTAAGAATGATGTTTCCTGAGGAATCATGAAGGACAAGCCGGTTCTAGAAAAGAAGAACTTAGATAAGGGGCTCAAGCGTAGTGTGGGGAAACCTGCATGCTGCGTTTCTAAGGGAGGGGGTAGTAGTAATACTGCTTCCTTACCTGACCAAGTAAATTTTTATGCAAAAATTATTATCAAAAAGTAGTAATGTAAGAGGCTTTACGTGCAATTAAATTTATTTAACAATAATCAAGTTGATTATTGTTGGCAAAATTATATCACCTTAGATGAAAATAAGCACGTATATAACTCAATAGTTAATGATTTATCTTGGAAATGCCTGATTCTTTTTGGACCTAACAGCTCTGGGAAAACTCACCTTGCTCATATCTGGCAATCAAAAAACGATGCTATTTTCATTGATGTAAATAATTTTGTAAGCGAAATGAGGTACAGCGATGCGTTTATTTTAGAAGATGTACAAAACATTAAAGATGAGGAAATGTTGTTACATTGTTATAATTACATGAAAGAAAATGATAAGAGACTGCTAATTACTTCTTCGATTTTACCGAAAAAGCTTAACTTCAAACTAAAAGATTTAAGCTCGCGAATATTATCAACTATCAGCGTAAAAATTTTACCTGCAAGCGAAGAATTATTAAGAATTATGCTAATAAAACAATTTTCAGATAAACAGTTAAAAATTGATCTAAAGGTAATTGATTATATTCTAGCAAGAATAGAACGTTCTTTCCACAGCATTAATAAAGTTATAGAAAAAATAGATAATGAATCTATAGGATCAAATGTAACCATTCCTTTTATTAACACTTTATTAAAAAAAAGTGCAAATTGATTCCTTTTTTTGTAAGGTATTTATTACATATATTAAAAATTTATTAATACCCATACAATAATGAAGTTGAAATCACTATTTCTTTATGTTAAAATTATAATAAATACTATGATATAATAAGAATAAACAGACATAGCTAAGGGAAATTTTATACGATAGTAAAACTTACTTTACAGGATGTTTTTTATAGACTCAATGTGATAATTGAAATATGGTAAAAATAAGATCAAATTTAAAAAAAAGGTTAAAACAAAGGTTTGTAGTACTTACTTTATTGATAAATGCTTTGTTTATCTCATATTTTCTTATAAAAAACACAAAAAATACTTTCAATCAAATTATAGTCAAAGAAATAAATATAGGAGCTGATAATGAAAAATAAACAACCACAAAATAAAAAAGAGAATCTTTACATCACGTATTACATAGATGCTTTGGTTTCTGAAAAATCCTCTACACAAAATACTTTGGAAAGTTATCGTTCAGATTTACACCAACTTGAAAAATTTTTATTAGAAGGAGGCACTACCTTAGTTGGTGCAAGTAAAGCTAATATTAAAGATTATGTAAACTTTTTACGTACACAAAAGAAATATAAAACTAGTTCTATATCAAGAAAAATATCTGCTATCAAAAATTTCTATAAGTGCCTATTTAATGATGGAATAATAGATTTTAATCCAGCACCGGCTAATGATAATGAATTAAGAAATCCAAAGGTTTCCCGTCCTTTGCCTAAGTATTTAAGTGTTCAAGAAATATTTTTGCTCATGGAAACAGTAAAAAAATCAGCAAGCGGATCGAATAAAGAGATAAGCAGTAAAAGGCTATGTGCAATTTTAGATATTCTTTACTCTTCCGGGATGCGTGTTTCTGAACTAATTAATATGAAGTTATGTGAAGTATTACATTTAGTAAACGGTAATGGTAAAGAAGGCTATATAATAATAAAGGGAAAAAGTAGCAGAGAAAGGCAAATCCTTTTTAATGAGCAAGCATTGCAAAGTCTTAAAAATTATTTATCAATTCGTGACAATCTGCTTCCTAACAACAAAAAATCTGATTGGCTATTCCCAGGTGATAAACCTAATAAACCCATTACAAGGCAAAGAGTTGGTCAATTAATAAAGGAATTAGCAAGAAAGTGCGATATTGATGAAAATAAAATCTCTCCACATGTGATTAGGCATTCTCTTGCTACCCATCTACTGAATAGCGGAGCAAATATTGTGCTGATACAAAAAATTCTTGGCCATACTAATCTTTCTACAACACAAATATATACTCATATTGCTAATGAAAAGTTAAAGGACAAATTAGCTGATTCTCATCCTATTACTCAGATGATCAATAATTAAACTTATTGCTTTTAGTTTTGTAGTAAAGTTAAATTCAAATAAGTTTACGTGTGTTTGTGATTGCAAGTTTATTGTTTAATTTACTCCTTATATTATGGGAAGTATTCTATACTTTAATTACTCTCCCTGTAATTTTCTTTCCTGAGTGTGTAATAACCATTTTCCTTGTTTGCTCGGTGAGAGTTGTATTATTCATGTTGCGTTTATTATGTGGCATTAAATATGAAGTGAGGGGAATGGAAAACATTCCTAAGCAACCTTTTATAATTGCATCTAAACACCAATCTCCATTTGAAACATTTATTTTTATACTACTCTTTAGAAAAGCAGTTTTTATTTTAAAACGTGAATTGAAATGGATTCCATTCATTGGTTTACATCTTATAGCGCTGAAAATGATTTTTATTAACCGTTCAGATGGTATCAGTTCTATACGCCATATAATTAAACTAGCAAAAATGCATATAAAAGAAAATAGAAGCATAATAATATTTCCTGAAGGCACAAGAACGACTATAAACCAAAATATAAAATATCAATCGGGTATTGCTGCTTTATATAGCGTATTATCTGTTCCTGTGTTACCGATTGCTTTAAACACTGGTTTGTTTTGGCCAAAAAGCATACTTTCTCTGAGAAAGAATCCCGGAAAGGCGGTAATAGAAATATTACCTCCCATATATCCTGGGTTAAACAAAAATGAATTCTTGCAAAGTTTAGAAAAAATCATTGAAGAAAGAAGTAGTAGATTAATTGCAGAAAAAACTGATATTGCAAATTAACAAAAAAACTTTATAATTAAAAGAAAAGTACAGGTATTAATATATGGCAAATCATAAGAGTGCTAAAAAAATGATGAAGGTAATAGCAAAGCGTACTTTAGTAAATAAGATGCGAAAAAGCAAAACTCGTACTGCTATTAGAAGATTAGTTGATATAATCAAGTCTGGTGACAAAGAGAATGTTGTCTTGGCATTTCGGAATGCTGAATCCAATTTACACAAATGTGTAAATAAAGGTGTCATTCATAGGAATACTGCTGCACGTAAAATAAGTCGCTTAAATGCAAAAGTAAAAGCATTGATGACCGCTTAATACGGTTAATGTAAAGTTAACTATATTAATATATACTTTTCAGTTTGTATATTCTGTATAAAATTAAGTAGCTCAAGTGATGGATAAAAAAGCATTATTGGAACTAAGTAATGGGTCAAAAATTGATCTGCCCGTATTAAGTGGAACAGTAGGTCCTGACGTGTTAAATATTAAGGATTTATATAAGACGACAGGATTATTCACTTATGATCCGGGGTTTGTTTCCACAGCTTCATGCTCTTCCACAATTACATTCATTGATGGAGATGAAGGAGTTCTTAAGTATAGGGGACATGATATAGCTGATTTGGCAGAGAATAATAGTTTTACTGCTGTGATTTATTTATTGCTCTATGGTGAACTACCCAGTTCAGAGCAACACAAAAAATTTCTTCTCAAAATACAAGAATCATCCAAAGTATCAGAGCAAGTTACAAATGTAATCAAAGCATTTCCAAAAACTGCTCACCCTATGTCGATTTTAGTTGCATGTTTTGCAAATTTGTCAGCATCTTACCATGAAACACATGGCAACAATGTCAATGGTGAAGATTTAGATTTTGGAATTTCTGCAATAGCACAAGTTCCTGCAATTGTTGCAATGATTTATAGACATATCAACAATCAGGAATTCACAAATGCTAATAATAAATTAAGTTATAGTGAGAATTTCTTAAATATGATATTTGGCAGTGCTGTTAATAATACCCTTTTTGTAAAAGCTCTGGATAAAATATTTACTCTCCATGCTGATCATGAACAGAATGCTTCTACAGCAGCTGTCAGATTGGTAGGGTCAGCTGGTTCTAATCTATTTGCAAGCCTGTCTGCAGGAGTTGCTACACTTTGGGGTCCAGCACACGGTGGAGCTAATGAGGCAGTTATAAATATGCTAAAAGAGATAGAGCAAAGTGGAGATGTAGATAGATTCATTGAGAAAGCTAAAGATGATAAAGATCCATTTAAGCTAATGGGATTTGGACATCGTGTTTATAAAAACTATGATCCGCGCGCGCTTATATTAAAGGATGCTTGTCATGAGATTTTAAGCAAACTAGAGCAAAACAATGAATTACTTGAAATTGCAAAAAAACTTGAAGAAATAGCTTTAAAGGATGAGTATTTTATTACACGTAAGTTGTATCCAAATGTTGATTTTTATTCAGGTATAATAATGAATGCTATCGGTATCCCTTCAAGTATGTTTACACCCATTTTTGCACTTGCAAGAACCACTGGTTGGGTTGCCCAGTGGTATGAAATGGTAAACGATAAAGAAACCAAGATTTGTAGGCCAAGGCAGCTCTACCTTGGCAAATAAACTTTCATTCACAATTCATCTTTGAATAGCCTAATTTCCTTTAGCTATAAAATACAACAAATTGATTTTTTATTAGTTGATGTCTGCTTTTTTGCAGAACATTGGTCAGGCTGTGATATAGAAGGTTGGTTAAATGTTATTTCGGGCTTATTAAAAGAAGATCGTGCTGAAGAAGGGCCAAAGCCACTATCTTTAGCCGAAGCATCATCCCCACCTTTACCTTCACCATAGTAGTCGGGCCTAAGGAATTTGCTTGTGTTTCCATTATGTGATTTACCTATAACTGAATTCTTAGGTGAATCACCAAAACCACTATCTGCACTTGTATCTGCACTTGGTCCATCCGTCCCTACTTTTTCAGGAGGGACAAGAATTTGTGGTTTCATAGCTGGCACACGTGCAGGATCAATGGACAGTTTATAATCCTTATTGATTACAGAGCTCTCTATGATCTTATCCATCACACAGTAAGCAATGTCTGGGTTAGCAAAATCTATTCCATACACTCCTTTACTGCCCAATAGCGATTTCTGTGAAGTCCGACCTTCAAAGCTATTTAATATATCCATACCAAACATATTATTAACGTGATTCACTTCTTCTCTTGTTAAATATCCCTCCTCATTATTATTATAACTTACAATAGGAATTAAAATTGAATCTTCGTCACTGTTCAAGTAAGAGTCACGCAATATACGATCAACTGGTATGTTTGCTTTACGAAGCAAATCAACCACTGCAAATTTCAGCATGTCACTAACTCCAATCTCGCCTTTTGGAGTATCAAAACAACGACATGTCAAGTATATTTCATGCCTTACTATGTCTTTGACGAACTTAAGATCATCAAAAACGCCTTTCTTTAAATATACATCATTCCCCTTCTCTTCTAAAAAACCCTTAAATCTTTTAGGACTATTTTCATAACTTTCCATTCTCGATGAGAATGATTTTACAAAAGAGTCTTTTAATTCTCGATCATCAAAGCCCTTACAGTATAAATAATATTTTCTTTCAAAACCCACATCGTATAAATTGTTTTCCACATAATCTGGACCTTTAGGATGATCGTCTATAATACTCTCTATTGTGAATCTTATAAGTTCATTAGCTAGCAAATATTTTAGATTACAAACTACCTCTTTTTCAATTGGCACTGAAAACCTATGTCTGCTACTATCTGTAGTCCATTTTCCTTGATTAAAGTTAAAAGGAAAAGAGTCTGTATAAAAAAGATCATTGGCAGCCCTTTCATTTCCACAAAACTTTTCTACTATACTCTCTCTCATATTTTTCAAGTACTCTCTACGCTGATCAATATTCATATTTTTATCAAATGAGAGAACAACATGATCTTTTTCTATAGTGAGATTAGTAATAGCAGTATTATCAGAAAGAAGAACACTATTAAACGCTTTTACTAATTCTCGATTTATTTTACTTTTATTAGGCATAACGCCACCCCCCTAAACTAATATAATTATTTACTGCTGCCCTGACCACTAGATTGATTTTTCTTTCTTTCCTCTTCACGTCTAATCATGTCTCTAAAGTCATCTATTTTCTTTGGATCTATTTTACTCAGATCAATCTTTATTCTCCCTGAATCAGGTACTTTTTTATTTGGATCATTATTGCCATGCATATCAACCTCTAAATTAAATTATTATGTAATGAGTATATTAAGAATCAATTATTAGCACAAGCAGTTTTTTAACATAAATTTTATTCACCATTTTTATACTCCTGGATTCCAGACTGGGATGACAAGAGAGAGAGCTACTTAGATGACATTCCGCCATGTCATTCCAGCACTTGATGCTGGAATCCAGATAAAAAACCAGTCTGGAATGAAAAAAAGAGAGAGAACCTTTACACACCTCTCTCTTTGACTGAAGAAGCATGATTTTCAACTCTTACACCATCAGTTAATCCTCCTGGCAGTTCCACATCAGCATTAGCAGCTTTTTGCTGACTCTTAGCAGAAGACTCTTTTATTTTACGTTTCTTCCCAGAAGGATCATTCGATGTGTTTCTTTTAACTCTCCTGTGTCGCCCTGGAGCAGGTGGACAGACAGCTAATTTTGGTTTTTCAGTTTTCTCTTCTTTTGCTTCTTTCTTTTCTTTATTCATTTTTTCCAGTTTTGGTACTTCACTATTTTTGTGACTTATAACAGGTTTAGGTAGAGTGTCTACTAATTTTTCTATAGGCTTTGGTAAAATAGCACGTTCTTGCTTGTCTAGAACAATTGGCATTGGAACTTGAGATGAAAAATTAAATAGGGAAATTGGTGTGATTTCATTCACTTTTGTTTCTATTTCTTGACGAACTTCTTTTGATTCTGTTTTTTCTGCTTTTTTGTCTCTTTTTTCCTCAGTTACATCTTGCTCTACTACTGCTGCTAAATCAACTGCAAAAATTTCTGCAAACATTGCAATGACTGAGCCCACGAGAAAAGTTTGAAGCTTCAATTTTAAATTTTGCAACGCTTGCAAACGTTCGAGTATTGCTATTTCTTCTTCAGGAGATAACTCACCGCTGAGTAATTTCTCCTGCAATTCTTTTATCTCTTTGTCTAGCCTTTTATCCCAACTTAAATCTAAATCTTTTTTGAAGATCTTTTTAACTAATTCCTTAAGCTTATCACGCAAAAACTTAATTATCGAAAGAAGCAGATTTTTCTCTTTCTTCTCCTTGAGCATTTTGTAGACTTTCGGATCTACATTTACTTCAAAAAGATTAAAGAGGGATTCAAAGAAATTTGCGAATACCCCTTGATTATCATCAGTAAAGTAATCCTCATTATCTTGTATATGTAGCTCTACTTGAGATAATGTTTCATCAATGCAACTCGCAGCCTGACGCTCAAGCTCTATTCTCTTGAGCTCAGCTTTCCTAGCAAGCTCCTCCATGAATCCTTTTAATTCATTGAGCTTCTGCTCTGCAGAGAGATCTTGCTCTCTGATTCGATTAATGTAGATTGAGCTACCGTCCTCTTCGTTGTTATTGATTAAAAAATTTTTCATTGCTTTTTCTCCATTAATTGAATTACTGTTTCTATAATTGTTTAGAAGGCTTTTTACCATTTTATCTTAAGTCTATAAAATACAATAACTCAATCTTACAATATGAAGTATTTAATAAGTATTAATCTTAAAAAATATCAATAAATTATTGATATTTTTACATTCATACTATATACAGCCTAGCATATATTACGTAATTTTTCAAGAACATATTCACTATAACAGAAGACTTTCTTATTTGCCTCTAAAACACCTGCAAATCATATAATAAAAGAATATTATAATGTTTAATGTAATACTATACAATGTTATAAAATATAGTATAATACTAGCATACCACTGAATTAATGCTGAGATATTCCCTTGCTTGATCAGTTAAAACACGTCCTCTTGGTGTGCGCTTTACAAAACTGACCTTGATTAAATAAGGTTCTACTGTTTCTTCAATATTGCCAACATCTTCAGACAGTGCAATAGATATGGTGTCAATTCCAACAGGTCCTGAGGTGTTAAACAAAAATCTCAGATAATCCATATCTAATTTATTTAGTCCCATTTTATCTATACCCAATTTTGATAGTGCAGAACCGGCAATTTCACAGGTAATTTTTTTATCATCTTTTACTTCAACAAAATCTCTTATTCTTCTGAGTAATCTCAAAGCAATTCTTGGAGTACCACGGGCGCGGCAGGCAATTTCCTGCACAGCATCCTTTTCGATTTCAGCACAAAGAACTCTTGCACCTCTTTTTATAATATCAACCAGTTCCTCAAAAGAATAAAACTCAAGATGCAGGGGAATACCAAAACGATCCCTCAGCGGTGCAGAAAGCAGTCCAAGCCGTGTTGTTGCCCCAATCAGTGTAAATGGTGGTAAATCTATTCTTAAAGTTCTGGTAGATGGGCCCTCACCTACTAGTATATCTAGGCAAAAATCTTCCATAGCAGTATATAAAACTTCCTCAATGCTACGATTTAATCTATGAATCTCATCGATAAATAGAACATCTTTTGCATTTAAAGTAGTGAGCACTGCAGCTAAGTCCCCAGCTTTACTAAGCAATGGACCAGAAGTTGCACGAAAGCTAACCCTTAACTCCTTAGAGACAATTTGTGCTAAAGTTGTTTTACCAAGCCCTGGAGGACCATAGAGCAATACGTGATCCAAAGCTTCAGCTCTCGTCTGTGCAGCATTTATAAACACTTTTAAATTTTGTATTAAGTCTTTTTGCCCGACAAAATCATCAAGTTGCTCAGGCCGGATATTTAAATTACGTACATCTTCAGAGTATTCCTTACTACATGATATTGACTTCATATTGTTTTAAGCGCCATACGAATAATATCTTTAGTGTCCAAGTTTGGTGATTCATCTTCTATTTTTTTTATTGTATCATAAGCTTTTGTTCTTTCATATCCAAGATTGATCAAAGCTGAAAGAGCATCTTCACTAATTGAGTGAAAATGATTGTTATTTATCTCTAATTTACTTACTTTGCCATTCAGCTCAGTAATAATTCGATTTATGAGTTTCAGGCCAAGTCCACTCACCTTAAGTGCTAGTTTATCCTCATTTATAATTGCCAAAAACAGTTGCTCTGGAGTTAATTTGCTCAAAATTGACATTGCGGTTTTATAGCTGACACCGCTCACTTTAACTAATAAGCGCAGACACTGCTGTTCTTCTTTACTTATAAAGCCATATAGCTGAGTAACGTTTTCTCTGCTATTTGCATAAGTGTCGATAAGTAATTTTACTCTACTTCCAATCGAACAAGCACTTAAAGTTTTGGCTGAAAGATATACTATGTAGCCAACATCATTCACATTCAGGATTATGTGATCGCTACACACCTCATCAACTATTCCTCTTAGATTTCCTATCATTTCTAGTACTTTATAAAATTCAGTTTAAATGCTCCTGAATCTTAGGTCAAGCAAACGAACATTATAGAAGTAGTTCCAGTTTCAATCATTGCAGACAAGTTTGCAGGAAATCTATTTTAATATGTTATTCCAGATCATTATGTAATTGAACCACAAGTTACTCCGATAGAAATAGAATTGCAGTCTCCTAACTTAGCTAAGTAATAGAAATTTCTATCTTTGGTGAAATAAAGGTAATTGTTTACTGTTTGCGAAAATATTTGCATAATTTAAGTAACATTACTTGATAAGAATTAACTATGGAGCTTAATAAGATTGCAGCATCGATTTTACTTTCTGGATTAATAATTATGATAGTTAGTAATGTAGTTGATATGCTCTACAACCCAGAGGATTATAAAATTGAACACCAAACAATAGTAGCAGCCAGCAATGAGCCTCAACAAAAGATTGAACAAGTGGCACTTGATATTGGAGAGCTCATGCAGAATGCTAGCTTTGAAAAAGGCAAGTCAGCAGCAAAAAAATGTATAGCTTGTCATAGTTTTGAGAAAGGTGGAATGAATAAAGTGGGGCCAAACTTATGGAACGTGGTTGGAAATAAAAAGGCCCATCTTGGCAGCTCATTCAATTACTCAAAAGCACTACTTGAAAAAGGTGGGAAATGGGAGTATGAGGAGTTATTTGCTTTTTTAAAAAATCCAAAAGCCTACATAAAAGGTACACGTATGGCATTTGCAGGCATTTCCAATCCACAAGAGATTGCAGATCTAGTCAGCTATTTGCGTTCGATGAGCGATAGTCCGGTTGCCTTGCCAAAGTAGTATGAATTATTGTAAATTACTCGATGGAAGTAATGGCCATATAGCATATCGAAAGCTACAAGGAAAGAAGGCTTCTATAGTTTTTTTTAGTGGTTTTGCATCCAATATGGATGGAACTAAAGCAACTGCCGTTTACAAATTTTGCCAAGAAAATGATATAGCACTTGTGCTCTTTGATTATTTTGGCCATGGTAATTCAAGCGGTGATTTTGCTGATTATACAATAAGTGATTGGCAAAAAAATTGTGCTAAAGTGATAAGTGAATTAACTAGCAATAAACAAATAATTATAGGTTCAAGTATGGGAGGATGGCTGATGCTGCTCACTGCTCTTCAATTTCCAGAAAAAATTGCAGCATTAATCGGCATATCGTCTGCTCCTGATTTTACTGAAGATTTGATATTCAAGCAATTGTCAGGCAAGCAAAAAGAAGAACTAGGTTCTAAAGGTGTAATAGATTTTACTTCGGAGCATTGTGCATACAAAATAACTAAAAATCTGATCGAAGACGGTAGAAAGAACCTTCTTTTAAACAGAGAAGCAATAGATATAAACTGTCCTGTGCGCTTATTGCATAGCATTAATGATAAAGATGTTCCTTATCAAACTTCATTGAATTTAGCTGAAAAAATTAAGTCAACAGACGTTGAAGTACACTTAATAAAATCAGCAGAACACAACATGTCTGATAATCATTCACTGAAAATTTTATTTAAGACCATCAGAGAATTTTTGCCAGGAGAAATATATAATTGAAGTAATTCAGATGTGTTTGTCGTAAGAGCTGCAGTTATAGCTTCAACAGTAGGCACTATTCTTGATCACCTCAACATTTTCTCTTGGCAATTCTTTAATAAATCGAGAAGTGCTCATTGGTTGCCACTGATTATTAATTTCCCTCCTATCTGCACATGAAATGATCAACCTTTCTTTTGCTCTAGTTATGCCAACATATGCAAGTCTTCTCTCTTCTTCCAAAGCTTTACCACTTTTATCTTCAAAAGATCTTTGATGAGGAAATAATCCTTCTTCCCAACCAGGTAAAAACACGCACGGGAATTCAAGCCCTTTAGCCGCATGAAGAGTCATAACATATACAGTGTCATCGCTATTCATATTATCCACTTCCATCACCAAACTAATATGCTCCAAGAAGGTTATAGTGCTGTCAAAATTCTTCAAAGATGAAATGAGCTCTTTAACATTTTCTATTCGCGCTAAACCCGTCACTCCTTCATTCTCAAGCATTTCCATATATCCTGATTGATTTGCTACGATTTTAACAAATTCATGCAGTGGTTTTACGCTTACTATTTCTTCCCAAGCTTTAATTTTATTTAAAAAATCATTTAGTGAGAGTTTAATTCTTTCGGTTACTTGATCACTATTAACCAATATTTTTGCTGCCTCAAAAAAAGAAATTTTGTTATCCTGAGCAGTCGTGTATATTTTCTTTAGAGTTGTAGCTCCTATGCTTCTTTTTGGACGATTTACGATCCTTTCAAAAGCGAGATCATCATTATTATTTGTAACAAGCCTCAAATATGCAATTATATCCCTTACTTCTTGACGTTCGTAGAATTTTACGCCACTTATAATCTTATAGGGAATTGAATATTTTATAAAATACTCTTCGAGAACTCTAGTTTGAAAAGTAGCCCTGACGAGCACTGCAATATCACTAAATCTGTATTTATTGAGTTTTAATATCTGTTCGCTTATGAACCTTGCTTCAGCCTTTCCGTCCCACAATTTGATTAGATTTACCTTTTCGCCTTCAATGTTTGTTGTCCACAATTTTTTTTCTAAGCGAGTCTTATTGTGATTGATCACATATGATGCAGTTGCAATTATGTGGGATGTTGACCTGTAGTTACACTCCAGTTTAACGGTTTTTGCATTTTTAAAATCATCGGAAAATTTCAAAATATTTTCAACTTCTGCACCACGCCAACTGTATATCGACTGGTCATCATCTCCTACACAGCAAATATTTGAATGCTCTTTTGCAAGGTATTTTAGCCAAAGATATTGTATTGCATTTGTATCTTGATACTCATCTACCATGACATACTTAAACTTGTTTTGGTAGTAGGACAGAACCTCGGTCTTTTTATTAAAAAGTTGTATGTTATATAACAATAAGTCACCAAAATCAACAGAGTTAAGGAATTTTAACCTTTCCTGATACTGGTAATAGACTTTAAGTGCAGTTACGTAAACTGGCCTAAATGATTGAACATCTTCCACTTCAGACGGCAATAAGCACTTCTCTTTCCATTGCTGAATAATATTCATAATGGTCTTATATTTTTCTGATAGGTAATCAGGATTTATTTCATTGATAATATTTTTTATTACCTGTAATTGGTCATCCACACCAATGATTGTAAAATTGGGGTTTAAGCCCACAATTTCTGCGTGCATGCGCAAAATTTTTGCTGCAATTGCATGGAAAGTGCCAAGCCATGGTATGTTTGTGCCCGTTAGCTCAAGTACCCTTGATACCATCTCATTTGCTGCTTTATTTGTAAATGTAACTGCTAATATCTCATCAGAATAAGCGTGACCGTTTCTAATTATGTGTGCTATTCTTGAAGTAATCGTTCTTGTTTTTCCGGTTCCGGCTCCTGCCAGTATCAAAACTGGCCCATTTATGTTAGTTACAGCTAATTGCTGTTCTGGATTTAACAGTGAGAGATAATCGTTCATTGAAGCTCTATAGATTATAACTTTATAAAGTTAAACCTATGATCCAAATATTGTAAAGGTCTTATTGAACATAACATTCAACTCATTCAAGTACTAGATATTTAAGCGTAGATCTATCTTGTTGGGGTAGCTTCAAGTGTATGGTGAGTAACAACAACTTGATTTGAGATATTGGCATCAAAACTTCTGCTTGTTTGATGAATAGGTGGAGTTTGAAATGGCTTAGGCTTACGATTCGGTTCCTTCATCTTTATTTCCTCAGCTTTAATAGGAAGTTTTTCTGGAACATAGAAGTTATGAATTTCAGCTCGTTCAGTGAAATTTTCATATGTTGCTTTCAACCAAGCTCCAATATCATATATAAAACCATATGCTTTTTCTTTAAATTCTATCAATGATCTACTGAAACTTGCTAATGTGTTATTAAAGTAAATTGTCATATAGTCTCTTGTGGTGTATTGATAACCTTCTCCATTTAATCTGCTATTTTGTGCGTTAGAACTATTGTTGCTTTTGAAGTAACCAAATATGTTGTACATTTTGAGCTACCGCTGACTATTAATATACATACATTATATATTAATAAATCAAGATTGTCAAGAGTGTTTATTGCATTACTGAGGAGTTGAAGCTTGTAGTACGATATTTTCAAATCTTTAATATAGTATTGACTTTACAGCAACAATTACCTTAAGTTAGTAACTATTGTTGCAGTTAAAGTATCGATGCCTTTTTTCTTTTATTTTTTTGCAATTCTCAGCATTTTATCTGCTGTATGCGTAATTAGTGTAAGAAATCCTGTGCATGCAGTATTATTTTTAATTTTCACCTTCGTTAACTCTGCAGTTCTTTTCATTCTCCTTGGAGCTGAGTTCATTGCTATGATGGTGATGATAGTATACATCGGTGCGGTTGCGGTGTTGTTCCTCTTTGTAGTTATGATGCTCGATATTGACTACATAAGGTTGCGCCAGGGTTTTGCAAAGCATTGCACTCTTGGTGCTATGTTGTGTGTTGTGTTTTTTCTAGTCATCAGCTTTGTAATCCGCAGCTCAGCACCGAATATAAGCAATGTTATAAACTATAATACCAATAATGTGAAAGCTATTGGTAATTTGCTGTATACCGACTACATGTACGCTTTTCATCTTTCTGGTATTCTGCTGCTTGTTGCAATTGTCGGTGCAATTGCTCTTACTTTGCAGGACAAGAAAAAAGGAGTTAAAAAACAGAATGTATTAAAGCAATTGACACAATCTTCATCTGTAAAATTAGTTAAGGCTAAATTTGGAAAAGGAGTAGAATGGAAATAGGATTAAATCACTTTTTGATAGTTGCTGCTGTTTTGTTCACTATTGGAGTGTGCGGTATTTTCATCAACCGTAAGAGCATAATCAATATATTGTTATCAATAGAAATATTATTGCTGGCAATTAATATCAACTTAGTTGCTTTTTCTGCCTTTATGAATGATATAGTTGGGCAAATTTTTGTGATGTTTGTGTTGACTGTTGCGGCAGCAGAGTCAGGAGTTGGGCTTGCAATATTGGTTGTATATTATAGAAGCCGTGGCAATATAGATGTTGAACAAGCAAATTTAATGAAAGAATGATGGATATACTGAAATTAATAGTATTTTTGCCACTCTTTGGTTCGCTGTTTGCAGCACTTTTTAGAAAAAGTCAGTTAGTTACAACGGCAGGGATTGGAATATCTGCAGTTTTATCTTGGTATGTTTTTCTCACCTTCTCTGAAAATTATCACTTGAGTTTATTTCCTTTATTTTCATTAAGTGTATTAAAAGTAAATTGGGCAATTAGTGTGGATGCTCTCTCATCCTTAATGCTGATTGTTATTACCACCGTTTCGCTGGTAGTGCATCTCTATTCTATCGGTTATATGGAGCATGATAAGGGGAAGTCGAGGTTTTTTTCTTACCTATCGCTGTTCACATTTTGTATGATTGTGCTGGTTGTAAGCGATAATTTCGTGCAGCTTTTTTTTGGCTGGGAAGGGGTTGGCCTATGTTCTTATTTACTCATAGGATTTTGGTTCCAAAAATATTCTGCAAATAATGCAGCAATTAAAGCATTTGTTGTGAATAGGGTAGGAGACTTTGCACTATTGATTGGAACCTTTCTTATTTATTATACATTTCACTCTTTGAATTTTACTGAAGTTTTTGACACAACTGATCTTCTTGGCACGCAGAACATTAGGGCATTCTGCTGTGAATTCAAAGTAACTCATATAATATGCATATTACTTTTTATTGGCTGTATGGGTAAATCTGCACAGCTTGGTTTACATGTTTGGTTGCCAGATGCAATGGAAGGGCCAACCCCTGTTTCTGCACTCATTCACGCAGCAACGATGGTAACAGCAGGTATATTTTTAGTAGCAAAATGTTCTCCATTATTTGAGCTATCAAATGTGGCACGAGAATTAATAGTTATTGTTGGGGCACTTACTGCTTTCTTTGCAGCTACGGTTGCGATTACTCAGAACGATATAAAAAAAATAATTGCTTATTCAACCTGCAGTCAACTTGGTTATATGTTCATGGCATGTGGGCTTTCTGCTTACAATGTTGCTATTTTTCATTTAATGACACACGCTTTTTTTAAAGCTCTACTATTTCTTGGTGCTGGCAATGTGATTCATGCAATGCATCATGAGCAAAACATTCAGAAAATGGGAAATTGCTGGAAGAAAATCCCTTGCACTTATACTCTCATGTGGATTGGATCTCTTGCGCTTTCTGGAATATTTCCATTTGCAGGTTTTTACTCAAAGGATTTGATAATTGAACATGCTTATAGCACGGATAGCTTTGCTTTTGTAATAAGCTTAGTTGTTGCATTCTTCACAGCGTTTTACTCTTGGAGGTTATTGCTTCTTGTGTTCCACAGCCAAAAACAAAGTAAAATTAATATACATGAGGCACCAAAGATTATGCTTATACCATTACTGATACTCGCTTTTGGATCAGTATTTTCTGGAATATGGGGAGCAAATATTTTGAACATAACTAGTAATGCGTTTTGGAAATCAAGTTTAGTAGTTATTGATGAGCATGGAGTGCGTAATTTCTTTATAAAATTGCTACCAACCTTGGCGAGCCTAAGTGGAATAGCACTTGCGTACCTAATTTACCAATATCAAGTAATTAGGCAAATTAAGAGTAAATTTTTACTTAAGTTTTTGCAGAATAAATGGTACTTTGATGAGGTGTATGAGTTTGTTATCATTGCACCGATAAGGTTTATGTCTAGGCTTCTATGGAAATTTGATGTTAAGGTTATTGATTCATTTGGGCCAAATGGTGTTGTAAGGTTGGTTAATGAATGTTCAAAAAGTTCTATAAAGTTGCAGACTGGTTATATATTTGATTATGCATTTATTATGTTTGTTACTCTAATAATCGGTGCTTTATATATTATTGGAATTAAATAGAAGGTGTTGTTACTTAGTATATTCTTGCTTCCACTGATAGGAGCGTTGATTTTATCCTCGATCAGGATTAATCATCAATCTATACACCTAAAATTCCTTGCCCTATTTTTTGCTATACTTCCATTTTTGCTTAGCATTGTAGCTTGTATAGAATTTGATTATAACAATGCGGACTTTCAGTTTGTCAGCTATCCAATCAAGAATGTAGGAATAGGGATAGATGGTATATCGTTGCTTTTCCTTCTGCTTACAACTTTCTTGTTTGTAATTTGTATACTCTATAACTGCAAAATGAGTTATACGACCCTAAAAGCCTATATGGCATTATTTCTACTGCTTGAGAGTTTTGTAGTCGGTTTTTTCGTTTCACTGAATGCTATAAGCTTTTATGTGTTTTTTGAAGCTGTTTTAATACCAATGTTCTTTATTATTGGCATTTGGGGAGGGAAGCAAAGGATATATGCGACGTTTAAGTTATTTCTTTATACATTAACTGGCTCATTATTATTTCTGCTTGGATTGGTGTATATCTATAGTACTTTTGGGACGTTTAATATACAAAAATTAGCTACATTAGTGCCAAGCCTTGATCTTGAAGTGCAGTCATTGCTGTGGATTACATTTTTTATTTCTTTTGCAATAAAAGTACCTATGTTTCCATTTCACACTTGGCTTCCTGATGCGCATGTGCAATCACCAACTTCTGGATCTGTGATTTTAGCTGGCTTGCTTATTAAAATGGGGGGATATGGATTTTTAAGGTTTTCTATTCCAATGCTTCCTCAGGCAAGTTTGTATTTTTCAAATTTCGTTGTTGTGCTGAGCATTATTGCGGTGATATATGCTTCTCTAGTTGCGTTTGCTCAAGATGATATAAAGAAGTTAATAGCTTATTCTTCAATAGCACATATGGGGATCGTTACTGCTGGCCTCTTTTCATTTTGTGAGGAAGGAGTACTGGGTAGCATATTTCAAATGATTAGTCATGGCCTTATTTCTGCTGCTTTATTTTTATGTGTTGGAATGCTATATACTCGAACTGGAACTTTGGAGATTGCAAAATATTTTGGCATAGTAAACACAATGCCAAAATTTGGTTTTATGTTCATTTTATTTTCAATGGCTTCAATAGGGCTACCTGGAACATCTGGGTTCGCAGGTGAGTTTTTGGCTATGGTTGGGATGTTTAAGAGCATAGGGTTTTTTACAGGATTTATCGCACTTGGCACTATTTTAAGCGCAGTTTATATGCTGAATTTATGTAAGCAAATAATATGGGGGGTTAGCTATTCTAAATTATTAAATAACCGTTTGGATAGCATAGAATTTTCTGTCTTAATTCTGCTTGCAGTGTTTGTTATTTTGCTTGGATTTTACCCAACCCTTGCACTGAATTATTTGAAGCCATGTATGGCAAATTTGTTAGTCAAATATAATGCGCTATGAATTATATACAGATATTGCCGGAAATGTTCTCTATTATCTCCTCGTTAGTGTTGCTACTGCTTGGGATTATATTTAACCGCAGAACTATCAACTTATTAGCACTTGGCTGCACAGTGGTAACTTTAATTATTTTAATTCTTTCGGCAGAAAACAATGAAATTTTTCTCTTTAATTCGTTGTTAAAACTCAATTTATACATCAGGTCAGCCCAAGGGTTAATTCTCAGCACAGGAATTTTAATACTTTTGATGCTGAATTTATCAAAATATGACTATAAATATGAATTTTCAATACTGATTCTTTTTGCACTGTTTGGCATGATAACTTTGGTTTCAGCAAATAGTCTGATCTCTTTTTATTTAGCTTTTGAGTTGATGAGTATATCTTTGTATGTTCTTGCGAGCTTTAATAAAGATTCGATTTATTCATGTGAAGCGGGAGTGAAATATTTTACACTCAGTGCACTATCTTCCTGCATTATGCTATATGGAATGTCGCTGCTTTATGGATATACAGGACAAGTCAATTTCTCTGAGCTCGGTTCATTCTTGCAAAACCATCAGATAACTTATGGAATAGTCTTTGGGTTAGTCTTTGTTCTAATTGGTTTGTGTTTCAAGCTTGCTATTGTTCCTTTTCATATGTGGGCTCCAGATGTTTATCAAGGTGCACCTACCATAGTAACTGCGTTTTTTTCTACGGCCCCAAAAGCTGCACTTGTAACATTTTTAATTCGATTGATGAATGAAGAGTTAGTAAATGTAAAAAGTTATGTTCAGCCTATTTTCTTATACGTTTCAGCATTGTCTGTGCTTATCTCAGCTTTTGGGGCTTTGCGTCAGCAAAACTTAAAAAGGCTGCTTGCTTACAGTTCAATTGGTCACATTGGTTTTATATTTGCTTCACTTTCTATTTTTACACAAGCAGGAACAGATAGTGCCTTAATGTATCTGGTGATATATATCATCACAAGCATAGGGCTATTCTCATATCTCGTACAAATTGACGATGATGATTGTGATATTGCAAATTTATCTGGTATAGGAAAAAAGCAACCAATTTTAGCATTCCATCTTTCTATACTATTACTCTCGATGTCGGGAATACCTCCACTTGCAGGTTTTATCGCTAAATTTTTTATATTCAAAAGTTTAATAAATTCTGGCTTTATCAGCCTGTCTTTGATCCTTGTAATATCGAGTGTGATATCATGCTACTATTATTTAAATATCATGAAAGTTATGTATTTTGATAAAGCTAGTGGTAATAAGGTTGCTTATTCTAAGAGTCTATTCATTATCACTTCAGTGGCTTCACTGATCAATCTCGTTCTTTTCTTGTATGTAGAAGATCTTGACTCACTCATTAAACTAAAGGGCTGACAAGGTGATCCTTGAAGGTTTTCGTATTTATCATTACAAAGAAGTTCCAAGTACTAATAAAGAAGCATTGGGTTTAATTGAGAAAGGGATATCAAATGAAACTGTCATTATTGCTGATAAACAAACAGAAGGCAGGGGACGCACTGGAAAAAGCTGGATTTCTCCAGAGGGTAATCTCTATGCGAGTTTGATAATTAACCAAGAAAAGGATGTCAGCAAATTGACAGAATTGACTTTTGTGACTGCTCTTGCTGTTGGAAATACTTTATTATCGTTAAATTTCTTGAATAATCAAACCCACTGCGGTGTCATTCCAGTGCGTGACACTGGAATCCATACTTTTTCTTCTGGATCCCAGTGTCAAAGCACTGGGATGACAAGAGATCAATTCATAAACGATCTCAATCTTCAACATAAATGGCCAAATGACATTCTAATCGATGGCAAGAAAATAAGCGGAATATTGGTTGAAAAAAAATCCAATTCAAATTGGCTCATTATAGGAATTGGAATTAATGTCAATCATGCGCCACTTCCAGGCACAACGTGCATTAGCAATTACGGTGAATCTGTGTCTAACATGGATCTGTTAAAGGAATTAATAATAAATTTTAATAAGCTAAGAAAGCAATGGCTATTTGATGGGTTTTATGCTATAAGAGAAATGTGGTTAAAAAAAGCATTCAAAATGAATGAGCAAATCAGTGTAAAGTTAGCTGACAAATTGTATGAAGGAATTTTTGCTGATATAGATAAAAGTGGTAAATTGGTGTTGCAGCAAAAGGATGGAAGCTTAATTTATTTTGATGCAGGTGAGTTATTTATTGGCAGTGCATTATGAATACATATGTAATTTTTGCTTACCTTATTAGTTTCATACTGATTGGTGGAAATTTGATTTTTACCGTTTCTTGCTATACTAAAAGTAAAAAAATTCTAGAAAGCCTGAAAGATAATAATGAAGAAGAAACATAAGCGATTACTTATAACTTCAGGAATTTTCTGCTTTTTAAGTTGTGCAGTTTTTTTTATTTTAACAACGCTCAAAGAAAATATCTCATTTTTCTATACAGTAAGTGAGGCAATAGTTTTACCAAATAATCAAAAGCCAATCCGTGTTGGTGGAATGATTGTTGAAAATAGCGTGATACGGAGCGAAAGCGAAGTAATTTTTCAGATGACAGATTTTAATAAGAGCGTTATGGTGAAATATCAGGGAATACTTCCACCAATGTTTTCAGAAAAAAGTGGTGTTGTTGTACAAGGTAAAATGTTTGATAATGGTACCTTTCTTGCAGATACGGTGTTTGCAAAACATGATGAGAACTATAAGCCGAAAGTCCTAAAATAGATTTCCTAATTCAGTTGTATTGAAATGGTATGTGAAAGAAAGCAACAGCCTGCTAGCAAGCTGTTACTTTCCTAACTACCACAATATATCAGAGTGAGTTGGTGCTTCCCATTCTACGTCATTATGGTCAATTATTGCTGCTTTTAATCCTTCAACTTCGCCCCTTAGGTGATCAAGTTCTTCTGCCCATGTTCTATAGTTTTGATTATTATCAATAAATCCATCCTGCTGAATTAACTTATTCAAATGAGATAAACCTTCGGCCAAGTGTTGGTTCATATCAATAAACTCTCCTCTAAGTTGTGCTATGTTCTCCATAATTGAGACACGCAAGCCCGAAACAAACTTCTCGTTTAAATCGCAGACTAACTTATCCATAACTTGATAGACGTAATGAATTGTTGCAATTTTATCTTCAATGTCCTCAAAGTTTGTGGGCTTAACTTCAACTTCTATATTGTCTATTTCTTTAAAGTTGAAATCGCTCATTTGGTTTATTGCTTCAAAGTTATTTTCGCTTTCTTGTTTACTATTATTCATGCTAACTCCTATAAAATTTTAAAATCAACTCAGCTACATTGAAATGGTATGTGAAAAGAGGTAACAGCCTGCTAGCAAGCTGCTACCTTTTTTATTAAAGCAATCCGTTCTCTTCGCCAGTAAATGCAGGAGCTCCTCCAATCTCTGGTATATCATCAAGTCTAGTCTGAAGATCTTTAAGTTTATCGTCTATCTCGCTTGTCTTTGCGCCTATGTTTTCTATAGTTAATGACAGTGGTGTTACTACGCCATTTGTAATCGCCTCACTTATATCGCCGTTATATTTATTAATACTTTTCATCAGACCATCATAAAAATTTTTAAGATTCTTAACGCTTATCGTGATTGCCGGTATAGCATTAATCTCTTCTTCTTTCATGACCTTGGTTATATCAATCCCATCCGGTTTGCTTTTAGTAGTAATCTTCTTTATTTCTGGTGTTACAAAATCTGGTTTATTAAACGCCGGCTTCTGAAGTTGTAATGTACTATTTAATTCAACTCCTTCACTAGAATATAATTTTGTACTTTTACTCATAATAGTTACCTCCTATAAAAAAACTACTTATCTTTATAAATCACTACTATACAAATAACAGTGAGTCATTATTAATGTCTACTATTGTGAAGTCTGGGGCCTGTCCAATTTCTGGCATATCATCCTTGATTTGCTTGAGCATCTCCTTGATTTCCTCGTTATGTTTATTCTGTTCTTCAAGTTTCTCTTTCAATGCATCAATAATAGCATTGGACTGATCTTTACTGCTAAGATCACCAATCACAGACATGACTTTCTCGTGAGGCAATTTGTGAATAATATCTTTCAGCTCTCCTGCACCTAAATTATCCAAAAGTTCTTTAAACTGCTCATTAGACATATTGCGAGCAAAAGCTTGAAGTTTGTCTGGGTTGTCAGCTAAAGACTTAATGATAATCTGAATCTTATTAGAATCAGTTAAATCTCGAGCTACTATTGCAAGTTTATCGTGGTCTAGTTTATTAATTAAATTATGTAACCTATCTCCTTCTAAAGTGTGTACTAGGGCTGGAAGTTGCTCAGACCACAATTCCTTGGAAAGAATGGTCAAATGGTGCTCATCTAAATCTTTTGCTAATTCTACAAGCTGATAATCGTCTATATTATTGATAAGTGCCTTGAACTGATCGACTTTTAAATGAGGTAAAATTTCTCTTACTTGCTCTGGATTTAATTCTCTCACTAGGGCTCCAAGCTGATCATCATTTAAAATAGGAATAATTATTTGTAATTTTTCTGGATTTAGTTCATAAGCAAGAATATGTAATTGGTGATTGGTTAAATGACTCACCAAAGTTTTCCATTGATTATCTGTTAAGTGCTTTACTAAGTTCTCTATTTGGACTTCACTAAGAGTATGGGTAAGAGTTTCTAACTGATCTTCTGTTAGTCCCCCAACAAAAATTTTAGCAAACACCTTTGATAGTATTATATTCTCTGGTATTTTAGATAATATATTTTTTACTGTTTCTTCACTGACGTCCAGCCCAATATATTGTAATGCCTGATTGTCAGGTGAATTAACAATATTTCCTTGATAATCTGAGAAATAATATTTATAAGTATCAGACAATTCTTCCTGTGTTACATAAATGTACTTAGATCTCTCAGATTTAATATCATTACGCAAAGTACCAGAACAACCTTCTTCGCAGTCTACAAAGTACGATTTCATTGATAGCTTGACTAACATATCATTATAATATACAAATGCACAACTGTTTTTTGTATAACATGGTTTATCTCTAGAAAAACTACCTTTCAAAGTATTTCCCTCTTCGTTCCTTATGCAATAAAAGGTATCTCCAAGGATGTTATTGCCGCATAATCTTATTGGTAATTCTATCGTTTCATCTTCTTTTCCCAGTTGCACAAGCTTAACTTTTTTAACCGATTGAAAAAGAGAAAATTCAGGCCAATAGACGTTGTTACCAAATCCTTTTGATAATTCCTCTCCGGGTACCATCTTAAAAACGCGTTTCTTGCTACTCATAAGTATTTCCTAATCAACTTAATTATAGCTATTCTAACATTTATTGATTAATTTATTGTTAAGTTAGTATATATCAGAATTATAATAACACACATTACTTGCATAAAGAAAAGTTATAGAAAGAGGGATTTTTTAGGAAACTAGTATAAAACACTCCTAGATTAAAATAAGCTGACTTTATGATACGCTAGAACCTATATTGGTGGAGGCAAGCGGGATCGAACCGCTGACCTTCTGCGTGCAAAACAGATGCTCTACCAGCTGAGCTATGCCCCCAATTCTTGCTTAAAGCATAAATCACTCACGCTGAAATGCAAGAAATATTTATTTGTGAGGCTATTGCTAAATAGTGCACAAATTCTGCATTTATGTATAATTCTCTATCTTTTTAGAGTTGTACGTCAGCTTTACCAAAATGAATCTTTGAATTAACAAGAAGTTTTCCTTCAAAAATTTTTAATTAAATTATCACTAATGCAGTACATTATGTAATTTATTTAACCACACATGAAAATTTTAGTTTGATTAAAACGGATAAAAACTATATTACTGTTTAGTGTAGCTGAAAAATAAAATGATCCCGTAGCTCAGCCGGTAGAGCAACTGACTTTTAATCAGTGGGTCACGCGTTCGAATCGCGTCGGGATCACTTAGAATCTTAAAAGCATGCTAAAAGAACAGGATAAAATATTCATAAACTTAAATGGTAAAGAAACACCACTACTTGAAGGTGCAAAAAAACGTGGTAGTTGGCAAAAAACAAAGGAATTACTGGATTTAGGATCAGAAAAAATCATTGATGAAGTAAAGAAATCTGGCTTGAGAGGTCGAGGGGGTGCAGGATTTTCTACTGGCCTTAAGTGGAGCTTTATGCCTAAAAATCCTTTAAAAGCGTATTTAGTAGTCAATGCAGATGAGTCAGAACCTGGTACGTGTAAAGATAGAGATATATTACGATATGAGCCACATAAGTTACTTGAGGGAATTCTTCTAGCTGGCAGAGCGATCAGCGCATCAGTTGCATATATTTATATCAGGGGTGAATTTTATAATGAATATTTAGTTCTAAAAAAGGCACTTGAGGAAGCCTATAAAGAAAACTTAATTGGAAAAAATGCCTGCAAATCAGGTTATGATCTTGATGTGTTTATCCATAGGGGTGCAGGAGCTTACATATGTGGGGAAGAAACAGCTCAACTCGAATCCATTGAAGGAAAAAAGGGCTTTCCTCGCATGAAACCTCCATTTCCTGCAGGTGTTGGACTTTTTGGTTGTCCAACTACAATAAACAATGTTGAAACTATAGCCATGGTTCCAGATATTCTAAATCGCGGAGGAGAGTGGTTTGCATCTCTTGGTAAACCAAATAATACTGGCACTAAGGTCTTTTGCATTTCAGGGCATGTAAATAATCCATGTAATGTTGAAGAAGAGCTCGGAATTTCACTGCGTGAATTAATTGAAAAATACGCAGGTGGAGTGAGAGGAGGTTGGGATAATTTACTTGCTGTAATACCTGGTGGGTCTTCAGTCCCACTAATTCCAAAATCTATATGTGATACTATTGAAATGGATTTTGATTCATTAAGGGCTGCACAATCAGGGCTTGGTACTGCTGCTGTAATAGTGATGGATAAATCAACTGACATAATAGCTGCAATAGAAAGATTATCACATTTCTATATGCATGAGTCCTGCGGACAATGTACACCATGCCGTGAAGGCACTGGATGGATGTGGAGGATTATGAGAAGAATGGTAGCAGGAAATATTAAACCTGGTGAAGTAGATAAGCTACTTGACCTTACAACTCAAATAGAAGGGCATACAATTTGTGCACTTGGCGATGCTGCAGCTTGGCCAGTTCAAGGATTAATCAGACATTTTCGTCATATAATTGAAGAGAGGATAGTAACTTAACTTATACTTTTAAATGATTTTACTACTTAGCAGCTAAAGTTAAAGAATATTGATTTCCTTCCCTTTTAGGTGCTAATTCTACTTTTGCAATATCTTCAGCGTCTCTAATTAGCCGTTCTAATTTTTTCAGTCCAACTTCAGTGTTTACAAGCTCTCTCCCTCTAAATCTCATTGTGACTTTAATTCTATGTCCATGCACAAGAAAATCCCTTGCTTGACGCAATTTTGTTTCGTAGTCGTGATCACCAATATTAGGACCCAGTTTAATTTCTTTTATAGTTAATGTTTTTTGTTTCTTTTTTGCTTCACTTGCCTTCTTTTTTATATCATACTTTTGTTTGCTATAGTCCAGAATTTTACATACTGGAGGAGTTGAATCAGGTGCGATTTCTACCAAGTCTAAATTAACACTTTGTGCAACTTCCAAAGCTTTTTCTATTGGAACAATTCCGACCATTTCACCACTATGATCAACTAAGCGTACCTCCTTAGCTGTGATGAGTTCATTAATTCTGTTTTTATTGTTCTTTTTGACTTGCAAATTTTAGCTCCATTAATTCAAATTAATAATCTTTAACAGCAATTCAGTAGCATTCTCCAAAGAAAAAGACTCCTGTTTTTCCGATCCTAAATTTCTCACTGACACAGTTTTATTTGTAACTTCATTTTTGCCTATGATCCATAATATAGGTACCTTACTTGAACTATGCAAACGTATCTTATAGCTAATTTTTTCATTGGTCAAATCAGTTTTGATTCTCACACCTTGTTCTTTTAAAACGTTGCTGATTTCTGTAGCATAACCGTCAGACTCATTTGTAATGGTCAGAATAGCAAGCTGTGTTGGAGCAAGCCAAACTGGAAATTTTCCTGCATAATTTTCTATTAAAATTCCAATAAAACGCTCAAAAGTTCCAAGAATTGCCCTATGTAACATGACAGGGTGATGCTTGTGCCCGTCTGTTCCTATATAAAAAGCTCCAAGCCGCTCCGGTAAAATAAAATCAACTTGCAACGTTCCACATTGCCAATTTCTACCTATTGCATCTTTCAAAATAAACTCTAACTTTGGACCATAAAATGCACCTTCACCAGGATTAAGTTCATAACTAAGCCCTGCTTCTTTAACTGCTTCAAGCAGTGCTCTTTCAGCTCTATCCCACACTTCATCATTACCTGATCTAGTATCTGGACGGTCTGAAAATTTCACAGAAATTTCATTGAACCCAAGTTCTGAATATACTTCTTTTAAAAGGTCACAAAACTTTACAGTTTCAGAATTCACTTGTTTTTCCATACAAAAAATATGTGCATCGTCTTGCGTAAAACCACGCACTCGCATCAGTCCATGCAATGAGCCTGAGCTTTCATTTCTATGGCATGTGCCAAACTCTGCCATACGTATCGGTAAATCACGATAGCTTCTGATGTGAGAATTAAAAATCTGCACATGACAAGGGCAATTCATGGGTTTTATTGCTAGCTTTTTACTTTCAGATTCATCAATAATGAACATATTTTCACGAAACTTATCCCAATGTCCCGATTTTTCCCACAGCTCTTTGCTTACTAAAATAGGGGTTTTCACCTCAAAGTAGCCATTGTTCATTAACTTTTTTCTGATGTAAGACTCAAGAACATTATATAAAGTATATCCCTGTTCATGCCAAAAAATCTGCCCAACAGCTTCCTCTTGAATGTGAAATAAGTCCATATCCTTAGCAATTTTGCGGTGGTCGCGTTTTTCTGCTTCCTCCAGACGTTTAAGATAAGTATTTAATTCATCCTTATTTCTCCACGCGGTGCCATATATTCTTTGCAACATTGGGCCCTTAGAATCGCCACGCCAGTATGCACCTGCCACTTTCATAAGTTTAAACGCTTTAACTCTGCCAGTTGATGGTGAGTGCGGACCACGACATAGGTCTACAAAGTTGCCTTGTTTATAAACAGTTAGGTTTTCGTTTTCTGGTATTGATGAGACAATATCAACCTTGTATCTTTCACCTATATCACTAAAGAAATCAATTGCCTGCTTACGAGTCCAAACTTCTCGGACGAATCTGTGGTTACTTTTTATAATTTCCTTCATTTTTTTTTCTATTGCAGCAAGATCGTCCGTGGTAAAGGTACGATCTGTAGCAAAATCATAGTAGAAACCATCTTGAATTGTTGGCCCGATAGTAATCTGAGTATTAGGAAAGAGCTCTTTTACTGCCTGCGCCATTATATGAGCAGCATCATGCCTTATTATATCTAAACCCGCTTCGTCACTCAGTTGTATTACCTCTATCTCTGTATCAGATTCAATTTCACGTGAGAGATCATACAACTCACCATTTACCTTAAAGGCAATTGCTTCTCTCAAAGCATCCGGTTGTAATATATCAAAGCCAGTGACTCTACCACTGTATTCTTTTACTTTTTGTTCGGCTAAAAAGGTAACTTTTATCATTCATTAGACCTTTTATCATCCCAGTGCTTGACACTGGGATCCATGTTTCTTTCTTTTCTAGATTCCAGCGCCACGCGCTGGAATGACACCAAAAGGTGAGCTACTGATCTTTCAGTTAAATAACAGTTGTACAAGAGATCTATTACATACTTGCTGTAAGAAATTTTAATTGTTGACATACCTAGTTAATAATACGGCCTATTCTTTTTTAACCTGAGTGCAATTGCTTCTTCCCAAACTTCACCATTACGCAATAGCTTTTCTTTATTGTACATTAGCTCCTCTCTTGTTTCAGTAGCAAATTCAAAGTTAGGACCCTCCACAATTGCATCAACTGGACATGCTTCTTGGCAAAGTCCGCAATATATGCATTTTGTCATGTCAATATCATAGCGTGTGGTGCGGCGACTACCGTCTTCTCTTTCCTCTGCTTCAATAACTATTGCTTGAGCAGGGCAGATAACTTCGCATAACTTACAAGCTATGCATCGTTCTTCACCATTTGGATACCTACGCAGCGCATGCTCACCACGAAACCTTGGACTTAAAGGGCCCTTCTCCATAGGATACCTCAAAGTAACCTTTGGTTTGAACATATATTTTAATGTAATAACAAACCCTTTAATTAACTCTACAGAAGACCAATACCAAGCTAATTTCTTGAGCATAATATTTAAAACTTGTGTCAGTCATTATAAATCATATTATCAGTTTTCAAAATAAATATTTTCATCTGGATGACTTTTGTAGTTTTTCTATACAATATATTTACTAATACTGCATTAATATGAATAAGTAATATAAGCAAAAATTTTTTAGATTAGGTATTTCGATTTCTTAAATTGCTAAGTAGTTTATATAAATAATGACAAACACAAATGAAACTATTTTTGCTTTGTCGACCGTATTTGGTAAGTCAGGAGTTGCAGTAATCAGAATTTCAGGCAACTACACCCTTAAAGCTTTAAATCATTTTCATATTAAGAAAAAAATCAAACCAAGATTTGCTACTTTAGTTGATCTATATGATGATTCCAATCAATTGATAGATAATGGAATAATCATCTATTTCCCTGCTCCAAACAGTTTCACTGGCGAGGATGTTATAGAGTTACAAGTGCATGGAAGCAAGGCCGTCATAAAAATCATCTTAGAGAAATTATCAAAAATTTTCGTTATGGCCAGGCCTGGAGAATTCTCACTTAGGGCTTTTCTAAATGGTAAATTTGACTTAACGCAAATAGAAGGAATTGCAGACTTAATTGATGCTGAAACGAAAATGCAAGCTAAACAAGCGATTAAGCAGATATCAGGAGAATTGGAGAGACTATACAGCAATTGGAGGCAAAGATTAATAACGATACAATCCAAAATCGAAGCATATATAGACTTTCCAGAGGACATTTGGGCAGAAAAAAGTGAATTGGAAAAAATTAATAATGAAGTGCAATCTCTCGTGCAGTTGATACAAGAGCATTTAAATGATAATAGACGGGGCGAAAGGTTGCGTGAGGGTTTACATATTGTAATAACTGGTGAACCAAATGTCGGTAAATCAACTCTGTTTAATTTCTTAGCCAAGCGTGATATTGCTATTGTTTCTGAATATGCAGGCACAACAAGAGATATACTTGAAGCTCATATTGACATTGGGGGATACCCAATCATTCTCTCTGATACTGCTGGAATTCGTGAGAGTTCAGATCCAATAGAATCAGAAGGTATAAGTCGAGCGAAAAAAAGGTCTTTTGAAGCTGATTTAAGAATAGAACTATTTCCTTTTGAACAGCGTCATAATATCAATTGCAACGTTGTAAATAGCGATACTATTTATGTATTGAGCAAAGCTGACGATGCAATTAATGACAGAAATATACTGATTGGCGGTGTAGATTTTCTACCTATTTCTATTTTAAAGGGAATAGGTACAAACAAGTTGATCTCTCTCATAAAAAAGAAGGCAGAGGAAAAATTTGGGCATGATAGAGACACTCCTGTGATTACTCGGCAAAGACATAGGAGTCACATGCAGAAAGCACTGGAACATTTACAACGTTTTAAAATCGATAATCCAATTGAGTTGATATCTGAAGACTTGAGGCTTGCTGCATTTGAACTTGGTGCAGTGATTGGAATTATTAATGTTGAGGAAATATTGGATAGTGTGTTTAGTAGCTTTTGTGTAGGCAAGTAAGATTTTTATAGATTGCTTGAAATTAAATATTGTGGTAAAAAAGAGGTGGACGGATGGCCGAGCGGTTTAAGGCACCAGTCTTGAAAACTGACGTACGGAAACGTACCATGGGTTCGAATCCCATTCCGTCCGCACTTACTTCTCAGATTTAAAATGTTAGTTAATTTTTAGAGCTTATTTAGATGGTTCATAACGCTGGAAATCTTATCTAATCTAGCCACATCTTTTAAAAATACATCCCTTTGTAAATTGACCTTGTTAGCAAAGAAAGCTAATATCTATAAATAGATCACCATCTGAATATGGAAACCGATATAGTAATAATAGGTGCAGGGCCTATTGGAATATTCACTGCTTTTCAAGCGGGAATGCTTGATATGAGATGTCATGTAATAGATGTTTTGGATCAAGCAGGAGGACAATGCACAGCTCTTTACTCAGAAAAGCCAATATATGATATACCTGGTTATCCTGTAATTACTGCCCAAAAATTAATTGAGCAGTTAATGGAGCAAGCTTCACCGTTTGAGCCTGTTTACCATTTAAGTCAAAAAGTGGAAAAGATTTCAAATAACGAAGGTGAAAACTTTACTATCATAACGAACATAGGTACAGAGGTAAAATGCAAAGCCGTTATCATTGCTGCAGGTAACGGAATGTTTGAACCTAACCGTCCACCCTTAAGTGGTATATTAGAATATGAAAATAAATCTGTATTTTATAGTGTAAATAAAATTTCTGATTTTCAGGACAAAACTATAGTCATTGCAGGGGGGGGTGATTCTGCGGCTGATTGGACTGTAGAACTTTCTAAAGTTGCGAAGAAAATTTATGTGATACATAGGAGAAAGGAATTTCGCTGCACTCCTGAAACTAGAAATAAATTAGAATCACTTGAAAATGACGGAAAGATAGAACTGGTAGTGCCATATCAATTACACGAACTAGCAGGAGGTAATGGGCAGTTGAGAGCAGTGATAGTAAAAAACATTGCCTCTAAGGAAGAAAGAGAAATATCCGCTGATTTTTTGCTGCCATTTTTTGGATTATCAATGAATCTTGGTCCAATAAACAATTGGGGTATAGAGTTAGAACATGGCCGCATAATTGTCGACCCAGCTACACTTAGAACCAGTAGAGATAGAATATATGCAATCGGAGATATAGCTACTTATCCAGACAAACTAAAATTGATACTAAATGGTTTTGCTGAGAGCGCCATGGCTTGTTATCACATATACAAAGTAATTCACAATTCTCCAGTTAATTTTCAATATTCAACTTCAAAGGGAATTCATCGAAATTAAAGAGTAAAGAGATCCATGAACCTGCATGCAGTTATCTCAAGCATAAGGGAATACAAACGAAAAAGATTACTTTACAAATTTCCCCAACTCCCTTATCATATCAATAAGAGTATTTATCCTTGTTTTTAATCTCTGCAGATTTAACAACAAAATTCAGTAAAAAACTCAGGTATATATTGGCAGATTACATAAAATTATAGCGGCTGCATGTCTTTTTATTTTTTCTACATTCAGCCAAAATGCGCTTTAAATAAGCGTTAGCACATTATTACAATGCCAATTTACATTATTATAGGGTCAAAACTCGTTACACGGGGATTCTTTTGCCTTTTTTCTTCATTTGGTGAATTTCTTAATACTTGTAACTAAAGCTTCAGGCCAGCACTTGATGCTGGAATCCAGAAATCTTTTGAGCACAAAAGTTATGCTAGGTTTT
This sequence comes from Wolbachia endosymbiont of Culex quinquefasciatus Pel, assembly GCF_000073005.1. Lineage (NCBI taxonomy): Bacteria > Pseudomonadati > Pseudomonadota > Alphaproteobacteria > Rickettsiales > Anaplasmataceae > Wolbachia > Wolbachia endosymbiont of Culex quinquefasciatus. The sequence goes on from NC_010981.1 coordinate 1,078,629, forward strand.
GTTGGTAAGAAACCAGTGTCAGCTACTCGGATGACACCAAAGGGGCACTTGGATAGAGGCTACTTGAATAACACCATCATAAACCTCAGTTATGGATTAGAAAATAGATAAAAGTATAACTAAGAAGAGGGAAACAGGGTAAACTCGAGTATTTTAGTAATAATAAGAGGTTACCCATGAAGAAAGATATTACAGAACTGTACTGTTGCGTCGAGGATTTTTGTCGTGCGGTAGATGATAATTTTGCAAATAGGTTCTTATCAAACGGCAAAAAACCAACCAGAGTACCAGAAATAGCGCACTCAGAAATTCTAACCATAATCCTGTTATACCATAAATCACCATGTAAAAACTTCAAGGCTTTTTATCTTTGTTATCTTCAGTTATTCTATAGATCAGAGTTTTCAAAGCTGCCTTCATATCACAGATTTATTGCCTTAAAGCCGCGAGTTTTGTGGTATTTAGCATTACTTTTGCAATGGTTCTGTGAACAAGCGAAAATGACCGGCACTTCCTACATCGACACCTCTACGATTGCCGTTTGCCACAAAAAAAGGATCTCTAGGAATAAAGTTTTTAATCATCTAGCAGAAATTAGTAAGAGTACGTATGGTTGGTTTTTTGGCTTCAAGTTGCACTTAGTGATTAACGAAATTGGTGAAATTCAAGCACTTACCCTAACCAAAGGTAACGTTGATGACAGAAAACCTTTACCAACTCTCACTAAAAGACTGACCGGACTTTTGTTTGGAGATAAGGGCTATATAAAGAAAGAGCTTTTTGAGAAACTCTTCGATAGAGGCCTAAAGTTAGTCACTAAAGTAAAAAAAGGTATGAAAAACGCACTAATTTCACTTAAAGAGAAGATTTTATTAAGGAAAAGGTCGATTATTGAGACTGTTTTTGATTCCTTGAAAAACAAATTTGAGATTGAGCATACAAGACATAGATCGCCAACAAATTTCCTAATTCATGTTTTTTCTGTTCTGATTTCCTACTCCATGCAGTCCAAAAAGCCTTCTATTTCTATGCCTTTCTTTATCGGCTAATCCATAACTGAGGTCATAAGGTGAACCAGTGTCAAACACTGGAATGACAAGGAAAGGGCTACTTGGATGACAAGAAAAAGGACGCTGATATGACACCAAAGAGGCTGACACCACCATAAAGTAAATTCCACTAACACTATAGGAGACTAACATGAACTTTTTAAAATTTATCGAACTATGCTTTCAAACGGTGATGCCGGGATGTGAGTATAACAATTATCAGTATATAAAAATCATAGCAGACAGGCTTGAAGCAGCAAGTGTTGGTGAAGTGAAGCGAATAATATTCAATATGCCTCCGCGCTCGATGAAGTCTATGTGCGTGAGTGTTGCATGGCCCGCATGGATACTTGGTAATCAGCCAACCGCAAGAATAATAGTTGCAAGCTATTCTCAGCGGCTTAGCGAAAAGCATTCGCTTGACACCAGGTGCGTGATGCAGTCTAGTTGGTATAGAGTGCTATTTCCAGAGGTAGAACTATGCAAAGACCAGAACACTAAATATAAATTTCAAACAGTGCAGAGAGGATGTAGGATTGCAACATCTGTTGGTGGAACACTGACTGGTGAAGGTGGAGATTTTATCGTCGTGGATGATCCACTGAGTTCCTCTCAAGCTTTGAGCGAGACGTTTAGAAAACGTGCCACAAACTGGTTCGATCAGACTCTAATAACCAGGCTTAATGACAGGAAAAAAGGAGTTATCGTTGTTGTAATGCACAGACTACATCAAGAGGATTTGACTGGGCATCTTCTCTCCAAACCAAGAAATATATGGCATCATGTTTGTTTGCCAATGATTTCTGAAAATAAGGAAATTATCTATTCAATCAAAAGATCCATTCTCCCTTCTCCTGTTCCTATTATTCAAGTAACTACAAATGAGTGCAAAAGCTCAACAGGCGCTACATCTTCAAGGATTTTATACTTAAAAAAGGAAGGTCAGCTGCTATATCCCCTAGATGTAGGAGAAATTGAAATGATAAAGGCTGAACTTGGGAGTTACGCTTTTGCTGCTCAATATCAACAAAATCCTCTGCCGCTTTCAAGTGGTATAATTAAGCAAGAATGGTTGAAACGCTATAGAAATTTTCCTGACAATCTCTCACATATAACTCAGAGCTGGGATACTGCAGTTTCAACAAACGATTCTAGCGGCTTTAGTGTCTGCACCACCTGGACAAAGGTGAATAATAAGTTTTATTTACTCGATGTATACCGTGCGAAGCTTGAGTATCCAAAACTTAAAGAACAAGTTCTATCACTAGCTGCAAGGTGGAAGCCACACGCAATTTTAATCGAAGCAAAAACAAGCGGTCAACAATTGATTCAAGAGCTAAAGACAATACCTGTTATTGAGATAGTGCCGCATAACAGTAAAATCGCTCGATTCCACCAGATTGTTCCGATAATAGAATCCGGCAAGGTTTTTCTGCCGCATCAAGCAATATGGCTCAGCGATTTTGAGTATGAAATTTTAATGTTCCCAGAAACCCGCCACGACGATCAAGTAGACAGCACTGTGCAATACCTTCAGTGGATGAGAGATAGTAGCTTCAGGGTTGCAGCTATACGAACATTGTGATTCAAGAGGCAATAATTTGCTACCCACAATTTCGATTATAAGCTCATTTAAAATAAATATTGATTTCTTATTTTAATTATTTAAAAATTAAAATAAATTATTTAAGATTAGGGTAAAAATTATGACAATAAATTATCAGCAGTGGCGGGAAATATTAAGTACGGTTAATAGTGATAATAAATTAGATAAAAGGAACGTAATTGAAAAAGTAAAAGAAGAGCTAAAGGCAAGCAATGAAGAGGTATTTAAACAGTGGGAAGAGAGTAATTTTTATGTAAATTATAAATTTGAAGTTGGAGATAATGAATTCATATTATTACATTTAACTGCTAAGTTAGGCTATACGAGCTTGACAAAGGCTTTAATAGTAACAAAAGGGATAGATGTTAATATAAAAGATAAAAATAAAAAGACACCTTTACATTTAGCTGCTGAAAATGGTTATAAAGAGGTAGTAGATGCTCTGTTGGAAAAAGATGAAATCAGGATTAATGAACAAGAAGATAAGGAGGGATGGACTCCTTTACATTTAGCTCTTATAATTGGCCATGCAGACGTGGTATACTCTCTCGTAAGAAACGGTGCGGATGTTAATATAAAAGATGACTATAGAGTGACACCTTCATCTTTGGCTATTCAAAGAGATTATGTATTTACTCCGCCAAAAAAACGTGAAGGCTCCTATGTTAATGTGAAAAATCATGCTAGAACTGCTTCTAGGAATTTAGCTAAAGAGGAAAAACAACGCACATCAGCAATTGCGAAAGGTTTTTTTGCCGGTAGTGCAACTGCATTATCAGGTGTTTTAATAGCGAAAGCACTTTCTGCAACTGGAATAGTTACAGCTGAGTCAAAACCCTCTACACCAATAGCAGTGGTTGCAGTTATAGCAACAGGACTAGCAGTTGGTGGTGCTACATATATGATGTTAAAGCCCAGTACTAAAGTTGATGGAGTAGCAGTCTTAATGGATGGGCGTCAAGAAGCTGCTAGCACTAGTAGGGTTACCTAGCACGTATTCGACCTAGCTGCATAAACTACTGATCATAGAAAATGACATTACAGGGACACTGGAATAACGTAGGAGAGAGCGCTGACAACTTTCGTTTAGGCAAGATTATATCTTGAAAAAATTAAGCTTTAGTGCTACTAAATATTGTAACTTCTATGCTGAAACCTGACTATGAATATGGAAAAAATACGCAATGCTAAAATAAAATTACCAATATTTCTCGATTATCAATCTACTACTAAAGTAGATCCTCGTGTTTTGGAGGTGATGATACCTTATTTTGGTGAGTTTAGTAATGCACACTCTCGTAGTCATTCATTTGGTTGGACAGCTGAGGAAGCAGTAGAAAAAGCAAGGAAGCACATTGCTGATTTAGTGAATGCAGACAGCAAAGAAATCGTCTTTACCTCGGGTGCAACCGAATCAAATAACATGGCTATCAAAGGTGTTGCTCATTTTTATAAGAATAAGGGAAATCATATAATAACTGTCTGCACGGAGCATAAGTGCGTTTTAGATTCTTGTCGACATCTGGAAAATGAAGGCTTTAAAGTTACATATTTGTCCGTTAAGCAAAACGGAATTATAGATTTGTTGAAACTTGAGGAGGCAATCACTGATAAAACAATTCTGATTTCAGTGATGATGGCAAATAATGAGATCGGAGTAATGCAACCTGTCAAAGAAATTGGTGCAATGTGTAGAAAGCATAATATATTTTTTCATACAGACGCTGCTCAAAGCTTTGGAAAAGTTCCAATAGACGTAAATGAAATGAACATTGATCTTATGAGCCTTTCTAGCCATAAAATTTATGGACCTATGGGAATAGGTGCATTATATGTCCGTAGAAAAAATCCTCGTGTTAGGTTGACGCCACTAATTAGTGGTGGTGGACAGGAGAGAGGCATGCGCTCTGGAACAGTTCCTACTCCCCTTGCAGTTGGTTTTGGTGAAGCGGCACGTATCGCTAAAGAAGAAATGGAAATAGAAGCAAGCAAATTAGAAGAGTTGAGAGATATTTTGTACAACAAAATAAAAGAGGCATTTCCTGATGTTGTTTTAAATGGTGACTACGAAAATAGGATTCCAGGTAACCTTAACTTAAGTTTTCCTTATGTTGAGGGTGAGTCTCTTATCATGGCAATCAAGGATTTAGCAGTAAGCTCTGGTTCTGCATGCACATCTGCATCTCTTGAACCTTCTTATGTCATAAGATCACTAAACAATGGCCACGATCTTGAGCATTCATCAATTAGATTTGGCCTTGGCCGATTTACAACTAAAGATGAAGTTCTATATGCAGCAGATCTTGTTACTAAAAATGTTGGACGGCTAAGAGAAATGAGCCCACTTTTGGAAATGGTACAAGAGGGAATAGATTTAAGCACCGTAAAATGGGATTCTCATTGAAGAATAAGACGTTAACCATTAGCAGAGTGATGGTTGTCTAAGCTCTTTCTATGGGTGAAATCGGAAACTTAGCTTTAAGTTCTTTGTAGATGCCACGGAACTAAGTAGCAATCCTATACATATTAAGCTCGCAGCAGTTGTGCTTCCGCCATAGGATAGAAATGGAAGTGGGTCACCTATTATAGGTAAAAGGCCTATTGTCATTCCAATGTTTATAAAGAAATGAGCACCAAAAAAGGCGAAAACCCCGATAGATATTAACTTAGAAAAATAATTTTTTGACCTGTAAGCGATAGAGAATATTATAGCGAGGAATGTGGTATAGAGTAAAATCAAAGTTATGCTGCCTAAAAAACCCCATTCCTCACTCAGTACCGCAAAAGCAAAATCTGTGCGTTTCTCTGGCAAAAATCCAAGTTGAGTTTGACTCCCATTAACAAATCCCTTACCAAATAAACCTCCTGAACCAATAGCTATTTGAGATTGCTGTGCATTATAACCTATTCCAAGTGGATCTACTGATGAATCCAAAAATGATAATATCCTTTGCTTGTGATAAGGGCGCAAAAAAGGCCAAATAGCTGGTATTGCGAAAATGCCAAGCGCTCCAAAAATTATTAAATGAGGTCTTTCCATTATTGCTGTGAATATAATTGATGCTCCTATAAACAATATTATTACAGCTGTTCCTAAATTAGGTTGCTTCAATACAAGGAATACAGGTAAGAAAATAATTATAAGTGGCTTAAATAAACTTTGAAATTTCATCATTTTATACACACTTTGTTTATTAAAATAACGAGCAAGTGCAAGTATTAAGCCCACTTTTACAAATTCTGATGGTTGTAAACTAATTGACCCAATTCTTATCCATCTCGTTGCACCCATTATATGCGAGCCAAAAAAATTTACTGCTAACAGCGCAATTACTGCTGCTATGTAAAAAAAATAAGCGTGCTTCAAATAAAAATCTAGCTCTATAAATGACATAGCTATAGCAAGCAAAAAGAAGAAAGAGAATATGACCAATTGGTGAATTGCAAATGGAGCCCACTTTCCTCCAGCAGAAGAATATTGCACAACAATGCCAACGCAAAACAGAGCTATTACGTTAATGACTAATAATAAGTGAATCTTCTTCAGCTTATCCACAGCAAAAACTTTACAGACTTTGAGATACAATAAAACATAAGAAAATCAAAAAGCAAATTTATTAATTACCAACCGAATTGGACTACTATATATCCCAGTTATTACCGTTAAAATTGCCATAAATAATAGACAAAAGAGCATAAGCAATGGTACCTCATTAAGTGTCATTCCAGCGTTTGATGCTGTACTGTTTTCAAAATATATTTTCTCAACCATTCTCCACATATATATTAGTGCAAGAAAAGAGCCAGCAGCAAAAACTGCAAGGGAAATCCATGCATGAGATTCGATAATTGCTTTCATCATATACCACTTACTTACAAAGCCATTTGTCAAAGGTACACCGATTAATGCGAAACTAAGTAGAGTAAATGCAAGTGTTGTATAGGGCATTGACTTTTTTAGTCCTGATAAATTTTCTATTTTTGTCATACCAAACTTATAAGAAATACACCCTGCAGTCATGAATAAAGACGTTTTTATCATGCTATGATTTACTATGTGAAGAACTACTGAAAACAAACCTGCTTTTGAATTTAAACCCAGCATTAAAATTATATAGCCAATCTGACTGATACTGGAGTGAGCAAACAGTCTTTTTATATCTTTTTCGATCATTGCAGATATTGATCCAAATACAACAGCACAAAGCGCAAGGATGATCATCACGTTGCTTAGTGGTAAGAAAAAATTTTGCTGAAAAACAGTGTAAAAGATTCTAATAAAAACATATATCATCACTTTGGTTACTGTACCTGAAAAAAATATGCTAATGAAGCTAGGTGCTTCACTATATGCGTTAACCAGCCATCTGCTGAGTGGAAACAGTGCCATTTTGATTGAGAGACCAACAAAAATGAATAATGTACCAAGTCTTATGATGTTATTATCGTATAATGGTACTATTCTTTCAGCCATGTCAGACATGTTGAGCGTTCCGGTCATAGAGTATAAAAGGCCGATGCCAAACAAGTAAAATGTTGCTCCTACAGTACCACTAATGAGGTATTCAAATGCTGCAACTAAAGCTTTCTTATCCCTTCCCATTGAAACTAAAACATAAGAAGAAAGAGATGAAATTTCTAAAAAGACATAAAGGTTGAATATATCGTTTGTTACTAAAATTCCAAGTAATCCACTCAAGCACAGTAAAAATAGAGAATAAAAACCAATGATTTTGTTTTTGCTAATCTCTTTTTCATTAATATGAAAGCTATAAAGCACACTAATCAGCGCTATAAAATTCACCAAAGTTAGAATCAAGGAGTTCAATATGTCGATTCTCAACTCTATTCCGTATGGAGGAGCCCAATCTCCAAGATAATAAGTTATAATTTCACCATTGTATGTTTTCACTAGCAACATTAATGAAATAAAGAAAGTAGCTGCCGTTGTAAAAAAAGAGATAAACCAGGACACCTTATGTTTCCTGGTAAGAAAGCAGAACATCGATGCAATTATTGGTATAATAACTTGTAGAATTGGTAATTGCATTAAACTGTTGTTAATACATCGTTAAAGTATTAGTATATATAATACTTTTTGTTTTAATACCTTTATGTTATCTAAAATTTATAATGCAGTAACAAACTTATTAAGGAGAAAAGGTAAACTTATAGGTAGGGATGAAAACGTAAATTCTTACTATGAGTCAAGTAAAGGGAAAAGATGGGTAATATATGGTAATGTTTCTGAGCCCACAACAATTCCTCCAGAATGGCATATATGGCTGCATTATACTAATAATGAAGTACCAGTTAATAATAACAAAAGAAAAACTCCTAATTTAACAGGTACGAAAGGTGCATACTACCCAAATCAAAAGGTGAAAAACTACTATGAAAGCTGGAATCCTAATAATTAAAGATGCGAAGGTCAAATATACTTGAAATAATTGCTGGATCATTTGTATTAATTTTCACTATTTTTCTTGTCTTCTTCGCTATTAATAAGCTATCTTACATAAAGAGAAATTATAAGGATTGCTATAAAATACATGGCCTTTTTACTGATGCTAACGGTGTAGGGGTTGGTGATAGTGTCAAGATCTCTGGTGTAGAAATCGGAAGCATAACTGGTGTATCACTTGACAAAGCTACCTACATAGCACGAATCGATATGTGCATAAGCAGAGACATAAAGTTGCCAATTGATAGCTCAGCTCTAATCGCTAGTAGTGGAGTTGTTGGTAGTAAATTTGTTAATATATTACCTGGTGCAGATCCTAAATTAATTTCACACGGTGGTAAAATAGCGCATACTCAAGCTGAAGCAAATATGGGTGGAATAGTGGATAAAATTATTGGCATGTTTACAAAGTGAGAATAAGAACACATAAGCCAACTTGGCCTATGTACAATTAAGGGATTTTTCTATCAATAGCTTGAAGTTGTTCAGCGTTTGAATTATCAAGATTTCTGCTAGGTTTTACATTCCTAATAATCTCAACAAATGCTTGTACTTTCAGTATAGGAGTGTTTTTTTTACGTACTTAGGGAAGTGTTAAATAAACTGTATCAAACCGAGAAGTAATAATAAAATAGAAACAAAAAATGGAGGTTTGACAATGAGTCAAGCAAACAGAACTACCGGTTTGGTAGACTATAAAGAATTAGAAACAAATATCTTATCGTCTATACGAGAAGGAAGACCATTGACGGAAAGAGATGGTGCATTAACACCGTTTGTAAAAAGGCTACTGGAATCGAGTCTGGAAGGTGAAATAAAAAATCACTTGTCGGCTAAAAGCGAAGAAAATAACCGAAGAAATTGAAGAAATTCAAAGACTTTACGGACAAGTGTAGGTTCATTTGAGTTATTGACACCAAGGGATAGGGAAGGAAGCTTTGAGCCACAAGTAATCAGAAAAAGGCAAACAACCGAACTTGAAGCAAAGGTTTTAAGTATATGCCAGTGGCATGGTATATAGAGATATAGCGTCGCATGTAGAAAAGATATAAAATATCTGTAGCAGAGATATCAAGTATTACTGATAAATTATTGCCTGTAATCAATGAGTGGCGTAGTCGTCCACTGCAATCAGTGTATCCAATAGTGTTTATGTTTTTTAAGGTCAAAGAAGACAGGCATTGCGTAAGTAAATACATGTAGAATATATTAGCAGAATGAAAGGAAAGAAGTTTTAGGTTTTTATATAGCAGAAAGTGAGGGAGCTAACTTTTGGCTAGGGATGTTAAATGACTTAAAAGAGAAAGGAGTAGAAGATATCCTGATTGTATGTGTAGATGGGCTAAAAGCTTTCCTACAGCAATAAACAGTGTATTTCCTAAAGCAGAAATACAACTATGTATTGTACATCAGATAAGAAATTCACTGAAATATGCATCGAGCAAAGATGTGAAAATTTTCATGAATGATTTGAAAAAAATATACCGTGCTGCAAGTAGAGAAACTGCCGAAAATTATTTGCTTGAGCTAGAGGAAAAATGGTGAGAAAAATATATAGCTCTTCTCATAATAGTGGAAACAGGATAAAATAGAGACTTAGGGTAATAAGAAGGTAAAAGTGCCAGTAGCATACAGTTATGACTTAGGGAAAAAAGCCATGAAGGAGAGAGTAAAACAGCAGTAGCAAAGAGGTTCAAAATCGGTAGAGTGACATTGTACAAATGGGAGAAAAGGCGGAAAGAAACAGGAATCGAAGAAACTGGGAAATAGAGGCTATAATCATAAAATCACCGATTGGAATGCGTTTGTAGAATTTATAAAAAAGCACGGCGGTAAAACACAATCAGAGGTGGCCAAACTCTGGGGCAATATAAGTCGTCAAACGATTCATAGAGCTCTAAAAAAATTTGGATTTACACGCAAAAAAAGATTTATGGATATGAAGAAAGAAACGAAGAAAAACGAGCTGAATTTCTGAAAGTCATATCGGCAGAATCCCCTAAAAATTTGGTATATATTGATGAATCTGGTATAGACAATACAGAAGATTACCCATACGGATATTGCAGAAAGGGAGAGAGGTTTCATGCACTAAAATCAGGCAAGAAAACTCAGAGAGTTAGCATGATTGCATCTTTAAATAAGGGAAAAATCGTTGCACCTATGACGTTTGAAGGCTATTGTGATACAGAGGTTTTTAATGGCTGGTTCGAGCAATTTCTGGCACCAACTTTATAGCCTGGACAAACAGTGATTTTAGATAATGCAACTTTTCATAAGTCTAAAAAGATTGTCGAATTTGCCAAAAGGGTTGGTGCAGACATTCTGTATCTGCCTCCATATTCTCCAGATTTCAATAAAATTGAGCATCATTGGTTTGCTATAAAAAACAGAGCCAGGAAAAACATTCCTCTTTTTAAATCTTTTCGTCAAGCTGTCGATTCTGCTTTTCTTCATTTGTTTCCACTATTATGAGAACAGCTATACTTTAGTTTTGGGAAAATCTGTCTAGTTATTTTAAATATTCCGGCCCTGTAAACCTCAGTTATGGATTAGCCGATAAAGAAAGGCATAGAAATAGAAGGCTTTTTGGACTGCATGGAGTAGGAAATCAGAACAGAAAAAACATGAATTAGGAAATTTGTTGGCGATCTATGTCTTGTATGCTCAATCTCAAATTTGTTTTTCAAGGAATCAAAAACAGTCTCAATAATCGACCTTTTCCTTAATAAAATCTTCTCTTTAAGTGAAATTAGTGCGTTTTTCATACCTTTTTTTACTTTAGTGACTAACTTTAGGCCTCTATCGAAGAGTTTCTCAAAAAGCTCTTTCTTTATATAGCCCTTATCTCCAAACAAAAGTCCGGTCAGTCTTTTAGTGAGAGTTGGTAAAGGTTTTCTGTCATCAACGTTACCTTTGGTTAGGGTAAGTGCTTGAATTTCACCAATTTCGTTAATCACTAAGTGCAACTTGAAGCCAAAAAACCAACCATACGTACTCTTACTAATTTCTGCTAGATGATTAAAAACTTTATTCCTAGAGATCCTTTTTTTGTGGCAAACGGCAATCGTAGAGGTGTCGATGTAGGAAGTGCCGGTCATTTTCGCTTGTTCACAGAACCATTGCAAAAGTAATGCTAAATACCACAAAACTCGCGGCTTTAAGGCAATAAATCTGTGATATGAAGGCAGCTTTGAAAACTCTGATCTATAGAATAACTGAAGATAACAAAGATAAAAAGCCTTGAAGTTTTTACATGGTGATTTATGGTATAACAGGATTATGGTTAGAATTTCTGAGTGCGCTATTTCTGGTACTCTGGTTGGTTTTTTGCCGTTTGATAAGAACCTATTTGCAAAATTATCATCTACCGCACGACAAAAATCCTCGACGCAACAGTACAGTTCTGTAATATCTTTCTTCATGGGTAACCTCTTATTATTACTAAAATACTCGAGTTTACCCTGTTTCCCTCTTCTTAGTTATACTTTTATCTATTTTCTAATCCATAACTGAGGTTAATAGCGCAGTAACACAGAACCCCAGGTCAGGCCTGCACCTATTGAAATCAGCAGTACCAGATTTCCTGATTTTATTTTTGATTCTTGTATTGCATAGTCTAAGGCCAGTGGAATTGATGCTGCTGAGGTGTTTGCATGCTTATCAACGGTATTAATCACTTTCTCTATAGGAAAATCTAATTTCTTTACTACTGCTTCAATAATACGAATGTTTGCTTGATGGGGAATTAACCAGTCAATATCAATGATTTTCAAATTATTGCATTTCAGAGTTTCCTCTACTGAGGCTGTTAACTTATCCACTGCATGTTTAAACACTTCTCTTCCATTCATAAGTATCTTTCCAGAATCACGAGTAGAGGATACCCCTCCGTTCGTACATAGTATGTCCACATTGCCATCAGAGTGTAAGTTTGTTGATATGATGCCGCTGCTACCCATTTCTGATTTTATTATCACTGCACCAGCACTATCACCAAAGAGTACACAAGTTGACCTATCTTCCCAGTCAACAATCCTAGACATTATTTCAGCACCAATAACGAGCGCATATTTTATTCTATTGTGAGATTTTATGAGCGAATCAGCAACTGTAACTGCATATATAAAACCAGAGCATGCTGCTTGTACATCAAAAGAAAATGCATTTTTACATTTTAACTTACTTTGTACAATCGTTGCACAGCTAGGCAAAGTTTTGTCAGGTGTTGTTGTTGCAACTATGATCAAACCAATTTCATCTATTGAAATTTTCGCTTTTTCTATAGCATTTTTTGCTGCATTAACAGCTAAATCTGACGTTAGTTCTCCTTCATCTGCTATATGTCTTTGAACTATTCCTGTTCTTTGCCGTATCCATTCATCGTTTGTTTCAACTATCAATGCAATTTCGTTATTACTCAAAATTTTTTTTGGTAGGTAAGAACCAGTGCTCAATATGAAACTTTTACTCAATATGACTTACCCCGTTAATTATCTTCTGGTTCAAATTTTCACTGATTGCATTTACTGCAAATTTTATAGCGTGAGCAAAAGAAATAGCATCAGAATTTCCGTGGCTCTTTATAATGATACCATTTAGCCCTAAAAACATAGCTCCACTTCTAATTTTAGGATTAAAACGCTCTAATGCTTTATTTAGCTTGGGTTTTAACAATATGCCGACAAGCATTTTTGTCATCCATGAATTAAATACTTCCTGTTTTATTAGACTGATAAAAGTACCAGCAGTTGCCTCAGCTGTCTTGAGCATTACATTACCAACAAAACCATCAGCAACAATTACGTCTATATTACCATCTAAAAATTCACTTGCCTCTATATATCCTTTGAAGTTAATACTTGGAGCATTTTTGAGTAACTCAAAAGCTCCTCTTACTGAGTCAGTACCTTTCACTTCCTCTGTACCAATGTTTAGCAAAGCGACTTCAGGATTTTCAACTTTTAATGCTATTTTTGCAAATATACTCCCCATTAATGCAAATTGAAATAATGAGTCAGTATTACAGTCAACATTTGCACCAAGATCAAGCAATGCAAAGCTTTTTGTCTTAGTTGGACAGACAGATGCAATAGCAGGACGATAGATATTGGGTAATGTTCCTAAAATAAATCTGGAGACAGCCATCAATGCTCCAGTGTTGCCTGAAGACACCATCCCAAAAGCTTTACCTTTTTTCACTGCTTCAACAGCTGCCTTCATACTTGAATCTTTGCGATGTCTAAGTGCAAAAGAGGGTTTATCATTTGGAAGAACATTATCAGAGCAATGGGTAAATTCGGAGTTATCGCTTACTTTTTTGTATTTTGAAAGCAAAGGAGATATTTCTTTCTGATCTCCATAAATATGAAAAAAAACTTCAACACCTGGGTCAACAAGATTATCCAAGAAAAAACTAGCACCTTGAATTACGGAAAGAGGTGCAAAATCCCCTCCCATAGCATCAAGTGCGATAACTATGTTGTTGTTGACCGTGGGTAACATATCATGAGTTACTCCGCCTTTTGTTTAATGAAAACACGTTTTCCTTTGTAACTATTGTCAACTGCTATGTTGTGAGGCAACATGAATTCTCCAGTTGTTGCACATACTACAATATTCTTAGGCTTAATAGCATGATGAGAACGATGCATATTACGCCTTGACTTTGACTTTTTTCTCTTCGGAACTGCCAAAACTTACTCCAATTCAATTATATAACACAATTTATTAGTAGCATGTTTTTTACAAGGAGTAAATAGCAAAATAAATAAGGTTTTCTTATACAATTCAGTCTTATAAACTTAAACTCAAGCATTTTGATCAAAGTATATTGAACTTAAGACATATCTTGACTATACTCTGGCGAAGTTAATAAAAATTTTAATAAAATCAGTAAAACTAATTTTAGCTAAGATAAATGTAAAGTGAGTTCCTTTAATATAGACAGCGTTAGAATAATCGGTAGATGCTTTATGAACTTTCTGTTGAGGATTGGTAACGCATTTGTATTTTTTATTCAATCTCTATACCACTGCTTTATTCCTCCATATTATTTTAGCAATGTGGCAAGACAAATTATAGAGATAGGCTTTTTCTCTTTGCCAATTGTTGGGCTCACTGGAGTTTTTATAGGAGCAGTGATAGTTTTACAGAGTAGCTTAAGTGGTATATTGATTAATCAAGAACAAGTAGTACCTAAACTTGTTACGATCACTATCATTAAAGAGTTAGGGCCAGTTTTGATCAGCTTAATAATGGTAGGAAAGGTTGGGTCCTCAATTGCAGCAGAAATTGGCACGATGCGCATCACTGAACAAATAGATGCACTTACAACTTTGGACATCAATCCTTTCAAATATTTAATTGTACCAAGAATTCTAGCGTCAGTTATAGTATTTCCAATACTTACAGTATGTGCAGATCTAATAGGAATATTTGGAGGGTATGTCACCGCAGTCTTTGAATTTAACCACAATTTAAATATATACATAAAATATACAGCTCAATTCTTTAATATGTACGATTTTATTGTTGGGCTAATGAAAGCGACTGCTTTTGGAGCCATAATTTCTGTTTCAAGTTGTTATTACGGTTACCATTGTAGGGAAGGTGCACGAGGAGTAGGTATTGCAACAACATCAACTGTTGTTATATCCTCTATATTGATAATTTTAGCAAATTACTTAATTACTTTAATACATGCATAGCCCCATAATATCAATATTGAATATAAGCTTATCCTTTGATGATAGAACGATATTAAACAACATAACTTTCAATATATCGAAAGGAGAATCATTAGTCATACTTGGCGGCTCAGGAAGTGGTAAATCTGTATTAACAAAAATAATTATTGGATTACTGACACCAGACTCAGGGTCTATTAAAATAAATAGTAAAAGCAAAAATAAATTTGGAGTCTTATTTCAAAATTCCGCTTTGTTTGACTACGTTACAGTGTGGGAAAATATATCTTTTAATTATAAAAAACGCTTTAATATCAGCATAAAGGAGGCAAAACGCCTAGCAATTGAGAAGTTAAATGATGTTGGGCTGGAAGAAAACATAGCAGAAATGTTTCCAGTAGAACTATCAGGTGGAATGAAGAAAAGAGTGGCACTTGCAAGAGCAATTGCACACAACCCAGAAATTATTGTATTGGATGAGCCAACTTCAGGATTAGACCCAATCATGTCAGATGTAGTAAACGAGATAATAATAAAATTATCTCAAGATCTTCGTCCTACAATTATCACGATTACACATGATATTCATAGTGCATTTAAAATAGCTGACAAAATAGCAGTATTATATGAAGGGGAGATCATTTCTCACGGAACTGTTCAGGAAATACAAAATACTAACAACGAATATATAAAAAAGTTCATTTATTGTATATAGCTACAGGTTTACAAACGATATTATGGATGCTGTAACTAGCCTAACTTGAGATATCGATAACCTTCGGTCTGTTACTAACCTCAGTTATGGATTAGAAAATAGATAAAAGTATAACTAAGAAGAGGGAAACAGGGTAAACTCGAGTATTTTAGTAATAATAAGAGGTTACCCATGAAGAAAGATATTACAGAACTGTACTGTTGCGTCGAGGATTTTTGTCGTGCGGTAGATGATAATTTTGCAAATAGGTTCTTATCAAACGGCAAAAAACCAACCAGAGTACCAGAAATAGCGCACTCAGAAATTCTAACCATAATCCTGTTATACCATAAATCACCATGTAAAAACTTCAAGGCTTTTTATCTTTGTTATCTTCAGTTATTCTATAGATCAGAGTTTTCAAAGCTGCCTTCATATCACAGATTTATTGCCTTAAAGCCGCGAGTTTTGTGGTATTTAGCATTACTTTTGCAATGGTTCTGTGAACAAGCGAAAATGACCGGCACTTCCTACATCGACACCTCTACGATTGCCGTTTGCCACAAAAAAAGGATCTCTAGGAATAAAGTTTTTAATCATCTAGCAGAAATTAGTAAGAGTACGTATGGTTGGTTTTTTGGCTTCAAGTTGCACTTAGTGATTAACGAAATTGGTGAAATTCAAGCACTTACCCTAACCAAAGGTAACGTTGATGACAGAAAACCTTTACCAACTCTCACTAAAAGACTGACCGGACTTTTGTTTGGAGATAAGGGCTATATAAAGAAAGAGCTTTTTGAGAAACTCTTCGATAGAGGCCTAAAGTTAGTCACTAAAGTAAAAAAAGGTATGAAAAACGCACTAATTTCACTTAAAACCTCAGTTATGGATTAGCCGATAAAGAAAGGCATAGAAATAGAAGGCTTTTTGGACTGCATGGAGTAGGAAATCAGAACAGAAAAAACATGAATTAGGAAATTTGTTGGCGATCTATGTCTTGTATGCTCAATCTCAAATTTGTTTTTCAAGGAATCAAAAACAGTCTCAATAATCGACCTTTTCCTTAATAAAATCTTCTCTTTAAGTGAAATTAGTGCGTTTTTCATACCTTTTTTTACTTTAGTGACTAACTTTAGGCCTCTATCGAAGAGTTTCTCAAAAAGCTCTTTCTTTATATAGCCCTTATCTCCAAACAAAAGTCCGGTCAGTCTTTTAGTGAGAGTTGGTAAAGGTTTTCTGTCATCAACGTTACCTTTGGTTAGGGTAAGTGCTTGAATTTCACCAATTTCGTTAATCACTAAGTGCAACTTGAAGCCAAAAAACCAACCATACGTACTCTTACTAATTTCTGCTAGATGATTAAAAACTTTATTCCTAGAGATCCTTTTTTTGTGGCAAACGGCAATCGTAGAGGTGTCGATGTAGGAAGTGCCGGTCATTTTCGCTTGTTCACAGAACCATTGCAAAAGTAATGCTAAATACCACAAAACTCGCGGCTTTAAGGCAATAAATCTGTGATATGAAGGCAGCTTTGAAAACTCTGATCTATAGAATAACTGAAGATAACAAAGATAAAAAGCCTTGAAGTTTTTACATGGTGATTTATGGTATAACAGGATTATGGTTAGAATTTCTGAGTGCGCTATTTCTGGTACTCTGGTTGGTTTTTTGCCGTTTGATAAGAACCTATTTGCAAAATTATCATCTACCGCACGACAAAAATCCTCGACGCAACAGTACAGTTCTGTAATATCTTTCTTCATGGGTAACCTCTTATTATTACTAAAATACTCGAGTTTACCCTGTTTCCCTCTTCTTAGTTATACTTTTATCTATTTTCTAATCCATAACTGAGGTTTAAAGAGAAGATTTTATTAAGGAAAAGGTCGATTATTGAGACTGTTTTTGATTCCTTGAAAAACAAATTTGAGATTGAGCATACAAGACATAGATCGCCAACAAATTTCCTAATTCATGTTTTTTCTGTTCTGATTTCCTACTCCATGCAGTCCAAAAAGCCTTCTATTTCTATGCCTTTCTTTATCGGCTAATCCATAACTGAGGTTACTAGTGTAGTGCTACGGTGGTATAGTGTGTTAGCTATAAAACAGCGCATTAAATATAGATAAAGTAACTTGTATCAATTTTGATTATCATGCCAATTCCAACTGAAGAAATTTATTGAATTTATTACTTCACGCTAAAATAATATACTTTACTATTCAACAGCAATTACAACTGATGATTTTATTTCATTCCACTACCTGCTGACTTACTTTCTGCTTAGCATATCCATCAAATCAGATTCTTTGAGTTTACTATGGTCAATTTTACTGAACTTATTCACCATAGAGCTCATTTGATTATACTGCTTAATTAGAAGATTAACGTCAGTTACACTTGTTCCGGACCCCTTAGAAATTCTAAGTCTTCTTTTGCCATTTAAAATATCTGGATTTTGCCTTTCTTTTTCGGTCATTGAGTTTATGATGGCTATATATTTTTTCACTTTATTGTCATCGGGCACACTGCTACTTAGCTTTTTTGTGAATGAACTAGGAATGAATTTCATTATGTTGCTAATGCCATCCATTTTACTCAGAGTCTTTAACATTCCCACTAGGTCGTTTAGGTCGAATTTACCCTTTTTTACTTTCTTTTGTAACTTATCAATTTCTTCCTGACCAACAATCTCAGCAGCTTTTTCAACCAATGATACAACATCACCCATGCTAAGTATCCTTTTTGCAATTCTATCGGGATAAAAATCATCGAGATCACTTAATTTTTCACCACAAGCAATAAATTTAATTGGACAATCGGTGATCATTTTCATAGAAAGAGCAGCACCACCACGTGCATCACCATCAACACGGGTGAGAATAATGCCGGTTACACCTATTATCTCATTGAATGATTTGGCAATATTGACCGAATCCTGGCCTATCATTGCGTCGGCTACTAAAATAACTTCTGCAGGTGAAGCTATTTCCTTTACGGCTTTCAACTCATTCATCATATTATTATCAATATGAAGCCTGCCTGCGGTGTCTAGTATTAATACATCATAATTTTCGTTCTTTGCTGCTGCCAGTGCCCTTTTTGTAATTGTAACGGGCTTCTCGTCTATTACTACAGGTAAAGTTTGCACATCTATTTGTTTACCTAGCACTTCAAGTTGTTTTTGGGCAGCCGGTCTATAAATGTCTAAAGAAGCGAGCATCACTTTTTTCTTTTGTTTTTTTAACTTTAAAGCAAGCTTCCCTGAGGTGGTTGTTTTACCCGCACCTTGTAGGCCCACCATCATAATCACAGCAGGGGGTTTAGCTGCTAGGTTTAAGTCGCTTTTCTCTGATCCGAGAACTGCAACTAAATTATCCTGCACAATTTTGATTATCATTTGCGATGGAGAAACGCTTTTTATGACTTTTTCCCCAATCACTTTATCTTTAATGTCATTGATGAATTTTTTCGCAACTTCAAGTGAAACGTCAGCTTCAATTAAAGCTATACGTATTTCACGCATGGCAAGGTTAAAATCATCTTCAGAAATGATTGACTTTCCTCTCAGTTTACTAAATACAGAATTTAAACTTTCGGTTAACGATTTAAACATAATAGCGCTAGTAGAATACTCATTAAAAAGAGAGAAGAAGCTGAAACAAAACTCACTGAGTTATAACTCAGCACTTCTTTAAGTTTAGTAATATTATTAAAGTATAAACTAGCAAGTGAATTAGTCAAGTTTTGCAGTACGGTGGCAGACATTTCTCTCACTTTAAAGACCAGTTGATTGAACAGCAAGACAGTATAAGGTATGAAAGCTCTAAAAATCCAATCAACATCCATTTTAAAATTTATTCTTGGCAAAAATAACTTGCGTAAAGGAATAAACAATAAAGTGGTACATAGTAATAAATAAAACTGAGACCAAATGTTTTGTGTATTGTACACCAGATCAAAAATTGAAGGTTTATTGTAAATAGGTAAGTAAGGGTTGCCAGCGATTACGCATATAAATGCTAAAATAATCATAGTCATTTTGCCTCCCTTATCTGCTAAAGGTTTCGACTTACTTTTTGCAATAAATATGTAGTAAAGAAACTTGAGCCCCACGCTTAAATAAAGCAGTAAATTTAGAGTCTTGTATAAGTTTTTATACACTTCTAAATTAGCACTACTTGCTTCAATCTCGGCTGTAATGTATGATTTACTAATAAATCCAGCGGTTCCAGGAAATGCAGCCATTGTAAGTATTGCAATTATAGCACACATGCCTTCCACTGACATCAGTTTACCTACTCCATTAAAACTAATTGTTCTTGTTCGTGAAATAATCGAATTACTGACCACAAACAATAATGATTGATAAACAAGAGAGAAGATTATATGCAGTATCAAAATTGGTATTGCTTTTTCCGAAGGACTGAGCAAACTTCCTGCAATAATCAGCAAGCCCATTTGTCCTACAACGTTATAGCATAAAAATCTGCGAATATTTTGCTCAAGAGAAGCAAATATAATACTGTAAATTGCAGTGATGGCGCCTACAAGCGCTAATATTTCAGTACAATCTTGCCATAGGTTATAAGTGTGTAAAAGCATCACTAAAAAAGAGACTTTAGTGGTAAATAAAGAGAGATATGTGGTGCCATGTAGCGATGCAGCAGGATATGCATCAACAACCCAAAATGAAAAAGGAAAACAAGCGCAGTTTATCAACAAACCCCAAATTATCAGGTTAGTGCTTTGAAGTGCCAATCCTGCTATTAATATAACTCCAACGAAAAAGTGTACACAAGCGTACCTTATTGCAGGTCCACTATCTCTACAGCCAGCTGCGATAGTAAAAAATGCACTGACGGTCATTAATTCACAGAATATTATAACCAATATCATCTGCTTGGATAAAATTGCACAGAGTGAACAGGTAGTGTAAGCAGCAAAAGATAGCATCTCTGAAAAAGTCAAATTTTGTGTTGGTAGAACAGCTAAAAATGCAACTGATAAAAAAGATATTAGTACGATACGAAAAGATAAATCAAAATTTAGAACTGGATGAGAGCAATTCAGTGTAGTACCTAAATTTTCAGGTAATATTAGGACTATCACTATTAATGTAGTCAACAGAAATAGCAATAAAAATTTATAAAGTTGCACAATGATGTAAAACAGTATGGTTTATGCTACCTCAACATACAAATAAAATCAATTTGCATATTAACCACTAGTTAAGCTAATTACCATATAATTATATCAGGGTTTAGAAGGTTATAGAGAAACCGGTCAGATTAGGTTTTTAATCTAATCTGACCGATAGCTTTAATAGTGAGGTAAGCTTTAATATAGCACTCCTAATTCACAGTGCTACACTCGTGCATAATTTATTTTTAATTTGTGCACGAGCGTTAGTAAATTATTTACTTTTTGAAATAAAATTTGGCATCACTTTAATATCCAGACTTAGTAAACCTCAGTAGGGCTGCCAGTTGGACCCATAAGAATTACTTGTTCACCTTCTTTAAAACATTTACATAAATTAGTGGAACCGCCAGTTTCAAGCACAATAGTGGAAATAATTCCTTTTTTTTTGTCTACTTCAGTGCCGGTTACAGCTATACCTTCCATAGCAAGGGTTGTATTATTGACTTTTCTGCTATTGATTGCAAAATTTTGCAACCTAAAGAATTGTCCGGGTTTAAAATTTTTTGCCGCAAGTGGTGCTTTGATCACTATTTCCACAACTTTGTCAGTTAAATATTGAATTTTTATAATCTTTGCGGTGAATTGCTCTTTGATTCTATTAAAAAATTTTTCGTTAGCCAGGTGTTCTGATATTATTCCAGCGCGTGACGCTTTAGTGTACAAATGCTGCAATTTGTAGGTAATTCGCATAGTAGGTGGTGTTATGCAAGTAGCTGACACTGGAATCCAGTTCTGACTATACAACCATCTGATGTACTCATTCAAAATTAAGTTTTCTGGATCCCAGTGTCTGGGCACTGGAATGACATCTTTTTTGGTGAAAGTTACTCTTACATTACAACATTCATACAAGTGTGCATATGACTCCGAGATTCTAGCTGGAGTGGGAGAAATGAAGCTAACTCTATTCAAAAGCTGAGAAATGATAGGGTAGCCGTTCTTAGCACTTGCCATAGCTTTCACGACGCTGCCGCTATACGAAGGGTGAAGATCACCAAAAAAGCTAATTGTTTTATTGTCTTGCTTATATACCAATATCCTGTCTTTATCCTGCATCTTAGGAGAAAATACTGGATCTATTTCTTTTCCTAATGAGTTTAAATGAATAAAATATCCATTACTTAGTTGAAAATGCTTTTTATCTTCTGTTGCAATAGCCGTGTTTGGTTCAGTGCCTGCTGCTATGAGAATAGAGCGTGCTTTGATACATTTAATTTCGTGGGATTTTGTATCAATCAGTTTTATCAACTCAGCATGATTATATTTGTCTGTAACAATTTCAATAGGCTCTAAGTTTTCAATGAAGTAGATTCCTTCTGACAATGCATTTTGCACCTCTTCGCTATTTAATCGATAGCTCGGTGAATCTTTTAGCTCTTTTCTGTATATAATTTTCACTCCCCCGAAGCTCTTAGTTAGTTCCAATATTTTTGCTTCTCTATTCTCTTTTTTTGCTAACTCTTGCTCTGCTTGGATCAATTTTGCGTGCGATATAAGCTCATTTGCAATTTCATATTCTTCTTCCGTCCAATCTTTTTCAACATATTTCTTTCCATACTTATCAACTAATATCTCATAACGAAGAAGAAATTTTTCTACTTGAATTGGATAATATGCTAAAGCTTCAGTGGCAGTATCAATTGCAGTGAGTCCTGCACCTATGACAACTATCGGCATGCGAACTTGCAGATTTGCTATGGAGTCGAACTTAAGAGCACCGGTAAGTTGTAATGACATCAGAAAATCAGATGCCATGCGCACTCCGCGAGCCAGCATATTCTTTATTTTGATCATTCGTGGCTTGCCAGAGCCAAGTGCTAGTGCGATGTGATCAAAACCCAAGTTGAAGGCATCATCAACATTAATCGTGCCATCAAAACGAATGCCTCCATAAAGTGCGAAATTCTCACGCCTTTCCAGTAGTAATCTAATAATCTTTAAGTAATTTTTATCCCATCGGGAAGTAATGCCATATTCTGCCACCCCACCAAACCCATCTGCCATGCGTTCACTCAATTTTTCGTGTTTGAAATCTTTAATTAGCTGAAAATTATCGATCAAAGGTTCAATCTTTAGTCCATCAATGGCGATAACGTTATGCCCATCGTTTAATAAATGATGAGCTAAATTAAAACCCGCAGGACCAAGTCCTACAACTAGAACGTTTTTTCCAGTATTTTCTTTTGGCAATGGACGCTGAAAATTTAAAGGATTCCAACGGCTAAGCAGAGAATATATTTCAAATCCGTACGGCAAATTGAGTACGTCGTCCAAAATCCTTGTTTCAACCACTGGCACATTTACAGGCTCTTGTTTCTGATATATGCATGAGTTTATGCAATCATTGCATATTCTATTCCCAGTAGCTGCACATAATGGGTTATCTATCATCACAATTGCAAGACTTGCTATGCTATATCCTTCGCTTTTTACCAAATTCATTTCTGATATTTTCTGCTCTAGTGGGCAGCCGTGCAGCTCAACTCTAAGTGGAGACTTTTTGAAAGTGTTGTCATCATTGATTAGCCCCTTTGAGCAGCTGTCCTTACTTTGCTTATGACAAAATATGCAGTAGTGAGCATTATCTAGTGCTTTATTCAAACTCACCTTTTTGCTTGTTAGATCAAAACCATATCTTCTTTTCACCTCATTTGAATACAGAACCTCAACCTCGTCTACTTCTTTTTTCAAGAATGATACGAGATTTTCGTAATCAATTTTCTTATGTATGCTAAATAGTATACTCTGTTTATTTTTTACTCTCCAAACTGCATATTGAGCCGCAAGTTCTATTTCTTCTTTGTGATCCTCTTTATTTTCAAGCCAACTCATTACCTGCTCAGAAAAGTTTTTTTCTGTTGTCGGTAAAGTAATGAAACTATTTAATTTGTTAGTGACATAATCAATATTTGCTACATCAGTGTATTTCTTCAATGCATAACGCTGAACAAATAATCTTTTGCATCTGTATATTACAGCAAAGTCATTGTGTTTTTCCTTTAACTCTTCTACTTCTTTTTCAATATTGAAAAATTTTGCAATAAATTCATCAAGTAAATGTGAGAGATCCATTATTAACTGGCTATTACAACCATCTTTCATCCAAGCTGGAATCCATCCTTCTTGTTTTCTGGATTCCAGTGTCAAGCACTGGGATGAACACTGGGATGACATCGAAGAAGAAGCTGCTTTTTCTCTTGCTTCAACTAATGAATAAAACAAGCTTTCATCGCACGATTTTATGTAATCCAAAAACGCCTTATCTAACTTTATTAATTCATTACGAGTGTATAAGTTTGAAAATGAGACTTTGAAATTCAGTTGCATCTTTATACTATACAGTGTACATACTGTTTCTTATAGATGAAGATTTTATTTATCTTGCAGTTTTGCTAAGATTGTTGCTCCTGCAACCTCTTCTTTTCCAACAGATGCAACACACTTAAATTTGTATACACCTAAACGCAAACCTTCAAAGTTAGATTGAAGAATTAAGGTATCTCCTGGAGTGACTGGCTTTCTGAATTTTGCGTTTTCAATGGACATAAAGTATACAACTTTATTTTCTACTGTTTTTTTACCGAGAACACATATAGCAGATGCTTGAGCTAAAGACTCAATTATCAAAACTCCTGGCATTATCGGATGGCCAGGAAAATGACCAATAAAAAATTGCTCGTTGAAAGTCACGTTTTTAATTGCTTTTATACTCATACCAGGATCGCATTCTATGACCCTATCTACTAAGAGAAAAGGATAAGAATGTGGTAGTATTTTTATAATATCATTGATATTACATTGCATAAGTCTATTCAATGTTTTGCAAAGCAAATTCGGGTATTTCCTTGTTTACATTTTTTAATACTACATCCGATAAATCTACTTCATCCATAGAGTATAAAACTTGATTCTTTTTTGAAATAAATAGTACCAAATCTATGTTGTTTTTTTCTGCTGTTCTTTTAGCAACTTCTTTTATCTTGTTAAAGACACTTTCTACTGCTTCTCTATAATTTTCTTCTAAATGTGACATTTTCTTAGCGTAATTATCCCTAACACTTACAGTATGCTTACTAAATTGTTCTGTCTTTTCTTTTTTTGCTTCTTCTGACAAAAGGTCAAATTCTTCTTTCGATGGCTTAAATTTTTCTAACTCATTTTCAAATTCCTTCTGTAATCTAGAATTCTGCTCCTTTATTTGTTGTTGTATATTTTGCAGAGCCAGAGATTCATTGATAACCTTATCACTATCAATAATGGCAGCCTTTGTATTAAGCGTGCTCTGAGGTTGATACCCTACAAACTTATACCCCACAAATAAGGAAATAATTAAGGCAATAACTGATGTAAATAACTGTATATATTTCATTTAAATCCCCGCTTCAATAGAAATTTTAACGTTTGTCGATGGTATTATGTCATAAGCTTCCTTTACTAAAGGAAACCCAAAATCTAATCTAATTCTACCAAAAGGAGAAGGCATTGAAAAGCCAAAACCTGGTGATACTCTTATAAGCTTACTATCGTAATATTTCCCACTATATCCCTTCTTTTCATCTAAACCAAAAAGTGTTGCATAGTCAACAAATAGTGAGCCTTTGATACCAGCATAGTCGTATAATTTAGATAGTGGAAAATCTACTTGCTGTGTTAAATTAAAATAAGTTTTGCCTCCCAATGAGCTTTGATTTTTGTCTTCTGCTCTTGGTCCAATGCCGGAAAGGTCAAATCCTCTAATCTCATTGCCACCTTTAAAGAAGTGCTGGCCAATGTTTAGATCTTCATCGGTATAAGAAAAAATATGACCTGCTGCTACTTTAAAGCGCAGTGTTATATCATCATCAATTTTGCTTAATATAGGATGTGTATAAAAAGATAAGAATTCAGATTTTAGGAAATTTACATTTCCTCCCAATCCTGAAATATCCTGATTTAAGCGCAATAAATATCCCTCTTTAGGAGTATAGAGGTTATCCAGTTTATTGTACGCTAACGTGTATCCCACTGATGAAACCTGATACTCACCTTCTTGATCTCTTATTATCTCAGAGATATCCTCATCTTTTCCACCCTTATTGTCCATGTGTATGTGATTATACTTATAAGAATATTGAAAGGAATTGGTTAGATTTTCTGAGATTTTATATGATACTTTTGCTATTCCTCCCCAGTTGCAGGTATCGAAAGTAGTGTTTGGTTTGTCTTGTTTTTCATAAAAAACACCCATGCCTAGTGAAGTATCAGAGTCGTTAAAATTATTTTCAACAGCGTCTATACTAGTAGAAAGAACATATTGACTTTTTTCAAGAGCAAAAGATACTTCTTTACCACTACCAAATAAATTACGATCTGTGAAATCGGTTTTAACAAATACTCCACCAGGAAGAGACATACCACCTGTTAAAGATAACGAGGCAGTTCTTTTTTCTTTAACATTTAAATCAAGATTCACTGCATTGTCATCCACTATATAACTATTTATTTTTACTGTTTCAAAAAAATCGCTATATATA
This sequence comes from Wolbachia endosymbiont of Culex quinquefasciatus Pel, assembly GCF_000073005.1. Taxonomy (NCBI): domain Bacteria; kingdom Pseudomonadati; phylum Pseudomonadota; class Alphaproteobacteria; order Rickettsiales; family Anaplasmataceae; genus Wolbachia; species Wolbachia endosymbiont of Culex quinquefasciatus. Next base: position 1,104,849 of record NC_010981.1, read on the forward strand.
AGTTTTCTACGTGATTTTTGAATCTCAGATGTGTTATATGCGTCGCCTTCTGCCATGCTAAGTTTTCTTCTAATTACTTTATCTAAAGTGCGGTCATTGCCATCAATAGTAATTTGGTTTATATAAATCTTTTTACCTGGTAGCACTTTGTAAGTTACATCTACAATATTGTTATGTTGTGTATATTCTGGATTAACTTTTGCAAATATATATCCTTTTTCGTTTAAATGTTTACTTATTTTTTCTGCTGTATTGTTAATTTTAACTCTATTAAATATTTGATTATTTTCCTCTTTGATAAATTCTAATATTTCTTCCCTTAAACTTAAATCCTTAATCTCAGTTTCAATATCAACTTCATTATTTCCAAATAAGTATTGCTGCTTTTCATCAATCAAAAAAGTTAACTCTATTTGGTTATTATTATCAACCTCAACAATTGGTTGGATATTATTTTGAATATATCCCTTAGATGAATAGAAGCGATCAAGCAGTTCTGTGTTAATCAGTAGATATTGAGGTGAATAATGAGTTCCGCTTTTAAAAATGGCTCTAAATAACTTACTAAATATATCATTGCTATGCCTTTTGATAACTTGCTCTAACTCATTTGCTGAAAAGTTTTTATTACCTATAAATCGTAAACCCTTAATTTTAGAAGTTCTTCCTTCTTTTATCTTAAAAATTAGGTTTATCCTATTGCTACCAAGCTTATCTAGCTCATATGCAATTTTAACACCAATTTTACCACTGTTCCTATAAAGAGTAGCTAGATTTATTAAATCGTTTTGTAATTTTGTTTCAGTGAAAATAGTTAGTGATTTTGACTGGATAACGTTATTTAGCAACTCTTTACTGTTAAATAACTTATTGCCTTTCAATATTACTTTGTTAATCAATGGATTCTCATGAATTTTTACTACTAAGTTTTTTTTATCATCGATATAGGCGTTAATACTAGCAAATAACTTTGTTTTATATAAATCTTTTATAACTGAATCTACATCATCATCATTTATATGATTACCTGGTTCTAATTTTGTATAAAACCTTATTGTTTGATCACTTACTCGCTCATTGCCAATATACTTAATATTTTTTATCTGTACTTTTTCCTTATTTTCTAGAGCAACAAGTAGAGTGGGAAAAGAAATAAATATTATTATTAGTATGTGAAATAACTTTTTCATATGTATCTTAAAAAAGATGCCTAATATCATTTGTGATTGCAACTGCCATCAACAAAAACAGTATGGTAGCACCAAAAGTGGCTGCATATTTTTGATATTTCAAACTCAAATCTCTACGTATAACTGCTTCTATAATATAATGAAATAAATGCCCACCATCTAGTAGTGGTATTGGCAGCAAGTTAATTGCAGCTAAATTCGCTGAAATAATTGCCATAAAATATAGAACCATAATAAGTCCCTTTTTAGCTGATTGCCCTGAATATTTTGCAATTTTTATTGGCCCACCTATTTCATTTATACTCCTTTTACCAACAACAATTTGAAAGAGTGCTTTGATTGTTAAACACATAGTGTGGTAGGTTTCATTCACTGATAGGCTAGCAGCTCCAAGAAAAGATGACTGTTTTAACCCTATCATATTAATTGAGGTAATTCCTATAGTTTTTCTTTCTATTATGTTACCAAAGACATCTCTATCCTCAACTGTAAACGGAGTTAGAATAGTTCTGTACTCTTCGTTATTTCTGCTATACTTAATTTCTATTCTTGTTTCAGGGTTGGACATTATCACGCGTGAAATATCTTCAAAGTATTTTATTTTGTACTCATTGATCTGTGTAATAGTGTCACCTGGTAATAGGCCAGCTTGCTTTGCTGCACTTTCTTCAATTACATTACCAATTACTGGTGGAGTACGATAATAACCTGCCACGCTGAAAAATATTGTGAAGGCTATAACGGTAAATATCATGTTTGCAAAAGGCCCTGCAAAAACTATTGCTGCTTTTTGATATCGAGGTTTTGTATGGAATGAGTATAATTTTTCTTCTTCAGTTAATTTTTGTTGATCAACAGGAACGCTTGCTGCATTAGTATCCCCTAACATTTTAACGTAACCACCCAATGGAAAGGCACTTAATTTCCATCTAGTTCCAGACTTGTCGTTAAAACCAAAAATTTCAGGACCAAAGCCTATAGAAAAAGATTCAACTTTAACCTTGCATGCTTTAGCGACAATATAATGCCCACATTCATGCACGAATACTATGATAGAAATTATTAAAGAAAACGATAAAAAATAATATATTCCAGCGCTAAGTTGATGAGAAATTAATTCCACCTATGTTTTAAATCTTAATCAAACGTTGAGTATATTAAAATGCGCCTTGCTTGACAAGTATTTAGTTTAGTCTTTAAATTAAAAAAAAGTTTAATGACAATGATAGATATCTCCTTATTAAGAAGAAAACTGATGTATAGGAGTTGGCATAGGGGTTGTAAAGAAACTGATATACTTTTAGGGCATTTTGCATTGAAATATCTTGATAAATTTTCCTTAAGTGAACTAATTGAATACGAAAAAATAGTTGATCTTGATGATTGCGAATTATATTGTTACATAACTCGTAAGAGACTTCTCCCCCCTGATTTGAGTAGTGAGGTAGTCGATTTGATTGCTTCCTTTAATCACTTATGCACCCAATAATCTTGTTTACCCTATCTAATACTTCAGCATATTCTACTCTTTTTTCCTCCTTATACTTTTTGCATTCTTGATTTATTTCGTCTAATCGCTTTGTTAATTCTAAAATTTTGTCTTCGAGAGTCAATGCTGCAAGTAAGAAATTTAATGCATCTGAGCCCTTACCTCCAGTTCTTTGAGATATGGAGCTAACTAGCTTGTTGAAGCTATTAGCAAGTTGTAATAAATGGTCCTTCTTTTTACTTTCGCAAGATATTTTATATGTGTTATTATGTATAACTATTTCTACTACTTGCATATGATGCTATATTGTACAACTTTCAAATTTACAATATAGATTTTCATTCATTTATCAAGAGGGATAACTTTTTACTGCTACGAAAATAAGTTTTAAAGTATTGATGTTTTGCAACCTTCTGTGACGTCAAATTACTTGCTTCTTTCAAGTTATAGCTTCTAATTGAAAAAGAACCAAACCCCCTGATTTCAACTCTATTATGATATTTTAACGTGTTTGAAAACACTCGAAAAAAACTATCAACTATGGCTGCTATAATAACCTTATCTAACAAAAGGTTTTTTTTTGCCACTTTTGCTATTATATCAGATTTCGTTGCCATTTATATGAAGCACAAGAAGTTATTTGGCAGATAATATTATATTATATTTTTCAACACCTACTACTTCAACTTGTATTTTTTCTGATATAGAAAACTTTTTATTTTCTGGTAAATGCTCTTGATCTACTAAAAGGGTTACATTGTTCTCAATTTCAACGATTAGACCATTTTCCTCTCTCTTACTTACAGTAACCTGAATTTTATCCCCTACTTTAACTTTCTCTATCAGTTCTTCAAGAGGATCATACTCTATTTGTTTTACTCCAAGATAAATTCTTGTCCGATCTACGTTAGCCCTTATCACTTTTGCTTCTATTTCATCACCTACATTATACTTTTTTATCTCATCTGAATTGTTTTTCGACCAACTTAGATTTTGCATATAAATTGTTCCTTCTACGTCCTCAGATATCTCAGAATTATCAAAAGTCACAGATATTTGTGAACCATTGTTGCTTTTAACTTTACCAGAAACAATAGAACCAAGAGGATATTTATCAATAAATACTTGCCAAGGATTCTCTACGCACCTTTTTGTGCTTAAACTCATCTTATTTTTAATAATGTCAATACCGAGAATTTTTACATCCACTTCTTGTCCTATTGTTACAAAACTACTAATTGGTAAATTACTCTTGCTCCAAGTTATTTCTGATGAGTGTACCAAACCCGCAATCCCAGGTTTAATCTCAACAATGAATCCACAATCTTTTATACCCGTTACACATCCTTTGTGTACGCTGTTAATTGGACATTTTGACTCTAGATCTTGCCAAGGATTGTCTCCTAATTGTTTTACACCCAGGGAGATTTTTCCATTTTCTCTATCTATTTTTATAATTTTAGTTTTTATATGCTGACCATAAGAAAAAATTGCAGATGGATGACTTACATTACTCCAAGAGATATCTGTAATATGTAGCAGCCCATCTATAACTCCCACTGTATCTGATTCATGAATGCCAACAAATGCACCGTAGTGAGTGATGCTTTTTATTTTGCCTTCTACGACATCACCTTCATTTAAAGATTCTAAAAACTTAATTTTTTCACCAGCATGCAATTTCTCTAATACCAGCTTTCTTGATACTACAATATTCCCCTGCTTCTTATCCATTTTAAGCACGATGAATTTTTGTTCAGTTTCAATAAGGTGATTAGCATCTTTTATTTGCTTCAAATCCACATGACTCAGCGGTAAAAACGCACTTATTCCATCACCAAGATCAACAATAAAACCGCATTTAATTGAGCGTTTAATGATTCCTGTTACTTCATCTTTTGTAACTGCGCTTTCTTCCAATTTATTCCATTTTTCGTCTCTGATTGCTTTCTCACGACTAAGAACAACATTACCATGGTAATCTTCAATTCTTTCAACATAAACTCTAATTTTCGAGCCAACAGTGATATCATCATTACAACTGAGCTCCTTAATCAGAATTCTTCCGTCTGACTTTAAACCAACATCAACCACAATATCATTAGAATTTCTTCTTGTGATTATACCTTCTACCACATCTCCTTCTTTGATTTTGTTAGCAAAAGAATCTTCACAAAAGTCATTGTCTTGATTATCAAATTGATCTTGAAATATCTCTTCTATGAACCTATTTGATGATAGCCTCTTGATAGCAACTGTACTTTCCATACCTTTTAATTTTAACTTCATTAGAACTCATATATTATATAATATTAATAATTAGTGACAAGTAAATTCTCATTAATTCATTTCGAGAATTGTTTAAGCTATAAAAGATTAAGTTATGTAAGATATGTTATCTAGGAATAATAATTGGATTAGGTCATTTTCCAGAAGATCTAGGTTGAAGTTGAATGTTTTGGAGAAGTATTCTATTAAAAACAGCAAGGAATCTATAAAAAAGATCGTAGACTTACAAAAAAGAATACGAGTAGAAATAGGTTTCGGTAATGGTGAAAATATGCTCCATCAGGCATTCAATGAATCTGATCTATTATTTATAGGATGTGAGCCTTATTTAAAGGGGGTCTCTTCCTTGCTAAAAAGCATAGAAGCACACAGCATAAAAAATATTTTAATATGGACAGAAGATGCAAGAGAATTAATTGCCAATTTTCCTGACAACAGTGTTGAAAAATTCTTTATTCTCTTTCCAGATCCATGGCCAAAAAGAAGTCACAACAAAAGACGGTTAATTAATACGGAATTTTTAAATTTATTAGCAAAAAAAATACTTGTCACAGGTGAAATATTTATTGCAACTGATCATCAGGATTATGCAGAGTGGATAGAGTTACATATAAAGCAGTGTAATTTTTTAACCTATAAGGAAGATAGTTTTGCAAATTATACCCCAACAAAATACCACAGAAAAGCGCTAGAATATCAGCGTAAAATAAAGTTTTTTAAAGTAAATGTTATATCTAAACTGACTTAGATTTACCTCTGCTTGTTAGTACAGATGTGTACATGACACTCTATAGTGCAAGTAGCCTACCATATACTGGGAATAACAGTTTACTGAATTCTTTAATCTCACAAATAGAAAGATCAATAAACTTGATAAACATCAACATTATCAGCCAGCATTGCTTTTGCAACTTCAATTCTACCTTTTTTATGATCGGTTTGGATAATTTTATAACCTATAGCATTTTGTCTAGCAACCAATCTGGTGCTTCTCTACCTTTTTCCCACTTAGCAAATCTCATCTTTTCTTTTAGGTAATATTCTCTATATGCTTCTATTGGGTTATTACATTTATATCGATCAGGTAACGCTTGTGTAAAAGCTTGTATATCAGCTGATCGAAATATTAGCAAATCCTTGTTATTATCGCACCAATCTATAACTTCTTCGGATTTATGCGTTCTTTTGTATCGCAAGCTATATTCTATACACAATTCTTTTCCATGTTTTATTAACCAATCAAAGTTTCCTTTTGATTGTCTAGCCCATAAAGAACAAGGATGGTTTTTGTGAGTAAGTTTATATGGAACTTCTATATTCTGGTTTGTAATGCTGACTAAAGGATTTGGCTCTTTTAATGCTATTGAAAAAACACTGCTAAGCAATTGAGCAGTTTCTAGCGGCATTTTTACTATGTGCTTATCGCATAACATTTGTGCTGCAGTTACAGGATTTTCGTCTAATATAAAGATATTCATCTAAGCACCCAGAGATAGAATTTTTGCGTAGTATTTATTTCAATAAACCCTAAAATATCATTCAGAAAATGGATAAAACTCAGTTAAAAAAATTATACACAATTCCGAGGAACCTTTTCAAGCTACAATGAACGTATAGCTACCACTCTAGCAATATTATTTCTCACCCACTGAAGATATTGCACGGTACTGTCTACTTGATCGTCGTGACGGATTTCTGGAAACATTAAAATCTCATACTCAAAGTCGCTAAGCCATACTGCTTGGTTAGGGAGAAAAACCCGCTCAGATTCTATAATTGGGACAATTCGGTGAAATCGAGTTAATTTGTCATCATGTGGTACTATTTGAATAATAGGTAAATCACTGTTTTTCCTGAGCTCCTGAACCAATTGCTGACCGCTTGCTTTTGCTTCGATTAAAATTGCGTGTGGCTTCCACCTTGCAGCCAGCGACAGAACTTTCTCTTTAAGTTTTGGATATTCAAGTTTTGCGCGATATACATCGAGTAAATAGAATGTATTATCTACTTTTGTCCAGGTAGTGCAGACACTAAAGTCACTTGTATTGTTTGTTGAAATTGCAGTATCCCAACTTTGTGTTACATGCAAGAGGCTATCAGGAAAATTTTTATAGCGCTTCAACCACTCTCGTTTAATTATAGCACTTGAAAGTGGTAGAGGGTTTTGTTGGTATTGAGCAGCAAAACCATAACTCCCAAGTTCAGCTTTTATCATCTCAATTTCTTCTTTTCCTTCAGTTAGGGAATACAACAATTGACCTTCTTTTCTTGAGTATATTTCCTGTTCATGCTCTGGAATATGATTATTAACTGAATAAATAATCTCCTTATCTTCAGCTATTATTGGTAAACAGACATGATGCCATATGTTTCTTGGTTTACAGAGGAGGTGACCAGTTAAATCTTCTAAATGGAGTCTGTGCATCACAAGAACGATAACTCCTTTTTTTCTGTCGTTGAGCCTGGTTACTAAAGCCTGATCAAACCAGTTTGCAGCACGCTTTCTAAATGTTTCGCTCAAAGCTTGTGCGGGACTTAGTGGATCATCCACGATAATGAAATCTCCACCTTCACCGGTTAATGTTCCCCCAACTGATGTTGCAATCCTACATCCTCTTTGCACTGTTTGAAATTTATATTTAGTGTTTTGATCTTTGCATAATTCTACTTTCGGAAATAGCTCTCTATACCAATCAGATTGCATTATGCACCTGGTATCGAGTGAGTGCTTTTCGCTGAGGAGCCGAGAATAACTTGCAACTATTATTCTTGCAGTTGGCTGATTTCCGAGTATCCATGCGGGCCATGCAACACTTACACAAATAGACTTCATTGAACGCGGAGGCATATTGAATATTATTCTTTTCACTTCACCTGAACTTGCCGCTTCAAGCCTATCCGCTATGACTTTTATATATTGATAATCATTATACTCACACCCCGGTACTACCGTTTGAAAGCATAATTCAATGAATTTTAAAAAGTTTATATTGTTCATAAAATTGAGATTTTGTTGATTTTTTAAGATTTTTTTGTATAATTATAGTGAGAGTTAAAATATGAAAGAAACAAGAGAGCAAACTGAGAGAGAATTTATAAAAACTCAAAACGGGATAAAAATAGAGACAATTACGCTTCTTGGTAAAAATCAAAACAATAATCGAGGTGAAAAACATCTGATATACTTTATTGGTGGAAATAGAGCGTTAAGCCCTGGTAAAGATTATTCCCAAAATTGGAATTGGGCCACAGAGCAATGTACATCTTTTTAATTATCCTGGACTTGGTTTAAGTAAAAACAGTTCATTGATACGTAGCAATAGAGTTAAATCTGGTATAGCAGTTGTAACTAACTTATTGGAAAAAGGTATAAAGCCAGATGATATCATATTGTTTGGAGACTGCCTAGGTGGACATGTGGCTGCAGAGGTTCATAAAAATTTTAAGGGTAAGGATATACATTTAAGATGTATCGTTAGCAATGCCGCTAGTTCACTTAAACAAGCGTCTCTTTATTACTTTGGTTTTATGGCAAAGTTAAAAATTTTTCTTGCTCCGATAATCAGATTGGTACTGAAGATTTTTGGCTGCCACTGGAAGACATATAAAATCGTAAATTCAATTACTCCTTATACAATGTACTTTAATCGAGAGGGAGATAAAACGATAAAACAGCCAGCGCAACTTGCAACAGAAATAGAAAAAATAGATCAAAGCGGTAGAAGAAAAGATTACCAAAAAAAAGAAGTATTTGAAGGATTTGAGGAATATGAAGAATTTTTCAAGCAGCATACAACATTAAGAAAGAATGATAAATGTATTGATTCTAAAAAAGCTGATAAAGATATACATAAATTGCCAATTACGTGTTTAAAGTCTTCCAACAAAACTGATTACACTTTTCCTGAGTTGATTAGTTTATATATTCACATTACAGATGAATATTTTTCTAAACGTGGCTCATTAAATAATGAAGAGAAAGTTAAAGCATTTAAAGAAAGTAAATTTTATAAAGATTTTTCAAGCTGTAAAAATTCAAAGGACTTTTTGCATAATTACATGAAGAAGCAAGAGATGTCATTTCAGCATGTGACAATAGAATCTGGGGAAAAAAGACCTTTCTTAACAAGTCAAAGAAGTCTAGGGTAGCGAGCTTTAAACTTTTGACGCATATGCTTTTTTCAACATTTTAGCCATCTGTATCTGTTCAGATGCATGCAAATATTGAAACCAGTGTTTCTTTTCTTGTCATCCGAGTACTGGGATCCAGAAGAATTAATTGTGAACAAATAGCTATACGATATTTTCAATGAAGTTACAAAAAAGCTGGATTCCACACTGGAATGACACGTCATAAACTGCTAGGCCTTCATAATGTCATTCCAGTCCTCAAAACCTCAGTTATGGATTAGCCGATAAAGAAAGGCATAGAAATAGAAGGCTTTTTGGACTGCATGGAGTAGGAAATCAGAACAGAAAAAACATGAATTAGGAAATTTGTTGGCGATCTATGTCTTGTATGCTCAATCTCAAATTTGTTTTTCAAGGAATCAAAAACAGTCTCAATAATCGACCTTTTCCTTAATAAAATCTTCTCTTTAAGTGAAATTAGTGCGTTTTTCATACCTTTTTTTACTTTAGTGACTAACTTTAGGCCTCTATCGAAGAGTTTCTCAAAAAGCTCTTTCTTTATATAGCCCTTATCTCCAAACAAAAGTCCGGTCAGTCTTTTAGTGAGAGTTGGTAAAGGTTTTCTGTCATCAACGTTACCTTTGGTTAGGGTAAGTGCTTGAATTTCACCAATTTCGTTAATCACTAAGTGCAACTTGAAGCCAAAAAACCAACCATACGTACTCTTACTAATTTCTGCTAGATGATTAAAAACTTTATTCCTAGAGATCCTTTTTTTGTGGCAAACGGCAATCGTAGAGGTGTCGATGTAGGAAGTGCCGGTCATTTTCGCTTGTTCACAGAACCATTGCAAAAGTAATGCTAAATACCACAAAACTCGCGGCTTTAAGGCAATAAATCTGTGATATGAAGGCAGCTTTGAAAACTCTGATCTATAGAATAACTGAAGATAACAAAGATAAAAAGCCTTGAAGTTTTTACATGGTGATTTATGGTATAACAGGATTATGGTTAGAATTTCTGAGTGCGCTATTTCTGGTACTCTGGTTGGTTTTTTGCCGTTTGATAAGAACCTATTTGCAAAATTATCATCTACCGCACGACAAAAATCCTCGACGCAACAGTACAGTTCTGTAATATCTTTCTTCATGGGTAACCTCTTATTATTACTAAAATACTCGAGTTTACCCTGTTTCCCTCTTCTTAGTTATACTTTTATCTATTTTCTAATCCATAACTGAGGTTCATAGTGTTTATCCCGGCCTTCATAATTTCATCCCAGTGTCCTCTTTCTCTTGTCATCCCAGTACTTGATACTGGGATCCAGATGCATGGCTAATGCTGAAACCAATACTCCCTTTTCTTGTCATACGAGTACTGGGACCCAGAAGACTCAGGTAATAAGAACTAGATTCCAGCGCCACGCGCTGGAATGACACCGTCATAAACTGCTAGGTCTTCATAATATCATACCAGTACTGGTATCCAACTAAATTGGTGAACACTTTACAGCATTTTTGATAGAAAGAACTAGATGCCAGTGTCAAGCACTGACCCATTTTTTCCTTAAGTTTTTGCAGCTTGTGTTCTATTACAAAACCACCGTGGTACTAACGAGTGGCAAAATGATAGCAAGTTTTAAATTTTATTTTCAATAACGAAATTTGGCACATCTTGCTACACTTCCAGTTTTTATTGTACAAAATGGGCTTCTGTCGTCTGTGTCTGACATGAAGCTAATGTTATTCTCCCTCTTTCTTGTACTGGATTTAGCTTTTGAAACGCGTGGTTGAAATCTTCCTTACTCACTACCTTGGACTTTCTTTCAAGAGCAGCGTATATTTTTGCTTCATTAACTAGTTGTTCTAACTCAGCTCCAGAATAGCCTTCTGTTTTTTCTGCAATATCTTGAATATTTAGCCTTCCATCAGTTTTTGTATTTTTGGTATAAAGCTCCAATATCTTTTGTCTCGTTTCCACATTTGGATTAGGTATATGAACCCTTTGACCTAAGCGTCCAGGCCTAATAAGTGCTGGATCTATCTCATTGACCAGGTTAGTTGCACCAATTACTATTATATCTTTTCTGCTCTTAAATCCATCTATTTCAGTTAGTAACTGTGTTAAGCTCTCTCGACAGTGGTAAGCTGAGTTATTAGCGGTACTTCTTTTTTGGGCAACTGCATCTATTTCATCTATGAATACTATACAAGGAGAATATTTTCTCGCTACTTTAAAAAGCTCGCGTACAGCATGTGCACCATGACCAATATATACTCCAATAAGTTCTGGACCTGAGATACTTATAAAATTCATATTTGATTCACCTGCAATTGCGCGGGCGATAAGTGTTTTACCATTTCCAGGAGGGCCGTGCAGTATATAACCTTTTAGTGAGTTAATACTTTCACTTCCAAACATCTCACGCATTTCTTCTGTCATTTGGTTACAGCAAATAATCTGCAATCGTTGTTTTAAGGAATCGTCAATTATAACATTAGCAAATGTTGTTTTATTATCTGAATTAGCTAATTCTATTTCTATAGGCAGCTCTACTTCCTTCATTTTACTAAATATTTGATCATATATAAACCAAGCGATAAAAAAGAAAACAGTGAGTAACACAGAAGGCATAGCTTCGCTAATATAATGTGCAGCCAGCTCATATCCTTTACTGAGAAACATTGTATGCATATAGGCAAACAAAAGAGCAATAGAGACCATAATTGCTATGCATAGTAAACAGATAGCAATTCTTTTGAGTAATTCTGAGATTTCAATTTTTTTCATCTTACTGTCTTATATCGATTTTAAACTGAGAACAATTTTATTTAGATTAAATACTAAAAAAATATACCCTTACACTTCTTTGAATTCTACTAAATTCACTTTTAAAAAGCAATTATAATATACTTTGTGCGTGGTTAAGATAGCTCTGGAATAGTATAAAGAACTATGTCATCATTGAAGAGAAATTCATCTGTTGTTTTGTACTCTTTATTAATTTTATAAGAATCATAAACATCGTAATCTGCTTTTGTATGGTAATCACAATATTGAAACTTACCCTCTTTATTGAAAAAGCCAAATTGATCAATTAATGTAGCCATTTTCTCACGTTTTGCTAATTCAAATACATCAGCTGGGCAGTGGCCTGAAGAATCTTGATTAGTAGTTCCTTTTGCAATAAAAAAAGATGGTTTATCGTTAAGTAACTTGCAGAAATTTGGCTTATATCCCTTTTTCATATAGTTTAAACTTGTATACTGGTATTCATCTGGAACATTTGAGTATTGAGAATCATACTTTTTATGTTCAAAAAACTCATTACCTAAGAAATTACAAAATGTTAATTTATAATCATCATTATTACTAGACTTAACGACTTTAAGATAATGAAAGTTTCTAGGAATTTTTATCTCTTCTTCTGTAACGTGATTATGTATGACCAATTGGTCATCAAGCATGCAGTAACCTATTTTTGGTAAAGTAGCTACAAGCTTACCGTTTAACATGATATCTGCTTGATAGATATTATCCGATAATTCTTTTCCCTTTTGCAAAGTAAAATTCTGCCCTGCCTTAGCTGGTGCACTGCATTGCTCAGTTTTAGTTAAGTTTTTTATTATTGTTGATATCTCACTAATTTCTAATATATCATGCTCATTTTTTGTGTATTGATACTTATAGCAACTACCATCTTCACATACTGGAAGACATTTTCCTTCTTCATCTGATATATAGATATAATCACCTTCTATTGTAAAATAAAGTCCACCTTTTTCTTCTTGAATTTTTTGTAGTACTGGGTCATTTTCATCGTTAAAATTGATAAAATTGAGTACTCCAGTTATATCTCTACCAGACAATTTGAGGCCAAAGTTAGGACTATCTTTTATGTTGTAAAGCGAAATCAAGATAGGTTTTGATTCAAGCTTTTCTATAATATTGTTTCTATTTGTACTTATTATAGCTTCTTGTTCTACAATAAGATCCTCTTTAATAGAGTTTCCACTTTCATCAGATCTTTCTGCCTGCAGGGGTAAGTTTCCTTCATATAAAGATATTTTATCTCCCTGCTTCTTTAACTTCAAACCATTAATATCCTCTACTTTAATTGTACCAATATGTGAATTGATAACCTTACTATTTTTGTTTAATATATAATATTCAGCAGGAAGTTTAATCAATTTTTTATAGAGCGGATTTTTATCCTCCATTTTAAATATATGTTTTTCCATGATATTACCTTAAATAACCAACAACTTGCTGATTAATGGCACTTAGGCTACTAGGAGGAGAGACATAACTCATAAAACTCCTTGGCTGCTCATTATCTGCCACTATTTTTTCAGTATTAACGAAAGCTCTTTGCTGCTCATTTAATCTTTTTTCCATATGATCTTTGAAAGTAGCCAAACATTTACTAGTTTGTTTGTAATCAGGTAATGATTTTTTCGCAGCTACACACAAGAACTTCAACAACTCATTATGATTTTCATCATTAAGTAATGACTTATTGATAATGGTTGACTGCAGTTCTACTGGATTAAAATTTAGACTTTTCTTTGAAATGCCGCATTTCACAGCTGTTTCTCCTAATACTTCTTCAAATTTTTTTACAATATCTACTGCATCTATTATTTTTGTCACTCGATTAAGCTCCTCTATTTCATTTTTTACTTTATATTTGTCCTGTCCTACCGCAGGGTAAAAGAAATTTATTACTTGAGATATAAATGAAGTTGGTCTGCTTGCTCCGCTTGTCACTGATGATTTTTTAGTTTCCCTCCTTCTTCTGCGTGCACTACAAACTTGATCTGCAGGATTTGTTGTACAAAACATATCTCTTACGCTACTATGCAATGCTTCCGCATTTTCTGCGGATTGAAGTGCTTGATCAGCAGAATCTTCAGCTTCTCCTGTAAGATTCACTGTTTGATTGTGTAGTATTTTAACCTTATCTTCCGTATCTTTAGCTTGTTTGGCAAAACCTTCTGAAGCATTTTTAGCTGCCTCTGCTGCTTTTTTAGCATCCAGAGTTTCATTTTTTGCTTTTCTTATCTCACGTAAAAACTGATCAGCTAATGTAGCACCTATTCCATCTTCTCCCTTGGAACCTGGCAATCCATTCGCACCTGGAGCTCCGGTATCTCCTTTTGGACCTTGTGGACCTGGCATACCCTTAAGACCAGATCTACCAACTTGACCTTTAGGTCCTTGCAAACCTATCTCTCCCTTAGGTCCTTGCAACCCATTCGCACCTGGTTCTCCTTTGTCACCTTTAGAACCTATCTCTCCTTTCTCACCCATATCACCTTTTATTCCCATGGCTCCGTCTAATCCTTTAGGACCAATATCTCCCTTTGTTCCATTTATACCTGGCTCACCTTTTATGCCTGGCTCACCTTTTATGCCTGGCTCACCTTTTATGCCTGGCTCTCCCTTAGGACCTTGTGCACCTGGCAATCCATCTGTTCCGGTATCTCCTTTATCACCTTTAGAACCAGTATCTCCTTTGGGACCTTTTATCTTTCCTGGATTTTGTCTCAATTCTTCTGCTATTCCTTCACGTAAGACTGGATCATTTACCAGCACTTTTTTATCTTGATCATCTTTTGCTTCTAGTACTGCTCTTCCTAATTCACCTACTTTTTGAGTGTCAAAGAACTGATGAACAATATTTTCAACTATTGTTTTTGCTGCATTCACATCGCCTTTTAATTTGGCATACTCAAGCAAATACTCAACTAATTTTTCCTTGTCTATTTCTTGCTTCACGATTTCTAGAGCCTTTGGCTGATTATTTAAATCACTATGAAGCAGAAGATACTTAGCAAGTGCCCAATCGCTCACCTTACCTTTTATAAGATTGTGAGCTTCTATCTCGCTCATACTGCTTCTATCAACAAGTAGTTTAGCAAGCTTTTCTGCAAATTTTTCATATTTTTGGAAGGCTATAGGATCGGGATTATTTTTCTTTGTGGCATCGCTTGTTATCTTACTCACAGTATCTTTTATAATGTTTTTTGCTTCCTCTAAAGAAAGTTTACTTACTACTCCTTCAGTAAGTTTTGCTACATCAATTTTATTCACAAGTTCCTGCGAATTAAGATTAATTTTACCGGCAATCTGAGTTGCAAGATTTTCACCTGTGATACCATTTGCGTTAAGAACTGCTTCTCCTAGCTCAGCTTTTTTACTGGTAACTAATTCAGTTGCAATTTCTATAGCACTTGAGGCATCTCCCTTCTCACCTTTTGAGCCAGTATTTCCTTTAGAACCTTCTGGACCAGGAAAACCTCGGTCACCCTTATTACCTTTGGGACCTTGTTCGCCCTTTAACCCCCGTTGACCGTTACGACCTGGTTCGCCCTTTTGGCCTGGAGGACCTTGTACGCCTTTAACTAACGCTTTTAAAGAATCTTCTCGCTTTACACGCTCACCAAAAAGATGTGCTATTCTTTCTGAAAATCCCATGGAATTACTCTGATCTTCTTCCATTATAGCTGCTGCTAAAGGATATAGATGGGCTCTGTTAGAAGAAAATTCGGTAACAACTTGACTAATACTTGGAGTTATTCCATTAGTGCCTTGATTCCCTTTTTCTCCTTTAGGTCCTTGATCACCTTTTGATCCATGCGCACCTGACGATCCAGTATCCCCCTTGTTACCTTGAGGACCAGGCGCTCCATCGAAGCCTCTATCACCTTTTTGTCCCCTTTCACCTGGCTCACCTTTAGGACCTTGTACACCAGTACGTTCTAATCTGTCTATTCTGCGTTTTAAAAGTTCAATTTCTGTTTCTAAATTTATATGTTCTTGAATATTCACATCAACCTCCAAAAAGTTATCAAAATTTTCTAAGTTATAATAATAAGGATATGGACCTGGTCTATTGTCGTGCTCATACCCAAAAGAATTAGGGTTAAAATTATAAAAATTTTTGCATGTGCTATTTTCATACGATATGCAACCAACATAACTATTGCCTAACTTTTTTACTGCGAAATAGGTATCTTGTGCTTTCAAGCTCTCCATTTCATGAAAAGGGAATAACTGGAATGTATTGCTTATACGAGTAAATGCTGAAAGGATATCATTCAATATGCCAACTTTTCCACCAGTTAAATTATATACCTGAGCGCTCCTATATAATTTGTATATATTTCTTGATTCTTTAAACAAATAGTCTCCTATTTTTATTTTGAGTCTTTTATCAGGTGAACTTTTAAGATCTTCCAAAATAAGACTGACATTTTCGCTACTAATTATGTCTTTTGGATCTATTAAAACCTTCCTGTTTTCTAGCAATTCATAATAAATACTACAGCTTTCACGATTATATGCGTTAACATAGAAACCATTTGTGTAACCATGAGGTATACGATCAATAGTATTTATCATAGTATCTTTGCCATCATAGTAATAATAATAAGGTTGATCAGAGGTAGTAACTAAAGCGAATTTGTAATCATTTCTTACGCTTTCTAGCTTTAGTTGTAGCCCTTGAGATAAGTCGTTTAATATACTTCCCACGTCATGCTTGAAATCCCAAATTTCAAAACGCTGACCAGTAGCGTCATCCTGAATAATGTAAGATACACTAGGCAGGCTAAATGTTGTTTTGTTATTTAATCTTATTTGTGCAGGTATCCTACGACCAGTTCTATTATTACAATCTTTTTGTGGAATATCTTCCTTTTCTAGTTTAAAACGCATCTCCACCTCCCTTTGCGATTAGATATAATTAATTTATGGGTATTAATTATTGATTAATACTGATGATCAGTAAATATAATTATATTTTACACTAATTTAGTTATAAATTAACTTGTGAAAGAAAGTTGTTTTTTTACAACTGAGCATAAAAATGCTTTGTATTATCGAACTTCTTACCACTCCAGCTCTTTCATCTTATGGATGATATCGTTCCAGTGCTTGATACTGAAATCTAGTTCTTCCATAACCTCGTTGGAAAGGTTTTCAGTATAGGGACAAATTTTATTAATCTACAGAAACACCCTTACCCTCAGGATAAAGAAGCTAGTTAAATTTGTCAAGCAATTTTTCATGACCAGCTAGATAAATAGCTACTTCTTCAATTTGATTGAGGTGAAAAATTGATTGCCGTTGCGGTAAATAAGCAGCATTACTGAATCTTTGCCGTCTTTTTTTACTGCTGAATCAATTTGTTTTTGAAAATCATTAGTATTTTCAATATCGATTCCATCTAGTTGAATAATTATATCACCTTTCTTAATAACACGTAGTGTAGAATTACTACTACTATCTACACTAGTAACTACTACACCCTTTGTGGGTGCATTGTTTTTTAGTTCTTTTGGCAAATTTGAAACGGTTAAACCACTTATATAACTAGATGTTGATTTATTTTCTTCTTGATTATTACCTGAATCATCATTTGTAGATTCCTCGATTGCAACCTTGATATTGACTTCTTTACCTTTTCTAAGTAACTTAACCTGTACTTTCTTTCCGGGCTCAGTTCGTGAAACCATATGAGGTAATTGCGTCATTCTATCAATTTTTTTGCCGTCAAACTCTAATAGTATATCACCTACTTTGATTCCTCCTTTCTCTGCAGGACTGCCCTTTACTACGCTTGCAACTAATGCACCTTTGATATCTTTTAAACCCAAGGATTCAGCAAATTCTTTTGTTATAGGCTGAACTTGCACGCCAAGCCAACCATGTTTTATTTTTTTACCACTTTTTAATGTGTCAATAATTGAAATAGCTAGATTAGATGGTATAGCAAAGCCTATACCCACGTTACCGCCAGATTCAGATGGGGAATAAATAGCAGTATTAATGCCTATAACTTTTCCATTTAGATGAAATAGTGGTCCCCCTGAGTTACCTCTATTAATTGCAGCATCAGTTTGAATAAATTCATTCATAGTACCAATACTAATGTCTCTAGATCTTGCAGACACAATTCCTGTACTTACAGAGCCACCTAAACCAAAAGGGTTGCCTATTGCAATAACTGTATCACCAACTCTTGCTTTATCAGAATTACCAAATTCAACAAAAGGAAGATCTTTATCAGAATTAATCTTAAGCACAGCAAGATCAGTTTTTGCATCATAGCCTAAAACTTCTGCTTTGAAATAAGTATTATCGTTCATAGTAACTGTAATATCTTGGGCATTTTTAATAACGTGATAGTTGGTTACTATGGTTCCACTTTTATCTATAATAAATCCAGACCCAAGTAACGTCACTTCTCTATTAATGCTAGGAGCTCTATCGAAAAATTGATCAAAATGCTCGAAAAATTCTCTAAAGTCATCAAAGAAATTATTTCTTGGCGTAAAGGGAATTTTAGTTCTACTGTTATTTTCTTGCTTAACTATTTGCTCACTTGAAATATTTACAACTGCGGGAATAAGTTCTTCCACTATATCAGCAAGCCCTTTATTACAACTACATACAGGATCTGCAACTGTTTTTGCAAACAGATTAGCATATGAAGCAAATGAAATTAAAAAATATGCAAATATAGATAAAATAAATGCTTTACTTTTCATAAACTATTTCCATCCCTTGTTCAAAATATCTAAGAAATTATTATTTGGTGAAAGCACAAATTTAGTATTACCCTCAGCAAATGATTTACTGTAAGCTTTCATAGAGCGATAAAAGTTAAAAAACTCTTCATCAACCTTGAATGCCTCATTATAGATTCTAGTTGCTTCAGCATAACCACGGCCTCTTATTTCATGTGATTCTTTTACTGCACTAGAGACAATCCCCCTTTTTAATTTATCAGCTTTTGATCTAATTTCTTGTCCAGCTTGTTCTCCTTCTGCTCTAATTTCTTTTGCTTCCTTTTCTCTTTCAGTTTGCATGCGGCGGAATATTGCAGAACTATTTTCTTCTGGTAGATCTGCTCTCTTAATTCTTACATCTATTATCTCTATGCCAAATTTTCCAGCTTCAGAATAAACTCCACGTTGAATTAATTGCATAACTTCTGATCTCTTTTCATTCAATAAACTAATTAATGAAAATCTTCCTATATTCTCCCTTATGTGAGCTTCTATGACAGGATATAATCTTCTAACTAGCCCTGATTCATTTTTCACAGTCTGATAAAAAGTGATAGGATCTATTATTTTATATTTTGCATAAGCATCTACTATAATACGCTTTTGATCTGCAGTTATCACTTCCCTTGGAGTTTTATCAGGACTTAGATCTAAAATTCTCTTATCAAGAAATTCTACGTTATTTATAAATGGCAATTTAAAATATAAACCACTGTCCCTAACATCTTTTACGACTTTACCGAGTTGTATAACTATTGCTTGTTTTGTTTCTTGAACAACAAAGATTGAATTAGATAATGCAATCAATAATGCAACAAATACAAAAGCAAAAACAATTTTAATATTACTACTCATGACTATTTTCCTAGATTTGTAAGAGGTAAATAAGAGAACATACCTTTCAGATCGTCTGTTATAACAAATTTATCTACCTTGCTAAAAATATTTTCCATAGTTTCAAGATAAATACGATTCTTAACAAGAGAAGGATTTTGTCTATATTCTTCATAAAGAGATAAAAAGCGATTTGCATTACCTTTCGCTTCATTTATTATTTCGTTCTCATATGCTTCTGCATCTAATTTTATCTTTATTGCTTCACCTTTTGCACGAGGTATAATATCATTACTGTAAGCATATGCTTCGTTTATAGTACGCTCCTTATCTGCACGAGCACTTTGTACATCCCTAAATGAGCTAATCACTTTTTCTGGTGGGTCAATTTTTTTCATTTGAACAGATAAAATTTCTATACCCATTTGATATCCATCAAGAATCTGTTGCAATAAAATTCTAGTATCTCTGGAGATTTCAGCCCTACCTTGACCTTCGAGTGCAAAAGAGATCGTATTTTTACCTATTATTTCTCTCATAGCACTTTCAGCAGCATTTTTAACGCTGAAACCAGGTTTATAATCCCGCACTTTGAATAAATAATCTTTGGCATCTCTAACTCGCCACTGGACCTCAAAGTTAACGTTGACTATATTCTCATCTCCGGTAAGCATCACTCCTTCACCACGATCTGTATCTCGCCCATAAGAGCTGCTTATCCCAATTTCTTCACGATTTACTTCTTTAACATTCACTTTAAAAACCTTACCAATAGGGTAGGGAAAGTGATAACGCAAACCAGATGTTTCTGTATTGGAATATTTGCCAAAAGTAAGTTCTATACCTTCCTCACTCGGATGGACAATATAGAAACCAGTACAAAGATAAAACAACAAAACAATAAAAATGATGAAATAAGGTTTTTTCCCTCTATTTCTGGTTAAGCCATTAAAAAAGCATCTTATATCAGACACAGCTTTACTTAAAATATCTTCATTACTTGAACCTGACGGTTTCTTTCCAAGATTCCAAGGATTACGCTCATCCATAAAAATTATTAATTGTATAACTAATACGATGATATTACTTAATCTTATCAAAAAATGCAAAACTATTTTGTTTGCAGATTAATGATCGGAGTGAAGGATGTGATCATACACTTCCTTTTTCTCTATATGATATGGTCAATTCTACAGAATTTCTGGCTTTTTTTGAATTCTTTATTGTCGTTTTTGATAAGTATCTTTAGTTGTATATTAATTATTAACATAAAAGACAATGCCTGGGATTTAAGAAACTTAATTTTAATCAAGTAGCTGCATAATAAATCATCGTCAAGTAATAGAATGACATTATCTACTATACAAATTACCTGCAAATTGCAATGTTCGAACAATTGTGTATCTGAGTTTTGAGATGACGAAACTAGGGTTGTATAATCTATACACATTTGTGACAATTTCTTACCTTCGCTCAAATAACTTTTCAATATCGCTTAATTTCATTTCTATATAGGTTGGTCTTCCGTGATTGCATTGTCCAGAATATGGTGTTTTTTCTATTTGCCTCAACAACTCATTCATCTCCTCTAATTTCATCTTTCTACCTGCTCTAATTGATCCATGACAAGCAATTGTAGCTAGTATTTTATTTATTTTATCCTCTATAGGTAGAGTATCTTCTATTTCTATTAATCTATCCACTATATCAATTAGCATTTTCTTCACATCTATTGACCCTAAGATTGCAGGTATTTCTTTTACTATGATCGCATTTTCTGATTTAATTTCGATATCAAAGCCCATTTCGAAAAGCTTATCCTTATAAACTTCTATCATTTCCATACCGGCTTGACTTTTGATTTCAACCATTTCAGGCAAAAGAAGTTTTTGTCTTTTTATACTTGATTTCTCCTTTAAGCACTCGTATACTAGTCTTTCATGGGCTGCATGCTGATCTACTATAATTAGTTTGTCTCTTACCTCGGCAATAATATAAGTATTGTAGATTTGACAGTGTGCAAACCCAAGTGGATAGTCCCTTATTAGATCGGTTTGTTTCCTTTCCAAAATTGTAGTTTCTGCTCGTGGAGGAGATTTTTGCATACCAGTATAATCAAACGATTTTGAATGTTCTGATAAGCTTTTTGTCTCTATATTTGGAGAAGTAAATTTTCTCATTAACTGGTTTTCAAAAGGATCCGACCTTCTTCCATAAAATTCATTTTTAAGACTAGACCTACTAAAAGGATCTGATGATAGATGATTCGTTGTTGTTCCATTCTGGGCCAATACAGTTTCTGCAAGATCTATTCTCTTTGATAGCACTTTTATTAGCCCTCTTCTCACTATTTCATATATTAGCCTCTTGTTCTGAAACCTTACCTCTGATTTATTTGGATGCACATTTACATCAACTTGATCATACGGTATCTCTAAGTGCAGCGCTGCAAAAGGATATCTATTGCTTGGAATAAGGTCGTGATACGCATAACGAATTGCACCAATAAGTAGATTATCTTTAATTGGTCTACCATTAACAAATGTATAGATCTGAGTTGAATTGCTACGATTGACAGTAGGTTTACAGATGTATCCTGTAAGTCTAATGCCATCTTCTTCTTCACTAATTTGCAAAGAGTTTTCATGAAATTCTTCTTCTACTTCGCATAGCCTGCTAAATAATGAGTTCTGCTTAGCATACTTAAGAAGCTTCTTATTATCGGAGATAAGAGTAAACTCAATTCCATAATTGATCATTGCTAAGTTGTTTACAATATCAACAATGCTTTGTGTTTCTGCCCTTTCGGTTTTGAGAAATTTTAGTCTATTTGGTGTGGCAAAAAATAAATCTCGTACTTCAATATATGTTCCTATCGATAAAGGATAAGGAACAAGCTCTCCTATTTTTTCTCCCCCCTCATACCTTATAGACCATGCTTGATCTGCTTTGCTTGCCTTAGATGATAATTTTATTCTGCTTACTGCTGCAATTGAAGGCAAAGCTTCTCCTCTAAAGCCAAGATGCTTGATCTCTATCAATTCACTGTCACTCAATTTTGAAGTAGCATGGCGCATAAACGCAAGTTCTAAATCATCCTTTTTTACTCCGCTACCATCATCGATTACAGTAATGAGGTTACGCCCACCACTTTCTATCTTAATTTCTATCTCTGAGCTTCTGGCATCTATTGCATTTTCCACTAATTCCTTTACCACACTTGCAGGCCTTTCTATTACCTCTCCTGCTGCTATACGATTTATGGTTTTTGTATCTAAAAGAACTATTGCCATTATAATGTTGGTTTTTCTTTTACTGCTTTAGTTTGCCCCTCTCTCCATTTTTTTAATCTATCTGCAATTTCACTATTAGAAATCGACAATATAGATGCAGCAGTAATAGCGGCATTGCATGCTCCACTCTCTCCTATAGACATTGTTGCAACTGGAACACCTTTTGGCATCTGCACTATAGATAATAGACTATCTAGCCCATTTAATTGCTTGCTATGCACAGGAATACCGATAACAGGTAAATAAGTAAGCGATGCAGTCATACCAGGTAAATGAGCCGCTCCTCCTGCACCAGCTATAATAACCTTAAAGCCTTTTTCTTGAGCAGACTTAGTAAAATTAAAGAGTCTCTCTGGTGTTCTGTGTGCGGATATTATAAATACATCATGTGAAATTTCCAATTCTTTTAATAGGTTAATAGCATGCACCATAGTGCCATAATCCGACTCGCTTCCCATAATTACAGCAACATCCTTTTTCATTTTTTCTGTATTAGACATGATTTTATTTACTAACCAAATAGTATTTCAGAAGCAACAGATATTTAAATTAAATTACGAATATGATATAGCATTCTTATTAAATAGAAACTTTAAAAATTGAAATGAATCCCTATATTAAAATATAGAGGTATAAATTTCGGATATAAGGGTCTATTCATAATCTTTTTAGAAGCAAAGCGGTGGAAGCAAGAAGACGATTTGTAAGCTAGTATTGAATTTTGCTTATCACAATTGTCTACACTTTTCTATAAGAGTATTAGAGACTTACCTTTTGACAATACGGCAAAGATTTCTACAGTTACATCCTTTTATTTGTTTCTTTGCAATTACTTTTTTATATATATTTCAAAACACTTTCTTTACTTCCGCTATGTTTTTTACTTCATTTATTAAAATAATCTTGCCATTTTGAAAACATTGTTGATTCACTGAAGCCACTTTTTAGGACCTGTAACACTATGTAAAATATATCCTAAATCTTCTTGATTTTGTTTCTTTCTACAGAACTCTACTCAGTTTTTCTCCTACTCATCTTGCTCTGTTTTCATAATTTACATACTCTATCTCCGGTTTATTCCTTTCTTGAGATCATGTACAGTCTCTAAAACGAGTTTGTAAAATGATTATTTCTGTATTTTAAACTTTGCAATTTCAACTTATTCTCTTTAATAGTAAGTTTTTTACAAAATAATAGTTTGAAATTACTAGTATTTTGATAAAAATTATAGTCAATTTAAAATTTTGAGTATCAGATAGTTATTGACAAGTTATATACTATTAATATATTGGTATATTAAATATTATGATATAATATTTAATAAAGCTAGTTGGTATGTGAGAGTAAAAATTATGGAAACAATATCATTAAACAATCTGGATAGTGAAGCAATAAAAAAAAAATTGCTGAGCATAATAAGTAAAATTATAGGAAAAAATACTTGGACTCAAGCTTGTGCGGCTGAGAAACTTGGTATTGATCAACCAAAGGTGTCACAAATTAAAAGTGGTAAGATAAGTGGTTTTTCTTTAGAGAGACTGTTAGGTTTTTTGAAAAAGCTTGATCATGAGATAACAATTACAATAACAGAAAATCAATCAGTAAAAGCTAAAGAAGAAAAAGTAGAATGTAGAATTGGATCTCAATAGATCTGAAGTTGACATCTTATTTTTTGTGATATAGTATAAAGCTTATCAAGGTGGTATTTTATGGTTGAGTCTATTGTAGAAAAGTGTGTAGAACAGGTACACAACCGTTTTAAATTGGTTCTGCTAGCAAGTCAAAGAACGCATGATTTGAGTACAGGGGCAAGCGATCCCGTTGAAATGGTTAAGTTTAAAGATCATAAGGATACGATAGTTTCTTTATATGAAATAGCAGAAAAGAAGGTGAATACTCATGAGTTGTTTAACCTTTTGGTGAAAAGGTGCAAGGAGCACATGAAAGGAAACACAGATAATACTTATATTAATAGTCCAAGTAAGCTAGCAAATTTGTTAAATTTTTCTGATCATCAACTTAACACAAGTCTGGATGTAAGTCAAGAAAGCCACGATGATGAAATAGATGATCAAGATAGTGGTGAAGAAGTACCGATTTAGAAATCTACAGAGGTTATAATAGTTTATAAATGATTAGTATTGCTATCTATGTGCTTTTGTTCTGTATGAGTGTAATGTTATGTTGTATAGTATTTAGGTCAAGTGACGTTTACAATAAGATTTTAGCATTCAATAATTTATCAACACAATTAGTTTTACTCATAACAGCAATATCGATTGTTCTGAATGATTTTTTTTTAATTGATATAGCATTACTATATGCTAGCATCAGCTTTATATCAACTATAGCGCTAATGAGATTAATGTTGTTTTGATAATTTATGGTAGCATCCATTCTCATATTTTTAGGTGTTTGTTTAATAGTCATTTCAAGCGTAGGAGTAGTAGTATTTCCTGATTTCTATACTAGACTACATGCTGCAGGTATTGCAGATTCTAGTGGCGCAATGTTGTTGTTGATTGGTTTTGCTTGGCAAAATGAATTTTCAATCAATACTATTAAAGTTATATTATTGATTTTTATAATATGGATAGCCAATTCAACTAACAGTTATATTTTAGCGCGTACTTATTATAAAAGTAAAGACTATTAAAGAAGGTTAAGATGCTAGAAATACTGAATCTAATATTACTTTTGCTGTTACTCACGGTTACAGTTTTTATAGTTCTTTCGAAACATTTGGTTGTAAGTGCTGTTCTAATGTGTGTATTTAGTTCACTTATTGCACTTATGTACTTGATTATGAATGCGCCAGATGTTGCAATTACTGAAGCTTCTGTTGGTGCAGGATTGAGCACAGTCTTTACGTTTGCAGCACTCTCTTTGGTAAAGAATTACAAAGCAAATTTATCTCATAGCCCCACAACACTTTTTTTTATGTTATTTTTGACTGCATGTTTATCATACTTTATGATTCAATTACCAGATTTTGGCAGTCATAATGCTCCAGTTCACTTGCACGTTGCTCCTTATTATGTAGAAAATACTGAAAAAGCTATTGGTATTCCTAATATAGTGACAGCTGTTTTAGCAAGCTTTCGTGGCTATGACACATTTGGAGAAACTATAGTAGTTTTTACTGCTGCACTTTGTATAATGTTAATATTAGAAGAGAAAGAAAGTGATTAAAGATCCGGTATTAAGTGCAGTAACATTTTTGATGATACCTTTTATCATTTTTTTTGGTTTATACATACAGTTTCATGGTGACTATACTCCAGGTGGAGGTTTTCAGGCGGGAATAATTATTGCTTCTGGGATAATATTATATTCTATGTTATTTGATATACCTACAACTTTAAAAGCAATACCTTACTCTATTATCAAATTTACTAACGTACTAGGTATTTTAACCTATGGAGGAGCTGGTATTATAACAGTTTTATTTGGCCAAAATTTTTTATCCTATAGTATATTGTCAGCTGATAGTAGAACAGGTCAAAAATTGGGTATTTTCTTAGTGGAGCTGGGTGTATTGCTTACCGTCTCTTCTTCCATGTTAATCATATATATAAATTTTGCTCGCAAGAAAAAACAATGACTCTATATAATTATGTAGGCATTACTATATTAATGGTGCTAGGTTTCTATATCATTGTAAATGATAAAAACTTAATCAAAAAAATGATGGGATTAAGTGTCTTACAATCATCTGTTTTGTTGTTTTACATATCTTTAGGGTATGTAAAAAATTCTTTACCTCCTATATTGACTTCAAATTTTCACTTATATACCAATCCTATACCTCACGTCTTAATGCTTACTGCTATAGTGGTTGGAATTGCAACATTTTCAGTTGGATTGTCCATATTAGTAAGAATAGAGAGACTAGTTGATTAAGAAGAATGTGAATAAATTGATAGTATCTTAAACTATATGAAGTAGCAAGTAACTATAAATTAAGAATAAAACTATAAGCTTGCTAATTGTAAGTTTATTTGATAAATAAGAAATAAAATTATAAACTGTAAAGGTAATGATGTCAACTATTAATGGTACGGAAGATAGGAAAAAGATCATCAAAGATCTTGTAACCAAAAGTATAAGAAAGGGCGGTTTTATCACTTTTGATGATATAAATGATAAGTTGTCAGATGAAAATTTTTCAACTGATTTTATAGATGATACTATAGCTTTATTGCAAGACTCTGGAATTAACATACTCGAAAGTAGTGAAGATGAGGAAGAAGCTCCTTCTAATAATGATGGTAATAAGCTTGATGATGATGAGACATCGTTGAATACTACTACAACTTTAGTGCAAAACGATGATCCAGTAAGGATTTATTTACAGGATATGAGCTCTGTAAAGCTTTTGTCACGAGCAGATGAAATTAAGATAGCAAAAAAAATTGAATCTGAAAAGCATAACATGTTACGTGCAATAATTGAAACATCAGTGGCATTCAAAATAATCAAAACATGGCGTGATGATTTAAGTGGTGGAACTTTTTTACTGAGAGAAATTATAAATCTGGATGCAATTTATAACTCTGATTTCAATATGGTAGACAAAGAAGAAAGTGAAGCTGA
The DNA here is from genome assembly GCF_000073005.1 of Wolbachia endosymbiont of Culex quinquefasciatus Pel. Taxonomy (NCBI): domain Bacteria; kingdom Pseudomonadati; phylum Pseudomonadota; class Alphaproteobacteria; order Rickettsiales; family Anaplasmataceae; genus Wolbachia; species Wolbachia endosymbiont of Culex quinquefasciatus. The sequence continues at coordinate 1,132,249 of NC_010981.1, forward strand.
AGATGTTAGAGATTGTGTTAATGATGAGGAAAAAGGTAATGATGAAAAGGGAAATGAGAGTGAAGACATAAGTTCAGCTAACTTAAATATTTCTGTTCTTGAAATGGAAAGTGATTTATTGCCAAAGGTTATCACGGCATTGGATGAGATCATTGCTTTAACAAATGAAGCATTGGTATTGAAAAAAAATTCTAAAGATTTCTCTAATGAGCTAGAAAATTTATATAATCAAATATGGTCTGTAGCATTACAAATTCAGTTTAGTGATGCTGCTATTACCAGAATTACACAAAAACTTTACGAAATAAATAGACTAATCACGTTTGAAGAAGCTAATCTTATTACTGAAGCTAGAAAGTACGATATTGATAGAGAAAGTTTTTATAATGTTTATGATGATGTGCTTTTAGAGCACGAGTTTAGTGAAATAAGTTTTCTCAAGATTAATGAAAATCAATCTCTTTTTACAGGTGAATTAAAAAATAAATTCTTAAGGTTTATAAACGATAGCTATGAGTATATAGCTAGTGCCTTAAGCAATATTAAGAGTTATGTACAAGGAGATAGAGTTCAGGAGTTTAAGAAGGTAATCAAGAGAATACAGAAACATGAACAAGAAGTCTCTCAAGCAAAGCAAGAAATGATTAAGGCTAATTTAAGGCTGGTGGTTTCGATTGCTAAAAAGTATTCAAAAAGAGGCCTTGATCTGCTTGATTTGATACAAGAAGGTAATATTGGTCTTATGAAGGCTGTGGATAAGTTTGATTACAAACGTGGGTATAAATTTTCGACTTATGGTACTTGGTGGGTAAAACAATCAATCACTAGGGCAATACCTGAACAGTCTAAAGTAGTTAGAATACCAGTACATATGGTGGAAATTATCAGTAAAATCAACAAAGCATTAAGAAAGATGACTCATGAAATGGGTAGAGAGCCTACATTAGAGGAATTGAGTATAGAATTGGCGATGCCGCTAGAAAGAATACGCAAAGTTATGAAGATAGCAAGAGATCCGGTAAGTCTTGAAGCTCCAACAGGAAAGGATGATAGTAGTACCTTCGGTGATTGTATAGAAGATAAGCGAGTTTCTAAACCAGAGGATGCTGCAATACTTGCCGACTTGCGTGGTATTACGACCAATGTTCTTGCAACTTTAACACCAAAAGAAGAAAGAATTCTAAGGATGCGCTTTGGCCTTGGTAAAGATGGAAAGGAGCATACCTTAGAAGAAGTAGGAAAAATTTTTAATGTTACACGTGAAAGAATTAGGCAAATAGAGGCAAAAGCACTACGTAAGTTGAAACATCCAAGCCGTGCTAAAAAACTTAGAGGTTTCTTTTAAGGCAGAAGGGCTGCTCAAAAAATAGGTAAAATTCAGCCAAAGTTCTATAATTTCACCCTATTTTTCTTTTTTTATAGGCTTTATAGAGCAGTATGATTAGATATTGAATGTTATGGCAAATAAAAATAATAACTCTAATTCAAAGTGTAAAAATTTTTGTGTTCTGGGTGATAGTTTATCTGATAATGGTGTAATTATTGAAATTTTAATAACTTATCCTTTGTAAGAAACGTGAAACTTAATGCCCCTTTTTATTAAGGAGGATTTTTAGCAATGGCCTTACTGTTGTTGAATATGTATCAAAGTATTTAGGTTTAGAAGAATTTAAGTCATCATGGAGATGCTCATTTTTTGATCGATACTATGAACAGCAAGGTCATAACTATGCGATTTTATATGCAACAGCATCTGAAATTCTTAACCCTATTTTTTCTTATTTCCTCAATAAATTTCGTTTAGCTGATTAACTAAACGCAGTAATTAAACATCATCCAGACGTAGGTAAAGGAGATTTTATTTTTCATTATAATCGAGGAAATAATATTATGGGTGCCACTGCTTATAACAATGTTAAAGCAGAAAAAGTATTGAAATAAAGCGGTTAGTGAAATATGTAATGCATTTGGTTCTAAATGAATATGGTGTAAAGCATGTGATTGTTGCAAATGTGACTGAGGTTGGTTTGATACTAGCTTTAATAAAGACGAAAAGCAAGAGAGCTGGCTGCAACAGCTTACACAGAGTTTTAATACAAAATTAGCTAATAATTTAGATTATATGAAGAAAGGTGCAGATCTTGAAATAAAAGCATTCGATCTTAACTCTAAAATGAAAAGTATGCTTGGTAAATATAAGAGCAAAGGGTTAAATGATCGAGATGCATACCTATCAAACATCGTAGACCAGTTTAGGGTAGGGTGATTTGGAAAAAGTATAAAGATACTCTTGTTGATATTTAAAGGAAGGCTTGATACTTACTATAATTCTGGATGCAGCACAGAAATACTAAAGGATTATTTCTTTTTTGATTATTTTTATCCAACTGCAGAACCTTGTTGTGAAGTTGGTAATGAAATGTATGAGTTGATAAAAAATTAGATTTCTTTTAAACATCTTTACGGTTTGTAGTAACTATCTGCGTAGCTGAATGGTAAAGGGAGGGGGGTAAACAAAATAATCTAAAATATAGAGAAAATACAACGGTGCTTGATACATACTATTGCGATTTTATCCTCTTTTTGTCATTTTAGTGCTAGAATGACATTCTGCTAGTGAAGTTTATTCTTTGATATATTAACTATAAATATAGAGAAGTCTTACTAAATAAAAAGGTAAAAGGAACCTCTGAGTAGTGAAATTTTGACTCTATATTGCTGTAAGTGGTGCTGTAATAATGTTCTAACAAGCGCGACTTGGCTGAATATAGAAAAAATTTAAAAAACCGCTATAATTTTATGTAATCTACCAATAAACACCTAAGTTTTTACTGGATTTTGTGATTGATCCTACAGTCAAAAACAAATTTTGAGTCATAAATACTTTTAGTGCCATAATAAAATAGGGAGGTTTGTCAAGTAAAGTTCTTTATTTCATTAAATGCGCTGCCAAATTGTTATGCAAGCAAGTTTTTTAGTTTTCGTATATCCGAAGTAATTCTTGTGCATTGGCCTTGATTAGAGTCGGACATTCTCTATCATTTAATAATGAATGCAATATTTCAATTGCACCTTTAATGTCGTTACTGTGTATCTTTACTATAGCGATAGCTTCTTGGCTTGAATAAGGGTACACTGCATTTGATTCTAAATTACTAATTTTATCTCTATTTGTTTTTTCACCGCTGGAGTGAAGTAAGCTCATTACTTCTAAGTATTGTGCTAACTCACGTAAAACATCAGGAGCATCTTTATCGTCTGCCAAATCATTATAAATAATAGATGCTGTGTCTGTTGGCATTGAATCTGAGATATGATTGAATGCGCGTTCAAAATTTGCTAAATACTCCCAATGTGAATCTATTTCTTCTAGCAGCGACTTATTATCTTTTTTTAAGAATAATACTTCGTAAAACTTGTCACCTGCAGTTATAGATTGTTTTGTGTTATCAATGTTGCGCAATAAGTATAATGTGATGCCAACTAACATTGGCGCAAGTGTAAGCAGAAAGATGTATTTTTTCATGTTAATATTCCAAATAGTTATATATTTATACATTAATGCTTTTGATTTGCAAAAACATATTGACATAGTGATTATATCACATAATAATATCCTTAAAGTTGTTTGAATAGTTGGAGATTAAAATATTTCTAAAGTAGAAATAAAGACAGCAGTATTAAGCTAAATTATTTTTTGTCGGATTTATCCGATGTACCCTCAACCTTTTATAGGTTGAAGTCTAAATTTGAGAGTTTGATCCTGGCTCAGAATGAACGCTGGCGGCAGGCCTAACACATGCAAGTCGAACGGAGTTATATTGTAGCTTGCTATGGTATAACTTAGTGGCAGACGGGTGAGTAATGTATAGGAATCTACCTAGTAGTACGGAATAATTGTTGGAAACGACAACTAATACCGTATACGCCCTACGGGGGAAAAATTTATTGCTATTAGATGAGCCTATATTAGATTAGCTAGTTGGTGGGGTAATAGCCTACCAAGGTAATGATCTATAGCTGATCTGAGAGGATGATCAGCCACACTGGAACTGAGATACGGTCCAGACTCCTACGGGAGGCAGCAGTGGGGAATATTGGACAATGGGCGAAAGCCTGATCCAGCCATGCCGCATGAGTGAAGAAGGCCTTTGGGTTGTAAAGCTCTTTTAGTGAGGAAGATAATGACGGTACTCACAGAAGAAGTCCTGGCTAACTCCGTGCCAGCAGCCGCGGTAATACGGAGAGGGCTAGCGTTATTCGGAATTATTGGGCGTAAAGGGCGCGTAGGCTGGTTAATAAGTTAAAAGTGAAATCCCGAGGCTTAACCTTGGAATTGCTTTTAAAACTATTAATCTAGAGATTGAAAGAGGATAGAGGAATTCCTGATGTAGAGGTAAAATTCGTAAATATTAGGAGGAACACCAGTGGCGAAGGCGTCTATCTGGTTCAAATCTGACGCTGAAGCGCGAAGGCGTGGGGAGCAAACAGGATTAGATACCCTGGTAGTCCACGCTGTAAACGATGAATGTTAAATATGGGGAGTTTACTTTCTGTATTACAGCTAACGCGTTAAACATTCCGCCTGGGGACTACGGTCGCAAGATTAAAACTCAAAGGAATTGACGGGGACCCGCACAAGCGGTGGAGCATGTGGTTTAATTCGATGCAACGCGAAAAACCTTACCACTTCTTGACATGAAAATCATACCTATTCGAAGGGATAGGGTCGGTTCGGCCGGATTTTACACAAGTGTTGCATGGCTGTCGTCAGCTCGTGTCGTGAGATGTTGGGTTAAGTCCCGCAACGAGCGCAACCCTCATCCTTAGTTGCCATCAGGTAATGCTGAGTACTTTAAGGAAACTGCCAGTGATAAGCTGGAGGAAGGTGGGGATGATGTCAAGTCATCATGGCCTTTATGGAGTGGGCTACACACGTGCTACAATGGTGTCTACAATGGGCTGCAAGGTGCGCAAGCCTAAGCTAATCCCTAAAAGACATCTCAGTTCGGATTGTACTCTGCAACTCGAGTACATGAAGTTGGAATCGCTAGTAATCGTGGATCAGCATGCCACGGTGAATACGTTCTCGGGTCTTGTACACACTGCCCGTCACGCCATGGGAATTGGTTTCACTCGAAGCTAATGGCCTAACCGCAAGGAAGGAGTTATTTAAAGTGGGATCAGTGACTGGGGTGAAGTCGTAACAAGGTAGCAGTAGGGGAATCTGCAGCTGGATTACCTCCTTAGGCTTTGTACGTAATTCACCATTTCAAATAATAGTGTCATTATGTACTATACTGCTGTCTTTACTTCTACTTTATTTTTTAATTTCTCGATAACGAAATTTTATGAGTAACAGGCCTCTTTCCCCACATTTACAAATATATAAAGTACAAGTTACTAGTTTTTTTTCTATTATGCATAGATTGACTGGTATCTTGCTATTTCTTTTATTAATCATACTTTCTTGGTATTTTATATTATATGTTTACTCCCCTAAGTTAATTATAGTAAGGTGCTTAAATGCATTATTGTTCACTCCTGTTGCTAAATTAGCTTATATCTTATGCTTTGTAAGCTTTATGTATCATTTTCTCAATGGTATTCGTCATTTATTGTGGGATGCTGGGCTTAATTTAGAAATTGCTAGTGTTTTAAAAAGTGCTATATTACTAACAATAATGCTATTTCTTTCTACTATGGCTTTTATATTTATATGAGTCAATCTGTAAATTCAGTACATCATTGGTGGATCCAGCGTGTTTCTGCGGTGATTTTGTTATTTTTATTTCCTTGGTTTATTTACTCATTTTCTTGCACATTTTATGTTGATAGCCCTTTATCTTTTAATGAAAAATTATTTCAGGCTATTAATCATCCACTAGAGCTTTTGTTTTTTGTTATACTGGTGTTTTGCATTTTTTGGCATGCAGTTCTTGGAATGCAGGTAGTGTGTGAAGATTATATAGACAGCGTACTTCTAAGGATTTTTACAATTACATGCATAAAATACTTATCAAGCATTACTTATATAGTCCTTGCTTTTACGACTTTTTTCTTTTATAGGCATATTTTCTTGTAAAATTGTTAGTTCTGTGTTAGTATATTATTAGTTTACTAATTTTATTATTGAGCTATAGTGATTTTGGTTTGACAACATGTTTGGAGTGTTAAAAAAAGGAGTAGCAGACTTTACGCTTAAAGCAAAAGGTTTATTTGCTTCATCTGAATCTCAAATTTATGTCAAGGATCTTAGGAAGGTAATGACATATACAGATGGAAGAAAATGCAAATATCCAAAGAATTACGATCAGATTGTGAAATCTGGGAAAGTTGTAGAAAGTAAGAATAGTAATGGTGAGACTATATATAAACTTTTGTATGACAAGAAAACTTTTGAATTAGCTCTTGTCGAGAAAACGGATGATAGGTCCTATTTTACCATTGACTTTTTAGTTAATCGGGAAAAAAACAAGGATGTTAAGCATTATGATGGCTACTATAAACCATTTGGGTTTTCAAAAATTGATCTTGAAAAACATATTCCAATTTTTGAAGCTCGGGAAAAAGATGATAAGTTTGAGCTAACTAATTCCTCTTTTCTTGCTAAAAAAGGCTGCTTCATCAATGATGACACGGGAGAAGTTGATGAGAAAGATAGAGATGAAAAAGGAAGAAATGGAAAATTACTATACGCTAGTGATTACAAGAAGCTAAGCACCCATTTTTCAGAAATTAGAGATCAGGATGGTAATCTAGAGCTAGATAAAAGTCTGATATCTGTTCCTATTGTTTTTGTTGCGGGTTTAGCTAAGATTTGTGCTAGAATGCTGACTTTTATTCCTATGAAATTAGGAGAGAATTTGATAGCTAGAAAAAATCGAGTTGCAAAATCTTTTGGTTATCTTTTTTTCACTCCTGCAGTGGTAGTAAAAAATTTAGTAAATATGGGAGCTACAATACTTAAGGTTCCAATTTTATTATTTGTAGAAAATGAGAAAAAGTATGGTAATGCTTATCTTACTATGTCGAAACACCAATTGAAAGAATGTTGGAAAGAGGCAAAAAGTGACTTTAATATTATTAAAGGTGAAGAAGGGCTAAAGCCGGAGCAGAAGGATCATAAGCCACTCAGTATAGTGGGCACATGGGATGAGCTTGATGCTAGAAGTCTAGGTATTGAAAGAGACTTGGAAAAGGCGCTGAATAAAAGTAGTGAAAGTATAGATAAATCCAGAGAACCAGGTGTTGGAGAAAGCTTAAAGGAGAAGCCGCAAAACAAAACTGATAAAAAAATAGCTGCAGCCGTTAATCAAAAAAGCAGCACTCCTCATATTGATAGAGAGATAGAAAGAAGACAAGACTCATCACGAAATGTAGGGATTCCATAATGCTCGTAGTCAACCATCACTTTAAATTACTTTTTACTTTAATCATCTCACAATAAAAACTTGCATGCATTTTGCCGTTAGTATAAGATATTAATCAAATAATTAATATCTTAATTAAATGCGCCCTGTAATACTGTGTGGTGGTAGTGGCAGCAGACTTTGGCCTCTATCTAAGCCAAAGCAATTTCAGAAAATATTTAGTCAGAATACTATGTTTCACAACACTTTGTTGAGGCTAAAAGGCGATTATATGCCACCCATCATTACCACAAATATACAATATGAGTCATTATTGATGCAGGAATTACATGCATTACAGGAATGTAAAGTAGTTTTTGAACCAGTTAAAATTGGGACAGCGGCAGCAATACTAATTGCTGTGCTTCTCTGCGATAGGAACGAGACAATCTTAGTTCTGCCTTCAGACCATTTTATAGGTGATTTGAATAGTTTTTATGTTTCTATTGAGAAAGCGTCTAAGCTAGCCTCTGAAACTGACTCTATAGTCACTTTTGGGGTAAAGCCTCATGAATTCAATTCTGAATACGGCTATATAAATGCAGTATATGGTCAGAAAGAAAAATGTCATATAGTAAAAGATTTTACAGAAAAACCCGAGCGTAAGGTAAGTAACGATCATTATTGGAACTCTGGAATATTTGTGTTTAGAGCAAAACGCTATATAGATGAGATAAAAAAAATTGCTCCGACTCTCTATAATTTATGTTGTGAAAGTATGAAGCATTTTGTATCACGAGAGAGATTTCTGTATTTAGAACAGCAAAATTGTGCAGGAATGGGTGATACATCTATTGATCACCTAGTGATAGAAAAAGCAGAAAATATTGTAATGATAGAAGCCAATTTCGATTGGATGGATGTTGGAACTTGGGGTTCAGTTTTAGAGTTAAGTAAGAGATTTAATAAGAATTTTGAGTCGTTTCAAGCTGTAATCAAAGGAAGAGAGCCAGTTTTGATGACAGAAAATGATGCAAAAAATTTACTAGGTAGAGTTTATAAACGGCCAAGTAAGAGCCTAATGTTGTTCATTAATAAAGTTAAGGAAGTAAAGCCAATAAGGAAAGAGGTTAAGCCATGGGGATTTTATAGTGTAGTTTTAATGGGCAAGGATTTTCTTATAAAATACCTTTTTATAAATCCACTGAGCTGCACTTCTAAGCAATTTCACCACTATAGAGATGAGTACCATATAATACTATCAGGGGTTGGATGCGTGAGTTTAGATGACAAAACATATGCTATAACAAAAAATCATGTAGTAGAGATTCCAAGGAAGGTGTTTCATAAAATTGAGAATAAAAGTACAAGATTTCCTCTTGAGATAGTTGAGTTTCAGGTAGGAAAGTTTTTATCTGATAATGATATAGTAAGATTGGACGATATATATGGAAGGTCTTAATATAGAACATTGAATATATTCTATAAGCTTGCTAAATTTAGACAACCTCATTTGAGGTAAAGGAAAAATTACAGTTATATGAAGCATAAAAAGTATGATATTTAAATCTTAGTATAATGTCTATTGCCTTTGAATTTACTATGGCTATTCGCTATTTGCGAGCAAAGAATTCTAGATTTTGCTCTATAATGGCCTTGTTTTCTATTATTGGTATTGCTCTTGGAGTTGCAACGCTAATAGTAGTAATGTCTGTAATGAATGGGTTCAGAGCAAAGCTGCTCGACTCTGTACTTGGCATTAATGGTCATATTAATGTTTACTTTGATAGAAGCATAAATTCAGATTACCACGCAGTGTTAAAATCTATTGAGAAAATCCCAGGTGTATTAAAAGCTACTTCTATGACCAATGATCAAGTGATCGTTGCAGCAAATAGTGGAATTGTGGGTAGCGTAGTCCGTGGTGTGTCAACTAAAGACTTACTTAATAATACTATCGTTAAGAATAATGTAATTATGGGTAACGTGGAAAAATTCGATGAAGGTATCATAATAGGGGCAAGATTAGCAGAAGCTTTGAATATTGATTATGGTGATAACATTATGCTTATATCACCTGAAGGATTTGATGCACTGTCTGGTGAAATACCAAAAATGAAAGAATATAAAGTTGTAGCAATATTTGATATGGGTATGTTTGAGTACGACAATACCTTAATGTATATGCCCATAAAGTCAGCTAAAGCTTTTTTTAATTATAAAGATAATGTGAGAAATATAGAAGTGTTTGTAGATGATATTGCTATGGCTAATAAGCTAGCAAACGCTATAGCAAAAGAAACAGGAATGAGAGCTGAAAGTTGGCAGTCTCAGCAAAGCCATTATGTTAATGCTTTAAAGACTGAAAGAAATGTGATGTTTTTAATTCTCACTTTAATTATAGTTGTAGCAGCATTTAATATTGTTTCAAATTTGATGATGATAGTGCAAGAAAAGAAATCTGCAATTGCAATTATGCGTACGTTTGGTGCAACAAGCGGAAGCATTATGCGCATATTTTGTGCTTGTGGATTGCTGATTGGTTTTACAGGAACTTGTCTTGGCTCTATTATAGGGGTTGTTTTTTCTCTCAATATTGAAAGTATTAGAGTGTTTTTAGAAAACATTACCAACATCAAACTGTTTGATCCTATGATATACTTTTTTTCAAGTTTGCCAGTGATATTAGTCTCTCAAGATGTGATTAACATTTCTGCACTTGCATTGTTCTTATCATTTTTAGCGACAATTCCTCCTGCATTACAAGCAGCTGCTCAAGATCCTGTGGAGATATTACGTTATGAATGATACTTGGAGAAAATGCATAGGTTGGTTCTTAATTATATTGTTGTTTGTTAGCTATATTACAATAAATAACATAATATTTTTTAAAATAAATCAGCAAGAGAGTGAAAATAGTATAAGTATTGTAACGGAAAAGATAGATGAACTTAAAATGTTGCTTGAAGTTAATCAAATTAAGGTAGAGAAAAAGATATTTGATTTAAAGAGAAATCTGCACACTCAATGTGAGCAAGGTGACGGTAGTTCAAGACATAAGAACCTCGCAAAGTTGCTGCTACTTGTGATTAAGATGAAGAATTCGTTATTGCAAGAAGCCAAGTTTGATAATCATATAAATTCAATAAAGCCTTTGATATCAGAGCTTGACGATCCAGAAATAGAAAATGCAGTCAATGAATTGGAAAATTTGAAAGAGGTAGATACTTTATGCGGGTTGAAATTGTCTTTTGAGAAGAACATGACTGTTATTAACTACAATAAAAGTAACTTGTTTAAAAAAATCATTTCAAATTGGATCAAGATAGATGATCGTAGTGATCCACTCAGGTTAAAGCTTGCGGAAATTGAAGAATTAATAAGCGATAATGATTGGCAGAGCATAGCCACCGCAATAAGTGACTTAACATACCCAGAATTCAAACCATGGCTTAATAAATTGAATGATTTTATTGTAGCTTTCAAGAATACTTCAATAATATATCGTCACTTATTACAATACATCTCATGATTTATTTTATAATTTTTGCTTTTTCGTTTTTATTTGGCATATGGATCAAGGTAAGTGGTGAAGTAATAAAATTGGAATTAGGCAATTACACTATAAGTATTGATCTATATTTCGTTATTCTTGCTTGCGTAGTCTTATTATTTTTATTGATTGCAGTTGCACGTTTTTGTTCTTCTATTTCATCAACATTTGCTAACATAAAAAATAGAAGAAGAAGTAGGGAAGAATTGCTTCTCTTTGAAGCTTTCTTTAGCTTAGATTTAGGTAATATAGAGAACACCAATAAGCTAATTAAAAATCTAAATGAAGAAAGTGATAAATTATCTTTAGTAAAGCTCTTTAATTCAGGTAAAACGGGAAATTACAGCTTTTTCAGCCATAATTTAACGAGTATTGCAAGTAAAAATCGCAACTTAGCTCTACTTCTGATCAATAAACTGATTATTCACCTAAAGAAAGAAAGGTTAGTCTTTCAAAAATTTATAGAATATTGCTCTAGTTCAATTAATGATAAAATTTTGTCTATTCCCTTTCAAATAGAGCATTGTATATTGCAAGAAGATTGGATAAATGCAATTTCAAAGTTAAAGGAAGCTATCAAATTCAATATTTTTCTTCCCTTTGATCGTAAAAAGATGTTAGCGGTTTTTTATTGCGCTTTAGCAAAGCAATACGAAAGTAAAGGAAGTTTTTGCAAAGCTATAGATTATTTAGCTAAAGCACAAAGTTATTATGCAACTTTTCAGCCCATCAATTATTTAAAGGCAGAATTATATATCAAGCTTGAAAAAATCAGAAAAGCTTCCACAGTATTAGAGGAAGAGTATAGAGTAAATCCTACTCCTCAATCAGCTAGAATGTATATCAAGTTAAATAATAAAGGCGCTGAAAGACTATATAACTTACGCCCTGATTATTATTTAGTTATTGCTTGCTTGCTTTGTCTTCAATTAGCTTAGGGAAATATGATCTTGCAAGTCAGCATTTAGATATTGCTATGAAAAAAGCTAATTACATATCAATCTACCTTGTTATGGTACAGCTCAAGATTATGCTACAAGAGTATGATCAAGCAATTTACTGGCTAAATAAGATGAACTCAGAAGCTGTGCCTGATCCAGGTTGGAAATGTGTTGATTGTAATAAAGAGCTAAAGCAATGGGATTATAAGTGCTCAAGTTGCAATAGTCTTAATTGTATTTACCTTATATTATAAGACTCCATAAGGTGTGATACTTTTACATCGAGATTGCTTTAATATAATCTTTATCTCAAAACAGTAAATCTGTGAGTTTCTTAGTTAGGTTTGATTCCAATGTCAAAAAAACTTGTTTTTAGACATTACCAGTTATATATTTTAATAAATTAGAATTATATATAAAATGAAGAGCTTAAAGGAATTATCCTTAAGAATTAAAAATATTAAGTCTGTGCAGAAAATCACGAAAATAATGCAAATGGTTTCTGCAGCAAAATTATTACAAAGCCAAAAGAAATTATCAAATTCAAAATTGCATATATCTAAGCTGCATAGCATTATTTCTTCACTAGCGCTATCAGCGGATCAAGAGTTACTAGCAAGAATTCTAAATATCAATAATGAAGATTCTTTCCTAGTATTTATTATTGCATCTGATCGTGGTTTATGTGGCAGCTTCAACTCCTCTGTTGTTAAATTTAGTCAGGAGCATATAAACAAATTAATTGCAAATGATAAGAAAGTAGACATTGTTTTTTTTGGTAAGAAAGCTTTTGAGACAGGCAAAAATAGATTTAATTCTAAAAATATCTTGAAGGTTGAAAATAGTAAGGGAATCACACTAAAGCGTGTGGAAGCCTTGGTTAGTGATATAGATCTAAGTAAATACAATAAAGTTAAGGTTTTTTACAGTAAATTCTATAATACCTTCATGCAAAAGCCAATATTAGAAACAATAAAACCATGGAGTAAAGACTCATTATTAATTGATAATTCTGTAGTTAGTCCTCTAACAGATTACAGCTATGAGTATGAACCACAAAATATTGAGTTTATTTTAAAATCTTTGACTCAAGATTATGTTACAGCTTCTCTTTATTCTGCTTTACTTGAAAGTGCAGCAAGTGAAAATAGTGCTAGGATGGTTGCTATGGAATCAGCAAACAGAAATACAAAAGAAATGCTAAATAAACTAGCATTACTTTATAATCGTTCTCGTCAAGCAGCAATTACAACTGATTTGATTGAAGTTATAGGTGGTGCAGAATCTTTATAGAAACTCAAGGAATGAAAAATGAATATATTAAATATTGCAGCAGATATCACTAAACTAATAAAAAAGCAGAATCAAGACGCAGAAGTTACAATATATGAAACTAATAAGACCTCGGTTTCTCAGCGTCTATCAAAAATTGAACAAATATCACAATCTAAAAACTGTACTGTCGGAATTAGAGCTATAGCAGGTAAGAACAAAGCTGCGTATATTTCCACAAACGATTTGAATAATCTTAGTAGTGCAGTGAGCCAAGTGGTGGAAATGGCAAAGAATGCCCAGGAAGATCCTTATATTAGTTTTGCTGTAGATGGCAGTAATTATATCTCTTCTGCAGATTTAAATATCTCAGATAATAATGTTGTAACAATTGATAACTTAAAAGAAATTACTGAAGCTACAGAAAATTCAGCTCTTGCACATAAAAATATTATTAATTCCGAAGGAGCTTCATCTTCACATACTTCAGTAAATACAGTATTATCAACCGTTTCTGGTTTTGTTGGTTCATTTAGTAAGTCAACTTTTGTTAATCAGGTTTCTGTTGTTGCTGGAGAAAAGAATGAAATGAAAATAGGCTACGATTACGATGTAGCATGCAACTTCAGTGATTTAAAAACACCGGAGTCAATAGGGAAAGAAGCAGCAAAAAGAGCAATAGATCAATTGGGTTCATGTACAATCAGGACAGGCAAATTTCCGGTTGTTTTTGAAAAAAGAGCAGCAAAAGAGCTAGTAAAGAGCTTTGCTTCTGCCATAAATGGTAGCAATATTGTAAATAATAGCTCTTTTTTGAGAAATAGTTTAAATAATCAAATTTTTAATACTGAGATTAGCATTATTGATGACCCATTGTTACCAAGGGGTATAACATCAAGACCGTTTGACGGGGAAGGAATAATGAGCAGAAGAAATGAATTTGTAAAAAATGGAGTACTGCAAAACTGGATTTTAGATCTATATTCGGCTAGGAAATTAAACTTGGAAACGACCGCAAATGCAACTCGTGCAAGTAATGCTGCAATTATTCCTTCAGCTAGTAATTTCTATTTCAAAAATGGTAATAGATCGTTTAAGGAATTAATTGAGGAAGTAAAAGAAGGAATATATGTAACTGATTTATTTGGTTTTGGTGTTAATTTAATCAATGGCGATTATAGTCAAGGTGCATGCGGATTTTTTATAGAAAATGGTAAAATAACGTATCCAATACACGAGATTACTGTTGCCGACAATTTGAAAAATATGTTTAGCAATTTAGTTGTTGCAAATGACCTAACTTTCTGTGGGCAGTTTAATTCACCAACGATTAAAGTTAGCGAAATGACAGTAGCAGGTTCACTTAGTGATTAAAAATTTTAGTTGCATTAAGTACAATAATTGTGTACTATTACTATGTAATGTTAAGAATAGACTATGGAGTATAGAAGTTTAGTTGCAGTAACTAAGCTTAAAGCATTCTAAATCGTAATTTCAAAGTTTTTCATCACATTAATAATGTTAGTTAGTAGTTTAGGAGTTATCCATATGGAATTTGGTAATATAAAATGGTTTAATGTTGAAAAAGGCTATGGTTTCATCAAGCCAGAAGGTAAAGGTGAGGACGTTTTTGTACATGTTAGTACATTAGAACGTTCAGGAATAAGACCTGATGAACTTCGAGGAGAGGATAAAAAGAGAGGAATGAAAGGGGAAAGAGTAAGTTATGAGCTTAAAGAAGAGCGTGGTAGGAACGGAGAAGATAAAAAGTCTGCAATAAATTTAAGATTGGAAGATTAGTCTATCGTGAAGCTTTTTAATAGGGTAATGTATTGTGAGTAATTTTCATGAAATGGGGCTTCCAACTTTGCTTAGGCAAGCTCTAAGTAAAAATAATCTTTGTGTTCCAACCCCGATTCAGGTGCAAGCGATTCCTCTAGCTCTTCAGGGCAAAGATATTCTTGGGTCTGCTCAAACGGGAACTGGAAAAACCTTAGCGTTTGCTATTCCACTGGTTGCTAAATTGATGAATGAGCCAAGCATTGGTTCAGCTTTAGTCATCGTGCCAACCAGAGAGCTTGCTCATCAGGTAACAAGTGAGATAAGAAAACTCTTATCTCAAAGTTCTTTACTAAGAGTTGCTTTGTTGATCGGAGGCGAGCCTATTTTTAGGCAGCTAAATCAGCTTCAGAAAAAACCACAAATTATAATAGGTACTCCTGGTCGTATTATAGACCATATTGAGCGTAAAACTTTAGTTACTCGGAATGTTGGTATTCTTGTGCTTGATGAGACGGATCGTATGTTTGATATGGGCTTTGGAATTCAGATTGAAGAAATTATGAAGCATTTGCCTAAAATAAGGCAAACTCTTATGTTTTCTGCAACTCTTCCTGGAGAAATAGTAAAACTTACTGAAAAATATCTTAATCAACCAGAGCGTGTTTCTGTCGATTGCCAGGCTACAACTTCTGTAAAAATTAAACAAGAAGTTGTTTATGCATCAGAATCAGAAAAATATGGCAAGCTTGTTACACAATTATGTCAGCGCAAAGGATCAATCATTATTTTTGTCAAAACAAAGCGAGGAGCGGATCAGCTAGCTGACAAATTGCACAAAGATGACTATAGCGCTTTGGCAATTCATGGTGATTTAAGGCAGCACAAGCGTGAAAGAGTCATTGATTCTTTTCGTCGTGGCCGCAATCAAATCATGGTTGCAACAGATGTTGCTTCTCGCGGTCTTGATATTCCGCACATTCAACATGTTATCAATTATGATGTACCACAATCGCAAGCTGATTATGTTCATCGTATAGGTAGAACTGCACGTGCGGGAGCTGAAGGATTTGCATTATCTTTTGTTACACCTCAAGATAAGAGAAGACTGCCTGCACTAGCAGATAAAGAAGGAGAGCCAAATTTTGATTGTAGTATGCAATCTCAAAAACGTAACAGCAAAAAGATCTTTAAAAGGCCAAGTACGTTAAAGGCTAAATACGGTAGAAAAAAGATCAATGTATTTAAGAAGAAAAGCAGAGTACTAGAAAAAGCGTATTAATGTACTTAACTATTCTTCTATTCTTTAAAAGCTCCAGTAAACTTGCTGCAAAGTGAAGTGATTGGAGGATGGTAGAAAGAATATATAGCTAGCCCAAATTAGATTTACCTACAATTTGATAATCTTAATTCTGCTGCTTATAACGTTTTGAGATTATCACAACGGTATAATGTTAGGCTGTGTGGACTATAATCTGTAGCTTAATTCAATTTGGCTACAACGAGCTGCTAGATTTCAGTTTTTTTAATAATTGTGTGCTACTAATTATATATAAATTTACACTTTTAAAGAGAATAGATGATTTCTAAAAATTTAGAGGCAAGTTTAAATAGAGCGTTACAGATTGCTTCTGATTGTAAGCTTAAATATGCAAAAGTGGAACATTTGTTGCTAGCATTAACCAAAGATGTGGATGTAAATTATGTTTTATCAAGATGTAACATCAGAGCTGGTGAAATCATAAATATAGATAATATTATATTAAGGAATGATCGTGGTAATAATGCAAAAGGTTTTTTACAAGACAACTCCGAATTAACTGTCAATAAAGTTGAGCCTGATGTGCTATTTCAACGCATAATACATAAAGCCATGATACGAGCTCATCGTCTGGGAAGAAAAGAAATAAATGGAGCAAGTATTCTATTAGAGATTCTGTCTGAGCAAGATTTATACATTGAAGAGCTATTATGCAAACAGAATGCAAAGGATTCTAATTTGATTTATAACATATCCAATATAAAATATTCAGGTGATATAGAAGAATATGTAACTAATCGCAAGATAAAACTTGATAAGAATAACGATATCTCTACTGTAGCAAATAAAGGTGAATTATTAAAAGATGAAGAAGTTCTACAAAATTATTGTAGAAATTTAAATGATTATGCAAGAAGCAAAAAAATAGATTATGTCATTGGTCGTGATTATGAATTAAATCGCACTATAGAAATCTTGCTAAGACGCAGAAAAAATAACCCTTTATATGTCGGAGAACCAGGTGTTGGTAAAACAACAATAGTTGAAGGCTTGGTATTGAAAATTATTGAAGGTAGTGTTCCGAGTGCACTGAGATCCAGCATAATTTATGCTTTGGATTTAGGATCACTTCTTGCAGGAACACGCTATAGAGGTGACTTCGAAGAGAGAATAAAATCTATAATAAAAGTAATTGAGGCAAAACCTGGCGCTATTCTTTTCATTGATGAAATACACACTATTATTGGAGCAGGTTCAACAAGTGGCAGCTTTCTTGATGCTGGCAATCTGCTCAAACCTGCACTTGCAAGAGGTGCGTTGCGTTGTATAGGTGCAACTACATATAGAGAATATAGCAATAGCTTTGAAAAGGATAAAGCATTAGCAAGGAGGTTTCAAAAAATTAATGTAAAAGAGTCTTCTATTAATGATACAGTAAAGATACTAGATGGTATAAAGCATTACTATGAAAGGTATCATGGAGTATATTACACGAAACATGCCATTAAATCTGCAGCTGAACTTTCACACAAGTATATTACTGGGCGAATATTACCCGATAAAGCAGTTGATGTTATAGATGAAGCAGGGGCATATTGTAAGTTACAAAAAAGCAGGCGAAAAATTATAAACAGTAGAGACATTAAGAGTACTATCGCTAGGATTACAAACGTACCTTGCGGGTTTGATGATATGCAAAGAGTAAAATCTTTGAAAGAAAATCTCAATAGGGCCATTTTTGGTCAAGAGCAAGCGATAGAGTTTCTCGTTAATTCTATTAAAATTGCTAAATCTGGTCTGAGAAGTTACAATAAACCCTTGGCAAAGTATCTTTTTGCAGGGCCAACTGGTGTAGGTAAGACTGAGCTTGCGAAGCAGCTAGCACAAAATATGGGTATGAACCTTATTCGGTTTGATATGTCTGAGTATATGGAACCTCACACAATATCTAGAATGATTGGTTCCCCTCCTGGATATGTGGGTTACGACCAAGGTGGATTGCTTACAGAATCTGTATCTAATAATCAATATAGCGTAGTACTTCTTGATGAAATTGAGAAAGCTCATAGTGATATTTATAATATATTACTACAAATCATGGATTATGGTTGTGTTACAGACACTTACGGACGTAAGGTTAATTTTTCCAATACGATTTTAATTATGACAACCAATGCAGGGGCATTTGAACGTAACAAAAGTTCTATTGGCTTTGGGTATAAAAACTTTAACATCAGTGACAGCGAAAAAGCAATGGAACGGGTTTTTAGCCCCGAATTTCGTAATCGTCTTGATGCAGTCATTTCCTTTTCTGATTTGGATGCGGATGTCATTTTGCACATTGTGGATAAATTTATTCAGGAATTAAAAAAACAACTTGTGCAAAAGGGTATAAGCTGCTCAGTGGAAGAAGAAGTAAAGTCTTATCTTGCGCAAACAGGTTATAGCAAAGAAATGGGAGCACGCCCAATAGAGAGGCTGATTGAAAAAGAGATAAAAAGTCATTTGGCTGAAGAAATACTGAATCGTCGATTAATTAAAGGAAAGAAATTAAGGATTTATATTGGTAAACACGGAATTGCTTTTGATATAGTTTAAATTCTTGCTTGAGTATTAAATTTGTAGTATAGTCACTATTTTTTAATGAGGCTATAGTGGCAAGTTTAACCAGAAATCAATATTACAGTAATCAAGATTTACGGAATTTATTTTCAAGGCTGGGAATAAAAGCGGAAGAAGTAATAAGCCAGGAGTTTGATGATGTACTTAAGTTAGTTGAGCGGCGCTTTAGAAGAGCTTCATTAAAATGTCACCCTGATAAAGTAGTAGGAGAGAAAGAGAAAAAAATAGCTGAAGAAAAGTTTAAAAAACTTAGTGCAGATAAAGATAAGCTAGAGAAATATCTTAACGACTTAAAAGCAGCTGGCATATCTATAACATTACAGCGAGAAGTGCAGGAAAAACAAAGGAGAATCAATGAGATTCTATTGCGTAGAGAGAAAGCTGTGAATAGAGCATGTTTATTTTTTATATTAGCAAATGTGGTACTTGGTCCGTCGCCTCAAGTCAAATATTGCTTATCACAACTTGCTAACAGTGGCAAAGTGCAAAATATTGCTTATAAATTTTATGCATTCAGCATTGGAGTTTGGCCATGGTTATTTATTATATCCTTTTGTAGTATTATCTATGCAGCAAGTAAACAAAGAGGCTCACAAGAAGGAAATCTAGATAGGTTAAATAGAAGATACAATCTACTTATTGCTGCTGATAATTATGTAATATGTATATCAGCAGCGTTTGCTGTATGCAGTTTAATGTCGGAAGTTGCACAAAATGGCTGGCCTGTTCAATATGGAACGATGCTAATAGCTAATTTAGCATTAGATTTATTACTTATTGCTTTACTTAGGACTTTTGTGAAAGCTTTTGAACTATATGGTGAATACTGTACCCAGTGTTTATATGAAGAAGATGCGGAATTTAGTTATAAAGAAAAATTTGCATGGTATGACTACAAATTAGTACTTATGCCGCTCGTTCTTCCTATTGTTAAAATGTATTTTGAAGATTTAGTTCAAGAAAAACCACAACAGCATACTACTGATCCTAAAGTTACACCTTTAAATATAGGCGTAGGAACAAGAGCATAAAAAGGTCTTTGCTTCAACTATAGTTTTTGCTACACTTTGAGTAAATTTGAAGATATTAATGAGTGAAGAAGTAAAACAAATCCTAAGTTACTACGAAAGTGAAAACCCTGGAGTAAAAGCGAATCTTACTCGCATTCTTATGCATGGGAAACTTGGTGGAACTGGCAAGTTAGTAATTCTCCCTGTAGACCAGGGATTTGAGCACGGACCAATAAAAAGTTTTGAAGTTAACCCTGATGCTTACGATCCACATTATCATTTTCAGCTTGCAGTTGATTCAGGAGTAAGTGCATACGCTGCTCCGCTTGGTATGATCGAAGCTGGTGCTTCAACTTATGCTGGAATGCTACCACTTATTTTGAAGCTTAATAGCGCTAACTCTTTGCACTCAAAAAGCTTAACTTCAGATCAAGCAATAACTGCCTCTGTAAAAGATGCGCTGCGTTTGGGCTGCATGGCTGTTGGGTTTACTATATATCCTGGTTCTGCTAAGTGTTTTGATATGATGGAAGAAGCTCGCAAAATTATAGCTGAGGCTAAATCTTGTGGCCTTGTTGTAGTGCTATGGTCTTATCCACGTGGTGAAGGGGTTTCCAAAGAAGGTGAAACAGCAGTTGATGTGATTGCCTATGCTGCGCATATAGCGGCTTTGCTCGGTGCCAACATAATAAAAGTAAAACTTCCAACCAATCATCTGGAAAGAGAAAAAATAGAAAATATTGAATCATTATCTAAAAGAATTGAATATATTAAAAAGTCTTGCTTTGCAGGAAAAAGAATAGTAGTTTTCTCTGGTGGTGAGTCAAAGTCAGTGGATGATATATACAATGAGGCAAAAGAAATTAAGCAAGGTGGTGGTAATGGTTCAATTATCGGGCGCAACACTTTTCAAAGAAAAAAAGAGGATGCTTTATCTATGCTAAAAGATATAATTAATATCTACGCATAAAAAACGGCTGGGTGGCAGAATGGCTTATGCGGAGGACTGCAAATCCTTTTATACCGGTTCAATTCCGGTCCCGGCCTCTTACTCCAATTAGATCGTTTTTTCTTCTCAAATTTTAACAAGAAGTGTGGCTTTTAATGAAATATTTAAAAAAATAAGATACTATATTCAAAATATAAGCAGTAAAATGCCAAAGAGATTAACAGAAGTTTTATTATTGATTGGTTTGCCCTTCTTGCTTACCAGTTGCACTTTTCACTATTTATTAAAGAGCTCGTATACTCATCTTGCACCAGAAAAGTACCCTTCATCCAACAAACAGCCGGTTTACGTCGGTACAGCTTACAGTGCACAGACTATATATAATGCGTTATTTAATGACTTTCTGTTAATAGGTAAGTCATCATTCACAGCCAAACATGGGCGTGCTAGTCAATATGTTAACTATGGAAGAGAAGTTGGAGCAGATGTGATAATCGTATCATTTCAAAATATGCAAAAGGATAAAGAGCATTTTAGCATCACAGAAAAACTATTATGGGACACAAGCTTAACAACATTTCATACAAGGACCATTATAAACTTTGATCAGGACGTACTCTTTCTAAAAAAGTTAGGTGATGCAAAAGCTCCATGGGAATATGTCAAAGGAGAGTTCAAGCTTCACGAAAAAGACGATACTGATCCATATCTAGGGAATTGGGTAGGGTATAGAATATGCGAGATTGCAATATCTTCTTCAGAAGATGAATACTTAGGATTTGTAAATGAAGATAATTGTAAAGAAAAATCTGGAATAAATAAGATGCTTGCTTGGAAAAATGGGGATGTAAGGTTGCGGATTAATAAACAATCAAAACAGGGATTTTATTTAAATCGAAATAAGATTCCTATACTAATAAAATCTCAAATTAACAAATTTGGCTACCTCGAATTAGTAGATGAAAATACTGATCAAGTTCTGGTTTCCCTTCAGAAAAATTAGTTTTTACTACCCATAGAAACTATATACTTACTATTTTGATAAACCTCAAGCTTTCTAAGTTATTCTTGTTGCATGGTAAAAAATAAACTAAAAATAAGCAAAGTGTTTTACAAAATGATATTACGTAATTTATTGTTTTTACTGCCGCCTGAAATCGCTCACTCCTTGGTAATAACGGCGTTAAAAAAGATGCCCTGTAGGAAACCTATAGAACTACCTAAGTCTTTAAATGTAAACTTTTTTGGTAATAAAATTAGGAGTCCTGTAGGTCTTGCTGCAGGTTTTGATAAAAATGCGGAAGTTGTAAAGCCGATGCTCTCATTTGGTTTTGGATTTATTGAGGCTGGTACTGTAACTAAACATCCCCAATATGGAAACAAAAAACCGAGAATTTTTCGATTAATTAAAGATGAAGGAATAATTAATAGATTGGGATTTAATAATAAAGGAGTAGACTATTTTCTTAAACAGATAAGTGAAACTAAACTTGGTAATTGTATTTTTGGTATAAATATAGGAAGAAACAGTACATCAAAGGACCAAATCAGCGATTATGTTGACTTAATAAAGATAGTATATGGAAAGAGCAATTATATAGTACTGAACATCTCATCCCCAAACACACCTAACTTGCGCGATTTGCACAATAAACAAGAATTATCCAAATTGTTGAAATCTATCACTCTAACCCGGAAATCAATCGATAGCTCTGAATCCATACCGATAATATTAAAAATTTCTCCAGATATAGATCAGCAAACAAAAGAAAATATCGCTGAGCTTACACTAGAATATAAAATTGACGGCTTAATAGTAAGCAACACTACGATAAGTCGAGATTCTTACTATAATGAGAGTGGTGGGTTGAGCGGCAGGCCATTATTTCAACTTTCAACCGAGTTATTGAGTGACATGTACAAGCTTACTAAAAGCAGAATTCTATTGATAGGATGCGGAGGAATTTCAAGTGGTGTTGATGCATATGAAAAAATAAAGGCAGGAGCCTCTTTAGTACAACTGTACACTGCTCTTGTATACCAGGGGCATCAAGTTGTGAACAAAATCAATCTGGAGCTTGCAGAATTGGTAAAAAGAGATGGATTTAGTAACATTACTGAAGCAGTGGGTTGTATACATTAATTTTGGAAGTTATTGATATTGTTTTAGTAAAGTAGAGCTAACTTTTTAGTGTAGAGGTATGATAGAGAGTGCTTTTCTATTGAATGATTAATATGAGAGTTTTGAACGATACAATATCTAAAGTTATTAATTATAAATTTACAGATTATGCAATATTAGAAGAGGCATTAACCCACCCAAGCGTAAATAAGAGAAATAGCGAAGACCAGGTTGTAAGCTACGAAAGGCTAGAGTTTTTGGGCGATAGTGTTTTGAATATGGTTGTGTCTGTTATGCTGTTTAAAATGTTTCCTGAAGAAAAAGAAGGAGCATTGGCAAAAAGAAAAACGGATTTAGTTTGTGGCAGTACCATTGCTAATGTTGCTAAAGAAATAGAGTTAGGTAACTTTATTATCATGAATAATAGTGAACGTTGTAACGGAGGAAAATGTAACTTAAAAAATTTAGAAAATTCGCTTGAAGCACTAATAGGTGCAATTTATATTGACGGCGGACTTGAGAGTGTTGAGAAATTTATTATCCGACATTGGGAAAAGCTAGCTAAGGACATCCTCGATCCTCCTCAAGATCCTAAAACTTCACTGCAAGAATGGACTCAGAGAAATAAATTACCTTTACCGAAGTATGAGCTTGTAAAACAAACTGGACCAGCACACAATCCTGAATTTACTATATCAGTTTGCATAGAGAGTTATGACAAAGTTTCTGCATGCGCTCCTAGTAAGAAAATTGCTGAACAAAAAGCTGCTGAGTTGATCCTAGAAAAAATTAAAAAAACGACTTAGTTTAATCAAAATAGCTGTTAGCATAAATTTAAAGTAAGCTAAGCTCTTTAGTTCAGCTTACATATTTTTTTATCTCAGCCAGAATCTTATCAGATTGACTTTCATCTGAATTTAAATCAGCTACAAAGTGTGTGACATATTTTCCTTCAGGGCTAATAAGGTATATCATTGAAGAATGGTTAATTTCCTCTTCTCCATCTACTTTACTTGCATATACTTTATACTTTGCAACTACTTCATCTATTTTTTGTCTTTCACCAGTGAGCATTTGTATTCTATGGTCAAATTGCTGCTGAAATTCTTTAAGCCTTTCTGTATTATCGCGCTCAGGATCAACTGTGATAAAAAATGTTTGTAGCTTGTTGTCAGTTTTCTCGTCTAACTTTGCAAGTGTTTCTGAAATTATTCCAAGGTTCATAGGGCAAATTCTTTTACATGAGGAAAATCCAAAAAAAATCATCATATACTTATCTTTGAAATCACTACTGCGTACTATTTGCCCGTTTTGGTTAATCAAAGAAAAATCCCCACCTATTTTAATTTCTGTATTTTGTGAAACAAATATGCCTTGCTTAGTAAAATAACAATAACCTAAGAAGATAGCTGCTACTGTTATTAGCAAACTAGACAATAACCTTATAAACTTTATCATTAAAGCGTTTCCAATAAAGTTAAATCATATATTGATTAGTTGATTGATTCAATATATTCCTTCCAAAGTGGGTTGTTAATTTTATCTAACAATTTCTTATGCTCATCAATTTCTTTAATACTTGGTGAATGTTCTCTGCGAGCTAAATTACGCACTTTATGTTGAATAAACGTAGAGTTATTGTCCTGAGCACATTCATTATTAAATAAAAAGGTTTGCAATCCTCCTGTAAGCTCAACATAGACCTTTGCAAGCAATTGAGCATCAACTAATGCTCCGTGTAACTCTCTACCTTCTAGCGATATATCAAAACGCTTGCATAATGCATTTAAAGAAGCAGGTGATCCTACAAACTTTTTTCTTGCAAGTGGTAATGTATCTAGCACTCTATCTGAGGAAATTAACCCAGCATTTAACTTGCCTAACTCCATATTAAGGAACTTAACATCGAATTCAGCATTATGAATCACCAAAATGTCATTGGATATGAAGTCAAGAAATTCAAGTGCAACATCTGAGAATAGTGGTTTATCTTCCAAAAATTCCTCACTAATACCATGAATCTTAAATGAGTGGTAAGGTATATCTCTTTCTGGATTGAGATATCGATGAAATGTTTTACCTGTTGGAATACGATTAATTAGTTCTACACATCCTATCTCAATAATTCGATGTCCAGATTTAGTATCAAGACCTGTAGTTTCAGTATCAAGTACTATTTCTCGTAGCCTACTTTTCATCAGTTGTCATTTGTTGTTAAATTTTTATCAGTACTTGCCTTCTTATAGTTAATAGAAACAAGTAACCAAGTTAGATCTGATGAATTAATATTTTTTTTGAATTGCCATACATCTTCAACTTTGTTAATAGTAGACATGCTACCTGATGTGATGTTTCCTTCGTTATTCTTAACGAAGTTAATTTGCTCTGAAAGGAAATATACTGCAATAAATATTACGTTTTTTACTAACTTTATTTCTAAGATCTTTTGTGAAACGATAGAAACAATTATGGACTCATGTGTCTCTTTACGATGTTTAATCTTATCCACAAAACTGTTATATAAGTCTTTGTCCAGAAGGGATTTTAATTGAGGTAAATTTCCTTGGTTAAAATATTTTATTATTAATTCAAAAGCTATGCTTGAACCTTCTATAAAATTGGAAATAGAAAACTCTTTGTTTTTTTGTAATATTTGTTCATAAGTAGTTTCTATTGAACTTTTGTCGTTGCTATAAATATAATCTTCGATATTTTCTACCACATCTTCTTTACTTTGACTTACATCCAATACACCTGTTAGCTTTTTTAGGTTGAGACTGGCTGATCTTCCTAAAGAATTATATAAGCGTGAAAAAATAAACGCCGCTAGTAAAGCATATATTACAAGCTCTATCATGGTAACTTAACTCCTTGATATATAAAGTATCTAAATATTATTAATTATTGATAAAAATATGTTTTTCATATTAACCTATAGTTAGGTTTACTATTCATTTGTAAATGAATATATTATATAAGAAAGTATTAAACATCTCAACTTAATTAAAGGAGACGTAAGAAATGTCACAACACAAAATGAAAATTCATGGTCAGTATGTCAAAGATTTTTCGTTTGAGAATCCAAATTCGCCATTCCTTCCTTCTAGTAAAGCTCCTGATATTAATGTAATGGTTAATATTAATTCAGCAAAATTAGAAGGAACAGAAAATAAAAAAGGAATAAGTGAAGAAAAGCCTTTTCATGAAATTACTTTGCATATAGAAGCCAAAGCAACGGTAAAAGATGAAGATGTAAAAGATGATATAGCTTTCATTTGCGAGGTAAAGTATTGCGGTATTTTTTCAATAGAAAATTTTACAGAGCTAAGTGAGGAAGAGGTGAGACAAGCTTTATTTATTGGTGGACCTACTTTTCTTTTCCCTTTTGCAAGAGAAATAATTGCAAGAACTACAAGTAGTGGTGGGTTTCCTCCACTTATGCTAGATCCTATAGATTTTGAAACTATGTATCAGCAGCAAAGTCAACAACAAAAAAGTAGCGCTAGTAATTCCAATTTTAACTAATACAGGATGAACAATTCTTTAAATGCAAAGACGACTTTAAATATTGATGGAAGGTTATATAACTACTTTAACCTAAGTAACGCTGGTAAATTTTTAGGAGTAAATTTAACAAAATTGCCTTGTTCACTCAAGGTATTGCTTGAAAATTTATTGCGCAACGAAGATGGAGTAAGCGTTAAATTAGATGACATAAAGATATTAGCAAATTGCGTCAAGAAACACATTAATCACGAAATTAGCTACAAGCCAGCAAGGGTTTTGATGCAGGATTTCACAGGAGTTCCTGCTGTCGTTGACTTAGCTTCAATGCGTAATTATGTGAAGAAAAACGGAGGTAACCCCAGCAAAATAAATCCATCTGTACCTGTTGATCTTGTGATCGATCACTCTGTTCAAGTAGATAGTTACGGAAGCACTTCTGCATTTGGTAAAAACGTTGCACTGGAAGTAAAAAGAAATTTGGAGAGGTATCAATTCTTAAAATGGGGAGAGTCATCCTTCACAAATTTTAGAGTAGTGCCACCAGGTACTGGAATTTGCCACCAAGTGAATCTTGAATATTTAGCGCAAGTTGTATGTAACGATAGCGGAGTTCTATATCCAGATACCTTAGTCGGTACAGATAGTCACACTACTATGGTAAATGGTTTATCGGTTCTTGGTTGGGGTGTTGGTGGAATAGAAGCTGAGTCTGTGATGCTTGGTCAACCAATTAGTATGGTAATTCCAGAAGTAGTAGGATTTAAATTAATAGGAAGACTTTCAGAGGGAGTAACAGCAACTGATCTAGTGCTAACGATTACTAATATCCTGAGAACAAAAGGCGTTGTTGGCAGATTTGTGGAATTTTATGGTGATGGCTTAGATTGTTTATCTTTGGCAGATAGAGCAACCATAGCTAATATGGCTCCAGAGTATGGTGCAACTTGTGGATTCTTTCCAATTGATCAGAAGACACTAGATTATTTAAACTTAACCGGAAGGCCAAAAGAGTTGGTTAAATTAGCTGAAGTCTATGCAAAAGAACAAGGGCTGTGGCGTAGTAATGAAGAATTGGCGTTCTTTGACACACTGAAGCTTGATTTATCAAGCGTAAAGCCAGTGATGGCTGGTCCTAAAAGACCACAGGATAAGATTTTCCTTTCAGAAGTAGCGGAATCTTTTTCTACATCTTTTCCTATTAATGAGACAAACAGACCTCAGTTGGAACCTATCTATGGCGATCAGCTCCAGAGTGGCAGCGTAGTGATTGCAGCAATAACAAGCTGCACTAACACCTCAAATCCAAGTGTGATGATTGCTGCAGGTCTTGTAGCTCGTAATGCAATTAAACTTGGATTAAAATCAAAGCCTTGGGTTAAAACTTCTCTTGCTCCAGGGTCACAAGTTGTGACAGAATATTTAGAAAAGTCTGGATTGCAGGTAGATCTAAATGCTTTGGGTTTTAATCTAGTTGGATATGGCTGCACAACTTGCATTGGAAATTCTGGTCCACTTAATAAGGATATAGAGGATGATATAAAAAACAAAAACTTAACTGTTGCTGCAGTTTTGTCTGGCAATCGTAACTTTGAAGGAAGAATTCATCCGTTAGTCAAAGCTAATTACTTGGCATCTCCGCCACTTATTGTTGCATATGCACTTGCAGGCACTGTGCAAATTGATTTGACAAAAGATTCAATATGCAAAGATAAGAATGGAAATGATGTCTATCTCAAAGATATATGGCCAACAAATAATGAAGTTGAGAGCTGTGTTAAAAGTGTTGTGACGCGTGAAATGTTCATACAAAAGTATAAGGATGTTTTTTCTGGTGATGAGCATTGGCAAAAGATAAAGTGTGAGAAAGGTGAAATCTATGATTGGGACACGAAAAGCACTTATATACAAAACCCTCCCTATTTTGATAATTTATCGACTAAGAACAATGGAAGCAACATAGTTGATATAAAGAATGCGCAAATACTAGCGATGTTTGGCGATAGCGTCACTACCGACCACATTTCCCCTGCTGGAAATATTGCCTCAAATAGTCCTGCAGGCATATATTTAAAAGGTCTTGGAGTTGAACCGCAAGATTTCAATTCATATGGATCTCGCCGCGGTAACCACAACGTAATGATGCGTGGAACCTTTGCTAATATCAGAATAAGAAATAAAATGGTGAGCGCTGAGGGTGGCTATACAAAACATATTCCTTCTCAAGAAACTATGTCAATTTTTGATGCAGCAATGCAATATAAAAGAGAAGCTGTTCCATTAGTTGTCATTGCAGGAAAAGAATATGGTACAGGTTCAAGTAGGGATTGGGCAGCAAAGGGTACTGCATTACTGGGAATTAAAGCTGTGATTGCAGAAAGTTTTGAACGCATACATAGGTCCAACTTGGTCGGCATGGGTGTTCTTCCACTTATATTCCAAAATGGAATAACCAGAAAGATATTTGATGGTAGTGAGATAATAAGCATAAAAGGTGAAATAGTATCAAATGGAAATCTAGAATGTATCATTAAAAGACAGGATAATTCAAAGCAATCAATACAACTCAAATGCTGTGTACAAACCGCAACTGAGATTAAATACTTAATGAGTGGTGGAGTGTTAAGCTACATACTTCTTTCGACTTAGTAAAAGTAAGTACTAGACTTCTTTTAGCTCCAGCCCTGGTCCTTTTAAATAATGATTTGTTCTATGCGAAGTTATGATATAATTTTACCTTACATATAGTAAAGGTGTTTTATAGATAATTATGATTAGCTCTATACAAGAACCTAATGAACTCAGAAAACGTTTACAAGGATTTTATCGTACTGATGAAAAAAGCTGTGTACGTTATCTCGTAGAAAAAGTAGAACTTTCGGTTGATTCGAAAAACAGAATTTACAATATTGCAAAACAAATTGTCGAAAAGATTAGAGGTAGTAAATTAGGCATTATAGATTCTTTTATACAACAGTACTCACTTTCTAATGATGAAGGAGTAGCACTAATGTGTCTTGCTGAATCATTACTTAGAATACCAGACGATTACACAATAGATGAATTGATCAAAGATAAAATTGCCAACCAAGAATGGAATAAACACTTGGGGCGTTCCTCTTCATTGTTTGTTAATGCTTCTACATGGAGTTTAATTATAGGAAGCAGTATATTAAGAAACAATGAAGAGGATTCAAAATTCTATAACATAATTTCCAGGTTATTGAAAAATTTAGGAGAGCCAATAATTCGCAAAGCGGTAAAACAAGCAATATCCATTCTTGGCAAGCATTTTATTGTTGGAGAAACTATAGAAAAAGCATTGGAAAGTGTGAAATCAGATGACTACAGTAAGTATTTATGCTCTTTTGATATGCTTGGTGAATCTGCTTGCACAGTTGAGGATGCGGAAGAGTATTTTAATTTATACATGCATGCAATAAAAGCCATAGGTGAATCTGCTGACATAAATGATTGCTTTAAATCTCAGGGGGTTTCAATCAAATTGTCTTCGCTGCACTCACGTTATGAATTTAGCCAATTTGATAATATGGCTGAAGAACTGAGAACTAAAGTACTGGAACTTTGTCATGAAGCAAAAAAGTATAATATTTCATTGTGTATAGATGCAGAAGAATCAGAAAGGCTTGAGATGTCGCTCGTGTTATTTGAACAGTTGCGTCTTGATGAGTCACTTTCTGAGTGGGAAGGGCTTGGTCTAGCTGTGCAAGCGTATCAAAAACGTGCTTTGTCTGTTCTTGATTTTGTTGAAGATGTTGCCATTCGATCAAAGCATAAGGTTATGGTGAGACTTGTGAAAGGAGCATATTGGGACTCGGAAATCAAGCGCACACAAGAATTAGGGTTAATTGGTTATCCGGTGTTTACTAGAAAAAGCCACACAGATGTATGCTACCTTGCCTGTGCGCAGAAACTTTTAAGCAAAGAGAATCACTTTTATCCATGTTTTGGAACTCATAATGCTTATACTTTTGCTACTATAATAGAGCTTGCCGATAAAAATCATCCTGGGTTTGAGTTTCAGCGCTTACATGGAATGGGTAAAAGTTTGTATGATTATGCAATTTCAGAACTTGCAACAAGCATCAATTGTCGTATATATGCACCAGTTGGTAAACATAGTGATTTATTGCCATACCTTATTAGGCGTCTTCTTGAAAATGGAGCTAATAGCTCGTTTGTCAATCAAGTAAATGATTCTGACGTTAAAATTGAAGAATTAGTCTCAGATCCATTAGAAAAAGTAAAAAGCTTAGAATATGAGCCTCATCCAAGCATTCCGTTGCCACGAGATATTTTTGGAGAGGAAAGAAAAAACTCCTTGGGAATGGATATTAGCGATTCAATTGCAGTTTCACAATTTGCAAATGATGTAAGGGAATTTAGTGAAAAGAAATGGCAGGTTGGCCCAATAATTGATGGAGAGTCGTTTCTTGACAGTGCGGAATTTACCGAAGTAGTGAATCCTGCACATTTGGAAAATGTAATTGGGGAAGTGTCAAGTGCAACAAGTGCTCATGCTTTAAATGCTCTTGAAATAGCACATAGTGCTTTTACTAAGTGGCAGAATGTTTCAGCAGAAGAGCGCGCTAAATGCCTTGAAAAAGCTGCAGATTTGCTTGAGGAAAGGATGAAAGAGTTAATTTATATTCTGATTGTAGAAGCAGGAAAAATTTTATCCGATGCAATAGCAGAAGTAAGAGAGGCAATCGACTTTTTGCGCTATTATGCAATGATAGCAAAAAATGAACTGAATGACTGGAAAAAATTGCCAGGTCCAACAGGTGAAGATAACTTCATCTTTTTTGAAGGCAGAGGAGTTTTCTTATGCATATCACCGTGGAATTTTCCACTCGCTATCTTCATTGGACAGGTTTCAGCTGCACTTGCAGCAGGTAATGCAGTGCTGGCAAAACCGGCAGAGCAAACGCCGATTATTGCCTATGAAGCCGTTAAGATACTACACGAAGCTGGAATACCAAAAAATGTGCTACACCTTATTCCAGGGGATGGTTGGTATTTAGGTAAAACATTAGTACCAGATAATAGAATTTCCGGTGTAGCTTTTACTGGTTCAACACAAACTGCTCAAATAATTAATCGAATGCTTGCTAGTAGAGATGGTCCTATTGTGCCACTTATCGCTGAGACTGGTGGATTAAATGCTATGATTGTTGATAGTTCTGCTCTTTTAGAGCAGGTAACTAAGGATGTTTTAATTTCTGCATTTCGCAGTGGCGGTCAACGTTGTTCTGCTCTCAGAGTGCTATTTATTCAAGAAGATATAGCAGAAAAACAGGTAAAAATGATATGCAATGCAGCTCAAGAACTAAAGATAGGTGACCCAATACAACTGAGCACAGATATTGGTCCAATAATTGACAAAGCATCTATTGATATGCTCACTAAACATACGGAAAAAATATCAAGGGATGAAGATTCAAACCTTTTGTTCAAGGTACCAATGGATACAAATTCTTATAATGGTTATTTCTTTCCTCCGTACATTTATGAGATACAAAAAATTTCGCAATTAAAGCAAGAAGTGTTTGGGCCTATTTTACATATCATACGTTTTAATAAGTCGCAGTTAAATGAAGTTATAAGTGATATAAACAATACAGGATATGGACTTACGTTTTCTTTGCAAAGCCGTGTACAAAGTCAGATCGCTTTAATAAGCAAGAAAATATCAGTTGGAAATGTATACATCAATCGCAATCAAATAGGTGCAGCAGTTGGAACACAACCATTTGGCGGTAGAGGACTGTCAGGTACCGGACCAAAAGCTGGTGGTCCTAATTATCTGCAACGTTTTTCTATAGAAAAGGTTGTAAGTGTCAACACTACAGCATGTGGCGGTAACATTAAACTTGCGTGTTTGGATTGATTTGCAATTTCTAAATTGGAAGTCCGTGCAGTTGTGTATGCAGTACTAAAACCTAAAACTCATACATTGAAAGGATAGTTGTGATTCTAAGGAGGCTTCAAAGAAAGTCTTGTCTTTAATAAAAGAAAAAGGTTGCTATAATTCTGATAAAAGCACTATAAACAAAATGAATGTAAAAAATATCTTATTAGCGTTTTTAGTACAATTTATATTCGATTTGTCATTATTTGCAGCTGATCCTATTTTGCTTAATTGTATTGAAACTCCAGGGATTTATGATCTTGAAACAAGGCCAAAAAGCTTTAACTCTTCAAATAATTTAAGAAGAAAACCTGGCTCTCCAAATAATGCATCAGGAGAATTAATAAATGTAGTGGGTAGAGTTACTGATGTAAATTGCTTACCGATACAAAATGCTGTGGTTTCTATATGGCACGCAGACTCACTTGGCATGAGCTATTATGATGAAAATGTGGAGCTTGATCCAAATTTTGCTGGATCAGGAAGATTTGTAGTAAATAACCTTGGCTATTATAATTTTATTACAATAGTACCAGGTAAAATTGGTGATAGGGCTCCACACATCAACTTTTTGGTCCAACATCCAGATTTTCCAGAATTCACAACACAAATGTTTTTTGCTGATCATAATTGCGATAACTGTGATGATCTTCTTCTTGGTAATCTTATTGAGAGTGGACTTGCAAGCCTTCTGATAGCACCATTTACTTATAACAATCAGGCTATGAAGACCTACACATTTAATATAACCCTAGGTGGGCATAACAAATTTTCTGATAAAAGATAAAGCCCTTGCATATCAGCGGAGTTCATAGTAGTCTTAAGCGCTATTGTACTTAAAATGTATATGAAAAATATCTTACTAATGTTTTTACTATGCTTTATGTGCAGCTTACAATTATTTGCAACGGAGATGTCAACGATGAAGATAACAATTTCTAAAGCTTTACCCGATTTTGAGACGCTAGTGGTAGGTTTTTTTGAGGGTGATAAGCTCATAACTAATGTTCTACAAGATAAGCAAGCTATAGATAACATCAAGAAATTTAGTGATTTTAATGGAGGTTTTGGTGAATTTTTCTCCGTTACTTCATCAGAGGGAAAAAATATTATAGTTGCTGGTCTTGGAATGAGAGATGAATGGGATGAAAGCAAAGGATTAAATATTGGTGGTAAAATATATTGTGAGCTAAGCAGATTAAGAATCAAGCGAGCGGCAATCTCAATCGAAGGCAATGCAGCAAATGTTGCATACGGTGCATTTTTGCGCAGTTTTAAATTTGATAAGTATAAAACCAAAAAGGATGAAAAAGTTACAGAAGTAGAGGAGATCACAGTGCTAACGAAAGATGAGCAATTCAGTAGTGCTGAAAAATCATTTGAGCGTTTAAGACAAGAAGGTGAAGGCATATTTCTTGCACGTACTCTTACCATTGAACCACCTAATGTTTTATATCCAGAATCCTATGCTGATTATATAAAAACCGAGCTTACTAAGCTTGGCCTTGAAATCGAAGTGCTTGGTAAGAAGCAGATGGAAGAGAAAAAAATGGGAGCATTGCTTGGGGTAGCACAGGGAAGTAGTAAAGAGCCAAAATTAGTAGTGATCAAATGGAATGGAGCTTTCAAGGAACAAAAGCCTGTAGCTTTTGTGGGTAAAGGCATAACGTTTGATACTGGTGGAGTGTCACTCAAGCCTTCGCGTGGCATGGAGTCAATGAAATATGACATGGCGGGTTCTGCTACTGTGGTTGGGGTGATGCGTACTCTAGCTGGACGAAAAGCAAAGGTAAATGCAGTTGGTGTAGTTGCACTTGCAGAAAATGCAGTGGACGGTAATGCTCAAAGACCAAGTGATGTAGTAACTTCGATGTCTGGACAGACGATAGAAGTGTTGAACACTGATGCAGAAGGAAGGCTCATACTTGCAGATGCTTTATGGTATACACAAGATAGATTTGCACCGAAATTTATGATCGACCTTGCAACTTTAACTGGTGCTATAGTGGTTGCACTGGGAAATAATGAATATGCTGGTCTTTTTTCAAATAACGATGAATTAGCGAATCATCTGATTGATGTAGGAAATGAAGTAAATGAGAAATTATGGCGTTTTCCTATGAATGAAACTTATAACAAAATTATTGATTCGCCGATTGCTGATGTGCAAAATATAGCTCCTGCAGGTTCTGGTGGAGATAGTATAATGGCTGCACAGTTTCTACAGCGTTTTGTAAACGACACTTGTTGGGCACATTTAGACATTGCAGGCACTGCTTGGCACGAAAAAGGCACTGATATTTCTCCAAGAGGGGCAGTAGGTTTCGGTGTAAGGTTGCTAAATAAGTTGGTTGAGAAGTACTATGAGATTAATAATTAAGGATCTTTGTATTGAGTTTATAGCTTAATTTACGGCTACATGAATGTCTATTTATAAGACGTAGAAAATGATATCATCAAAGTAACTTACATTTTCTTTTTTGGAGATTCTAAAGTTACACACTTGAGCAGCATCAAGAGAAAGTATTTTGTTCAAATGATGATTGTAATGATGGACTATTAAAACTTTAAAGCTATTGGGTATTGACGGTATATACTTAAGTGTTAGAATAAAATAGGAAGTTTTTAGGAGTTTATATGGCAGCAGGCGGAAAAGCGAAAACAGCTAGTAAAAATAACCCTACTCAGCGTAAGAAAGCAGAACAAAAAATGTATAAGGATAAACCGGTAAAGCCGGTTAGATATATAGACCGTGATTCACGTATGAACTATATGTCTGCTCAATACGATAACGGCAATCTAGTTGAAGATGAGGTAAGCGGCAATCCTATAAAGTGGGAAGCTGTATAGTAGTTGTGGTTAAAGTTACTATTAATTCTAAGGAATGTGAAGTAGAGCATGGGCTCACTATAATTCAAGCTTGTGAAGTTGTGGGCGTTGAAGTTCCGCGGTTTTGTTATCATGAGCGTTTAGCAATTGCTGGTAACTGCAGAATGTGTTTGGTTGAAGTTGAGGGTGGCCCTCCAAAACCAGTAGCTTCTTGTGCAATGCCAGTTGCAGAGGGTATGGTTATTCACACGGATACTCCCAAGGTAAAAAAGGCGCGTGAAGGAGTGCTCGAATTTTTACTAATTAATCATCCACTTGATTGTCCAATTTGTGATCAAGGTGGTGAGTGCGATTTGCAAGATATAACAATGGCTTATGGGAAAGGAATAAGCAGACTTGATGAGCATAAAAGAGCTGTGCCAAAAAAACATTTTGGTCCACTGATTGGAACTGCAATGAATAGATGCATTCATTGTACTCGATGTGTTAGATTTTTGTCCGATGTTGCAGGTACAAATGAACTTGGAGGAATTGGCAGGGGAGAAAATATAGAGATTAGTACTTACATAAAAAGGCATATTAGCTCTGAATTATCTGGGAATATTATAGATCTCTGCCCGGTAGGGGCTTTAACTTCAAAGCCTTACTCCTTTACAGCGCGTCCATGGGAGCTATCACATTGTGAGACTATAGATGTGCTAGATGCTGTGGGAAGTAGCATTAGAGTTGATTATCGTGGCCTGGAAGTTATGCGAATATTACCAAGGCTGAGCGAAGAGGTAAATGAAGAATGGATATCAGATAAAACCCGTTTTGCCTATGATGGACTAAAAGTTCAGCGTCTTGATCAACCTTATGTAAAAAAAGATGGTAAATTAGCCCCAGTTGATTGGAATGAAGCACTAACTGTTGCTGCAAAGAAATTAAAAAATACAAAATCAAATAAAATAGCTGCAATTGCAGGTGATTTAGCAGATTGTGAGTCTATGCTTCTACTCAAAGAAGTGATGCAGAAGCTCGGCTCGGGGAATATAGACTGTAGGCAAGATGGAGCAAAGCTTATACCAAATAATCGTGGGTCATATGTATTCAACACCACTATTGAGGGTATAGAAAATGCAGATTTATGTCTGCTTATAAATACAAATCCAAGAATAGAAGCACCAATAATTAACGCAAGATTGAGAAAGAGATATTTACAAGGTAATTTCACTATTGCAAATATTGGTCCTAATCTTGAATATCTATATAATGTTGAAAGATTAGGTGATGGTCCAAACGTTCTAAAAGAAATAGAAGAGGGAAATCACAAATTCTGCGAGTTACTGAGTGCGGCTCAGAACCCTATGCTAATTATCGGTCAAGATGCATTAATAAGAGATGATTCTGAATCAGTTTTAGCTCTAGCTGGCAAAATTGCAGAAAAATTTAACATGATCAGAGATGACTGGAATGGCTTTAACGTACTGCATAAGGCTGCAGCAAGGGTTGGTGGACTCGATATTGGATTCGTTCCTAGCAAAGGTGGAAAAGACATTAATCAGATGCTAAAACAGGCAGAAAGTGGTGAGATAGAAGTAGTTTATCTTCTTGGCGCAGATGAAATTGATATATCAAAGTTAGAAAGTACATTTGTAATTTATCAAGGCCACCATGGTGATAGGGGAGCGCATATAGCAGATGTCATTCTACCTGGAGCTGCATACACAGAAAAATATGCAACTTATGTAAATACTGAAGGGCGAGTACAGAGAACAAATTTAGCTGTTTTTCCTCCTGGTGAAGCAAAGGAAGATTGGTTGATTATAAAAAATTTATCCCAATATTTGGGCCTTTCCTTACTATATGATAATTTATTTGATGTGAGGAAGAAATTATACACTATTGGTCCACAGTTTAGAGATGCTGACCAAGTGGTGAAAAACAAATGGGTACCAATTACCTGTGATGAAATAAAATTAAGTAATATCTCTTTCACTCTAAAAAAGTGTAATTTTTATATGACAGACTCAATAAGTCGCGCTTCAAAAATAATGGCAGATTGTACTAAGGATTTTTATGAACACTCTACTTAATATTTTATTTATTCTAACACCATTATTACTAATAACTCTGGTATATTTTCAACGAAAATTAAACTCTATATTTTTGTGTAAAGAACAAAATACATTAGAAAAACAGTTCGTTTATAAGCTAGTTGATTTTATCAATGATATTATTGCACTATTTACGGAAGGATATGTATGGATGGCAATAACATTTATTATAGTTACCGAGGGAAGAGGGAATTATTTGCCTCTCACAATGATCTTAATTATGATGTCACTAGTGTCATTCATATGCATATCATTTTACTATTCTATTAAGCTAAATGCTGTACAGAAAAGTGTTGTCCTATTGATTTCAATAGGGACATTGTCTTGTGTGTCTAGAGCATTTGCTGTATTTTTTATTGCCACAATTATGAACTATTTTTTTGATTTAGGGTTGCATGTACTTGATATTTGATATTCTTTTTCTTCTTATTCCACTTTTGCTTTCAGTAGCATATTTAGTGTACTTTGAGCGTAAAGTTATTGGTGCAATTCAACTAAGGCATGGTCCAAGTGTAGTAGGGCCATTTGGGCTACTACAGCCATTTGCAGATGCTATCAAATTGATAATTAAAGAGCCGATAATACCATTTAGAGCAAACACCATACTGTTTATTATGGCTCCAATGCTCACCTTTATTTTAGCATTAATTTCCTGGGCAGTTATACCATTTGGAGCTGAAATAATTACAGAAAATGGACAGCAGGTAATAATCCCTAAGGTAATAGCAAATATTAATGTTGGAGTGCTTTATGTGCTAGCTATATCCTCTTTGGGAATATATGGCATTATTATTGCAGGCTGGTCTAGTAATTCTAATTATGCATTTCTTGGCGCTATAAGGTCAGCTGCTCAAATGATTTCATATGAAGTTTCAATAGGTCTAATAGTTGCTACAGTTGTTATTACAACTGGTACGTTGAATCTTGCAGAGATGGTGGTAGCGAAACATAATATGCCATTTTGGATTGATTTGCTGATGATGCCTATAGGAATAATATTTTTTATTTCTTTGCTTGCAGAAACTAACCGTCACCCATTTGACTTACCAGAAGCTGAAGCAGAGCTTGTCTCTGGGTATAACGTCGAATATTCATCAATGCCTTTTGCTCTCTTTTTTCTAGGAGAGTATGCAAATATGATTTTAGCAAGCGCTGTGATGACAATATTCTTTCTAGGAGGGTGGTATCCTCCACTAGAGCTTAGTTTACTATATAAAATTCCAGGTTTGATTTGGTTCGTTTTGAAGATAGTTTTATTATTGTTCATATTTATTTGGATCAGGGCAACAATACCCCGTTACAGATATGACCAACTAATGCGTCTTGGTTGGAAAGTGTTTCTACCGATATCAGTGCTTTGGGTAATACTCATTTCAGGAGTGTTGCTTTTTACTGGGAACTTGCCTGGGTCCAATGTTTAACTTTCCAAACATAAGATTAAGACGCAGGCGCTCAGGCAAGTGGATTCGCAATTTAACAAGTGAAATCACTTTATCAGTAAATGATTTGATTTTTCCCTTATTTGTTCATGACGGAGAAGAAACAATTGAGCCAATTTCTGGCTTACCTGATATCAAATGTTATTCAATAGATGGATTAATTTCTATAGTTCAGAAAGCTAAGGACTCGGGGATTAATGCTGTTGCAATTTTTCCTGTAGTTGATAGTAAACTAAAATCTGAAAAAGCTGAGGAAGCATATAATCCTGATAATTTAATCTGCAAAGCAATTCATGCTGTAAAATCGAAGGTACTTGATATTGGCATTATTGCAGACATTGCACTAGATCCATACACTACTCACGGTCATGATGGCATTTTAAAAGACGGCAAGATGGATGTGGAAAATGATGAAACTGTGTCAATATTGTGTAAGCAAGCGCTTGTTTTAGCAAAAGCAGGATGCGATATAGTTGCTCCTTCTGATATGATGGATGGCAGGATAGGAAAAATAAGAAAAACATTGGATGATAATAACTTTCAGAATGTGTCAATATTGTCCTATGCAGTAAAGTACTGTTCTAGCTTCTATGCGCCATTCAGGCAAGTTGTCGGTTCGTGCGCATCATCAAATTTCATCGACAAAAGTGGTTATCAAATGGATTATCGAAATGCACGCGAAGCAATCTGCGAAATTGAAATGGATATAAATGAAGGTGCAGATTTTATTATGATAAAGCCGGGTATGCCATACTTAGATATAATAAAAACAGCAAGTGACAAGTTCAATTTTCCGATTTTTGCTTACCAAGTAAGCGGTGAATACGCAATGATAAAAGCTGCAGCAAATAATGGCTGGTTGGATTATAACAGAGTGATTTATGAGTCCTTAATTGGTTTTAAACGTGCAGGTGCAAGTGCAATATTTACCTATGCTGCACTTGATGTTGCAAAAAATTTGGTATCTACTTAGCAGTGTGGAACATCTAAGTAGGTAGCTGGCCGAAGTGACTTGACAAACCTTCCCACTTTCCTTACCATATCAATAAGAGTATTTATCCTTGTTTTTAATCTCTGCAGATTTAACAACAAAAATTCAGTAAAAAACTCAGGTATATATTGGCAGATTACATAAAATTATAGCGGCTGCATGTCTTTTTTATTTTTTCTACATTCAGCCAAAACGCGCTTTAAATAAGCGTTAGCACATTATTACAATGCCGATTTACATTATTATAGGGTTAAAACTCACTACTGACCTCAGTTATGGATTAGAAAATAGATAAAAGTATAACTAAGAAGAGGGAAACAGGGTAAACTCGAGTATTTTAGTAATAATAAGAGGTTACCCATGAAGAAAGATATTACAGAACTGTACTGTTGCGTCGAGGATTTTTGTCGTGCGGTAGATGATAATTTTGCAAATAGGTTCTTATCAAACGGCAAAAAACCAACCAGAGTACCAGAAATAGCGCACTCAGAAATTCTAACCATAATCCTGTTATACCATAAATCACCATGTAAAAACTTCAAGGCTTTTTATCTTTGTTATCTTCAGTTATTCTATAGATCAGAGTTTTCAAAGCTGCCTTCATATCACAGATTTATTGCCTTAAAGCCGCGAGTTTTGTGGTATTTAGCATTACTTTTGCAATGGTTCTGTGAACAAGCGAAAATGACCGGCACTTCCTACATCGACACCTCTACGATTGCCGTTTGCCACAAAAAAAGGATCTCTAGGAATAAAGTTTTTAATCATCTAGCAGAAATTAGTAAGAGTACGTATGGTTGGTTTTTTGGCTTCAAGTTGCACTTAGTGATTAACGAAATTGGTGAAATTCAAGCACTTACCCTAACCAAAGGTAACGTTGATGACAGAAAACCTTTACCAACTCTCACTAAAAGACTGACCGGACTTTTGTTTGGAGATAAGGGCTATATAAAGAAAGAGCTTTTTGAGAAACTCTTCGATAGAGGCCTAAAGTTAGTCACTAAAGTAAAAAAAGGTATGAAAAACGCACTAATTTCACTTAAAGAGAAGATTTTATTAAGGAAAAGGTCGATTATTGAGACTGTTTTTGATTCCTTGAAAAACAAATTTGAGATTGAGCATACAAGACATAGATCGCCAACAAATTTCCTAATTCATGTTTTTTCTGTTCTGATTTCCTACTCCATGCAGTCCAAAAAGCCTTCTATTTCTATGCCTTTCTTTATCGGCTAATCCATAACTGAGGTTACTGGGGGATTCTTTTGCCTTTTTTTGCTTGGTAAATTTCTTAATATTTTTGATTGGTTAGGAGTTCTATAGAGATGTCATTTCAGTGCTTCTTATTACCTGTTCTGGATCCCAGTGGGCTTTGTTGCACCACTCAAGGAAAGAACAGGCAGTTACTGATGGAATTTGTTATAAAATAGATATTTAGCCGACAAAGGAAAAATATGCCAATAAGAATGAAAGTCAGTAACTGCAATGAATATAACAAATTTCTTCAAGAAAGGGGAAATGTTTTTCATTATATCAACGATGCCATTGAAAATTGGTACGAAAATAGTCCAAAAGTAGCAGGTGGCAACAATGTCTACAGCGACAAAGTAGTGATTCTAATTCACATAATAACCTATCTATTCAGGATTGGTCTTAGGCAAACAGTGGGATTTATAGAGAAATATCTTGAGCAAATAGGGAAAATTTTGCAAATTATCAGCTATTCGCAGGCTTCAAGAAGGTTTAAAAAGCTTAATATCAAAATCAACGACTGCAGAGTTGATAAGAACGATATGGAAGATATTGAAATTGCTATAGATAGTACAGGTATCAGCATCTACAATAATATTCCAGGCCATAGTAAGGCAAATGGTACAGATAGAAAGTATCGCCGCTATGAGCAAACAAGATGTAATGCTAGAGATAGGTAGTAAAAAAGTTATAGCTGCAAAATACAGTAGTGACCTCAGTTATGGATTAGCCGATAAAGAAAGGCATAGAAATAGAAGGCTTTTTGGACTGCATGGAGTAGGAAATCAGAACAGAAAAAACATGAATTAGGAAATTTGTTGGCGATCTATGTCTTGTATGCTCAATCTCAAATTTGTTTTTCAAGGAATCAAAAACAGTCTCAATAATCGACCTTTTCCTTAATAAAATCTTCTCTTTAAGTGAAATTAGTGCGTTTTTCATACCTTTTTTTACTTTAGTGACTAACTTTAGGCCTCTATCGAAGAGTTTCTCAAAAAGCTCTTTCTTTATATAGCCCTTATCTCCAAACAAAAGTCCGGTCAGTCTTTTAGTGAGAGTTGGTAAAGGTTTTCTGTCATCAACGTTACCTTTGGTTAGGGTAAGTGCTTGAATTTCACCAATTTCGTTAATCACTAAGTGCAACTTGAAGCCAAAAAACCAACCATACGTACTCTTACTAATTTCTGCTAGATGATTAAAAACTTTATTCCTAGAGATCCTTTTTTTGTGGCAAACGGCAATCGTAGAGGTGTCGATGTAGGAAGTGCCGGTCATTTTCGCTTGTTCACAGAACCATTGCAAAAGTAATGCTAAATACCACAAAACTCGCGGCTTTAAGGCAATAAATCTGTGATATGAAGGCAGCTTTGAAAACTCTGATCTATAGAATAACTGAAGATAACAAAGATAAAAAGCCTTGAAGTTTTTACATGGTGATTTATGGTATAACAGGATTATGGTTAGAATTTCTGAGTGCGCTATTTCTGGTACTCTGGTTGGTTTTTTGCCGTTTGATAAGAACCTATTTGCAAAATTATCATCTACCGCACGACAAAAATCCTCGACGCAACAGTACAGTTCTGTAATATCTTTCTTCATGGGTAACCTCTTATTATTACTAAAATACTCGAGTTTACCCTGTTTCCCTCTTCTTAGTTATACTTTTATCTATTTTCTAATCCATAACTGAGGTTAGTGGAGTTTATTCCGACCACTATGGAGCCTGTGATCTTATTGAAAGAGTGGATACCAAGTATAACATAAGCACGATATATGCAGATAGATCGAAAGAAGTTATACAAACTGTGCGATGAGCTTGACATAAAGACAAGGATTCCTCCGCAAAATAATGCAGTAGAGCATCCAAAGTTGGATTATATGAATGAGAGAAATTCTACAATCAAGCTCATAAAGTCATATGATGAAGATGGTATGAAGAGGTGGAAAAAAGAGATAAATTATTGGAAGAGATCTTATATAGAAAGTTTTTTCTCGCGACTGAAGCAAATATTTGGATTTAGTTTTAGGAATAAATCTGAGATTAATCGTGAGAAGGAACTGCTACTCAAGTGTTATTTGCTTAACAAATTTACTGAAATAGGCATGGCTAAGTTTGATATAGCTTCATGAATTTATTATACATTACCCACTATCCGAAGAGCTGTGCAACAAAGCCCACTGGAATCCAGCCTTTTGTAGTCTCATTGAAAGCGTTGCTTTTAATATCTATGATTAGGTTGCTTGTGAGCACCAGTGTCAAGCACTGGGATGACATTACTTTTGCTTCAATATTTACACATTAGCCATGCATCTGAACAGATACTACTTAAGTCCTTTCAAGACAGGTTCTTAGGGTCTACGGTATAATTAAGAAAAGCCCCAGTTGTCGCTAATTTTTATTTCTACTTCAAGTGGTATAGAAATTTCTACTGCATTTTCCATTATATCTTTCATAAGTTTTGCTGTTTCTTGCACTCTGCTCTCTTCCACTTCTACAAGTAATTCATCATGAACCTGGAGGATTATTTTACCTGACTTTAACTGATCAAAAAGCCGAATCATCGCGCGTTTTATTATATCAGCGGCAGTTCCCTGCAGTGGTGCATTTATTGCTGCCCTTTCTGCAAATTGTCTTAGATAAGGAATTTTATTGTTGATGTCTCTTACAAAACATCTTCTACCAAACAAAGTCTCTACATAACCATGATTTCTCGCGATAGATACTGCTTTTTCCATATAGACCTTTATTTCTGGGTAACAAGAAAAATAGTAATTAATGTATTCAGCAGCCTCTTGAAAGGTAATGCCAAGTCGCTTTGCAAGGCCAAATGGACTAATGCCATATATAATGCCAAAATTAATGGTTTTTGCTTTGCGTCTTAATTGCTCATCTATTTCTTGCACTCCAAAAACTTGTCTTGCAGTGATATCATGAATATCTTGCCTGTTTGCAAAAGCTTCTTTAAATGCGGTAACATTTGCAACGTGTGCCAGGAGTTTTAATTCTATTTGTGAATAGTCGGCAGAAATTATCTTGCAACCTTTTGGTGCAATAAATGCTTGTCTGATGAAATTTCCTTCTTCGCTCCTGATAGGAATATTCTGCAAGTTAGGGTTGCTCGAGCTCAGCCTTCCAGTTGCAGTCACAGTTGTTGAGAAACTTGTGTGTATTCTACCATCAATAGGATCAACTTGCTTTATTAGCGCATCAGTGTAGGTACCCTTTAATTTACTTAAATGTCGCCAATTTAAAATTTTACTTGCAATTTCTACCCCTTCTTCTTCAAGAGCCTCTAGAACTTCATAATTGGTGCTATACGACCCAGATTTTGACTTTTTCTTTTTACTTAGCTCCATTTTATTAAACAAAACATCACTTAATTGTTTTGGCGATGCAATGTTGAATTTTTCTCCTGCTAAATTATGTATATCGTTTTCAAGTACAGCAATTAGCTGCTCAAACTTATCAGACAATTCCTGTAGTTTTTGAATATTGAGCAGTATTCCATTTTGCTCCATATCAAATATTACTTTCATGAGAGGTCTATCAAAGCGCTCGTAAATCGTAAAAAGTTTTTCCTGAAATAATCTTTGTGTCAGTTTCTCATGGATCGCTATTAAAATTTTTGCCGAGAAAGTTTCTACATTTTTACTTAAATTGTGTGCAATTATGTTTGGAATGCTGT
The DNA here is from genome assembly GCF_000073005.1 of Wolbachia endosymbiont of Culex quinquefasciatus Pel. Lineage (NCBI taxonomy): Bacteria > Pseudomonadati > Pseudomonadota > Alphaproteobacteria > Rickettsiales > Anaplasmataceae > Wolbachia > Wolbachia endosymbiont of Culex quinquefasciatus. The sequence goes on from NC_010981.1 coordinate 1,176,835, forward strand.
GATCATGCTTACCTGTGTCAAGGCTGTATGACATGATCATCAGGTCATCAATTGAGTCTAGCACTCTCTCTATTGTAGGAAATATTTCTCTGATCTTTCTAATATCATGTACTATTTTAAGCACCCCATTTGAAAATAAAGTTGAATTTATTATAGTAAGTGCATCTTGTAGGCAGCTTTGATCTATGTAGAAAATATTATCCTCACTACAAGATAAGGAGATTTTGTTCAATCTATTGTTTTCAAAGTGGCAATGAATTGCAATTTTACCTTCATATCTGCAATGCTCCAAAAATTTTTCTAATTCTTCACTACTATATTCTGTTTTCTCTTTTGTGCTAGATCCACTATAAGAAAAGAGCTTTTCTACTTTTCCTATCAATGAATTAAATTCATATTTCTTCAAAAAGGATAACAATTTTTCCATATTTGGAGGATGAACTTCATATTTTACAATATCATGTTGAAGATCTACTTTTTTGCATAGTGACAAAAGTTCTCTTGAAATTAGTGCTTTTTCCTTATGCTCAGTAAGAATATTACGAACTCTTGTTTGCTCAATGTTATTGATGTTTTCTATAATGTTATCCAACGAATCAAATTTATCCAGCAATTTAGCTGCAGTTTTTGGGCCTATTCCTGGAACACCTGGAATGTTATCAGATGCATCTCCAGTTAGAGAAAATAAATCAAGAAGCTTATTTGAATTTACACCAAATTTTTCTATCACTTGTTTTTCATCTACGTATATATTTTTGATAGGATCAAATATTAGAATGTTGTAATTCAAAAGTTGAAATAAGTCTTTATCTGATGAGACTACTACTACTTTAAAGTCTTCGTGGTTGGCATATTTTGCAGCTAGTGTTGCAATTATGTCATCTGCTTCATAGCCTTCAATCTCTTCATAGCTGAAGTTAAAAGCTTCTACCGCTTCTCTCAGTATTGTAAATTGTGGAATTAGATCCTCAGGAGGTGTTACTCTGTTTGCTTTATACTCAGAATATAAACTGTGCCTGAAATTTTTTTTGCCAGAATCAAGTGCTATAGTTAAGTAGTCCGAATGGGAAATATACTTCAGAACCATATTAAGAAAACCGTACACAGCACCTACTGGAATACCAGCTGTGGTAGTCAAATGATGCAAAACGTAATAAGCTCTGAAAAGAAAACCATAACCATCAATGATTGTGAAAGTTTTTTCTTTCATTGTAGATATTTATGTGTGCCTTTGATGGTCTGTTATTTAGCTGTAAAAATCAAGCTCTTGTTTCCTATAGCCAAAATAATCATAATGCTATAGTTACTATAAGAAAACATATTACGTAAGGGAATTAACTATTCTGCCACAATTTTGCTCTATCACACTTGCCATATTTAATATTCCAGCTTCATCGTAATAATTTCCAATTACTTGTAAAGCAAGTGGTAAGCCTGCATTGGAAAGTCCAACAGGAACAGAAATAGCAGGTAACCCTGCTAAGCTTGCCGGCACGGTAAACACATCATTGATGCACATAATTAGCGGGTCTGGCTTTTCATTTAAGCCAAAAGCCTCTGTTGGAGCAGATGGCACAAGTATGTAATCTATTTTTTCAAACGCTTTTATAAAATCATTTCTGATTAATGCCCTAATGCACTGTGCTTTTTCATAATACTCATTGTAATGACCTGAAGAAAGAGCATAAGAACCAATTAAAATTCTCCTTTTCACTTCTTTACCAAAACCTTCTGCTCTTGTTAGCGAATACATTTCTTCAAGGGTATCAGCATCAACCCTGAATCCATAACGTACACCATCATAGCGAGCAAGATTAGATGAAGTTTCAGCAGAACAAATTAGATAGTAAACCGGTATCGCATATTTAGTATGAGGCAGAGTAATGTCAACAACTTCAGCACCATTTTCTTTTAAATTGGAAGAAACTTTTTCCCAATTATGAACTATTTCATCTGAAATTCCATCCATCTTATACTCTTTTGGTATACCAATGCGCTTACCCTTAATATCACCATTTATAAAACTGGAAAATTTAGGCACTGTCCTTTTGCTCGATGTTGAATCTTTTTCATCATAGCCACAAATTATTTCAAGCATTAATGCTGAATCAGAAACGGAACGAGTAATTACTCCTGCTTGATCGAGAGAACTTGCAAACGCAATCATACCAAAACGCGAACACCTTCCATAAGTTGGCTTTATTCCCACTACTCCGCAATAAGCTGCTGGTTGACGTACAGACCCACCAGTATCGCTTCCTAATGCTCCAGCACATAAAAACCCAGCAACTGATGCTGCAGACCCACCGGAAGATCCACCAGGAACAACTTTTGCTCCATCACTTTTTCTAATCCACACATTTTCAACAGGACCAAAATAGCTATTTGTGTTCGCAGAACCCATAGCAAATTCATCCATATTAAGCTTACCAAGCACGGCTGCTCCACTTTTTAAAAGCAAATTAGATACCGTAGATTCATAAGTCGGGATGAAATTTTCCAGCATTTTTGAACATGCTGTTGTTTTTATTCCTTTTGTACAGAATAAATCTTTAACACCAACTGGTATGCCCATAAGTGGTGGAATATCATCTTTTTGTTTTAAGAAATGTTCATCTGCTATTTTAGCGGCTTTTATTGCGATTTCTGGAGTTTTTGTTATAAATGCATTTAGTTGCTCATTTTCAACTGCATTAATATGCGTTTCTACAAGCTCAACAGCAGAAAAATTCCTCCTCCTAAGTCCATCATGCATCTCTGTAATAGTGAGCCTTCTCAATTCATTCATTAATATTCAATTTTAGCGAGGCATTAATTATAACAACAATAGGACAGAAAATCTATATATTTATGATCGAAAACGGGAATACAATCAAGATCAATTCAGATTTCTGAAATGGATTGGTTAGTAGTACGTTTTAAATAGCCGGTTTGGCACACAATGCTAAGCCATAAGGGTTTAGCGTTTCTAAAATCAAATATCAACATCATGCACGTTAAGTGCATTGTTATTTATAAAGTCACGACGTGGTTCAACTATATCACCCATTAGCACCGAGAATATGCTATCTGCTTCTTCACAATCTTTTATTTCAACTTTTAGCAGAGTTCTAGTTTCTGGATTGAGTGTAGTTTCCCAAAGCTGATCAGCATTCATTTCACCAAGGCCTTTAAATCTCTGCAGAGTTAAACCTTTTTTACCATAATCCATCACTATTTTTGCGAGTGTACTTGGAGACTTTATTTTTATTTCAGTTTCTTGCGACTGTAAAAATGAATCACCATTAAATAAGTCAATTATGTTATCAAGAGAACTCAATATATTCCGTATTTCTTTGCTTTCAAGCATACTAAGCGAGAATACATATTTGTCTGCTAACCCTTGAAACAATTTAGCAATGTGAATTTCCTCATCTTTTACTTCTACTTCCCAATTATATTCACTATACATCAATTTTAAATATTTTAATATCTCATCAGCAGACAATAGAGCATTCTTTTTGCTTAAAATTAGCAATGATTCTAAGAGATCTTTTGGTATTTCCCTATCATAATTTTTGCTAATGTTTGAAATACTGAGGCACTTATTCAAAACGAAACGCAAATCTTTGCCTACACCATTTAATGTTAATCTTTTAATCGCTGAATTTACTATATACTCTTCAAAAGTTTCATCATCTTTGATATAAGTATCTTTAGCATTTTTTGTAACTTTATAGAGCGGTGGCTGCGCTATGTATAAATATCCTTTCTCAATTACTTCACGCATATGTCTAAAAAAGAAAGTTAGAATCAAAGTTCTTATATGCGAGCCATCAACGTCTGCGTCTGTCATAATGATAATTTTATGATACCTAGTTTTTTCAATATCGAAGTGCTCACTCCCTATTCCAGCCCCAATTGCCGTGATCAGAGAGCCAATTTCTGCAGATGAAAAAATACGATCCAGCCCTGCACGTTCTACGTTTAGAATTTTCCCTCTTAAAGCAAGTACCGCCTGTGTTTTACGATTACGTCCCTGCTTTGCAGTACCACCTGCGGAATTACCCTCTACTATAAACAATTCCGATAACTCAGGAACTTTTTCCTGACAATCGGCAAGCTTTCCCGGTAGAGTTGCAATATTAATATTGTTTTTATTTTTAACTAACTCTCGTGCTTTTCTTGCGGCTTCTCTTCCTTTTGCTGACCTAATCGCTCTTTCTACTATACTTGCTGCTAACTTGGGGTCAGTTTCAAGTATTGTACTCAACTTGTCAAAAACTATGCTCTCTACAACTGCCCGCGCTTCAGAACTGACCAATTTATCTTTTGTCTGTGAAGAAAATTTAGGATCAGGCATCTTGAGAGATAAAACACAAGTTAAGCCTTCTCTAACATCTTCTCCAGTCAAATTCACTTTTGCCTTCTTCAAAAAACCTTCATTGTTTGCATAGTTATTGATACATCTGGTTAGTGCAGATCTAAACCCTGCCAAATGCGTACCACCATCCCGTTGTCTTATATTATTTGTGAAGCATAGCATATTCTCATAGTAGGAATCATTCCACTCCATTGATATTTCTACACTGGTACCTAGATCTTTTACATTATCTCTAATGCTGGCAATTTTAGTAACATGTGTCTTATTCTTGTCTAAGTACCGTACAAAATTAGCTGTACCAAAATTATCTTCAGACTCTTTACTATCGTTAAAATGAGACTCTACATGTGGTTTATTACGGAGATCACGCAAAATTATCTCAATATTTGAGTTTAAAAATGCCAATTCTCTGATGCGACTCTCAAGAGTGGAGTAACTAAAATCAATACTACTAAAAGTCCCCGTTGATGGCATAAACGTTACTCTAGTTCCTCTTTTATTTGTGTTTTCATTAATTATCTTTAAAGATTCAATAGACTCACCATCTTCAAAGCGCATAAAATGTTCTTTTTTATTGCGCCAGATGGTTAATTCCAGCCAACTTGATAATGCATTCACAACTGAAATTCCAACACCATGTAATCCTCCGGAAACCTTATAGGTATTGCTGTCAAATTTACCTCCTGCATGCAATTGGGTCATTATTACTTCTGCTGCCGATATTCCTTCCTCTGGATGAATGTCTGTTGGAATGCCACGACCGTTGTCGGTTACAGAAACTGAACCATCTTCATTTATGCTAACTTCAATCTTACTACAATAACCAGCTAAAGACTCATCTATCGCATTATCAACAACCTCATACACCATATGGTGCAAGCCTGATCCATCATCAGTGTCACCAATATACATACCTGGACGCTTTCTTACAGCATCAAGACCTCTTAGGATTTTTATTGCGTCGGCGTTGTAGTTACTTTCCATGGAATTGCTTTATTTATAAATATTAATTAATATTACATTTGTATGTGCTGATTAGCAACATCTTTAAGTTGAGAGAAGGATCCTTGACATGTAGATAAAACATAACATATCACCTACACGAAGTGGTTTTACATGTTATTTCAATACATAAACTTAAGTTCAAATAATCATACAAAACTCTGCTTCATATTTTAAAATAAATGGCGACAATCAAATACAATTTACCTTCTCCTTTCAATTGGACTTTCTAGCTCAACACAGGATAAGTTGCTCATACACTCTTCTAATATTTCATTCTTTTTATCATTGTTTAATCTATTGCTGAACTCTTGACACCTTCTCTCAAGAGCTGAATGCGTAGTCATAATATACCTTACTGTTTCAGATGATAACTCTGGTAACTCGCTACGGATCCTTTCTTGTTCTGTTCCAGAGAAATTGGTGAAATTGGCTCTGGCCATTTCAGGGAATTTTTGTGTGATCGTTTCTTTTATCATTTCTCTAGCCTCTTCTCCATCGAGTGTAATAACCACTGATGGATGTAAGCCAGATAAAGACTCAAATAATTTATTGTATGTTCCACCTGCACAACTTTGACCTTGATTACCGTAAGTTGTTGCAGCGTCTACAAGACCTTTTAAAAACATATCTTTTCTGTTTTTTATGTCTTCATCATTCAAAGGAGTTCTTTGATTTTCTGTCCCTGTATTTCTATCATTGCAGGCTTTCCAACATAAAATAGCTGCTTGCTTTAGTGTTAACTTACTATGATTGTCTTTAAAATTATCTCCTGTTCTATTGATAAATCTTAAGCATTCAAGTGCATGAGATTTATCGCCTTCTGTAAATTCATTTGACTGTTTGATGTACTCTTCAATGCCGGTTGTGTTACCTCTATTTAGCTGTACATAGAATTCATCTTTGCTTAAATTCTCTTTATACTTTTCTACGAGTCTATCAACACTCAAGTTTATACTAGCAACTGCACTTGGGTCATGAGTAGTTTGTGCCATAAAAGGAATGGTTGCTAAATCTTGAAAGAAAATAGGCCTTTCTTCCTCTGGAATTTGTTGTATTAAATCGTTAAACTGCTGTATTTCTTCAATGAGTGATTTGTTTAGCAACCATAAGCACAATATAGGCAGTACCAAAAGCACACAGGAATTAATAATGTGTATAATTAAAAAAATGCTTAATGTTATTCTAATAACATTTTTTGGCCACGCTGATAATCTTTTTTCATTTTCCCTTGGTTTGAAAAAATAATTTACTAATGATAAATACAAAGAGAGCTGTACAAGAAGAAAAAATGAAGGAATCATACTTACTAATAAAACTATATTAATGAATCTTTTAATTTTATTAGTGTTGTTGTAAGCATTTTGCACTCTTTCTATTAAAGCCTGTACTCTATTTCTATTTTGCTGTTGATTATTATTTTGACCTGCAAACATACCCTATTCTAACATTAATATGTCATGCTATAGAAAGAATGTAAATAAAGCAAGGAATTTAGAGCTGCTTTTATTTTTGTTTGATTGGGGATACCACTTCTATACTTTCCGCTCCATCTAAGGTACTATTTGGTTTTTCTACAGTAATCTTGGGAGTTACTTTATTCTCGATATCTGCTCTATATGATCTAAGTACTTCAATGGCCTCTTCATTTCCACTATTGAGTGCAATATCCAAAGCATCCATTCCAGCATTATTTTTGTGATTGATAAAATTCTTCAACCGATCTCTACCAAAGCTTTCTATATATTGTTTAATGATGAGTTCCACTACTTTTCCAGGACAATTATTAGCAGCAGGGAAAAGTATTGTGTTGTTATTATTATCTTTTTTCGTTATGTCTGCTTTGAGTTTATTTATCAAATACTCGATAACTTCTACTCTGCTATCATCCTTTGCTTCAGTGCATTGTCTAATAGCTAAAAATAAAGCTGTCCGCCCATTATTATCAATATCTTCAATATCCTGTCCCTTATCAACTAAGGCTTGTATTACACTTTTATTCCCATATAAAGCAGCAAGGTGAAAAGGTGTATGTCCTTCAGTGCTTTCCCTTTCATTAATTAACGCACCATTGCTAGCTAGCAATTCTATAAACTCTGGCGTGTTTGCAAAAATTGCAAGGTGCATTGGTGTTAAGTCATCTTTGCCATGATTTCCAGTTTTTGCGTTAACGTTTGCTCCGTTATTTATCAGCAATTTCGCTATTTCAAACCGCTTATACCCGATAGCAATATGTAGTGGTGTACGATTACGTTCATAATTATCATTGACATTTGCGCCAGATTTTATTAGTAGTCCTACAGTTTCAATATCACCTGTCTGAATTGCAGCATACAAGGAAAGAAACTCATCTTTTATCTCCTTGATCATACGAAATTGTGGACATGTTAATTTATATATTGTTAATAATTATTATTAATTTTTTATTAAAATAATATTAATAATAGCTAAAAATCTTTAATTTTTATTAAAAATTTAATACCCATCAATGATTATATAAGCACTTGCTTATATAATCATTCCAAAAGTGAAGCAGTGAAAAAAAGCTTTTCATGAGAAATTATAAATGATAAATTGTTAATAATGAATTATCGAGAATAAATTATGTGCTTTGGTTTACCTAACATAAACAGAGAAGGTTATTTATTTATAGTTGTTTCCTTTATCGTAACATGTATAGCATTCTCTATATCTTGGGGAGCTGGAATTACTTGCTTATTTCCAACGTTATTATGTACCTATTTTTTTCGTGACCCAGCAAGAGCTGTACCAAACAATAAGGACTTTATATTAAGTCCTGCTGATGGTGTAATTTCAAAGATAGAAGAAGTTAGTTACTCTTTATCAGAAGAGAATGAAGAAGAAAAGAAATTTACACTTGTCAGCATATTTCTAAGCGTTTTGAATGTCCACGTTAATCGTATACCAATATCTGGTACAATAAAGGAAATGAGTTATAAAAAAGGCAAGTTTGTTTCTGCAATGAGTAATAGGTCCAGTAATGAAAATGAAAAGCAGGTTATTGTGATTGAGTATGAAAAGGAAAAAGAAATCATTGTGGAACAAATAGCTGGATTTATCGCACGCCGCATTGTTTGTAATTTAAGAGCGTCTCAGAATGTAAAAGCAGGTGAAAGGTTTGGAATTATAAGATTTGGCAGTAGAGTAAATATTTATATCCCTGCTGGAATAGAGGTAAGAGTCTCAGAAGGCCAAACTGTTATTGGTGGTGAGACAGTTATAGCAGATTTAAATAAACAAGAGAAGCTTACCTTTGACATTGTATGAATAACGATGAAAGTAACGGTAAATCCTTACCTATTACCAAGTTATTTCCAAATTTTATAACTTTACTAGGTTTATGTGCTGGCCTTACTTCACTTAAATTCACATTTAATGAACAATGGGAATTTTCAGCAATTTTTATTATCATTGCAGCAATAATAGATGGAATGGATGGCAGAATAGCAAGAATTCTAAAATCAACTAGCGATTTTGGAGCACAGCTTGATTCTTTTGCAGATTTTCTAAATTTTGGTTCAGCACCTGCTTTTCTTTTATATTTTTGGAAATTAAAGGAAATTAAAGTTGTAGGTTGGATCTTAGTAATGATATATGTAATCTGCATATCAATAAGACTTGCAAGATTCAATGTTTTACTACATTCAGAACAATTATACTGGAAAAAATTTTTCTTTTCCGGCGTTCCAGCTCCTGTATGCGCTTTACTTGCTCTGTTACCAATAATTATTACCTTTCACTCTCATGAGAGTGAATACTTACTTCTTATAGAGCAATTTTTTAACGTAAAGAATACAGCTTGTTACTTTTTGGCCATTTCATTTTTTTCGATAAGTCATATTCCAACTTTCTCTGCAAAGCACATTTATGTTCCTAGAAGCCTATCCTATATATTTGTGTCGTTTTTTGGAATATTGATCATACTGTTTATAAGCAAGCCCTGGATAACACTACCAATTTTAGGTGCATTGTATATACTTACTATTCCAATAAGCACTGGACTTTATATATACTACACATATAAAACTCATTAGCTATATAAAAGTAGTGAGCAGCATGATTGTAAAAGCAACTGATCTATTAAACTCTCTTCTGTATATAAAGATATTCAACATTCCATTTATAATTCTTTGGGTAATTGCAACTGGAGTTTTTTGTACGGTTCGGTTCAAATTCATTAACTTTAGATTATTCAAGTATGGAATACAGACGCTATTCAACCTAAAATGTAATGGTAATAACAATGGTATAATCACTCATATTCAAGCGTTTACAACAGTCATTTCAGGAACAGTTGGCCTTGGAACAATATCAGGAGTTGCAATAGCTATTACAATAGGGGGCCCAAGTGCAATTTTTTGGATGATAATTACTGGAATACTCGGTATGTCGATAAAGTTTGCTGAAGTAGTGCTTGCATTTACTCATCGCTCTGAAAACACAACTGGTGGGGCTTTTTATTATATGGAACATGGACTTGCAAAGATTGGATTTATGAAGACTGGCAAATTCCTTGCATTTATCTACGCAGTTATGCTGCTTGTTGCAATGATTCTAGGCGGCATACCATTTCAGGCAAATCAAATTGCAGCGTTGTCAAGTAACTTATTTGAATACAACACATCTGTTATTATCTCGCTATTTGTATTAATTGTAATACTGGGAGGAATAAAGCGAATTGCTTTAGTTGCAACAGGTTTAGGGCCGATCATGATAATGTTATATATAGGCATGTGTATATATTTAATCTGTGTGAACGGAAATAATCTACTGAATGCTCTATCTATAATATTTCAAGATATCTTTAACAAATCAGCTATAGGAGGTGGAGTATTGAGTGGATTAATAGCAGGGGTAAGAAGGTCAGTGTTTGCTAATGAAGCAGGTACTGGAACAGCAGCTATAGCACATTCGATTGTAAAAGAGAAAGACCCAGTTAAAGTTGGAAGTGTTGCAATGATTGCACCATTTGTAGACACAATATTAGTCTCATTTTTGACTGGTATTGTGATAATTATCACCGATATGCATATCACTAATACTGTAGGTGATATTACGTTAGTTAGCTCAGCATTTTCAACAGCCTTGCCTTTATTGAGCAAGCTAGCTCTTCCGCTGATAATGTTTTCCTTTGCATTTTCCACAATAATAGCTTACTATTACTACTGTGAAGTTGCCCTGTTGTACTTATTTGGTAACAAAAAAGTACTGATATTGTTCCAAATTCTTATAGTGGGTTCAGTGTATATCAGTTGTATGTCAAAAAATATAGAATTTATATCTTATTTAGGCGATAGCCTGTTTATGTGCCTTATGATTCCAAATGCTGTTGCAATATATCTACTGAGAAGGGAAGTCTTAAATACAATAGATTCTTATTACAAAAGGTATTAAACATGATTTATAGATTGCTTTGCATGATGTTATTTTGCCTATCGTTTAACGATGTATACGCTGCTTCAGTTTTTCATAAAAGTTATGACACTGCATTAAATGGAGTAAGCAACTTCATGAATGAAGTGTTGTTTTTCAAGATCTTTCACGTACCATTTATAATTCTTTTATTGGCCTTTGGTTATATATTTCTAACACTACGTTTTAGATTTCTCAACATAAGGATGTTTAAGCATGCGTTCGCTATTTTATGTGGAAAATATGACACAGATCATCATGATGGTCACATTACGCATTTTCAGGCATTTGTAACCGCGCTATCAAGCACAGTAGGTCTTGGAACTGTTGCTGGTGTTGCAATTGCAATTTCAATGGGAGGGCCAGGAGCGGTACCTTGGATGATGATCACAGGCTTTTTTGGTATGTCTGCAAAATTCGCTGAAGTGACTTTAGCATTCAGGCACAGAACAGAAGGTCAAGAGCAGTTATTTAGTGGTCCTTTTCAATATATAAGAAATGGGCTAGAGGAATTTGGATTTAAAAAACTTGGTATCGTACTGGCTGCAATATATGCAGCGGTTTTTGTATTATCAGGTCTTGGTGGAAGTGTAGCGTTTCAAACTAACCAAATGGTTTCAATATTATCTGGTTATTCAAATTGGATAGATGGTCATCCTTGGTTTCTCTCTTCCATAATTTCTACGTTACTTGCTCTGGTGATTATCGGTGGAATCAGGAGAATAGCTAAAGTCTCTTCTGCGCTGGTGCCTATTATGTCACTCATATATATTTTGAGTTGTTTCACGATTATTGCATTCAATATTCACAATTTTAGCAATACATTAAAAATATTGTTTTCCAGTATGATAGACTTCAATGCTGTTGGTGGTGGAGTAGTAGGAGCATTTGTCGCTGGGATTCAAAGGGCAATTTTTGCCAGTGAAGCAGGTGTTGGTTCTGCTGCAATTACTCACGCTGTAGCTAAAGATGAGGAGCCGGTTAGGACTGGTCTAGTTGCTATGATAGAACCATGCTTCGATACAATGTTAATTTGTTGTTTGACAGGAATAACAATAGTAATAACAGGCGCATACCAGACTGGCATTGGCGAGGGAATATTGATCACCCAAAAAGCATTTGAAACAGTTTCTTCTTGGTTTCCTATACTTTTAACCATCGCTGCGCCTTTGTTTGCGTTTTCCTCAGTAATTTCATTTGTATATTGTTGTGAAATGGGATGGCTGTATTTGTTTGGTGTAAAAAGTGTAGTAATATATCGTATAGCGGTGGTGGTAGTTGCATTTTTGTCAGGTTTGTCTAAAGATATAATGGCTATTGCTAATATTGGTGGGGCTTTATTCTCTTGTTTAGCACTCATCAATATGACAGCACTTATACTGTTTAGCAATCAGATTAATGATGAAGTTCAATGCTATCTAAAAAGACTGAGGAATAACAAGATCAACTAGATTTTTAGTATAATGGAGAAATATATAATTCTTATATTATCTTACGTAATCGGTTCAATACCGTTTAGCTTAATTATTGCAAAAATAAATGGTATAAATTTAAGAGAAGTAGGTTCAGGAAACATTGGTGCTACAAATGTTGCAAGAACAGGAAATAAGAGACTTGCTGTCCTCGCATTATTTTTAGACTCTTTGAAAGGATTTGTCGCGGTTTATACAGCACAACAATTTTGTGATAATAACGATTTATATATATATGTATCTGCAATTTTAGCAGTTCTAGGTCATATGTTTCCTATTTGGCTAAGGTTCAATGGAGGAAAGGGGGTTGCAACAACTTTGGGAGTTTTGATAGCACTTAACATTTCTATAGCATTAGCATTTGTATTTGTCTGGCTAATAGTATTTTTTATCTTTCGGTACTCCTCTCTTGCTTCCTTGGCTGCTACTGCAGCAGCTGTTATAGCATCTTTCTTTTTTCAAAAGGAGTTATTCCTTATACTACTCACTGTAGCGATATTAATTTTCTTGAAGCATTACAAAAATATTGCAAATCTTCTGCAAGGCAGAGAACGTAAGTTTTTATGAGCTATGTCTCATTCCTTCTACTACATTACTAACCTCAGTTATGGATTAGCCGATAAAGAAAGGCATAGAAATAGAAGGCTTTTTGGACTGCATGGAGTAGGAAATCAGAACAGAAAAAACATGAATTAGGAAATTTGTTGGCGATCTATGTCTTGTATGCTCAATCTCAAATTTGTTTTTCAAGGAATCAAAAACAGTCTCAATAATCGACCTTTTCCTTAATAAAATCTTCTCTTTAAGTGAAATTAGTGCGTTTTTCATACCTTTTTTTACTTTAGTGACTAACTTTAGGCCTCTATCGAAGAGTTTCTCAAAAAGCTCTTTCTTTATATAGCCCTTATCTCCAAACAAAAGTCCGGTCAGTCTTTTAGTGAGAGTTGGTAAAGGTTTTCTGTCATCAACGTTACCTTTGGTTAGGGTAAGTGCTTGAATTTCACCAATTTCGTTAATCACTAAGTGCAACTTGAAGCCAAAAAACCAACCATACGTACTCTTACTAATTTCTGCTAGATGATTAAAAACTTTATTCCTAGAGACCTCAGTTATGGATTAGCCGATAAAGAAAGGCATAGAAATAGAAGGCTTTTTGGACTGCATGGAGTAGGAAATCAGAACAGAAAAAACATGAATTAGGAAATTTGTTGGCGATCTATGTCTTGTATGCTCAATCTCAAATTTGTTTTTCAAGGAATCAAAAACAGTCTCAATAATCGACCTTTTCCTTAATAAAATCTTCTCTTTAAGTGAAATTAGTGCGTTTTTCATACCTTTTTTTACTTTAGTGACTAACTTTAGGCCTCTATCGAAGAGTTTCTCAAAAAGCTCTTTCTTTATATAGCCCTTATCTCCAAACAAAAGTCCGGTCAGTCTTTTAGTGAGAGTTGGTAAAGGTTTTCTGTCATCAACGTTACCTTTGGTTAGGGTAAGTGCTTGAATTTCACCAATTTCGTTAATCACTAAGTGCAACTTGAAGCCAAAAAACCAACCATACGTACTCTTACTAATTTCTGCTAGATGATTAAAAACTTTATTCCTAGAGATCCTTTTTTTGTGGCAAACGGCAATCGTAGAGGTGTCGATGTAGGAAGTGCCGGTCATTTTCGCTTGTTCACAGAACCATTGCAAAAGTAATGCTAAATACCACAAAACTCGCGGCTTTAAGGCAATAAATCTGTGATATGAAGGCAGCTTTGAAAACTCTGATCTATAGAATAACTGAAGATAACAAAGATAAAAAGCCTTGAAGTTTTTACATGGTGATTTATGGTATAACAGGATTATGGTTAGAATTTCTGAGTGCGCTATTTCTGGTACTCTGGTTGGTTTTTTGCCGTTTGATAAGAACCTATTTGCAAAATTATCATCTACCGCACGACAAAAATCCTCGACGCAACAGTACAGTTCTGTAATATCTTTCTTCATGGGTAACCTCTTATTATTACTAAAATACTCGAGTTTACCCTGTTTCCCTCTTCTTAGTTATACTTTTATCTATTTTCTAATCCATAACTGAGGTTACTAGCGGATACTCCATGTGAGAGATGACTTGAGACTACTTCTTCTACTTCTTTTATTATTTCTTCCATGTTTTTTCCACTTTTTTTACATGCATCATCAAGTGCTAATTTTAGCTTACGTATATCATACTCTTCTAGCATCTTATTCATTTCTTCTTTCGTTATCTCTAATTTTTTTAGTAAGATGTTCTCCATTATTTCTCTTTTATCACCTTTATATTGTCCATTTAGTCTGTTATATGCAATGCAACACTTCCTTTCTCGTGGCAAGGCTGACAGATTTTGCAATGTAGCATCTATTTGAGCTTCTATAGGGTTAACTTTCCTAGCCTTTTCAGCAGTTTCTGACCTAAATTTCTCTACTTCTTCTTTTATTATTTCGTCAGCTATTCCCTTAGCTTCATTCAAAAATGAATCCTTAAGAGAAAAATCTATCCTAAGTAAATTTTGGTTTAAAAGCTTCAAAAAGACTTTTTCTTTGATATTTTCGAGTTGGTCATCTAAAGCATGCTCCTGCAGTCTATCTCTCATGTGCTGACCCAACACAAAGTGCTCTAATTTATTTAACTTTACAGAGCTGATATTTTTCATTAATGTCAGCACAATTTGTTCACTATACTGAGAAGTAAAACTTAGCAACCTTCTCATTAAAGGAACGCTTACTTCTGCAATAAAATCATCAACTATTTTTTGACTTTTATCATCTTCATAATTATTTTGGGCGTTATGCCAAGCCCTAAGAATTTCTTTACTGTTCTTCTTATTTTTTAGCCTGTCTAACATAAACTTACGTGCTTCATTTTCTGCTTCTGTAAGGAGCATTTGTCTAGGTGGTGTAAATTTAATCTCTGGATCGGAATGAATACCCTCTAATGTACTTAACATTCTGTAGATAACACCAGTAAAACATGTGTTAGGAATTCGTTCTTTTCTAGAGAAAGTTTGGCTATCTAGTAAATTTGCAATCAACGCGTCTTTTTTATTTTTTACAGCTTCTCTATCTCCATCATTGCAGGCTCTAAGAACTAACAGAAGAATTTGTCCACCAGTGAAGCCAGAGCTATGTTTCTCATTACCTTTGCAAAAATCTTGCAAAAACATTACTAATTTTCCCTTATTCTCATTACTAAATGGTTGGCCATCAAGCATATGTAAGTGATTTATATATTCAATAAATTCTTTAAATCCCTCATTATTAATAGTGTCTTCAGATACTTGTTCAGTATATTTATCTTTTAATTTGTCAATATTTTTAATGATATCATTATTTAATTGATGGGGTAGTAAATGTTCAAGCTTAATATCAAAGCTATTGACTAGCCCACGTGAGTTTTCTTTTATGCCTTCTAAAAAGAAACTAATAGCAGCTTTGAGTAACGTAAATGGATTAAAATCCTTTGGCCTTAATTCACTTTGTAATAGAATTAAAATCATTGCAAGTGGTATTGTTGCAAGTAACGAAACAAGCAGGAAAGTAGTTGTAAAAGTTATATATGTTATAGAGGCAAAAAATAAAAGGAAAGATGCTATCTTAATTTTATTTTTCTCAAAAAATATTTCCCAATATTCCTTTTTACTTATTTTTTCCTGCTTTGCAGCTTTTATGTCTTTATAAACGTAAAAAGTTTTTATTTCAGATCTAAAAAACAATGTGGCAAAAGATAAAAAGACATTGGCAGGATTAACTAAAATGCTTAAAGAAACAAAAGCTGCGAAGTAACTTGCTGTCTTTAATCTGTAAGAATCCTTTCCAGGAAATTGTATTTGGGAAACACCTATCATAGTCTACTCTCTATAATATTATGATATTGTAGTAATAACAAATAGCCTATAGATGTCAATGCTTAAGTATTTTACTGTCTACGCACTCATCGTATTCAATTTCAACTGTAGAGTGTGCAATTTCAAATCTATTTAATAGTATTTTTTTTATCTCATACAGAATATTAGTATGTTGCCCATTTTGCTTTATCTTGGCATGCATAGTAAGTATAAAATAATTATCAGATAGTGACCATGCATGTATATGATGCACATCTATCACTTCAGGTAACTTAGATACAATCTCACTTTTTATCTCCTCAGCAGATACACTCTCAGGTGTACCTTCAAGGAGTATATGGCAAGAATTCTTGAGAATTTTATAGCCACTGTTTAAGATTATTACACTGACAAATACTGACAAAATAGGGTCCACTATTTGCCATCCGGTAAACATGATAATTATGGATGCAAGTATAGCAGCTACAGAACCTAAAATATCTCCGATAACATGCAATACAGCACTTTTTATGTTTATATTACTTTCGCATTTACTATGTAATATAAAAAAGACTATAATGTTAGAGATCAGGCCAAGTGTGGCAATTATTAGCATTACTTTCCATTCAACATTGACCGGACAAATGAATCTCTTTATTGATTCAATTATAATGACCGCTGCAATGAAAAATAGAGTTAAACCATTAACAAATGCTGCAATTATCTGCAATCTGTGATACCCATATGACCTCTGTAAATCAGATTTCTTAGCTGAAAATTTGTGTGCTATCCAGCTTAAAACCAAGGCAAAAAGATCAGTGAGCATATGTCCTGCATCTGATAGTAGAGCAAGCGAATGTGAAATTACTCCACCTGCTATCTCCATAAGCATTGTTATTGCGACTATTATTATGGAATAAATTAAGCGCTTGGACTCTGCTATTGAGTGTTTGCCATTGTGCACTGCTGTCATATAAAATCTTTTTATGAGCAAAAATCGTGGGTAACACTGGGCTCGAACCAGCGACCCCTTGCACGTCAAGCAAGTGCTCTACCAACTGAGCTAATTACCCATCGTAGCTTTAGTATAGTGCTTCAGTGAAATGAAAGTCAATTTGCTTTTAGACTTCTTGCTGAATGAAACTCCTTGACAAACCTTCCCACTTTCCTTATCATACCAATAAGAGTACTTATCCTTGTTTTTGATCCTCGCGGGTTCAACAACAAAAATTCAGTAAAAAACTCAGATATTTATTGGCAAATTACATAAAAATTATAGCGGCTGCATGTCTTTTTTATTTTTTCTACATTCAGCCAAATCGCGCTTGTTAGGACATTATTACAACGCCAATTTACATTATAAAACTCGCTACTAAAGGATTTTTTTACCTTTTTTTCTACTCAGTAAATTTCTTAATTATAATTCCGCTACTTATTAACAGCCATGGAATTTTAGCTATATTCTCGATTTTTCATATTGAGTTAACTATCTATACTTTTTTATTAAGATATAAATTATATCAATATGAGAATTTACACTTTCTTAGCGGAAGTAGCTTTATGCTTGATATTGTAAAGACTAATAAATTAGGGGTTAAAGTAATGACAATCAATCGACAAGTAAATAAAAATATATCTAAAGATGAATATTTTAACAACAAGCATATCATAGAAGTTAAAGATTTAAATATCAAAGTAGAGGTTCATTCTCATGATTTAAGAACAAGTAAAGTTGCTCACATTGAAAGTGAGATAAGAGAAACAGCTACTAATTTTAAAGATGCATTTAAGCTGGAGCCTGGTAGCTCAGAACAAACATTCAAAATTTATGTGTTTGATGATAAGGCTGATTACACTCATCTTGGCGGAAGCGAACGTTTTGGTTCTTACCTTGGAGATGAGGGTGGTAAATGTTACTACAAAGGAGAAGCTGATGTTTTTGCTGAGATGTATGTCTATCAGCAAGGTGGCGTTCATAACCTTCAGCATGAATTTGCACATGGTTTAACTTACTTGGCTACAGGAGGAAAATCTCTACCTACAGTATTAATGGAGGGAATTGCAGATTACTTTGAACATCATTCAGATCACAAGTTCAATGCTCAAGGGTCAAGCATTGATAAAACTGAAGCCGCAAATTTGGATCTAGGTGGAATTTTAAATTTACAATACTCAGCCAATGGTGAAGAAAACAGTTTAGTGTATAAAACTGGTCATGCGTTGATAATGTACTTACAGGAAAAAGATCCTAGTTTATTAAGAGACTACCTAGATGCTTTACGTCAAGGTAACTCAGATGAATCAAAAAGTTTCTTGAAAGACATAAAAGGACATGATGCTGACTTCAAAAGTTGGCTTGCTGAGAATGATACAGAAACTGCAATGGAACATCTCAACGCTTTGCAAGTTACAAAAGGAGATTTTATAGCAACTGGTCAAGAAATAGTGGGTGGAGAAATTAAAAACATATCCTACTATAAAGCAAATATAGAAAAGATAGATGGAGAAAACGTTGGAAGTTTTTCTCCTGTAGAACATGTTGCATTTTATGATGTTGCTCGTGCTGTTAATAGGGCAACAAATGATACCCTCGATATATCAAAGGAATATCATTTCTTAAAGGCAGTAAAAACTACTGATGGGCAGGTTAAGCTGACTTACTCTGATCAACAAGGTAATGAATATCAAAACAGTCAAGAGTATAAAATGCAAGCTTTGAGGATATTATCAAAATATGGTGAAAATCTTACTATGATGGGAAAGAAGACTTAGATAAGCAGAAGGATATAAAATATAATGATGTGTTGAAAAGCCTTCGTGAACAGGAAGAAACACAGCGTCATGATGCATACGAGCAATACAAAAGAGGAGAGATCTCTTATGAGAAATTTGTAGAAAAATGCAATTCAGCCAGCACTAATTATCATAATGAAGGTAAGAGATTATATAATGCTACACAGGACAAATATACACAACTGAAAGATGATTTGCTTGATAAAACCATAAACGCTGGCTTGAAACAAGTAAAAGAAACTCAGAACATTGACGTAGAAAAGATGTTAGAAGAGATGGTTAATATCGATCCAAACCTAATCAGAGGTGCTCATATTAATCTACAAGAAGGTAAAGTTTTCTCTATCAAAGCTCTTGGTCACGGAGATATGGGTGCACTATCTATATATGATGGGAATACAAAGCTTGGAGAGTTGTCGAGCGAATCGGGCTTTTTTAAGCAAGTTGAAGGTCAAACTAAAGAAACTTTTGTTTTTGAGGACATATTGCACAACTTGAATACTCAATATGACGGTGGTGCTTATATGGCTATTACAAAAGAAAATGGTCATTATAAAGCTTCTCTGATAGATGGCAGAACAGTTGAACGTGATGAATACTTTGATGAAGCACATTTACATGAAAATGAATTGTTGCATCCTAGCACTGGACACATTCAAAAAGATTTAGATTCTCTGCTTCTTAGAGGGACCAAAATTCTAAATCATCAGGATTCAAAGCATGCTCAATATTCTGATGAGCAAAGAGAAAGCGGTGTAATCGTAGAAAAAGGAACATTATTGGATGATAAAGGGACTGATAGAACAGACGACGATGTATACGAAGCGGTTGTAAAGCAAGGAGGCGAAAATCTACATGCATTCAAAAATATGGGCTTCTATATCACTGAAGAGATGAAAAATGAAAGAGGTGAAGTTGTAAATGGGAGTAACTTATTCATTCATGATCACGGAAAAAATGTACGCTATCAGTTACCTGAAGAAGTTACTCATCTAAAGTTAGTGCAAAAGGATGAAGGATACAAATTAGTGCCAGCTGATGAACGTGGTAATGAATATAGGTATGATGCTCAAGGTAATACTATACCAGAAGAATACAAATATATCAACCCAGTATTTGCACATGAATATGAAAAGAGAGATTATTCTCATAAACATATAAATGTGGGCCTTATAAACTTAGAAAAATATGCCCCTGGTAAACTTTTTACCATTAAACATGATCCAAATGATTATCAGATACAAAGAAACTCGAGTGGTGAAATAGTGAGAATCAACAATCAAAGATATTTCACTAAAGTAAAACTATTTGATGGTGATACTGATGAAGAAATAGGAATGTTATCTAATAATTTCCATAACTTCAAAGGAAAAATATTCTTTTCTGCTGATTATAACTACAGCTATAATGATTTCCTCGCATCTGTTTCTCCTCAAGTTGAAATTGAGAATATGGGAAATGGAAGCAAAAAAATAACTTTCGATCAAGGCAGTGGCGATATCGGTGATACTAACAGAGGCTACACGGACTATCAGAGAATATTCACAAAAGAGAAACAAACCGAAAGTCCAAAAGGGCAAGTAAGTGAAACTAAGACAGAAGTTCATAGTACTACTAATGTTGTTGCTGAAGAGAGAAACGACAACAGTGAAATACAGTCTGATCAACCACAAATTCCAACAAGGGCAAAAAGGTCAGCTTCAGTGGAGGAGAAAGAGCAGGTAGTGTTGAAAGACACAATCTTGAAAATAGAAAAGAGCTATGATAGAGATGTAGAAGGAAAGCATAAGGCAAATGTAATCATAGATTATAATGATGTGAAAGCCTTGTATAATAGAGCAGAAGGAGCAGATAAGCAATCTGTGTTAGATTTTTGGAACAAACTGCATACATCGGATTATAAGATTGGTGCTTTGCCGGAAGACAAGTATTACTTTAAAGATGGCAAATTTCTAATTCACGATAGTGACACGAAAAAGCTTATAGTGTTACCTGAAGATAAGGTATCCATCAAAATAATGAAGGATGGTGATAGTTATAGTTTGGCTATATCAAATGGTAATGGCAAAGTAATAAGCAGCATTAGTAAAATAGATAATCCAAATTACGAATTGCTATCAGATTCAAGTCACTTCAGCTTAGAAACACAAGATAACTTTGAGTTATTAGATCAACATCATGAATATAATCTCTATCTAGAGAATGGTTTTGTGAAAATGTTCGACTGCGCAAGCGATCACGTTTATCACGATCATAACTCAGCCTATATCTAATATATAAGGAGGGCCCTGCCCTCTTTTTGTTATTCCAATGCCCAGACACTGGCATCCAGTAAATTTGCTAGTATAAAAGTAATCAACGTTTCTTATGATGGAAAAATGGATTCCAGTGTCAAGCACTGGAATAACACCAAAGGGGCTACTAGGATGACATCGTCTGCTACATACTTAGATCACAAGAGAAGAATTCTGAAGCGAAAAGCTTCAAGGAAATCTTATGCAAAATCTAGTATTTACGGAATTTATATTATTTTCATGCACATTATGGTTTTTATAATTAACGGAAAGTGATATGGCTAGTTTAACTTTTAAAGACAACTCTGGAGGAAATGTACCATCCCCTAACATTAAAAGCATAATTTATGAAGATGCTGCACAGAATAAGTATACCTTTGGTGTAGACAATGCTACTAATGTTTTCAACACTTTTAAGTATGAACCTAATGGTGCTGCTGAAATAGATTACAGTGCTACAGCAACAAAGTTCATGACTGGAGGTGCAATTGCTACATTATTAGGTATTGGAACTAATGTAGATGCAATAAAAACTAAGACTGATTCTATTCCAGCTGACTTAAGCGCTGACTTAGTTACCATAAAAACTCAAGTCGGAACAGATCTGATATCAGGAATAAAGGCTAAGACTGATAAGATTACAGATACCTTAGGAGCTGATGTCACTGCTATAAAGGCTAAAACTGATACTATTCCAGCTGACTTAACAGCTAAAGTAACTGCTATAGAAACTGCTACAAATTCTGCTAATTTAGGAGATAAAGTTACTGCAATACAAACTAAGACTGATAAGATTACAGATACCTTAGGAGCTGATGTCACTGCTATAAAGGCTAAGACTGATAAGATGCCTGCTGATTTAGGAACTGAGTTAGGTAATTTAGCTAAATCTGCTGATGTTACTGCTATAAAGGCTAAAACTGATACTATTCCAGCTGACTTAACAGCTAAAGTAACTGCTATAGAAACTGCTACAAATTCTGCTAATTTAGGAGATAAGGTTACTGCAATACAAACTAAGACTGATAAGATTACAGATACCTTAGGAGCTGATGTCACTGCTATAAAGGCTAAGACTGATAAGATGCCTGCTGATTTAGGAACTGAGTTAGGTAATTTAGCTAAATCTGCTGAACTAGCTCCTTTAGCTAAATCTGCTGATGTTACTGCTATAAAGGCTAAAACTGATACTATTCCAGCTGACTTAACAGCTAAAGTAACTGCTATAGAAACTGCTACAAATTCTGCTAATTTAGGAGATAAGGTTACTGCAATACAAACTAAGACTGATAAGATTACAGATACCTTAGGAGCTGATGTCACTGCTATAAAGGCTAAGACTGATAAGATGCCTGCTGACTTAAACGCTGAGTTAATTAAGTTAACTACAATAGGAAATGCTATAAATGGTAATGGTAACGTCACTGAAGCTGCTAAAGCTGTACTAGAGAGCAGTTTCAAGAAAGCTATTAAAGAAGCTGGAGAAGATGGTAGCGAATGGCTTAAAAATGAGATAAAAGAGATAGTGTCACAGCCATCCTTCGAGATTCCAACAGATTCAAGTTCACCTCTTTCTTGGGATTGGTAATGTAAGTGCTAGTGAATGACATCGCAAGATGTCATTCACTGTTGTCATTCCAGTATCACATGCTGGAATGACATCCTTGTTTTATTGCAACTAATTTGCAGTGATTTTTGTTTTAATGTAAATGGAATATAGTCCTATTGCTGCTGCGTTTGAAACATTTAGACTATCAATTACGTTTGACATTGGAATTTTTAAAAGATAATCACAACTTTCTTTCACTAATCTCCGCATTCCTTTCTCTTCAGAACCAAAAATAATTACTCTTTTTTGCCCAAAATTCTTTATTTCATCTATATTTTCCTTTGCATTGCAATCAAACCCATAACACCAGTAGCCTATCTTTTTTAAAGACTCCATCGTTTTTACTATGTTTGTAACGTATATTAGAGGAACAATATCCAGTGCTCCACTTGCTGCTTTTGCGATAGATGCATTTTCGCTCGGTGAATGGTGATGTGGTAAAACCAGTGCATCAATGTTGAAACAAGCTGAGGTTCTTAAAATCGACCCTATATTGTGTGTATCAGTAATTTGATCTAAAATGACTATAGTAGAGCTGTCACCTGAACCTTCAGCTATTTCTTCGATATTTAAGCTGTGAAAAATAGGAGCAACTTTTAAAGCAATTCCTTGATGATTGACACCTTTGGGTAAAACATCATTGAACATTTTGTTCTCTACCAGTCGAGGTTTAATGCCCTTACTATCTGCACATTGTTTAATTTCTTTCTCAAATTCTCTGTAGAAATTTTCTGTTACTAACAGTTCTATACACCGCCTATTTTTGTTTCTTAATGCTGAAATACAAGTGTGCTTTCCATATATCCAACAGTTTTCATTAGCTTTTGATGATTTCATCTCATTATTGAAAATCAGTTTTTTATAGAATAAGCAATATTTTACTGTGTTTATATATTGTTGTAAAATTATGCAGTTCAATTAATGAATTTATGTCAGATGATGAGTTAGATTGGCAAAAAAATGTTAAGCCAATAGAATGTGGAAAAGTTACTTTGAAAGTTGATCACAAAGTAAATATAAAATCTATGATTGATAAAGGTGCCTCTAGTTTACAAGAAAATTTTCTTAATACTGATAATGGTGATTCATCATTTTGTCTTGACTACAATACAAAATTAAAGATCGATAGGGGCAAATATTTTATAAGCGATAAACTCGATTTGCATGGCTATAGTATAGATAATGCTTATTGTAAATTGATAGATTTTATTATCAAAAATTATCAAGCAAGGAATAGGTGCTTATTGGTAATTACGGGGCATGGTAATAGTACAGATAAAATAGACACTATAAAGAATAGCTTAAATAAGTGGTTGAATGACACAAAAGTTCGAAATATGATCTTATACTATCAGCAAGCCATAAAAAAACATGGTGGCAAAGGAGCTTTTTATGTCTTATTAAGAAGAAATAAAGGTTAATTTTAGAGTACCTATTTAGGAGTACCTTTCTTAGAATTCACGTGTTGAAGAATGATTTCTGCTAAACCTTTACTAATTCCAGGTACGTTTTGAATTTCAGCTAGAGAAGCTTTGCTTATATTTTCTACAGAACCAAAATGAGACATGAGTGCCTTCTTTCTTTTACTGCCAACACCGGATATTTCACTTAATTGTGAAGCAAAAAACTGTTTATCGCGTTTTTTTCTATGCGAAGTTATCGCAAAACGGTGAGCTTCATTACGCAGCAATTGTAAATAAAGCATGACCTTACTGTCACTTGCTAGAGTAAATTCTTCTCTGTCCGGCACATAAAATCTTTCATTTCCTGCATTACGATCATGACCCTTTGCCATACAAGCAAAAGGAACTTTTATATTCAATATTTCCAACACATTCTGCACTATGGAAACATGTCCTGGACCGCCATCAATCAGTAAAAAATCAGGGATTATATCTTTTATATTGCCAGAGAAACGTCTAGTCAGCACTTCTCTCATCATTTTATAGTCATCACCTGAAATTTCTTCTTTTATAGTAAATTTTTTGTATTCACTTTTTAAAAAACCTTCCTGCCCTGCAACAATCATCACACCAACTTGTTGATTTCCAGATATATGGCTATTATCATAAACCTCGATACGCTTTGGAATATTTGGTAACGAGAAAATCTTCCTAAGCTCTTCGAGCTTTTCTAGGTTATTTCTATAATCAGTAAGCTTCTGTTCTAGACTATGCTGAGAATTATTGTAAATAAAATTCAACAAATCACGTTCTTTACTATTTTTCGCATGCAAAACTTTTATTGATTTTTGAGTAAGAGCATAAAGTGCTTGTTCTATAATTTCCTTATCCTTAATAAAATCGGGAACGTAAATTTGCGCTGGTGGTGTGTTAACTGGATTATACAAATTGACCAAAAAGGTGGATAAAATTTCATCATTTGAATGATCACTACAATTCTCAATGAAGTAAGGAATGCTTCCATAGTTACCTTTATCTCTGAAAGATAGTACACCAATGCATGCTAAGTCTGCCTCACGTACAACGCTAAAGAAATCTGCATCTTCTTCAAAAGAAAAATCCATTGGCTGCATTTGAATTTGCTGAAGAAATTTCAATCGATCTCTATAGACAGCAGCAAGCTCGTAGTTCATCTCCCTACTGCACTTTTCCATTGTAGAAAATAGCTGTCTTTGCACTTCTTTATTCCTTCCTAGCAGAGTATCTTGTGCTTGTTTTACTGATTTGCAGTAATCATCTTTTGTAATTTTATCTACGCATGGTGCTGAACAGCGCTTAACTTGATACTCAAGACATGGTCTTTTTGTTGAAGAGAAATATTGATCTGAACATACTCTTAAGAGAAAAGCTTTTTGCAATGATAATATAGTGTTCTTAACAGCAGCAGCAGATGGAAAAGGGCCGTAGTAATGAAACTCATTCTTCTTAAACTTACCTCTATATTTCGCTATTCTTGGATAATCATGCTTAGAAATTGTTATATAAGGATAAGATTTTCCATCCCTAAGCAAAATATTATAAGATGGTTTTAACGATTTTATTAACTGTGCTTCAAGAAGCAATGCTTCGATTTCATTCTCAGTGATGAATATTTCAACCTTAATAACCTGTGAGATCATTACTCTGATTCGTTCAGAAAGGTTTTCGAATTGAAGGTAGTCAGATAATCTCGACTTCAAGTTTTTTGCTTTACCAATGTATAAAACCTTACTCTTATCTCCAATCATCTTATAAACGCCACAGGATTGTGGAGATGATTTGATTTGTTCCTTATATTGCCTGAGCATTTATCAATTGTTTAACCTGTATAAGGTTAAACTCTGCTACTAAATGAAAGGTAGAAACAACATTTGCAAGCAAAGATAACCTGTTTATTCTAAGCTCATTAGAATCACAGTTAATCTTTACACTGTCCATAAATTGATTGATAAATGGAGCAAAACGAGCAAGTTCATCAAGCGCTGTATTAAAGTCGTTATTTTCTATCGCTTGTTTGATGTTTTTACAAGCAGCTATAGCACAATTTGATAGCGCAATCTCCTCATCTTCAATCAAAAACTTCTTACTGTAAGATGCATTATAAGTAGTGCCATCACTTTTTCTCACTTTGCTCATCATGTTACTGGCTCTTTTATAAGTGCTTAGAACCTGTTCACCTTCTTTTGTACTAAGATAACGATCCAATATCACAGTTTGCTTTTCCGCTTTCAGCAGATCATTAATATCGACTTTATATAGTATTGAATCTACAACATCTTGCCTTATATTTCTATTTTTTAAAATAATCTTGAACCTTTCTAAGCAGAATTTAAATACTAGTTCTAAAATTTGTTTTTCACTTGGCTTATCAACTGGAGTTATATTTTTATTCAATAGAAGCCTTGAACATAAAGATACTGACTTATCTATCAGCAATCTAATTGGAATATGCAAATTATTTTCAAGTATTGTTCTAATTATACCAATTGTCATTCTACGCAAACCAAACTGATCATACGAACCAGAGATTTTCTCACCTGCTGCAATTAAGCCAACCAAACTATCCATTTTGTCTGCAATAGCTACAGCAATCGCAGTAGGAGATCTAGGGCATTCTTGGTCCGATCCAATTGGCTTATAGTGCTCAGTTATAGCTTCCACTACTTCTTTATCCTCTTGAAAATAAGAAGCGTAGTATCCACTCATTACTCCTTGCAATCCCGGAAATTCTTTCACTATCAACGTTGCAAGATCTGCCTTTGCTAAATATGCAGCACGTTCAACTTTAATTAATGAAGCATGTGGAATAAATATCGCTATATACTTTGAAAGAGCGATAATACGCTTCACTTTTTCTTCTACGCTACCGAGCGAAGCATGAAATGAAATAGAGCTCAATTTTTTGACATAGTAATCTAGGTTTTCCTTCTTGTCTTGAGATATCAAAAACTGGGCATCAGCAAGACGTGCTTCTAATATTCTTTCATGGCCTTTGACAACTTCATTGTTGTTAACATTTACAACAGTAACAAAATGTGATATTTTCTGTCCATCACTTAAAGCAAGATACTTTTGCTGCGTATTAATTATACTAAGTATTACTTTCTTCGGTAATTCTGATGATTTTACTTTACCAAATAATACTATTGGCCACTCTATAAGCCCTGCCAATTCATTAAGTAAATAATCATTTTTTTCAAGTTGTAAGTTCTCCTCTTTTGTAAACTTATTAATCTGATCTAGTATAAATTGCTTTCTTTTGTCCAACTGGAGAATGACATTATTTTTTTCTAACAATTCAAAATAGTCTTTGGGCGTTTTAACAGTAAGTACTGCATCACCTGAAAGAAACCTATGACCATACGTCACGTTGCATGCTGTAACCCCTGCAAAAGATATAGGTATTATTTCGTCATTTAAAATACATAGAATATTTTTAATTGGCCTAACCCATCTCTCTTTTCTTTCACTCCATCTCATACTCTTTGGCCAAGAAAAGTTTTTTAGCATTTCCTCCAGTTGATTTTTGAGAAACCCGTTGATGTTAAATAAGCAGCTTTCTCTCTTAATGAAGTAAAAATCTTCATCATTTACTTTGCGAATGAGTAAATCTTCTTCACCTTTCCGATTTTTTCTCAAAAAACCTTCGATAGCACTTTTCGGTGCATTAACTCTTGGTCCTTTAATTTCATTGTTAGAATCTTTTAGCTCTAAAGCACTTATGCCATCAATAAAAAGAGCAATGCGACGTGCAGTCACATAAACTTCTATAGATGCAAATTTCACATTATTTTTACTAAAAGCATTAGTGATATAGCTCTTAACCTGAGCTGCAGATGAATTCTGCATTCTTGATGGAATTTCTTCTGAAAGACATTCAAACAATAATTGTGACAACATATTCTACTTTGCTCTATATAATTCACAGCATTTTTTTGTTAACTCTCTCACTCTACCAATATAGGCTGTACGTTCATTCACACCAAGCACACCTCTTGCATCAAGTAGATTAAGTAGATGGCTCGTTTTAATACATTGGTCATAAGCTGCTATCGGCAATTCTTTTTCAACAAGGAATTTACACAGTTTTTCTGTATCCTCAAACTGCTGTTGTACTACTTTAGTATCATAATAATCAAGTGCCAGGTAAGAAAACTCTCGCTCTCTTTGTTTAAAAATATCTCCATAAGTTACACCATTATCGTTCCACATTATGTCGTAAACATTATCTACACCCTGTATGCACATTGCTAAACGCTCTAACCCATATGCTACTTCACCAGGAATTATTCTGCAGTCAATACCTCCCACTTGCTGTATATAAGTAAGTTGTGTTACTTCCATTCCGTTGCATGTAACCTCCCAACCAAGACCGGATGCGCCAACACTTGGGTTTTCCCAATCATCTTCAATAAACTTAATATCATATTCTTTTGTCGATACACCAAGAGCTTTTAAGCTATTTAAGTAAATATCTTGCAAATTGCTGCCAGATGGTTTTATTATAACTTGGTATTGATGATGCTGATATAAACGATTAGGGTTGTCGCCATAGCGTCCGTCTGCAGGTCTGATTACTGGTTGTAGATACACAATTTTTGTTGATTTTTCGTCAATCGCTGACATGATTGTTGCGGGATGTAGTGTTCCAGCTCCAACTTCAGACGTATATGGATGAAGTATAGTACACCCTTCATCTGCCCAAAAATCTTGTAATCCCTTTATTATATCCTGTAGATTCACGCAAACTGTATATCTTTTAAACTGAATACATAAGCAAATAAGTACTATTCTATACTTATTTTTTTAATAGTGCCATGAAAATAGTCACTCAAGGCTATTGAACTTTCTTTTACATACTCAAATATGCTTTTGTTTAAAACAATCGCATCATGCATAGTCAGATCGCAGAATATAAATGCAGTCAAGTACAATAAAATCACTGCATAAAACACATGAAAAATCCCTTCAAATGTGATTGATATTGCATTGTTATAACTAAGCTGTATCGTACTTATCGGCCATGGTTTTATTACTTCTACAATATTAAAAAATAAATAAGGTATTATAAAGAAAAAGAACAAATGCATAAGATCATTAAACCAAAATGGACATTGAAGTATTGCCTTGCATATACTTAAATAGAATTTACTTACAATATAATAAATTGACATTATTGCCGGCATCGAAAACGCAACAGTCATCACCTGTCCTGATGCTATTTGTATTACTATATTCTCATCACTGCTGGCTGAAGGATCTTGAGTATGAAAAATAGATATGCCAACTAATTGCAGCACTAACATAACTATTGCTAGCTTGGTAAAAATAGCAGCTACAACTATGCCTGAATTCGGCATTTTATATAGTATAAAATCACCTCCGTATGTAAGCATTAATATAATGTCGGTAATAAATAATATTAGAAAAGAAGACCAATAATGCTGCCAACCCGGTAAATATCCTACTCCTAAAAAAGAGCTTACTATTTTGGCAGGAAAAACCTTGCCTAGCATCTTACCCAAAAATTGAAAAAAAATCCCCATGTCCTAACTAACACTTGACTTATATTTTTCACAATACTGAATTGTAATGGACTTATCAATACACTTCTTGCATAGAAAAAAGGCAAATAGTTAAAAACGATCTAAACCGTTGCCCCTTTATACTAGTAGCCTCCTTTTTTGTCATCCCAGTGCTATCCCCTTCTTGTCATTCAAGTAGCTGACACTGGGATCCAGCCTTTCTTACCAATAAAAACTTAGAATAAGATCTCCTTTGTGCTCAAAAAATTCCTGGATTCCAGTGGGCTTTGTTGCACAGCTCTTCGGATAGTGGGTAATGTATAATAAATTCATGAAGCTATATCAAACTTAGCCATGCCTATTTCAGTAAATTTGTTAAGCAAATAACACTTGAGTAGCAGTTCCTTCTCACGATTAATCTCAGATTTATTCCTAAAACTAAATCCAAATATTTGCTTCAGTCGCGAGAAAAAACTTTCTATATAAGATCTCTTCCAATAATTTATCTCTTTTTTCCACCTCTTCATACCATCTTCATCATATGACTTTATGAGCTTGATTGTAGAATTTCTCTCATTCATATAATCCAACTTTGGATGCTCTACTGCATTATTTTGCGGAGGAATCCTTGTCTTTATGTCAAGCTCATCGCACAGTTTGTATAACTTCTTTCGATCTATCTGCATATATCGTGCTTATGTTATACTTGGTATCCACTCTTTCAATAAGATCACAGGCTCCATAGTGGTCGGAATAAACTCCACTACTGTATTTTGCAGCTATAACTTTTTTACTACCTATCTCTAGCATTACATCTTGTTTGCTCATAGCGGCGATACTTTCTATCTGTACCATTTGCCTTACTATGGCTTGGAATATTATTGTAGATGCTGATACCTGTACTATCTATAGCAATTTCAATATCTTCCATATCGTTCTTATCAACTCTGCAGTCGTTGATTTTGATATTAAGCTTTTTAAACCTTCTTGAAGCCTGCGAATAGCTGATAATTTGCAAAATTTTCCCTATTTGCTCAAGATATTTCTCTATAAATCCCACTGTTTGCCTAAGACCAATCCTGAATAGATAGGTTATTATGTGAATTAGAATCACTACTTTGTCGCTGTAGACATTGTTGCCACCTGCTACTTTTGGACTATTTTCGTACCAATTTTCAATGGCATCGTTGATATAATGAAAAACATTTCCCCTTTCTTGAAGAAATTTGTTATATTCATTGCAGTTACTGACTTTCATTCTTATTGGCATATTTTTCCTTTGTCGGCTAAATATCTATTTTATAACAAATTCCATCAGTAACTGCCTGTTCTTTCCTTGAGTGGTGCAACAAAGCCATTCCAGTGTCTGGGCACTGCCTTATTGTTGTAAATTCACTTTTACCTTATTTTGCCACACCCCTGAACGGATGCCTTGAGTGGTTAATTTCGCAAGTATAATAGTAGTCATATTAAAGAGTTCTTGAAGTAAGGAGAGCACGTTAAGCAAACAACGTTTACCTAAAATTCTGTGACATTAGCAGCTTTCTTGCCCCGTTTTCAGTAAACAGTGATTTTTCTATATATTAGAAAAATTTTTATTTTAATTAGCGTTAAACAATAGGCGCCTATTGGTTTTTAGCTAAAGTAAAGGTCAAATATCTGGAATTCTGGACATAAAATCCCCCTGTGTAAAAAAAAGATTAGAAAAAAGTGCAGCGCACATACAACAGAGATTAAGCATATTTACATGCACTAAAGAAGATACGCTACGCTTTTTGATTAAAAATTTGACTGAAAAGTCTGCAGACAAAGATAGATTTTGAGCTCTTAAAATATCTCTAACTGTAATTATAATCAGATTTAAAATATATGGAAGCAATTTTTTACATTCCCTTATCATTTGTTACTTTTCTATTTCTTGCTTTATTCTTTTCTTTTTTCCCTTTCAAGACAGGTTCTAAGAAATTTGAATTAATGCGAAAAATATGCTATAATTATAGCATAGGTTAGTACAAATAGATCGTTATGACAGTTCCAAAAGCAAAAAATAAGCCTTTAGAGTCATCTACTCAGGTGACCGGGCAAAATGAGATGCTCTTCAAGAAGGAACATAAGGAAATTTACGATTACTTTGTAAAAGTATTAGAAGTTAAAGCCAAATTAAAGGAGAGCAAAGGAATAACTGATTATTTTATATTAGCTTATAAGAAGATACTACTAACTAATGTCAATCCGGAAAAAATAAGACCACTCAGTGAAGAGAATTTTTGTCAGTTTTTACTTTCTATATTTAAAGAAGTTAGAGAGAAAAAATTGGCTGGAGAGGAAGATAGTAAAGTAAAGCAAGTAGTAGAGGAATGCTTAGATGATGTACGTGGTACAGAAGCTAAAGATTTACTAATAAAACTTGTTGGGTTCCCATTGGGAATAAAAATAGACCCGAAAAATATTTCTGGCTCCTTTATGGATGGAGTGAAAGAAAAAATACCATTTTTAGGTGGAGATAAAAAAGAAGAGGATGAACCACTACTTAGTGATCAAGAGATGGTAACAAAGTGCTTACGTAAGGTTTTTCTTCCTATTCTTTTTTCCATTGCTTCAATATTAATTTTTGGTCCTACTACACTTGCGATAGTTGCTGCTGTTATTGGTACAATATTTGCTGTAAAGGGAGGAATTGAAGTTCTTTTTTCAAATAATAGGCCAGGTACTTTATATGACCCTAGCTCACCAGATAAAGATGATACAGAAAAGAGAGCAAAATTGAATGAAAAAATTCGCAAGGGTATTGATGATATTTTAAAAACCCCAATTGAAAGCTCTCTTGAAACAATTGCTGACGGGAGTAAAAAACAACCTACTCCGGAACAAGCTCCTCAGGTGGGAAATAAAGGGGGTGAGCAGCTTACTATGCTTGATGGAAAAATTACTATAGATCAGCCAGCCAAAAGCACAGAAAAGACAGCAGTCAAGTAAGACCTATTTGCCAAAGGTGAATTGTGTAATAGGTCTTTTATTGTTTTATAACACATACAACAGGAGTATGATCAGATGGGTTTTCTAGTTTACGCAACCTATCATCTATGTAACATGTTTCCAATTTATCTGCAGCTTGTGGCGATAGCAGCATATGATCTATTCGCATTCCTTGATTGTTTCTGAGTGAATTACCTTGATAATGCCACCAAGTGAATTGTTGTAAGTTGAGGTGAGATATTCTAAATGCATCTTTAAAACCAAGATTCAAGATCGCTCTTAATTTCTCACGCTCTTTTATATGAAAGCACACTTGGCCATTTAATAAATTTGAATCAAAAACATCAATTTCATCCAGTGCAACATTATAATCGCCAGCTATAATAGTTAACTCTTCATTTTTCAACAAAGTGCCCATCCTTTCATATAGGTTATCAAAAAACTTGAGTTTATACTCAAAAGTATGAGAGTCTGGGCTTTGACCGTTTGGAACGTATACACTTCCTACCCTTACCTTATTATTGGAGTGTTTTATCACACACTCTATATAACGTGCTTCTTGATGACTCTCTACAATATCAATTTTTAATTTTTCCAGTATTGGATATTTAGATAAAACACAAACACCATTTCTTGCAACCTGTCCATAGACAGCATATTCATATCCTAACTTTTCTATCTCTGCATAAGGAAATTGCTCTTCTGTACATTTTATCTCTTGCAGCAAAACTATATCTATCTGACTATCAACTATAAAACTACAAAGTTGGTTAATTCTTTTACGTATGGAGTTTACATTCCAAGTTGCAATCTTTAGCATCAACAATCCTTATTAATTATATCAATTAAACTCTCCCCTGTGGGCAACCTCGATGTTATAATTTTTTTCCACTTGATTAACTTTAAACTATCAGCAATGTTTTTACTCATGGTATATGCAACTGTATTATTCATCACAGGAGATAGCCCACTTTTTAGAACTAATGAACAAAATACCCTTGCAGTTTGTGAGGAAAAAAAAGCAACGCTATCAATTTTACCGTCCAATAGTAAATTTTTACACCTATTAGTTAGACTCCTTTTAGTAATTGTTTTATAGAGTACAACTTCTCTTACGTTAAAACCTTCTTCAGATAATCTTTTTTTTAGGTCACATGATACTTCTTGTCCCCTTATATATAAGAACTTTATTGTATTTGAATAATGAGATTTTATGCATGATATCAGACCATCAACGTTGCTGTCTGCTGAGATTATATCGGAAAATCCCAAATTTTTTGCAGCCTGCATGGTTGAATTACCAACCGTAATAATTGGAAAGCCATACTCTTTACATATTTGACTGAAAGCCTTTACACTGTTTTTACTTGTAGATATCACAACATCAAATTCGTGCGCGGATATATCAGGATTTAAGTACTTTATTGTGAATACTGGCTCTATAAAAACTTTGTATCCATATTTTTTTAGCGTGCTTCTTGTGCTCAACGAATCTAATAAAGGCCTTGTCAATAAAATAGACTTCATTCTGGTTTATTTCACTAGCAGTAAAATAATATCCCTTATACACAAATTATTGAATAAAAACTTTTATTTTTTAAGTTTCTTACGTAACCTATGAAAAAGGCAAGAGAAACTCCATAAATTGGCCCAGTGCTAGAAAACTGATCTTAAATAAGCGAATGTTTTTGATAAAATGAAAAAAAGATGTTACTCACTGAGTAACATCTTTTTTAAGAAGATAGATAGTTTTGTTTACTCTCTATATCTTCATTTTTGGAGCTTGATGCTCTACATCGACTTCAGCAGTTACTGTTGAAGAAGGTCCCACCAATTTGTCCAAAGAACCTGTCTTTCTTAAGTCAGCTTGGGTTTTTAACTTGCCATTTTTCTCAGTGAACATACCATGTTCCGGAGAAGAACTTGGTGAATTGAACCCACTATCAGAATTACGACGGTAACTGGCAAAGCTAGAAGTTGTAGCAGTACTGTCAGTGCTTATAGAACCCATTGAATTGCTTCTTGGCGGTTTCTCCGGAGCAACATAAAAACGGCTATTTCCTATCTCCGCAGATTGTATCTGATCCAACTCAGAATCTTGATATCTTATATAAGTAGCTTCCTCTGGCTTTTTGCCACCTTTTAGTGATGGTAACAACTTGCTCCAAAATGAAGTAGGTTCTTTTACTTCCTTATGCTCATTAGGATTTAATAATTCTGCTTTGCTGCTAACAGTACTTATAGAACTCGTTGAACTACTACCTGATAAGCTATTTTCCAGTGAATTCATAGAACTTGCTTTATGCCTTTTTGCTGACTTATTAAGCCTTTCTAAAGTATTAAAACGAGTATGCTCTTCCTTGCATTCTTTAATAACTTCCTTAATCTCATCATGATGTTCAGAAAAAATTTCATATAGGCTGCTATTATCTTTAGCTAACAAATGTTGCAACTTCTTAGCATCTAATTTATTGATAAAATCTATTTGCTGCTTCAATCGGTTGATCAACTGGTCCTTTTTGGCACTGTGTTGACCATCAACAGAATAAGCTTTCTCTAATATTTTTTCCCCCAGCTTAGAAAATATTTTCCTAGTTAAAGCAGAGCTATTCACACCTTTGTCTTCAAAAACTTCCTTGACAAACATTTCCTTTACACTATTAAAACTTCTCGTTTTTTCTTTTGTTTTCAAAATAACAGTTTGATCTTCATTACCTATTGAATATGCGATGCCATCTAAACTAGACATGCTTGCACCACTATCACTCATCTTCCTTCCAAGGTTTTGAATGTTATCCCCCATTTTTCTTAATGTAGAGCTAGCTCTCTCTTGTGTTGCCTGTTTTACAGAACTTGCAGTTTCTTTTACCGAATTCTTGGCATATACAGCACCATCTTTGATTTTTCCGCCAATATGCTTCGCTCCTTCAACTGTTTTTTCTGCTGACCATTTGAGCCCTTTATATCCAGATTGAACTGCTTTTACAGCAACTTTCGCAGCGAAAAATAGAGTAAGACCAACTATAGCACTTGGTATAGCAAGTGTTGCACCAACTGCCAAAAATGGTAACACTGCTGCAAATAATCCACTTGCTGTACCTACTACAAGGGCCTTATCTCCTTGCTTCATCTTGGAGAATTCTGTATCTCCTTTTAACAGATCCATAATTCTGTCTTTTAGCTTCTTGGGATCGTGAATGATATCTGAATTTAATGAAGAATCTTGAATCATTTTAAGATCATCTTGCTTAGTTTCAACAAAATTTGAAGAGTTTTTTTCACTAGGTGACATTTTAAACCTCACTATTAATTAAACATACTAATATTGTATATATCTGATTCTTAAGTTAGGGTTAATTCATCTAACAATGTCCACTTACTCTCAAATGATTTTGCTTGATGTGTTTTTTTGAAAGCACAGAAAATTAGTGATTATTGCAATATAATATCTCGTTTGGATTAGCTATAGTTGAAGTAAAAACTCATCATCCTAAAGGGGTAGATTTTTCCGTAGTCTTAGCAGGAACTGTGTTTGGATTTGATAGTTCTGTATTGACCTTAGTTGGTTCTAATGGAGTTTGCTGTTTTTCCGGTTTATCATTCGGAATTGGAACAGGCCAATCCATAATGTTTTGTGGTATGTTTGTTCGAGCTTCTTCTTCCTTAGTCTTTTTTTGATCTGTTGAAGATGATGCATCAACACCTGTACCTTTAGTAGCTTTTTGTCTTAGTTGTGTGTTTTCTTCTTGTAATTGTTTTAAATTTTTCTTTAACTCATCAATCTCTTTTGTTTTTTGTTTTAATTGTTCAGATATCATTAGTTTGTCCCTAGCCAAACTTTTATTTTCCTTTCCTAATTTACTAATTCTTTTGCTTGAAGATTTATCCGCAGCTTGTGTACCTTGGTCTTGTGTTTTAGGAACTGTAGTTTCGTGATCACTTGCCTGGATTCTTCTACTTTCATATTCAACTTCAGTTTGAGTTGAAGTAGCTACTTTCGCATTTACTTCACTGAACTCATCCGCAAGTGATCTTCCAGATTTAAGTTGCCAAATTTCCCTTTCTAAATTTCCCTTTTCTTTTTGCAGTTGATTTAATTCTTCAGCTAATTGATTTACTTTATCAGTCAATTTTTCGTTTTCATTTTTTGCTTCCATCCATTGTTCTACAAACTGCTTTTCGTGATTATCTTGTGAACCTTCTACCAATATTTTCTTGAGATCATTTTCAAAATTTGTATTCTTTTTTTCTAGTGTACTTAACTTAGCTTCACTTTGCTTAAATTTTTCCTGTAGTTCCGCATTTATTCTATTTGTTGACTGAATCTCACTTTCTTTATCTTTCAATTGATTAATTAAATCTTTTATTCTAGCATTTTTATCTTTTTGACTTTGTTCTAGTACGGTTACTTTTTGTGCTAATCGATCTATCTCTTTATCCTTTTCAGCTAACTCTTTTTCCTTTCTTTTCAATTCATCTTTAAGTCTTGTGACTTCTTTTGCCAAATCTTGCTTTTCCTCGATTAATTGACTTGCTTCTGCTTCACCTTCTTCTGTTATCTTCGTATTACGGCTTTTTAACTCCGCGTTTTCCTTCTTGAGATATGTGTTTTCTTCCTCTAACTCATTTCCTTCTTGTTTGTTCTCTTCTTCATCACTAAACGTATCACTCTCAAATATTTCATCTTCACCATTAAATTCACTACTAATAGACAAAGAACTTCTGCGTGAAGAAGGTGTATTAAGAGAAGAATATCCACTGCTACTTGGTGTAGCTGACTGTGGTGAATCTTTTGTAAATGTTTCCTCTGCTGGTGTTTGCTGATTGTTCACACTTTTGACCATGTCAGTGAAAGTTTGATATAGAGTTTTGCCATTGATAAAAACTTCTTTATTCTGCTCAACTAATTTTAATGCTTCTTCTGAACTCGTTATTCCTCCAAATTTTGGTTCACCAATCACTCTTTTTATGCCCTTAGAATTTACTTCTACAGTCATGCTACAATCTATGCTATTGCCTTTAGAATCCTTAGCTTGCCAGTTAATGGTCATCTCACATGAGCTTGAACCAGTAAAATCATAGTGCCTTTCGCTGCCTTTTTTGGTTGCAGTTATTTGACTATCTTTCCCTAAAGATAGGTTATAAACCTTGCCTTCGTCACTGGCTCTTAAAAGGGTGCTAATCTCTATTGGTTTTTCTTTATTTTTAAACCTAATTTGAAAGTCATTATCTTTTGTTGTATATACTAAGAAATTTTCACTTGGTAGAGATTCTGCGAATTTTTTATGTGCTGCAGTTATTGATTGCTCAAACTTTTGAAACTCATTTTCCCACTTTAAATTTATCTGTTCTTTAACGTTTTCATCTTTGCGTAAAGGGCTGATAAAGTACCAGATTAAATTTTCTTCTTCTAGTTTTCTGATAAAATCCTGAAAATTTTTGCAAGATTTAATGAAACTTAAAATATCATTTTTCTTCTGCTCATCTAAATCTAGACCTTGATTTTCAGTTACAAGTAAATTTTCTTTTGTCATAATTTTTATTTTTAGAGAACTATATTATAATATTAGCATATTTTCTTAAAAAATCAACTAATCTTATAGTTAAATAAACTTGAGTATTTGGCGGGAATGTTATATATTAACCACTCCAAGAAGTGCAGTATGGACAATACTATTATAAGAAAATACGATATTAGAGGTGTGGTAGGCAGAGACCTGCAGATCAGTGATGGGTATGAAATAGGCAGAAAATTTGGTCAAACTGCAGCTAACGTTTGTGTAGGCTATGACAGCAGGATAGATTCACCAAGCATAGAAAAAGAATTAATCAGAGGCTTGATTTTATCCGGTGCGAATGTTATACGCGTTGGGCTCTGTTCTTCACCTATGCTCTACGCTGCAACAATGCAGGCAGATCTTGGGATTATGATCACTGCTTCTCATAATCCCAGAGAATATAACGGCTTTAAATTTTTCAGTAGTAAAAAAGTTTACTCAGATCAAGAAATGAAGGAAATTATAGGCAATACAATTAAAAACAGCACGAAAATTGGAAGCTTAATTAACACGAATATATATAGTGAGTACGTTAACATATTAAAAAATGCGCTCAAGAATAACGCTACACAAAAACTAAAAATAGCTTGGGATTTTGGCAATAGTCCAACAATTGTAAGGTATATTGAAAAAGTTTTACCAAGTCATATACACATCATAACCAATAACTCTATAGATGGGACGTTTCCACTGCATGACCCAGATCCCATAGAAGAAAAAAATCTTGCTCAGTTAATCAGTATTGTCAAGAAAGATAAATGTGATCTTGGTATTGCACTTGATGGTGATGGTGATAGGGTACGCTTGATTGATAATAAAGGTAATGTTGTTTCCAATGATCACTTGTTTATGATTTTTTCACGTGAAGTATTGGCGGAATACCCAAAAAGCAAAGTTATTGCCAACGTAAAAATGAGTATGAAAGTGCATGATTTCGTTAGCAAATTAGGAGGACAAATAATTACCTGTGCCACTGGACACTCACTAGTTAAGAAAAAGATGGTAGAAGAAGGGGCCAAGTTTGCCGGTGAACTGAGTGGGCATTTTTTCTTTTCTGAGCTGGGTTTTGATGATGGACTATATTCTGCTATTAAAGCCATTGACATTTTACTTAAGAAAAACCAAAGCCTATCTGAGGCGATTGAAGATTTACCAAAGTTATATATCACTCATGAAGTGAAAATTGTGGTGAAGGATGAGAAAAAATTTCAAATAATTGAATCAATCAAGGAGACACTAAAGCAGCAAAACATTGTATTTTCAGAGCTTGATGGAATTAAGGTAACTGATGATAAAGGTTGGTGGCTTCTTAGAGTATCAAATACGCAAAACTGCATAACAGCAAGATGTGAAGGAAATACCTTAGAAGATTTTGAACTCACTAAAAAAGTTTTGTTTTATTACATTGATGAACTAAAATTATACATTTAAATTTTTTTGATGATTTACTTATTCGTCAATGTTTGCAGTTTTGTTTGATTAGTAATAGGAATTGGTAACCTATGGCGCACTGCTGTGGATAATAGCTGTCTAGGCTAGTTTAGCTATAGAAAATCAACACTCACTTTTCTTTATTGTTTTGAGGTTTTTCTTGATCAACCATTTCCTCACCAATCTCTTTTATTTTTAGTATCAATGACTCTGGTACATACATGTTAATTACTTCTTCTGTTGTCACAAATAAAGCCTGATAAGAGTGTGAATTTATTATCCAATTGGGCAATATGTCTTCTGCGTCTATTTTAGACTCTCCCTCTTTTTTATCATATACTGTGTGGCAATATAAGTGCACAGCAAAAAATAGTACATAAGAAAGCAATATTCCTCTGAGTGCTCCGACAAAGATTCCAGTAACTCTATCCATTAATCCCAACCTTATAGGTGATAATATGTACATTAGCCAGTTATTCATTGTCATGAATGTAAGATTAAGTATAATAAATACAGAGATTGTAGAAAGTATGTTTTGTGTAACTTTAGAGTTAAAATACTTACTATAATTTATAATAAAAAAATCATAGTAACTAGCTGTCAAAAAGACTGATAAGAGCAAGAACATTAATGCACATAGCTCTTTTATAAAACCTCTAGTTATCGATATTATTACACACAAGACAATAATAAAGATAATTAGGCTATCGAAAAACATATTTTGTATCTATATGATTTTCAAGATATAATAGTTGTAAATAACAAAGTTGTAAAATTAATTGTA
Source organism: Wolbachia endosymbiont of Culex quinquefasciatus Pel (assembly GCF_000073005.1). Classification (NCBI taxonomy): domain Bacteria; kingdom Pseudomonadati; phylum Pseudomonadota; class Alphaproteobacteria; order Rickettsiales; family Anaplasmataceae; genus Wolbachia; species Wolbachia endosymbiont of Culex quinquefasciatus. The sequence continues at coordinate 1,217,362 of NC_010981.1, forward strand.
TTGATATTTTATCAGCTGGTCTAAGTACCGGGCAATCATATCAACTTCTAAATTTAGGTAATTACCTGTTTTATTATGCTGAAAAGTTGTGTTTTTCCATGTATAGGGAATTATATTCACAGTGAATTCTTGATCGACAACTGAATTTACTGTAAGGGAAACTCCATCTAGCGTTACAGAACCTTTTTTTGTAATAAATTTAATTAATTCTTGTGGGCATGATAGTCTGATTTCATGAGATTCTAAATTTTGATTGATTGTTAAAATTTCTGTTGTGTCATCCACATGACCCTGAACCAAGTGGCCGTCAATTCTGTCACTCAGTTTCATTGCTTGTTCTAGGTTTATTTTTTTTCCTATTTTCCACATATTTAAGTTAGAAACCTTCATAGTTTCTTGAGATACTTGAACTGTGAATACATTGCTCATTATGTCGACAACAGTTAAACACACTCCGGAGCAGGATATTGAATCTCCTTTGTTTATAGAGGATAAATTTTGTGTCTCAATATGGAAGATTTGATCAGAGTTAGGGTGGATAGTGATATCAGTTATAGTGCCAATATCTTGGATAATTCCTTTAAACATGCAATAAAATAAATAATTATATCACAAAAGATCTTATTTGTTAGATGTGCAAAGGAAGATCTTTTTCACTTATCTGCTCAATAGATTCTACAGAATATTCAGAATATAGAAAGTAAGCCAGGTTCAAAACGCACAGTGTAATTAATATCGGTAACCCTATGTTTAATGTTAGACCGATACTTTTCCTTTTTTCTGTTGGCACCAATTCCTTTAAAATTGACACTTTTCCCAGCGGCAAGTGCCATAGCCAGAGTGCTGATATAGAAGCTGCTACTAAAAATAGACAAAGATAAGTCTCTTTCGAGGAAAATACAGTTTTTAATGGTGATTTGAGCCCAATATTAGTAGGCAATCGAGTTTTAGCTTCATTTGTTTTTGGTAAATGTTCTACAGCTTTGCTTGGCAAAATTTCATGAGAAATATTTCGAGGCTGTGGAGAAGATTGTATAGGAATGCCCGAAACTAATTTGAGCAATTGCACTGTTTTTCTATATACTTGCTTTTGTAAGTATTCTTTACCTAGAAGTGAGTTATTAGGAGGTTGTGGCCTTTTGAGTACCTCTAGCACTTCTGATATCTCATCTGATTCTAATACTTCATGTAATTGTTTATCTTGAAAGTAAACAATATTAAATATTAAGTTGAAAATATTGTGAAATGTCTCTGGGTCTTGATTTTTATATCCATTCATCACTTCAATAAATATTTCATCGAGTTTTTTTTCTCTACGCTCAATCTGGTTATCTATCATAGCTACTCTAGCATCATTTTGAGCTTGTTTTACGATAGATTGTTTTTCTTCTTCTGATAGTTCTTGAGCTTGCTTTTTTGACTTCTTTTTTCTGTTAGTTTTAAAATAATCTGTGTGCGACCTGGTTTGACCTATATCCCGCTCTGTTTCTTGAGGGACTAAATTTCCTATACTACCCTCTGTTATCCGAGTGGCTGACACTGGTTCTTTCTCTTCTTGGTCAAGTGCTGGAATAACACCAGGTGGCATATTGTTACTCTGTATAGAAAATTTGGGCAGTTGTGGGAAAAAGAATTGTGCCGTATTAAAAAAATTGAATGGCTGAAAAAGAGACCTAAACCAGGAAATATTTTCATGCATTGTAGCAACAATTACTGGTGCACGTGTAATTTGCTTTCTGTTACTTGCTATATTGTAGCCAAACGAACCTTGCACAATTTGTTTATCTTGCGTGTTTCTTTTTTCAATCACATTTTCGTTTTTATTTTCAGTTTCTTCTATTTGTAATGTATCTTGACTTTGCTCCTCACTTTTGGCTTTTTCTACATGTTTTAGCTGCTTATTCAAGAATATCTCGATTTGTTGCAAGCTATTGAGGTTGATGTTTTTAACGTTTGTTTGTAGCGTTATCGTTATGCCCTGCATGAGGATTTGAATTGGAGCATTATTTATGAATTCTTCTACAGTTTTATTAGCTTTATGGTAGTTATTATATAATTCTTCACTTTCTTTTGCTACTTTTATATTGGCTGTGAAGTTTTTCTCCTGAGAAAGGCTGGTTTCAAAAAAGTCAATCAAATGTTTTATTTGAGGTAATATTGTATTAGGGTTTACCTCTGTCAGTAGCTTGAGCTTAAATGAAAACTCTTGCGTATCACTTGTAATATTTTTTGAGCGAATGGTGCTAATCTCCAGCACTTCATTAGAAAATGCTTTACTTATTTCTTTAGATCTATCCTTAAAAAACTTAGGTAAACCCTCAATTTCGTATTTTTTCTTAGTTTCTATGTTACTACTATGCATGAGTAAATTTTTTAATGTAGAGTGAAATAAAAAACATAATTAGTCAATAAATTAATAATTATAGCACTCTTACATAATAGTAGCGTGTTGGATTCAATAAGAGCAGAAAAAGTTACTTTACAAATCTCATCAATCTTCTTATCATATCAATAAGAGTATTTATCCTTGTTTTTAATCTCTGCAGATTTAACAACAAAATTCAGTAAAAAACTCAGGTATATATTGGCAGATTACATAAAATTATAGCGGCTGCATGTCTTTTTTATTTTTTCTACATTCAGCCAAAATGCGCTTAAAATAAGCGTTAGCACATTATTACAATGCCGATTTACATTATTATAGGGTCAAAACTCACTACTGGGGGATTCTTTTGCCTTTTTTTCGCTTGGTGAATTTTTTAATATTCTGGATTAGTTAGTAGTCCTATAGAGATAGCACTTGATGCTGGAATTCAGGAATTTTTTGAGCACGAAAGTTATGCTAAGTTTTTATTGTTAAGTAAAGGCTGGATTCCAGTGTCGGAGCACTGGAATGACAGAAGAAGGAAACACTCGGATAGGGGCAATTTTAATGATACCATCATAGAGATCAGCTACTCTGATGATAACTTTTTATCCAAATAGTTTTATTGATGATATTAAAGATTGCACTATAATGAAAGTTTAAGCTAGCGTTTTTAAGGTGAATAAAGAGCTAATAAGTGAAATACCTTTACTTGAAGATAAGGCAGTTTCTGAGATTGAAAATGCTGCTTCTTTGAAGGATTTAGAAAAAGTTAGGTTGTCATACTTGGGGAGAAAGGGTGTAGTAAAAGCTTATTTCGATGACTTAAAGAATATAGATGATGCAGGAGAGAAACGCGACCTAGGTGCAGTGATTAATGTTTTACGCAATAAGATAGACCAGCTTATAACAAGCAAAGAAAATGAACTGAAAGATAAAGAAGTTAAGTTAAAACTGCAAAATGAAGCAGTTGATATCACACTGCCTGTCAGACCAGAAAGAATTGGCAAGATTCATCCACTCAGTAAAGTTATAAGTGAAGTGAAGCTCATTTTTGCGCATATGGGCTTTAAAGCAGTTGATGGTCCTGATATTGAAGATGAATTTCACGTATTTGATGCATTAAATACTCCAAGTCACCACCCTGCACGAGAGGAGCAAGATACCTTCTATTTAAGGAATAAAATAAATGATAAAAGAATGGTGCTGCGCACTCATACCTCATCTGTGCAGATTAGAACCATGGAAAAGACAAAAACTTTTCCAATTAAAATAGTGGCTGCAGGCAGGGTATACAGAAATGACTTTGATGCAACTCACACTCCTATGTTTCATCAGATAGAAGGACTTTATGTTAATGAAAATGTCAATATGGGCCAATTAAAATTTACTATTCATTGCTTCCTTAGTAAATTTTTCGGAGATAAGGGTCTAAGAATACGCTTTCGTAATAGTTTTTTCCCTTTTACTGAACCTTCTGCGGAAGTGGACATAAGCTATAAAGATAGTAAATGGATTGAAGTACTTGGATGTGGTATGGTGCATCCAAATGTCTTTAAAAATGTTGGAATAGACCATACTAAATACAGTGGCTTTGCATTTGGGATTGGTATAGAAAGGCTAGCAATGCTGAAATATCAAATTAGTGATCTAAGGAGCTTTTACGACAATAGAGTTAGTTGGCTCAACCATTATGGTTTTCATTTTTCGTCTTTAAGATAAGTGACAAATAAATCTTATACATTTGTTGTACTTGCTGCTGGGCATAGTGAACGAATGAATTCAAGCTTGCCTAAGGTTCTGCACAAAATAGGTAATTTCTCCATGCTTGAGCATGTCATTTACAATGCAAAGCAGCTGAATCCTGAAAAAATAGTTATTGTAGTCGATTTGCCTTTAACTCAAAGGCTGAAATGCTTTGAGGGTATAAAACTAATTACACAAGAGTCAACGCTCGGCACGGGAGATGCAGTCAAAATTGCAATGAGGAACCTGAAAGAATTGTCAGATATAGTTGTTGTGCAGTATGGGGATACTCCACTAATAAAAAGCAGCACAATAACTAAAATGATAAGCTGCTTAGGAGAGAGCAATGCTTTAGTTTGTCTTGGGTTTAAAACTAATAATAAAGGATACGGTAGACTAATTATTGAGAACGGTTCCCTAAGAGAAATCGTAGAAGCACAAAATGGTAGAAATAATGATTTTGCTAATGCCGGAATAATGGTTGCACGTGAAAAGAATCTACGTGAATTGGTGGAGAAAATAGAGTGTAATAACCAAGCTCATGAATATTACTTGACCGATATCGTTTCCATTGCAGTAAAGAGTAATTTAAATGTCGGCTATGTTATTGCTGATGAGGAGGAGGCAACTGGCATAAATAATAGGAATGACCTTGCAACGGCCGAGTTTTACTTTCAAGAAGAAAAAAGAAAGTTTTTCACTAACTCTGGAGTAACACTTGTTGCTCCAGAAACTGTTTTCTTCTCTCTTGATACGCAAATTGGTATGGATTCGATTGTTTACCCATACGTTTTTTTTGGTCCTGGAGTAAAAATAGGATCTGGTGTTAGGGTTGGTCCATTTGCCAAATGTGAAAATACAACAATAGGTGATGGTGCAATCATAGGTAATTTTGTTGAAACAAAAGCAAGTGATATAGGTATAAATACTAAGATAAAGCACTTAAGTTATATAGGAAATACTCAGGTAGGGCAGGGGAGTAACATAGGTGCAGGTACCGTTATTTGTAATTATGATGGGAAAAAGAAACATAAAACAAATATTGGAAGCAATTGTTTTATTGGTGCCAATAGCTCACTCATTGCACCGCTTAATGTTCATGATGACTCTCTAGTTGCAGCAGGTAGCGTTATAGTAGAGGATGTGCCAGAGAAAAGTCTTGCAATTGCAAGAGAAAGGCAAATAACTAAGAAAATAAAATAATTCCAATTTTTTTCTTGATGGTTATGCTTATATATGCATATGCTGAGATCTTAGATAAAAATGAAAAAATTATTTACCTTGTTGGTTTGTTGTTCTCTTTCAGTACCATCTTTTGGAGTTGATTGGATTAAAGATAGAATCTATACTTCTTTATCATATAGCCGACTTGGTGTTAATTATGACGTTGGTTTTCACTATACAGATAGCGTTAAAATTTCAGTTGGCTATGTAATCAAACCTATTATTAATTCTCTAATCAAACCTACTCTTGATGAAGAATTTGGAGCAGTGGTGGGGCTTATGGCAAAGCTTCATTATCATCATAAATTTGAAAATACGGGTATTACTCCTTATATTACTGCTGGTGTTGGTGCTGTTATAGTGCGTACAATGAAGGCTAAACCTAATGTAGGTAGAGCTGATAGTATAGGTGAAAACATAAGTGCTCTACTTGGAGAGGCTTTCAAAGCTGTAGTCAATGATGAATTTTTTTCTTATCAAATAGGTTCTGGTATTAATCTTCCACTTTCTGAAAGAACAAGTGTTTTTGCTGGCTACAAATTGCAAAGGTTTCATAAAATTTTCCATGGAATTGAGCTAGGAGTGAGTTTTAATTTATAAACTCTGATTGAATATTTTTAGTAAAGGCTAGTGGGAAATTATATTGAAGTGAAAGTAAGTGATGTAGACTCAAATGATGATTGCAGCAGATAGTGAAAGATATGCCAATTTGCAATTGCAAGAGAAAGACAAATAACAAAAAAAATAAAATAATTCCAATTTTTTACTTGCAATTTATACTATTTTTAATATTTATATGCTTGTATATGCATATATTAATCTTTGGAGGATAAAAATGAAAAAGTTACTTACTTTCTTGGCTTGCTGTTCTTTGTCAGCACCGTCTTTTGGAGTTGATTGGGTTAAAGATAGAACCTACACCTCTTCGTCGTATGGTATGCTTGGTATTAATTATGATCTTGGCTATCATTGTACAGATAGCATTAAAATTTCATTTGGTCCTGCAGTTAAACTTGTTATGAGTGAAGGGATTTTAGACGCGGGACTTATGACAAAGCTTCATTATCATTATAAATTTGAAAATACAGATATTACTCCTTATGTTACTTTTGGTGTAGGAGGAGTTGCTAAAATTCCTCTTTCAGAAAATCAAGGGCCAGACGTAGAAGAATTTTTTTCTTATCAAATAGGTTCTGGTATTAATCTTCCACTTTCTGAGAGAACAAGTGTTTTTGCTGGCTACAAGCTGCAGAAGTTTCATGAACTTTCGCATGGGGTTGAATTTGGAATGAGTTTTAATTTGTAAGCTCCGATTGAATGTTTTTAGTGAAGTCTGGTTTGAATTTTTGTTGAAAAAAAGCAAGTGATATAGGCTAAAATGATGATTGCGGTAGGTAACAAAATGTGACAAAGAGAAGTTTGGCAATTGCAAGAGAAAGGCAAGTAGCTAAGAAAGTGATTCCGATTTTATTATGTAAGTTATGTGATTTTTAACTTTTCTGTGAGTATATATGCGTATATTCATGGTTAGAGGGTGAAAATGAAAAAATTACTTACTTTGGTTATCTGCTGTTCTTTGTCAGCACCATCTTTTGGAGTTGATTGGATTAAAGATAGAATCTACACTTCCTTTTCAGGTGGGGTTGGTGCTAATGTTGATCTTGGCTATCATTATACAGATAGTGTTAAAATTTCGGTTGGTTCTGTAGTTAAACCTACTCTCAATAGTCAGTATAACCTTACTGGACTAGAGGTGGGACTTATGGCAAAGCTTCATTATCATCATCAATTTGAAAGTACGGATATTACTCCTTATATTACTTTTGGCACAGGAGGCATTATTGCAATGTCTCAAAAACAAGAAGGATTTTTTTCCTACCAGATAGGTGCTGGTATTAATCTTCCACTTTCTGAGAGAACGAATGTTTTCGCTGGCTATAAACTTCACAAGTTCAGTAATTTTTCTCATGGGTTTGAACTTGGAATGAGTTTTAATTTATAAGCTCCGATTGAATGTTTTTAGTGAAAGCTTGAGTTTTTATTAACGTCGTAAAGTTTTCATGAGACTAAGAGAATTTGAGAGTAGTCAAGTTTTAAAACTTGACTACTCTCCACGAGGAAAAGCAGATAAAGGTAGAAGTATTTCATGTTTTTATTTATATTGACAGTATGTGTAACATCATTTACGATTAGTGTTAATAACAATAATTGATATTTGTCATGTTTGCAGTAATCGAAACTGGTGGAAAGCAGTATTTAGTAAAAAAAGGCAGCATAATTAAAGTAGAAAGATTACAAGCTGAAGAAAAAGAGGAAGTGGAAATCAATAAAGTGATTTGTGTTTCAAACAATGGCTTATCTTGTTCATCTAATGCTGTTGTTAAAGCTGAAGTACTGGAGCAGTGTAGAGATAAAAAAATTATAATCTTTAAGAAAAAGAGAAGAAAAAATTACCGTAGGAAAAATGGTCATAGGCAGTATATTACTGTTCTTCGTATCAATGAAATTAGTCTTCAAAAGTAAGAGGTAAGATATGGCAACTAAAAAATCAGGTGGTAGTTCCTGTAATGGTAGAGATTCGGCAGGGCGTCGACTCGGGATAAAGAAGAATGGTGAGGTTATTCCAGGTAACATAATTGTACGTCAAAGAGGTACAAAATTTCATCCTGGAAAGAATGTTGGTATGGGTAAAGATCATACGATTTTTGCTAAAACGAAAGGCTGGGTGAGTTTTAGAAAATCAGCAAATAAAAAAACGTTTATTGATGTTGTGCCTACAGATGATATGCAAGCCTTGGCTTGAATAGATACGGGTCTGTAGCTCAGGTGGTTAGAGCGCACGCCTGATAAGCGTGAGGTCGGAGGTTCAACTCTTCCCAGACCCACCATTTAAATTTGCAATAGTTTTGATATCGTGTAACTAAACGATGGTTTTACATAAGAATTCAGTAACCAGTGAATCAGTAGCAGCCGGTCATCCAGACAAAGTAGCAGACCAGATTTCAGATGCAATACTTGACGAATACCTTTTTAATGACTCTTCCTCTCGTACTGCAATAGAGACTTTAGTTACTAAAGATAATGTTATTATAGCTGGGGAAGTATTTGGGCCGAACATTGAAAATAGCAAGATTGAAAGTATTGTACGGAATACAATAAAAGATATTGGTTATGAGCATGATGGTTTCCACTGGGAAACAGTGAAAGTAAATATATTACTACATGAACAATCAAATGACATTGCAATAGGTGTGGATCAAGGTGCTGGGGATCAGGGCATAATGTATGGCTATGCAACAATAGAGACAGAAAGCCTCATGCCAGCACCCATTTTTTATGCACACTCGATTCTGAGAAATATCATGAGTATGGTCAAAGAGGTAAAGCTTGGTCCGGATGCAAAATCGCAAATCACTTTGGCGTATGAGAATAACCTTCCAGTGCGTGCTGAAAGTATTGTTGTTTCAATACAGCATCTTGAGGATCTGAGTCAATCGAAAGTGAAGGAAATAATTTATCCTTACATAGCTTCATCTTTACCTAAAGGGTGGATGTGCCCTAAAGAAAATCTCTTAGTCAATCCAACAGGTAGATTTGTTATTGGTGGACCAGTTGGTGATTGTGGATTAACCGGACGAAAAATTATGGTTGATACTTATGGAGGCTATATTCCACACGGTGGAGGAGCGTTTTCTGGAAAAGATGCAACAAAAGTTGATAGATCCGCAGCTTATATGGCGAGATACCTTGCTAAAAATATTGTCTTTGCAGGTTTAGCTGAACGTTGTCTTGTGCAGCTTTCTTATGCAATTGGTGTCTCAAAACCTACTTCATTTTACATTGATACATTTGGCACGAATACAATAGATGAAGAGAGGATTAAAGGGTTTATTGAAGGTAACATAGATTTATCAACTAAAGGCATAATAAGACATTTATCACTTAATCGTCCTATATATAAACGTACAGCCTGCTATGGGCATTTTGGTAAAAAGTTAGAAAGTGATGGTGGATTTTCTTGGGAAGGTGTGGACTTATCTACTGATTTTTGTAAAGAATTTAATATAGAAGAAGAAAAGAGAGAATTTCTTTAAACTATTAAACTCTTTTATTTCTAGCTTGATACTGATATAATAACTTATTATAAATTGTAAGTAACTTTTTAGTAACCATACTAGTTTTAATATTTATGAGGCTTACAAGATGTCCAACAAACCAAAAGAAGAATTTTATGATATTGCTATAAAAGAATCATCTGATCTTATTGAAGAAATAAAAGAACATCCTTTCAATGTTGAATTGATAAACAATACGCTAGATTATGAAAAGTTCAAAATTTATCTTCAGCAGGATTTTTTATATTTAGTGGACTGTACTCGTGCTTTATTGATTATTGCAGCTAAAGTTGATGACATTGAAATAATGGGCAGTTTGGTTAATGTAGCAAGGGGAACATTTGCGGTTCGAAAGCAGTATACTGAATATTTTGAGACTTGTGATTTATCCGATAATCATAAAAAATCAAAATCTTGTTCTGCTTTTACTGATTTTTTTATGCGTGCTGCATATCATAATTCTGTTGCTGAAGCTTTAGCAGCGTCTTATCCTTGTTTTAATATATACCAAATTATTATAAATCATATGGTAGGAGAGGTTATGCCTAAAAAAGTTGAAGATCACAGATATCAAGGGTGGATTGATATCTATAATAACACAGTAATGAATGCTACGATTAATCAAGTTACTGACGTTGCAAATAATCTATATGCAAAGGCTGGTGATTGTGAGAGGAAAAAGATGCGTGAGTTTTTTAAGAGAGGTCTAGAGCTAGAAATAATGTTTTGGGATGAGATGTATTCTCTAGCATAATCTGTAGTATTAACACTAAATTATATTCTAGTTTATGTGATGTTTAGTGGTATAATTAAGAGTTATTATGGGTCAAATCTTTTAAAGGATATTATTGAGCATCCTTTCAATGTTGAATTAGCAAATAATACTTTAAACATAGAAAACTTCAAATTTTATATACAACAAGATGCATTCTTTTTAGCTGATTATGTTCGTACTGTTTTAATGACTGCATCAAAAATGGAGAGTTGTAATAACATTGTTCCATTGATTGGGGTGGCTAAAGGAGGAATAGAGATTATGAGAGTGTTATACGACCACTACTTTACTGTATACTCCATAAATCGTGGAGAAAAGTCGCTTGAATGTTTCAATTTTACTAACTTTCTTTTGTCTACTTCGTATAGCGACATTTATGAAGCTGTAACAGTTCTTTACTCTTGCCATTTTATATATAAAATTATTGTTGATAATATGAGAAATAAAATTAAAAAAAATAATAGATATAAGGATTGGTTTGATTTTTTTGGCGGTAGTTTGATGGAATCTGGATGTGTTGCTTTGGAAGATATTGTTGACGAGTATTGTAACAAAGCAAGGGAAAGTGAAAGAACCAGAATGCTTGAATTATTTAAAATAACTGCACAATTTGAGTTAGACTTTTGGAATAGCGCATATAATTTTTCAAAATTTGACCAAGATTTTAAGAAATATTGACAATTTTAAGCTAATTTGTATGCTTGATATGTATTTTTGAAGGTGATATGAAAAGTAAAGAACATGATTTTCATTTAGTGGACCCAAGTCCCTGGCCAATTGCTATATCAGCAGCAATTCTTGTTCTTGCACTTGGATTAGTTGGTACACTCCATAAACAAATTTCTGGAATATTTGGTTTAGTTTTGGGAATCTCTGCGGTATCAGGAGTGCTGTTTTATTGGTGGAGAGATGTAATAAGAGAAGCAATTTATGATAAATGCCATACTGCCATTGTAAAACATGGACTCAAGCTTGCAATGTACTTATTTATCCTCTCGGAAGTTGTGTTTTTTATAGCGTTCTTTTGTTCATTCTTTAAAGCCTGGCTTGATCCGGTTTTTTTATTTGAAGCGTTTTCTCCTACAAAAAAAGTTGAATGGCCCCCTGAAGGGATTTTACCACCGGATCCGTGGTCGTTACCATTTATGAATACACTAATATTATTACTTTCTGGTACAACGATTACTTCAGCACATCATTTTTTACTTGAAAATGATCAAAAGAGCATGATTAAAATGCTGTCTATAACTATATTGCTTGGGATGTTCTTTATAATAGTGCAAGCAATTGAGTATTATGAAGCAAGTTTTTCTCTACAAGAAGCGGGAGAGAAACTTATCTATACATCCAACTTTTACATGATTACTGGTTTTCATTGTGTACATGTTATAATAGGGATAATATTCTTGTCAGTATGTTTATTTAGAGCTCGAAAAAATCAGATTACACCTCAAGATCATTTATGTTTTGAGTTTGCTTCTTGGTATTGGCACTTTGTCGATCTAGTATGGATATTTTTATTTCTGTTTATTTATTGGTTAAGCCTTTATTAAGTGATTAAAATAATAGGCCTAGATCCAGGGATGAGTAAGACTGGTTGGGCCATTATTAGACTGGAAGAAAAGAATAATATTAAATTTTTGGGTGGCGGTACCATATCAACTGATGGTAAATTGGGTGTAGGTGAACGTCTACATATAATTTTTGAACAATTAAAGAAAGTAATTTTCCTATACTCTCCAAATGAAGCTGCTGTGGAAAAAATTTTTATTAATAAGAATCCAAAATCTTCGCTAACTTTAGGATATGCAAGAGCAATTGCAATTTTAATATTACGAATGACGGATTTACCCATGAATGAATATGATGCAAACTATATAAAAAAGAGCATTACTGGAAATGGTCATGCTGATAAGGGTCAGATTATATTTATGGTCAAGCAAATAGTTAAAAGCTCAAATATAAAATGTCACCATACTGCTGATGCTCTTGCTACAGCAATTTGTCATGCTTATACGAAAAATTTTTGTTTTATGGGAATTGGTAGTTAATTCAAATTTTAAACTTGTAAGGCGTGGATTTTTGAAATCTTGCATCTAATTATAAATACATATCAGTTATCAGATTTAGAATATAGCAGAAATTGCTGCAGCAATAATATAACTATCTTCTATCTATAATGAAGACAAGTAGTGAATCACTATTTGCGATTCACTTTTTATCTGTTTAAGCTTTACTATCTTTCTACGGAGTTTTTAGCTTCAATTTGTAAACTATTTATTTTCGTTGCTAAAGGTTTACCTATTGTGCTGGAATTTGTGGATGACTGTTCTTTCTCTCGTGACCTATTTTTGGACAGTATCTTTCTTATTTCTTGAATATTGCTCTCTCTTTCTTCTCGAGTCGGTAATGTTGCAGTATAAGACTGATCTTCACGCAGCTTTATATAAGAATGCTCTTTACCACCAAATTTATAATTTCCAGTCATATTTTGTATAATTATCTGGACCTTTTCATAACTATAACTAAGCAGATCATTAGGCTTGTTTCCGTAATAATCAACAGCGTTTAAATCAGCTCCTTTATCCAATAATTTTTGTATTAGCTCGGAAGAGTCGCCCCTCAGGCATGCTATATGTAAAGGTGTCATACCGTTACCGAGATGAATACAATTTATATCAAGATCTTCTCTTTCTAGTAATTTATTTATAATGTTTTTTTGTTGTAATGAGGGTTGAGGGCCTTTATGTTCAGTGTTGGCATGATTGTAGCCTTTGGCTATAGAAAGAAGAATAGGATTATTTCCATATCGTAGGTTATACTTATTAATGTTTTTGGTTTGATTAATGAGATATCCAATTCTTTTGCTGTTTGAATTTGATATATCCATCATAAGCTGAGTATTGTCACTTATAGCAGCTGTAATACTACCATCAGTAAAGCGAGGCATATCATATTTTTCTGGAGATAACAATTTAATATGGTTATTATCGAAATGAAAGCGACATATTACTAATCCAAGATCTCCGCCAGTTCTCTGAAATTTTTGATAACTTTGAGGAGATTCAAACTCTCTAAAAAGCTTAAGTTGCCCTTCCTCCTGTAAATAGCAAATCTCTGTGTACTTGCTAAGTTTTAGTTTATTCTGTGCAAGATATTTGAGGGTACGGGCCACAAGTTTCCCATTCTCTTCACAATAGTATATTCTGTACACATAACCTCAGTTATGGATTAGAAAATAGATAAAAGTATAACTAAGAAGAGGGAAACAGGGTAAACTCGAGTATTTTAGTAATAATAAGAGGTTACCCATGAAGAAAGATATTACAGAACTGTACTGTTGCGTCGAGGATTTTTGTCGTGCGGTAGATGATAATTTTGCAAATAGGTTCTTATCAAACGGCAAAAAACCAACCAGAGTACCAGAAATAGCGCACTCAGAAATTCTAACCATAATCCTGTTATACCATAAATCACCATGTAAAAACTTCAAGGCTTTTTATCTTTGTTATCTTCAGTTATTCTATAGATCAGAGTTTTCAAAGCTGCCTTCATATCACAGATTTATTGCCTTAAAGCCGCGAGTTTTGTGGTATTTAGCATTACTTTTGCAATGGTTCTGTGAACAAGCGAAAATGACCGGCACTTCCTACATCGACACCTCTACGATTGCCGTTTGCCACAAAAAAAGGATCTCTAGGAATAAAGTTTTTAATCATCTAGCAGAAATTAGTAAGAGTACGTATGGTTGGTTTTTTGGCTTCAAGTTGCACTTAGTGATTAACGAAATTGGTGAAATTCAAGCACTTACCCTAACCAAAGGTAACGTTGATGACAGAAAACCTTTACCAACTCTCACTAAAAGACTGACCGGACTTTTGTTTGGAGATAAGGGCTATATAAAGAAAGAGCTTTTTGAGAAACTCTTCGATAGAGGCCTAAAGTTAGTCACTAAAGTAAAAAAAGGTATGAAAAACGCACTAATTTCACTTAAAGAGAAGATTTTATTAAGGAAAAGGTCGATTATTGAGACTGTTTTTGATTCCTTGAAAAACAAATTTGAGATTGAGCATACAAGACATAGATCGCCAACAAATTTCCTAATTCATGTTTTTTCTGTTCTGATTTCCTACTCCATGCAGTCCAAAAAGCCTTCTATTTCTATGCCTTTCTTTATCGGCTAATCCATAACTGAGGTACATAGTACATTCCCTTGCTTACTAATTCACACGTATCATAGTAATCTTGGTAACCTTCTCTAACAATCTGATCAATTTTTTCTTTATGTGCACCAAATTCATGATTTTGCAACGAAAGATGTTTATACAATATTTCTTTAAACTTCTTTTCATCTAGCTTTGATGACGGTTCTGTAAAGTATTTTAATGAAGGTTGAGTATTTTTTATGAGCTGTTTCACGGTTTCATTCATAGTTATCTTCTCATTTACATGCTTAAATTATACCAATATTTTTAATATTGTCAATAATTAGATTAATTATCTCATTTATAATTATAATAACTTAATATATCTCTCTCTTGTTTAATAGTTAGTGTTGTGAATTAAGCTAAAAAAATGACAGAAACGGAACCAATAGCTATTTAATTGCATTTATCTTATCCAATGTTCGTTGCAGAATAATACATGCAGCAATTTTATCATCTATTTTTTTTGATTTTGTGATTGATATTCCAGTAATTTTTAGTGCGTGAGTTGCAAGAGATGTTGATAGACTTTCGTCTTGTAGGTATATGTGTACTTTGCATTTTTTTATTATTTTATTTGCAAACTGGATTATTACTTTGCACCATTCGGTCTCTTGTTCATCTATTGTGAATGGTAGTCCTATTACCATTGATCCAGCTTCATTTTCTTTAAGCACTCTATTTAGATAACCTAAATCTTTGCTCATATTTCTTCTATAATATATACTATGAGCTGTAGCTATAAGCTGTGTTTTATCACTAAATGCTATGCCTATTTGTTTTTCTCCCATATCAAGGCACATTATACGTTTATCTCTTGGAATAGACTTTAGAAATTCATCTGGATTTCTATGTAGCATCTATGAAAACATAACTTTTGTACAATTGTATTTTTGTGACAGTAAGTTATGTACAGTCTACTGGCATGATAGACATTCATCATAATTAATATCTGTTTTTTGTTGCAATATTTCACTTTTTTTGAATATGTCATGTGAGACCTTGTCAGCTCTCTGCATTGATTGTGATCTGCAATAATACAAGCTTTTTAATCCTTTTTTCCAAGCAAGCATATGTATTTTGTGTAAGTAACGTTTATGCACATTGGCAGGTAAGAACAGATTTACTGATTGAGATTGACAAATATAAGGAGTTCTATCACTTGCATGTTCTATGATCCATTGTTGATCAAGTTCGTATGCTGTTTTAAATGTCAGTTTTTCATGCTTGCTAAGAAAATCTAAATGCTGAACAGAACCCTCATTTGTTGAAATTGAGGACCATATTTCATCATTGTCTTGATTTTTTTCTGCTAGTAGTTTTTGCAAGAATTTATTTCGTACTACAAATGAACCTGTAAGTGTCTTCTGTATAAATACGTTTGCTGCATATGGCTCTATTCCAGGGGAAGTGTTGCCTGCGATAATCGAAATTGAGGCAGTTGGAGCAATAGCGAGCTTATGTGTAAACCTTTCCATTAGATCGATTTCTTTAGCATCAAGACATGGACCTTTTTCTTCTGCTAATTTTTTAGAAACTACATCTGCTTGCTCGCGCAAATGCTTAAATACTTTTTTATTCCATTGTTGGGCTGTTACTGATTCAAAAGGAACCATTTTACTTTGTAAAAATGAATGAAAACCCATCACGCCAAGACCGATACTACGCTCTCTTATTGCGGAATATTTTGCTCGCTGTATTTCATTTGGTGCTTGGTTTATGAAATCCTCTAATACATTATCAAGAAAACGCATTATATCTTCTATGAAAAGCTCATTATCTTTCCATTCTTCGTAGTATTCAAGATTTACGGATGATAAACAACATACAGCAGTGCGTGACTTTTTCAGGTGATCGTAACCTGTAGTTAAAGTTATTTCACTGCATAGGTTTGACATTTTGATGTCTAAGTTGAGTTTTTTGTAAGATTCTGGCTTATTGTTATTTGTTGCATCAAGGAAAATAATGTAAGGTTCTCCAGTTTCAACTCTTGCTGTTAATATTTTAATCCATATATCCCGTGCTTTTACTGTTGAAATAACTTTATTGTTATGAGGGCTTATTAAATCCCATTCTTGATCATCTTCAACAGCTTGCATAAACTTATCTGTTACTATTACAGCATGATGTATATTTAATGCTTTGCGATTTGGGTCACCACCAGTTGGCTTACGTAAATCTAGAAACTCTTCTATTTCTGGATGCCATACAGGAAGATAAACTGCTGAGCTTCCTCTTCTTAAGGATCCTTGGCTGATTGCAAGCGTCAGAGCATTTTGTACTACGATAAATGGCACAATTCCTGATGTTTTACCGCTACCTTTGACACTTTCACCAATTGAACGTAAATTTCCCCAATAACTACCTATTCCACCACCACGTGCAGCGAGCCAAACATTTTCATTCCATAAATCAACTATTCCCTGCAAGCTATCTTCAGTTTCGTTAAGAAAGCAGGAAATAGGCAATCCTCTCTTGGTACCACCATTACTAAGTATTGGAGTTGAAGGCATGAACCATAAATTGCTCATGTAATCATAAAGACGCTGTGCATGCTCTTTATTATCAGAGTAGTAATTGGCAATACGTATAAAGAGATCTTGATAACTTTCATTTTCTATTAAATACCTGTCCAATAGAACTGCTTTTCCAAAATCAGTTAATTTACTATCCTTTGCGTAGTTAATAGCAATGTAATTCATAAGACTCCCTTTATGATAATATAGACATTTATTTGAGCGATTTCTCGATTAAGTTGTTAAATTTTTTTGTGGATACTGTAATGCAAACAAGATACCATCAACTTGGCTGCCATATATTTTACAGTAACTCATTTGACTTATTTGCATATTTGTTTCTTTTGCAACATGCTGAATATAATCTTCTGAGTGACGAAAATAATCTCCTTTGTTTACAAAGTCAATACCTTTACCTTCCTTTCTTCTTACTAAACATACAATAACCCCTTTTTTGTTTGTCAATCCTTTTGCTAGTTCCAATTCTGCTAGAAAATCATGTAGATAGTGTAGCACTTCAGCAAAGATAATTACATCATACTGCTGGTTCTTCTCTTGTTTAAGAAACTCTTTCATTTCTGTATGTATTAACTCATCGTAAACAGGTTTACCTTTTATAAGGCATCCTCTTGCAATATTGAGCATTCTATTTGAGATGTCAACTCCTGTTATGCGACTTCTAATATTACTTATTTTTAGGAAGTGACCACATATTCCAGTACCGCAACCAAGGTCGAGTATATTCAGTTTAGAAGTGGAGTTGTTAAAGACTTTTGTAATTATCATGTGTACTAGTTCATGCCCTCTGTATTGTTTGGCAATTAGCCAATGCTCAACAAAATATTCACCTGTGTAATCAAAATATTGCTTTATGAGATTTTCAGGCAATTCCACAATATCTGATGTGTTTGTTATTTTCTTTATATAGTAAGAAGCTTCTTTATGACTACTATCTAATTTTAGGGTTTTTGTTAAATAATTATAAGCTTTGTTAGTATTGCCTACTGCAAAATGACATCTTCCGATATTATACCAGACTAGAGGTAAATTAGGGTAGAATATGCTAATTAACCAAAATCTTAACTTTGCATCTGATATATTACCTTTATAGAAGTGATATAACCCGATTTCAGTGTTGGTATTTAACAGGTTTTTAGATTTTTCAAGAAACACTACAATTTCTTTATGGAGAGTACTGTATTTATCCATAATGAAATTTTTTACTTTTTTACTATTTAATAAGCCAGTGAGCTTGGATATACAATTTAAAGCAAAGTTTTTTATAAAAGATAGATTACTTTTCATACATTAGAAATACTCCAAATGTTCATTTTTAGGTAACTAATTTTAACACATTTTATCTTACAAAATATCTTTTTCATTAATTTTTCTGTACATATCAATTTGTCAAATATTTCTTAGATTATAATGTTTAAGATTGCTGGTATATTGTTGTTGATAATAATAGGTAAATGTTTTGTGTAAAAAGGCGTTGACATATGATTTATCAGATTGTAACATATAAAAGATTAGTTTTTAGATGTTTGAAAAGTTTTATGGTAGAGATTATTTAATCTCAATTCAATTGTAAGTTAATATTTAACTCTGCATATTCTACATATAGTCAGATAAATAAATTATTAAGAGCACTTGATGGATGCCTTGGCGTTAAGAGGCGATGAAGGACGTGGCAGGCTGCGATAAGCTGCGGGAAATTGTCAACAAATTTTGATCCGCAGATTTCCGAATGGGGAAACCCAACTAGCTTAGCTAGTTATTATATACTAAGTATATAAAGCAAACTTGGTGAACTGAAATATCTAAGTAGCCAAAGGAAAAGAAATCAACCGAGATTCTGTTAGTAGTGACGAGCGAAAGCGGAAAAGGCTAGTGATTTAAAAATAAGAATTAGAATACTCTGGAAATGGTAACCATAGAAGGTGATAGTCCTGTACAAATAGAAAGTTTTTAAATCCTTGAGTAGAGCGGGGCACGTGAAATCCTGTTTGAATATGGGGGGACCATCCTCCAAGCCTAAATACTCCTTAACGACCGATAGTGAACAAGTACCGTGAGGGAAAGGTGAAAAGAACCCCGGGAGGGGAGTGAAATAGAATCTGAAATCAAGTGCTTACAAACAGTTGGAGCTCTATATCAATTTATTGATATTTAGAGTGACAGCGTACCTTTTGCATAATGGGTCAGCGAGTTAATCTATGAAGCAAGCTTAAGCCGATAGGTGTAGGCGTAGCGAAAGCAAGTCTGAATAGGGCGTTTAGTTTTATGGATTAGACCCGAAACCAAGTGATCTAGTCATGACCAGATTGAAGGTATGGTAAAACATACTGAAGGATCGAACCAGTTAATGTTGCAACATTATTGGATGAGTTGTGATTAGGGGTGAAAGGCCAATCAAACTTGGAAATAGCTGGTTCTCCGCGAAATCTATTTAGGTAGAGCGTTGTATTTATGTTGTTGGGGGTAGAGCACTGGATAGACTAGGGGGATTCATCATCTTACCAAATCTAACCAAACTCCGAATACCAATAATTAATTATACAGCAGACACACTATGGGTGCTAAGTCCGTGGTGGAAAGGGAAACAGCCCAGATCACTATCTAAGGTCCCAAAATTACAGCTAAGTGGGAAAGGAAGTAGAAAAACCATTACAGCTAGGAGGTTGGCTTGGAAGCAGCCATCCTTTAAAGAAAGCGTAACAGCTCACTTGTCTAAATAAGTTTTTCTGCGCCGAAAATGTACCGGGGCTAAAGCTGTATACCGAAGATGTGGGTGCTTATTAATTTCGATTAATAGGCGCGGTAGCGGAGCGTTCCGTAAGTCTGTGAAGGTGGTTTGTAAAAACTGCTGGAGATATCGGAAGTGAGAATGCTGACATAAGTAGCGTAAAAGAGTGTGAAAAACACTCTCACCAAAAATCTAAGGGTTCCTACGTTAAGTTAATCTGCGTAGGGTTAGTCGGTTCCTAAGGCGAGTCCGTAAAGGAGTAGTCGATGGCAATTAGGTTAATATTCCTAAACCTCTTAAGTGTGACGGGTTTTGTATTTGTATAGGTCTTATTGGATTGATCTATGCTTAAAAGAAGCTCCAGGAAATAGCACTTATATTTATGAGGCCGTACCGTAAACCGACACTGGTGGATGAGTAGAGTATACTAAGGTGTTGAAAGAATGATGTTGAAGGAACTCGGCAAATTATACCTGTAACTTCGGAAGAAGGGTAACCTGCTTTTAGGCAACTATAAGTAGGTGGCACAAAATAGGGAGTAGCGACTGTTTACTAAAAACACAGGACTCTGCAAACACGTAAGTGGAAGTATAGGGTCTGACGCCTGCCCGGTGCTGGAAGGTTAATAGGAGGGGTGCAAGCTCTGAATTGAAGCCCCAGTAAACGGCGGCCGTAACACTGACGGTCCTAAGGTAGCGAAATTCCTTGTCGGGTAAGTTCCGACCCGCACGAATGGCGTAACGATTTCTCCACTGTCTCCAACATCACTTCAGCGAAATTGAATTCCCCGTGCAGATGCGGGGTACCCGCGGTTAGACGAAGAGACCCCGTGCACCTTTACTATAGCTTTACATTGCTATTAAAAATGTGATGTGCAGGATAGGTGGGAGACTTTGAAGTTATGGCGCTAGCTATAATGGAGTTAACCTTGAGATACCACCCTTTACACTTTTGATATCTAACTATGTTTCATTATCTGGAACTAGGACATTGTATGGTGGGTAGTTTGACTGGGGCGGTCGCCTCCTAAAAAGTAACGGAGGCGTGCGAAGGTAAGCTAGAGCTGGTCGGAAATCAGCTTGATAGTACAATGGCATAAGCTTGCCTGACTGCGAGGCTGACAAGCCAAGCAGAGACGAAAGTCGGTCATAGTGATCCGGTAATTCTGTATGGAAGGGTTATCGCTCAACGGATAAAAGGTACGCCGGGGATAACAGGCTGATGGTGTTCGAGAGTTCATATCGACGACACCGTTTGGCACCTCGATGTCGACTCATCACATCCTGGGGCTGGAGAAGGTCCCAAGGGTTCGGCTGTTCGCCGATTAAAGTGTTACGTGAGTTGGGTTTAGAACGTCGTGAGACAGTTCGGTTTCTATCTGCCGTGGGTGAAGGAAATTTGAGAAGATCTGACTCTAGTACGAGAGGACCGAGATGTATATACCTCTGGTGTACCAGCTGTTATGCCAATAGCATCGCTGGGTAGCTATGTATAGATGGGATAATTGCTGAAAGCATATAAGCAAGAAACCCTCTTCAAAAAAATTTCCCAATTAAGGCCGTGGGAGACTACCACGTTGATAGGCTAGGTGTAGAAGCATGGTAACATGTGAAGCTAACTGGTACTAATAGCCTGATTGATTTATTTGCTTTCTATATGTGCATATGCAGTGTTAAATATTAAGTTAAAATTTATTAAGTCAGAAATTTTTGTTGACTTGGTGGCTATAGCAAAAATGAACCACCCGATCTCATTTCGAACTCGGAAGTGAAACTTTTTAGCGCCGATGATACTTAAAAAGGGAAAGTAGGTCGTTGCCAAGTTTATAAAAATTTCTTCTTATTTATATCTTTTCAGTAGAGCGATGAAACAAGGTAAACATAGAGTAGCTGTGAGGTAATATAACTGATCTTTTAGAACTCTGCGAAAACTTTAAGATAAAAGTAGAAAATTTAAAAGTAGAATTTGTCACTTATTTCCAAATTAGGAGGAGAGATAGCAACATTTAACAAATCATCAAACAATTGATCTTCCGAAAATCAAACTTTATATAATTGAATATTAATTAAGTTGTTGGAGATGAGGAGAAAGAAGAAGTAGCAAACTACCAAAAAGCAGATACATTTGGTCCAATAGTTAGGTGATAATTGTAGCACTCAGTGGATCTTATAAAAATTCAAAACGTGAAAATTATAAGTGATGTTTTTAATGTGAATTGAAAGCGTATCAAATAGTGAATATAGAATTCCCTCAAATGCAAAAAGGTGTATGAGCAAATCGAATAAGAAAAGTGAGGTTTTGCGCATCAACGTGTTATAATAAAGGTAAACTTGGTTAGTGCTGAAGCAATACTGCAAGTTTTAAAGGGAAAGAAGATTTAAAAGACAGTGTATGTTGCAATCGTAATAGTCGCTGAAAGGTACTTTGAAACATAGCTGGACTATTGAAGTTAAAATTCTGGGCTGTTACTTAAAAAACGCATCCACTGAATTATTTATGCTAAAAAAAGCTTTATTAAAAAATGAAACAGAAGTGTAAGAAAGTTGCAAAACGTATAAGGTATTACTTGAAGCTACCTATCTGAAGCAACTGGAGCTTCTCAAGTTGCGAAAAATATTTTAAAATCTGAAAGAATGATGTGAAATTTTTTAAGTAAACCAGAAAGTATTCCACTATCACGCTGAACAGCAAATTAGGCATTATATCGTTTACTGTAAAAGCTCATATTTTACGTAATCAGAGCTAGGAACTTGAAAGGATAATTTCATTATACTTAACATGGAAACAAAGAGAACTATACAATCCCCTACCTATCGTTTCTTCAACCACTTCCCTGAACGGGTACTTTTATCAAACTATTCTCTTATTGTAATGAGTTGCTTCTATATTAAAATTTAGCAATTTCCCTCTAGGATTATCTTTATTTTGTTCTAAATATTGGCTTTGTTCAAATGCCATTCCCCATTGTGTACGATAGCTAGACTTTCTATATTCATAAAAACTCTCTTCAGCATTATTTGTATCGAGCTTTTTATCTTGTTTTTTTATACTTTCTACCTCAAGCACCCACATCTATTAATTTATTTTAAAAACCTCACTTATCTTATCATAAAAAATATAGCTGTAAATACTTTAGTGAAAATTCCTTCTTATTTTATCTTTCTTTAAGCAAATATTGAGGTCTTTTTGTAAATTTTTATAGCCTGCTTGCATAATGTTTTGATGGGTTAGTATTATGTAATAGTATCCTACATTACTTATATTAGAAATGCTAACTTTAGCTAGCATTCGTAATTGCCTTTTTATTTTATTTCTTTTTGCTGCTTTTCCGACTTTTTTACTGATAGCCAGACCTACTCTAATAACATGAATATACTTTTCAGGTTCTCTTTCTTTTATAGCATATAGTGATATATATACCCCTCGATAAAAAAGACTGTAAGATGCTAATCTGTTTTTAAAAGCAAAGGAAAACTCTTTTTTTTTATGCTTACTATGCGCATAATTTATTACACCCTAATGAGCGACGCTTATTAAGAATTTTTCTTCCAGCTTTTGTTGACATACGTGAACGAAATCCATGTTTGTGCTTTTTTTTTAAATTTTTTGGTTGAAATGTTCTTTTCATTGTTTTTATATTAATATGACTATTTATTTTAAACTATTTTGCTCTATTGTCAAATAATGGTCAACTTCTGTGGCATTCTTGTTGAATAAAATTTGATATATGGAAAAATGAATTTAATTATAGGCGTACTTGTTTTACTAGTCCTTTTATTTTGTTTGAGTAAGTTTCAAGCAGTAAGTAAAGTTAAGTCTTATATATATTTGAGTTGTATGTGGATGCTACCTTGTTTGTTAGCATTCTATGATGGTTATTTTATAACTTCTATTTCTATAGCGTTACTTTTTTTTATGCTGATTTTTATCCTTAAAGGTAAAAGAAATAAGATGGTAAAATTTTTGTTATTTATGGCTTTAGCAATATCACTTTTTATCACTTTATTTATAATGCTATCTATTTTTGTTCAGTCCATTTCTTTTTTTAATAAAGTAGCTATTTCAGAATTCTTATTTTGCTTAAAATGGAAGCATAATGTAGCTATTATTGGTGAAGGAGAGGTGGGGTGTTTTGGTATAGCGCCACTTTTAGTGGGGACATTACTTATAACTATTGTAGCAATGTTAGTTGCGGTGCCGCTTGGTTTATTTTCTGCAATATATATTAGTGAGTATGCGAGTGAAAAAGTGCGTTATGTTATTAATACAGCCTTACAGGTTTTGTCTGCTATTCCTACTGTTGTATATGGATACTTCTCAGTTATATTTTTGTCTTTTTTTATAAAGCAGGTAGCAAATTTTTTTAATTTAAGTATACACTCAGAAAGTGCTTTGATTGCTGGTTTATCGATCGGGGTAATGATTCTTCCTTTTATTATTTCTTTGCTTGAAGATGCTATAAGATCTGTTCCAAAAAGTTTACGTTATGGTTTTATGGCGCTTGGCGCAACACCAGCGGAAACTATATGGCATATAACAATACCTTATGCAATGCCTACAATTTTAAGTGCAATTTTATTATCAATTTCAAGAGTAATAGGTGAAACAATGATTGTACTAATGGCTGTGGGAATCAATGCAAATTTGACCTTTAATCCTCTCAATTCAGTTACTACTATCACTGTACAAATTGCTACATTACTTACCGGAGATCAGGATTTCAATAGTGTGCAAACTCTTGCTGCTTATGCGCTTAGTTTGGTGCTGTTTGTTATTACTTGGCTATTGAATGCATTTGCATTGTTTATAATGAAACGTAACTAGTAAGTGTTTTAATATTGCAAAATTTCTGTTAATAATATAAGATTTATTTTCTTTAGAAGTTCTTTTATAGAATTGTAGTGTTAGGTGATGAAAGAGATGAGTACAGGTAAAGTAGTTAAAATAACTCAAGCAGTTGTTGATTTAAAATTTGAAGACGGGTTGCCTAAGATATTTAATGCTTTAAAAAGCAAACTAAAATATAAGGGCAAGGAGCTAGTTTTAGAGGTTTCACAGCATATAGGTGACAATATAGTTCGTTGCATTGCTATGGATAGCACAGATGGTATGTCAAGAGGTGATGAGTTTGTTGATACAGGTGCACCAATATCAGTTCCGGTTGGACGCTCAACTTTAGGAAGGATTTTTAATGTTGTAGGGGAGCTTATAGATGAGTGTGGTCCGCTAAAAGGAAAGTATGATTTAGAACCTATACATAGATCACCTCCAAGCTTTACTGAGCAGAAGATACAGGAAGAAGTTTTAGTTACAGGAATAAAGGTTATAGATCTTCTTGCTCCTTATCTTAAAGGAGGAAAAATTGGCTTATTTGGTGGAGCTGGTGTTGGTAAAACAGTTCTGATAATGGAGCTGATTAACAACATAGCAAAAGCTCATAAAGGATTTTCTGTGTTTGCTGGAGTAGGAGAGAGAACGCGTGAAGGTAATGATCTTTATAACGAGATGATTACTTCGAATGTAATAGATATAAATGAGCACGAAAAATCTCAAGCCGTTTTGGTTTATGGTCAAATGAATGAACCTCCTGGAGCAAGGGCTAGGGTTGCTTTAACAGCACTAACTATGGCGGAGTATTTTCGTGATCATGAAAATCAAGATGTTCTATTTTTTGTAGATAATATCTTCCGTTTTACTCAAGCTGGCTCTGAAATTTCTGCTTTGCTTGGAAGAATACCGTCGGCTGTTGGTTATCAGCCAACTCTTGCGACTGATATGGGCGCTATGCAAGAGAGAATAGCCTCAACTACTGCTGGTTCTATTACTTCTGTACAGGCTATATATGTTCCTGCAGACGATTTGACCGATCCAGCTCCAGCAACGACATTCTCTCATCTTGATGCAACCACAGTGTTGTCAAGGCAGATAGCTGAAATGGGTATATATCCTGCTGTTGATCCACTTGACTCAACTTCTCAGTCTTTATCTGCTGAAATCATTGGTGAAGAACATTATAATGTGGCTTCTGAGGTGAAACGTATATTGCAAACTTATAAGTCGCTGCAAGATATTATCGCAATACTTGGTATGGATGAACTATCTGATGAAGATAAAATTATTGTTGATAGAGCTCGTAAAATTCAGAAGTTTCTTTCTCAACCTTTTCATGTTGCGGAGGTATTTACTGGCATGTCTGGCAAATTTGTTTCACTTTCTGATACTATTTCTAGTTTTAAAGGAATTATTGAAGGTAAATATGATCATCTGCCAGAAGCTGCTTTTTATATGGTGGGAAGTATAAGTGAAGCAATAGAAAAGGCTGAATCAATAAAAGCTGAAGTTGGAGCCGGACATTAAAGATTATGAACACTTTTAAGGTGCAATTTTTTTCTCCTGATAATCGAATTTCATTCGATGAAGTGGTTTCGCTTTCAGTGAATGGGCTTGAAGGAGAGCTAGTGATTTTAGCTTACCATTCTCCTTACTTAATTTATTTATTGCCTGGTATAATTACTGCTCAAATGAGTAACCAGACAAAGGAAAAAGTTGTAATTGATAATGGTATATTAGAGGTTGCAAATAATAATTGTAGCATTATAACGAATCAAATTCAGGTTTTTGATCATTTGACTCATGATGAGGAATCATTAAAAGATAAGAGAGTTGGTATATATTTAAGTTATCTTGATGTCAAATCTCTTTAGGGGCTCTTTTTTGTTCAAGAAATAAGTCTACTCTTGTCATCTCAATGTTTGTCGTTCAAGTAGCTGACACACAACTCGGATGACAAGAGGGGCTACTTGAATAAAGAAGCCGCTGGTCTCATGTGCATCTTTAAACATTTTCACGCTGACTTTGGCTACACACCTTTGAGGGACTGCTGATTAAGTCTAGAAGTGAATTACAGTGATCGCTATGAAATGCGCTATCAAGGCTTAAAGACCTAGATTTTTTTTCTGAATCATCAATTTTCTCTGTAAGCTGGTAAAACATTTTTGAATTATTATCAAAAACTTCCTTTTTATTAACAAGTACTTGATCAATTACTGGACTTAACAGTTCTACTTGGCTATTTAAGTATTGTACTTTATCGTTTAGCTCTTTTTTTTCTCTTATTAATCTTTCAATCTCATCTTCATATTCTTTAAACTTTAATTCCAGTGATGGACGGTACTTATTAACTATTTCTTCTTCTATCTCCTGCCGTAATTGCCCTCTTATTGTCTCGATCTGCTCATCTTTAAGCTCTAGCTCGTTCTTTAACGTTTCAAAATCCCACGTTAGCTGATCTGCCTCTTGTTCATCAGATTCCAAATGTGCGTTATGCTCATTTTCTAAATTTTGTATTTGAGATTTATAACTCGCTATACACTTATCCCTTGCACTTATCATGTGTTCTGCTTCCTCTATCTCTTCCTCTTTTTTTTCAAACTGGTTCAATTTACCTTGTCGTTTCTCTTGTTCTGCATTAGCAGTTTTTAGCTTTTCCTTCAGTTCTTCTACCTTTTCTTCCAGTTCCTTATTTTTTCCATAAATTTCTTGAATTTTCTGCTCTTGCTCCTTATTGAGCTGGATTATTCGCTCATCTGTTTTACTCATTTCTTCCTCAAGTCTTTGTTCCTTTTCTTTACACTCAACTTGTAAATCATTGCACTGTTCCTCCAATTCCTCAATTTTTTGCTTAGCCTCCACGAGTTCTTGTTCTGATTCTACTTGCTTTGCTTTTAACATTTGATTTGCTTCTTTCAGTAATAATAACTCTTCTTTCAAATCTGATATTTGTTGTTCACTGCTTTCTTTTGTACTATTGCTATAGTGTTCTAATTGATCAAGCTTGTCTTCCAAACTATACTTTTCTTCTTTCAGTTGATTTAATTCCTCGTGCAATTTTCTTAACTCACTTATCAACTCTTCTTTTCCTGCATTGGCAACTTCCAGCTTTTTCTTCAGGTCTTTCTTTTCTTCATATGCACCTTCAAGTTCTTGCGCTCTTTCTTGCAGCTCTGTTGATATATTTTCTAGCTTCTCATCTTTTTGTGTTAGTCCAATTTGCAATTTTACGTTTTTTTGCTTTTCTTCTTCAAGTTTATTCTGTAAATCACTATTGCACTTCTCTAATTCTTCAATTTCTTGCTTAGCCTCCATGAGTTCCTGTTCTGATTTTTTTTGCTTTATTATGCAATTACTTAACAGCTGGTCTAATTCCTCTTGCAATTTTCTTAACTCACTTATCAACTCTTCTTTTCCTGCATTGGCAACTTCCAGCTTTTTCTTCAGGTCTTTCTTTTCTTCATATGCACCTTCAAGTTCTTGCGCTCTTTCTTGCAGCTCTGTTGACATATTTGCTAGCTTTGCATTTTTTTGCTTTTCTTCTCCAAGTTCATTCTGTAAATCACTATTATGCTTTTCAAATTCTTGCTCAGCCTTGTCGAGCCTATATTTTAAATTCGTTAAGCGCTCATTCTCTTCGATCATTATACGTTCTGCTTGCTCGCTCTCTATCTGCAATGTATCTTCCAGTTTCTTATTTTTTACATTGGCAACTTCCAGCTTTTTCTTCAGGTCTTTCTTTTCTTCATGTGCACTTTCAAGTTCTTGTATTTTCTCTTGCAGCTCTGTTGATATATTTTCTAGCTTCTCATCTTTTTGTGTTAGTCCAATTTGCAATTTTACGTTTTTTTGCTTTTCTTCTTCAAGTTTATTCTGTAAATCACTATTATGCTTTTTTAACTCTTCAAATTTTTGCTCAGCATCTTCGAGTCTACATTGTAAGTTGTTTCTCTGCTGATTTAACTCTCTAATTTCTTGCTCAGCCTCATCGAGCCTATATTGTAATTTATTCTTTTGCTCGTTTAATTCTCTAATTTCTTGCTTTTCTTCTCCAAGTTCATTCTGTAAGTCACTATTGTGCTTTTCTAACTCTTCAAGTTCTTGTTCAGCCTTGTCGAACCTATATCGTAATTCGTTCCTCTGCTCATTTAATTCTCTAATTTCTTGTTCAGCTTTTGTAAGCTTTTGATCTAGTTGTTGTGAGTTAACTTCTGTTTGCGCTGCAGCTTCTTGCAAATTAACTTCTGTCTGAGTTTCAGTTTCTTGAGAGCCAATTCCTGTTTGAGTCTTAACGTGTTGCACAGAGACCTCTGTTTGAGTTTCAGTGTGCTGTAAATTAACTTCTGTTTGAGTTGCAACTTCTTGTAAACTTTGAATTTCAGCCTGTTGAGAGCCAATTTTCGTTTGAGTTTCAGTGTGCTGTAAACTAATTCCTGTTTGAATTGCAACCTCTTGTAAATCAACTTTTGTCTGAGTTTCAGTCTGTTGAGAGCCAATTTCTGTTTGAGTCTTAACGTGTTGCACAGAGACCTCTGTTTGAGTTTCAGTGTGCTGTGAATTAACTTCTGTTTGAGTTGCAATTGCCTGAGTTGCAATCTGCTGTGGATTAACCTCTGATACATTGTTGCTAGTGAAAGAAAGAATAGGATTGCTTTTAGCATCATTTTCAAGATCTTTCATCTTTTCGTCTTGATTGATTACGATATGTTCGTTATTTTGCAGATTACTAACAGCCGGTGCAATGTTAGCATTTTTGTTCTTTTTCAATAATGCTTTTACAGCATCATGTAGAGAGAGGTCTTGAATATATAATTCCTCATTTTGTCTTATTAATTCCCAAAACTCCTCAGGTGGCGATTCAAAATCTTTACCATTAAACTGTAGTACTTTAGTTATACCAGAATTACTTACATTCATAACCATAGTACAGGTAAAAGTTTTCCCATCCTTGTCCTGCACAGGCCAAGTGCTTGTCATTTCATAATATGCACCCTCTTTAAATTCATAATGTCTTTCCTTACCTTTTCGGTAAGCGTATATGTCATGCTTTTTATTGCAATAAATATTCAATGTGCTAATATCCCTTTCTTGCTGTAAGATATCACTAATTCTTATTGGCTCACTTCTATTGTAATTAATAAGATTAATGTTTAACACTTTATCAGAATTGTTAGTTTCTACATAAAAAGCTCGAAGGTCTATGTCTTTGTCTCTAAAATACTTACTTACAGCTTTTTTTGCCTGATTTGCTAATTCTATAAAGTTTTTTTTAAAGCTCTTGTTGAAAGATAGATCTATATATGCTTGCTTAAAATTTTCATCATTTGTCAAATCCATGAGCAAGTCATAAATCTCCCATTTGTCCTGATAGTATTCTTCTAAAACAGTAATGCTATTTTTTCTTTTCAGTTCTGCTAATATGTTTTTCAATGTCAGGAAATTTGTTGACATAGTATACCCCCTATTACTATTGTTTTGATAATATATTTACTTTGGGAGTGATTAACTCCTTTTGTATTAACCTTTTTAGTTGAATTTAATTGCGAGCGTTAAACTAGATCTTAGTCATTTTGTTTATTGTTCCCCACTATCTATTTGTGTTACTATACTAATAGTAGCACTAAGTTTTAGGCTATGCAAGAATTTCTATTGAACGTAAAGCTAGTAAACTTCAGAAATTGGTTATGCTAATTTTGTTAATAAAATGCAACCAATTAAGGAAAGCGCTATACTGTGTCTCAGTGCAATATTTTCTTTCCTAACGGACTGAAAATTGAGTTGAGTTAAAAATCCGATTTTATTTAATACTTTTCAAAGATGACAATATTTTGTAAAAATAGGTTTTTAATAGGACAATAATATGGAAATTTTTCTTGATAGTGTTGATTTGAATGAAATTAAGGAGCTAAAAGAGTTCATTGATGGTATAACAACTAATCCTTCTTTAATAGCAAAATCTGGACATAAAGATAAGTACGAAGATTTAGTAAGCGAAATATGTTCTATTATAAAAGGACCTGTTAGTGTTGAAGTTGTTGCAGATAGCCATGAAGATATGGTTAAGGAAGGCCTTAAGTTAGCGAAAATCGCTAGTAATATCGTAGTAAAGTTACCTCTTACACATGAAGGATTAATTTCTTGTAAAAAGTTGTGGACAGAACATAAAATACCTGCTAACATTACATTATGTTTTTCTCCTGGACAAGCACTGTTTGCCGCTAAGGCCGGTGCTTGTTTTATTTCTCCCTTTGTTGGTCGCCTTGATGATATAAGCTATGATGGCTTATCGCTAATAGAAGATATATGCACTATATATTCTAATTATAATTTTAAGACAAAAGTTCTTGTTGCATCAGTAAGAAGTCCAGCACATGTAATAGAAGCTGCACGGCTTGGTGCTCATTCAATTACTGTGCCAGCAAAAATACTTAGACAGTTAATTAATCATCCACTTACTGATCAAGGGCTCGCAATATTTGAAAAAGACTGGGGCGTAAAACAATAAATGACATTGCTAAAAAAGACATAAAAACACAATAATTTATATAAAAAGGACATAGGTACCATCTGTCCTTTAAAGACATGTAGGTCAATGATATGCGTAATTCAGTGTTTTAAACATGATAGTCCTCCACTAATAAAAAAGATTGAGAAAAATGTATACAGCTACGACCGAAGTATAGCTAAAATATATTTTAACTGAAGATTATAGATTAATTGAATTGAAAAGTCTGCAGACGAAGATAGATTCCGAGCTCTAGAAGACCTTCACCGTGCATGGTAACAAAACTATTAGAGTTTGTCAAGTAATTTTTTATCGTAATTTTACGAACGTGCCATGCCAGTAATTATATCTAGTTAAATTTGTAAAGTAATACAGTGTTTTCGATAGTTATAAAAAAGCTGGATTTCAGTACTGGAGTAACATTTTGGAAATTGGGATGAAAAGAGGGAAAGTACTGGTTTGAAATTAAGTTTTCTGGATTCCAGTGCTGGAATGACAAGAGAGGAGCTCCAGGTACAGCTGTTACCTATAGAATGGCAGTACTAGAATGATAACAAACTGAATGACATATTTAATCTCTATACAGATGTACATCACGCACCGATTTCCATTCAAGGTAATGTTATTCCAGCATTGGAATCCAGTTAGATTTGCGAGTATAAAAGTAATACAACATTTTTGATGATGGAAGCCATTACTAGTATAACAAGAAAGGAAGTGCTGATTTCAGTGTTTATACGTTAGCCATGCATCTAAAAATTTATAAACAAAAGATTACACTTCACAACTTTGTGATGGAATAAGTTTTTCAATGCTGTTGACGCAAAACTCAGTTGTATTATTAGCTATTTCATCGAATTTATCATTTATATCCTTACCTATTTTTTCATCTTTAATATATTCATACAGAGCTAAAATAGCTATAGTTGAACATATTGCGATGAAACCAACTTTTGCTGTAATAAGTAATGATAGCCCACCTGCAAGTATGGACACTGCTCCAATAGCTAGGTTTATAATTTTATTTTGTGTTGATTGATTCTCTTTATCCTCTAAAACGTTTGATATTGCTTTTGAGGCAATTTTTATTGCTATTGCTGTAGTTGAGATTATAACAAACATCATAGCTATTTTTGCTAAGAGAAAAATTGATGGTAGCATTATTACAAGAAACAGTGAAGCACCTCCTATAAATAACCATTTCTCATTTATTTTTTTAGACTGATCTGTATTATTAGGCATTGCAACCCTCCACTTTCATTAACAGTTTATTCATATAATATGAAACATGCGATAGTCAAGATGTTTTTGTGTGGAGAAGCTTGCGATTGAGTTTTGAAGAGCTTTAGCTTTACAAGATGATAGATTTGGTGATTATCGTAAGATTCTTGCAGTCATTTTAGTGGGAAGAATTTGTAAAATATGAAAAAATAACCGCCAGAAAATTGGAAACGCTATAACTTTCTTTCCTTTAAATATACTTTTTAAAATATATGCTGCAGCTTTTTCTGGCTCCCATATGAAGGGAAGTGGTTTATTAGACTTAAACATATCTGTTTTTACTGGCCCTGGCATTATGGTGATAAACTTTGTGCTACTGTTAGAATATTGGATTTTTAGTGATTGAAAACAACTTTTTAGTGCTGCTTTGCTGGCACAGTATGCAGAAGCATGTGGTGTTGCATGCATAGCAACAAGAGAAGATATAACCGCAAAAGTTGCCAAGGAATTATGATGAATCCATTCTTCAATCCAGTTGATAACGCCAAAATAATTGGTTTCAAATGTTTTTCTATGAATGTTGGTATGAAACTTATCTTCTATTTCGCCACATCCTGCATTAAGAAAAAAGAGATTTGGTATAATATTTTGCTTTTTTAAAAAATCAGACGAGTTTTTAATATTTTCACTTTTGCTTACATCACATGTTATAGGTAAAAAATTACTACCTAATTCTTCTTTTAATTTTTCCAGTTTTTCAGTGCGCCTTGCAATGCCAACCACAAACCATCGATCTTTAATGAGCAACCGTGCTAGACTTTCTCCAATGCCAGATGATGCTCCTGTAATGAGACAAGTTTTTCTATCCATGTGAATTTATATAACATGAAGTATGAATGTAATGACTATTGCCTATTCACACAAGTTAAGTTTGCTATAATTTTCCTAAATAATAAAAAAAGAAAGCTACTTATAATTTTGAATTTTATATAAACTTAAAGGGAAATTTAGTATTTGCTTACTTGTAATTTAAAATTCTTATATAATATTTTAAATGAGTTGAGAGAATTAAATGCAGGATGCAGCTTTAGTTTTACAAGATGGCAAGTACTTTTTGGGAAAATCGGTAGGTAAAAGAGGCAAATGTATAGGTGAAGTTTGTTTTACCACCGGTATGACAGGTTATCAGCATACTATAACAGATCCTTCTTTTGCTGATCAAATAATAGCGTTCACTTTTCCTCATATTGGTAATGTTGGAATAAATCACAAAGATAATGAAGGAGAAAAAGTTTTTGCAAGTGGTGTGGTTATGCGTGAACTTTCTCCTATGTCTCACTCTTCTTCATATATTAGTTTAAATGATTGGTTGGAGAAAAATAATGTAGTTGGGATATCGGGAATTGATACTAGAGCTTTGACGAGATATTTGAGAAAACATGGATCTCAAAATGGAATGATATGTCCGTCAAGTGAGGTACATATATTAGATGAATTGAAGAAATACAAATCTGTAAATGGAATAGAAATAACTAAGAAAGTCAGTTTAAGTAATAACTTTCAAAGCGTTCTTAATGCAAAATATAGGGTTGTAATTGTTGATTTCGGTGTAAAAAATAGTATAATCTCACGCTTAGTAGAACTTGATTGTGCGGTTGAATTAGTCAAACCAGATACAGGTTTTGCTCACAAAATATTAAGCATGAATCCAGATGGTATAGTGCTTTCAAATGGCCCTGGTGATCCACAAGAGATAGGAGAGAGTGTAACTTCAGAAATAGAAATTATTGTGAAATCTAAAATACCAGTTTTTGGCATATGCCTGGGCCATCAATTACTTGCAGTTACTTTGGGAGCAAAGACTGTCAAGATGGATATTGGTCATCGAGGGAGTAATCATCCAGTTTATGATCTGGAGAGTAAAAAAGTTGAGATAACTAGCCAAAATCATGGTTTTGTTGTTGATTCAGCTTCTCTTCCAAGTAACGTTGAAGTTACTCATATTTCTCTATTTGATAATAGTGTAGAGGGGATAATGATGAAGGATTACCCAGTCTTTTCTACTCAATACCATCCAGAAGAAGCGCCAGGTACACATGATTCACATTACTTATTTGGGCGTTTTATTGACAATATTTTGTTATATAAAAGTAAAATCTAACTGAAATCAGTTAGATTAGCTTTTATTACTTGATCTTTTGGATTTCGATGTTTAATATTAGGAATAATAAAACTTAAGTTAAGGTAGTGTTCTCTTAACAGATTTTTGTGGAGGAGTGACCGAGTGGTTAAAGGTAACAGACTGTAAATCTGTCCGCATTGCGTACGTAGGTTCGAATCCTACCTCCTCCATTGTGCGGGTATAGCTCAATGGTAGAGCTCTAGCCTTCCAAGCTAGTGACGTGGGTTCGATTCCCACTATCCGCTCTTTTTTTTGTTGTATTTATATAAAATCAACATATTATTTGTTGATGTATTTATATTTTAGGTAGAAGAGTTAAAATTATGACAGCGATAGTAGAAGCATTTGGAAAGCCGCATGTAAATGTGGGAACGATAGGACATGTGGATCATGGGAAGACAACGTTAACAGCGGCGATAACAAAGCATTATGGTAATTTTGTAGCATATGATCAAATAGATAAAGCGCCAGAAGAAAGAAAGAGAGGGATAACAATAGCAACAGCGCATGTTGAATATCAAACAGAAAAGAGACACTATGCACACGTTGATTGCCCTGGACATGCTGATTATGTAAAGAATATGATAGTAGGTGCAGCACAGATGGATGCAGCGATATTGGTAGTGTCAGGGGTTGATGGGCCGATGCCACAAACGAGAGAGCATATATTGCTGGCAAAACAGGTGGGTGTTGGATATATCGTGGTATATATAAATAAAGCTGATGTTGCTGATGCTGATATGATAGATTTGGTAGAGATGGAAGTGAGAGAGTTGCTGAGTAAGTATGGATTTCCAGGTGATGAAGTGCCTATGATAGTTGGGTCTGCGTTAAAAGCATTAGAGGATGATAGTAGTGAGTATGGAAAGAAATCAATAGATAAATTGATGGAGAAGTTAGATGAGTATGTGGCAGTACCTCCAAGGCCTATAGATTTGCCGTTTTTGTTGCCAATAGAAGATGTATTTTCAATATCGGGCCGAGGGACGGTAGTAACAGGAAGAATAGAGAAGGGGGAGATAAAGACAGGGGATGAGATAGAGATAATAGGTCTGAAAGCGACGCAAAAGACGATATGTACTGGTGTTGAGATGTTTAAGAAGTTGCTAGATAAGGGAAGTGCAGGACTCAATGTAGGAATACTACTAAGAGGAACAAAGAGAGAAGAAGTGGAGAGAGGGCAAGTATTGGCAAAACCAGGGACAATAACCCCGCATAAGAAATTTAATGCGGAGGTGTATATATTGAAGAAAGAAGAAGGAGGAAGGCATACACCATTTTTTGGAAATTATCAGCCACAGTTTTATTTAAGGACAACGGATGTAACTGGGAGCATAAAATTGCTAGATGGAAAGGAGATGGTAATGCCAGGGGACAATGTAAGTATAGAAGTGGAGTTGCAAGTACCAATAGCAATGGATAAAGGATTACGTTTTGCGATAAGAGAAGGTGGTAGAACTGTTGGTTCTGGCGTTGTTTCGGAAATTTTAGAATGAGTATAATAACTAAGATGAAGCAAGATATATATATTAGAATCAAAGCTTTCGATTGTTCTTTGTTGGAAAAGTGTATTCGCGAGTTTATTGATCAATTAAAGCAGTTTAATGCAGATTTATCTGGTCCGATTGCGTTGCCAAGAAAAGATTCTAAATTTACTGTTAATAGGTCTCCTCATGTTGATAAAAAATCTCGTGAGCAATTTGAAATGAGAATTTCTAAGCGGTTAATTATTGTACATAATCCTACTTCTACTATGATGAAGATGCTTGCAGATTTATCT
Organism: Wolbachia endosymbiont of Culex quinquefasciatus Pel; assembly: GCF_000073005.1. Taxonomy (NCBI): domain Bacteria; kingdom Pseudomonadati; phylum Pseudomonadota; class Alphaproteobacteria; order Rickettsiales; family Anaplasmataceae; genus Wolbachia; species Wolbachia endosymbiont of Culex quinquefasciatus. The sequence continues at coordinate 1,253,572 of NC_010981.1, forward strand.
TTTTCTGCTGGTGTAGAAGTGGATTTAAAGGTTAAGGAAGTCAATATTTAGGAAAAGGAAATGAAGAGAATAAATTCGCTTAGGAGAATTGGTTTGTTAATGACCAATGTTGGCCATACTGCTATGTATTTTGATAATAGTCGCATGGCTGTAACCTTATTGCATCTCAGCGAAACTTATATTATCGATATAAAAGGACAAGATAAATGTGGCTACAATTCAGTCATTTTAGGCACAGGGGATTTAAAAAAAATAGCAAAACCTCAGTTGGAATATTTAAAGAAAAAGGGTATAAATAGTAAATGTAAATTATACGAAAGTAGATTAACTGATCTATTCGGAATAGAATGTGGTAAAAAGGTGGGGGTTAATCATTTTGTAGTTGGTCAATATCTTGACATTACGGGTTATTCTTTAGGCAAAGGGTTTGCTGGTGTGATGAAGCGGCATAACTTCAGTGGGCTTAGGGCATCTCATGGCGTTTCTATTGCTCATAGATCACAAGGTTCTACTGGTCAATGTCAAGATCCTGGTAGAGTATTCAAGGGGAAGAAAATGGCTGGTCATTTAGGTAATAGCAGAGTGACTGTACAGAATATGAAAATATTATCCATTGATTATGAAAATAGCATAATTGCTGTAAAGGGTAATAATGTTCCTGGGTTTAAAAACTCTTATGTTTTTGTGAGAGATGCAGTTAAAAAGCCTTTACATAAAGATGTTCCTTTTCCAGTAGGTCTGCTGTTGAATATGAGTGATGATGCTAATAATTTGGTGAGTTAGTTATGGAATGTGAATTAGTTGATCTATCTAATAATAATGTAGGTAGTGTTGAGCTTAATCCCTTGATATTTTCTGCCAAGCAAAAATTGAGTATTTTGCATGATATAGTGAGATGGCAATTAGCAAAGAGAAGAGTTGGTGCTCATAAAACAAAGGGTATCAGTGATGTTTCTGGTACAACAGCTAAGCCGTATGGTCAAAAACGTACCGGTAGGGCGAGACAGGGGAGCTTGCGATCTCCTCAGTTTAGAGGTGGTGGAATTATTTTTGGTCCTGTTGTGAGGAGTCATGCTTATTCTCTTAATAAAAAAGTACGTAAATTTGGTTTGAAAATTGCTTTATCTCTAAAATATTTAAATAATCAAGTTGTTGTTCTTGATAGTTTAAATGTTGATGTGAAGAAAACATCTAAAATGTGTGAATATATTAAAAATTTTAAATTTTCTTCTTTTTTAATAGTTGGTGATTATGGAGATGATTTGTTACGTGCTGCTAAAAATTTGCATTATGTAGATTTAATCAAACCTATTGGGTTAAATGTTTTTGATATATTGAATCATGAATGCGTGATGTTAACAAAAGACACTTTAAAGCATCTTGAAGGTAGATTGTTATGATTAAATATAATAATATAATAAAATCTCCTGTAATCACAGAAAAGGCTTCTCTTTTAAGAGAGAAGTTTAATAAATACTCTTTGTATGTTTTTGTAAATGTAAATAAGCGTCAAATAAAATCGGCAATAGAGTCTTTATTTAATGTCAGAATTTCTTCTATAAATGTTATTAGAGTTAAACCTAAATATAGACGTTTCAGGGGTGTGGTTGGTTGTAAAAAACAGAGAAAAAAGGTTTATTTTTCTTTGATGGATGGTCAAAAATTAGATATAATGAGCGTTTAATATGGGTATGAAATTTTTTAATCCTGTTACTCCGTCTTCTCGTGGGACTATATTAATAAGTAAAATTGGTTTATCAAAAGATAAGCCGGAGAAGTCTCTTGTATTTGGCAAGAAATCCAGTGGTGGAAGAAATAATCATGGTAGAATTACAACTCGTCACAGGGGTGGTGGTCACAAGAAGAAGTATAGAGTTATAGATTTTAAACGTAATAGAAGTGATCAGGGTATAGTTGAGAAAATAGAGTATGATCCAAATAGAAGTGGGTTTTTAGCATTAATATCATATAAGGAAGATGATACTAAATCTTATATATTAGCTCCTCAAGGTATGAAGCCTGGTGATGTTGTGACAGCTGGAGATGATGCTGATATTTTGCCAGGGAATTGTTTACTACTCAAGCATATACCTGTTGGTTCTTTCGTTCATAATGTTGAGCTGAAGCCAGGTAATGGTGCTGCGATTGCTAGAGCTGCTGGTTGTTATGCACAAATCGTTGGTCGTGATGGCCAATATGTTTTATTACGACTCAGGTCTGGTCAAATTAGGTTGATTTTATCTTCTTGCAAGGCTACTATTGGTGTAGTGTCTAATCTTGATCATAAAAATAGAAAGCTGGGTAAGGCTGGGAGAAGTAGGTGGCTTGGAATTAGACCTGCTGTGCGTGGAGTTGCAATGAATCCGGTTGACCATCCTCATGGAGGTGGAGAGGGAAAAACTTCTGGCGGTCGTCATCCTGTTACTCCTTGGGGTGTTGCAACAAAAGGAAAAAAAACTAGGAAAAAAAATAAATCTAGTGATAAGTATATAAAAAAATTGAAAGGTTAATTTATGAGTAGATCTGTATGGAAACCACCTTTTTTACACCCATCTGTACTAAGATTAGTTCAGAGAGCTTTAAAAGAGGGTTCTATTAATAAGGTGATAAAAATTCATTCCAGGGCTTCTGTAATTCTTCCTAATTGTTTGGGTTTAAAATTTGCTGTTTATAATGGTAAAGATTACATTCCTGTTAGTGTTGATAATCAGAATATGATAGGTCATAAATTCGGTGAATTTTCACCTACTCGTAAATTTACTGGGCATGGTGGTGATAAAAAGGCAACAAGAAGGTAGGCAATTGATATGAAAAATAGGGATATAATAGTTGAGGCTGGTTCTAAGGTTTTAAGATCAACTCCTCGCAAATTAAATTTGGTTGCTGATTTAGTGCGTAATAAAAAAGTTTCTTTTGCTAATGTACAATTAAGATTTTGTGAAAAAAAGGCTGCCGGTTTTATAATGAAGGTGTTGAATTCTGCAATTGCTAATGCTCAAAATAATTATGGATTGAACGTTGATAATTTATATATAAAGGAAATTTTAATAGGTAAGTCACTTACTTTGCGTAGAGTATATCCAAAAGCTATGGGTAGGGCTAATAGAATGAGCAAATTTTATAGTAATATAACTATAAAATTGAAAGAAATTGTATGATTTATAGAAATGGAAAATTAATAAGGAAAGTGTAAAAATATGGGACAGAAGGTTAATCCTAAAGTATTTAGATTGCAAATAAATAGTAATACCTGGGATTCTGTTTGGTGTGCTACGGACGATTATAAACAGAAATTGCATCAAGATCTATTTATTCGCAGTTATATAAATGAATCCTTTAAGCATGCTGGTATTTCTAAAGTAACTGTAGAGCGTACAGTTACTTTAGTGTCTGTAATAATACATTCTTCTAAACCTGGGGTTATAATAGGTAAGAAAGGTTTGGATGTTGAGAAGATAAAGCAAAAAATAGCTAAAAAAGTAGAAAGTAGTGTTGAAGTGAATGTAGTAGGAGTTAAAAAGTCTGAAATAGATGCAGTTTTAATATCAAGGAGTATTACACATCAGCTAGAAAAAAGGATTTCATGTAGAAGAGCGATGAAAAAAGCTATTCAAAATTGTTTGAAGATGGGTGCTGAGGGTATTAAAGTAAGTTGCTCTGGGCGTCTTGGCGGAGCTGAAATAGCTCGTACTGAATGGTACAAAGAAGGTCGTTTGCCTTTACACACTTTGCGTGCTAATATAGATTATGCTTTTTGTGAAGCGAAGACTATATGCGGTATTATAGGAGTTAAAGTTTGGGTTTATGTTGGTAGTTAAGGTATATTGAAATGTTTGTTCCCAAAAAGAGTAAATATAAAAAGGTATTTAAGGGGAGAATCAAGGGTAATGCTAAGGGTGGTAGCACGCTGTCTTTTGGAGATTATGGATTAAAAGCTATGGAAGTAGGTAAGGTTCAGTCTAAGCATATTGAAACTGCAAGGCGCGTAATATCTAGAACGTTAAAACGCTCTGGTAAAGTGTGGATAAGAATTTTTCCTGATACCCCGGTTAGTAAAAAGCCAGCAGATGTACGTATGGGTAAAGGGAAAGGTAGTATTGAATTTTGGGTATTTAAAGCTAAGCCCGGTAGGGTTTTGTTTGAAATTAGTAGTGATGTTCCCATGCATTTAGCAAGATTGGCCCTTGAAAAAGCGACTGCTAAGCTTCCTATGAAGTGTAAATTTATATCTAATCATAATTGAATGGAGTTGCAATGGATATAGTTAAATTTGAATCAGAATCTTCACAAGGATTACATGAACTTCTTGTGAATTTGAGGAAAGAATTTGTTAATTTGGCTTTTCAAAAAAAACTTGGCCAGTGCAACAATTTTTCGCGTTTCAGCTTAATAAGAAAGAGCATAGCTCGTAGTCTAACTGTATTAAATAGAAGAAAGAGAGAGGGAAAAAATGCCTAAGAAGGTTTTTTATGGTGTCGTAACTAAGGCTGACTCTGATAAGACTGTAAAGGTTTCGGTGTTACAAGTGTATAAGGATAGGCTGTATAAAAAAGTTATTAAAAAATACAAGAAGTATACAGCACATGATGAGAATAATAGTTGCAAAAAGGGAGATAGGGTTTTAATACAGGAACATAAGCCTATTTCTGTTACTAAAAAATGGGTTGTTATCAATAGCTAAAAAGGAATAGGTATTTATATGATTCAAAAAAATACATTGTTAGAAGTAGCTGATAATTCTGGTGCGCGTGCAGTGCTTTGTATTGGCTTGTTAGGTGGTAGGAAATCTGCATCTGTAGGTGATACGATTATTATATCTACTAAGTCTATTAACCCAAAAGGTAAAGTTGAAAAAGGAAAAGTATATAAAGCAGTTGTTGTTAGAGTAAAAAATAGTGTTAAGAAATCTGATGGTTCTGTAATTCGTTTTTCTAGCAATGCTGTGGTTTTAATTAATGATCAAGGTGAACCACTTGGCACTCGGGTGTTTGGTCCAGTAAAAAAGTTATTATCTGGTTCTTTTATGAAAATAATGTCATTAGCTGATGAGGTTTTATAATGAGTGCTAAAATAAAAAGTGGTGATGATATTATAGTTTTAACTGGTAAAGATAAGAAAAAAATTGGTAAGGTAATCAAAGTTATAATACGTAATGCTAAAAAGAAAGTAGTTGTTTCTGGCGTAAATGTGTGTAAGAGACATACTAAACCAAGAGCTGGTAGTGGTGGTGGTATATTCAATAAAGAGTTAGCTATTGATGTATCCAATGTTGCAATATTGGATCCTAAGTATAAAACTCCAACTAAAGTAGGATTTAAGATTATAGATGGTAGAAAAGTGCGTTTTGCAAAAGTTTCTGGAGAAGTGATAGATTAGGTTGATATGTTTAAACAATTGTATAAAGATAATATAGTAAAATCCTTAAAGGATAAGTTTAATTACAGCAATGTAATGCAAGTGCCTAAACTTGTCAAGGTGTGTATCAATATGGGCGTTGGAGATGCTGCTACGGACAATAAAGCGATAAATGAGCCATTTGATAATCTACATTCGATTGCTGGGCAAAAGCCTGTGTTAACCTTTGCAAAAAAATCTATTTCTGGTTTCAAAATTAGAAAAGGTGCAACTGTAGGTTGTAAAGTGACTTTGCGTAGAAACAAAATGTATGAATTCTTAGAAAGATTAATATATATTGCTTTGCCAAGGGAAAAAGATTTTAGAGGGTTTAGTGTGAAGCAATTTGATGGTCATGGTAATTTTTCCTTTGGTATCAAGGAGCATATATCATTTTTAGAAATAGACTATGATAAAATAAGTAAAATTAGAGGTATGGATATTAATATTATAACAAGTGCAGTTAGTGATAAGGAAGCAAAGGAATTATTACTGGCTCTTAAATTCCCTTTTTTTGATAATTGAGAGAAAATATATATGGCAAAAAAATCCATGATACAGAAGAATCTTCGTAGAATAAAGTTATGCGATCAATATAGGGAGAGAAGGGAAGAATTAAAATCTATAATGAATAATAAGGATTTATCTATTGCAAAAAGGTTTGCAGCTCAAAGTAAGCTGATTAAAAAATTGCCTAGAGATTCTTCTAAAATCAGAATTAGGAATAGATGCGCTTTAACTGGTAGGCCGAGAGGAGTATATAGAAAATTTGGTTTATGTAGGATTGTTTTACGTGATTTGTGTTCTTTTGGACAAGTTCCAGGGGTTACAAAATCTAGTTGGTAAATGTGATATAAGGAGTGTAATAGTGTCGTTATCTGATGGTATTGGTGATTTTTTAACAAGAATACGTAATGCTCAATTGGCAATGCATAGGGAAACAAGAGTCCTATTCTCTAAAGTGAATTCTTCTATATTGAAGATCTTAAAAGAGGAAGGGTATATTCTTAATTATGAAAAGCAAGAGAGTGATAGTATCCCTTCCCTTGTTGTGCAGTTGAAGTATTATGATAAATCACCTGTGATTAATGATATAGCTAGGGTATCAAAGCCCGGTTGTCGTTATTATTCTAAGTGTAAGGACATTTCTAAAGCATATAATGGTCTTGGAATTTTTATTATATCTACACCGAAAGGAGTGATGACCGATTATAATGCACGTAGATTAAAAGTTGGTGGAGAAGTTTTGTGTCGTGTATTTTAAATGATAGGAGAAATGTATGTCTCGTATAGGTGCCGCACCTATCAATATTCCTGCTGATCTTTCAGTTGAATATAATAATGGTAGGGTATTAATAAGAAGTGTTAGGGCAGAAAAAGAGCTGAACTTGTGTAGTGGCATTCTGTGTCAGATAGTTGATAATCAATTGTTACTTTCTGTTGATCAAGGCAGGGATGATTATGATAAAATAAAATCTATATGGGGCACTTATAGAAGTAATATTAATAACATGATTAACGGTATGGTTAATGATTTTTCTGTTGATCTTGAGATTAATGGTGTGGGGTATAAAGCAGAATGTGATGATAAGTATTTGACTTTATATCTTGGTTATAGTCATAATATTAAGTATAAAGTGCCTAAAGACGTTGAGATTAAGTGTATAAAGCCAACTCATTTAGTGATTCGCGGTATGGATAAGCAAAAAGTCTATATGGTGGCTTCTGATATATGCAAAATTAGAAAATATGATCCTTATAAAGGTAAGGGTATTGTAATAAAAGGCAAATTTATGCTGCGTAAGGTTGTAAATAAAAAGAAGTAATTAAAATGAAAAGATTGTATAATTTTTTAAGTAGCTATGAAAAAAGGAAACTTCGTAATAGAGCGAAGCTCGATAAGAGCGCTGGGCGTTTACGTATATCCATATTTAAGTCTAATAAACATTTCTATGTTCAGTTGATTAACGATGCAAAAGGAACAACCCTAGCTTCTGCTTCTACTTTGGATGATAAAATTAGGAATGTATGTAAAGGTAGGGTTAATGCTGAAACTATAAAACAGGTTTCTTCTTTATTGATTGAGCGTCTGCCTAGTACAAAATTGCAGCAGCGGTTCGTCTTTGATCGGGGAGCATATAAGTATACAGGATTGATTTCTCAATTTGCTGAGGCTTTAAGAAGCTCTGGATTTAAATTTTAGAAGGTTTTAAATATGGCTGTAAAGAATTTACAAAATAATAATGATTTATCAGAACTTTTGGTTTCAGTCCGAAGGGTAACAACGGTTACTAAAGGTGGTAGAAGATTTTCATTTTCAACTTTGGTTGTTGTTGGTGATGGTAAGGGTAGGGTAGGATGTGGAATAGGTAAACACGCAGAGGTTGCTGAAGCAAGAGTGAAAGCTTTAAATGCTGCAAAGAAGTCGATGATTAGGGTGTACTTACGTGAAGGTAGAACTTTACATCATGATATTAAAGCTAAATTCTGTTCTGGTGAGATAGTTTTAAGAGCTGCAAGAGCTGGAACAGGTATTATTGCTGGTGGAGCAATGAGGTCGGTTTTTGAGGTATTAGGTATAAAGGATGTGGTAGCTAAGTCTACTAGATCAAATGATCCTCATAATATTATATGTGCAGTATTTAAGGCTTTTGATGTTATGTTATCTCCTCGCCAAGTGGCAGGTAAGAGGGGTAAAAAGATTAGTGAGATAGTTGGAAATAGGTAAACTATGAATGATGCTGTAAAATTAAATTCTATATTTACCAAATTATCTAAGAAAAAGAAGCCTAAATTATTAGGTAGAGGTATTGGTTGTGGTAAAGGTAAAACATCCGGTAGGGGGCATAAAGGGCAGAAAGCGAGAAGTGGCGTTTCTATAAATGGTTTTGAAGGTGGACAGCAGTCTATATATACTCGTTTACCTAAAAGAGGTTTTAAGCCTATACGCAAAAACTTATACTCTATATTTAATGTTGGGGATGTACAGTGCTTAATGGAAGCTAAAAAAATAGTCAAGGATTCTATCATAGATAAGGAGCTACTGCATAAGTTAGGTTTTATCAGATCTGTTAAAAGTAAAATCAAACTTCTTAATAAGGGTAAATTAAGGGAAAAATTTGTGTTTCATGTTGATTTTGCATCAGAAGCTGCAAAAAGATCTGTAGCTTCAGTTGGTGGTAGTGTAGAAATACTATCGTAAATCATGAACAGTAAATTTGCATTTAATAGTTTGGATTCTACGCTGTTATATAAAAGTGATTTACTAAAGCGTATATTTTTTACTCTAATGGCTTTAGTTTGTTATCGTTTAGGCACTTATGTTCCTATTCCTGGAATTAATCTTGATATAATCAATGATATATTTCCAAAAGAGAGTTCTGGTGTTTTTGGAGTATTTAATTTATTTTCTGGTGGCGCTTTAGCTAGAATGACGATCTTGGCGTTAAACGTTATGCCATACATAGTTGCATCCATAGTTATGCAATTATTATCTTCTGCCGTTAAAGGAATCAATGAAATTAAAAATGACGGAGAGTTGGGACGTCGAAAGATGAACTCTTATATACGCTATATGACTATAGTGTTTTGTATCTTTCAATCAATTACGATCTTAATAGGGTTAGAAAGAATGAATAGAGAAGGGGTATTAGTTGTAGTTGAACCTGGTATTATGTTTCGTACTATAGGTGTCTTTAGCCTTTTAGGTGGAACTATATTTTTAATATGGCTTGGTGAGCGGATCAGTGTGAGCGGTATAGGAAATGGTATCTCATTAATCATTTTTACTGGCATAACATCTGAATTACATAATGCTTTATCATCTCTGCTAACATTAAATAAAAATGGTAGTATGTCATTTTTCATTACCCTTTTTGTTATAGCATTGTTTTTTTTACTGCTCCTTTTAGTCATTTTTACAGAATCTTCTTATAGAAAGGTAATTGTTCAATATCCCAAAAAACAGTTTAAAAAATTACATAATGATGATTTTACTTACATTCCATTGAAGATCAATTTATCTGGTGTAATACCAACTATTTTTGCTAACGCAATTCTATTAACGCCTATTTCAATTGCAAATTTCTATAAAGGTCATGCCATTGCTGATTTTATTTTAAACTACTTTATGGCAAATAAAGTGATGTACATTATAACTTACTTAATACTCATAGTGCTTTTTAATTTTTTCTATACCAATTTTATATTTAATCCAGAGGAAAATGCTGATTTTCTTAGGAAAAATGGTGGTTTTATTCCTGGTAGAGGGCCTGGAAAACATACTTCTGATTATCTTCAAGATATAGTTTTTAAATTAACATTTATTGGGTCTGCGTATTTGGTGGTAATATGTACTGTACCTGAAATTATGAGGTATCATTATGATATACCATTTATTTTTGGTGGGACGAGCTTGCTGATTATAGTTAACGTTATTACTGATACTATTATGCAAGTACAATCTTATGTTTTTTCAAATAGGTACGATAGTTGGATAAAGAAATATGAGTCTAAAACAAGGAGACTAAAGTGATTATTACAATTTTTGGTCCTCCTGGCTCTGGTAAGGGTACTCAGTCCAGTTTGTTAATAGCAAAGTATAATTTTAAATTAGTTTCAGTAGGAGATTTATTAAGGAATATTATATCTAGTGAGAGTAAATTAGGTAAAGGAATAAAGGATACTGTTGAATCTGGTAATTTAATTCAAGATGAAGTTATATGTAAATTATTGTGTGACCAGCTTGCATTAATAGATGGTGATTTTTTGTTAGATGGTTTTCCAAGAAATTTAAATCAAGCTCATTTTTTAACTCAAGTTTTGCAAAAAAGATGCAATAGGGATGTTGATCTTGTAATTGAGTTGCAGCTTGACGATAATATTGCAATTGATAGATTAAAAGATCGTCTTACTTGTTTGGATTGTAAAAGTATATATAGTATATCTTCTTTTAAGAATACTACTTGTGCTAAATGTAAAAGTACGAGATTGGAGAAGAGAATTGATGATGCTAATATGCTTGCAATTAATAAGAGGATAAGAGAATATCATTCTCAGATAGAGGGTTTGCGCGAGTATTATAAGGACAAGTTGTTAACAATTAACGCTAATTTGAGTGTTGATAGAGTAATGCAAGAGATTGAAAGTAAAATTTCTTGTAATTTGATTTGACTATAAGTTGTTTTATGGTATAAATTAAGAGTTATTATTAATAAAGTATCGAGGTATCAGTGGCACGTATTGCAGGCATAAATGTTCCAGTGAAGAAGTGTGTTCCTTTTGCATTAACTTATATACATGGTATAGGTATTACTACTGCGAATATAATTTGTCGTAGCTGTAAAATTGATGAGCGTAAGCGTGTTTTAGAATTACAAGATGAAGATATAGAGAAAATTAGTAGTTTTATTAGGCAAAAATATGTCATAGAGGGTGAGCTCAGAAAAAAAGTAGCTATGGATATAAAATCTTTAATGGAAATCGGTTGCTATAGAGGATTAAGGCATAGAAAAGGTTTGCCTGTGAGGGGACAAAGAACCCATACTAATGCTAAAACTCGTAAAGGCAGATCTAAATTGCCTATTGCTGGAAAAAAATAAAATTTGTTATTATCGTGAGTTTTTATGAAAAAAGTTAAAACGGTTGGTAAGAATACAAAAAGGTTTATTACTGGTATTGTCCATATTCGTGCAACTTTTAATAATACTTTTGTAAATGTGACTGATGTTTGTGGTAATACGCTTTACCAGACTTCTGTTGGTGCATGTGGTTTTTCTGGTTCGAGAAAATCCACACCTTATGCTGCAGGTAAGGTTGCCGATTCTGCTGCGAAGAAAGTAATAGAGAGATTTGGTATGAAGGTTGTTTCTGTAATAATTCGTGGTCCTGGTTTTGGTGCAGAAGCTGCAGTTAAAGCACTTCGGAATTGTGGATTGACTGTCACTTCAATTGCAGATAAAACGGCGATACCTCATAATGGGTGTAGACTAAGGAAAAAAAGAAGAGTATAGGATATTTGGAAGGTTTTTGTATGTATTATAGTGATAATGTCTCTTTCTGTGGAAATTTAGATAGATTAACTAAGCCTAATGCGATTAAGGTAATATCAGGTGATTCAAGTAAAAAAAGTGATATAGTTCTAGAACCTTTGGAAAGTGGTTTTGCTTTAACGTTGGGTCATGCATTAAGGCGTGTAATGTTGTCTTCTCTTCGCGGTAGTGCTGTTTATGGAATAAAAATTGAAGGCGTGAATCATGAATTTACTTCGATCCAAGGAGTTAGGGAAGACATAACTGATATAGCATTAAATATGGGCATGTTGAGATGTAAGTTAAATAACACGTCTAATAAGTGCTTAAATTTGAGCGCTAAAGGGCCTTGTCAAGTATTAGCTGGAATGATAGAAACTGATGACCAATGCTCTATTGTTAATAAAGATTTGGTGATATGTACACTAGGTCAAGATGTGGAGCTTAACATTACTATATATATTGCTAGTGGAAAAGGTTATCTTTCTGTAAATAAATATAAAGAAAATGAATTTTTAAAGTCTATGAATGAACAAGATTTAATTGGTTTTATTCCAGTTAATGCTTTATATAGTCCTGTTGAGAGGGTTTCGTATAGAGTAGAGAATAGTCGTGTTGGTCAAGTTACTGATAAAGATAAGCTGATATTGTCAATTGAAACTGATGGTACAATCTCTCCAAGTCAAGCTGTTGACTATGCTGCAAGAATATTACAGGAGCAATTTCAGCCTTTTATTAGTTCTGATATGAGTTATAAAAAATCGCAAGTTTCTTTGTCTAGTGGTGCTAAAGATTTGGGCTATGATCCTGTTCTATTGCGTAAAGTAGATGAAATGGAATTATCTGTTAGATCTCATAACTGTCTGAAAAATGAAAATATCACTTATATAGGTGATCTTGTGCAAAAGACGGAAGTTGAAATGTTAAGAACTGCTAATTTTGGCCGAAAGTCTTTGAATGAAATCAAGGCAATTTTAAATAATTCAGGTTTGTCTTTGGGTATGAATATACCAAATTGGCCGCCTAAGGATATAGATGAACTGGCTAAACAACATACTGATGAGGATTAGGTAGTATATGAAACATGGAATAAAGAAAAATAAACTGTCTCGTTGTACCGAGCATAGGTTATCAATGTTAAAGAATCTATCTATCTCGTTAATTAATCATGAGCAGATTGTAACTACTTTACCAAAGGCTAAAGCACTTCGTCCATATGTGGAAAAGTTTATTACAATTGCTAAGAATAACGATTCTTTACATGGTAGAAGGCTTTTGCTTTCACGTCTTCATAATAGTAAGTTAGTAGTTGATAAATTATTAAGCGTTCTAGCTAATCGTTATCAAGACCGTAAAGGTGGATATTCTAGAATAATAAAATTTGGTACTCGAAAGGGTGATTGCGCTCCAATGGCAGTGATAGAGCTAGTTGATAGAGATATTTCAGCAAAAGGTGAGATTTATAGTAAAAATAAAAAAGGAAGCAAAGTAGTTACACAAAGCTAATTATTCTTTTTATGGTAAGTAGGTTACGCTATTTTGTAGGTTACTTTGGAGAATTGTTAGTTTCGATATATTTAAAGCTGAAATTCTATAATGTTATAAAACGTCGCTTCCGTTGTAAGTTGGGTGAAATTGACTTAATTGTATCTAAAAAAAGGGAGCTGATTTTTATAGAAGTTAAAACAAGTTTATTTGGAAAAGAAGTACCGATATCTCATTTTCAGTGTCAGTCTATTATAAATTCTTCTAAATATTTCTTAAGTAAAAATCTTGATTTTTTAGATTATTCAGTCAGATATGATTTATGTTTTCTTTCCTTAAGGAGAAGACCTATTTATATAAAAAATGCTTGGATTGAACAATGGTAGCTAAAATAATTTAGATTTACTAGAACAGGTAATTGAATATGAAAAACAATAATTTAGTTTCATCTTATGCTAGAGCACTGTTTCATGTCTCAGGAAGCAGATTAGGTATTATAAGAAAAGAAGTAGAATTTTTGTTAGCTTTTTTTAAAGATCAAGATGTTTTTGTGTATCTATCTCATCCTATGGTTTCTCTTTTGCACAAAAAAGAAGCGATACTTTCTATAAAGGAGAACTTGAGTGAAAACTTAGTCAAATTTATTATGGTTACACTTGCAAACAAGCGCTCCCGTTTATTAATCCTTATATTAGAAAAATTCTTAAATCTTGTAAGGGAAAGTGAAAATGAATTGGAAATTACTATAAAATCAGCAGAGATTTTAAAGAAACCTGATATAAAAATAATTACTGAATCTTTGAACTTTCTTGGTAAAATAATAAAAGTCAGTCATGTGGTTGATCCTTCTATACTAGGTGGCTTTGTAGTTAGGTATGGTTTTAACGTGATTGATGCTTCGCTTAAGAGTTATTTGGATAGATTGGTTGATTTGAGTAAAATGGAAATGTTGAAAATAAGGAATTGTATATGAAGAATAGCATAAATGCCTCTGAAGTAGTAAACATAATAAAAGAGAAGGTTGAGACATTTGATAATCCTATAAAACGAGAAAATATAGGTGAAGTAATTTCAGTAACCGATGGTATCACATTGGTCTATGGGCTGGAAAAAGCAAAGTTTGGTGAAAAGGTATCTTTTGCAAGCGGTGTAGAAGGAATAGTTCTTGATTTAGATCATGATACAGCTGGAATAGTTGTGCTTGGCAATGACCGTGATGTAAAAGAAGGGGACGTTGTAAAATGTAGTGGTGATGTTGTACAGGTGCCTGTAGGTCATGAATTATTAGGGAGAGTTGTAAATGCATTAGGCGATCCTATAGACGATGGCGGAGAAATTAGAGCCAAGAACAAAATGTATATAGAATCTAAAGCGCCAGGTATTATTGACCGTAAATCTGTGCATGAACCTCTGCAGACAGGAATTAAAATTATAGATTTGTTGATTCCTATAGGTAGAGGGCAACGTGAATTAATTATTGGCGATAGACAAATTGGTAAAACCACTATTGCGATTGATACTATTATCAATCAGAAGAAGATTAATGATGAGGTAAACGAAAATCAAAAAATTTACTGTGTTTATGTTGCTATTGGACAAAAAATTTCGACAGTAGCAAAAGTGGTGAATAAGCTAAAAGAAAGTGGAGCATTAGAGTATACAACCGTAGTTGTGGCTAGCGCATCTGACTGCGCGCCTATGCAATTTTTAGCACCTTATACCGGTTGCACTATTGGAGAATTTTTCCGTGATAATGGAATGCATTGCTTGGTGGTATATGATGATTTATCTAAGCATGCTGTGGCATATAGGCAGATGTCCTTATTGCTCAGACGTCCTCCTGGTCGTGAAGCTTATCCTGGAGATATATTCTATGTACACTCTCGCTTGCTTGAAAGAGCTGCCAAAATGTCTGATGAAAAAGGACAGGGATCTTTGACTGCTTTGCCGATTATTGAGACTCAGGCTGGTGATGTATCTGCATATGTTCCAACTAATGTGATTTCAATTACCGATGGACAAATTTTTCTTGAGTCTGAATTGTTTCACAAAGGATTTCGCCCTGCAGTGAATATAGGTTTATCGGTTTCTCGGGTTGGCTCTGCTGCACAATTGAAATCTGTGAAAAAAGTTGCTGGTTCTATAAAGCTGAGTTTGGCCCAATATAGAGAACTGGAAGACTTTGCTAAATTTGGTTCTGATCTTGATGCTACTGTTCAATTGTCCTTAAACAAAGGTAAATACCTTATTGAATTATTAAAGCAAAAACAGTATTCACCTATGCAAATAGAAGAGCAAGTATTGCTTATGTATATCTTTTCTAATCTGTATGGTCAATTAAATAAGGTACAGGTGAGCAACATCAATAGGTTCGAGTGTGATCTTATCAATTATTTTCAAACTGTTCACCCTGGAGTTTTAAAAAAGTTGTCGGGTGACATGAATGATGATATAAAAGATGATATTCTTGGTATTGTGAGTGATTTTGTCACTCAATTTAATTGCGTTTAGGCGGTGATTATGACTTCATCCATTGTTAACAAGTTTCCTATTACAAGGGAAGGTTTTGAGAGTATGCAAGTCGAACTTGAGAAATTAAAGGAAGAAAAACCTTCTATCATACAGGCTATTTCTGATGCTCGTGATCAAGGCGATTTATCAGAAAATGCAGAATATCATGCAGCACGGGAGAGATTAAGTTTTATTGAAGGCCGTATAATTGAGGTAGAAAGTAAACTTTCACATGCAGAAGTGATAGAAGTAAAAAATTTGTCTGGTGATACAGTAATGTTTGGTGCAACTGTTACGGTAAGCATGCTCGGTGATGATAACAGTGAAATTGAATATGTTTATAAGATTGTAGGTGGATATGAAGCTGATGCTTCAAAGCAGTTGATCTCTACGGATTCACCACTCGGTAGTGCTTTAATTGGCAAAAAAGTTGGTGAGTATGTGGAAGTGATAGTGCCAAATGGAGAGAAATTGTATAAAATAGTTAAGATTGAGTTTAAGTAAATCATGGTACAAGTAACTTATCCTTCAATTAGTCTACCTGGTATTTCTTCTGTGGAAGATGTATTGAGGGATGCTAGTTCTGGTAAATTATTCATTTTAGTTGACGATGAAAACAGAGAGAATGAAGGTGATCTGATTGTATTAGCTGAGAAATTAGAGCCAGAACATGTGGCTTTTATGGTTAGATACGGTACAGGGATTGTTTGCTTAGCAATGACTAAAGTTCACATGAAAAGGTTAGGCCTTAGTTTCATGGAAAAAAAAAATGTTGGTGAAAATCATACTGCTTTTACTACATCAATTGATGCACGTTATGGTATTACTACGGGTGTTTCAGCTGAGGATAGAACAAAAACTATACATGTTGCTATTGATAAAAATAGAACTCAGGATGACATTATAACTCCCGGTCATATTTTTCCTGTGATTGCACATGAGGGTGGAGTAGAGCAACGTGCTGGTCATACTGAAGCAAGTGTTGAGATAGCTAAGTTAGTGGGATGTAATCATTCTGCAGTTATTTGTGAATTAGTGAATGATGATGGCTCTATGATGCGCTTACCCCAGTTGCTTGAATTTGCTGAACAACATAATATTAAGTTAACTACCATTGATAAACTTATCAGTTACGTTCAAAATTTAAACTAGCGTTTATAGATTCGTATAGTTTAAGTGTTAAAATATAAAATTCCTCAAAGTTATACAAACAAGGAATTTCCATGTCTAAGCTTTTTGTTTTACTATTTTTTTTCGTATACTGTAATAGCGCTTACTCTGTTAGTATTATTAGAGATAGTGAAGTGGAAGCGGTAGTTAAGGATCTAGCGCAACCTTTATTTTCTGCTGCGGGTATTGATAATGATAAAATAAAAGTTTTTATAGTTGATGATAGATCGATTAATGCTTTTGTAATTAACAATAATAGCATTTTCATTCATTTAGGGCTTTTACAATATTCGACTGAACCTTATGTCTTACTTGGTATATTAGCACATGAAATTGCTCATATATCTGCTGGTCATGTATTACAAATGAGTAGTGCTGTAGGTTATTTTCAATCAATAGCAATGATTAGTTATATGGTAGGATTAGTTTCTAGTATTGTCATTAACCCTCAGGTTGCGAGTGCAATCTTGCTTAGTGGTGTAACGCTTAGTTCAAGGTTGTTTTTTAACTATTCTCAAGAGCAAGAGAGTGTAGCAGATAGCTATGCTTTAAGATACCTAGATGAATCTGGCTATGATAATTTGGGTATGAAAGAGATTTTTGACTATTTTAAGAGTATTGAGCATGAAAACACTGAAGAGTATTTCCGCACTCACCCACTTAGTGATAAGCGTATATTTGCTGTACAGAATTATAAGGTTAAAAACAATATAAAACCAATCCTTGCAGATAAATTGCTGAAGTTTGAGCGTATGGTTGCAAAGCTAGACTCTTTTTTTGCTCCTATTCATGTGTTATCTAATAAATATGAAGGTAGTTCTAAGTATGTAAATGCTGTAATTCACTATAGGCAAGGAAAGATAGAAGAGGCTATTACTAAAGTTAATTCATTGATTCAAGAGTCACGCAATGATCCTTATTTATATGAATTAAAAGCGGAGATGTTATACAAAGCTGGAAATTTAAGTGAAGCAATAAAAATGTATGAAGAATCACTTAGATATTTATCTGAGAAGAATAACTATTTAGTGAAACTTGCGTTATCTCATACTTTATTATTACACGGTGAAATAGAGAAGGCAATTTTTTACCTAGAGCAGGTTGCAAACGTAGAAACAAATAACGCCTTTGTCTGGAAGTATTTAAGTATTGCATATAAACGTAGCGCTGATATGGCAATGTATTATTTTGCTTTGACGAAAAAGGCTTGTATTGAAGGTAATTTAGAGAAATTTATGAAGTACGCTGAGTTAGCTATTAAAACTTTACCGAAAGACAGTCATTATTTGTTACAGATTGAAGACATGAAGGAACAATACACACAAAAACATCCTGATTTTTAAGTTATTTTTCCCCACACTTGCTCAACATACTATCTTGTTTAATGCTATCGGGTATAATTTTCATTATAATCGCTTTGGCACCAAAAAATACACCACAAAACATACCTAGGGCAAAGAGAGCTGGCCATGGCATTCTACCAAATATTGCAAGCAAAGCTGCACCTATTATGACTACAGTCATAAGTGGCCCACCTATTCCCCAAATATAACCAATAATATTGCATATTACTTGGGCAGTTGTATCATCTATATCAGTAGCAGCATTTGCGTAATCTGAAAAAGAGAGAAACAGCACTATACACAAAGCATTAAAAAATTTTTTTATTATATAGCTCATTCTTTTGCCTCCAAGTAATAAACTAACGCGAAAATAAATTTATATATATACTTATTGTAAAGTAAAACTTATAATTTGTCCATAAATAAGTGTTGCTACATAAATAGCCCACCATTGATGTTAAGCACATGTCCCGTTATATATTTTGCCTCATCGCTTGCTAAAAACAATACTCCTGCTGCTATTTCTTTTCCTGTTCCCATTCTTTTCATTGGGATGTTATCTAATATTTTTTCCTTTTGTCCTTCATTTAAAACTTCAGTCATTTTAGTATCTATAAATCCAGGAGCAATGCAATTTACTGTTACACCGCGACTTGCAACTTCTTTTGCTATAGATTTGCTCATAGCTATTATTCCAGCTTTTGATGCTGCATAATTTACTTGCCCGGCATTTCCTGTCAATCCTACTATTGAAGAAATATTTATGATTCTTCCCCAATTATTTTTAATTAATTTCTTGCATGCTTCTCTATTTAGCTTAAATGTGGAGGTCAAATTAATATCAATCACCTTTTGCCATGCTTCATCTGTCATTCTCAACAATAAGCTGTCTTGTGTAATTCCTGCATTGCATATGAGTCCATCAAAGCCTTTCATCAACTCACTTGCTTTATTTATTAGTTGATTTACCTCTTCAGGATTTGATAAGTTGCAAGGAAGTACGTGAATGTTTTTTTCATATTTTTTAGCAACTTCTTCGAGTATTTCTTTTTTTGTACTAGAAATACATAAAGTTGCTCTGGCCTTATGCATAATTTCTACAATTGCCTGGCCTATTCCGCCTGATGCACCAGTAATCAGAAATTTCTTATTCTCTAATCCAAACATAATAATTTTTATTTGTTCCAGCTCTTAACAGAATATTAAAAGACTTGCAATAGATTTTTTGCATAACTTTCATTTAATAGAAGCTTCTTGATAAATCTTGTGTTTATTGGCGAAATTATGGCGGCTGCATGCCTTTTTTTATTTTTTTCTATTCAGCCTAAACACGCTTCGTTTAAGCGTTAGCACATTATCAATTACAGTAATAAAATCAGCACCATGTGGATTCTTTTGCCTTTTTTTGATTGGTAAATTTCTTAACACTTATAGCTAAAGTAATTTAAGAGAGCCAGCGCGTGACTAGTTCTTATTACTTGATCAGTCTTCTGGATCCCAGTGTCTGGGCACTGGGATGACAGGAGTGTGAGATAAGGCTACATTCATACTCTAACAGGTATGACGGTGTCATTCCAGCACTTGACACTGGGATGGCTTTGTTGCACAGCTCTTCGGATAGTGGGTAATGTATAATAAATTCATGAAGCTATATCAAACTTAGCCATGCCTATTTCAGTAAATTTGTTAAGCAAATAACACTTGAGTAGCAGTTCCTTCTCACGATTAATCTCAGATTTATTCCTAAAACTAAATCCAAATATTTGCTTCAGTCGCGAGAAAAAACTTTCTATATAAGATCTCTTCCAATAATTTATCTCTTTTTTCCACCTCTTCATACCATCTTCATCATATGACTTTATGAGCTTGATTG
Organism: Wolbachia endosymbiont of Culex quinquefasciatus Pel; assembly: GCF_000073005.1. Classification (NCBI taxonomy): domain Bacteria; kingdom Pseudomonadati; phylum Pseudomonadota; class Alphaproteobacteria; order Rickettsiales; family Anaplasmataceae; genus Wolbachia; species Wolbachia endosymbiont of Culex quinquefasciatus. The sequence goes on from NC_010981.1 coordinate 1,273,377, forward strand.
TAGAATTTCTCTCATTCATATAATCCAACTTTGGATGCTCTACTGCATTATTTTGCGGAGGAATCCTTGTCTTTATGTCAAGCTCATCGCACAGTTTGTATAACTTCTTTCGATCTATCTGCATATATCGTGCTTATGTTATACTTGGTATCCACTCTTTCAATAAGATCACAGGCTCCATAGTGGTCGGAATAAACTCCACTACTGTATTTTGCAGCTATAACTTTTTTACTACCTATCTCTAGCATTACATCTTGTTTGCTCATAGCGGCGATACTTTCTATCTGTACCATTTGCCTTACTATGGCTTGGAATATTATTGTAGATGCTGATACCTGTACTATCTATAGCAATTTCAATATCTTCCATATCGTTCTTATCAACTCTGCAGTCGTTGATTTTGATATTAAGCTTTTTAAACCTTCTTGAAGCCTGCGAATAGCTGATAATTTGCAAAATTTTCCCTATTTGCTCAAGATATTTCTCTATAAATCCCACTGTTTGCCTAAGACCAATCCTGAATAGATAGGTTATTATGTGAATTAGAATCACTACTTTGTCGCTGTAGACATTGTTGCCACCTGCTACTTTTGGACTATTTTCGTACCAATTTTCAATGGCATCGTTGATATAATGAAAAACATTTCCCCTTTCTTGAAGAAATTTGTTATATTCATTGCAGTTACTGACTTTCATTCTTATTGGCATATTTTTCCTTTGTCGGCTAAATATCTATTTTATAACAAATTCCATCAGTAACTGCCTGTTCTTTCCTTGAGTGGTGCAACAAAGCCTGCTGGAATCCAGAAGTCTTTACTATAAATAAGCATATTGAGCACAAAATTATGCTAAAACACAACGTTTTTGTTGAGATTATGGACGAACTGGATTCCAGCGTCATGCGCTGGAATGACATCATAGAGGTCATTGAGATGACAGAAAAGAGTACTGGAATGAAAGGAAAAGAGGCTATTTAATTGTGCTGAATTTTACAAAATTTATTACTCCTGCCTGACAAATTTATTAGAATAGTATGTATAGTATGTTTATTAGTGAAAATCCGAAAAAAATGCAAGAAAAGTTAATATATTACTTTAGCCAAAGCAACTGTGAAGGTAATGCAGCAATGAGAAATCTACTAGGAGGGAAGGGAGCAAATCTGGCAGAGATGTGTAACATTGGCATTCCTGTTCCACCTGGTTTTACAATTTCCACTGCTGTTTGTCAGGCCTATTGTCAAGATAATGAATTGTCTTGTGATCTACGTAACGAGATAAAAAACTACATGGCGATGCTCGAAAGTGACATCGGTTGTAAATTCGGGGATTCAAATAATCCTTTATTAGTTTCCATACGCTCTGGTAGTGTGAATTCAATGCCGGGCATGCTCGATACAGTCCTAAATGTTGGCCTAAATGATGCAACCGTTGTTGGGCTTGCAAAAAAAAGTGGCGAACGTTTTGCCTATGATAGCTACTGTCGTTTCATCATGATGTACTCGAGTGTTGTACTACAGCTTGACCATCACTTATTTCAAGACATTGTTGATAGTGAACAGCAAAAAAGTGGAGCAAAAAGCTTAGCTGATCTTAATGTTGATGTTTTAAAGAAAATTGTTAATGATTTTAAAGAGATAGTATGTGAAAAAACTGGAAAGCATTTCCCGCAGAACGTTGAAGAGCAATTGTTAAACTCGGTTAATGCAGTATTTGCCTCTTGGAAAAACGATAGGGCTGTTTCCTATAGAAGAATACATAATATTCCTGAAAACCTTGGAACTGCAGTTAATGTACAAGCAATGGTTTTTGGTAATCTGAATGATAATTCAGCAACTGGTGTGATATTTACAAGGAATCCTTCAACTGGAGAAAAAAAGCTTTTTGGTGAGTTTTTAGTTAATGCTCAGGGTGAGGATGTGGTTTCTGGTGTTTATACTCCTATGCCAATTGACGGGGAGCAAGAAAGTACCATGGAGAAGTTGCTACCAAGTGTCTACCGAGAATTATGCGCGGTATGTGAAAAACTTGAAAGGCATAATAAGGACATGCAGGATATCGAATTTACTGTACAGGACGGTAAGTTATGGATTTTGCAGACCAGGTCTGGCAAGCGCACAGCCGAAGCTGCTATTCGCATAATAGTTGATATGGTAGAAGAAGGAGCGATTACAAAAGAGGAAGGAATATTGAGAATTGATCCAAAAACTTTTGACAATTTATTGCATCCAGTTCTTGATGTTAAAATCGATCAAGAAGTAATAGGCAAAGGACTGCCAGCTTCTCCAGGTGTTGCTTCTGGATATGTAGTATTCAGTGCAAGTGATGCTGAAAAAGCTGCAGAGCAGGGTAAAAAAGTAATTTTGGTAAGATCAGAGACGAGCCCTGAAGATATTAATGGAATGAATGCTGCAAGTGGAATAGTAACAGCGCGAGGAGGTATGACCTCGCATGCCGCTGTTGTAACTCGTGGAATGGGTAAACCATGCATTTGTAGTCTAAATGGACTTTATATTGATAAAGATGAAAAATTTCTTTCTATGGGGGATATAAAAGTAAATAAAGGTGAATCAATCACCATCAATGGAGGAACAGGAGAGGTTATGCTTGGTATTCTTCCTACAATTTTGCCTGAATTATCTCAAGAATTCAAAACGATAATTAACTGGGTAGATGAAATCAAAACAGTGAAGGTGAGAGCGAATGCTGATACTCCAAAAGATGCAAAAATTGCAAAAGAATTCGGTTCAGAAGGTATAGGATTATGTCGCACAGAACATATGTTTTTTGCTAGTGATAGAATCGAATTCATTCAAAAGTTGATAATAGCTGATGATGAAAATGAAAGGACAAATGCATTAAATAAACTCGAAGAAATGCAAAAGTCTGATTTCAAAGAAATATTTTCTATTATGGAGGGCAGGGAGGTTACTATACGTTTACTTGATCCACCTCTACATGAGTTTTTGCCCCACAATCAATCTATTATAGAGAAAATTGCCAAATCACTGAATAAGTCAGTTGAATCAGTAAAAAATAAAATAGCACAGTTATCAGAAAAAAATCCAATGCTTGGCCATCGAGGTTGTAGACTTGCTATTTCTCATCCTGAAATATATGGCATGCAAATTAGGGCAATACTCAGTGCTGCAAGTGAATTAAGGAAAGAAAAGAAGATAGAAGTGAAACCTGAAATCATGATTCCTTTTATCATGAGTGAGAAAGAGTTTATTCTGATATGCGAGTTAATAAAGAAAGAAGCCGAAAATTTCGATGTGAACTATTCAATTGGAACGATGATAGAACTGCCAAGAGCAGCACTTATTGCTGACAAACTCGCAAAACACGCAGAATTTTTTAGTTTTGGCACTAATGATTTAACACAAACAACTATGGGACTTTCACGAGATGATTCAGTTAATTTCCTCGATTCTTATAAGGAAAGCAACATATTCAAAAACGATCCCTTTGAGGTGCTAGATGTCGAAGGGGTAGGGGAATTAATCAGAATAGCTATCGAAAGGGGCAAAAAAACCAGAAAAGAAATTAAACTTGGTATATGTGGAGAGCATGGAGCGAATCCACAGTCCATAGAGTTTTTCATCAAATCAGGGGTTGATTATGTGTCATGCTCGCCTTATAGAGTACTGGTTGCAAAATTAGTGGCAGCACAGCTTAGCATAAGTTTGTTGGGTAAATAGCGATAACTAACTGTGCGAACATAGATTCGGCTAACAAGTAGCGGAATGATGATTTTTCAAATTGTCGATAAATCTAAGTCAGTTTAGCTATTTTGCTGCTGCTTTTTCTTTTCTTAATATCTTAAGAAAGATTGACTTTTTGTCTAAAATAATAAATATAGGATAAAATAATAGTGAGTGAGGTAAAAATGTCAATATCAAAAGAACGTAAGGAATATTTACTAGAAAAGTTTAAATATGCTGCCAAAGAATTTGGCAAGTCTGGTACAAAGTCCAATCATCTAGCAGTACCAAAGGAACAGCAACTCTCTATTGATTTAGGTAATAGAAAAGTTTTTGGTATCATAAATAAGATTCTGTATTGGATAGAGAATAATTTTACTTATTTTTTTCCACGATATAATTTGTTTCCAGAAGTTGGAGTTGAAGGAAGAAAAATTCCTGGAACTAATACAAGGGTTAAGTATTTTAACTCTGATGAACAATTTGATCAAAGAAAATTTATTGGCGAGCAAGATGGGGAACTTAAGTTATACAACTTAGAGGGCAAATTATATGATACAACTGATAAAATTAGTAAGGGTAAAAAAGGTTGTGTAGCTTATGTTATCACGCTTGATGGAAAATTAGTAACTCATGAACATATTAATGTTAACAAAAGCGAATGGGCTTATCGTCATTCAACTCTTGCAGGCGGTAAGCCGATTTTATGTTCTGGTTTAATGAAAGTGGTAAATGGTAAAATAACTTATATAGACAATAATAGCGGGCATTATAAACCAGAATCAGCAAACTTATACAATGCAGTGAAAAAGTTAGAAGGTCTATTTTCGAAAGATGCGAAAGTTGTTTGCTTACCATATTGGATTAGCTTGAAAAAACAAATTCCGCTTATACGCAAAATTAATCTAGCCAAACGAGAGCCAGTAGAGGAATTCTTGAAAAGGATGGAGAAAAAAGGGAAAGATGGATTGACTCAATATAAAAGACATTTTGAAAAGATAAAGAAATTTAATGAGCAATATGAACAAAAATTCCTTCTTGCAAACTATAAGTCACCTACAAATGAACTGTCCTACAAACCAACTATACATAAAAAACACAGATTGAAATACTCTGAATATATTAACTTACACCTTAATTTTTTGAAAGAGTTTGATGAAAGTCCTGAAGTGCAAAAAATAGCAATAGAACATTCAATAAGAAGGGTTATTGGAGCAAATTATGGCCATAAGCCTACAGTTGCGCTTGCTAAGGCACAGGTAATAGATAAAGATGGAAAGCTGCAAGAAACGGACGAAATAGTAGGTATAAATGTTGCTTTTCACCATGAGAATGATCGTGATGGCTTTGCTAAACTTCTAGATTTTAAAAAGTATAGCTATATTTGCGAACCTCATTTGCAAGATAAAAAAAAATAGAGCAGATATGGAAAAATTAATGCCCAATAAACATGCAGTTTTTATGAGTACAGACCAGGCTAATAAATTTATAAAGGGCACTTTACAAATTAAAATTGATAGTGTTGAGCAATTGGGTGTTGGTTTAGTGATGGGCTAAAGCTCTGTTTAAATATATATTTAGTTTTGTTACAATATTCTTATTTTCATCATATAATATGATGGAAATTTTATGCACAACTTTTTTATTTGATTAAAAATTGCATTTTTGCAATAAAAACTTATTTATTGTAAGAAAACTTGCTCATATAAAACTATTTATAGAGTGACAATAGCTGTGTTATACTTACACTTCTGATTCGAAAATTTATGCAGTTATTTCTAACAAGATTGGTCAATAAATTTTACTGTTTAAGGATGAGAAACAAAGTAATCATCGTTTCCGGTATTGCTCTTATTCTACTGTTTTTTATCAACAGTACATTTTTAAAAAAAGATCAGGCGGTTCATAGTGATAATCCAATTAGTAGTTTTTCATTAAAAACTCAGGATTATACTCCACAAAATCGCACTGTATATTTAAATTTTTCTGGTACGGTAAATCCCTTGCATAGGTTCAGCCTTGTCTCAAGAACAAGTGGTCAAGTTATTGCTATTTATTTGTCTGATGGTGAAAAAGTAAAAAGAGGCGATGTAATTTTAAAGATAGAAGATTATGACAGAGTTGAGCAAGTTGAAAAAGCCAAAGCTTTATTAAATCAGCGTGAAATTGAGTATGATTCCTCTCGAAAATTGAATACAAAAGGGTATGGAGCACAGATAAGAGTGGAATCAGCTTTTACTGCATTGCAGAGTGCAAAAGCTGACCTAAAAAGGCTACAGTTGGATTTAGAAAATACTGCGATTAAATCCCCTATTGATGGTTATGTAGATAAGATCAACGTAAATGAAGGGGATTTTGTTAATCTTGGACATAAGATAACTGACATAGTTAATTTTGATCAGGTTCTTGTGGTGTTATATGTTTCAGAAAATGAAGTAAATAAAATAAAGCTAGGTAGCACAGCGCAAATTAATTTGCTAGACGGAAGGGAATTAGTAGGTGAAGTGAGTTTTATTAGTAAAATTGCTGAGCCTAAAACTGGATCTTATAGAGTGGAGGTAAAGGTAACTGATAATGAGATTATATCTTTGCAAGGACTGACTGCTAGTGTAAGCCTCCCTTCAGGTGAAAGATTTGCATATAAAATTCCTTCTTCGGCCTTAAGCTTAAATGACGATGGTATTCTTGGAATAAAGATTGTTGATGATAATAATTATGTAGTATTTACAGCAATAGAAATTGTTGATTATGAAGACGATGGAGTTTGGGTAGTCGCAAATAATGAAAGTAAGCCTATAAAGTTAATAACATTGGGTCATCTATTTGTTAAGCCTGGTTATAAGGTTTAGCTTGTATATACACTTTTAGTAAAAATCAGATAAAATTCCGTGTTAGCAATAATTATAAAAATACTTACTAATATACTTATCTAAGTATTGACAATTATTAACAAGAAAGCTAGTTGTATAAATGTTTTATAAAAAAAGAGTGTATTATATGCCACGTATTAGTGAAGAAAAGTATAAGCGTTATCGTGAGTTGAATAACCTTGACTTAAATAAAAAGTTAAAAGAAGCTATAAATGAGCTAGATTATAATAAGATAAGGAGTATTATTTTTGACAATGAATTGGAGTCAATTGACGATGAAATATATGGTGCATTATTTTTGAATAAATATCCTAGATTTCCCGAGTTTTTACTTATGCTAGGAGACAGTAGTTCAAGTGATGTAGTTAACTTTTTTATACAACATGTTCCAAGTAAATTTTTGTGTGGAGAAGGCCCTAGAAATAGTTTGGGTAATATTCCATGCATAGAATTTATCTTTAGTTACAGACAAGACGCAATACCTACTCTATTAGAGGCTGTTTCAAAATCAGACAGAGACGATACTATCGTATTTGGAAAAGGTTTAGTTTCTAGTGTAAAGAAGAGAATAGAAAACATTGAGAGTAATGGGAGTCCTTATTATAGAAATGAATCTTGTGCAGCATATTCTTGTTCTGATAATCCACAAGATTACTACGATGCAAAAGAGGCTATTGAAGAATATTGCACACAAAATGTTAATGGTGATTACGAAATCGTTCCAGACTATCTTTTTACTATAAAAGATCAACCTCGAGAGCTAAAGCGATTGTTTATAGATATTGCTGCTGCCATAAGAAGTGATAGCCTTGATAAAGTGCAAAGTGGTCTGAAAGCAATTGAAGCAAGTGTTCCTAAAGCTGATCTGCGCATTATTGATAAAATCAGTACGTCATTAAGTTCTCTAATAAAAAAGGCTAAACAAAATGTAAATATGGCACGCGCTATTAGTGATGTACAGGCAAATATTACTTGGCCTGGTACATTTCTTAAAGAGAATGTCTTATGTACAAATAGTGTACAAAAGTCAAAAAACTAAAGTTTTTAATCAGGCTAGGTGTGAGGCACGCCTATTTTTTTCTTGCTTATTTCCTTACTAAACAATCTGTTTTTCTTTCAATAAACTCTGTAATTCACCTTTTTCATACATCTCGCGGATTATGTCACAGCCACCAATAAACTCTCCCTTTATATATATTTGTGGAATTGTTGGCCAATCAGAAAAACTTTTTATGGACTGACGTATTTCATCATTCTCAAGTACGTTGATGCATTTAAACTTTACATTCAAATTTTTGAGAATTGATACGACGAGCCCAGAGAATCCGCATTGAGGAAAGTCAGAGGTGCCTTTCATATACAGCACTACATCGTTTTCTGCTATGTCTTTTTTTATTTGTTCAAAGTTGTTCATAAATATCACCTTAATTTTAAGCTCCAGTTTCTAGTTGCAATGCATGTATAGACTGACCTTCAAGAGCCTTATATACCATTCTATGTTGTTCTATTTTTGTCCTTCCAGAAAAACACTGGGAAGTTATTTTTAAATGGTAGTGATCATCATCTCCAGCAAGATCCTTAATCTTTATATCGGCACCAGGGAATGACTGTTTGATAATTTTCTCTAATTCATGAACTGCAACAACCATTGATTCACTTTAAATTACAATACTCTTATTCTAAATCTAAAACAACTGAGCGCAATAAAAAATTGCTACATAAAAAATAGAAGTATGTTAGCATAAAAGTGAAATTATGTGAGGTTTATATGGCGAATAAAAGATTTAAATTTACATACCTACTAACTTTGCTCACTTTTTCATTTAGGTGCTTATCTTATGATAGTGAAATAAATAATTTAAAGAATTTTTATATTCAAGCTAACTATTTTGGAGCATTTTTCAATGCAATAGGTTCTCTAAAAGGAAAAGAAGATGGAGGTGAAAATGTAACGGAAGGTGTTTTTAGCTTTAATGAGGAGGAGAGGATTGAGGCTGGATATAGTCCTAAATACGTTCCAGGACTTGCAGGTGGTGCTTCAATAGGATATGTATTCAAAAATATGAGAGTTGATCTTGAAGTTCTATATTCTCAGACTAACTTAGATGATGAAGATTACTCAGATAAAGGAAAAGCAAGATATATTGAACTTCGTCGTAATGATGATGTTTCTGTTGGAACAGAACGTAAATCACCTTGGAGAAGTGGAAAAGTTGATATTGAAATTCAAGAAAAGCCGCCTAATGTTCAAGTAAAGTTCAAAGCTGCATTTAAGATGAAAAATGAAGGTTTTAATAATTTGGCTGGAATGATCAATGTGTATAATGATTTTAACGTCGGAGAAATGCTCTGCATTCCATCAACTATGTTTTTTAAATTTTTTATTTGTATAATTTTGCAACTTTACCCAACCATATAGATAATAAAAACCCGTTTGTCATAGAAACAGAATTCTATATCAAACAGCTGCTGCAACAATTTCCGTTTAAGCTATTGTGAATAAGCACTTTAAGTTTGTGCGGACGTGCTTATTCACAATATTCATTTCAATTACTGCTATGTAAATTTTAAATATTCAAATTAATTGCTTCTTTAAGCCTTGCGTTAGCAATTACTATAATTTTACGCATTAGAGCTGTTATAGCTACCATCTTCTTCTTACCACTTTCAACAAGCTTAGAATAAAAGGCACCAAGTACAGATTTGGACTTTGCAGCAGCCATGGCAGATGTAAAAAGTTTTGCACGAACATTGCTTCTACCACCTGTTATTCTTCGGTATCCAATAGTTTTACCACTTTCTTTTGGATAAGGTGCAACCCCAGCAAGGCTTGCAACTTCTCTCCTGCTTAAGTAACCAAGCTCTGGCATTAAACAGAGAAAATCTTGAGATAACTTTGGACCTATTCCAGGAACTGTTTTTAGGATTTTTTGACGTTGTTGTAACTCACGGCTTTCATCAATAATTTTTTGTATAGTATTATTGAGTTCATCTATTTGAATATTAAAGAATTCGATAGTTTTTTGACAACTTTCTTTTATATGGTCATTTTCAGGTGCTGCCAGTCTACATTTTTCCTGAGCTCTCATTTGCGTAATGTCATCACGACGTTGACAAAGTGCAACCAAGGTTGATTGATTTTCAAAAGTGGGTACAAATAGAGAGATAGTGCTGTGGCGTTCAAATCCATATTGAGCAAGAGCTCTTGCATCTGATTTATCAGACTTTGCTAAAGTTCCGTGAGACAAGATAAAGCTTTTTACTTTACGGGTATTAGCTCGATGTGTGGCAATATTTTTGTCAACAAGAAAATGTAATAAACCAAGCTCATACTTTCCTGTATTTTCTAAAGTTACTAAAGAATTAGGTAGGATATCTGAAAACTTTTGAAACAATTGTTGCCAGCCAGAAGTATTATTGTCAAATCCTACAGTATTCTTCTGTTCGTGAACTGCAACAACATTTTTAAATTTCCCGATATCAATGCCAATAAAATTTTGATAAGATGTAATCATTATAACCTCGATAGTTTAATTAATTTAAGATTGTAAACGGGTGCATATACATGTCCCACACAACTATTCAAACGTATCGAGAGATGGGCTAGTGTACCTTGATGGACACGGTTGTAATACCAATATTCTGCCGGTCGCACACGCCCGTGATAACCCTATTCCTATAGTGAGTAGGGTTATCTTTCCCTCTTATTTCCTTTATATCATATTTTTGACTTACAATATTTTGGAGTTGGTGCAGGTGTAACTAAGGTTAAATTTTTAGGAAAAACCAGATATGCTTTGGCTTACCAAGCAAAGCTTGGTGTTAATTATCCACTTACAACAAACACTCAAGCGTTTGCTGGTTTACGCTATTTTGGTATTCTTGGTAACGAATTTAAAGGTATTCTGCCAGTAGCAAAGATACTAGCTGGCGAAAAATATATTCCTGCTGGTAAAAGCAATGAAGTTGATGAAACTGCACGTATGCAATCAACAACTACAACAATTACCAATAGGTTTGGCATATATGGCTTAGAGTTTGGATTGGTTTATCGCTTTTAAATTTATCCAATTACGTATGTGAAGACAATAAATTGAGCGTGCTGAGAGCCTTAGCGAGGCGAGATTTTAATTGACTTGCATACTCATTCCAGTCCTCTATTTCCTTTCTTGCCACACCTGAGGTAACGGCAGCTTTTGCAACAGCAGGAGATACCATAGAAATTAATCTTGGATCAAATGGAGTAGGTATTATATATTCACGTCCATAGCTCATTTTACGACCGCCATAGGCTGCAGATATCTCATTTGGCACTGGCTCACGGGCAAGCTTCGCTATTGCATCTGCAGCTGCAATTTTCATTTCTTCATTTATTGTCGTTGCATGTACATCAAGTGCTCCTCTGAATATATAAGGAAACCCCATTACGTTATTGACTTGGTTGTTATAGTCTGACCTACCAGTTGCAATTATTGCATCTGGCCTTACAGACTTTGCAAACTCAGGCCTTATTTCTGGATCAGGATTAGCAAGAGCAAAAATGATCGGGTCTTTACCCATGCTTTTTAACATCTCTTCGCTGAGCACATCCTTTGCAGAGAGTCCGATGAATACATCAGCGCCTTTTATGGCATCAAGTAGAGAACGTTCTTTAGTGTCAATTGCATATTTTTCCTTCCACTTATTCATGTCCTCTTTTCTGTCTTTGTGTATTACTCCTTGTTTGTCACATAGCACTATGTTCTTAGCGCCCATGGACTTTAGTATTTCCAAACACGCAATACCAGCTGCTCCAGAACCATTCATGATGATCTTGACATTCTCTAATTTCTTTTCAGCAATATCGAGGGCATTTTCTATACCAGCTGCAACAACTACTGCAGTGCCATGTTGATCATCGTGGAACACCGGAATATCCATCAACTCATTTAGACGTTTCTCTATTATAAAACAATCAGGAGATCTTATATCTTCTAGATTTATTCCCCCCCAACTTGGACCAAGATACCTTACTGCATTGATGAAATCTTCTATATCTTCTGTGTCAACTTCTATATCAATTGCATCAATGTCAGCAAAACGCTTAAATAAAACAGCTTTGCCTTCCATGACGGGTTTTGAAGCAAGAGGACCGATATTGCCAAGTCCCAGCACTGCGGTGCCATTTGAAATGACAGCCACATAATTGCTTTTTGCCGTGTAATCATAAACAGCTTTAGGATTTTTAGCTATTGCAAGGCATGGGGCTGCAACACCAGGGGAATAAGCAAGTGATAGGTCATGCTGTGTGGATAAGGGTTTTGTTGGTATAACTGATACCTTACCAGGTTTACCACTTTTATTATGGTACTTAAGTGCTTCTTGTTTTGTGGTGTTATCTAAATCATTATTCATGCTTTGAGCTTATTGTTAGTAATTTCCTAAGTATATGGGGTTTTTATGAATGTTCAACTATTAGCTTGTGAACTCTATTGTACTTCTGTATAAATTTATCTACTACGTAGGGTGATGTGACATGCTTAAGAAAAACGTGCCTAATTTGCTAACAATTTCTCGTGCGCTCGCAATACCGGCAATAATATCAAGCTTTTATATAGAGAGTAAGTATGCAAGTCTAATAACAATATTGATCTTTATGTTTGCGTGCATTACAGATTTTTTTGATGGTTATTTAGCGCGTGCATGGAAAGTCCAATCGAATTTTGGCAAATTATTTGATCCAATTGCCGACAAGTTAGTAGTAGCTTCAACAATAATCATGCTAGTTTATAAGCATAAGATAGATGATATTACAATTATACCGTCAGTTATAATTGTTTGTAGGGAGATATTAGTTTCAGGCTTGCGGGAGTTCTTGATAGCTACAAACGTTAGTTTACCTGTGAGTAAGGCTGGGAAAATTAAAACATTTTTGCAGATGGTTGCTATAGTAGCGTTAATAATGAGTGATTATGAAGCAACTAAATATATAGGTGTGGTTTGCTTATGGGCTGCGGCTGTTATGACTATGTGGTCAGGCTATAATTACGTTCTAGCTGGCATCAAACAGATTGACTAAATTGCTTAAGAGTATACAAAGAAAGTTAATAATTTCATAATATTGACTTAGTAATTAAAATCCTATATAATGTATTAGTTCATAAGTTGGTCTGTTCATATGACTAGTATTACAGGCACTAAGTTTTTTTTAAAAAGATCCAAAGGTAAAAAAGGTGCTAAAATGGAAGATTTTTTCTGGGATTTTTGGCCAACAGTTGATGAAGAAGTCAGAAAAGAAAGAGAGGAAGAAAAAAGCAAAAAGCTCGAACAAGAACTATTAACACTAAAAAAAAAGAGAGCTACATAGGAAATGTGTATCATTGGTAACAATGGTTCCATTTGCATTATTGATGGCAATTGAGCTCGAAAAAACATGTAGCGATCAGGTATTACTTGGCCTTATAAGCAGCTCATTAGGCCATACTATATTACCTTTCACAGTCTTATCCCTTATTTGCACGCTATATTTAATTTATAATAATAGAAAAATAGCACAAAAAGAACGAGAATTGGAGAATATTGAAAGTGGGAAAACAGTAGAAAAAGAAAAGAGAGACCTTCCTTGTACCGTTGATGATTACTTTAACTATGCTGATGCTGCTTTAGTTACATTAGTTATTGTGGCTAGCATAGTAGGTGAAGCATTGGAGCAAGGAATAATAGGAGACGTAGCTTTTTCAATTTCTAGTCTATTTTACTTTGTAGCGAGTGCTACTTTCTGCTATCGCGAGTACAAGAAAAGTAAAAAATATGAAGTAGAAAAAGAGCAAGACTTTGATGAGAAGTTTGAAAAAAAGACAAGCAATATGTCTTCAGCTAAGTTAATGCTCGCTGGTTCTTCTTTATTACTAATCAGGAAAATAATATTGATTTCTGGAGTAGCATTAGCATCATCTGCTGTTGGGCCTGCTTTAGGTCTGGTAGGTATTGCTCTTTTGATGGTAGGAAGTGGATTGATCACACATTCTTATAGTAGAAAGCTAGAGAACGTAGAAGTGAGTGGAAAGGGTGTTGCAATAGGTGGTGGTGCGAGCAATATAGGTAATGGTGGCCAAGAGACGCTTTTCGTTCGATGATAATGCCAAAAATTTGTTTATTTAGGTAATATTTAGTCTATACTTTATTTTGATCAAAAAAAATCTTATGTATAAGACTTTAATCATATGCTTTTTTCTTCTGACTTGCCCCTTCACGCAGTTATATGCGAATGATCTTGAACACACTGAAACTGAACTATATGAGGAGGCAGTTAAGCTTTATGATCAGAAAAAATATAAGCAAGCTATTAGAGCATTTCAAAAGATAGAGGATTTGTATCCTTTATCTTATTGGGCAATGAAAGCAAAATTATTATCTGGAGTTTCTTACTATAATATGGGTAACTACAGCAGTGCTGCAAGTGATATGGATGATTATATATACGTTTATCCAAATGGTGAAGATTTGCCATATGTATATTACTTAAGAGTATTATCTTATTACATGCAAATTAATAAAGTGCAGCTTGGGCAACAAATTGCATATAAAACTTTAGAGCTAGCTACTGAATATATTAATCTTTTTCCGAATAGCGAATATATAGAAGAGATCAAAGAAAAAGAAAAATTAATCACAGAACATATATCAAAAAAAGAGTATTCTATTGGTGAATTTTACCTAAAGCGTGGTGAATATTTAGCAGCAATTAAGCGTTTTCAAGATATGATAAGCAATAAAGATTCTAAATATTCTTCTAGAGTTATTAGTTATTTAATAACAGCTCACTTAGCTCTTGGCCTTGACTTAGAAGCTGAGCAGTATGAAAATATGTTAGTAGAAGGGGTGAATTAGTTTTCTTATGGCTGGTCATTCACAGTTTTCAAATATAAAACATCGAAAAGGTGCTCAGGATGCAAAGCGCTCGCAAAAATTTACGAAGCTCATTAGGGAAATAACAGTTGCTGCAAAACAAGGGCTAACTGATCCCGAGCTTAATCCACGTCTTCGCTCTGCTATCTTTTCTGCGCGAAAGGAAAATCTACCAAAAGATAAAATAGAAACAGCAATAAAAAATGCAGCTGGTAACGTTGCTGGAGAAAGTTATGAAGAAATACAATATGAAGGCTGCGGACCTTCTGGTGCTGCACTTATTGTCCATGCTCTGACAAATAATCGCAACCGAACTGCTTCTGAGATACGTTATATCTTTTCTCGCAAAGGCGGTAATTTGGGAGAAACAGGATGTGTGAGTTACCTTTTCGATCATGTAGGCTTAATTGTCTATAAAGCAGAGGGTATAAATTTTGAAGATTTATTTAACTATGGAATTGAATTAGAAGTATTGAATGTTGAGGAAAATAACAAGGAAGAATTATATGTTATAACTTGTGGAGTGAAAGATTTTGGTAGAGTGCGTGATGCTTTCTATACAAAATTTGGAGAACCAGAACTTGCTCGTCTTTCATGGCAACCAAAGGACCTGATTGAAGTTAGCGACAAAGAATTAATTGATAAATTATCTATATTAGTTGAAGAGCTAGAAGATAATGATGATGTGCAGTATGTTGAAGGTAATTTTATTTTTGCTGATAAACTATGAGGCTGGTAATATTTCTACTGCTTTGTATTTTACCAGCATATGCAACTGAAACATTTGCGCAGAAAGACTATTGTCATTCCAGTGCCCAGACACTGGAAATTGATTGTAAACAGCACGCTATACAACATTTTCGATTAAAAAACTGGTCAAGCACTGGAATGACACTAACCCACTCTCCAGTGTTATTCCAAGACGGGATCAGGAAAAAAAAATCTACAGAAAGTGATAGAAAGTTGTTATTCATATCCAGTGACATAAAATCCTCTTTTTTTGATGCAGAAGGTTTGGCGCCAGATACAATAATGAGATTAATCGGCATATATAAAGATTATGGTGTAGATTTTAAAAAAGACATTGTGCCAAAAGGTAAGTTGGAGGTTCTTTTTGAGAAATCGCTCGGTAATCAGAAGGCTGAAGAAAAAATTTTATATACTTCACTCACAACAAGCAATAAAGCTATAAGTTTATATTATTATGAGTCACAAAACAGCAAAGAAGAGTATTTTAATAAAGAGGGGGTAAGCTTGAAGAGTAGCGAAATTTTTGTAAGTCCTTTAAACGGAGATTTTCGTATATCCTCGAATTTTGGTAATAGAAAGCATCCCATTCATGGTAAAATTGCTTTTCATAAAGGAGTAGATTATGCAGCTAAACTTGGCACTCCTATACACGCCACTGCAGAAGGTGTAATAGAATATATAGGAAAGAATGGTGGCTATGGGAATTACATCAAAATAAAGCACAACAATAAATATTCAACTTGTTACGCACATATAAGCAAATTTAGTAGCGATGTAAAGTTAGGCTCTAAAGTAAAGCAGGGACAAATCATTGCTTATGTTGGCAGCACTGGTGTTGCAACAGGACCTCATTTACATTATGAAGTTATATATAATGGTAAACATATTGATCCGCTTACGATAGCTCATGGCAATGAGATAAAGTTGCCTGATTGTGAATTAAGAGAGTTTAAATTATTTGTAAGTAAGGTAGATGAAATAATCAGCAGAGAGGGTGCAAGTGAAAAAGCAATCTGATGAAAACAGTACAGATAAAAATACAATAAATGATAGAAATCTAAGTAAAATTCAGGCTTTTCCTGTACTAATAGCGCTAGGGTTAATTTTATTGGTACTTTTTGTGTATGACAGCACAATTGCACTTGGAGTTGCTGCTGTTTCAATTTTGACTTTTCTTCAGGCACTTTTCGTTAATGACCCTAATGAAGCAAGAGTGATAGAGTTTTTTGGTCATTATATTGGAACTTATTTTAAGTCTGGAATATGCGTAACGCTTCCATTTTCGAGTAAATATAGAGTTTCTTTGAAATTTCAGAATATCAATACAGAAAAAATTAAAGTTAATGATGCTAATGGAAGTCCGATAGAGATTTCAGTAGTAATTGTTTGGAGAGTGAGCAGTCCTGCGAAGGCATATTATAATGTTAATAATTATCATGATTTTGTTTTTGTGCAAAGTGACTCGGTAATTAGAGAACTGGCAAGTAATTATCCGTATGATAGCGAAAACGATGAAGAATCTTTGCGTAAAAACTCTGACAAAATTTCAAATGAATTGCGGTCAATGCTACAACAAAGATTGAATATTGCTGGAATTGAAATTGCAGAAGCAAGAATATCGCATTTGGCCTATTCATCTGAGATTGCACAAGCAATGCTGAGGCGTCAACAAGCGCATGCCATCACCTCTGCAAGAAAGCATATAGTGCAAAATGCAATAGGAATTATCGAAGAAGTAATAGCCCATTTTGAAAAAAATAAAAGCTTACAATTGGATGGAAAACAAAAGGTTCAATTGATAAACAATTTGCTAGTTGCTCTGATCTCTGAGCAGGATGCACAGCCGACTATTAGTTTGGATAATAATTAGCATAGAAGCCGATTGGGTTTCATGAATGCAAGTCACTGTTAATTTCTTGATTAATAGACTAAATGATGTTATAAATTACACGCATTAGGGGTGCTCTAAAAAAGCTGAGAGTACATAAAGTACAACCCTTTGAACCTGACTCTTGTTAAAACAAACGTAGGAAAATGTATGTATATAAATATTGAAGAATGCTTTGGCTTCATCGCGTTCATTACATCTCTCATTGGGTTATTGCCTCAAGTATATAGAGCATATATCACAAAACTTACTCGTGACATATCGATGCTAATGTTGGTGAATTATCTTATTTGTTCATCATCTTGGCTTATTTACGGTATTTGTCAGGGTTTAACTTTTGTGATACTCAGTAATATTGCTGGATTAGTGATCAGTATAATATCAATTGTTCAAAAATGTTACTACGATGCAAAAACTGCACGGAGCGTTTTATAACCATATGCTACATTGTAGCGTGGAGCAAGAATATCGCTCTATTGTAGTGCTAAATGGAGAAATACCTGATTCATCGTTTTTTAAACAAGATATACCTGTTATTGCTGTAGATGGAGGAGCAAACAAGCTTCTATCAATTGGCGTAAAACCTGATCTTGTAATAGGAGATTTGGATAGTATAAATCCGAATTTACGTGCTAACTTAAATACAGTATATCTACCTGATCAAGATTATTGCGACTTTTCTAAAGCAATGGCTCACTTAAAAACAGTAAAGTTATTGCCATCAATAGTAACGGGTATTATTGGAGGAGCAATTGATCATATACTACAAAATATTAACTTTTTTTTAAGTACAGATAGTATCTTTTATATGCCTTCGCCTCCCATGGTGGGGTACGCCTTACAAAAAGGTATTAGCTATTTTTCCTCTTTGCTAAAAAATACTAAAATATCCTTACTTGGTATACCGAAAGCTCAAATATCAACTAAAGGATTAAAATGGGAACTATGCCATAGTAACCTTGCTTTTCCAGGAAAGAATTCTTGCTTTAATCGAAGTTTAGGCAATGAGTTATCTATAGAAATACACAGCTGCGTGTGTTTAGCAATGATATATTTAGAAGCAGTAAATGATGATGGTGTGTATTGAGTTAAAACATTAAGAAAAAAAAGTAGAAAAACCGTGTTAACACTAATTCTAAAAACTACAGGCGCCTGTTGTTAGCTAAAGTAAAGGTCAAATATCTGGAATTCTGGACATAAAATCCTCCTGTATAAAAAAGATTCAGAATGTACACACAACAGATGTAGCTGAATTTTTATTGAAAAATTGGTTAAAAGGTCTGCAGACCAAGATAAATTTTGAGCTCTCTAAATATCTCTACCATCATTATAATGGCATCTTGAGTATGCGGAAGCAATTTTTTCATTAAAATAAAAAATTTTATTCTACAGCTTAAAAAGGAGTTTGCTAATTTTCACACTGAATCGGATTTCACTACTCAAACCTAGAAACTTTAATGTATCAAGGTATCTGTTCAGGGGAATGTTCAAGTCAGTGCTCCCTTTCTTGTCATTCCAGTGCTTGACACTGGAATCCATTATACTCCGTAAATTTAACTGGGTGCCAGTGTCAGCTACTTTCATGACATCAACTGATTTTCCTTTGAATGCCAGTTATGCAAGAAATCTATTATATAATATTATTGTCACCCTCTTGATAGTTTGTTAGCTCCTCTCCTCCTGAGTTACTTGGTGCAATTATTTGATCATATTCAGTTGATGGTTCATCAGATCCAAACAACCATGAAAAAAAGCCACCAAAAAATGATGCAATTAAAGAAAAGGGCTTCATAATTATATTAAGCAAATTATCGAAAAAAGAGCTCGGTTGCTCTTCATTTGTCGATACTCTATTTTGTGTAGGTTCTGCATAAGGAAGATGTCCATTATCAGCAGCTTCAATTTTTACATCACTTTCTTCTTCTGCACTGATCTCCTGTGATTCTTCCTCTTGTTCTTGTAAACTTAGTTGGGCATTACCTTCTTGCTCAGCATCTTCCTCTTGACCTACTTCATTATCTTTTGATGCTATACTGTCATCAATTTTTTTGGGGGGTTTTAGTAATAGAGTTTTTATTTCTTCTGTGCTAGCTAAATCTAAAGGAGTCTTTCCATATTTATCTTGTGCATTAACATTTGCTTCTGCGTTTATTAGAGCTTCTACTATCTCTTTTCTATCATAGTTTGCAGCCCAATGTAAAGGAGTCCTCTCATCCTTATCTACTGCGTTAACATTTACTTCTGCGTTTATTAGAGCTTTTACTATCTCTTTTCTACCATATCCTGCAGCCCAATGTAAAGGAGTCCTCTCATCCTTATCTACTGCATTAACATTTGCCTTCATTCCTATTAGAATATCGACCATCTTTTCACGGCTCCACGATACATTAGGCAATGTATTCCAGTTGTTTTTTTCAATTACCAGGTGTAAAGGAGTCTTTCCATCTATATTTTGTAAATTAACATTGATACTTTCTACTTTCAGTAGATCGTCCAATTCAGGTATCTCCATCGCTTTCTTTTTTAAAAAAAAATGCAAAGGAGTCTCTTTATTTTTATCTGTTAGATTAACATTGATGCCTTTTTTGTTCAGTAGAGTATAGAATTTATCTGTATCTATATCTAGGTCTATTTTTTGAAGAATTAAATGTAAAGGGGTTTCTCCTGCATTATTTTGTGCATTAACGTCTGCTCCTTTATCAAGTAGAAATTTTACTATCTTTTCTGTATCTTTATATCTACTTTTAGCAGCAAAATGTAAAGGGGTACTTAGATCATCACTTTGTGCATCAACCTTTGCTCCTTTGCTGAGTAGAAATTCTACTACGTCTTTATGTCCATATTTAGCAGCAAAATGTAAAGGGGTGCTTAGATCATCACTTTGTGCATCAACCTTTGCTCCTTTACTGAATAGAAATTCTACTACACCTTTATGTCCATTTTGAGCAGCCAAATGTAGAGGAGTCTCTTCAAATTCATTTTTTGCATCAATTTTTGCTCCTTTGCTGAGTAGAAATTCCACTACGTCTTTATGTCCATTTTGAGCAGATAAGTGTAGAGGGGTCTCTTCAAATTCATTTTCTGCGTTAACCTGTACTTTTTCTTCTCTATTTAACAGATTTTCTACATCATCAATATTACCGCTTTTAGCAGCTTCAAGCAATTTGTCATTGGCATCTTTTATGCTTTGTAATAGATTTTTTATTTCTTCTGTCTTAGCTAAATCTAAAGGAGTCTGTCCTTTATCATTTTTTGTATTAACATTTGCTTCTTTCTTTAATAGGTCTTCTACTGCTTTCAAGTCGCCAAGTCTGGCAGCCAGATGTAGAGAAACCTTACAATGCTCAGCTTTTACTTCTTCGTATTTATTTAACACGTGGCGTTCTCGAGAAGAGTCATAAGCAATAAAATCTGCTCCATTATCTAATAGAACTTTTGCTATATAAGAATGATTATTTTTAACAGCCCAATATAGAGAATTACCTTGAGATCCATCATATGCATTAACATCAGCTTCTTCAATTATTAGGCGCTTTGCTTCATTAAGATCACCTCTTTTAGCAGCATCAAGTAAAGCAGCATCTATATTTCTGATTGAATAATTCATTTAACACTTCTCTATAAAATTGCATTACTATAGTAAGGTAATTAATAATTCATGAAATCTGGGTTGTAGAAATAATGATTATCCTTCGTGTTTTTCAGTATATTTAAGTAAACTATATATAAGAATTGCAATTATAGAACATACAACTGTTAATAGTAAATTTGGTAAAATGCCATAAGAAAAGAATTTTCCTACTATGTATATTCCAACAGCCCCAAACATCATATTGCAAAATGAGAGAACTGCACTACCAAGCCCTATACTTTTGACCGTTTCTAAAGCAGAAGTTACGTTATTGCTGATTACGAGTGCAAGTCCTATATTGCTTGGAATCCAAAGAACTTGAAGAATAAGTACGTTCAATTTGTTCATGAAATAAAAATATACCAATAAACCATCAGATATTATTGGTAATACCAAACCTATGATTAGCATCTTGCTCACTCCTATTTTTGGTACGTACCTTCTATTAATTAAAGTTCCAATTATGTAAAATATAACTATGATTGATATGAGATAGCCAAAATATTGTACTTCAACGCCCATTGATTCAAATATGAACGGGTAGTTAGCAATGTATGCCCAAAGCCACATGAAAGTTAATCCATGAATGGCTGAAAACCCAAGGAAACGATAATTCTTAAATATTAATATATACTGCTTGAAGATATTAATACTGGCTTTACTTTTATTTACGGTCAGCGTTTCTTGTAGCTTCAAGTAAATAAAAATGAGCATAATAATTGCGGCAAGTGATATGATAAAAAACAAAAACTTCCAACTATAACCATGTGAAATTATATAACTGCCTACCACTGGAGCTATTCCAGGTGAAAGTGCTACTACCATATTTAACTTTGAGATTACTCTTGAGTATTCACTACCTGAGTACATATCCCTGATTGCTGCATATCCGACAACGCCTGCAACACCAGCTCCTGCTCCTTGTATAAAACGGATTAATATTAAAAGTATAATATTATCAGCTATGCAACATACAATACTTGCCAAAGTAAAAATTGCCATGCCAATCAGCATTATTAGGCGCCTACCATAATAGTCTGACAGTGGCCCATAAATTAATCCAGATATTGCAACTCCTACTAAATTTAAACTGATCGTAAGCTGCGCTATATTACCTTTCACCTTAAAATAGTTGGCAATACTTGGCAATGCAACTGAGTATAAGTCTGTTGCCATATCAACAACTGCTACAGATAATATCATAATAAGAGAGATGATATTTTGTGAAAAAGCTGTCGACACTAATGATTTACTGGATTAAATATGTTTAATTGTAGTATATTTTTCTCATTAGTATATTAATTTAACTGCTAAAGTTTAAAATAATTATGTAAGCAATCTCTATATAAAATATGGATAAATCACAACTAGTTAAAGAGGTTTTCGATTCTGTAGCAAATTGCTACGACATCATGAATGATATAATGAGTCTTGGAATGCACAGGCTATGGAAAGAGAAGATGGTAAGTAGTGTGCATTTTAAAAAGAACTCCAAGGTTTTGGATATTGCTGGAGGAACCGGAGATATAGCTATAAGAATAGCAAGAGGTGAACCAAGTGCTCAAGTTACAGTATGTGATATAAATCAAAACATGCTGGACAAAGGGCGTGATAAAGCAATAAATTCAAATCAGCTAAATTTCAATTGGGTATGTGCAAATGCAGAGAGCTTACCATTTGAAGATTCTGAATTTGATTATTATACAGTAGCTTTTGGTATTCGAAACTTTTCTGACCGTAAAAAGGCTTTAAGTGAAGCATATAGGGTATTGAAGCAAAATGGACAATTTGTCTGCTTGGAATTTGCCCCTATGCATTATCAAAATGAGATATTCACCAAATTTTATGACTTATACTCATTTAAAGTAATTCCTAAAATTGGCAGCATAGTTGCTAAAGATAAGGGTTCTTATGAATATCTAGTAAAAAGCATAAGAGAATTTCCAACTCAGACTAACTTTAAAATGGAAATTGAAGAGGTAGGCTTTAAGAATGTTGAGTTCCACAATATGAGTTATGGAATAGTAGCATTACATATTGGAACAAAATAAACTCTGGTCTATTCAGTAGTTTTTTTGCTAACTTTCTGTAATTTCGCAGCGTTTTTCCTTCAGAAGCTAAAGTTTCTTGAACGTATTGTTCTAAGGAAGTACACTGTAGACTAATGCTGTAACTTTTTCCTGAAGCTAAATACTTAACTTTAAAATAAAATGCAATCTAACATTAAGCAGTTATTTTACTATATAAAACCTAGTTTACATTATTTTACCGTAGCGTTTATTGCAGTTCTATTTTCAGCTTTAACGATTCTTCTTTTTGGTAGGGGCTTAAGCAACATAATTGATTCTGGCGCAGAGCATAATTTTACTACTAATCTATTAGTTGCAATACTGATAGTTTTAGGCATCTCTCTCACTGCATTTATTCGGTTATATTTCATTGGCATTGGAAGCGAAAAAGTTATCGCAAGAATCAGATATGACTTATATAGCAGTATTACTGATTTACAACCAAGTTTCTTTGAGAATACAGGTGTGCAAGATGTTATCTCAGCACTCATTACTGATACCTCTGCATTGCAATCGATAATAAACAGCAGCTTATTGACAATATTGAGGAATTTTGTGGTACTAACTGGTAGTGTTGCAATGCTGTTGTATACAAATCTACATCTAACCGCATATGCAGCTGCAATAATACCTATACTGCTCATTGTCATGACTTCACTTGGGAAAAAAGTACGCAATTATGCACGCTTTGCTCAGGATAAATTAAGTGAGCTTGCATCATTTAGTGAGGAAAATTTTAGATCTATAGTAACTATCAAATCGTTTGTACTCGAAGAAAATGAAAAAATTCGTTTTCAGAAACATCTAAACTCAGTATCAAAATCATACGTAAAATTAGTACTCTTGCGTGCTATTTTAGTAACTCTAGTTATCACGTGTGTGATAGGTTCGCTAGTTGTTTTGCTTTTTTTGGGAATAAAAGAAGTCTTAAGTAATAATATGACCATTGGAGAACTCTCCTCATTTGTGTTTTATTCAGCACTTGCTGCAGGGGCTGTAAACAATCTAAGCGATAACATCAGTGATTTGCAACGAGGTCTTGGAATTGTAGAGCGTTTATTTGAATTTATGAACATGAAAAGCTCTATATTAGATAATGATAATCCTATAAGGATCAATAGTGTTCAAAAAGGAATTTCGTTTAACGATGTAACATTTTTTTATGCTGATAAGCCAGCATTAAATAACGTATCATTTTCTATAGAGGCAGGTCAAGCAGTATCAATTGTTGGACCATCTGGCAGTGGTAAAAGCACCATTTTAAAGCTTCTCCTCCGTTTTCACGATCCAAGTGAAGGCAGTATTACTATCGATGGACAGAATATTAAGACAATTGCGCTAAATGATCTAAGATCGCTGTTTGGCTTAGTACCACAAGATCACATGATATTTTCTTGCTCAATAATGGAAAATATACTATATGGTAAACCAGATGCTGAATATGAGGAAGTCAGGCGAGCTGCTATCAGCGCTTATGCGATGGAATTTATTGATAAGCTGCCGGATAAATTTGATACATTTGTAGGAAAAAGAGGACTAAAGCTTTCCGAAGGACAAAAACAACGTATTATAATAGCAAGAGCAATACTGAAAAATCCTCAGGTTTTAATACTGGATGAAGCAACTTCCGCCCTCGACTATAAAAGTGAAAGCCTAGTGCAAAAAGCACTGAGCAAATTAATGCAAAACAGAACAACAATTATAATCACACACAGACTATCAACCGCACTCAAAACTGACAAGATTATAGTGATCAATCATGGAAGAGTAGAGGAAGTAGGAACTCATGACTCTCTAATGAGTAAAGATGGGCTGTATGCAAAATTGGTGAAGATATAGTAAAAACTGAAGGAAAATTTGAGTCATACTTGTTGGTTGTTATGCTAGATTGATAACTAAAACTATTAAATCTTTAATTGTTTTAACTTATAATAATATCATATTGTCCACCTGCTCCTGCTTGTCCACCTTGTCCGGAACTTAAGCCTGAACCTAAGCCTGAATCTAAAGATGATGATAAATCGATACCATTTGACATAAAAAAGCTTGCAATATCAACCTTGCCAGGAACGGATAAGATTCTCAATTTGAAAACCTCTGATGAAACAGGTATGAGTTCTAAGGAATGTGGGGAAATTATTGCGAGTACTAGAAATGACCTTAGGATTTCAGATGGCAAAATTGTGGGTAAATGTTACGACAATACTGAATGTGATAAATGTGTGGATGCATTGAACTCTAGCATAATCATGGTTCTTGCTACTGATCACAATACACAAGCGGCAGACTCGAATATTTATTTTCTATAAAAGTAATATAATGTGTGTATTGTTAACCTCAGTTATGGATTAGCCGATAAAGAAAGGCATAGAAATAGAAGGCTTTTTGGACTGCATGGAGTAGGAAATCAGAACAGAAAAAACATGAATTAGGAAATTTGTTGGCGATCTATGTCTTGTATGCTCAATCTCAAATTTGTTTTTCAAGGAATCAAAAACAGTCTCAATAATCGACCTTTTCCTTAATAAAATCTTCTCTTTAAGTGAAATTAGTGCGTTTTTCATACCTTTTTTTACTTTAGTGACTAACTTTAGGCCTCTATCGAAGAGTTTCTCAAAAAGCTCTTTCTTTATATAGCCCTTATCTCCAAACAAAAGTCCGGTCAGTCTTTTAGTGAGAGTTGGTAAAGGTTTTCTGTCATCAACGTTACCTTTGGTTAGGGTAAGTGCTTGAATTTCACCAATTTCGTTAATCACTAAGTGCAACTTGAAGCCAAAAAACCAACCATACGTACTCTTACTAATTTCTGCTAGATGATTAAAAACTTTATTCCTAGAGATCCTTTTTTTGTGGCAAACGGCAATCGTAGAGGTGTCGATGTAGGAAGTGCCGGTCATTTTCGCTTGTTCACAGAACCATTGCAAAAGTAATGCTAAATACCACAAAACTCGCGGCTTTAAGGCAATAAATCTGTGATATGAAGGCAGCTTTGAAAACTCTGATCTATAGAATAACTGAAGATAACAAAGATAAAAAGCCTTGAAGTTTTTACATGGTGATTTATGGTATAACAGGATTATGGTTAGAATTTCTGAGTGCGCTATTTCTGGTACTCTGGTTGGTTTTTTGCCGTTTGATAAGAACCTATTTGCAAAATTATCATCTACCGCACGACAAAAATCCTCGACGCAACAGTACAGTTCTGTAATATCTTTCTTCATGGGTAACCTCTTATTATTACTAAAATACTCGAGTTTACCCTGTTTCCCTCTTCTTAGTTATACTTTTATCTATTTTCTAATCCATAACTGAGGTTGTTAGTACACACATTATTCTATGTTTAATTGTTTGATAAATTTATTTATTGATGGAGTTATTTTATGTTTAAAAGCGCCTATGCTCATCCAATGCCAACTAATACATGTTTTGTAAATGATATGGTAAGAGTTAATTTGTTTACAAAGTTGGATGATTGTAAAGTCAATAAGAGTAAGTTGATTCATGATAAATGTGGTAAAGATCTTAAGTGTAAGATTAATGACAGGACTATGAATGAACTGAAAAAATGTTTTAAGTTTGAGATTGATGATAAGACTAAAAATGAACTGAAAGAAAATATTAAGAATGAACTAGAGAAAAGTATTAAGTTTGAGATTAGTGATAAGACTAAGAATGATCTAAAAGAAAGTATTAAGAATGAACTAGAGAAAAGTCTTAAGTTTGAGATTGATGATAAGACTAAAAATGAACTGATAGAAAATATTAAGAATGAACTAGAAAAAGGTCTTAAGTTTGAGATTAGTGGTAAGACTAAGAATGAGCTAAAAGAAAGTATTAAGAATGAACTGGAGAAAGAGAAAAATGGAGGTACAGGGAATGCTTATTTTAGTGAAAGCGAAAGTATGGCTTTCCGTCACTATAGTGACAGCAACGACTTAATGTAAACTATAATTTTTCTGGGTTTCAAAAGACCCAGAAAAGGTTGCCTTACACCAAACAAAGAGTAGAGAGAAAATCATAACTTCAACTAGCCCCACTTATTTGCTATACTGCTATAGATTTTATAGCAGTATAGTGAATGAACATTTTCAAGCAGATTTCCTCTCTAATTTCCAGCAAATTAAATGAGTTGAAACAAAGGGGTGTCATAAATACAAGTGCAGAAAATTTTATTGTGGAACCTCCAAGCAATAGAGCACATGGTGATATTTACACAAATGTTGCTATGGTGCTTGCAAAGCATGAAAAAAAGAATCCAATTGAGATTGCAGGGATCTTAGCAAGAGAATTTAAACCTTTTGATGAAGTTGCAGAAGTGGAAATAGCAAGCCCCGGTTTTATCAATATGCACTTAAAAATAGAAGTGTGGCATGGGATTTTAAAACAAATAAATGAGCTAAAAACAGAGTTTGGCACTCTAAATATTGGAAATAATCAAGCTGTCAATGTTGAATTTGTATCGGCAAATCCAACAGGTCCTCTGCATATTGGTCATGCAAGAGGGGCAGTGTTTGGTGATGTTCTGGCAAATTTACTAAAGAAAGTTGGCTATAATGTTACTAAGGAGTACTATATCAATGACGCTGGAGCGCAGATAGATACGCTAATTCGGTCAGTATATTTGCGGTATAAGGAAGCTCTGGGAGAAAAAATTAGCATTGAAAAGGGTTTATACCCAGGTGAATATTTAAAGCCAATAGGAGAGGGATTAGCTAAAAAATATGGCAAGGAGCTTAGAGCAGAGGAAGATAACCAGATAATTAGAGAATATACTTTAAGTTCTATTTTAGAACTCATAAAGGAGGACATGAGCTTGCTTGGAGTAAATCATGATGTCTTTACTTCAGAGTATGAGCTACGTGGCAAAATCGAAGAGAGTATAAAGATATTATCTGACAAGGGTCTAGTGTATGAAGGGTACCTGGAGAAACCAAAAGGCAAAGAAAGTGAAAATTGGACTTCCAGAAAAGAAATGTTATTTCGCTCTACAAAATTTGGCGATGATGTTGACCGCGCATTGAAGAAAGAGGACGGCAGTTGGACTTATTTTGCCTCAGATATCGCTTACCATTTTGATAAGATATCGCGTGGTTTTAACAATATGATCGTAGAGCTTGGTAGTGACCACGGTGGTTATGTCAAAAGGCTAAAAGCAGTCGTCTCTGCGCTCAGTGATGATCAAGCAAAAATAGAGGTAAAACTGCATAATATTGTGAATTTTTTCGAGAATGAAAAACCTGTTAAGATGTCCAAAAGATCAGGAAACTTCCTAACAGCAAGAGATGTAGTGGAGGAAGTTGGCAGGGATATCACTCGTTTTATAATGCTGACACGCAAGAATGATATGGTCTTGGACTTTGATTTTGCTAAAGTTAAAGAACAATCAAAAGACAACCCTATTTTTTATGTGCAATATGCGCACGCCCGTGCTCATTCGTTAATGCGTAATGCTCCAAAAGAGCTCCCAACAGCAGATCCTTCACTTTTAAAGACCGATGGGGAGCTCTTCCTCATAAAAATCTTAGCAAAGTGGCCAGATGTGGTAGAAATAGCGGCAAGGCTCTATGAGCCACACAGAATCACTTTCTACTTACTTGAAGTTGCAGAAGCGTTTCACGTTTTATGGGGGTATGGCAAAAGTGATTTAAACATGCGGTTCATACTAGAAGATAACTTGAACCTCACCGCTGCAAGAATGTTTCTCGTACAAGCCTTAGCGCACGTAATCGCTTCTGGGCTTTCTATTTTTAATATAGAGCCTTTGAAAGAGATGTGTTAATTTTAAGGCCAAAAATTATACAAGAGGTCTGTTAAAATCACGTATGTCGATTGTCTTGAAGTCACACAATTGTTCTGTAGAGCTATGTCCTGTAATAATTACTGTACCGTTCTGCTCAGAGCGTATTGAGATTAGGTTCAATACTAATTCACATGTTGTGCTATCAAGATTACAGAAAGGTTCATCTATCAGCCAGATATTTGCATTAGAAATTAAAAGGCGGGCAAGCGCAACTCTTCTTTTCCAGCCTGCAGAAAGTTCACCATATCTAATGTTAAATACAGGTTGCAACTCTAAACAATAAGCAGCTGCCATAACTGATTCTCTAGTGTTCCGTATTCTTGCCCAGAATTCTATGTTTTCACCAATTGTTAAGCTATCTTTACAGGCGTTTTTATGTCCTACGTAAACCATGGAAGATATAAAGGATTTTGGATCATCATATATGTCTTTTCCGTAGTATCTTATATTGCCTGATACTGGCGGTAAGAGTCCAGATAAACTTCTGATTAAGCTGGTTTTGCCGCTACCATTTGGACCAGTGATTAAGATTTTTGATTTTGGCTCAGCTTTAAAATTGAGGTTTTTAAATAATACTTTGTTATTACGAGCACAGGATAGATTTTTACATTCAAGCATGGATTATCTGCCTTTTCCTTTATATTTACCCTTAGTTGAAGACTGAGCTTTTATAAATAGCTCCCAAAATCCTTTCTTATCACCTTCTCTGTGTATCAATTGTGCAAAATGTTTCATTAAACTATTACCCATCATAACCATCTTTGTCCATTTACCTAACGGTTTTGCTATATCAACTATTTCTAGATCTTCTTTGTAAACTTGCATATTCTTTTGTTTCTCCCTTAGCATTTCCTGTTGTTTCATCAACTCTTTTTGCTTATTTTTTTGATACAATTCATTAAATCTTTTATTTTCTTCCCACTCTTCTTTGAGAACTTTTAGAGGAAATATAATTTTTCTAATATGATTTTTGTATATTTTTCTCAAAAAGAGAAATACTGCAATTATAGTAAGTAATATCGTGCTATATGTAATGATTTGTCCGAACGGCATTTTTATACTCAGCTTATTTGCAAGCGGTATTTACAATTATACCATAACTATAGAAATTTTACAATTTTTTTCTGGATAAAGATAGTAGACTAAAAATTTCTAAAGGACAAAAGCAACGTATTTACGTACAGGCTATCAACTACTACACTCAAAACTGACAAGTGATTAATCATTGGAGAGTAGAGGAATCACGGCTCTCTAATGAATAAAGATGGACTGTGTCAAGCTGGTGAGTAAGGTGGAAATTGAATAATTGTTGGTTATTATGCTAGATCTACAATATAAGTTATAAAATTTTTAATCATTTTGGCTTATAATAATTTCTGAGTTAACCTGAGATTTCCTGAACTGTGGTTTCTTTTACCCATGTTGAATTCTCAGCTTTTATACTCTAATTTAATTCCAGTTTTGACTATATAGGAGGTCACAATGTCAAACAATATCTATAGCGATCAAGTTAATAATAGTAATTTATATGCCAACAAACTTTTTTATGGTGAAGAGGGTGAGCAAGTCGAAAATCTAGGAGATCAGGTTGCGGAAAAAGAGGATGATAAATCAGAAGAAGATTTACTTCGTGACTGTAGAGATGAAACTAAGAAGGCAAAAGATAAGTTAATACAGTGTAAAAAAGATGCTGTGGAATCACAAAGAGAAATTACAAAATTAGAAGCAGAAGCTAGTGAATTAAAGTCACAGGTTCAAGAAGAAAGAGAGAAGGTAGAACAAACTAAGAATGAAGCTGAGGCAAAAGTTGATAAGTTAAAATTACAGGTTCAAGAAGAAAGAGAGAAGGTAGAACAAACTAAGAATGAAGCTGAGGCAAAAGTTGATAAGTTAAAATTACAGGTTCAAGAAGAAAGAGAGAAGGTAGAACAAACTAAGAATGAAGCAAAAGCAGAAGTTGATAAGTTAAAATTACAGGTTCAAGAAGAAAGAGAGAAGGTAGAACAAACTAAGAATGAAGCTGAGGCAGCAAAAGAGGAAGTTTTGAGGTGCAAAATTGAACAGGAGAAAGAAGAAGTGATGCAGAGTAAGATTGAAGGAGTAAAAGAAGAACTTTTAAAGTGTAAAATTAACATGGCAAAAGCAGAGACTGAGTGGTATAAAAAAGCAGCTGAAGAATGTAAAAA
This sequence comes from Wolbachia endosymbiont of Culex quinquefasciatus Pel, assembly GCF_000073005.1. Classification (NCBI taxonomy): domain Bacteria; kingdom Pseudomonadati; phylum Pseudomonadota; class Alphaproteobacteria; order Rickettsiales; family Anaplasmataceae; genus Wolbachia; species Wolbachia endosymbiont of Culex quinquefasciatus. The sequence goes on from NC_010981.1 coordinate 1,304,158, forward strand.
TGAGAAAAGAATCGGTACAGATAAACCTAGTATTAAGGTAGGGAATGAAAATGATAGAGGCAAACATGTTACCAATGAAGGAGGGAATGAAAGTGGAGAAATTACATCTCGAGAAATAACACCAGATCTTAGCCTGTCAGGAATTTGTGGGCCTCATGCTCATTTGTATAAATCGAATAATAAGATAGGTTATCAAGGTTTTAATACATCTGATTTATTAAAAGAACTCTATCCTGAGATATATAGTAATTCTAAAATTTTGCCATATATAGAAAAGGGATCAGAGGGTATTTATAGTGCAGTAAATTTTAAATTTGCCTTTACTGATACTATTAGTTCAGCAGCCAACTTTGGTAATACGAAATGTCTTAAATGTATTGATAGTCCACAAGAGTTAGCTTGTCAGGACGAGAAGGTTAAGAGTTTCTGCCAATCTGGCAATGATTATGCTAATAAAGAATTAAACAAGAATTTTTTTTCTAGAGAATCATGTCCTGATCTCATCAAAGACCCCAGTGCAGCAAGTATTGTGAAAGCAAAACAAGTTGCACCATTGATACTTGTTAATACCTCAGGACAAATGATAGATAAAGAGGGCAATAATACTCAAGTACAATATAATTCATTAAAGCCTTATCTAAAGCTTAATGGTAAAATCAGGGACTGTGGAAATGATCAAAAGTGTAAAGATTATAATGCAATTATGGAGAAAGTTGCATGGGATAGTGATAAGGAAGTACTATTAAAAGCTGTCTTTGATAATGTGCAAAGAACAACTCCTTACTCTTATGATAATGAGGTTAGTTCTTTTCCCATTGATAATGAGTTGATATAAGAGAGAATGTTCTCTGGATTTTTTAGTTCAGAGAACACTTTTGTAGAAAAATAGAGTTGGTGACCTTACTCAAAAAAAAGTAGAGAAGAAGTTTTTGTTGTGAGAATAAATTTAGCAGAGTTTATAATATAATATTTAAGTTATTTATGATAAAAAATAGATTGTTTGCATAACCAGCCAGTCTGAGATTTAGCAAGAAAATCTAGATTCCAGCGTTACGCGCTGAAACTCTTTAAATTCCAGTAGTGCAAGAAATCTAATTTCTACGTATTCAAATATGGAAGTTCTAGTTTGCTGAACAGAACGTTGAGAAGTATCAATAAGAAGCTCCCTTTTGAGTAAACTTTTCTGCAACGGAGTTATCGTAATAACATCCCTTATGTACGTTGCATGAGCAGATTGGTCAAATATACGAAAGAGTTATAATACAGATTTTACTCAAAAAATATGGGAGTGTTAAATAAACTGTGTCAAACCGAAAAAAAAGTAATAAATTGATATAAAAAAATGGAGGTTTGACAATGAGTCAGAAAGTAGTAAACAGAACTACCGGTTTGGTAGATTATAAAGAATTAGAAACAAATATCCTGTCGTCTATACGAGAAGGAAGACCGTTGACAGGAAGAGATGGAGCATTAACACCGTTTATAAAAAAGTTGCTGGAGGTAAGCCTGGAAGGTGAAATAGAAAACCACTTGTCGGCCGAAAGCGAAGAGAATAATCGAAGAAATGGGAGGAATGCAAAGACTTTACGTACAAGCGCAGGGTCATTTGAGCTTTTGACGCCAAGAGATAGGGAAGGAAGTTTCGAACCACAAATAGTCAAAAAAAGGCAAACAAACTTACATCCAGAGCTTGAAACGAAGATTTTGAGCACATTTGCCAGTGGTATGGGCTATAGAGATATAGTGTCACATGTTGAGGAAATTTATGATCACAAAATATCGGCGGCAGAGATATCAAGTATTACTGACAAATTGCTACCAGTAATCAACGAATGGCGTAGTCGCCCGCTGCAGTCTGTATATCCGATAGTTTTCATGGATGGCATGTTTTTTAAAGTCAAAGAGGACGGGCATTGCGTAAGTAAATGCATGTATAACATATTAGGCATAGATCAAAATGGCAAAAAAGAAGTATTAGGTTTTTATTTGGCTGAAAGTGAAGGAGCTAACTTCTGGTTGGGAGTGCTAAATGACCTCAAAGAAAGAGGAGTAGAAGATATCCTTATTGCCTGCGTTGATGGGCTGAAAAGCTTTCCTGCAGCTATAAACAGTGTCTTTCCTAATGCGGAAGTGCAGATGTGTATAGTGCATCAGATACGCAACTCACTGAAGTATGTGGCCAGTAAAGATGCGAAGAGTTTTTTGAGCGATTTAAAGAAGGTATATCAAGCTTCAAGCAAGGAAATTGCCGAGAATTATCTGTTGGAATTGGATGAAAAATGGGGCACAAAGTACCCTATGGTTATAAAATCTTGGCAGAATAATTGGGAAAACTTGTCTGGTTATTTTAAGTATTCTGGTCCAGTTAGGAGGATAATCTACACCACCAATCCCATAGAGGGGCTACATAGGCAAATTAGGAAATTCACTAAGACCAAAGGCTCATTTACCAGCATAAATGCCTTGTATAAGCAGGTATATTGTGCTATAAAGAAGGTAGAGGAAAAGTCGACGATGCCTGTACATGATTGGGCATTAACTATCTCTCAACTTGATGTTTTCTTTCCTGGCAGATTGAAAATTGAGTTGAACTAAAAATGCGGTTTGACACAGTTTATTTAACACTCCCAAAAATATTGAAACAATCTCACACATCTTAAACTAAGTTCTCAATTTCTCAAAGAAATCTTTTAACAAAAGAGAACATTTTGTTTCTAATATTCCACCATAAACTTCAGGTATGTGGTTACAGAATTGAAATATTCTAGTGCCGTTTTCAACTCCTCCACCTTTGGGATTGTAAGCCCCGAAGTACAGACGTTTAATTTTTGCAAAAGAGATAGCTTGAGCGCACATCGGGCACGGCTCTAACGTTACGTACATTTCAGCTTCATAAAGCGTGGAAGTTGAAAATGCTTGTCTAATTGTTAACATTTCTGCATGTGCAGTTGGATCATTAGATATATTGTGTGCAGAGGAGATGATATTGTTTCCATTAACTATTACAGCACCTATTGGCACTTCGCCATCTTTCTGAGCAAGTTTTGCTTGCTCTATGGCAAGTGCCATGTATTGGTACTTAAACATTAGGTGCTTGGGTAAATATAATTTTCTTTTCTTGGCTTTTCTATTTTTTCTAGGTTATAGAATTCACTAAGGACTATTGTCCTTTTTACAAGGCTATCTATTTCTCGCTTTAAATATTTTTTTATTTCTTCTACCGATTTTAGTTCGTTTATAGCTACAACTACTTCTTCCATTATATCCTCTATAATTTGATCCTCCTCTAATTTATATATTATTTGTTCTACATGCCTATTCAATTCCTCGAAGGTCGCAGATCCATATGTAATGCTATCTTTACTATTTCTTAGTAACATTTTTACCTCTCTATTAGAATAGAGTTTATTAAGTTCTATTAAACTCTATTGTCAATAGTTGCCTTAATAAATGATGTAAAGAGAGGATGAGGAGAAAATGGTCTTGATTGAAATTCTGGATGAAATTGCACACCAATAAACCATGAGTGATTTTTTAGCTCCACTGCCTCTATGCATGTTTTATCTTCTGATATACCACTGCATATCATTCCATTCTCTTCTAAGTTATTTTTATAATCTAAATTAACTATATATCTGTGTCTGTGTCTTTCTGAAATAGTGACACTACTATACACATTTGCCATTTTTGAATTTGGATTTACATTACACTTGTATGTTCCAAGTCTCATGGTTCCACCAAGATCAACGTTCTTACCATCAGCGAGCTTGATGATTGGGTGTTTGCAAGTATAAAATTCTTCAGAGTGTACATCTTCAAGCTTAATAACGTTACGAGCAAATTCAATCACTGCAAGCTGCATACCAAGACATATTCCTAAAAAAGGAATGTTATTTACACGGGCATAGTTTATTGCTAATATTTTACCTTCTATTCCATTATCACCAAATCCTCCTGGAACAAGGACTGAATTAGAGCTTTGTAATTTTTCTCTGATAAACTTTGCATCTATAGATTTTCCATTCTCTTCTCTTGAGTTGACCCAATTTATCTTCACTCTAGCTTTATTACTAATTGCACCATGGTTTAATGCTTCAATCAGTGATTTATATGCGTCAGGAAATTCAGTATATTTTCCTACTATGGAAACGATAACTTCTTGTGTTGGATGTTTCATAGAGTGTACTATTTGGTCCCATTCAGGTAAGCTTGGTTTTGGCTTACTTAAGTGAAAGTGATCCAAAATTTGTGCCCCGAGCCCACATTGATTATACAAGGACGGTAACTCGTATATATGGTTTACATCAGGAGCAGGTATTACGTTAGATAAAGAAACATTGCAAAGATTGGCTATCTTTTCTTTTTGATTATCGGAAATTTCTTTTTCACTGCGACATAATATAATATCTGGTTGTAACCCCGCAGAGTTTAACTCTCGAACTGAATGCTGTGTCGGTTTTGTCTTTAATTCTTGTGCTGCAGTGAGATATGGTATTAAAGTTAAGTGAATAAGGATAACTTTTTGCTTTCCTAGTTTATAATTAACTTGGCGTATAGCTTCCAAAAACGGTTGGCTTTCAATATCACCTACGGTTCCGCCTATTTCGCATATTACAAAATCTAAATCTTCTGTACCATTAAAAATGAAAGATTTGATTAAATCTGTCACATGAGGAATGATTTGCACAGTTTTGCCTAGATAATCACCACACCTTTCCTTCTTTAATAATTTATTATATACTTTACCAGTTGTTATATTGTCGTCCTTGGTTGCTTTAATTTTAGTAAAACGCTCGTAATGTCCAAGGTCTAAATCAGTTTCAGCACCATCCTCAGTAACAAATACTTCCCCGTGCTGAGCTGGGCTCATTGTTCCAGGATCAATGTTGAGATATGGGTCAAGCTTTCTGATGCGAACATTGAATCCATGAGCTTGAAGAAGTGCTCCCACACTTGAAGCAACTAAACCCTTACCAAGTGATGAAACAACTCCACCTGTAACAAAGATAAACTTGGTTTCTTTCATTAATTTTCAAATGGAACAGAAGTTGATTGGCCTTCTTGCTTCTTTTCTGATATAATCTTCTCTGCAATTGATTTTTTATGTACATCTTTTGAACATAATCCTGATAGTAACAGTGTATTTATAATGAACAGCCCAGCAACTATAGAAGTTATTCTACTGAGTGGATTTTCAGAAGACTTTACCGGAATTATTGAATTCATTCCCTGTTGTGAATTACTAAAGCCACTTAATGAACTACTTCCAGGTGGCTGCAGGAGCACTAAAATTACCAATACAACAACTAATATTATTTGAAGTACACTAAGTACTGTTACTGACATTATGAATAGAGCTAAAAATAAAGATTTTAGGAGCATAAGGATCATAAGTCAAGAATATCTTTACCCGAGTAACTTGACTACTGGAACCCAAGTATGTATTAAACCTTATTTAAATTATGAGCTATCAAATTTTAAAATACAAAGATTATGAACCAAAAATGGATGAAAGTTCTTTTATCGCAGATGGTGTGCGTATCATAGGTAACGTTGAAATAGGAAGGAATGCGAGTATCTGGTTTAATTGTGTGATCAGAGGAGATGTTGGATCAATCAAAATAGGCGATGGAACGAATATTCAAGATGGCACTGTAATTCATGTAGATAGAAACCCAGGTGGTGATACGATTATTGGTAGTATGGTGACGGTAGGACATTTTTGCGTATTACACGCATGCACGGTGCATGATAAAGCATTTATTGGTATGGGCTCTATCATAATGGATCATGCGATTGTGGAGTCTGGAGCTATGGTAGCTGCTGGCTCACTGGTGACACATGGAAAAGTGATAAAAAGTGGTGAAGTATGGGCTGGCAGGCCAGCACAATTCTTCAAAAAAATGTCAGATGAGGAAATAAAACATATTACACAATCTGCACAAAATTATATCATGCTGATGAAAGAATATAAGGCTATATGCTAGGTTGAGAAATCTTCAGCTCTGATGCACATTCTACGTTAACTACTTCAAAAGCTTCTTCAACTATAGAATGCTTATCAATATAAGCTTCTTCAACTCTAGGAATATGCTGATTAATAAAACTACCTCTGACTAGAATATCCTTTATTGGCCAGTTTGTTTCTGTTGGAGTACCTGATAATTTAGCTGCAAATTTTATCGGTGCTGACGTTAGAAAAAGAGATATAGTATTATTTGAATTAAGATAGAAGTTTACATGATCTTTACAATCTTTTAGATTTATATCTCCCGGAAAATCTGGTATTTGAGATTGTATATTTGCTTTTATGAAGTTCATCCGACCGAATTTTTCAGTAAGTATCCCTACCTCTTTTGGAACTTCTAATGGGATGATAATATCATTGCTAATTCCATTTTCTTCTTGAGAAAAAAGTTCAGTGTATGCTCCTTTTTTACTGTGTTTCTCAAAATACTTAGGAAAATAAATATTGAGATATTCAGAGTGTAATTCTATTCGACTTTTCTGATCATTTTCTAAGATAAACGTATATTTATCACCATTTTGCTTAAGTTCGCATAACTTAAATTTACTAAGGTCAGAGTCTGGAAATGGCTTTTCAATTTCAAAAGCAAGTGTAAGAGTGTGCGTTGTGTGATCAAATTCATTTTTTTCTTGTAGACCATCTTGTAGACTATAGTACTTATTTTTTTCATACTCTTTTCCTTCTATGTTAGCACTCACTTCCTCTTCATCCAAATTTTCAATAGCATCAAAAAATTCTTCTTCATCCAGATCTCTTTCTTTTTCACCTGGCTCTTGTTCTTTCAGAGAATCATACCATACATCCTCTTCATTAACTTTCTCCTCTATTGTATTTTCTACACTTATTTTTCTTGTATGATCATTTCCATTGCTAGCAGTTGTTTGATGATGTGTATCGTTAGTTTGAAAAAAGCTCTTTACTTTTGATATTAAGCTAATCCATGAAAGTCTGACTTGATTAAGTAGCCATTTAAAACTCTTCATTGTTTTACCCCAACCTAATTACTAAAAATTGTAACAGAATAAATTAAATATGTCAATAAGATACACAAATTGTACTAACTGGGAATTAGTGGCAGCACTTAACATCTGTGTAAATTTTGACATAGGCGTTTTCTGCATTTTAACCAAATCAGTAAGGAGAACACCATTGATATTCTCCTTTTAGAAGCAACTTGAATAAAACTGATAAAGTTTGAATTAAAGTGTGATTAGGAAAGTGAGTGATGAGAACTCTTTATTTGGACTTCTTTTGATTCATCTATTTTAGTATTAGGTCTTAGTGCTTCATATGTAGCACCACCAGCTACGAGTGCAGATGCTGTAGCTATGCCAATTATTGCTAATATACTTAGTCTAGTTGTATGTTCAAGTATAGTACTTGCTACCAGCCCAACAGCAAGACCAACACCAATAACAGCAGTGTACAACATTCTAGGATTATTTGAATTAGGCATATAGCTCACTAACTCTCTGCAACACTTTTCTGATTCTTTCTTTATATCCTCGAGCTTATTTAGATCTTCTTCTTCTATTTTAGCATTTAATTCTAGTTTCTTACATAATTCTTGCATTTCTTTTACTTGTTTTTCTAATTTTTTTAAAAAATTTATTATTTTTGTTCCTTGTAATTTTATTATTGTTTCCTTAAGTAGTAACGTTGATATTGGCATTGCTATTTCTTCTATCTCTTTTTCTGTTTTCCTTTCCAATTCCACTACTTTTTCTATTCCTTCGTCTGATATTTCAGTGTCTTTTTTTAGTTCTATTTCAAATTTTCTTTTTTTCAACTCTGATTTTGCTTCTTCTAATGATTCTAATGCATTCCATAGCTTTTCACCAGAATTCTGACTCCGTTTTGGTGACATAGACTGACTGCCTTTGAACTTTTTTGGTGATATGGGCTGATTTTTACCATCTTTAAGCTTTTTTGAGTTTTCACCAGCACTTACTTTAGCCATAATAAACCTCGCATATTAAATAATGCTATTACATAATATCTTTAAAGCTCAAGGTCAAATAGTATCTTTACATAATATAAATCATAAACAGAAAATTTTAGTGTAAATTGCCATATTTACTTTGTGCTACGGTTTGAGATAGAATAACAACTTGCTTCAAATATGGAAAGGCAGTACAACTCTATAATCAAGTTACTGAACTCTCATTTACTCCTCTTTTTTTGTAAAACAATCTACAATTCATTAGAAGATCTTCAGATAGACGTTGATCATTGGTTGTGTTTTTACAATGAGACAAGACCTCATTCTAGTAAATATTGTTATGGCGATGTAGACTTTCCTGAATAGAAAACATATTAGAAAAATATTAGTAGCATTACATAAGAGACTGATATTAGTTTTCAATTTTTCTGTTAGTTAATTCTTGCTTGCTAGGTTAAGTTGTGTCTGGTAACCATAATGGCAAATCTTGTTAATTTGAGGCGTGGATTTTAGCCTCTCTCATCCTTACATTAGTTACATATTCTTTCGCAGAGGGCTAATGATAGCAATGAATTTATTAGTAAAATTCAGTAATTTATAACTGACAATTAGAGCTGTTAATTAGCAACTCACTTTAAATAAGTTACTCAACTGTGACAGATTTAGCTAAATTTCTCGGACAATCTACATCTAACCCTTTTTTTTCTGCAATAGAATAAGCAAGAAATTGCATAGCAACACTGTAGATAATTGGAGAAACAAAATTGTCAACTTCTGGAAGTTGCACCACATCTATGCAAATTCCCTTTAAGAGCGGTGCTCCTTGCTTATCACTAAAGGCAATTACTTTACCTTTTCTTGCAATAATCTCTTGTATATTGGATAGCGTTTTAAAGAATAAATTATCGTAAGGAATAATTGCGATAACAAGTACAGTAGAGTCTATCAAGGCGATAGAACCGTGCTTCATTTCTCCCGCTGCAATACCAATTGTGTTGATATATGAAAGCTCTTTTATCTTCAATGCACCTTCCATTGCAACTCCATATGAGCTTCCTCTCCCAATTATAATTATATTATTGTGCTCTAATATACTGCCTGATATATGTTGTATTTCCATCACATTCAAAACATGCTCTACATGTTCGGGAATGGAATTAATAGCACCGCTTAGTTCCTTTATCCTCTCTCTACCCAGTATACCTTTTATTTTTCCAAGCTCTACAGCAAAGCATGCTAAAATTGCAAGCTGCGTAGAAAAGGTTTTTGTCGAAGCAACACCAATCTCAGGTCCAGCAAGAGTATGCAATACAATATCTGAGGCTTTTTCTATGCTGCTATTAAATGTATTAATTATGCTAATGATCATTTGTTTCTGCAATCTCGCATAACGTAGTGCTTCCATAGTATCTGCAGTTTCACCAGATTGAGAAATGAATAAGCCAATACTACCTTCTTCGAGCTTGACGCTGCTATACCTAAATTCTGACGAGATTTCTAGATATACCCGAATTTGAGCAATACTTTCCAGCCAACACTTTGCTATTAGTCCAGCAAAATAGGATGAACCGCATCCAACTATAGTAATGTAACCTAGTTCAGAAAATAATTCTTTGTTGATTTCTTTATATTGTTTATAAAATTGATTTATTGTTTTGTTTAATGCATACGGTTGCTCAAAAATTTCTTTTAGCATAAAGCTAGGGTAACCATTTTTACTAATTAGAAAATTTCTTGGACTGCTATTTTCTGTTCTGCGTTTAACTTGTATACCATTATTATATATACTGAATTCGTTAGATTTTATTACTGCAATATCATTATCTTCTAAATGCAATATTTTTTCTACAAATGAATTCAAAGTATTAGTATCAGAAGCAGCAAACACTTTATTACAGTTATATCCTATTGCTAAAGGCAAATTTCTTTTTGCAACAAATAAAGTATCTGGATATTCTGCAAATAATAAAGCCAAAGCAAGTGAACCTTGTAAATTGTTTAGACACTGTAATATAGAATCAATTGGTGATAACCCTTCATCAAGATATGAAGTTAATATGTTTGGTATCACTTCTGTATCAGTATCGGTGTGGAAAGATACTCCCTTTTCCTCCAGATCCTTTTTTAATATATTGTAATTTTCAATTATGCCATTATGAGCAACAACAACATTATTTATATAAATGGGATGAGCATTTTTAAGATTTGGAGCTCCATGTGTAGCCCAACGAGTATGTGCTATACCAACTTTGCTACTAGATATCTTGCTCTCATGAACAACTTCACACAATCTTTCAACTTTACCTTCTGATTTTTTTACTTCTATCTTACCTCTATTATTTATAATTGCTATACCTGAAGAGTCATAACCTCTGTATTCCAATTTTTGCAACGCGGTTAGTAAAGTTGGTATTACTGAATCACCGCTACTTACTATACCTAATATTCCACACACTTCTTAAATTATGAAGCATTTTTGTCTTTTTTACTTTCCTCTAGTTTATTTTTCTTGCCATTCTTTTCAACTTTGCTTTTTTCAATAGATTTAGCTACTGGCTTTTGAATTTCTTTATTTAAGATTTCAGATATAGCAGACTTTAGGATTTTTATTTCAATTTTTGGTGCTATTTCTAGTATTAGTTGTGCATTTACTTCGTCAACTTTGTTTACTTCACCTATTATTCCACTAGAAGTAATAACCGTATCACCACGTTTTATTTGATCTATCATCCTTCTATGTTCTTTTAGTTTTTTGTGATTGGGACGAATAATGAGAAAATAAAATACTACAAATATTAAAATGAGTGGAATAAAGCTAGCAACAGATGCTGATACATTGTTAGTCGCATCTGCCGCAAAAACCTCAGAAATGAACATATTTAATCCTAATTATTAACGATAAAGTTAAATAGATTAAGCAGCAATTACAATATCATGTCAAGTCTCTGAAAGAAATTAATTCAAATTAATAAGAAAGTTAAGGAATTTTAAGGTGTTTCTGCTGTAATGGCGGGAGTGATGAGACTTGAACTCACGACCTCATGCGTGACAGGCATGCGCTCTAACCAACTGAGCTACACCCCCCATTGCTTTTTAACGTTTGCAATCTTAAAGCTAATCAACGTGTTGCTACTTGTCAATATTTTTTGTTTGCGCTTTTTTGTCTTTTTTATTACTATGTAAATAACTTAATTTCACACATGGCTTATGCAAGTAGTCCCGTTAGGGTTATGCCATGGAGGATAAACTATTTGGAGGAGTAAATATGACAAATTTGCCTAAAGTCACTATACGTGATTTAGCTGAATCTGGTGTGCATTTTGGCCATAAAGTTAGTCGCTGGAATGCGAAAATGGCCCCATATATATATGGTGTACATCAACAGAATCGTATACACATAATAGACTTACGAAAAACATTACCATTGTTAGAGGCGGCAATGAAAGCTTTATACGATGTTGCATCTCAAGATGGTCGCATTTTATTTGTTGGTACGAAATTTCAAGCTTTAGATATTGTTGCAAGTGAAGCGGTTCGTTGTGGTCAATATTATGTAAATGATCGATGGCTTGGTGGTATGCTTACTAATTGGAACACTGTTTCTTCTTCGATAAAAACTTTGATACAATATGAGAAAATATTAAATGATGAAGATAGTATCTTAACAAAAAAAGAATTAGGAAATATTGAAAAGAAAAGAAAAAAGCTTGATAAAGAATTGGGTGGCATTAGAGAAATGGGAGCAGTTCCTGATATTTTATTCATTATTGATACTAACAAAGAGCATATAGCGGTTAAAGAGGCTAAAAAACTGGGTATTCCTGTAGTTGGAGTACTTGATACCAATTCTGACCCAGATGATATTGCCTATCCTATATCAGGAAATGATGATTCAAGAAAATCAATAGAGCTCTACTGTAAATTAGCTGCTGATTCTATATTAGCTGGAATAGAGTCTAGTTTGACAAGGTCTAGAGTTAAGGATGATGAGCTTATTCAAGAAAAAGAAGGGGGTATTGTGCAAACTAAAAAGAAGCGTATGAAGGATGAAACAGAAAGGGAGGTAATAGTAAGTAAATGAAGATGGATTCAAGTAGTATAAGGGAATTACGCGATAGAACAGGGCTTGGCTTAAGCGATTGTAAGAAAGCGTTAGAAGAGTGTGATGGTGATATTAAGAAAGCCGTTGATAGGTTACGTACAATAGGATTTGCTAAAGCTGACAAAAAGTCTGATAGAGTAGCTTCAGATGGGCTTATTGCTATGTGCTTGGCTAAAAATTATGGTGTATTGGTTAAAGTCAATTGTGAAACTGATTTTGTTGCTAGAAATGAGAAGTTCATAGCATTAGTTTCAAATTTAGCATCAATTGCTTGTCAAGAACGTTGTACTAGTCTTGATGAGTTAAAAAATGCCAAATATGAAGATGTTGGTACAGTACAGGAAGCTATTATAAGTGGTACATCGGTTCTTGGTGAGAAGTTAGAGTTAAGCAATCTTTGCTACCTAGAGACTAAGGATGGGATTATTGCTGGCTATGTACATGGTGATATGCATGGCTTAGGTAAGATTGGTGCTTTAGTAGCATTGCAATCATCTGGTGATAAACAAGAGATTGGAAAGCAAATAGCTATGCATGTAGTTGCTATGAAACCTGAAGCTTTATCTATAGATGATTTAGATCAAGAAAAATTAAACAATGAGCGTTCTATAATTGAGGAGCAAGTAAAGAGCTTAAATAAACCTGAAGAGGTAGCGAAAAAAATAGTAGATGGACGAATGGCTAAATACTATGAAGAAGTTGTTCTACTAGAGCAGAAGTTTATAAAAGATGATAAAATGAAGATTGCTGATTTTATAGAATCAAGTGCTGTTAAATTAGCTAATTATAAGTTACTTACTTTGGATGGTGCAAATAAGTAACAAAACTTCAGAAGTAAAGTACCCCAGAGTGTTATTCAAAATCTCTGGGGAGGCTTTGATGGGATCAAAGCTATTTGGCCATGATATGGAAGTTATAGATAAACTATCCAAAGACATAGTTGAAGTTTGTAATCTTGGAGTTCAAGTTTGTATTGTTGTTGGTGGTGGGAATATTTTTCGTGGTGCATCAGCATCTTTAAGTGGCTGTGAAAGAGCAAGCAGTGATTATATTGGAATGCTTGGTACTGTCATTAATGCTTTAATTTTGCAAAATTTTTTAGAAAAAAGCTCTATAGTCTCTAGGGTGTTGTCTGCTATACCTATGACTACTATATGTGAACCTTATATAAGAAGGAAGGCTATTCATCATTTAGAGAAAGGTAGAGTAGTCATTTTTGCAGCAGGCACAGGTAACCCATTTTTTACTACGGATACAGCTGCAGCTTTACGTGCTGTTGAAATGAATTGTGATGTTATTTTAAAAGGTACTCAAGTAAGTGGTGTATATTCTGCCGATCCAAAAAAAAATGAGAATGCTGTGATGTATGATAGGCTTTCTTATACAGATCTGCTAACTCGTGATTTAAAAGTTATGGATGCATCAGCAATTTCACTTGCTCGTGAGAATTCTATCCCAATTGTAGTTTTTTCTTTAAAAAGAGAAAAAATGGTTGATATTATTAAGGGTCAAGGCACTTATACTATAGTTTCAGATTGTAAACATTAGGTAATTTATGTTAAACGAAATAAAAGCTAAAACAAAAGAAAGAATGCTAAAAACTATTCAGTCTTTTCACGATGATATGAAAGGTGTACGTACTGGTAGAGCTAACGCATCATTACTTGATGGTATAGTTGTAAATATCTATGGTGGACATCAAAAACTGAACCAAGTTGCAGGAGTTTCAGCTATAGATAACAAAACTCTATCAGTTAAAGTTTGGGATGCTACTGCTATCGGTGAAGTAAAAAATGCGATAATCAATGCTAACCTGAATTTAAATCCTGTTGTTGAAGGAAATACTATACGTATAGTTCTTCCAGACTTAACACAAGAAACTCGTGAAAAATTAGTGAAACTATTGCATCAATTTTCTGAAAATGCACGAGTTGCAATTAGAAATATACGCAGAGATGTTATGGAAGAAATAGAGGAAATGAAGAAAAATAAGGAAATCTCAGAAGATGATTTTCATGTTGCCAAAAAGGAAATACAAAACATTACTGATGATAATGTAAAAAAAGTCGATGATGACTTATCTATTAAAGAAAAGGATATATTGCATCATTAAGTTAATATGAAAGAATTTTTCAGTATTGAAAAACATAAGAGGATTCGATATAGATACAGTTGTATGAATGCTGTGATTCAGATCTCATCATTACGCACACATTTGATCGTTATACCTTTTGAAATCAAGAAAAAAAGCTTTTCAGTTTGATTTTTTATTACGATAATTAAGTTTACACTCTTGAGCGAAAACGATGCTGAAACGCCTTTTCCTTATTTTTGCATTTGTATTACTCATCCCACTGTCAAATGTTGATGCCAGAAGATATATCAGAATTGTTGGATCTTCAACTGTTTTTCCTTTTATCTCATTTATATCTGAAGAATTCAGCCGTATATTTTCCTTTAAAACTCCAGTTGTAGAATCGATAGGAAGTGGATCAGGGTTCAAAATGTTTTGTTCAGGAATAGGGGAAGGCACACCAGATATCACTACTTCATCTCGCCCTATGAAGGAAGTAGAGAGAGAATTATGTAAAAGAAATAAAGTGAATGAAGTAATAGAGATAATAATTGGCTATGATGGAATTGTTATTGCAAATTCAAATCAAAGCCATAGATTTGATTTTACAAAAAATGACCTGTTTGAAACTTTATCTTCATATTCTGAAGACAATGATAGATTAGTAAAGAATAACAAGAAATTTTGGTCTGATGTAAATCAAGCTCTACCAAAAACAGAAATTAAAATCTATGGCCCACATCAAAATACAGGTACACATGAAACTTTGATTAATTTTATTATGCTTGATCAATATTCATGTATGAACTCAAGGATTTTCAAAGAGAATTATCAAGACCAAGAAAAAAGAAAGAAAGCATGTAGTAATATCAGAGATGATGGAAGATATATAGAAGTTGGAATTAATGAAAACATAATAATACAAAAATTGAAGAGCAATAAAAATGCTTTAGGAATATTTAGCTTCAGCTTTTTAGCGAAAAACCAAGATGAGATTCAAGGAAGCACAATCGCAGGAATTGAGCCAACTTATAAAAATATATCATCGGGGGAGTATATGTTAGCAAGGCCTTTATATCTTTATATAAAGAAAGAACACTTAGATACTGTTGATGGATTAAGGGAATTCATTAGAGAAGTTGTAGACTCTATTAGTACTGAAGGTGGATATTTATCTAGGCTTGGCTTAATTCCACTTTCAAGCGAAAATATAAAAAAAGTCTTGGAAAAGGTTCGTGATATAATATGATGACTTTGATATTTTTTTATTCGGGAGTGTTAAATAAACTGTGTCAAACCGCATTTTTAGTTCAACTCAATTTTCAATCTGCCAGGAAAGAAAACATCAAGTTGAGAGATAGTTAATGCCCAATCATGTACAGGCATCGTCGACTTTTCCTCTACCTTCTTTATAGCACAATATACCTGCTTATACAAGGCATTTATGCTGGTAAATGAGCCTTTGGTCTTAGTGAATTTCCTAATTTGCCTATGTAGCCCCTCTATGGGATTGGTGGTGTAGATTATCCTCCTAACTGGACCAGAATACTTAAAATAACCAGACAAGTTTTCCCAATTATTCTGCCAAGATTTTATAACCATAGGGTACTTTGTGCCCCATTTTTCATCCAATTCCAACAGATAATTCTCGGCAATTTCCTTGCTTGAAGCTTGATATACCTTCTTTAAATCGCTCAAAAAACTCTTCGCATCTTTACTGGCCACATACTTCAGTGAGTTGCGTATCTGATGCACTATACACATCTGCACTTCCGCATTAGGAAAGACACTGTTTATAGCTGCAGGAAAGCTTTTCAGCCCATCAACGCAGGCAATAAGGATATCTTCTACTCCTCTTTCTTTGAGGTCATTTAGCACTCCCAACCAGAAGTTAGCTCCTTCACTTTCAGCCAAATAAAAACCTAATACTTCTTTTTTGCCATTTTGATCTATGCCTAATATGTTATACATGCATTTACTTACGCAATGCCCGTCCTCTTTGACTTTAAAAAACATGCCATCCATGAAAACTATCGGATATACAGACTGCAGCGGGCGACTACGCCATTCGTTGATTACTGGTAGCAATTTGTCAGTAATACTTGATATCTCTGCCGCCGATATTTTGTGATCATAAATTTCCTCAACATGTGACACTATATCTCTATAGCCCATACCACTGGCAAATGTGCTCAAAATCTTCGTTTCAAGCTCTGGATGTAAGTTTGTTTGCCTTTTTTTGACTATTTGTGGTTCGAAACTTCCTTCCCTATCTCTTGGCGTCAAAAGCTCAAATGACCCTGCGCTTGTACGTAAAGTCTTTGCATTCCTCCCATTTCTTCGATTATTCTCTTCGCTTTCGGCCGACAAGTGGTTTTCTATTTCACCTTCCAGGCTTACCTCCAGCAACTTTTTTATAAACGGTGTTAATGCTCCATCTCTTCCTGTCAACGGTCTTCCTTCTCGTATAGACGACAGGATATTTGTTTCTAATTCTTTATAATCTACCAAACCGGTAGTTCTGTTTACTACTTTCTGACTCATTGTCAAACCTCCATTTTTTTATATCAATTTATTACTTTTTTTTCGGTTTGACACAGTTTATTTAACACTCCCTTTTATTCTGGATACTAGGTTAAAAATAGAACGTTTAAATTTCTTGTTTTTATTGTTATCATACTTAGATTTCCTAAGAACTTATTTACTACAAAATACAACAAGTTCTATTTATTTGAGAAAGTTGTGCGTCTTGTAGAACAGATTTTGTTGTAGGTTTCTCTGTAGCTATTTCAAGGTTTTCTTCTATGGTTTTTTGTTCTCTGTAATCTTTAACTTCTTGAATGAAATCTTCAAGCCACTTCTCACTACCTATCTTGGCATGTCGTTGTTGCTCACCTTTAAGAAGTTTTATTACAGCTGCATCTTGATTTTCAGGCACTCTTTGATATTTAAGCCACAAGTCACGAATATCAGGAGGAGCTTTTTTCAAATGAGCTTCAAAGGTTGCTTTTGTGTCTTTTGTACTTTCTTCTTGTTGATCTTGATGAAATTTAAACCAGAAATTGCGAATATCAGGAGAAGCTTTATCCCAAAGAAGTTTAGTAATTTCTTTTATATTTCTCAGATCTTCTTGTTTCAATCTTTTACCATCACCTATATATCGTTTATTAAGACCAACTTGCAGAGGATAAAGTAAAAGGGTAGTTTTGCTCTGTGAATGTATAGGTCTATTTAAAATCATTGCTAGATTTGTATCACAATCTTCTAATACTGCTTTAACTTTTTTAACATCTAAATAATCTATTGCTTGACGTAATTTGTGGTGAAGATCACTTGTTCTCTTTAAGTTTTTCACTTTTTGCATATGCGAATCATCATTTCCTTTCGCTTCTTGCATAGCTATATCACACGAAATACTCTCAATTTTTTGCTCCATTTTCTGTATACATTGATTAATTTCCTTTTGATTTTTTTTGAATATAATCAACTGTGAAGTGGTACAAGGGTTAGGTAGATCGTCTTTAAACTCTTTTTGTATATTACTAGGTAATTCGCTTTTCAAAACTTCTTGTATATCGCTATCGTAATTATTTTTTATATTCTCAAAGTTGCCTTGTATAGCTTCACTAATTAATGAATCTCGAATGTTTTTTTGTCTGTCAGTTAATAACATACCTTACCTCTATCTCTTATGGCAAATTTAGCGCTATAATTATACGTATTTATAATCAAGTCAAGAGAAAAAATTAGCAAAGCGGTTGAAGTTTTAATAACATATAGCTTTCACAGTACTGTCTATGGAAAGTCTGCAAGTTTTACGTTCAATTGCGTTTATTGTGGGAATTTTTCTATTGTTGTTTGGCGTAGCAATGCTTATTCCTGCTATTACTAATAATTATCTAGGTTACGAATGGAAAAATTTTCTGGTTGGATTTATAGTTACCTGCACATTTAGTGCGATTTTTATTTTACTGGGTAAACTAAATAGGGTACATGGAATGCCGGCAATTTTTGCGATTACCAGTTGTACCTGGATTGCATTATCTCTATTTGCAGCTATTCCATTTTATCTTGATAGTTTAAGCTACATTGATGCACTGTTTGAAGCAGTATCTGGGATTACAACCACAGGAGCAACTGTTCTAAGTTACATCGAGCAACAATCTCCGGGGATACTACTGTGGAGAGCAATGCTGCACGGTATAGGTGGTTTTGGAGTAATTACAGTAGGAATTGCAATTTTTCCCATATTTAAGGTTTTGAGCTTAAATAATTTACTCTATTCTGAGTACTCAGATGCTCTTAAAAGAAAGTTACCACATACGCGAAGCGTAGTAATACATATTGCAGAAATATATTACTGCCTAATTTTATTGTGCATATTTTCCTACTATCTAGCTGGCATGCCATTATTTGACGCAGTATGTCACGGAATGTCCGCTGTATCAACTGGTGGATTTGCTAACTATAACGATTCTATAGGCTACTACAATAACCCTATATTGGAGGTCATAACAATTATCTTTATGATTTTAGGCTCTTTACCTTTTCTGAGCTATTTAAAAATTATAAGACGATTAGATGTTTGTTATGATGAACAGGTCTCTTACTTTATTAAGATAGTTGTTATCTCATCTTTGCTTGCTTGTTTTTGGTTATATAAAAATTTTGACTTAGGAGTATTTTTATCATTTAGGTACAGCACATTCACCATTACCTCCTTTATCACATCAACTGGCTATGTAATGTGCAACTACTTGAATTGGAGCTTTATTTCAGTCTTAGCTTTCTTTTTAGCCTTTATTGGTGGATGTGGTGGTTCTGCTAGTGGTGGAATCAAAATCTTCCGTTTAGTCATTTTTCTAAAATCTATAAGGAATTACTTTAGCTCTTTATTAAATCCAAGTGAAAGCGATAGAGTAAAACTCAATGGTAAAATACTGGAAAATGATGAAGTCCAATCTGTCTTTACGTTTTTTGCAATTTACATGTTAACGTTCGCTATATCATCAATAGTGATGTCTTGCTTGAGCAATGCGGACTTTATAACTAGCATCAGCTCTGTTTCTGCAATGCTTACAAATTCTGGCCCAGGATTTAGTAACCTAATAGGTCCTTCAGGTAATTATTCCTCTTTTAGTGGTGGAGTAAAGCTATTTCTATCGTTTTTGATGCTGCTTGGCAGGCTTGAAATATTGCCAATTTATTTTTGTATAGGTAGTTTATACTGGAAACTTTGCCATTCCAGAGTGTAACGCTAATTCAGGTTTACATTTAAATTCTATTACATATTATTATAAGTATTACAAAACTTTAAAGGACAATTATGGCAGTTATGCCAGATAAATGGATAAGGGAAAAGGCTGAAAACTCTAGAATGATAGAACCTTTTGTGAATCATAAAAGCAGTAAGGGTGTTGTATCTTTCGGATTATCGTCTTATGGATATGATGCGAGAGTAGATAATAAGTTTAAGGTTTTTACTAATGTTAATTCAGCTATTGTAGACCCCAAGAATTTTTCTGAGAATAGTTTCATAGATAAGGAAACAGATGTATGTATAATTCCACCAAATAGTTTTGTGCTTGCCAGCACAGTGGAGTATTTTCGTATACCAAGGAATGTACTAGTAATTTGTGTTGGCAAATCAACTTATGCAAGATGTGGTATCATAGTGAACGTCACACCTTTAGAACCTGGATGGGAAGGTCACGTCACACTTGAATTCTCTAACACTACTCCACTTCCTGCAAAAATTTACGCTAATGAAGGAGCATGCCAATTTGTGTTTTTAAGCGGCGAAAGTGAGTGTGAGAAGTCATATGATGATATGAAAGGAAAATATATGAATCAACATGGTATCACTTTGCCGTTAGTTAAGTGATTACTTTATAAAGCAAGATATTGTTGGTTTATATTGAAGATTACCAAAATGCTCTTTTATTAGTTCATCACATCTTTTATCGCCTAAAACTGCACGTGCAGAGTGATTTTTAAATGATTCTATAAAGCTAATAAAGAAATTTGTAGAAGGATTACTTAAAGCTTCTGCAACTTCTTTTTTTTCTTTATCATTGGAAAGCCGATTAAATAATTCTTCACCTTTTTTTTGTAGATCATTTTCAAACTCTTGTTTTACAGTAGCCTTATCCGCTCTTTGCAAGAAGAAAAATTCTTCAAAAGTGTACAAGGAAGAGACAATACTGTTAAAGGTACCAGTAAAACATGCACTGCCAACAAGTACTCCATATTCTGTTTGCGATTCTACTAAATGTTTAACCAGTTGATATTTTCTCTGTGATATGCGGGTATTAATATCTATATTATCATCAGCACTTTTTTTATTTTCATCTTTACAAGCTTTCCAAACCAAATTTAAAACTTGCTTCAATGTTAATCCGCTTCCACTATGTGTATCAGGGTTGTTTTTTATACGCTCCAAGCACTTAAGTGCATGTTTTTTCTCATCTTCTGTGAGTTGATCTTTATCCACAGCTTTTTGTGTACCATTTGCTATACACTCTAACTGATCAATAAATCCTTTTATTTCCTCTATAAACTTATCATCAACATCAGGCTCGCCATAGTTTTCTTTTAGCTTTTGAACGTTAATATTAATTGCATCATTTACATTAGTATCATGCGTTGTTTGTGGGACACGCACTGCCTCCATAAATGCTTCAGTTCTTTGCTCTAACCATTCTGGTAATTTGCCTCCTGCAAGAAGATATAGCTTACCCAATGCTTGAGCAACTAGAATTAACGCTATGACAAAAACAATAAATGCTATGAGTAATACTACAGCTAAACCAATGACTAGCCATCTCACAGGGGCTAGTAAAATATCTCTTGCCTTTTTAAATTTCGACATTCTTTGTATGTTACCTGGTGTATTTACTGCTACTGGCATAATTAATTTTAAATACTCTTACTACCATTAATATACTATATTTCTCTTATTTTGTCAACTCACATTTCTACTTCTCTACTTTTTCTCGGTAAGGTCAGTAATCGATAACAACAAATAGTCCTAATTTTAATTTGTTTTAAGTTTAAAGTCTTTCGTTAGGTTTGCAGAATACATTTCCTTATTATCTTGGTTATAGAAAGTAAATTTGTGATCGTCTAAACCTAATATTGCAAAGCCAAAGCCGAAAAAGTTTCTAACTTCGTGTGCTAAGTAATTTCTACTATTTGGATAGTTAAATTCTACGTTTTGATAAACAGGTTCTTGATCTTGAGCGTGTAATAATGCACCGCCGTTTCCAACTATAATCTGATCTGGAACATTATCCATTAATAAAATCTGGGCTATATGAATGTGGCCAGAAACTATGGTAGTAACATTGCTTGGAAATTTATCTCCAAAAGCTTCAATTTGTGTAAGATTACCATGGCTTTTTAATGTCAAAAATTCTTTTTTTGGAGATCTCCAAAGTGGTTTATGAGTCAAAAACCACGTGGGCTTATCTTGTATCAATTTATCAAACTGCCTCTCAAAAGCATCAACTGTGCTTTGGGTTGTAAAAATTTCCTCACCGGATGAAGAGTCGAAGATAAAAAACTTCATCGGCCCAGCATCTAAGAACCAACTGGAAATAAGATCTTCACATTTTTGAGGGGAAAAGGGGTATGAATCTAAATATCTGAACCATCCTTCATAAGCTCTATTACAACTCTCATGATTTCCACGAACAAAAAGAAAAGGAGATTGTGTTAAAATATCTTTTGCAGGCTCAAACCAATCAGCGTACCAAGCTTCTTTGCTATATCCATAAATATCGCCGCACTTTTTTGTGTTTCTACATTTTGTTTGTCTATAATGATAATCACCAACATGGATAATTAAATCTGGTTTATGAAAAGCGATTGAATCTAAATTTTTTTTCAAAGGCCAGCTATCTACAGAATTACATTCTTGCTGAAATAACATATTTATTCTACATCCTGTATCGCCAATGAAGGCAATTTTGCTGATCTTTTCCGCTAATACGGGAACTTTTATATTGTCAATACTAATGTTTTGAGCATTTGTTTCTACTATCAGTTCACAAACTGTTTCGGTATTGTTAATTGAGCTGCGACTTAGCATTTCTACTTCCTTATTATCGACGTAAGCAATGGGACACATGTTATTGTCTATAATCGCACGTATGCTTAATTTATTTTCTGGAATGATTTGAGACCATGTGTACAATATTTGTGCATGAGTGGAGTGAAAGCTAATTGTAAGAGATAGAATTAAAAAAATGAAGATATTAGCTACTTTCATTTGTATAAAGACCTAAATTAAGAATTAGTATTAAGATTATCTTAAATGATTAAAGTTTGTAACCATAAAATTCATAGCTAAATTATACAGGCATTTCCTAAATTATCCTAGTATCAGATTGACACTTTAGATGAAAAACCCTAAAATGATTAAGTAATTTAAAGTAATTATATAGAAACTAGAATAAAGTGCGGTCGTGGTGGAATTGGTAGACACGCAGCGTTGAGGTCGCTGTGGCTCACAAAGCCTTGGAAGTTCAAGTCTTCTCGACCGCACCAAGTTGTTTGGTGTAGGTGAAATGTTTATAGGAAATCAAAGTAGAAATAAAGTAGAAAGGGCCATCAGTGAAGTCAGGCGTGGTCTTCCAATTTTAATATATGATGATGAAAATAACTATCTATTGCTTGCTGCTGCTGAAACTTTAGAAAAAAATTTATTTAGTCAATATAAGCTTATATCAGGTAATGTGTATGTTACTTTGACTGCAAGTAAGGTAAAATACATATGTCAGAGTAAAGAACATAGTAGCAAACGTCTGTTGATAAGCAATTTTGATGAACTGCTCCATTTAATAAACTGTTCAAAGGAAGGTAGCATAAAAGAGTTGCAATGCTCAAAGACAATAGATGCGTATGCTGTTGCCTTGCTTAAGTTCTCAGAATTATTGCCATACGCGTTAGTGGCTGATATGACTTTTGAGAATAAACATGAAATGCGAAATTGGTGTGAAGAAAATGACATTATTGCACTAAATACGTTACTTGTGAATGATTTTCAACAAAATCATAGTGTGTATGAAGTGTGCAAAACATCATTATTTTTAAAGCAGACTCAAGAAGTAGATATCATATCTTATAGAACCAAAAGTGGCGGAAGAGAACATTATGCAATTATCATTGGCAATCCAGATAAAGATAATGAGCCATTAGTGAGAATTCATTCTGCATGCTATACAGGAGACTTATTAGACAGCTTATCATGTGATTGCAGAAGCCAGTTACATCAAGCGATTCAAATAATGACCGACTTTGGGAATGGCATTATATTATACTTGATGCAAGATGGGAGAGGCATTGGTTTAACTAATAAGTTAAGAGCATACAGTATGCAAAGAAAATATAATCTTGATACTGTTGATGCAAATAGAGTATTGGGTTTTGAAGATGATGAAAGGAGCTTTGCTGTTGCAGCTAAAATACTTAAGAAATTGAACATTAACAAAATACAATTACTTACAAACAATGGTAGAAAGTTATCAGAGTTGAAAAATAACGGTATAGAAGTTACAAAGTGTGTACCACTTATTATGGAACGCAATGAATATAATCATTCATATATGGAAACAAAATTTGGCAAGTTAGGCCATGGATTAAGGGTTTATTAGCTTTTTTGTTATAACTACTTTGTTAGCTTGCTATGTTAATTAATATAAGTTAAGATTTTTAAGAATATTGAGATGCTGAAATTTTTAAAACAAGAAAAAAGTAATGAGTCATTGGATAAGGATATAAATTGGAATTCAAGTCGCTATAGCACAGTTGTTGCTCAGAGAAATACTTTACTTTTATTTACATTAATATTACTAGTTGCAATTTCTATAAGCATATTAGCTATATTTAAAATTAGCACAAGTAGCACTATTGAGCCATTCGTTATAGAAATTGACAAAAAGTCAGGCATAGTGCAATTGGTTGATCCTGTTACAGTAAAACAATATTCTGCAAATGAAACGCTGAACGATTATTTTATTTCAGAGTATATAAAAGCAAGGGAGGTTTTTGACCCATATAATTATAATTATAATTATTATACAAAAGTAAGGTTGTTTTCTTCGCCTAGTGTATATAGTGAATTTAGCAACTATATAAAATCGCAGAATATGAATGACCTTTTTAATTTATATTCAGATGCTAAAGGTGAGTTGAAAATTCGTTCAATTCAAAAATTAGGTAATGATGCTCTTCAAGTGAGATTTTCTATAGAATTTACACGAAAAGATGGAAATTCCTCAAGGAAAAATAAGATAGTTGTGATGTCGTATAAATATGCATCGCTTGAAATGAATGATCAGCAAAGATATATTAACCCGTTAGGGTTTCAAGTTATTTCATATAGAGTAGATGATGAATATGTGTAGGATATTGTTAGTTTTAGCTTTACTAATAAGTGGCAACTTAAATGCATCTATTAATAATAAACCTATTTCTGTAGATAGTAGAATAAAGACTTTTGTATATAGCCCTAATGAGGTGTTTACAGTAATTTTTAGTCAAGGTTACTATTCTTATATTGAGTTTGCAGAAGGGGAAAAAGTCAAAAATATTGCTGTTGGTGATGCATCAAGTTGGAAAATTAATCCTTATGATAATAAACTGCTTGTCATGCCATTTGAAGTCAGTAGTCGCACTAACATGATTATTACGACAACTAAAAAGAGAAATTACATTTTTGATCTAATTTCAAGACCAAATTACGATAAATACCCAGATACTGATGCTAAAAAAGTGGATCATGATTATTCCGTTGAAAAGGATATATCTTACGTAATACGTTTTTATTATCCTCAAGAAGAAGATGAATTTGATGTTGATTTAGATGAGGTTTCTTTACCTACTCAAATGCAATACATTACAGAAAAGCCAGAAAAAATAATACAAGAAAATAATACGAGGTACAACTATACATATATTGATGAAGGTGGTAACATAGATATAGTTCCAATTGAGTTATTCGATGATGGTTATTTAACCTATTTAAAGTTTAGAAATAGTAATAAAATTCCTCAGATTTTTATAGAAGGCGAATCCTGTAAAAGGCTGTTATTTGATGATTATGTTGTAATAAAAGGAGTACATAAAAAGCTATTAATGCGTTATGAAGGTAGTGAAGTTGAAGTTATAAATAGGTCACTTTAGTTCTGGTACATATAATATGAGTAAAGAAAGGCATAATAGTGTAGAAGATGAATCAGAGATAGAAAGCAAGGTAGTAACAGTTGGCTCTAATCAAGGTTATAAGGCATTGATGATAGTTATGGTAGCGCTCTTAGTTGGTGGAGTGTACTATCTTTATTTTAGTCCTTCTAATAAAGAGGGTCCAGAGATTGTTAAAAAAGAGGAAACAAAGCAAAACATTCAAGAATTGAAAGGAAAGTTAGAACAAGTTCCAGATAATGTAGTAGTTTCCGAGAGGATAGCAACTGATCTCTTGCCACCCTTACCTCCTCTTCCTATCCCACAAGTCATACCAGAAGTAAAACAAATCAAAAAAGAGGAAGTGACAAAAAAAGAAGAGCAACTAAAAGAAATTCCCTTGTCAAATATACCTGTTTTACCAAAGCAAAATTTTCCTTCTGGTAATGTTATTAGCAATTTGCCTACTTCATTTCCTACAATAGGGGGTGGCGGTTATCCTAGAGACAGACGTAGTGCACAAATGTTAGCAATTTCAGGTAGTAGTGGGGAAGGTAAAGCTACAGATGCTGTTTTATCCAATACCTCAGCACAGTCGAGCAAAGCTACCAAAGCTGGAAAGCTTGGTTTAATGATTATTCAAGGTAAAGTTATTGACGCTATTCTTGAAACTGCAATAAGTTCTGACTTAAAAGGAATGCTCCGTGCTGTTGTTAGTAGAGACGTTTATGCAGAAACTGGTGATACAATTTTAATACCAAAAGGTTCAAGGTTAATAGGTGGTTATTCATTCGACTCAAATGTTGCAAAAGCCCGCGTGAACATAAATTGGAATAGGATCATTCTTCCTCATGGTATAGATGTTGCTATTGCATCATCTGGTACCGATGAGCTTGGAAGGGCAGGGATAGCTGGAATAGTTGATAATAAAATAGCAAGTGCATTATTCTCTTCAGTGGCACTTGCTGGTGTTTCGATTGGTTCAGCTGTTGTAGGACAAAAAGCCTCTAATCTTATCGATGCGCTAACTGCCATGGATGCAGTGAAGTCTATTACTGCAACTGAAATAGATATTTCTTCTCTCAAAGGGGCTATTGTTGAGAGATTGGAGAATTCTATAAAAACTGAAGTTGGGAAGGTAGGAGACGAAAAATGGAAATTGGGTATTAGGGCTATTGAAAAAATTCGAAATGCTAAAAGTGATCAGGATTTGCTGAGAATAATAAAGGAAGAAATAGTAAGTGTGATAAAAAGTTCTGGAGCTAGTGGAGTTGATACAATTACTAGTGACAATATCGGTATAACTTTAGACGATGTACGTCAACTGTTGAGGCAAACTCAGAAAAGAAGCAAATCTGTTTATGATGAAGCAATCGGGAAGTCAATCAATGATTTTTCCAAAGACATGCGAGATATAGTTGATAGGAGTGTAGATAAAAAACCAACTATTTATGTTAATCAAGGAACTGCATTGAAAGTATTTGTTAACCAAGATATAGTATTTCCTCCACAGTCAATATTAAATAACTGAAATGAACTATGCTGCACTTGATACATACTTGGAGCCATTACAAGGGATATTTCAAGAGGAAGGTGTAAATGAAATATCAATAAATAAACCGAAGGAAGTATGGATTGAAAATCGCGGTGAAATAAGATGCGAAAAGTTAGAAATATTTGATCTTAATCATTTAAAATCTCTTAGCAGGTTGATTGCTCAAGCTACAGAACAAAAACTGAGCGAAGAGACACCGCTGCTTTCAGCTACATTACCAAATGGTTATCGTATACAGATAGTGTTTCCTCCAGCATGTGAGCCTGATAAAGTAGTCATTTCAATTCGTAAACCTTCTTCTATGCAATTGGCATTGGATGATTATGAAAAAATGGGGGCTTTTTCTGAAACTGTTATAGGAGTGACCGATAATCCAGTAGATCGTCACCTAGATTTGCTACTGAAACAAAAAAAAATAAAAGAGTTTTTAGAATATGCTGTAATAAGTAAGAAAAATATCATAATTAGTGGTGGAACTTCCACTGGTAAAACCACTTTTACTAATGCTACTTTGCGTGCTATTCCATCTGAAGAAAGAATTATTACTGTTGAAGATGCAAGAGAGATAGTTTTGAATGATCATCCGAATAGAGTACATCTTATTGCTTCTAAAGGAGGTCAGGGTAGGGCAAAAGTGACCACTCAAGATTTGATAGAGGCATGTTTACGTTTAAGACCAGATAGAATAATAGTTGGTGAGCTGCGTGGAGCAGAAGCTTTTAGTTTTCTTAGAGCAATAAACACTGGCCACCCAGGGTCAATATCAACTCTTCATGCGGATAGTCCGGCAATGGCTCTTGAGCAAATAAAACTTATGGTTATGCAAGCAAATCTTGGAATTCCCCCAGATCAGATCATACCATACATTAGAAATGTAATTGACATTGTTATTCAACTCAAAAGGACCAGTGGTGGAAAAAGAAGCATTTCTGAAATATTATTTACTAGATCTTCAAATGAAAATACTTAAATTTATACGTAAGTTAAGAAAAAGTAGTTTATGAGTAATGGAAATCACCTACGCAATATTCTCATAGGAGGTGTAGTATCTTTTAGCATACTTGAATTTTGCTTCTATTTGTCTGGTATATTATTCTACCTGTTTGTTGACGGTCCAGATGGTGTAGATTTTAGAGCAATTAATCCTAGCTTGACACCTTTTCCTCAAGCTCTCTGGCCGACAATTTTTGATCATATACAATATTGTTGGCATCATCCAGAGCTATATAGCTTTGAGCTCAAAATTAAATTAGTTGTATCTTCTGTACTGCCTAAAATTGTTTTGATGATTATTTTGTGGAATGTGAGAGAAAGACTAATTGAGTGGCGGCCATTTAAAAAGAAAGAATCACTTCATGGAGATTCACAGTGGGCATCAGAGAAAGACATACGAAAAGCGGGATTAAGAAGCAAAAAAGGTCTATTGCTTGGTAAAGATAAGAGAGGATATTTTATTGCTGATGGGTTTCAGCATGCATTGCTCTTTGCACCTACAGGCTCTGGTAAAGGTGTTGGTTTTGTAATTCCTAATTTGTTATTTTGGAATGATTCGGTAATTGTGCATGATATAAAATTAGAAAACTATGAAATAACAAGTGGTTGGCGAGAGCGACAAGGACAAAAAGTATATGTATGGAACCCAGCGCAGCCAGATGGGGTAAGCCATTGTTATAATCCACTGGAATGGATTAGTGAAAAACCTGGACAGATGGTTGACGATGTGCAAAAAATAGCTAACCTAATCATGCCTGAACAAGATTTTTGGCAAAACGAAGCAAGAAGCTTATTTGTTGGGGTGGTACTATATTTACTTGCTGCACCAGAGAAAGTTAAATCTTTTGGTGAGGTTGTGCGTACGATGCGTAGCGATGACGTAGTTTACAATCTTGCTGTAGTTTTGGACACAATGGGTAAAATAATACATCCGGTAGCGTATATGAACATTGCAGCTTTTTTGCAAAAGGCTGACAAAGAAAGATCAGGTGTTGTGTCAACTATGAACTCGTCGCTTGAATTGTGGGCAAACCCATTGATCGATACTGCAACTGCATCAAGTGATTTTAATATTTTGGATTTTAAAAAGAAGAAAACTACAGTTTATGTTGGTTTAACTCCTGATAACTTAACTAGGCTCAGGCCTTTAATGCAGGTTTTTTACCAACAGGCAACTGAGTTTTTATGTAGAAAATTGCCATCGGATGACGAGCCTTACGGCGTATTATTTTTAATGGATGAGTTTCCAACACTTGGAAAAATGGAGCAATTTCAAACGGGCATCGCATACTTTCGTGGCTATCGAGTAAGGTTATTTTTAATTGTTCAAGATACTGAACAGCTTAAAGGAATATATGAAGAAGCAGGAATGAACTCCTTTTTATCAAACTCAACCTATAGAATAACTTTTGCAGCCAATAATATTGAAACGGCTAATTTGATATCTCAGCTTATAGGAAACAAAACTGTACAACAAGAATCATTAAACAAACCTAAATTTTTAGACTTGAATCCTGCATCAAGATCATTGCATATCTCTGAAACACAGAGAGCATTGCTCTTACCTCAAGAAATTATTATGCTGCCACGTGATGATCAGATAATTTTGATAGAATCGACTTATCCAATTAAGTCAAAGAAAATTTTGTACTATAGTGATAGCACATTCACAAGAAGGCTGATTAAACCAACACGTGTGCCTACACAAGAGCCATATGATCCAAACAAGGTCTTTTCTGCTGCTAACAAAGATAAGATTAGTAATGAAGAAGAGAGTAATGCTATTGAAGCTGCTGATTATCCTGTTGAAGCTAGAACTGAAGATGCAATATACGATGAGCCAGAGATTGAAGATGGATTTGAAGACGAGGATATTGATGATAAGTTTGAAGGTGGTGATGGGTTTGATGATGAGGAAGACGATGATGGGTTTGATGATGAAGACAGTAAGGATGAATTTGACGATGATGATGAATTTGAAGATGAGGACAAACTAGACGGCAATAAAATCGAGGATAGAGGTTAATTTTACCTATTTTTTAGCTTAGAAAATAATTAGTTTTTTCATATTAAATCATTTTTAATTAATTAGTACTAGATTAGCTATTTTAACTAGAGGAATAATCATGATGAGTAAAAAAACATTAGCAGTTACAGCACTTGCTTTATTGTTGTCACAACAATCTTTTGCAAGTGAAACAGAAGGATTTTACTTTGGTGGTGGATATTACGGTCAATATTTGAACTTTGGTAAGTTGAAAGCAAAAATTGGAAGTAAAGATGCTACAGATGCCAATAAGGTATCTGTAAATGACAGGGGTGCTCAGAGTACAGAAGGTCAGCTACTAAACAAGTATGAAGGAGATTATAATCCACCTTTTGCTGCAAATGTAGCACTTGGTTATACAGGGGAATTAGGTAATAATAGCTATAGAGCTGAATTAGAAGGAATGTATTCTTCAGTGAAAGTGGATAATATTCGTTTAACAAGCGGCCAGATGACAATATCGTACACAGAAGGCGGCAATCAATATGGATCAATTATTCACCATGACAAAATGGGAGTGTTAAATAAACTGTGTCAAACCGCATTTTTAGTTCAACTCAATTTTCAATCTGCCAGGAAAGAAAACATCAAGTTGAGAGATAGTTAATGCCCAATCATGTACAGGCATCGTCGACTTTTCCTCTACCTTCTTTATAGCACAATATACCTGCTTATACAAGGCATTTATGCTGGTAAATGAGCCTTTGGTCTTAGTGAATTTCCTAATTTGCCTATGTAGCCCCTCTATGGGATTGGTGGTGTAGATTATCCTCCTAACTGGACCAGAATACTTAAAATAACCAGACAAGTTTTCCCAATTATTCTGCCAAGATTTTATAACCATAGGGTACTTTGTGCCCCATTTTTCATCCAATTCCAACAGATAATTCTCGGCAATTTCCTTGCTTGAAGCTTGATATACCTTCTTTAAATCGCTCAAAAAACTCTTCGCATCTTTACTGGCCACATACTTCAGTGAGTTGCGTATCTGATGCACTATACACATCTGCACTTCCGCATTAGGAAAGACACTGTTTATAGCTGCAGGAAAGCTTTTCAGCCCATCAACGCAGGCAATAAGGATATCTTCTACTCCTCTTTCTTTGAGGTCATTTAGCACTCCCAACCAGAAGTTAGCTCCTTCACTTTCAGCCAAATAAAAACCTAATACTTCTTTTTTGCCATTTTGATCTATGCCTAATATGTTATACATGCATTTACTTACGCAATGCCCGTCCTCTTTGACTTTAAAAAACATGCCATCCATGAAAACTATCGGATATACAGACTGCAGCGGGCGACTACGCCATTCGTTGATTACTGGTAGCAATTTGTCAGTAATACTTGATATCTCTGCCGCCGATATTTTGTGATCATAAATTTCCTCAACATGTGACACTATATCTCTATAGCCCATACCACTGGCAAATGTGCTCAAAATCTTCGTTTCAAGCTCTGGATGTAAGTTTGTTTGCCTTTTTTTGACTATTTGTGGTTCGAAACTTCCTTCCCTATCTCTTGGCGTCAAAAGCTCAAATGACCCTGCGCTTGTACGTAAAGTCTTTGCATTCCTCCCATTTCTTCGATTATTCTCTTCGCTTTCGGCCGACAAGTGGTTTTCTATTTCACCTTCCAGGCTTACCTCCAGCAACTTTTTTATAAACGGTGTTAATGCTCCATCTCTTCCTGTCAACGGTCTTCCTTCTCGTATAGACGACAGGATATTTGTTTCTAATTCTTTATAATCTACCAAACCGGTAGTTCTGTTTACTACTTTCTGACTCATTGTCAAACCTCCATTTTTTTATATCAATTTATTACTTTTTTTTCGGTTTGACACAGTTTATTTAACACTCCCGACAAAATTGAGAACATATCTGTAATGGCAAATGTTTATCATCATTGGAAAAGTGAGAGTTTCTCTTTTTCTCCTTATGTTGGTATTGGAGTTGGTGCAACAAGAATGACAATGTTTGAAAAATCGTCAATAAGACCTGCAGGTCAATTAAAGGCTGGCTTTGATTATCATATAAATGAAGATGTAAATATGCACATCGGATATAGAGGTTTTGGTGTTATTGGTAGCAGTGAATACAAACCGGAAACTTTAAAGTTGGATGCTAAAACAAACAAAATGGCTCAACAAACAGGTGATAATAAAATGACTACTACCATACAGAATGGCTTTTTTCACACACACGGTATAGAAGCTGGTCTTACTTTTCATTTTGCCAGCAAAGCTTAACTCTGATAGAGACTATTTTCCTGGTAGCATGTCTGCGTTACACTACTGCAGCTGCTGACTTAGTAGCGGCCGCAGTAACTTCTTTCCTGTCATTCAGTCTCTTTTTTTCTCAGTTCCAGCGTGTAGCGCTGGAACAACAATAAAGAACATATAAAGAATGGTTATGCAAGAAGTCTACTTTTTATTCTTAATTAACTCTAAAGCCTTCTTCAGATCTATACTTTCAATATCTGCATTCTTGCCCAAAGCAACGTTTGTTTTACCGCATTTTATATAGAATCCGTACCTACCGTTGCAGATAAAAACTTCTTTTCCCTTTTCATTAAAACCAAGAGATTTTAGCTCTTTGCGTGGGCTGCTCTCAATAATTTGTATAGCTTCGTTTAATTGTGTGTCTAATACCTCCTTAGAGCTTTTTTTAAGAGAAAAGTATCGACCATCATAGAGAATATAGTACCCAAATCGTCCAAGACCTATTTTTACTTCTTTTCCAGTTTCAGGGTGCTCTCCGATTATTTTCGGCAGGGAAAGTAATCGAGTGGCGGTATTTAGATCAATATCATTAACATTTATATCTTTTGGTACAGAAATCTTTTTTTTCTTTTCTGACTCACTATTAAACTCCAGATAAAGTCCAAAAGGACCTTTTTTGATCATTACCTCTTGGCCTGTCACATCATCTATACCCAAACTTTTTGGATATTCTGAATTGTCATTACTGCCCGTAATTTCTTTTGTATGATTGCATGCAGGATAGTTAGAACATCCAAGAAACACACCGGCTTTTCCAAAATTTAATTTCAATATACCACCAGAGCAATTAGGACATTTTTTACCTATTTCTTCCTTTCCTTCCTCTGAGCAAAACCAATTGACTACCAAATCATGAATACCACTAAAAATCTCATCATGTGTCATTTGCTTAACAGAATTTACATGATTAAAAAATGGCACCCAAAAATAGCCTAGTTCTTTTTTCCAATCTGCATGTCCATTTGAGATTGAATCAAGCCTTTCTTCCATTTGTGCTGTAAAGTCATACTCTACACAACGCTGAAAAAAAGTTTCCAAAAATATAGTCACGATCTTACCGCGGCTGCTTGGAATAAATCTTTTGTTATCCAATGAAACATATTCACGATCTTGTAATACCGAAATAATTGTTGCATAAGTTGATGGGCGACCTATACCGACTTCTTCCATTTTTTTTACTATACTCGCTTCACTATAACGAGGTGGCGGTTGAGTAAAATGCTGTTTCGGATCAACAGAAATCAACTTGCACGCTTCCTCTTCCTTCATGGCAGGTAGCAGGCCTTCATTTTCGGCTTCTATGTTATCTTGATAAACTTTATAAAAACCATCAAAGAATATACTTGATCCACTTGCTCGCAGAATCACTTTCTGGTCAATAGAACTAATTTCAACTACCACTTGATCAAGAATCGCCGATTCCATTTGACTTGCGATGGTTCTTTTCCAGATTAAATCGTATAATTTAAATTGCTCTGGCGTTAAGTAATCCTTAATACTACCCGGTGTTCTATTAATATCAGTTGGCCGGATTGCTTCATGTGCTTCTTGAGCATTTTTGACCTTTTTTACATATTTACGAGGAGACTGCGGTAAATATTTATCACCATATAATGACTTAATTGATCCCCTGATTGAGTTTATAGCCTCATCTGCAATATGAAACCCATCTGTACGCATGTAAGTTATCAACCCTACGGTTTCACCACCAATATTGATACCTTCATATAAATTTTGCGCTACTCGCATAACATTTTTCACATTAAAATACAGTTTATTCACTGCATCTTGCTGAAGACTTGAGGTGATAAATGGAGGAAGCGGGTTTCTCTTAACTTGCTTGCGTTCTACTGTGCTTACAGCATACTGCCTTGACTCGATCTCCCTGACTAAGTTCTTTGCCTCTTCTTCATTCTTAATATCAAATTTTTCTAGCTTTTTATTGTCATAGTGGCTTAGCATAGCAAAAAAAGCCTCATCTTTGCTATTTTGCATTTCTGCCTTTATGCTCCAATACTCCTGTGTTATAAATTTACTAATTTCATCTTCTCGTTCGCATATAAGCTTTAATGCAACAGACTGCACTCGCCCTGCAGATTTGCTTCCCGACAATTTTGTCCACAGCAGCGGTGACAAGCTAAATCCAACTAGATAATCCAAAGCTCTGCGTGCTTGCTGTGCACGCACTAAGTCCATATTAATTTCACGTGGATTTTTTATAGCTTCTTGCACTGCTCTTTTTGTTATTTCGTTAAAGACTACTCTATGAATGTTACTTTCATCATTGATTGCTTTTCTTTCCTTTAGTGCCTCTATCACATTCCAAGCTATTGCTTCCCCTTCTCTGTCTGGATCTGTTGCAAGGTATATATCTGATGTTTTACTAGCTTCCTTGACTAACTCTTTTACATACTTTTCTGCTTTTTCAATAATCTCATACTTCATGGCAAAGTCATTATCAGGATCAACAGAACCATTCTTTGCTGGCAGATCTCTGACGTGGCCAAAAGATGCAGCCACTTTGAATTCTTTACTCAAATATTTACCTATCGTCTTTGCCTTTGCTGGCGACTCAACTATTAATAATGCCATAATTATTAGTACTTAAAGGTAATATGTTGAAATATATAGAATAAAAAGTAAAAAAATATTTTAATGGTCTTTCCAATTTTTCTAAGTAATTGTTTGATGTTTGCAAAAAAACTAATGAAAGAACCTGCTTTATAAATTTTTTCAACTCCCTTACCATAAGGATAACGCTATACTATTTATCTTCGTCTGTGCAGATTAAACGACAAAAGCATAACGCAGTTGTCGTCTTATTTTTAATTTTTTGCACTATGTGCATCTTATTTCTTTACAAAACTTCCAGTTTTTTAACCATATAAGCTGAAACGGGCTGTTTAAGACAGGCCAATTTTCAGGATTAGAGCTAGCTAATAGGGGGTTTCTTTTGTCTTTTTTCTACTTGGTAAATTTCTTGATATTTGTAGCTAAAGTAATTTAAGAGAGGTGTCATCCCAGTGTCGGAGCACTGGGATGACAAGAAAAGGAGTACTGGAATGACACATTCCACCATGTCATTCCAGCGGATGACCAGATTTTTTTATTTGATCCCAGACTGGCTGGTTATGCAAGTTCCAATTTTAATAATATTTACATATAAGCCATACGCTTGAGTTGCAAAGTTCTAAAAAGCAGCCAAAATAAAAATAAGTAGACATTTACAAATTAAACTAAGTGTACAATCAACAAACAAGAGTATTGATTGCAACAATACTCTGTAGAATCGCAATATGGTATGACCATATGCTCTTTATTGATCTGGTTAATATAATTAGTAGAGAATTTTGTTATGCAAAAGATATCTACTACAGCATATTGCAATTGTTTGGAATTGCAGGAATGGGTGCAATGGTAAGACCACTTGGTGCATCTGTATTTGGTCACATTGGTGATAGGTATGGAAGGAGAATGGCGTTAACGATTGCTATCTTGCTAATATCAATTCCTTCTAGTCTCGTTGCGTTTATTCCAAGTTATAGTAAAATAGGAATAACCTCTACTATGTTGCTTCTTACAATCCATCTGATACAAGGGGTTGCACTTGGCGCTGAGCAAGGAGGTAGCTCTGTTTATCTCATAGAGCATTTACCTAATAAGAAAAAACTAGGAATGTTTTTTGGAATAATAAGTTTTGGTCGCTCTATTGGCATATTGCTCTCTGTGGTTGCAGTGATCATCTGTAAAAAAACCACTGATTTTAACGCTTGGGGTTGGAGGCTGCCGTTTATTTTTTCAGCCATTTTAGGATTAATAAGCGCATATAGTATATATACACTAGGAGAAACTCCAGTGTATGAAAAAAATCGAGAACAAAGAAATTTACCTAATTTACCAATAATAGAGCTTACAAAACGCTATAAAAGAGCCCTGATACTTGCCATTTTAATATCTGTACCTGTTAATGTTGCTGTTGGATTTACCATATTTCTTAGAACAATTGCAAAAGAAATAGTGTCTGTTGAAACTTATGTAACAACGTATGTCAACGAAGTTGTACTCATTATAACCAGTATATTAATGCCGATATCTTCAATAATGCTTGGAATTTTAGCTGATAAAACAGGAAGAGAACGCACTGCAATCTTATTTATAGTGATAACAATGGTATTATGTTGTCCTATGTTATCTATTGCATATTACTATAAAAGCTATCTTATAATCATGTTGAGTGTTATGGCTCTTTCTATAATCGAGAGGGGTATTAATCCTATAGGGATAGTTACTGCTGAGCTTTTTCCTACTAATGTTAGATTTAGTGGTGTGAGTTTATCACGTAACATTTCTTATGCCCTGCATGGTGGATTTACTCCTATGATATGCACTGGGTTTACTATAATGTTTCCTAAAATAGACTTTGCTGCTGGGCTTTATGTAATTTTTTGCTTATTAGTCAGCTTAGTAGCAATATTGCAAATAAAACCACAAGATAAAAAGTGTGATTGGTAATTTTCTCTATTTAAATTTATTTCACTTATTTAGCTAATTTTTATTAGAATTATAATTTTGGCTTTTATGAAAACTGCATACGTATGTCAATTCTGCGGTCATAGCACTGGAAGGTGGGTAGGAAGGTGTATTGCATGTGACAGTTGGGATACGGTTGTCGAAGAAATAGTACTAAAAACAGAAACGAGAAGTACATCTGCACCAATTTCAATAAAAGCGTTATCAGATAGTGAAATTATTACCCCCGATCGTTTTTTAACAGGAATAGAAGAGTTAGATAGAGTTTTTGGTGGAGGTATCGTTCAAGGTGCTAGCATTTTAATTGGTGGTGAACCTGGAATTGGCAAATCTACTCTTTTGCTTAGGATTGCAGCTAATGTTGTACAACTTTCCTCTTTTGAATGTCTTTATGTATCTGGCGAGGAATCTTTAGAGCAAGTGAGCCTCAGAGCAAAGCGTCTTAAGATAAATGAACCTAAAATTAAGCTTTTATCTACAGTATCTTTAACTGATGTAGTAGCAACAATAAGGAAAAATAAAAGTATTAAGTTCTTGATAATTGATTCTATACAAACTATGTATGATAGCAAAGTCACATCAGCACCAGGAACTGTAACTCAAGTCCGTACCTGCGCTCATGAATTGACTGTTCTTGCAAAGCAATATAGTGTTTCTCTCTTAATAGTTGGCCATATAACGAAAGATGGACAAATAGCAGGACCTAAAACCCTGGAGCATATGGTAGATACAGTACTATATTTTGAGGGTGAAAATAGTAATCAATATCGCATTTTACGCACTATTAAAAATAGATTTGGCCCTGCAAATGAAATTGGTGTTTTTGAGATGTCTGAAGCAGGACTCATGCCTGTTGATAATCCATCATCATTATTCTTGACCGTACATGATAGAGAAGTAGTTGGCAGCGCCGTATTTGCAGGAGTTGAAGGCTCAAGACCAATCTTAATGGAAGTGCAAGCATTAATAGCAAGGACTAATATGGCAACTCCAAGAAGAGCAGTAGTTGGTTGGGATATTAATAGATTAGCTATGATAATCGCGGTTCTAAGTGCTCGTTGTAAAATGTTTTTGCATGATAAAGAAGTATACCTAAACATTGCGGGAGGACTCAAAATACAGGAACCATCAGCTGATCTTGCTGTTGCTGCTTCTCTTATTTCAAGTTTAGTAAATTTACCGCTACCAACTTCTTCAATAATCTGCGGTGAGGTTGCACTTTCAGGAGAAATTAGAAATGTTTCGCATGCTGATCTCAGACTAAGGGAAGCACAAAAGTTAGGATTTAAAAAAGCGATTATGCCTAAAAATGGCAATTATTCTTCTCATGATATTGAGATAATTAAGCTTGGTCATATAAAAGAGTTAAAAGAGATCTTCAATCACAATTAAATATTATCTGCATGAACATTTTGCTTGTGAGAAGGATGTCATCCCAGCTTCCATAATGTCATTCAAGTAGGTGACACTGGCTTCTTTTTTTACTGTTTTTACTGTAATTAAAAATTCATTGGATCTTGAGCATGTATTTCATCTACTATAAATGATAATTTTATGCTATCACCAAGGAGATTGCTTGCATTAACTTCTAATTTCTTACTTAGATCATTAAACATTAATTTTTGTGAATGAGATGAGATAGAATGAGAAGACTCACATTCCTTAAGGCAGTTTTCCAATTCTGTTAGACTATTATATTTTACCAAAAATCCATCTTTACATTTTTTATCACATAAAGATTTTTGCTCTAACGTAGGACCATAACTTAATATATTTTCCGTCATAATATATTCCTTAATTAAAAGTTTAATATAATTTTAACATATAAGTGTGAATATTATGCTGATATTAGCATAATATTTTTCAAAGCAACATAGCTTTATGATACCTTATGAAAAAATTCATATCATTGAGGAATGCAAAGGTGGAATAAAGATTGATAAAAAAACCTTAATTTTGCTATTAACTATAATTGAAACAGTTTTAAATTAGATCCTTATTTCATATTCTTTAAAGTATTTCTATTTTTCGTATTTTTTTTATAAAAACCGTAGGTACCAGTTGGTTTTAAAGTAAAGGTCAAGTGTCTGGAATTCTGGACATAAAATCCTCCTGTGTAAAAAAGAGTTAGAAAAAAGATGCAGTGCACATACGACAGATATACACTGAAGAATACATTTTTTAATAAGTTTGATTAAAAAGTCTGCAGACTAAAGATAGATTTTGAGCTCTTAAAATATCTCTATTTGTAATTATAATGAGATTGAAAATATGCGGAAGTAATTTTTATACGTTAACGGCTCACCCAACCCAATAATCACTTGCAACCAGCGTCACATGCTGGAATGAGACCATCTAAAAACGGCTTCTCATGATAATTAAGCTTGGTCATATGAGAAAATTAAAGAGATCTTCAATCACATTTAAACAGCGCTTCAGCAAACTCTTTGCCAGTAAATTCCCTCAGGTCTTCTATACTTTCACCAATTCCTATAGCGTGTAATTTCACCTTATAAGCTTCTGCAAGCCCAATCACTACTCCACCTTTGGCAGTACCATCTAGCTTTGTTACAATTAACCCGGTAACACCAACCATTTTACTAAAGGCCTCTAATTGGCTATAAGCATTTTGGCCAGTAGTTGCATCAAGAACCAAAATAACATCATGAGGAGCAGTATCATCCAATTTCTTTATCGTTCTATGTATTTTTGACAGCTCTTGCATGAGATTTACATTGTTTTGTAGCCTTCCTGCTGTATCAATTAAAACAACATCAACGCTATCTTTTATCGCTTGATTTACAGCTCTATATGCCACACTTGCAGAATCGCTACCGTGTTCTCCAGTAACAATAGAGCAATCAGAACGTTCTGCCCAAATATTTAGTTGCTCACTCGCAGCAGCTCTGAATGTGTCGCACGCAACAAGCATAACGGATTTCCCTTTTTCCTTATATTTATAGGCAAGTTTACCTATAGTTGTAGTTTTTCCATTACCATTCACTCCGCACACCATTATTATGTGTGGTTTTTTATTCAAAATGAGCGGCTGCACTACAGGGTTTAATATCGACTCTATTTCGCTCATTAACTGCTGTGTGATAACGCTATGCTCAACTTCTGATTCAAATTTGATACTTGCGAGCTTATCAATAAGCAATCTAGAAGTTTTATGACCTATATCCATGCTAATCAGCAGCTCTTCCAGATCATCTAAAAGCGACTGATCTAATTTTTTTTTGCCAGAAAAAATATTTTTTACTCCACCACTAAAACGGGAGGAGGTTTTTAATAGTCCTTGATAAAGATTACTGAATAAACTCAAGAAATACTCCTTTCAAAATTACCATATAAAGAATGACATGCACTATATGTATTTGTAAAGTAAATACACTCGTAACCTATATATTTTGTGAGTAAAATGTACTGCTTGCTAGT
Organism: Wolbachia endosymbiont of Culex quinquefasciatus Pel; assembly: GCF_000073005.1. NCBI lineage: Bacteria > Pseudomonadati > Pseudomonadota > Alphaproteobacteria > Rickettsiales > Anaplasmataceae > Wolbachia > Wolbachia endosymbiont of Culex quinquefasciatus. Next base: position 1,344,329 of record NC_010981.1, read on the forward strand.
GTATTTTACTTTAGTTTTTAACCTAAATATGTTATAATGTAAGTAATGGTTTACGGGTAGTTCTATGAGTTATAATGAGAAAATTTTAGATCATTACGAAAATCCAAGGAATGTTGGTTCTCTGGATAAAAATGATCCAAATGTTGGTACTGGTTTAGTTGGTGCACCATCATGCGGAGATGTAATGAAACTGCAAATAAAGGTCAACGATAAAGGTGTTATTGAAGACGCAAAATTTAAAACTTTTGGTTGTGGTTCTGCTATAGCTTCAAGTTCTTTGCTTACAGAAATGATCAAAGGAAAAACTATTGAGAATGTAACAAAGATAAAGAATACTCAAATAGTGGAAGAATTGTCTTTGCCGCCAGTAAAGATACACTGTTCAGTACTTGCTGAGGATGCTATAAAAGCTGCTATTCATGATTATCAAAATAAACAAAAACATTGAGGAATATGAGTGAATTTCAAGGAGTAAATTCTGTTAAAAAACCTATCACTCTAACCGCAAATGCAGTAGAGAGGGTAAGGTTTTTATTGGACAAAAAGAAGCATGCTAACCTTGAAGAAGCAATAGGAATAAGAGTTCTAATTAAGCAAAAAGGATGCTCTGGTTTAAAATATGATATTGAGTATGCATATGATGTTCGTCCTTTGGAGTCGGTAATTGAAGAAAGCTGCAGTGATGATCAAAAAGTCAAGGTGCTGATCGATCCAAAATCTATCATGTTTATCCTTGGCTCTGAAATGGATTATGTAGAGGAAAAATTCTCATCAGGTTTTATTTTCAAAAATCCTAATGAGAAAGGAAAATGTGGTTGTGGAGAGAGTTTTCATGTCTAGCAACCATTTCACATTATTTGGAATTGAACCGGCTTTTAACATCAGCTTTGATGAGCTGGAGAAAAAATATATTGAGCTAAGCAAAACTGATATAAATGAAAGAGAGTCCAAAAGTATGGAAAATATCAACAAAGCTTATCAGGTACTGAAGTCACCGCTAAAGCGTGCCGAACATTTGTTGGATCTTTTTGACGTAAAAAGCAAAAAAGAGCATCTTGATCCTGAAATATTAAATGAATCAATGGAAATAAGAGAATACTTTCTAGACTGCGATGATTTACAATTTGCAAGTAGGATGATTGATGAAAAGGTAAAAGATTGTACTAAAAACCTAATTAATGCTTTTGCTACAAAAAATTTTGATGAAGCTGCTACGCAAGTTTTTAGATTGAGATATTTATATAAGTCATTTGAGGAGATAAAGGAAAATGCGGCCAGTTCAAATTTCTGAACCAAGTTTAAATGAGGTAGTTTTTGGTATAGATCTTGGAACTACTAACTCTTTAATTGCCATGGTAAATAAAGCTGGCAATGTAGAAATATTTAAAGATGAGCAAGGTCGTGAACTATTACCTTCTGTCATTTCATATGAAAAGGATGTACTAAAAGTAGGCTACGATGTTGGCGAAAACGCTATCTGCTCTATAAAACGCTTAATGGGTAAAAGTGTTAAAGACTTGCATAAAGAAGGTATCAATTGTGAAATAGATAACGAAAGTGAAAAAGTTATTAGGGTAAAATGCTCAGAAGAAAAGTATCTCACTCCTATTGAGATCTCTGCTGAGATACTAAAAACTCTATGCAAGAGGGTAAAAAAATTCACAGGGATGAAAGTTAACAAAGCAGTGATTACTGTACCAGCTTATTTTGATGATTCAGCACGTAACGCAACCAAATATGCAGCAAAATTAGCTGGCATAGATGTTCTTCGCCTCATTAATGAACCAACCGCTGCAGCACTTTCTTACTCCATTGAAAAGAACAATAACAGTGGCATATATGCAGTTTATGACCTCGGTGGTGGAACATTTGACATTTCAATATTAAAATTACATCAAGGAGTGTTTCAAGTTCTTGCAGTTGGTGGTGATACTAAACTTGGTGGTGATGATTTTGATCATCTACTTAGTTTAATCGTGCTTGAAAAGTATAGAGAACAGGTAGGTTTAAATAAAAAATGCTCTAGTGTCATCCCAGTCTGGGATCCAGAAAGTTTGATTGCAAGTGAACACACCAGAAAGTTATATAATAAGAACTGGATTCCAGTGTCAAGCACTGCACCATCTGATACAACTACCTACAAATTACAACATTCATACACTAAAACTGGTATCTGCAATATACGTGCTATAAAAGAGTACCTAAGTGAAGATACCTCTGGCACTTTTGAATTCAGCATCAATGGTGAATTATTTAAGTGCAAAATTACCAAAGAAGAATTCGAGCAAGCAATCAGTCCTTTGGTTAATAAGACTATAAATATAGTTACTCGTACTATAAGCAACATAGATCTTAAAATCGATGATATAAAAGGGGTAATTTTAGTTGGTGGCGCAACTAGAGTGCCATTAGTGCAAAATTCACTAATCAAACTCTTTGGCAATAAAGTGCTGAATGATGTGGATCCGGACAAAGCAGTTGCCAATGGGGCAGCTTTGCAGGCTCATTATTTAACTTCAAACTCAAAAGATAGGAATATTCTCCTTGATGTGCTGCCTTTATCACTTGGCATAGAAACTATGGGGGGAATAGTTGAAAAAATTATACCAAGAAATACACCACTACCAGTTTCAGAAATAAAAGAGTTTACAACTTACGCTAACGGGCAAACAGCAATGAAAATTCACGTTTGTCAAGGAGAACGTGAAATGATAAAAGATAATAAATCTCTAGCACGATTTGAACTCAAAGGTATACCACAATTGCCTGCAGGTTCTGCAAAAGTTGAAATAGGATTTACAGTTAGCATTGATGGAATATTGACTGTCACTGCAAGAGAAAAAACTACTGGAGTCGAACAGACAGTTAAAATAAATTCAAGCTCTGGCTTAAATGAAGAAGATATTCAAGATATGGTCAATCAGTCAGTAAGTAACTTTGATGAAGACATGAAGGCTCGTTCCCTTGCAGAGGCTAAAATTAACGGTAACAAGCTCATACATCTAGTTGAAAATGTTTCTACTGAGCAAAAGTTAAAAATTTTACTACAGAACGCAAAAGACGCTTTACAGGAAAATGACTTAGACAACATTAATAATGCTATCTCTGAGTTAGAAAACTCTGCTTTAGAATTATGCGAATCAGCAGACAGATAGAGTTCATACAACTTTGTGAAGTACCCTGTCAAATCTCAGAGCAATAGGTAACCTAAAATCAAACGGCAACCAATCAACTTTGCCTAATTTAAACGATAAACCAACCATGCTTACGCGTCCAACTATATTTTCAGTTGGTATTAACCCAATTTCAGAAAACCTGCTATCAAAAGAATTATTTCTATTGTCTCCCATAACAAAAAATTGATCATCAGGCACATAATAAACTGGAGTATTGTATGATAACTTATTAGAAAGATTATCTATTAGAATTTCATGCTCCTTGCCGCTCGGGAGTGTTTCGATGTATCTTGCTATATTACGCTTTGACTCATAATCAAAAAAATTTTCAATTTGTCTTCGTTTTACTTTCTGATCATTTAAATATAACTCCCCCTCTATCATTTGCACTTTATCGCCCGGTATTCCTATTACCCGCTTAACAAATCTAATGCTGTCATTTCTTGTAGGCTTGAAAACTATTATATCACCACGCTCCGGAGGGGTATAAAAGATTCTACCGCTAAAGATGTTTGGAGAAAATGGAAAAGAGTGTTTACTATAACCATATGAATATTTACTAGTAAAAATATAATCTCCCTCAAGTAGAGTGCTTTTCATTGAACCAGAAGGAATATGAAATGGCTCAAATAAAAAACTACGTATTGATAGCGCAATTAGTAGCAAAAAAAACAGTGAAGATAAAAACTTTCTCGTTCTTGCTATCCGGTTCTCTCTCAATTCTTTCAATTTTATTTTCTTTATAAATTTAAGCTTATCATAACACATAAAAGTGGTAATGTGAAATTTTACTCATGGGTGTTATTGCTCTTTTTCGAAAGTCGAAATAAGCTCTCAAGTAATTGACAGTGATTGATAACCAATAGACATCATTTGCTATGCAATATTGTATAAATCACAATGCTAGTTTTACTAAAAATTATACTATTTTAGATATAATTATAGTATTTAAACTTAAGGTATAGGGATGAACCCTACAATTAGAAAGGTTTTTTGTATTCTACTTATAGTATTATTTATTTCTTTTTCTCATGTTGGAAGTGCTGCTAACTCTAATGACGATACAACTGCTCAAGTAATATGTAATATTATTGGCTACGTTTGGGGAATAGGTGGACCGCTTATGACCGTAGTGATAATAGGAGCAGCTTTACTTGCAATATTTGGTAGAATGCCGTGGCCTGCTCTTTTCGCCCTCGGTGTATTTTGCGCTGTGTTTTTTGGCGCTAAAACTATTGTCATAAAAGTAATGGGTGGTATAAACTCTACAAATGCCTCTTTTATGGAAGAATGTGGAACGGGAGATAAAAAAAAGAGTCAATAGGACTATTTCTTTCTAAAGCAGACTTGGTGCACAGCTTCAACTATATCTTCCACTTGTGGTAATGCTTTCTTTTCTAGGTTTGCAGCATAAGGTAAGGGGACATCCTTGCCGGTTACCCGTACAACCGGAGCGTCAAGGTAGTCAAATCCTTGTTCCATAATCATGGCTGAGAGTTCTGCTCCTATTCCTGCAAATGGCCAACCTTCTTCTATGCTTACTAATCTATTGGTCTTCTTAATAGAGTTAATAACTGTTTCAGTGTCAAGTGGTCTTAAGGTTCTGAGGTCGATAACTTCAGCTTCTATTCCTTCACTAGAGAGTAAATCTGCCGCATTTAACGCATCCATTAGTTTCAATGAAAAAGCAGTGATAGTTACATCCTTTCCTTCCCGTATAACAGCAGCTTTGCCTATCTCAAGTAGATAATCTTTATTTGATAGCTCAGAGTCAGGAACTTCATGCTCATGTCCATAAGCGATCTCGTTTTCTAGAAATATTACCGGATTAGGGTCACGAATTGCAGCTTTAAGCAGACCTCTGCAATCGGAGGCAAAGTAAGGTGCTATTACTTTCAAACCTGGAACATGCGAATACCAAGATGCAAAGCACTGAGAATGTTGTGCGGCAACTCTTGCTGCAGCTCCATTTGGTCCACGAAATACTATAGGGCATCCAAGTTGTCCACCCGACATATAATTTGTTTTTGCTGCGGAATTCACAATTTGGTCGATAGCCTGCATAGAAAAATTAAAAGTCATAAACTCGACTATTGGCCTCAGTCCAGCAAATGCTGCTCCAACAGCAAGACCAGCAAATCCATGTTCAGTAATGGGTGTATCAACTACCCTATTTTCTCCAAACTCTTTCAGTAATCCTTTCGTTACTTTATAAGCACCATCATACTCTGCAACTTCTTCACCCATGATAAATATATCAGGGTCATTTTGCATTTCTTCTCTGATCGCTGTGCATAAAGCTTCTCTTACACTTAAGATTGCCATTTGTAAACCTGTAGATTTCAACTGAAATAACTATATCAAAATTACCAGGAAGCGCACAAGTTAAGTTTTACAAGCATCATGTTGCACTGAGCATTGAATACTTACTTCTTTTAATTCAGTAGGTTGCGGTGATAGTGCGTATGTAACTCCACCTACTATCAATGAAGACATCACAGAAGTTGCAATCATCAATAGAATTGGTAATTGGAAGGCTATACTAAAGGCAACACCTACTGTCAACATGATTGTAAAGTTTACAGAAGCAATTTTTAAGAAAGACAGTTGTCTTTTTTCTGTTTTTTCTAGTAATACTTTATTTGCTTTGGTTTTGCTTAATTCACTATTAAGTGTTGTATTTTTACTTTTTAGATCTTGTATTTGTTGTTTTAGTGATTGATTCTCTTCACTGAGTTTATCAAGTACTTCTAACCTATTCTCATGTCCACCCATGCAATTCTTTACCCGTTTTAATTCCTCATCTGCCTCTTGTAATTTCTGGATTTGGCTATCTCGCAACTGAATTTGAGATGGCAAACTTTCTAAAGTTTGATTATCAACTGCCTCGTCGTGATTTATTTCGGAGCAGGAAGAGGTATTAAATGTAGTTTCAAGTTCTAGACCGCTGTCATCACTACTAACACTTTCGTCAATAGGAGTCTGTTTACCACTACATGTAGCACTTTTTCTTTGCGGTGACTCAAATTTTTCTACCATATTCTTAACACTAACACGTAAGTCTTGCTCACTTACTAAACTGTCACTACTTTCGCACGTAACAGGAGCCTGTGCACCACTACGTATGGTATCATATTGTTTCACAGAATTTATAACATCTGCTGGTGCAGCAGTTTTTTTCTCATGCTTTGTACAAAAATTTTGTTCTGCTTCCTTTAACATTTTTACTATAGCTTCTTTATTTTCTATATTACCAACCACCTCCCTTGGAGTCTTATTTTTGCTTTTTAATGAAGGATTAACTCGATCATCACTTAGTAGTTGTTTTACCATGCTTTCATGTCCACAAGAAGCAGCAATATGCAAAGCAGTTAGCCCATCATTTTTAGAGCCATCTTTTACTCGAGCGCTAACACTTGCTTTCTTTTTTAGTAAAAGTTCCACTATTAACATATTGTTGCATGCTGTAGCAAGATGTAACAACGTCCAATCTTCTGCAGCTTCTTCTGAAATTTTTATACTAAATTGATGTTCTTTACTAAAATTTTTACTAAACTTGTTGTACTCTCCTGCATCTTTTCCTTTTAACTCATTCTTTATTTTTTCAAGTAAATTATCTTCATCCAAATCGCTACTTTCACTTACCTCATTTATTATTTCAAAAAACTTCTCCTTCTCTATTACCATAACCTTTCCCTCTAAATTTATTTTTATCGCTGCATAATCTCACAAAAAAGTTAAATTTATCAAAATTCTATATTTTATATAAAATAAAATTTCCTGTTTCCAAAAATTGGTAAGCATGTTTTTGATGAGATTGTAGAAAACATACTTTTATGACACCATTTGTTGTACGAACTAACTTGGCGAAAACAGATGTTTATATAGTTGTATGGCAAAATGTTTTGCACTAGTTGTGCTACTTCGTTTTCCGTAATAGTTGAAAAAATTAGTAGAAAGTTGTTGTAAGTTTATGTATTTTGAGGCTGTAATGGTCAAAGGTACATGAAGTATGATCAGAGTTAAAGGTGCAAGAGAGCATAATTTGCAGGGTATTGATGTCAATATACCAAAAAATAAGTTAGTTGTTATAACTGGACTAAGTGGTTCTGGTAAGTCTAGCCTCGCATTCGATACGATTTATGCAGAAGGCCAACGCCGATACGTCGAAAGTCTATCGGCTTATGCACGTCAATTTCTTAATATTCAAGATAAACCTGACGTTGAATCGATCACAGGCCTCTCTCCTGCAATATCAATTAACCAAAAATCGATCTCAAAAAATCCAAGATCAACTGTTGGAACCGTTACTGAAATTTATGACTATCTACGCTTAATATATGCGCGAATAGGCATTCCTTACTCACCCGCAACTGGATTGCCAATAACGAAACAGACTGTATCTCAAATTGTAGATACTATTACAGCATTACCTTTAGAAACTAAAGTATATATAATTGCTCCTATTGTACGTGGTAGAAAGGGAGAGCATCTAAAAGAGATACTGGAAATTAAAAAGCAGGGTTACGTAAGACTAAAAATAAACGGTGAAATATGTGATATAGATGACTTGCCTAAGCTCGATAAAAACAAGAAACATGATATTTTTGTGATTGCAGATAGAGTGTCCATATCAGATGATATAGGAAATCGACTACCAAGCAGTATAGAATCAGCATTGAGACTTGCCCATGGCTTAATGTATGCAGAAATAGTTAACTTACCTGATAACCACAATTCCGAGTATAAAAATGGTCAAACTTTAACTTTCTCAGAGAATTTTGCATGTCCTGAGTCTGGCTTTACTCTTGAAGAAATAGAGCCAAGATTGTTTTCTTTTAACAGCCCCTACGGTGCATGCAGTTCATGCAATGGGCTCGGTAAAAAGCTAAGTGTTGATGCAAAGCTAATAGTGCCAGATGAAACGCTCTCGATATCTGAAGGTGCTTTAAAGCCAATTGGATCAATATTCCTTCAAGTGCATACAAACTATGGATTGCTAAAAAATGCAATTCTGTCACTGGCTGAAAATTGCAAATTTAGTCTTGATGTTCCGTGGAAGAATATAGACCAAAAAGTGAAGGATTTAATACTTTTTGGCTCTAGAGAAATGAAATTTCAAGGTTTGGTCAGTATCCTAGAACGCCAGATGGATTACGATGCATCACTTATTGATAGGTATTGTTCTGTTACTGACTGCAAAGAATGTGCTGGCTATAGATTGAGAAAAGAAGCACTTACAGTGAAAATTGATGAAAAACACATAGGTGAAATATCAGGGCTCAGCGTCGATGAATCCCTTGATTGGTTTGAAAATTTGCCAGACAAGCTCACAGAACAACATAAGCAAATTTCAAATAAAATATTAAACGAAATAATCAAAAGGCTGACATTTTTAAAGAATGTAGGGCTAAATTACCTTACACTTGACCGTGAATCTAGCACTCTCTCTGGTGGTGAAAGCCAGAGGATCAGGCTTGCTTCGCAAATTGGCTCTGGTTTAACAGGAGTGCTATACGTGCTTGACGAACCCTCAATTGGCCTTCATCAATGTGATAATGATCGATTAATTGCCACACTTAAAAATCTGAGAGACATGGGTAATACTGTGATTGTTGTTGAACATGATGAAGACACAATAATGGCTGCTGATTATGTGATTGATATTGGTCCTGGAGCTGGTGTAAACGGAGGAAAAGTTGTTGCAGAAGGAACACCAGATCAGTTACAAAAAAATTCAGAGAGCATAACAGGACAGTATTTAAGTGGAAAGAAGGAAATTTCAATTTCAAAAAGAAGAAAGCAAACAACTCAGTTCATAAAGGTAGTTAATGCTTGTGAGAACAACTTAAAAAATATAAATGTTGAATTTCCTATAGGGAATTTTATTTGTGTTACTGGAATATCAGGAGGAGGGAAATCAAGTTTAGTGATAGAAACATTATATAAATACTCAGCACACAAGATAAATCATTCATCTGCAAGGCATGGTCAATGCGACAAAATAGAAGGCCTTGAGTATATAGATAAAATTATAGAAGTTGATCAATCGCCAATTGGTAGGACCCCAGCATCAAATCCAGCAACATATGTTGGTATGTTTACTCACATCAGAAATTGGTTTGCAGGTCTCCCAGAGTCGAAGGCACGAGGTTACAATATAGGCCGATTTTCATTTAATACCAGGGGAGGAAGATGTGAAGCTTGTAAAGGTGATGGGCATTTAAAGATCGAGATGCATTTCCTACCGGATGTTTATGTGAAATGTGAGCAATGTAGAGGACAGAGGTATAACCGAGAAACATTGGAAGTTACTTACAAGGGAAAATCAATTTCTGATGTGCTTGATATGACAATAGATCAAGCATGTGACTTTTTTGAAAATCTTCCAATGATAAAGGAAAAGTTGATTTCTTTACAGGAAGTAGGGCTTGGCTATATAACGCTTGGACAGTCGTCAACAACGTTGTCCGGGGGTGAAGCACAACGAATAAAGCTGTCTAAGGAACTATCAAAGCGATTTACCGGGAAAACATTGTATATTCTCGATGAGCCAACAACTGGGTTACATTTTGAAGATGTAAATAATTTACTGAAAATACTCCATAGGCTAGTTGATTTAGGAAATACTGTTATAGTTATTGAGCACAATTTACATGTTATAAAAACTGCTGATTACATAATAGATATTGGTCCAGAGGGTGGAGTAAAAGGTGGCGAAGTGGTTGCTGTAGGAACTCCAGAAAAAGTTGCACAGACTCCAAAAAGCGTTACAGGCAAGTATCTTAAAACATATTTATTGGATCAAGTATCGACTATTTCTTAATAATTAGGTTATGAGGAGCATTTTAAAAGGTATACCTAACATATTTAATTCATGAATCTTCTCTTATTAAAAAAAGCTACAGATCTCATATTTCCAAACGTATGCGTAAGTTGTGAACGTATAATTGATAAAAGTTATGATTTATGTAGTGAATGCAATAAAAAAATCAATTTTTTAACTAAGCATTACTGTAATGTTTGTGGTGTAGTAATTCCAGATAACATTGATACATGTGGTAAATGCATCAGTAACCCTTCACCATTTAAAGTATTAAGATCAGTTTTTGCTTATGATGAACATAGCAAAAATATGATTATAAATTTTAAATTTTTTGATAATTTAAATTATGTGAAAGTCTATGCAAAGTGGATGTACAAAGCTAACAAAGACATATTTCAAAATGCAGAGGTCATAGTTCCCATACCGCTACATAAAATACGCTTATTTAAACGTAAATATAATCAAGCAGCATTGCTCGCGAAGGAATTAAGTAAGTTATCTAATTTATCTTATACACCATTTGCAATAAAACGTATTCGTCACACCAAATCTCAAGCTGGTCTTTCACTTAAACAGCGTGAAAAAAATTTGAAAAATACTTTTAAAGTAAGTAACAGCGAAATTATCAAAAACAAAATCGTGATATTGGTTGATGATGTAGTAACAATTGGCGCAACCGCAAGGTCTTGCTCTCAGGAAATTTTAAACTCTGGTGCCAGAGAAGTGAGAGTGCTATCGCTTGCAAGAACTGTATGAAAATCAGCTTTAAGGTATAATTTTCATTTTTGAAAACTGTTTAGTGTCTTAGTACTAACTTGTGTATCATTCCTCTGAAAAAAAGTCTAGTTATAGTGTATACGGAGTCTATAATTATAGCTCTTTTTCTAATAGTTCGAATAGCTGAATATTCTTTCTGGCTAAATTTTTTATAACAAACCAATGGTTTGATTAAAATCAGGAGAATATGGAGGCAGATATATAACTTCAGCACCGACACTTTTAACAAAGTCACTTATTTTCTATGAAAAGTTGCATTATCCAAAATCACCCAGCAAAAAGCTTGAACTAGCTATTAAAAACGTCTGTATCGCAATAGCCTTCAAAAATCATAGGCGCCATAATTTTTCCCTTATTCAAAGCTGCAATCATATTTTTGAATACTCACTGCATTCAGAAAAAAATAGGTACATGCTAGTGTAATAGCACTGGATGTAATAATTGGAACAAGTAAAAAAGCCTCTATTAGTTTTCTTATAGAGCTGGCTGGTTTAATGCTGTTATTATTCAATGATGCAAAATAATTTTCACTAAGGTTGGCCATCCATTTTGCGCCAGATAAGACCCTCTCACTATTTTTTTAGATAAGTTGACTTGTATTTGCTTTCCCATGTTTATAATTATGCTAATAATAAATATGATAAGATCAGTATAAATTTTTTACTTCCGTGTTTTTTCTATTGTTGTTTATAATGACTATAGTTACATCACATATTTCTTTCAATTAAATGGATCAGTTATTTATTGCAAATCACTGACTTTTTTAATGGATTCTTTTTCTAAATAATTTCCAAAAATGTGTTTACTTTTGTTTGTAATTGTGTAGTAACTGCAACGTAAAGTTATAGGAGGTAAAGATGAATTTTGAAAATCTGAAAAAGATATTAAGTGCAATTGATAAAGATGCAAGTGTAAATAAAGATAACGTAATTAATAAAATAAAAGAGGTATTGCGAAGGGAAGATACAATAGCGTATCAAGAGTGGGAAAATAAAAATTTTAGTATAAATCATACATTCATCCAAAGTGATCCTGATGCCGAATTTACATTATTAATTGCAGCTGCAGCAGCTGGCTGTAAGGATTTAGTGAATGTTTTATTAGATAGGCATGCGGATGTTCATGTAGAAGATGAAAATAGAGAGACTGCTTTGCATCATGCCGTTTATAGTAGATGTGTAGGTGCAGTAAATGCTCTACTAAAAAAAGGTGCGGATGTTAATGTAAAAGACAGAAGTGGTAGTACTCCTTTGCATTATGCTACTATATATGAACTCATAGATGTAGTAAATGCTCTACTAAAGAGAGGTGCGGATGTTAATGTAAAAGACAGAAGTGGTAGTACTCCTTTGCATTATGCTACTATATATAAATTCATAGATGTAGTAAATGTTCTACTAAAAACAGGTGCAGATATTAATGTAAAAGACAGAAGTGGTAGTACTCCTTTGCATTATGCTACTTTAAGTAACCATGTAGAGGTAGTAGATGCTCTATTAGCTGAAGGCGCAAGTGTTCATGTAAAAGATGGAAATGGTAGTACTCCTTTGCATTATGCTGCTAAAAATGGCTATTTAGAGATAGTAGATGCTCTACTAGACAGAGGTGCAGATGTTTATGAAAAAGATAGTTTGCAGAAAACTCCTTTGTATTATGCCATTATAAATCACCAAGAAGATACGGTAGAGAGTATAAAAGGGTTTTTAAAAAATAAAGTAGTTCAAGGTAGTGTAGTTGTTGGTGGCTTAGTTGCCATGTTAGGGAATTTTGTAACATCGACGCTTTTTATAACCGAGACAATGGAAATTACATTAACGTCTGTTATGGTAGCAATAGCTGTATCTGCATCAACAGCATTAACATCTGGTTATGCTAAATATCTAATGTCAAAATTCGATAACGAAATAAAAGAAATAAAAGAGCGACAAGACGTAATGGAAGGGAGGCAAAGCTTAACAGAAGGGTGGCAAAATGTAGGTCTACAAAGCATACGTATACATAATGCTCTTTTGTAAATTTTTACTTCCGCACTTCTTTAGTGTTGCTTATAATAACTATAGATTTAGATCTTAATTAGAGGCTTTAATTACCTACTTTAAGTTATTGAATTTCTTATCATAGCATCTATCATTCCAGTACCCTGGAATGATAGAAAAAGAACACTGAATTAAAAATACAACATACCATCTTATATCTTAATACTGCATAATACCTCGATCATAGATTGATTAAGGATGCCTTAAGTTAGTCTTGCTTTACTATGAAAAGCTTGTACTCTTTAAATGTATTATTTATAAATTAACTGTTTATAAGCTAAAATATGTCTAGTAGAGCTAATATACCTTTTTTTATAGCTGGTGCTATTGCTTCTCTTACATTAATTACATCTGGAGTTTTTGCTGTAGCTCCTTACGTTGCATTTTTATCTTCAGTTGCAGCTTTAAATATAGCTCCCCCTGTTATTTTTATTTTATTTGCGCTTTCTGCAGTAGTAATTGTGTTTTCATATAAAATGATTAAACAAAGTAAAAAATCTCAAGAAAACTCGAAAGCTGAAGTCGAAGAGCCGAATAAAGGGTTAAGGAAAGAAGAAAATAAGCTAACTCCAATTAAAGAAGAATTAGAAGATGGAAAGGATAAAGAAAATAAATACGGGTTTAGTGGTCTAGAAGAAAAAGTTCATAGAATTTCAGAGAATTTTGTAACGAAAGATGAAGTGAATGGGTTAAAAAAAGAGGTTAGTGATCTTTCTGCAAGGTTAATTAATAGTCCTACAACAAAAAATGAAGTAGAAGCAAAGCTGAATATGGAATTTTACGCAAAAGGTGAAGCAAGAGGATGGAATACAACATTTGATAATATTATATTACCAAGTGACATAAAAGAAAAGTTGAGAGGAATTTGTGAGTCAAAAAGCGGAGGATATCTCTTGTACGGTCCACCAGGAACTGGTAAGACTAGTATTAGTAAGGCAATTGCAAATCAAACTAAATCTCTGTTTGCGTTTATGTCTGTTTCTGCGTCTTGCTTGTCTAGTCAAAGGAATATAGATCAAGTTTTTGAGAAAGCAGAGACAAACAGTCCTTGTATGATTTTTATAGATGAGATTGACGGAGTTGGTAAAAAGCGAACTGTTCATGAGGATGCAGGGCCTTTAACTTATTTACTCACTAAATTGGATAAAGAGTTTTTATCCTCAAAAAATATAACGGTAGTTGCTGCAACTAATCATAAGAATCATTTAGATCCTGCGCTTATTAGGGGTGGTCGTTTGGAGTGTATTGAGGTTCCTGGGCTGGATAAAGACGATACACGTCAAAAAATATTACAAGAACGGCTCGAAAAATTAAAAGATAGCGATATGAAAATTCTTGTACAGGCTAGTAAGGGATTCTCAATGGCAAATCTGATTTGCTTAATCGATAAAATAAGCGAAACTACAGAAAAGGAAGGCGAAATAAAATATCTTCGCACTTTCTGTAAAAATTTCAAGAAGGAGCATAACATAAAAGATGAGCCAGATAAGAAACATAGTAACGGGAAAACTAAAAACAAGGATATAAGGCTATCATCTGGAAGCTTATCTAGAAGTTCATCAGTAAGCTCTTCATTGAGTGATGTATCTTCTCGAGGAAGTAATCGGCAAATTGAGGAATAAGGAGAATTACTACATAGTCTGGGATGATGCCATGCAAGTCGAATCATGTCATTCCAGTGCTTGACAATAGTTTTTATCCAGAAGGGTCATTGAACTTCTAAAAGGGTGTCATTCCAGTACTGGAATCCAGGAATTTTTTGAGCACGCAAGTTATGCCAAGTTTTTTGTTGGTAAGAAAGGCTGGATCCCAGTACTGGGATGACAGGAAGAGGGCTACTCGGGTGACATCGAAGGGGCTACTTGCATGACAACAAAGGAGCTGCTTGCATAACTCAAATTCAAAGAAAAATCATTTAATGTCATTCCAGCGCGTGACGCTGAAATACAGAAATAAAGAACAATGGATCCCAGTACTGGGATGACAGGAAAAGGGCTACTCGCTTTTTTTCCTGGATACCAGTTGCATGACACTACTATACAGTAGGTCCCAATTTCATCCCAGTCTGGGATCTTCTTTCAAAAATTCAAAACAATCTATCAAAAAGGAGAATATTATGTCTACAATAATTTTATCATCAATTTTAAGTAAAGCGGGCAGTATTTTTGGTCCAATTGGCCAGATTGTCGGCTCAGGACTCGGTGCTCTGCTTGGTGCACAGCTTGATAATGCAATATTTGGTCTTGATGCCGACCAAAAGATAACGCATGGGGCGAGGCTGAAAAATCTGCAAGTTCAAACCTCAACTTATGGCAAAGCAATTCCAATTATCTATGGCACTGCTCGCGTTGCTGGAAACATTATTTGGTCACAGCCAATAAAAGAGGAGGCGATAACCACTCAAAATAAAACAGGAAGAGGTATAAATATTACATATAACTACTATGCAACACTCGCAATTGCAATTTGCAAGGGGAAAGTAGAAAAATTAAATAGAATCTGGGCGGGTACAAAATCGCTTAGCTTTGACCAAATAGATTATACTTTTTACCACGGTAGAGAAGACCAAAACCCTGATCCGTTTATGTTATCAATCGAAGGTGATATACCAGCTTACAGAGGGATATCTTACATAGTCATCAAAAATTTTCCTTTGGCAGACTATAGTAATCGTGTTCCGGTGTTTACATTTGAAGTGCAAACTGCACTGAAGCTCAGTGGATTCTCAGTAGCAGAAAACATTAAAAATATCAATATCATACCAGGTTCAGGGGAGTTTGTGTATGATACGAAAATACAGAAGAAAATTGCACGAGAAAAAATAAGCAGTAGTCAATATATTCCCTATGGACCGGCACAAAGAGTAAATCACAATAATCACACAAAAAAGAGCGATTCTATGCTTTCTTTGGACCAATTGAAGGAAAGTTTACCAAATGTTGAATGGGCATCGGTAGTGGTTAATTGGTTTGCAAGCAGTTTGAATATCAAAGATTGTAAAATATATCCTGCAGTTGAATTTCAAGACGATTCTGCTATAGTGCCTGATGATTGGCAAGTAGGAAATATAACCAGAGATAATGCCCAGCTTATTTCAAAGGATGATAATGGTAATCCAAGATATGGCGGTACGGTTAGTGATGCAGCACTAATAAGATATATAGAAGAGCTGCATAGCAGAGGTTATAAGGTAATGCTCTACCCAATGTTCTTGCTTGACACAAAAAACAAAGAGTGGCGAGGAAAATTGGGCGGTACTCCTCAGGATATAAGTGATTTTTTTGAGAATCGGTATAGCAAATTCATAGGGCATTACACGAGCATTGCCAAACAAACTAAAGTGGAAGGGTTTATCATCGGATCTGAATTTGCGCAGCTCACCAGAGTAAAAGATGTAGAGGGTAACTATCCCGCAGTAGCAGAGCTAGTTAAAGTTGCAAAGCAAGTAAAGCTTCAGCTTGGAAAAGAAGTAAACGTAACTTACGCTGCCGATTGGAGTGAGTATCATTCATATGATGGTTGGTATAATATGGATGAACTATGGTCTTCAGAGTTTATCGATGTTGTTGGCATCGATGCTTATTTTCCACTCACCGATGGCGAAGAACCTCCTTTTGGCTATTCCGCGGAAGATGTAGCGGGTGGTTGGAGCAGTGGGGTAGGGTATGATTATTTTTACGATTACTCAAAAAGTGATCCTGAGAAAATAAAGTATAATGACAGCGAATATGCGTGGAAAAATATCGAGAAATGGTGGAGTGAAGTTCATGTAAATCCAGGTGGTAGTAAAACAAAATGGCAACCAAAAATGAAGAAAATATGGTTTACCGAATATGGATTTCCCAGTATGAACGGCTGCACTAATGAGCCCAATGTGTTTGTTGATAAAGGTAGTATAGAGAGTAAATATCCACGATACTCAAACGGAGAGGTGAGCTTTCTTTCGCAGAAAACTGCAATCGAAGGAACATTAAAAAAGTGGCAAAGCTCAGAAATGGTGGAGAAAATGTTCCTCTGGGCGTGGGATGCAAGGCCATTTCCTTATTTCCCCAATTTATGTGACATGTGGGCTGACTGCCATAACTGGCAGACCGGGCACTGGATTCAGGGAAAAATTTCACAACTTAATGTTTCCGATGTTTTGTCTGATCTGTTGCAAAAGGTAGGTCTCAAAGGCGATCAGTTTGATACAAGTGATGTTAAAGGATTACTATCTGGGTATGTAATAAATGATCAGCAACCCGTACGCTCAATTATTAAAATGCTGCGAAGGTGCTATTTTTTGATGTGGTTGAACAGAACTCAAAACTGAAATTTATTCAAAAGGGCAGGGGAGTGAAAACTGAAATACCAATTGGCGAGATGGTTACCAATAACGTTGCAAAACTTGTTAATATTAGTCAGCTAGATTTAAATAGTAAAGTCAATGTTGTCTATTTTAACCGCAATTTTGGCTATCCAATTGATGTGAAATATGCTGAACTGCCAAAGCAGGGCAATGCTGCAACAGTTGAAATACCTCTCATTATGGAGGAAGGGGAGGCGCAAAATATAGCTGAAGTTTTACTTTATTCTTCGTGGCAAGAGAGAAATGTATACAACTTTAAGCTCCCGATAAAATATGCATGGCTTTTACCAAGTGATGTCATAGCAATTTCAGATGGCGAGAAAAGACATACGATGAGAATTATAAAAACAAAGTTTGAAAGCATGTCCATTCAAGTAATGGGAGTTGGTTATGATCCCTCTATATACAAGCTCTCCTTTCCTTCAACAAGATCACTTATGCTTAAAGAATACCCTCCTTCTCACATCAGTAAATCTATCGTAGAAATGATAGATTTACCGCATATTAAAGGTAATATCGCAAGTTTTACTTTAATTAGTGAAGAGGAAGGTTGGAAAGGAGCAACACTTTTTATTTCGTATGATGATAAAAATTATAAGCCCATCGCGAGCGCAAATATACAATCTACTTACGGATATGTAATCGAATTTACCGATGAGGGAATTACAGTAGTGCTACGTTTTGGTAAGCTAGACGTCATGAATCCAACTGTGTTAGCGCTGGTTGGAAAAGAGGTAATAAAATTCCAAAGTGCAAAGCTTATAGATAAGAATAAATACAAATTGAGTGGCCTAATTAGAGGTCAAAAAGGCACTAAGAAATATGAACACACTGCAGGTGAAAAATTCGTTCTGCTTGATCATTCAATAATTTCTTTCGAAGTACAAAGGGGTAAAAAGTTTTATCTCAAAGCAGTCACCTACGGTGATTCATTGGATAATACGAAAGCGAAACTATTGATCAAGAACTTCAGCTAACCAACAGGTATATTGATTTACACTTTATTAAAAAATCCACTATATTATAAATATAGCAATATAGTGAGGTAAAATTATGACTAATAGTGTAAATGAATTATCAAATAAAGCACCAATAATACTAACATGGGTGCCAAGAGTACATGGTGCATCTTTACCGAATGGTAAAAATAGTACCCTGAATTATTTAGAAATAATTAAAAATCATAAATTAACAAATAAAGAGGAGAGGGACATATATTTGGTTATAAATGGTCCTGGATTTGAAGAAAATCAAATAGATAGTTTAAAACATGAGCTGAAAGGAATTGAAGGAGTACATGTTATAGACTTGCATCAATATGACTGGAGTGAAATAGACACAGGATGGAAAATAGATGGTAAAGACATTAGCATAAAGGATTTCTTTAAGAATATGTATAATATGTCAGAGGAGCAAAGAACATATTTTGCTGTTGAAATAGATACTTTTAGATTAGTTGCTCTGGCACTCTTAAAGCAGTTTACAGGACACGAAGGTGGGATATATATAGATTTTGATTCTTTAAAAGCCATTGACTCTCATATAGGGAAGGATATAACAATCCCTGAAGGAATTTTATTAGGAAATGTTATAGCAGGTTTTCTTGATCAAGAAGGGAACATGAACTACAAAAGTGCGGTAGATATAAAGAACTCAAATCATTATGACGAATATAAAAATCTAATAATTTGTACAAATAATGATTGCATTGTGATAAATAATTCAAGTATAGCAGTTAACATTTTGTCTGATTATAAAGATAGAATACTGAGCCAAAAAGAAGCTTGTAATGAGGTTAAAAAGCGCTTATCTCTAGCTTTAGAACAAGAAGAAGAACTTGCTAAAGGAGCTTCCTTATTAACAAAAGATGAAGAACTCAAAAATGAAATAATTAAACAAGTAAAAGAAAAAATTAAAAAATGCGTTTCAGACTTTGAAAGCAATGGAATACAAGAGCTATATAATATCGAAAACTTTCAGTATATTAACACCGGGCTTGGTGAATTTAGCTTAAATTCTGCTCAAATGAGTACAGGACGAGTTCTTATTGTTCAATTATGTGATGGCGAAAAAGTGAGCAAATGTCCATCATTTTCTTTTAATTGTAATAATGGTAATTATGTTTTTAAGCAAGAGAGCGACCTATCCTGGATGAAGGGAAAAGATCTATACCGTGAACGAGTAGATAATAAGCTGGAAGGAGCAGAAGTAGACAGGGTAGCAATGGGAGAGCTATCACTTATATAGCATTGATTAAAGAACTTTCTATTTCAAGAATAGAAAGTTCTTTAAAGCAGAGACTGAAAACTTTACGGAGCAAAAGTTCTTACAGTTGACAATTAACGCAGTATATGTTAATATTATATACATATAAAGTAATTATAAAGCTTATTATGTCAAGGAAAATAGTTAATACATTAAAATCTCAAGTAAAAGAGCTCAAATATGCTGATTTAGGAGCTAAAGGATTAAGCTCAAGTGGTTGGTATGACATTTACTCTGGCAATGTAACATATAAAGATCTCAATAGATGCAGTGATATCACTATTAATGGACAAAAAGTAACTAATGATTTTATCAATACACTATTCTCAGATAATAGGGGTATGATTTTAGAAGGTGAAAATGGACAGAACAACTATCGTCCATTTCTCAAACGAGTTTTTATAGAAATGTTCGAACATGTTGGTGCAGCAACTCCCAATAACTCTATTATTGAAGAGTTGATAACTAACTATAATCAGGCAGGATATTCTAGTTGTTTGTGTTATCAGCAGCAGAGTGCTCTTAATCCGTTTGATTTGTTGATACTAGGTAATGAAAGAGAACAAACAATTGGTATGGATTGTGATAAACCTGATTGTTTAAAGTTCAGTTTTAGTCAAAGAACTAAATGTGTCTTTGATAATGGTCTGATTATAAAATGCAATTTATCCTGTTCAGCAGAGTTTAAACTAAAATGTAAGGATGGAAATGTGACATATGAAGATGGTAAAGTGTTGCTTACAATCCCTAAAGAGTTAAAAGACTACAAAGCTGGCGATGACAGTCTGCTTGATAAGCTTACTGATATTATTAATAAGCTTGTTGAATACTTTAAAAAGCTCTGCGAGAAATTGGGCTTTAAGTTTGATACAAGGATAGAGTATGATTCTGAGCATAATATAAACATAGAGCACAACCTTGGCAAGCCACTGAAGGTGATAGATGAGCCAGATGTATATGCCGTCAATGGCTTGAAGCGCAAAGCACAATAAAAGTATTTGTTTAGGGGAATGAGGACTCCCTTTATTGTTATTCAAGTAGCTAACACTGGGGTCCAGAGCAGGCAATAAGAACTGGTCACGTGCTGGAATGACAAGGAAGAAAGTGCTGGTTTGAAATTAAATTTTCTGGATTTTAGTGTCACAAATTGACCCTATAGTTTTCTTTTCTCGTCTAACTGATTCTATCACTCTGCTGAACGGATGCCAATAAAATTGTCTTCTTTTAACCTCAGTTATGGATTAGCCGATAAAGAAAGGCATAGAAATAGAAGGCTTTTTGGACTGCATGGAGTAGGAAATCAGAACAGAAAAAACATGAATTAGGAAATTTGTTGGCGATCTATGTCTTGTATGCTCAATCTCAAATTTGTTTTTCAAGGAATCAAAAACAGTCTCAATAATCGACCTTTTCCTTAATAAAATCTTCTCTTTAAGTGAAATTAGTGCGTTTTTCATACCTTTTTTTACTTTAGTGACTAACTTTAGGCCTCTATCGAAGAGTTTCTCAAAAAGCTCTTTCTTTATATAGCCCTTATCTCCAAACAAAAGTCCGGTCAGTCTTTTAGTGAGAGTTGGTAAAGGTTTTCTGTCATCAACGTTACCTTTGGTTAGGGTAAGTGCTTGAATTTCACCAATTTCGTTAATCACTAAGTGCAACTTGAAGCCAAAAAACCAACCATACGTACTCTTACTAATTTCTGCTAGATGATTAAAAACTTTATTCCTAGAGATCCTTTTTTTGTGGCAAACGGCAATCGTAGAGGTGTCGATGTAGGAAGTGCCGGTCATTTTCGCTTGTTCACAGAACCATTGCAAAAGTAATGCTAAATACCACAAAACTCGCGGCTTTAAGGCAATAAATCTGTGATATGAAGGCAGCTTTGAAAACTCTGATCTATAGAATAACTGAAGATAACAAAGATAAAAAGCCTTGAAGTTTTTACATGGTGATTTATGGTATAACAGGATTATGGTTAGAATTTCTGAGTGCGCTATTTCTGGTACTCTGGTTGGTTTTTTGCCGTTTGATAAGAACCTATTTGCAAAATTATCATCTACCGCACGACAAAAATCCTCGACGCAACAGTACAGTTCTGTAATATCTTTCTTCATGGGTAACCTCTTATTATTACTAAAATACTCGAGTTTACCCTGTTTCCCTCTTCTTAGTTATACTTTTATCTATTTTCTAATCCATAACTGAGGTTTTTAAAAGAATGTGAAAGCAATTGGTTGAATTTTTTTACTAATGTTTTATTATGCCGTGAATGTTGTGAGGTAAAACAATGATCGGTAATATAAAAAAATTATCAAATAAAGCACCAATAATACTAACTTGGGTGCCAAGAGTATATGGTGCGTCTCTACTGAATGGTAAGAATAGTGATCTTAGTTACTTAGATATAATCAAAAATCATAAATTAACAAATGAAGAGGAGAGGGACATATATCTGGTTATAAATGGTCCTGGATTTGAAGAAAATCAAATAGATGATTTAAAGCGTGAACTGAAAGGAATGGAAGGAGTGCATGTTGTAGATTTACACCAATACGACTGGAGCGAAATAGATACAGGATGGAAGGTAGATGGTGAAGACATTAGCATAAAGGATTTCTTTAAGAATATGTATAATATGTCAGAGGAGCAAAGGATGTATTTTGCTGTTGAAATAGATACCTTTAGATTGATTGCTCTTGCTCTTTCAGAAAAAATGACAGGAGAGAAAGGTGCAATATATATAGACTTTGATTCTTTAAAAGCCATTGACACTCATATAGGAAAAGACATAACGATTTCTAAGGGAATTTTGTTAGGGCAAGTTACTGTACATGTTAATCAAGAGAGCGGCAAAATTATTAAAACGGATTTAAATAATGACTTGATTGCAGTAAGTTGTCCAAGTATAGCGATTAATATTTTAGCTCAATATAAAAGAGAAATACTGAGTCAAGAAAAAATGTGCTATGAGTTGGCAGAACGTTTATCTCGGTTTATGCAAAGAGAAGAATCACAATTTTTTACCGCATGTAAAAGATTGGAAGAAGAACAGCTGTGGGATTATGAGACGAAGAGATTAGTGAGAGTTATTAAATACGGATTAAAGAAGATAGAGTGTACAATAGGTGATCTCAAAAATGGTGAGATAAGAAAATTATATGAGCCACGGGTGTTAAGGTATATGCAACATCCTGAAGTAAGTATGAATTTGGGTCAATTTTATACTGTAGAAGTAATTCGTAGTGAATTAATTGGTCAAGACGAAAGTAAACTGAAGCTGTTTTGCTTCGAAGAGGACAATGGCAATTACGTTTATATAATAGATAGTGATCTATCTTGGGCGAGAAGAGAAAACTTATACCATAAGCAGGTAAAAAGTGAGTTAGAAAAAGTACAAGTAGATCAGATGGAATTGGAAAATCTATCGTTAAAGTAATCAAGTGTAAACCGGAAAGTAACTCAGGTTACAGTTGATAGTCTATATTATTAAAAGGTTAATAGTTATATATATATTATAGTATAAGAGCTATTAATAGTATATATGTCAAAAAAAATGATTAATGAGTTGAAAGATAAGGCGAGGGAGAGGAGATATGCTGATTTGAAGTCTACAGAAAGTTCTGATTATAGAACATATAAGGATTTGGATATGGACTTCAATAGTGAATATGAATTTGTTTGTGACCTTGTTATTAATGGGAAGGCAATAACTAATGATTTCATTAAAAATTTATATTTAAAACATGAAAATCTCATTACAGAAGATAAGGACAAAAAAGGGAGTTATCGTCTGTTTCTTAAGCAAATCTTCACGGAAGTATTTGTACACGCCGGTGCAGCAGTTCCAAATGACTCTATTATGGAAGAATTGATAACTTATTATAACAGGTCTGGGTACAAGCAATTCTTTTCTTCTCAAAGTCAAGCACTTCGTTCTTTTGGATTGTGCATGTATTCATTCCACTATTTAATTCCTTCTTACAGAGAAAGGACCTGTATAAGTTGTGAAGATCCAAATTATCTGAAGTTCAGTTTTAGCGTAAATGATGGTATATATAACGGTAATAAAATTTTAGTATGTGATTTACAAAACTCAGTGGAGTTTAAACTAAAATGTGAAGGTGAAAATGTGATATATGAAGAAGGTAAGGTTTCTCTCACTATTCCTAAGGAGCTGAAAAATTACAAAGCAAATGATAAGAATTTGTTTGACGTTATTATTGAGTATTTTCAGAAATTTTGCGAAAAATTTGGATTTCACTTTTTTGAGGAAAATTTTGAGTATAATCTGGATAAGCCACTTGGAGTATTAAGTGATATAAATACAACCAAAGACAAGAATCTAAACTTGAAGAATTTAAAATAAGATATTGAAATCTCCGCTTTTTTTAATAAGGTGAGTATAATAAAAAGTAAATCAAGTTTTACAGAAAACCTTTACTTATGATGAAAAGTACGTAATACGTATATAATATAAGATTGTGATATGTCAAAAAAAATAGTTAACGCATTGAAATCTGAAGTAAAAAAGCTCAAGTATTCTGATTTAAAATCTATACCAATGAAATCAGGTGGTTGGAGTAGCATAAACTCTGGTTACAACACATATATTGACCTTGATAGATCACACAACCTTACTATCAACAAACAAAAAATAACCAATGAGCTTATCGAGGAGCTATATTCAAAACATAAAGATCTCATTTTAGGGAATGAAAAAGGGAAAAGAAACTATTGTTTGTTTCTTAAAGTAGTCTTTATGGAAATGTTTATACGTGTTGGTGCAACAGTTCCAAATGACTCTATTATAGAAGAATTGATAACTAGTTATCATCAAGAAGGATATAATCATTTTTTGTTTCTGCATTTATTAAAGGCTCTTTTTCCACTTGGCTTGCTTGTGTTAGATTCTGATATAATAATAACTTATAGTATGGATTGCCATAGTTCCAATTGTCTAAAACTCAGTTTTAGCATGGAATGTATAAGGGTACTTAGCAGTGATCTTGCTAGTGATATCAAAACACCAGGTTTTTACAGTTCAGTAGAATTTAAACTGAACTGTAAGGGTAGAAATGTAACATATGAAGATGGTAAAGTGTCTCTTATTATTCCGAAAGAGCTGAAAAATTATAAAGCAAGTGGTAGAAGTTTGTGTGACATTACTATTGAGTATTTTCAAGAATTTTTTGGAAATTTGGGATTTAAATTTGAGACAAAAGTGGAACATAGTCTAGGGGAGCCACTGAAGGTGTTAAATGATGTAAGTGTGCTTTGCTCTCAGTTAGAATGTATCCGTTCAGCAGAGTGGTAAAATAAATTAGACGAAACTAATAAGTGGGTATCATGAAAATCCAGTCTTTTCATGCAAAAAAAAATGATGTCATTCCAGCGCGTGACCAGTTCTGATTGACTAATCAGTCTTCTGGATCCCAGTATCAAGTACTGGGATGACAAGAGTAAAGAGGAAACTGGGATGACATTATGAACCTCAGTTATGGATTAGCCGATAAAGAAAGGCATAGAAATAGAAGGCTTTTTGGACTGCATGGAGTAGGAAATCAGAACAGAAAAAACATGAATTAGGAAATTTGTTGGCGATCTATGTCTTGTATGCTCAATCTCAAATTTGTTTTTCAAGGAATCAAAAACAGTCTCAATAATCGACCTTTTCCTTAATAAAATCTTCTCTTTAAGTGAAATTAGTGCGTTTTTCATACCTTTTTTTACTTTAGTGACTAACTTTAGGCCTCTATCGAAGAGTTTCTCAAAAAGCTCTTTCTTTATATAGCCCTTATCTCCAAACAAAAGTCCGGTCAGTCTTTTAGTGAGAGTTGGTAAAGGTTTTCTGTCATCAACGTTACCTTTGGTTAGGGTAAGTGCTTGAATTTCACCAATTTCGTTAATCACTAAGTGCAACTTGAAGCCAAAAAACCAACCATACGTACTCTTACTAATTTCTGCTAGATGATTAAAAACTTTATTCCTAGAGATCCTTTTTTTGTGGCAAACGGCAATCGTAGAGGTGTCGATGTAGGAAGTGCCGGTCATTTTCGCTTGTTCACAGAACCATTGCAAAAGTAATGCTAAATACCACAAAACTCGCGGCTTTAAGGCAATAAATCTGTGATATGAAGGCAGCTTTGAAAACTCTGATCTATAGAATAACTGAAGATAACAAAGATAAAAAGCCTTGAAGTTTTTACATGGTGATTTATGGTATAACAGGATTATGGTTAGAATTTCTGAGTGCGCTATTTCTGGTACTCTGGTTGGTTTTTTGCCGTTTGATAAGAACCTATTTGCAAAATTATCATCTACCGCACGACAAAAATCCTCGACGCAACAGTACAGTTCTGTAATATCTTTCTTCATGGGTAACCTCTTATTATTACTAAAATACTCGAGTTTACCCTGTTTCCCTCTTCTTAGTTATACTTTTATCTATTTTCTAATCCATAACTGAGGTTAGGTAGGAGATACAAGCTTTTTTATTGGTAGAATATTTTCAAAAGGTTCTCTCATTTAGCATCACAAAAAATTCAATTATTGACTCTTTTAAAAATTGCAAAAAAGATCGTATATTTGTGAGAACAAGCCGCGTAAAAATAAGGTTATAAAAATAGAAGATTTAAATTATTTCAATAAGCTTAGGCAAAACAGTTCGTATGTAGATATTGATGAAATGGGCTAATATGGCTAGTTTTAGCGTATAGCAAAATCATTATATTGAAAAGTTCGCACGAATCAAGCGGTAGACCAATTGATTCCAAAGAAACTTGTTCTCACCGCACTTGGTTTTGAGCGCTGAAAATGGTTGATTTACTTGAGATATTAATAATATAGTTTACTGAATTAATAGTAATTCATTTGAGAATAAAAAGAAAAATTTATGATAATTTTACATTTCAAATCGATATTGTTCTTTTTATAAAAAATATTCCTATACTGCGCAAGGTCAAGTTTTAACCACATCAATTTTTCTTTCAAATTAAATCTTATCTTTTACAATGGGTCTTACGTTTAAATTATTTGATACCCAAAATTAAGGAAGCCATTTTAAACGGCACACAACCTCAGCATCTAAAACTAGCTGATTTGAAGGAAATATCACTCTCATGAGAGGAGCAAATGAAGGTGCTTTACGGACAAGAGTCTTAATAATAGTCTTCTATATTATTGTTAATAAACACCACCATAAAATATCTTACTATTACCCACAAATAAAAACATAGTATTGTATTTACTCAAATAATTTAATTTTATTAACCTGAAAGCTTATTGGATTAAAATTATTAAACTAAGAGTTATAATTTTAGCAACTAAAAGCTGTAAATTGCACCATATAAACAGTTATTTCAAGCAAAAGTTATGCCATTAAGAGCTACGCAACAAACATTTATATTTGTGGGTAATAGTAAGATAAAATATGCAGAAACAACCTAGAAGACCGATTACAACCAATGCGTAAATATAGAGTAAAGAAAACTTCATCCACCTATTAACTTCTACCTACTACCTCTACTATTGCTATGGTTATAAACTCTACTCACTCCATCAATTTTATCTAATGCAGACTGCGGGTTACCAAAATCAATTGATATCACTCTTTCTCCGCCTAATTGTAATGCTCCTCCACCTCCACGCTGTGGGTATTGGAGTCCTAAAAATTGTAATAGTAATGGATCAATTTCATGTTGAATTCCTGGATGAGCTTGAATTAAATCACTCCGGCGAGAAGGTAAGTTAGGATCATTTTGGAGTAATTGTGAAATATCTCTTCTCCGATCTTCAAAGTATTGTTCATTTCTTCGAGGTTGTCTAGTGTCATTTCCAATGCCTGCACTAAGAAGACCACGTATATAACCTATAATACCTTCACCTTTCTCTCCAAAGTTATTATTTCCCTGTAAAGCTTGATCAATAGCTTGGTTAATATCCCTAGCATTTTCGTATACCCATATGCCACAATTATGGCCATCTGTTTGCTGATGAACGGAAATATTATGGACATTATCATCGTTAATATCACATTCTCTTAAAGCTCCTCGAATATTATTGTCAATACCACTATCTGGACCAAGTGAATCAGCATAATACCCATAATAATTTCCATTTTGGTGTACAATAACTAATGTAACCCAATGACGATTACCTACATTAATAATAGCAATTAATCTATCTTTTTCACCCGAATCTACTTTTTGTTTAAAGTTAGTTATGTGACTACTTAATAAGCCCCTACCTGTTGGATCATTTTGATTTCCATCGACTCCTACTGAAGTTATTTCAAAACCATAATGATCATTAGTTGAATGAGATTGATTATCAAGGAAAGTATATTGTCGTGCAGCGAAAAACATGTCATGAGTTTGTAGCCAATAACGATAATTTTGATTATCTGTTGCAAAGTCTAGTGCAAGTAGATCATGCACATCTTCTATCTCACGAGCGTTGTTTCTACGAAGGATAG
Organism: Wolbachia endosymbiont of Culex quinquefasciatus Pel; assembly: GCF_000073005.1. Taxonomy (NCBI): domain Bacteria; kingdom Pseudomonadati; phylum Pseudomonadota; class Alphaproteobacteria; order Rickettsiales; family Anaplasmataceae; genus Wolbachia; species Wolbachia endosymbiont of Culex quinquefasciatus. Next base: position 1,372,230 of record NC_010981.1, read on the forward strand.
CATTTATTTGTTGTAATATTCCTTGTGCTGTAGGAGTACCACCTCCCCTTATTCTTGACTTTAATGTTTCTATTACCTGTGCTCTAGTACCTTGCAAGTAACTAAACTGATATCATTCAAAATAACTTAGATAATAATATCAGGATTAATAATGTTTCTGTTAGTCAGCAAACAGATGGTTGGAATTGTGGTTTATGGGCATTAGAAAATGCTAGTGATATTAATCGAGTTCTAAACGAAAATCCTGTTGGGCAAGTGCAGAATATCATAAATATAATACGCGATTTTCTTGGAAGAGACCACCCCAACAGAGATAGAAATTACTTTCAGAACATGAGAGTGGGCATTTCACAATTATTCAGGAATGATCCGGGATTTCAAGGTGTGCAATTGCGAGCATACATTCAAAATAGAGGACAAATTGATCCATTGCTACGTACTTATCTAGAATTAGGATATCACAGAGTAGGAGGAGGGTGTGGACCAGTAGAAGCACCTATATCGCTTAGTGTTAGTGATTACAGTAATTTTGGTGGCCTGCCACAGTCGAGTTTAGAAGGTCCTGAAGCTAGTCGCGTTTCTGACCTTAGCAGAGGTAAAGGCGGTAGGTAGAGGTAATCGGTAGATGAAAGGAGTGTAACAAAAACCTTATGCATCAAGTAGAGATTGTGAGCAAATTTAAAGAAGTTAAGGTGGGTAACCTGTTTTTTTCTACTTGCAGCAATTTTTCAAAAAGTATATGTGTCGAGTTGGGTAAAGTTGAAGGAGGTTCTTAAATGAGCAACTATTAATTTGGTAGTATATAGCATTAATAAATTTAAACAATGTGACCATTTTCAGTGGTTAAAACCAAGGGCGCTGAGAATTGTTCGTTTTGGGATGGCATGGTCTACCAAATGATACATACGAACTTTTTTATATTCTGACTTTGCTATACGCTAAAACTAGCCATATTAGACCATTTCATCCATATCTACATACGAACTGTTTTGTCTAAGCTTATTGAAATAATTTAAATCTTCTATTTTTATAACCTTATTTTTACGCTGCTTGTTCTCACAAATATACGATGTTTTTTATGTTTTTGCAGAAAGTCAATAATTCAATTCTTTAACTAGCATGGTACTTTTACTAAAGTATTTTTTGAAAAAGTTAGTTGACTTATAAATAATTCTCTACTAATACTGGCATGTGTTTGTTTATTCTGCTGAAGTTCCTCCATGCAGGTTTGCTGTAAAAACTTCAGCAGTTTCCGTACTCCTTTAAAGCATCATATTCCTATATATTAAATATAGCTGGTGTTCTCAATTTTTTTGATCTATAGTAAAACTGGCTAAAACTTCCAGTAATAAACAACTTTTAACCTAGTAGTAGTACTCACCTAGTAGTACTCACCATAAAAACTTAACAAAAATATGAGTAGTAAAAATATTATGTTGAAATTAAGCTTGACCAATATTATATATTATACATAATATATCCTATATTTAGAATTAGGGGGGTAGCTGTGGTTGAGACTAAAGAATTTGTAGAACATATTATAAAACTTACCAATCGGCAAAGTGATCAAACAAATCAGCAGGAACCGAAATGGAAACCAAGCACTGGGCAAAGATGGTCAAGCACAGATGACCAGGAATTAGAAATAACTCAATTACCAACAAGTAGTAAAGATGACTACTACGAACTCATTAAACAAAGTTTATTTTGGATTAATATGAACTTAATGGATAATACAAGTAATTGGAGCTTATTAGAAAAAGAATGGGTTATTAAAGCGCATAGATCAGAATTAACAAAGAATCAGGAGAAGTTAATTCAAAAGTTATTTCATATTATTAATAGTCGTGATACTTCAACACTCCAACAATTTTTACAGAAAACTAAGAGTAATCCAGATCTAAAAACTGTTCTCGATCTTAAAGTAGGGGCGTCAGAGTTAACACTGTTACATATACTTCCAACAATCCTATATTCATTTGATAGTTGTACTTTAGTGGATTGTCTCTTAAAAGCAGGAGCTGAACCAAATATACAAGATTATAAGGGAAAAACACCTCTACATTACTATGCTGCTACTTATCCTGTTGAAAAGAAATATGTGGATTCTCTTGTAAGCTATGGAGCTGATTTGAATATAAAGGACAATAATGGAAAAACTCCTCTACAAATTGCAATTGATAAAGGTACTTTGGATGTTGCAGAGTGCTTCTTTAATTTAGAGCAAAAGAAATTGTATGAAGAATTAAACAAGCTAATTGAAGGTACATCTAAACTTGAGAATGGTTCTTCCAAATATAACGTTCAAGGTGTTGAGGACCTGAAAAAGTTCTTAGATAAAAATAAAAACAATGAAGATTTAAAGATGATTTTGAGTATTAGGGATGAAGAAAATAATTTAGAAATACTTAAAGATTATATGTATACTGAAGTGATAAATTTACTCTCGGCAACTCAATCACAATTAATGGTAACTGAGCAAGAGACAGAGGAAACTTATGTACCACATCAATGTTTATTGGACATTTGTTTAACAGATCAACTAAGGCAACTAAATCAGTTTGTAAGTGAAATACCAAAAGCTGCAAACATAGCTGAATTACAGAAAGTTGTCGATAAGGCTATCATGTCTGGAGTGGGATTGAATCTTACTAAAGATGGAGGTCAGTGTTTCACAGATTACATACTAGAAAGAATTGGCCAACTAGAAAAAAACCATGAAGTTGCTAGCAATATAGTATGTACATTAATATCAAAAGGAGCAAGGTTAAGTGACTGGAATAGTTTAAACGTTATTGATGAAATAGAACTGGAGTTTAAAGAGCATAAAGCTAATATGATAAAAGCTCATGAACAGTGTGTTGATCATACTCATAAATTTCTGAAAATCGCAAAAAATGCGACCAACGGCAAGTTAAATTGTGCAAAAATGGATAACGCTACTTTTTACTTAGAATATTCAGAAGACAGTATAATAGATGTTGCGCAGATTACAGATGGAACAAGGGATTTAGGACTAACCCATGGAGATGTAAAGTGTGGAAGAAATATAGTAAAGATCGGCAATAGTGAAGTAGAAATTAAAACTGAAGATGGCATAAGGAATTACACAGATCTTACGGAAGGCAGCAGTATAGTATTAACTTTCTATACTAGTTTGGGAGAATTAGAAGTTAGATTATGCCCTCATGAAGAAAATAAAAATTGGATAAAAGTAGAGGTGAGTGAAGAAGGCCTACTTCTACTCGATGAAATAGACAGTTATAATGAAGCAATAGAAGATTGCAATGAAGGAATAGAAAATTATGAAAAGATAGGGCAAAATTGCTTATTGGGAGGTTTATCGGTTATTGAAGCTATAGACCGAGGTGTTTTTGCTAGATCTGGTGGATTAATGCATCCTGAAGTAATAAGCGAGTCTAACAACAAATGGACAGAACGTGAAGAGTTAAGAAGGACTTCTGATCCTAGGAGAGAAGTTTCTAGGTAGATTAATTTGCTAAAAAGTTGAAGATTATTATTTAAATATAAACTACTGTAATTTACAGATTAAGGAGTTCGTACCAATGTCTTCTAAGAGCCTGTTCATAATCTTTTGAGGAGCAAGGCAGTAAAAGCTAGAACGACCATTTGTAGGCTAGTATTGAGTTTACGCTCGCAATTTTTCCATAACCGTCTACACTTTTCCAGCCAAGCAAAAGAACGCTCTACAACCCACCTTTTTGGCAATACAACAAAGGTATGTAATTCACTTCGTTTTATTACTTCAACGGTTGCACCAATAGTCGTTTTTATTTGAGTTGCAAAATTTTCTCCTGTATAACCTGCATCAACTAGTATATTTTGAACTTCGGAAAGATTTTTTCTTGCGTTACAAATCATCTCTACAGCAGCAGTACGATCTCCGATATTAGCTGTAGTAATATAAATTGCATGTGGCAAACCTTGCGTATCTACTGCAATATGACGCTTTATTCCTGAAATTTTCTTGCCGGCATCATAACCTTTTTCTTCAGCAATATCGGTGTTTTTTACACTTTGAGCATCAATGATGCAGAAGCTTGTTTTTGTATTCCGACCACTGTTGAAACGAACCTCTCCAACTAATTTTTTTTAAGACAATTTCTAGAACACTTTCTCTATCTTCATTCGGTTTTTTACTCCATCTCTTGAAGTAATCGTAACAATTGCGCCATTTTGGAAACTCTTTTGGTAGCATTCGCCACTGACAGCCACTTTTTAGCACATAAAGTACACCGCAAAATAACTCATATAAATCCAGTTTTCTTGGTTTTGTTTTTTTTCTACAGGATTCTAGATCTGGTAATATAATCTCAAATCTTTCCCGACTTATATCACTTGGGTATACACTCCTCATATATCCTAACTTATATACATTATCTCTTAGTTTATTCCTTTCTTGAGATCATGTACAGGTTCTAACACTCCACCTTTCAATACGACACATTTCTATATAATAATTACGCTTCAGCTCATCAGAAATTGCAATAATTTCTACAAAATGTGACCAACTCAATTGTTGTGACAGTGTCGCGACAATCTCTTGATCAGGAAAGAATTTAGAAAATTGCACCATACGAAATAATGACGCTCTATCAAACCCACGTCCATATTTAATCTGAAGTTCTTTTGCAAGTTGGGAGATGATTTGCTTCCCATAATCTGCGCGTTTGTGCTTTAGAATATCTTGGTCAATTCTGGAGCCAATTTGCCAGTTTAGCAATACTAGAGTAGAGTTGAATTGAACAGAAAGATGATTCTTTGCTCTATCTATTAAATTACTAACGTCTCCTAATAGGCTAGTAGTTATATCCATGTTCATAACCTTACTTTTTGTAAGTATAACAGATGGTTTATTTTTATCCTGAAAAAACATTATTACTACCACTCATTACTTTAGAACCACAAGATATTGAATCTCCAACTCTTCCTATACCATACCCATTTGTAAACACTGTTTTTGACCCTTCAGTTAATACTCTACTTTCTGTAAAATTATCTCCTTTTCGGCAAACTGATTTACCATTCACAAAAACATTATTACTGCCGCTAATGCAAAAATGTGATGTTGCTTCTGCACAATGATCTCCTACTCGCACAACCGATTTATTCATCAATTAAGGTTTATTTTATCTGCCTTCAATTTTATTCCACTTTTTGTCATTTCTATACTTGATTCCCCAGCTTTCAGTGTTATTTTGTCTACTACTTCAATCTCTAAATGATGTTTATCTTTATCGTATGACAACTTTGTTCCATCTTGAAATGTTAAGCTACTCACCTCTTTTTTATTTTCTGGTGCAGAGTACTTTTGTTGATATATTCCAGCTAGTACTACTCCTAATGATAACTCTCCCAATGGTGACAATATTACTACCTGTTCATTTATGCTTGGTGGTAGCCAGCTTCTTTCCTCTCCTGCTCTAGAAGTTATCCATGGAAGAAAATCTGTTAAAAGTTCACCTATTTTCACTCTTACTTTTGCTTTTTCATAATCTACTTCTTTTACAACTCCTATACGAATGATATTCGCTACTTTTCTCTGTAACTCTGCAATGGCAAAATTATTTTCCAACATACATTTCTCCTACTGCTATTTTATGTGGCTTAATTTTCCCCTCTTCCCATACTGATTTACCTAAATGAAGCTGATGACTCCAATCAACCATCCACACCAAATATGCATCTAATTCGGGTCTAAATCCATCAGGCTCTGCAGAGAGAAATTCAGCAGGAGAAATATTCTTTACGTTCCAAGTATTTTTATTTACTACTCTTGCTACTTCTGCTGCTAATGACCTTACAACTACCGAGGAATCCTCGACTGTTCCATCAACTACAATTCGTGCTTCAAATTTTGCTCTCAACGCTAATTCCTCTGTTCCAGGATCTTTTCCCGATTCTAAACTCACAAGCTCTACAAATAACGCTGGCGCTAATAATTCTTTTCTTATCGATGGATAAATTTCACAAGTTTGAATTGCTGGTATTTCTCTTTTCAGCGTAGTGCAGATTGCGTTATGCAAATCTTTGAAATTCATACACTTTCTGTAATATCACGTTCAAAAAATTTTGTAAATACTTCCTCAACCTCATAATTAACAAGATTTCCTATTATCCTTGAAGCCTCAGGTTCTAGTGGCAACTTAACTTCCTTTATTGGCAATGCTGTTCTTCCTTCACGCTTAAAAATACCGCTATTTCCTTTTGGCATAACTGCTGCAAATCCTCCTATAAACTCATGCTTTCCTACTTTCGATCCTCTTCTTGTTTTTTGTATTTTACCAATTGTTGATGCTCTAATGTCATAGAGATTTGCTCTAATTAACACTTCTAATCTGCTAGTTTTTGCCTTAAAAATTCTTAATCTCTTTCTTATCAAACTTTTCTTTTCCTCACTAATTTCTTTTGCTGTCTTCAATTTTAGCCATAGTGCTGTTCTGTTTAACGCTCTCACTATTGCTAATTCTATTTTTTTTCTTTTAGCATTTACATTTTCTATTACCTCAACTTCTATATGAACAGACATTTTACACCCCAGACGCTTTTATTTTCCACGTTATTCCAGATTTGTCTCTAAGTGGCGGTGAGTGTACTTTATATCTTCGATCACCTATAACAAAAACATCTCCTACTATTGGCTTTAACACATCAAACGCACTTACTTCTAACGCTAAAGTTTCTTCCACAAATTGTCCTTCACCAATCTCGTATAATTTATCTGGCTGTTGCTTTAATACCTGTACCATATATGACTTATCCTTTGATTTATACAAAGCCACTTCTCCTAAATGGGCAAAACAATCTTTTAGTAATCTCTTAATATTCTCTTGCATTCTTTCATAAGTATGCTAATAAGGTATATACTACTCTTGTGCCTCACCAACTTGTAGTTACTCTACCAGTATTGTTATGCTGCAACGACTTTTACTAATGTTCCTGGTCTATGGCACATTGGCAGAGGATTTGACTGCGTATGTAAATCAGTCCCTCTATCAAACCTCCTTGGTTCTTGCTTTGCATATAGTGGCTGTCCAAGAGTATTTACTGTCTCATTAAAATCTGCTGGTGCAAAATATGTCGTAAATGTGCTTGCTGTTCCTAGTGGAAAACAGTGCCCTGTATCTTTCTCAATAAATCTTCTCACGGTTCCTTCAGGGTCAGTTGCTTGCCCTCTATATTCCTCAAATGTTATACCACAAAACGTAAATCCTGACCTCATATCATTTCGAAGCGCTGCTCCTTCTTGCCATCTCTCGTATGCTTCTTTCACTTTACTATGCGAAGTTAGTGCATCAAAAAACTCAGGGTTTACCAAGGCATGAACTCCTGTCATATATTCACCACTTAGATTATCTTCTATATGCCGGAGTACTTCCATACACTTACGCTTTACATCAGTTGTTGCAGTTCCTAGTGCAAAATTTACTACTTTTGGTGTGATTTCAAATTCGTTGTACAGATTTAATAATTCTGACCCATCAGCATCTAAAATTATTCCTTTTAGCGCTCCCATTCGCAAATGCTCTAATGTTATTGCATGTTTGTTTCTCATTAGCTGCAAATGATCAGTTATTACATCTGCCAGCGCTTTAAGTTCACTCTCTGATCCAAATGCCCTTATTCCTTGTACTTCTTCTGGCAGCACTACATCATCATGCGGAATGTGCGGAATCGTAAACGTTCTTACCTTTCTTTTTCCTCTTTTTCCTACTGTTGCTGGCGCCCCTGGAACTTGCGTTGGTAGTAAACTTAAAACTCCGTTATGTTCTTCTATTGTAATATGTCTAAATCTTACTGACCTACTTGGAAACAAATTTAAATTTTCAACTCGTCCATAATTTATCGGCAATATATTCATCGCATTTGTTAGTGCCGTCATGCTAAATGCTGTATTTGTAAATGGATTTTGCATTCTTTTTCCCCCTTATTAATTTAAGTTACACTCCCTTGCGGACAATGATCCCTCGTCCTTCAAGTTGCTTTATTGCTGCAGCTTTTTGCTCTTCAGTGATACCTGCTGGCCACACAACTGCATAATCTGCTAGCATTGCACCGCGAGCAATAATTACTCCTTTACTATTTTCCTTTGCGTTTACATCGCTTGTTATCACTCCTATCGCCGTTTGTGTCCCATCTGTGGCAGTTGGATTTAAAGCTTTAATTAAATTATCTTTAGTATCATAACCAACTACTGTTCCTAGCTTCAGATTTTGCCCCTTGGCTACTGTTATCTGATCTCTTGAATATAGACTTGATGCCTCATACTTTAATAAGTCACCTAGATTATTTTGTTCGGTTATACATGTCATATTTCCTTTTCTCCTTTTTTTATTTTTTTATCGCCATATTTGTAGTTGTTATATGCAGCGGTTATAATTGTGGCGCGTTTTGAACACTTATTTACCGCGGCGATTATATACCACGGTTAAGACCATCAAATGCACCGACTTTTCGCTACCTGCATCATCAATTCTTCTCCTGCATTCTGTGGTATTGCACTCAGTATCTCTGTTTTTTTCGTTCGCTCTGCAAGTAACTCCATTAAAACTTCCCTGGCTTGCTCAACACTTGAGCCTTGCTCTATAAATTCTCCTATCTTTTCTGGCATCTTTGATATATTACATAATCTTATTATCTCTAAAATTTCTCTACGACAGTTCTCCTCAGTTAACTCATTAGTTGTCATACTAACACTCCTATGATTATTGATAAATTCAAAAAATGTTGTAACTCCATCTGCAAGACCTATTTCTACTGCTTTCTCCCCAAAATATAGCCCTGCTTCCGTTGATTTGATTGCTTCTATAGAAAGGTTTCGATTTCGTGCTATTAGCTGCACAAACATTTCATATAGTCGGTCTACTTCTTTTTGTAAGCTTTCCAGACTTTCAGACGTCATTGGCTCATGTGGATTTAAATCATTTTTTCTACTTCCTGCAAATACTGTGGTATATTTTATTCCACATTTTTCATCAAACCCACTTTGATCTATATGACTTGCTATTACTCCTATACTGCCAACACCAGAAGTTCTGCTCACAAATACCTTCTCAGCGCTAGAGGCTATAGCATATGCAGCAGAGTATGCATCATCATTTGCTATCGCTATTATCCTCTTTTTTGCTCTTGATTCATAAATAAAGTCAGCTAGGTCAAATATACCGTTTACCTCTCCTCCGGGGCTGTCTATTTCCAGTATAATTGTCTCTATGCTACTATCTGCTAATGCTTGTGTAATTTGTTCTTCTATTTGCTCATATGATGTCATTCCCAGAAAGACGTCAAAAGCTCCTGGTTTTTTGGTCAAAATTCCATGTATTTCTATTACTGCTGTTTTTTCTATATTCTGATTTACTGCATGTTTTATCTTTTTAAAGATAGGTTGTTTTCCGTTATATAGTGACAACAGGTCAAAGCTTTTTTGCTCTATCATCATCGGCCTACATAGCCAGTTGGTTTGTAAAATTTCCATAAAGTAAACGAGATTTATTTTGTTTGTGTCCTAACATCAGAATCAAAGAAAAGGTTGAGAGAATCAGCACGCTTTTGATCTTCTGCTATTTCTTGGTCAATTTCTTCTACATCGTAACCCATTTCTGATACTACTTCTGAGCGGCTCTTGAAGCCATTTCTTACCGCCATTTGCTGTGCTTGCTGGTCTTTCAGTGGATCCACCCAATCAAATCCCTGTGGTATCCATTTTACTTCTTCTTTCGCTGCTTTTGCCACTTTTTCATCTATACGGAGTTCTCCACAAAGTACTGCTAACTCTAGCCATCTATTCCATACTGGTCTGCAAAATTGAAATACCATAATGTTGTGTTGCAGCATAGCGCATCTACGACGAAACTCTATCAGTCCTGCTCTGATTGATGAATAATTAACACCCGTTAAATCTCCTGTTAGTTGCTCATATGTTATCCCTGTGCCTATTGCTATTGCCCTCAGTTGCTGTCTCATGAATGCTTCATAACTTCCTCCAACATCTGATGGCTCTGAAAATTTTATGTCCTCTCCTGGGTCTAAAAGCTGCATTGTTCCAGGTTCTAGGCCAGATAATGCTACTCCTTGCTCATTTGCTTGCGCCTCACCTAAAATATTTGCCTCAGGATCAAGTCTCGTAATAAACCCTGCAAACATCGCTGCTGTCTTTTTTCTTACTAATTCTGCATCATCGTATTGATCAAGTTCATAGAGCTTTAGCAGTATACTCGAAAGCCATGGCTCTCCTCTAATTTGCCCAGGTCTCAGTGGTTTATAGATATGTAAAACATCGTTTGCTGGTACTCTAACTGATTCGCCAAATGAGCCTTCTCCTGGATGTTCTCTAAATAAGTAATATGCTTCTCTTTGCCCAAGTCTATTGAACTCAATCCCGTTTCTTATTACATTACCATTTCCTAAAGTTTGATTTGTTTTATTATCTAAATGTTCAGACTCAAGTACTTGCAGTTGTAATGGCACAGAAAATCTATCTTCCAGCTTTCTCGTTCTTAAACGTACAAAACATTCTCCTCCCTCTATCATACTTCTGCATACTAGAGCTTGTAATCCATAAAAATCACTTATTCCACAGCTATCTGCTTCGTCTGTCCATTTTAGCCATAATTCTTGTACTTTCTTTCGAAATTCTCCATCTTTTGCTTTTGATTTTGGTTTTATTCCTGTTCCGATAGAGTTACTTACTATCGTATCAATTATATTTGCAGCGTAAGGATTTTTTCTCACCATATCACGTGATCTACTACGTAAAGTTTCAAGGCTTTGAGACAGCAAATTGTTTATACTTCCTAACTCTGGTTGAAAGTGAAAAAATCTTCTTCCTGATCCTGCTGCATCCCAGGCTGAGCTTTTGATTTTTGGCTTACTAAATAGTTGTTTGAATGATTTGAGTAGCATTACTTCTCTTTATCTGAAACTTTAGATAACTCAGCTTCTAATTCCTCTATCGTTGGTAAAGCTGTCTTTATATTCTCTGGTAGACTTTCAGTTATTCGATATTCTGCTAGTCCTATTGGTTTTGTCATATCTTTTAGAGTGTATTTTGCTAGTACATCATTTTTAGATTTACATAAAATCAACCCTACAGATGGTTGATCTGTCTCGTGTTTTAGCAAGTCATCTACTGCTGAAAGGTAGAAATTCATTTTACCGGCGTATTCTGGTTTAAACTTATTATCTTTCAATTCAATTACTATAAAACAACGTAATTTTAGATGGTAGAATAATAGATCGACAAAGAAGTCTTCATCACCAACATCTAAATGAAATTGTCTACCTACAAATGCAAAGCCTTCACCAAGTTCTAACAAAAACTTCTCCATATGTCCTACAAGACCTTTTTCTACTTCTCTTTCATGAGCATCCTTTCCTATACTTAAAAAATCAAAAATATATGGATCTTTTAACGTGTAATGCGCTAGATCTGATTGAGGTGAAGGTAACTTCTCTTTAAAATTAGTGATAGCCTTTCCTTGACGTTTATGTAACCCAAGTTCAATCTGCATTACCATGATGTTTCTTGACCAGCCATGTTCTATAGCTTCTTTTATGTAGAATAGCCTCGCTTCTTTGTCCCGAACTAAGTCCATCAGAAATACATTATGTCCCCATGGCAATTGGGCAACAAGTTGTTGCACAAATTCAATATCTTGATATTCCCCTGCAAACTGCCTCATATATTTTAGATTTCTTGTGCTAAAACCTTTCATTTCTGGAAACTCAGCCTTTAAGTCTCTACTTAACTGCTCAATTACTTTGGATCCCCAACCTTGGCTCTTTTGTTTTTCTAGAATCTGTGTTCCAATATAATGATAAAGTAGTAGTAGCTCTTTATTTACTGTTCTTGCTGCTTTATAACGACTAATAGCAATCTGTTCTTTCAGCTGCTCTAAAAATTCTGTATATTCTTTTGCTATAATTTTTGTCATACGGTTCCTTTCAACGATTTTCATCATTATATGATCCCCTTACTCGTTGAAAAAACAATTTTCCTCTTTGGCCTCATGCCTGCAACTTTTAACTCAGCCTTAATTCGTTGTCTTAAATTCAATAAATCATTTATTTGAACTTCCCCGTACCTCACAACATGGTCACCATATGCAATTGAGACAACTCTTTCTCCGCTTTGCAGTTTTTGAATTGCTTTCTCAACTTGAGTTAAATATTCTTCACTGTACATTTTGATTACCAAGCCACTTACTCTGTATTACTTTTTTAGGCTTTTTGCTTTCCATTTTTCCACTCAAACTATTCCATTTACTCTCTGGCCAACGATCAATTCCAAGTGCAATAGATGCTGCTCTCGCATAAATTCGGCAATCTAGCACTTCATTTCTTTCTCTTACCTTTTGCCACTCTTGTTTGGTGTATCCTTTTACCACTTTGCTGACTAATTGCTCTGCCGTTAGCTGCTTAAAATATTCAGGTGCATACTCGGGAAAATGACAGTATCCTGCTGGAGCTTCTTCACCGTCCTTTAAAACATTAAGTAATTGAAAAAGTTCTGACTTTAATATCGATACTCCTACTGGCCAGAGCTTTATTCCTCTTTTCAGCTTTTGACCACCAACTGTTATATCAACTCTACTTGGGCTGCTAAGTGGCACTAGAGCTTTATTTACACCTTTGACTGCCATTACTCTTCCAGAGCCCTGATGACCTCTTACCCAGTTGTATACTTCCTGCGTTGCATACCCTGCATCAACCGCCATCATGCTTATCATATATTCAAGCCCATTTTCACCAATAAAATGATGATTTAAAAGCTCAGAGAGTTTTCCCCATACTTCCCTACCTCCTGTATCTCCTTCAAATACTCGGTAGTCTATTGACCAACTTTCACGGCTTTTTCCCCATGCTACAACTTCTACTTCTAACCGATCTTTTTGGACATCTACTCCTGCTGTGAGAACCACTTCACCTTTTGGTACTGTGCCTACGGGAAAAAATTCTCTCCTGTTAAATAATTGCTTCCAATCAGGTACTTCTCCTTTATCTACCCAAGTTTCTCCAAGCGTAGTATTTATCCAAACTTTCAGTAATTGTTCACTTTCTTTTGCATGCAGAAAATCCTCTACTGCTTGTTGCCAACTATACCACCCAACTGGACTATAAAGACTTGAAAGATGAAATCCTTTTTTCTCCCCTTCTTTTGCCTCTGTAGCTCTCCATTCTCCACGTTCTAGCATCTCTGTCTTTTGATGATTTTCTATTTTGCCGCTACATTCAGTGCAGACATAATGTGCTGTTCTTGAGTCGTTATTTTCCCATTTTATTTGTGACCATTTTAGAACTTGATAGTAATTACAATGCGGACATGGTACAAAAAAATATCTCTTATCTGTTGCTTCAAATTCTTTCTCAATTCTGCTTATTCCATGAATCGTTGGCGTTGATACTAAAAAAATCTTTCGACGTGCAAATGTATTAGTTCGAGCAATACTGAGCAGTACTGGATCTCCTTCTCCTCCTGAATCTCCTGGGTAGGCATCTATTTCATCAAGAAAGAGATATTTTACTGGCATGGATCTTAGTCCTACACTGCTATTTGCTCCGGTTATTACTACTATTCCACCTGGAAATTCCTTACTTTGCACAGTATTGCCTGAATCTCTTGACCTTGGGTCTTTTACTTTACTTTTTAAACATGGTGTACTCTCTATTAACGGCGCAAATCTTCCTTTTGACCAACGTTTTCCCATTTCAACTGTTGGCTGCACAACTAACATTGGACCAGGAGTCTGATCTATAATATAGCCAATCCAATTGTTACCTGCTTCTGTTCCTCCAATCTGCGCTCCTTTCATGAATACTACTTTTTCTGCTGGTGAGGACGGAGAAAGTGAATCCATGATTTCTTTAAGGTATGGCGTTCTCTCTGTTCTCCATTTACCTGGCTCTGATGCTGCAGTTGGCGCTAAAACTCGATACTCATTCGCCCACTCTGATACTTTAAGCTCTGGATCTGGTCTTAAACCTTCAGAAAAAGCTCTAGCGTATATCATTATCTGCATCTACTCACAATTGCAACATCATTAACAGTAGAACTACACTCCTCCAGTTCCATAAACATCTTTTTCTGAAATTCCTTTTCTATATATCTTTTGTTCATCTCACTTACCATTATTGCTACAACAAGCGCAAATATCCCTGTTATTGTTGCAAAAATGATTGCACTGCTTATTGTTGCTGCTGTTAAACCTATATATGCTGCCATTGCTACTGCGCTAACTGTAATACAGATGCAGATAATATTATTATGTTTTTTCATCCTTTTATCTGCTATTTCTCTCTGTGCTATATATTTATTATGAAGGGTTGGAAAATTAACAACGGTATCTCTGCAGAGTAACGCTCCATTTTTTTCATTAAATAAAACTTTTAGTAATTCTAAATTATTTGACTTGATTGCTAAGTGCAGAACAGGTGTATAGTTTGCTCCTTTTTTCAGCAATAACTTCACTACATGTAAATGCCCTTTTTCTGCAGCAAGATAGATCGGTGATAGACTCTTATTATTTGAAATATCAATATCAATTTCTTCTTTTAAGATAGACTCTACAAGCTCAATTTCTCCTCTTTGTGCAGCTAAATGGAGTAGACTATTCTTTTCAGAACCGTATTTATTACTTATCAAAGCCTTCTTTATCTCAGGTTTAGCGTAATCAAATGGTGTCTTGCCACTATCGTCTTTTACCAGAGGGTCTATATCTTCTCGCGTTAGTAAAACTTCTATTGTTTTCAGTCTTTCAGCATAATGTAGTGGTGTTTTATTTTCGTAGTCTTGCAAATTGACTTGAGCATTAGGCTCCCTTATTAAGCATTTGAGGATATCCAAACACAAATCTCTTTCATCGTAATTAGTATTACTTACAGCTATATGAATAGGTGATAATTTCATTGAATTTTGTCCTACACGTGCGCTATTTACATCTGCTCCTAGCTCCAGTAATAACTTTACTATCTCTAATTTTTTGTTGTTAACTGCATAGTGCATCGGTGTCTGATTTCGTGCATCAAAAACCTCGATTTCAGCATTTCCTTCTCTGACTAAAATCTTTACAACTTCTACATGTCCAATACCAGCTGCCAAATGTAATGGTGTATGAAATATTGCATTACGCGAATTAACATCGATGCCTCTATTTATTAGGTACCTTACAGCATTTACCTCACCCACCATTGCAGCTAAATGAAGTAAGCTATCTTGTTCTGACCCGTATTTATTATTAATTAGCGCTTTTAATATTTCTGCTTTTTTTCCTTCTTTAGCGTAATCAAGAGATGTTTTGCCGTCATTATCTTCTACAAAAGGATTAATGTTCTTCTTCGTAAGTAGCAGATCCACCATGCTTAATTCGTCAAATTCTATAGCGCAATGTAGTGGTGTCTTGCCATTTAATCCTCTAACATTAACATCTAATCCAGGTTGATTAATGAGGCACTTTATTAATTCTAAACTTAAGTGAGCAGACATTTTATATTTAAAATTTAGTGTTAGATAATTCTTCAAGCGAGTTTGTAATTTCTTCAGTTAGCTCCATATGAATCTTTTCAGTGTCACTCAGTGATGCAAGCAGCGCTGAAACTCTATTTGGAATATTAAGCAGATTATTACGTACAACTCTTGCTACATTAAATGCTTCGTTTTTCACTTCCTCTACTGCTACAAGCTCTCCTATTTCAGCCTTAGCTTTTGCCTCAAGCAGTTTACCTCGTTCCATTTCATTTTTTATTCGCGTTTTTAGCAACATTGTGGAAAGTTTTTCTCCGTTTTCTGAATAGTTTTTTCTTCTCAATGGTTGACTTGGATCTCTTATTGCTGCTACTGCTTCATTTGCTTGTTCTCTATTGATCAAACCATTCTCCAACTCAACTATTCCTTTCTTTACTAAATAACAGACATATTGCTTTGAAAATCCTTGTTCTCTTGCCCATTCTGTTTGTGTTATTAATTTCACTTTTTTTGCTCCTTTTTTTCTTCTTGAATCTCTGGAAAAGTTTTACCAGTACCAGAAAGAATTGCCTCCCTGCCTGTATACACTTGCCAACGTTTTATCGTTACATCTACAAATTTTGAATCTAGCTCTATTGTTCTACAAATTCTTCCTGTTCTCTCACATGCAATCAGTGTGCTGCCAGAGCCGCTAAATGGATCAAGTACTATGTCTCCTGGTCTGCTGCTGTTTACTATTGCTCTCTCCATTAGCTCTACTGGCTTCATCGTTGGGTGTAGTGTATTGTGTGTTGGCTTATCATAAAACCACAGATCACTTTGATTTCTTCCTCCATGCCACTCACGTTTATTGCCGCTTTTCCATCCATAAAGCATTGCTTCGTATTGTCTTTGATAATCTGATCTTCCTAGCGTAAAGTGATTCTTCGCCCAAATGATAAAAGTTGACCATTTTCCTCCCGCTTCCTCAAATGCTTTTTGCAACGTTGAAAACTCTGATGATGATATGCAGATGTAAATTGCTCCTTTCGTATATGCTAAAATATGGGAACAGATGTCGTAGAGAAAAAGCTCATACTTTTCACCTTGATTATCGTTTAGTATCTTTTTATCCTCTCTTTCTTGACTGCTACCATAATCAACGTTATATGGAGGATCACAAACAGTAATGTCTGCCATTTTATCATCTAACAGCGCTTTATATGATTCAACTACAGAGCTATCACCACAATAGATTCGATGATCACCTAAAATCCATAGATCACCTGGTTTTGTTATTTCTACCTTTTTGTCATCAACAACTAAGTCAGAAAGATCTTCTTTTTCACTATCTAAATCATCAAGGAAATGTTGAACTTTTTCTAATTCAAATCCAGTCATTTTAAGATCAAACTGTAAATCTTCTAACTCTTGAATTTCTACTTTCAAAAGCTCATCATCCCACTTTGCCCAATTAGCTGATTGATTTGCCAGCAATCGAAAAGCTTTGGTTTGTGGTTCATTTAGATTATCACTGAGGACCACTGGAATACTCTCCATACCAAGTTTTCTTGCTGCTTTAAGTCTTAAATGGCCATCAACCACAGTCCCATCGCTTTTTGCAACTATTGGTATACGAAAACCAAACTCCCGAATAGAAGCACACATTCTATTTACTACGTCATCATTTTTACGTGGGTTACGCTCATATTCGACTAGATCTCGAGTAGGATAGTAGTGGATTGCTAAATTCATATATGTTTAAATTCTTAATAATTAAAAAGTTAATATTCAAAATATGTCTAACACTAGAAAAGGCCTGAGGTCAGCACCACCAAACCCGCCATTATAGCCGAAAGGACCCACTTTTATGGTATTTTTAATGTGTTAAAATCTTTACTAAAATTCATAACGTAGAATATTAGTGCCAAAGCATCAGATTCATTATCATCTCTAGGTAAAAACCCTTTTTCCTTTACAGCTTCAATAACTTCACTCTTACTTGCGTTACCATTACCAGCTATAAAGCGTTTGATAGTTTTAACATTAACACCTTTGTACGGCACATGATGTTCTTCACACCAAGCAGATAGAACGGCAAGAAAACCACCGTAGCAATGAGCAGCATCAGTTCCTAAGTGTCTTCTTACTTCCTCAAAATACACTACAGAAATCTCTTTCAAAGAATTAAGCCAATTACGAAAATTTAAGAAGCACATGCCACCTCCACTAAAACGACTAGTATGAAAACTCTCACTGCCACTTTCAATTACTCCATCTGTAAGAATTGCCCAGCCCGTTTGCTTGCCGAGGTCCAGTGTTAGTATTGACATTCTGTAAGATATTTGTTTGGAGGTAGCCTAAGCAATAACATGGACACTTAAGTTACCTCTTGAAAATAGTGGGAGTGAAAATTACGAGTTTCAAACTTTCATACCCCTCTACTAATATATATCGCAAAAACTTCACAGAATGTTCAAAAAAATATTATTTTTTATGTTTTTTCAAATTACGCTGAACAAATTCATTTCATTTTGCGATTAATTACTTATGAGGAAACAGAAAAAATCCCTGATAAGTTTTAATGGAGAATTTATGAATATTTCATGCGATTTCAACAATACTATTTCACAAAGTTATCTACCATCATCAGAAGAAACAGCGAACATAAAATTAAGGCTTCTGGCCGATCTCAGATCTTGTCTTTCTTACTTGCTACCAAATGGGGTTTTTCATGGTAATAGGTTTTATGTAGGTGATGTACATGGTAATCGAGGAAAAAGTTTAGTAGTAGAATTAACTGGTAGTAAAGCTGGGCTTTGGAAAGATTTTGCAACAAATCAAGGTGGTGATATTATTGATCTTTGGGCAGAAGTACACTCCAAAACAGAATTTCATGAGATAATGGCTTCTATAGCTGAGTGGCTTGGGTATAACAAAAAATATACAGAGAAGCAATACATTGACGAAGACTTTGAGAAATTTATTACCTACAGTTGGAATTATTATGATGAAAATGGTCAGGTGATTGTAAAAGTTTACCGTTCTGATTTTCCTGGAAAGAAAAAAGTATACAAGCCTTTTAATGTTAAAACGTTGAGTTATAAAGCACCTGATACAAGACCACTATACAATATCCCTGGTATTTTGAAGTCTGATAAAATCATTCTTGTTGAAGGTGAAAAATGCGCAGAAGCACTAATAGAAAAAGGAATTACTGCAACAACCACAATGTCTGGAGCAAATGCAGATGCGGACAAAACTGACTGGTCACAACTTAAAGGCAAGCATATTGTTATTTGGCCGGATAACGATGAGCCTGGTAAACAATATGCTGAAAATGCTACTACAAAACTTCTCAGCTTAGGTATTGCATCGCTTTCTATAGTCAAAATTCCAGAAGGTAAACCAAAAGGTTGGGATGCTGCGGACTATGTACAAGAAAACACAAATGTTTCTGACTTCATTGAAAATAACTTGAAAAAGGTAATTATTAGACCACCACTGAACATTTTAGACTGGAGTGCAGATCGTTTTGTAGGTCCAGTACCAGAGCAAAAGTTTCTTGTTGAAGGAATATTTCCCTTGGGTGTTACTTCAATAGTAGCTGCTATGGGAGATACAGGTAAGGGTATGCTACTCCTCGATTTGGCGCTTAAGGTTGCAAGTGACACAGATCAGATATGTGGTTTTGGTTCACCTGTTACTGAACATGGATCAGTAGTAATCTTTTCAGCAGAAGATGATGCAGGCGAGGTACACCGTCGGCTTGAACGTCTTGATCCTGAATGTAAAAGATTAAAATTTAAAGATAAGCTGTTTATAGTACCACTACCAAACGTAAGAGGATCACTGACAATACTGAGAAGTATTCGTGGTAAAATTATTGAAGTTTCGCCTGAATTTGAGTCTATAATAAAACAACTTGATAAAATTAAAGATCTGAAATTAGTTGTGTTTGATCCTCTTGCATCGTTTATTCATGCAGACATAAATGCTGATCCTGCTGTAGGAGATTATCTAATGTGTTTATTGTCTGATTTAGCATGTAGTACCGGAGCTTCGATAGTTACTGCTCATCATCTGAGAAAACCAAAAGGAGAAAAGCCTATATTAACTGCTGAACAAGCACGTGATGCAATTAGAGGCACATCTGCTCTTGTTAATGGTGTCAGATGCTCATATGCTTTTTGGCCAGTAGAAGGTACAGCTAAGCCAGAGATCTTTCAATCAATAGGAGAAGCTCCAAGACAGAATG
Source organism: Wolbachia endosymbiont of Culex quinquefasciatus Pel (assembly GCF_000073005.1). Classification (NCBI taxonomy): domain Bacteria; kingdom Pseudomonadati; phylum Pseudomonadota; class Alphaproteobacteria; order Rickettsiales; family Anaplasmataceae; genus Wolbachia; species Wolbachia endosymbiont of Culex quinquefasciatus. Next base: position 1,391,948 of record NC_010981.1, read on the forward strand.
CGTTATTTTATGGAGCAGTTGTTAAGGCAAATGGTTTAGCTGACCGAACTGTACGTACTTACCTGAGAAACCAAGAAACAGGGCTATTAGAAGATATAACAGTGCAACTAAAAGGTAAAAATGCTAGTGAAAAAGACCTTAAAATGTATCTTGTTGATGCAATTGCAAGATCTGCTGTTGCAGGGCATCCATTCACTCATACAGGAAATACAGGAGTATACAAACAACGGCACAGATTACCTGATATTCTTCATGGTCTAGGGAGAGATAGACTAGAGCGTATAGTACAAGAACTTCTACAAACAAAGAAGTTAGTAAAAGGAATGTCTACAGGCTCGAGAGAAGATAAATGGCTTGATGTTAGAGAAGGCCCTTTTGCTCGTGGTGTTGGAAAATTTATTCATGGAGCTGAAGGTATTATACCAAATCTCATTGCTAACAAGACAAATTAGAAACAGCCCTTTTTGACTATAATTGAAGAGTTTAAGCAAATTCATAATATGTTCTATTTGTCTTTCCAATAACAAAATTAGTTGTAGATAAAATTACGGGTAAGCTCTTCAAGCATCTGAGGGTTTACCCTATTTTTTTATTACAAGCATTGGAATACATTATATATTATAACTTCAACTAGAAGTTGATAGAATATATAAAAAATCATACCACTAATAATTGAATTATGTTCCTATTGCTGCGTTACTGAATCAGTAATCAGAAATTAAGGAATGAAAAATACCTCTAGAAACCTAAACTTTATACTCTCTATTCCTAAAAGTGTTCCTAGAAAGCACCCCTCTAAAGTTGGCCATTATGGCTGATTCTACGTTCCTAAAACCCTTATATTATTATATAATATATATGAGTAATAAATAAAAGTAATAATAAATAATAGTAAATTACAAACAGTATAAAATGTTAATGAAAGTAAAAAGACTACAAAAATATTACTAAGATATTTAAATTGAATAAAAAAGAACAAATGGCTCACAATAGCGTTTTTAAAAGATTCTACGACTTTAAGGTCAATTATACTACCTTGAACTAAAGAACGCTTATAAACCACATTAAAACCGATTAAAAGGCAATTAACACTACATTTTAACTTCGCAAAAGATTCCTGCCCAACTTTATCATGTTTTATTTTAGTTATAAAGAAATTTTTTTTAAAGCTGAATTAACTTGAAAGAACATAAAAAACCTAACAAACAGTGGAAGGATAAACATGCTGAGTTTTAAAATCAAAGTCTTTAGTAGATTTAAAAGGCCTAATCATTTTTGTCTTTTTGATGAGCTTTATCGAACCAATTTTAAAATTATTTAAACTTTTTTTGAAAAATTTCCGGAAAAAGTTGTGACTAATCCGGTATAATTATTATAGAGGACTATGAATTTTAGATGCTCCAGAAAGAAGCGGTTAAACAAATGCTTAGAAAAAAATAAAATGACCTTCAATTGCGTTTCAAGACGATTCTGTAATGAATTATACCACCTCTATGCAATAGCTTGTTGTTTGTAAAGAAATTTCTTACAAGCCTGACAAAAAAATTCACCTTTCTTTATAGGGTTAAAAAAGTTTTATAAAATCTTTAATTCTTTAGTAGAAATCTTATTGGATCAACCTATTTTTCTTCTTTTCACCGAACCATGTCTGAACAAATTTTTCACATGGGGGATGCTTCAAGAAAAAAGGCCAGAATATCAATAGTTTTATTTTTTCATATGGGGGAACGAATTTTTCCCATGCCGTACAAAGTGAGGTTAAAACCCTTCATCCTTATTCCTTTCAATCTTTCATGGAGTGCTATATGCAATCTAAAAATAAATATCCTGGTATTGATCCTTCAATCATTAAACAAATACGAAAACGTGCTAGACAAATTAAATCTTATAAATGCTGTGTTAATTCTGATATTGAAGATATAAAGCAGCAGCTCTTATGTGAAACTTGGTCTGATTTAAGCCAGTATAATGGTGAAGAAAGTGGTAGAAATGCATTTATTCATAGTGTCATAAAAAACCATGCAATAAGCCTTCTACGCAAACAATCCTGTGCTAAACGTGGTAGTAAAGCAGGCGTAGCATTTGTTGATATTACTGACTTGGATGATGTTATTGATGAAAATAGTAATTTTGCAGATAAAGTAGCAGCTAGTGTTGATATAAACGAAGCAATTTCAAAACTACCAAAGCTCTGGCAGGACATTTGTTATCAGCTTGAATCTCATAGTATCTCTGAAATCGCAGAAATACATGGAATATCTAGAACAACCATCTATGACATTAGAGAACAAATACGCGCTAAACTTGCTCATCTCAAAATATATTTATGAAAATTTTTGAACAAATCGTCGTCATTTTGCGATTACATATTATGAAGGGGTAATAAAACTATGACTTTAAAAATAATAAATAGTGAACAAAGAGTAAAAATGGTAACAGGTGTGAAGATAGTAATCTTCGGACCATATGGAATTGGTAAGACCAGTCTGCTTAAAACTTTGAATGAACCGACACTTTGTCTTGATTTTGAAGCTGGGCTACTTGCTGTTCAAGATTGGCAAGGGGATTCTATAAGTATTCGTACCTGGAATCAAGCTCGCGATATTGCCTGCCTAATTGGTGGACCTAATCCTGCATTAAAATCTGATTCAGCATATAGTCAAAGACACTATGAGCATGTATTCAGTAAGTACAAAGATCTAGAATTCTCTAAATATAGCTGTATTTTTATCGACAGTATTACAGTAGCCTCGCGGTTATGTCTTTTATGGGCAAAAATGCAACCAGAAGCTTTCTCTGACAGAAATGGCAAACAAGACATGAGAGCTGCATACGGGTTACTTGCTCAAGAAATGATGGCTTGGCTCAATCAGTTTCAACATATTCCCAATAAAGATATCATTACAGTTGGTACGTTAGGTCAATATTTAGATGACTTCAATCGCCCAACTTGGCTACCACAATGCGAAGGAGCTAAAACTGCCAGTGAAATACCTGGTATTGTTGATGAAGTAATTAGCATGGTAAGCATCAAGAAGGATGATGGTACAGAGGTACGTTCCTTTGTTTGCCATACTATTAATTCTTGGGGATATCCTGCTAAAGATCGTAGTGGTTGCCTTGATATGGTTGAAGAGCCGCATTTAGGTAAATTACTTACAAAAATCAAAACTAAAACCTTTTCTACTTCTACTCAATTTATGCCACACAACTAACTTTTGGAGGTTACATATGTTACAAGACTTTTTAACTACTGGTCAAAAGATTCCCTTTTTCAGTATGAAAGAATATTTGAATGACCAATCATCTATACCGAAAGACATCGTCTCACCAAGAATTTTAACTCAGAGAAGTTTATTGGTTCTAGGTGGCCCTCCTAAAATAGGTAAAAGTGACTTTTTGATCTCTTGGCTTGTCCATATGGCTGCAGGTGTTTCTTTTCTTGGTATGACTCCAAGTAGACCTTTGAAAATCTTCTACATGCAAACTGAAATTGAATACGAATATATGAAGGAACGTTTGCAATGTCTTCAACTTGATCCAGAACTTTTGGCAATAGCTGCTAATAACCTAATAATTACGCCAAAAGTGCATTTATCATTTTGCCATGAAGAAATAAATTACATAAAAGAAATTGCGAAGGAACGCTTTAAGCCTGATATTTTGGCAGTGGACCCTCTGCGCAACATCTTTAATAGTGAGTATGGCAATGAAAACGATAATAGCGCTATGCTATTCTTTCTGCAAAAAACTCTTGAAAAACTACGTAATGCTATTAACCCAAATGCTGGAATAATATTAACGCATCACACGAAAAAATTATCCAAGAAAATGCTCGAAGAAGATCCATTTCAGGGCTTAAGTGGTGCTGGATCTCTCAGGGGATTTTACACTACTGGCATGGTGATGGTTGCTTATGATGAGGAAAGTACCAGACGTCAAATAGTATTTGAGCTACGCAATGGTGAACGTGTGCCAAATAAACTTATCGATAAGATCAACGGTAGCTGGCAGCTTCTTGATCAATGGAATAACTGAGCTTTTTTTTAAAATCAATTGATATATAGGGGGCAACTTATGCTGCAAGATTTTTTAACTGATTTCAATAATGCGAAACTACAGAGTAGTTTAATACCTAAAGGTACAATAGTCAAGGTAAAAATGGCAATTAAGCCTGGTGGTTACGAAAATTGGTTCACTAAAAGCTATGATACTGGCAGCATCTATTTAAACGCTGAATTTACCGTCATTGAAGGTCCATACGCAAAATGTAAGATTTACCAAATAATTGGTATTAAAAGTGGCAAATCAGAAGGTAAAGAAGATACTTGGGGAGAATCTGGACGTTCTATGATTCGCAGTATTTTAGAGTCAGCTCGTAATATTCATACAAATGACACATCAGAAAAAGCAGTTCTTGCGCGAAAAATCAACTCAATTGCAGATTTAAACGGCCTGGAGTTCACAGCAAAAGTAGGCATTGAGGCTAATAATACCTATGGAGATAGGAACAGAATTGCTACGGTCATTACTCCTGAACAAGAGAAAAATTCAGACGCTGATTGGATACCATTCTAAATAAATTGCAACTATTTTTATAGTAAATTAATCGGAGGTTACATGGAGTTTTGCATTACTGAATCAAGACAAGAGATAAAAATGTTATTGGCTCACAATATTAAAGAGTGTCTGTCTTACTTATTGCCTGGTGGTAAATTTGGTTATGGGTTCTATTCTGGAAATATTAATAAAGACCACTTGATGGTAGTGGCAGAAGGTAAGCAAACTGGCACTTGGTATAACTGTGATAAGAAAACTAACGGAGATATTATTGAACTCTGGAGCATAATAACCAATAAAACTGATTTTTCTGAGATTACCAGCCTTATAACCAAGTGGCTTAGTGAGCGTATAATAGCAAAATATAGCTACCTTGATAAAAATAATGAGGCTATAGCTTATGTTTATTTGTATAAAAACAATTATAGACATATATGGAATCTAAGAACCTCTAGGAATGGTCTGAAGCCATTATATAACATTCCCGGTATTATTAAGTCTGATGAAGTGATTATAGTTAAAGGTGAAAACCGTGCTGATAGTTTAATAAAGAGAGGTTTTACAGCAACAACTGCAATAGATGATGATATTGAGAAAACGGATTGGTCTATGCTAACAGATAAGCATATAATAATTTGGCCGGAAAAAGATGAACAATATGTTAAAAAAGTAGCAGTGGAACTAGACAATTTAGGTATGTCCTGTGAGAATCCTGAAAGTTTAGGTATATCATCTGAGAACCGTGAAAGTTTAAGTGTATTATCTGAGAAAAAAGCATTTCCTGCTAGTCATTATCTAAATGATAAATCTCCATCACCAGAGGATATAATTTTACCGAGAATTCTTACTCCTGGAGGACTTTTACTACTTGGAGGAGCTCCAAAGGTTGGCAAGACTGATCTACTGCTTTCTTGGTTAGCACATCTGTCAGCGGGACTACCGTTTTTGAGTATGGTTCCAATTAGACCATTAAAGATCTTTTATCTTCAAACTGATCTTGAATATCCCTACATTAAGGAACGGCTACAACAATTGAAATTTGATGATAAATCTCTAGAATTAATATCAAAAAATTTAATTATTACACCAAAAACAAGCTTACTTTTGAATTCTCAAGGAGTAGAAGAAGTAAAAGATATTATAGCAGAGAGACTAGACGTTAAAACAGTTGATATCATTGCTATAGATACACTACGTGGTGTTTTTGATTTCAATCAATATAAAGGAGAAAATAGTAATAGCTCGATGTTTTGTTTTTTAAAAGATAGAGTTGAAAAATTGAGGTCTATAACAAACCCTAGTTGTGGAATCATTTTAACGCACAATACTAACAAGGTATCGAAAAAGTCATTAGTAGAGGAACCATTTCAAAACTTTAGCGGAGCATCGGCTTTAAGAAGTTTTTATACTTCAGGGATAATGATGATCAAGCCAAACGGAGAACAAAATACTCGTCAATTGATATTTGAACTTAGAAATGGTAAATCTATTTTACCTATGCAGATCGAAAAAGTAAATGACAGTTGGCAAACTGTATCAGAAAAACCAACTGTAAAACAACGTCGAAAAAAAAGTTATGACATCATTTTACGGTTAATTAATGAGAGAGCAGCTAAGGGAAAATTTTATACTAAAAGCCAATTTTGCTATTTATTTGAAGATACATTTGGTTTGAAGAGTTGTCATTCCATTCGTAGATATGTTAACGCATTAGTTGCTTCAGGTTATATTAAATTCTATGAAAAAGAAATACCAGAGCGCGTAAAAGTTATGAAAGTGGCTGAGCATTTAACGAGGAGAGATATTTAATAACACTCATTTTTTAAGAACAATAGTAAAAGGATTAAGCCTGTAGCCATATTCCTTAGTACCTATCCCTGACCATGGCAGAGTTTGAATAATATCGTCTTTTTTGACATTTAAACCTAAAGTTATAGCCAATTTCTCTGCTATAGTTTTTTGCATTCTATTTATTGGTTTGCGAATTTGTTGTTCAACATCGTGAATGTTTTCTAAGCGATTTGCAATTTCTCCAACGTTTAAAGTTTTGTATTGCTCTGGAGAAATTCCACTTTTAAAGTCATGAAAAAATTGATCTAAGAAAATAAAAAATATTCTTCCAGACTTTGACTGTGTTTCGATAACTCCTATACCATTAACACAAATGTCATTGCCTTTAATATGGAGCTGAAAAGTCTTTTCTGCTGGAGTAGACTTAGTCTGTTGCAATGGAATGTAAGAATAGCAATTGAATGCCTGAAAAGAAACATTAGGTAATAATTCTGGTACTCCTTTTTCTACTGTTTGATGCAATACTTCATTTAAACTTTGATCTTCGCAAATTAGATCTGCTATAGGAACAATGTGTAGATTCAGTGGTGGCTTAAGACTCTCCTTATTAAAAGTTATTAAAGCAGTAGGGGTGGTTTTTAACTTATCCACAGCAGAGTATGAGTTATCAGGACAGCATTCGGGAATAATTAAGCTGATAAGGCTTGTGTCAACAATAACATAATAAACTCCGGTTGCTACTTTATTACAAGTAATCTTTAAACTTGCTAATTGCTTTTCAAACCATTCTATAACTTTCAAATGATTAACTTTTACCTCTAAAGAAAAGTAACGCTGTTTTTTATAAGTATCAGGTAAAATATCACGTTCACAGAGGTCACACATTATTGGGTTATCATAATCTTCATCATAATCGCTGACAATTTCTAATCTATTGTTGCAGAAAGGATTTATTACATGAAAATCAAACTCATCTTCATCATTAGCACAGATTATAAAGTAATATTCTCTTAAATTTACAAACCCAAGACTTGACAGGTATTGTGCAACTTCTAAATAATCTCTGCTAGGTGTATCATAAGAGTCACTCCACCGTAGCAGATTAGTAACTATTTGCCTGTAGAAAGTTGGATTTTGCTTTTGACAGAATGGTAAGTCCATAAGTATTGGAAAACATTAACTTAAAATCTTCACGTTCTTTTTTATCAAGTACGTGTTCTGAATAATTGATCGCTATATAGTCTGTATTGGCATGAAAAGATAGAGTAACTTTTTTGTTTCTAAATATCACCTTTATATGTTGAACAAGACTAATATTGTAGATTATACTGCCAATTGAAGGCTCTAACACCTTTAACCACTTTTCTATGGAATTTGTGTTTAATGTAAAATAAGTGCTTGGTTCAGGTGACGTAAACTTTAATTCAATTAATTTGATGTCTTTTATTAATTCATGTACACAGTCAGTCAAGAATGTACGCACTTGGGCAACTTTATTCTGATTACGTAGATTAATAAATGAGCATTCACGTTGAAAATATCGACTGGCAATGCTGTTTGCTATTTCTAAGCCACGTTTGAGGTTTTTAGTACACAAATTTACCTGATTGCTATTTAAAGAGAAGTCAAGAATAATCCAGTCAGGTTTGTAACCGTGTATTACTTGGTTTGAGCTAAGTACCAGGTCTGAATCACTAGCACGACGTATAAATAAGTAAATGCGGTCTTGGTAGTAAAAAAAACCTTTGAACTTACTTTCAAAGTTGTCATTTGCTAGAGAATCATGTTGAGTTAATATCTCTCGCAGTACCTCTTTCGACAAAAAATCTTTAAATGAGCTCTGTCTTTGTCTTGGAGGATTATTTAAAATAAATGATGAAAAACTTCTTTTTTGAACTTTATTAAAAAGAAAGACGTGCTTCAGCAAGTTATGGTCAATAAGAAAGAGAGTAAATAGTATAGATTTTTTATCATATTTTACATCGCCACTCAATATAGGCTTTGCTATCTCAATTATGGCTGAATCAGACTTCAAACGGCTAAAGTAGCTGATTAAATAATAATTAGGTAAATAATCAAGGTTGCTGTCGATAAGGAATTTACGCTTTTGCTGAACTGACCTATAGTCATAATAAGGACTATTATCAAACAAATGCTGTTGATAATTGAAGTGTTGTTTAAGAATAACATTTAATTGCTTATTATTAAGAGAGTTAATCCAACTTTTGCACAAATCAGGATTTTGAAAACTCAATAGTAACTCAGTAGCAGGAACTTCAAGATCATCTTCCCAGAATTCTTGATTGGCAATCATTGTCCAAAAGAAAAAATATTATGACAACTGTAGTATATTAAACAGTTGCGTCAATACTACCATAAAAAAATAATAAAAAAAAATTGAACAAATTGAAGAGAAAAAGCGATTATATATAATAGGAGGGTTGAAAACAGATAATGTCAATTCTAACGCAATCAGGCAGAGCAGCAATAGCAGCCAGCATAAAAGAGCAATCTCTACATCTTGCTTGGGGCAGTGGTGATGCCAATTGGGAAAGTAGTCATCAAGTCGAAAAAGTTTTTGTTGAGGATGAAATAGCTCTAGATCACCATACTATTAAAGATGTAAGGGTTTTTACAGGACAAACAACTTATCAGCCAAGTATAGATTATATAGTTGATAGCAGTAGTGGTGTAATAAAACGTACGGAAAATAGCTCTATCACGGCAAATAGTGCAGTTACTATAGAGTATACTGAAAGCACACCACCAGAGCTGATAACTTCTGAAAAACTGCTCAATGAGCTTGGTAGACGTACTGCAGATGAAGTTCTTTTCTGCACAGGTGATGAAAATGGAGAACTAATTACTCCCTCAGGACGGTTTAAGCCATCAAATGTACCAACCAATAATTTATACCTTAAATTTACTTTCGATTTCACGAACGCAGCAAATCAAGTTATACGGGAATTAGGAGTTATGGTTGGTACAAAGGTAAAAGAAAAGTTGCCTCCTGGACAGAGATATTTTGAACCACAAGATATAGAAGACCCAGGGATCTTATTAGTTTTAGAGCATACAGTACCGCTCATTAGGACTTCAGCAACCCGGGAAACTTTTTCATTTGTTGTAACTTTTTGAAACAAAATGACTTTAAACGCCTATTATAACCGCTTTAATCCTGACAAAGAATACGAAAAAAGCTTATTTCTTGCAGGAAGAGGTTTACAGTCTGCAGAATTAAATGAAACTCAGGAGTATGCTCTTTCTAAGCTTAAAGGTATAGGTGATGCAATATTTCGTGATGGTGATGTTATAACAGGAAGCAATTGTATTATAGATAGAGAAACTGGTAAAGTTACACTTGAAGGAGGAAAAATCTATCTGCGTGGAGCAGTTAGAAAAGTCGAAAAAGAAGAATTTACTATTCCACTGAGTACTATAGTTCGCATAGGTGTTTATTATGTAGAATCTACCATTACAGAACTTGAGGATGAAAACCTTCGTGATCCTGCAATTGGTACAAGAAATTATCAGGAAGTAGGAGCAGCAAGGCTTAAAGTTTCCACCATTTGGAGTTATCAAGCTGAGGGTGTGACTACTAATGCTTCAGGAGAATTTTATCCAATTTATAACATTGAAAATGGAGTATTAATAGAACATTCACCGCCACCACAAGCAAACATAGTAACTACAGCTCTTGCTCGTTATGATAAAGAAGCAAATGGTTCCTACGTCGTAAATGGTCTTGAAGTAATGTTCTTGCAAAAGAAAGAGGGAGAAGGAGGAAAAAAAATATTTGTGATTAATGAGGGCAAAGCTCATGTTGATGGCTATGAGATTGAACTTCCTCACAGTATTCGAGTTTCTTTTGATGAAGATCCGGATATAAAATCAGTTGAATCAGAACCACATACTTTTCAGCCAAATAGCCAAAGAGTAATGGAACTGAAGGTTAATGATTTTCCAATAAGTGAAATCAAAAAAGTAGACATAACTGTTCAAAAAACTATTACTGTTACTCACGGTTCATATTCTGGAGCTATTGATCCAATACCTGACTCTGCAGTACTTGAGATTATTCAAGTTAAACAAGGCAATGTTATTTATGAAAATAGTATAGATTACAAATTAAACGCAGGAAACGTTGATTGGTCATTACCCGGCAAAGAACCAGCTCCTGGAAGTAGTTATCAAATAACTTACCGCTGTCGTACTCATGTAAGCCCTGAAGATATAAGTGAACAGGGATGCAAAGTAAAAGGAGCAGTTGATAACAGCTTGGTTCTGATTGATTACACCTGGAAAATGCCCCGCTATGATTTAATTACTATCGATAGCAAAGGAGTGGTAAGAAGAATAAAAGGAATTTCCCACCCTTGGCGACCATCAATGCCTAGAGCGCCTAGTGGACAACTTTTGCTCTGCTACATTCATCAGACGTGGAAAAAAGGCGAAGGGGTAAAAATAGTGAATAATGCTATTCATGCTGTACCGATGAATGAGCTTGAAGCAATGAAAAAAGGAATAAATGATCTTTATGCGCTGGTTGCCTATGAACGTCTACGCAGTGATGCAAATTCAAGAGAACCTACTACCAAAAAAGGAGTATTTGTTGATTCGTTTTTTGATGATGATATGCGTGATCAAGGAATTTCACAGTCTGCAGCAATAGTAAATAAGGAACTAATTTTACCGATAGACGTAGAAATTATTGATGTTGAAAAGAGCACAAAACCTTATCTTTTACCGTATGAACTTGAGCCGGTACTGGAGCAGCTTTTACAGACTAAAGGAGAAAAGATTAATCCATATCAAGCTTTTGATCCAGTACCGGCAAAAGTTACCATGAACAAAAACATAGATCACTGGACGGAAGTTACCACAAACTGGAAAAGTCCAGTAACTAGAGAATTTAATACTAGAGAAACAACAGAGCTGCTGTCAAGTACTTCATATGAAGCTGAATTTATGAGAGAAGCAGTACAGAATTTTGAAATTGAAGGTTTTGGGCCAAGTGAGAAGCTTAAGGAGGTGAAGTTCGATGGTATCGTCATTCAGCCTACTGCATAAAAACATGCTCACAGCTAACAATCAGGGAAAATTACAGGGAAAGGTGAAAGTACCAGCAAATATTCCAGCAGGTACCAAATTAGTACAGTTTTATGGGGATAAAGGAAGCTATGGAGAGGCAACTTATACTGGTAAAAAAACAATTACCATAGAGGAAAGAAGAAGAGTTATCGCAGCAAGAAGAGTTGATCCTTTAGCGCAAACATTTACTCTGAATGAGAGTAGGCACATAGGAGGTGTGGAGCTATGGTTTGTAAATAAAGGCAAAAAACGTGTTGTTGTGCAGATTAGAGAAACAGCAGTGGGAGTGCCCTCGCAAACTGTCATTGCTGAAAGCTATATTGAGCCAAAAGATATAAAGATAGATGGCACAGCAACACGTATAGAGTGGTCACCAGTGTTTTGCCATGCAGGAGAGGAGTATGCAATAGTACTACTTACTGATGATTCGGGTACTGCAGTAAAAATAGCAGAACTTGGTAAGTATGATGCAGTAAATAGCCGTTGGGTAACAAGCCAGCCATATCAAGTAGGAGTATTACTGTCATCTAGTAATGCAAGTACCTGGACTCCACATCAAAATTTAGATTTAACGTTTCGACTACTAGCTGCAAAATTTAGCGAAAATTCTCACGTTATTGATCTGGGAAAAGTTACAGCAACCAATACTTCAGATTTAATTGTTTTGACGAACGTCGAAAAAGTAGCATTTGATACCAATGTGGAATTTATCTTAACAGATGAAGAAGGAAAAGAAAATTTTTTGTCTGATAATTTGCCACTTGCACTACGTGAAAGACTATCTGGAAAGCTAACAGTAAAGGCAAATTTAAAAGGGTCAAAAGAAAAAAGTCCAGTGCTATATCCTGGGTTACAGCTAGTTCTAGGTAATCTTTTAGAGTCTGGAGATTATGTTACAAGAAGTATTACAGCAGGAGCTAACACTAAGATTACCATAACATATGATGCGCTAATACCTGGCACTGCAGATGTTAAAGCATATGTACAAAAAAACGTGGATTGGCAATTAGTAAATTTAACATCAGGAAAACCAATTGGAGAAAATTTGGTAGAGAGAACTCATGTGCTATCAAATTTTAATGGTAATGATACAAGGATAAAATTGGTTTTAAGTGGAACAGTTGTTTATCGCCCTAAAGTCAAAAATCTACGAATCATTATCACTTAGCAGAATGTCAGATGATAAAACAAGTAGAGGATATTCTTTGCCTCATCCAGAAAATATTGCTGTGCAGGATGTTGTTCGTATCCGTACCACAATTGAGAAAATAGATGAAGATATTACCGAAAGAGAAGATGAGCATAATCAACTAAAAAATAATTTTAAACGATTTAGATTTGAAACTTTTTTGAATTTTTGGGAATGAAAGAAGCAATATACCAAAGGATAAAGGATTTAGCAGCAAACAGCACACCTGATCAACTTGCATATCTTGCAAAATCGCTGGAATTGATAGCAGATAAAAAAGCTATTTCTGATATTGTGCAAATGGCTAAAATAAAAGAAATAATTGATGCACTACAAAAAAGACTTAAGGATTTAGCAGAAAACAGTACTCCAGATCAATTAGCATATCTTGCTAAAGCACTGGAATCAATAATCGACAAAAGTGCGGTTTCTGAAATTGTACAGATGACTGATGGTAAGCTAAAAGAACTTCTTGATAGTGCAAAAAAACACTTAACTGATCTGGATAATAAAAAAGCTAGTTCTTTAGCAGTGATCTCTGAATCAGAGAAGCAGTTATTAAAGAGAATTGATGAAAAAGGAACAACAAATTTATCGCTACTTGATACGAGAAAGAATGCCAATATTGCAGCAATAAACAGTGTTGGCAATGATCATAAAGATGGTCTTAAAGGTTTAGTGAATAACTTCCGTACTGTTAATGATGTACCAAGTGGCTCATCAATCATGAAAGAAGTAAGAAATCGTCATATGATTGAACCTGGAGCATTACCTTTTTTATTTGGTGTACTAAGTAGAAAAAATAATTACTTTGGCCACGGAACTTTTACAACTGAGCTTGGTCAGTGGAGTAGTGATGTAACAAAAACAGACTATATGCTACAACTACTAGCAGGTACTCACACATATGAAAGCTATGTTAGTTTTTATCGGCCAAGACAACTCAGTTTTTTAGAGGGAAGCAAAGGTACATTTATCTATGGAGAATCATACCCAAGATTCATGTATGATGGATTTTCGGAGCAATTCAATATGCTGAAATACCCTTATGCTGCATTGGGACTAATATTCGTAAAAAACACAAGCAATGTAGATATAAGTAAAACTCTAAACTTTGTTGGATCTGCAATGTGGTATAAAGATGAAGTTAATTATGGAGGAGCAGGATTATTTATAGGTACACCTGATAAAACTAATACAAGGAAGTCAGAGATTTCGAGAATTACTTGGACACGTATTTACCAGCATGAAATTAACAGTCCTGAATTTATTGCATCAGGTAACATACTCATTCCAGCAGGAAAAACTGTTGCAGTGTTACTTTATACGTCATCTAATCTTCACTCAGAAGGTGAAAGAGTTGGTGAGACACCTGAGTTCTTTGCAAGTGAGCACACGTATAGCACAATCTATGGTCAATTTATTCAGTGGGGAATATATAATTTTCGCAGCAATTTTCTAACCACGGGACTTGAGGTGGACGTAGAGAGAACGCTAAGAGCTTGGCAATGCCCAGGATTAGATGCCACTCATAAAATTTGGAATTGATACTAGAAAACGGAGAAAACCAATGCCAATTTATATTAGATTTGAACATAACAAACAAGTAGAAACAACAACGCTTGAAAGTAAGCCAATTGGAAATGATTGGTATGAAGCGCCAAAGAATTTTGACTGGCAAAAGAGTTATCAGTTAACAGAAGGAGGAGAAATTGCTCAGCGGAGTCAAGAAGATATTGAATTGGAGTTACTACAAAATGCGAAGTTTTCTGCACTTTCTAATCTTCGTGCTTATTATGATAACTATACTAACCAATACACAGGAGTATCTCATCAAAAGTCTAAATCGTATCAAATACAAGAAAAAGCCGCAAAAAGCATTCTAGCAGACCAGGATGAAAAGGATAAAGAAATTATAGAACCATTAGCAAAAGTCCGTGGTATTACAGTTATTGAAATGGCAAGAATAATTGAAGAAAAAGCAAAAAAAGCAGTAAAAGAAATAATTAAATGTGAAGAGTTGGAAGACATTACCAAGAAGAAAATTGCAGAAGCCAAAAGTAAAAATGAGCTAGAGAACTTACTAAACGATTTTAAACAAAAGATACAAAGAAATGGCTGAAGAATTTTTACACGGAGTAAATGTTATAGAGGTAACCTCAGGGGCAAAAACAGTACGTACAGCTAAATCATCAGTGATAGGTGTAATTGGTACCGCACCTGAAGCAGATGGGCAAAAATTTCCACTGAATAAACCAGTGTTAATTGCAGGAAGCTTGAAGGAAGCAGCAAAGCTTGGAAAGAGTGGAAGTTTACCTTCTGCAGTAAATGGAATATTTTCCCAGATTGGTGTAACAGTTATAGTAATTAGAGTTGAAGAGAGTGAAAACAGCGATCCAAAATTAAAAGAAGAAGAGACGCTGAAGAATATAATTGGCGGTGTTGATAAAGAGACTGGAGAGTATCAAGGGATAGAGGCATTCCTCAACAGTGAAAGTATAGTTCATGTTGCTCCAAGAATATTAATTGCTCCTCAATTTACTCATCAATTGCCTGAATCTAAAAACCCAGTAGTAGCAGCTTTGATAGGAGTAGCAGAAAAGCTAAGAAGCATAATAGTAGCAGATGGTCCAAATACCAATGATGAAGAAGTAATAAAATGGAGAAAAAGTGTAGGCAGCTCAAGAGTTTACGTAGTTGATCCTTGGGTTAAGGTATTTATTGAAGGAAAAGAAGAAATTTTGCCAGTAAGCCCATTTGTAGCTGGTTTAATAGCGAAAGTAGATAGTGAGCAAGGATTTTGGCATTCACCTTCAAACAAAGAGATAAATGGTATTGTTGGAACAAGCAGGCCTATTGATTTTACGCTCGGTAATACAAATTGTAGAGCAAACCACTTGAATGAAAATGAAGTAACAACGATAATTCATCAAAATGGCTATAGGCTTTGGGGAAATAGAACATGTTCAAATGACTCAAAATGGGCTTTTCTGTCAGTGAGAAGGACTGCAGATTTAATCAATGATAGTTTACTTCGAGCTCATTTATGGGCAGTTGATCGCAATATCACCAAAACTTATATAGATGATGTAATTGAGGGGGTGAATTCTTATTTGGCCAATTTAAAAGCACAAGGAGCTATTATTAGCGGAAAATGTTATGCAACACCTGAACTCAATACACCGGCAAATATTGCAAGCGGGAAAGTATATTTTGATTTCGAATTTACACCACCATATCCAGCAGAACAGATTACTTTCAGGTCACACCTGGTGAGTGGTACAATATTATAAAAATGGGAGAAAGAGATGTTACCGAAGATTTTAAAGAATTTTAATGTATTCGTAGATGGTCGTGGTTATGCAGGAAAAATAGATGAAATAACCTTGCCAAAACTTACCATAAAAACAGAAGAGTATCGTGCTGGTGGTATGGATATTCCAATAAACATCGATATGGGCATGGAAAAGCTTGAAGCTGAGTTTACTTTTGCTGAATATGATACAGAGCTATTTCGGCTATTTGGGTTGATAAATGGAAATTCAGTATCTTTAACTCTTCGTGGTGGTATGCAAGGCAGTGGTAGCAATGATATAGAAGCAGTAGTAATAAACCTTAGAGGAGTATTTAGAGAATTTGATTTTGGTAGCTGGAAACCTGCTGAGAAAGCAACGCTGAAATGTACTGTAGCTGCCCATTACTATAAACTTACTATAGGCGGTAATGAGCTGATAGAAATCGATGCTGAAAATATGGTTAGAAAGATAAATGGTGTTGATCAAATGGCCTTGCTACAAACGATTCTAGGGATCTAATATGGTTGACAAAATTACATAAAAATGTTAAAATATAAGAAGTTGTAGGTATATAGTTAATATGGATTCTAAAGCTCATACAAATTCCATAGAGCAGCTAACTGGTTTACTTGTTAGTGTAGCACAATCTCAAGACAAGTCCGTTTTAAAGTTATTAACTGAATTAATGGAAGAAGAAATTGAAGATATGGAATTATCTAAGATTGCTGACGAACGCTATAAAGAAAAGAGGGTTAAACATCAAGATGCCTTCTGGGATTAAGCCTTACAATATAGACTATTCAGAATCTGTTATAAAGAAAGACATTCCGGCTCTTCCAGCAAAAGTAAAGTTAATGATTAAGAAGGCAATAATGGAGCGTCTAACAGTTGATCCAATTGGACTTGGAAAGCCATTAAAGCATAACTTAAGTGGACAACGTAGTCTACGGGTGAGTACCTATCGTATACTTTATTATATAGATGTACCAGAACATACAGTAGTTATTACTGCAATTGAACACAGAAAAGATTCTTATCAAAACTAATCCTATTTATAGCACCATACAAAGAAATTAGTTATGTAAAAGCCGATATAGACTTTTATTTAATTAACTTTTTAAGGAGGAACATGCAAGCTATAACACTTAATAACCCAATAACAGTTGATGGTATTTCTGTCTCAGAACTTACTGTTAGACGTCCAAAAGTTAGAGACTATTTGGCAATAGAACGCCTTAATGGTAGTGATCTGAGTAAGGAAGTAACTTTGACTGCCAATTTGACATCAGTTGCAAAAGAAGCGATTGAAGAGTTAGATATTGCTGATTATGTGAAAGTTCAAGAGGTATTAAAGGATTTTTTTTCACCGATTATCCAAAAAACTTGAGATTAGAAATACTAGTGCTTGGCTCTATCATAGGTGGTGGAGTTGAGCACATTCTTGATATGGAGATTAGTGAGTTTATTTCATGGAGCAAATCAGCAAAGGAGCTTAAATGTCAACGTTATCTATAAAAATCGGAGCTGTTTTAGATGGCAGCTTTAATACTGTAATAAAAGGAAGTAGTAGTCAACTTTCTCATCTTGGTGAAAATATAAGACGTCTTGATTCGTCTTTAAAATCAGTATCAAAGTTTAAGCAGTTGGGTAGTGATGTTTTGACTAGCAAGAGGTCGTGGAAAGACTTTGAAGATCAAGTAAAATCCTTGGCTAAACAAATGAAAGAAGTGGAAAAGCCGAGCAAAACTTTAAAAGCTGAGTTTGATAGAGCTAAGTTTTCTGCAACAAAAGCAAAAGAAGCATACTTAAAAAAGAGAGATGTTTTACATTCATTCAATGAAGAAGTAAGGAAAAGTGGCAGAAATATTAAGTCATTAGTAAGTGATCAATATAAACTTGGTTCTTCTATTGAAGTGCTAAAAGGTAAGTATGGTAAGCTTGGGTCTGCAATACGTAGTCACCAAAGTTTTTTAGCAAGTAAATCACATTTTAAGTCACAAATAATAGAGACTATTGGGCTAGGGCTAACGCTTGCAGCGCCAATCAAAGTTGCGATTGATTTTGAAAGTGCTATGGCTGATGTTACAAAAGTGGTAGATTTTAAAAAAGGAACGGATGAAGCAACTAAATTTGCAAAGAAGTTAAAAGAGATGTCACGCACTATACCATTATCAGCCGCAGAACTGGCACAAATAGCTGCAAGTGGTGGTCAACTTGGTATCAAGAAAGAAGATCTTTTTATGTTTACAGAAACAGTGGCAAAAATGTCTACAGCATTTGATATGTCTGCAGAGCAAGCAGGTGATTCTATAGCTAAACTCTCTAACGTTTATGGAATTGATGTTAGTAAAATGGAACATGTTGGTAATGTGATCAACCACTTATCAGATAACACTGCTGCTAAAGCAAGAGATATGGTTGAAACTCTAGCAATAGTTGGTGGTACTGCAAAGCAGTTTGGTTTGGATATCGAGAAAACAAGTAGTTTAGCAAATGCTTTCATTAGCTTAGGTAAAACACCTGAAAAAGCTGCAACTGCTATAAATGCTCTACTTAGTAAACTTCAGACTGCTGAAGAACAAGGAGGGGATTTTAAAGCAGCACTAGAGCAAATGGGAATAACTGCAGAAGAAATAGTACAAAGAATAAGCGAAAACGGCGAAGAAGCATTACTCTACTTTTTTCAAACTCTAAAGAAAATGGATAACCAGGAACGTTCTACAATCCTTATGAAACTTTTCGGTCAGGAATATCAAGATGATATTGCATTATTAGCTGGAAGTTTTAACAAATATGAAGATGCTATAAGGTTACTAGCTGACACAGAAGAGTACAAGAGCTCGTTGCAGAAAGAATTTCAAAACCGTGTAGACACCACAGCCAGTAAATTACGACTTCTTCGAAACGCAATAGCTGAAGTTGGTATGAACCTGGGTTCAGTGATGCTGCCTACTTTAAAATCTATAGCTGAATTTTTACAAGAAAAAACTAGAAGCATAGCGTTATTTGCAGAAAAATATCCAACTTTAACCAAAGCAATCATGGGAACTATAGCAGCTTTAATAAGTTTGAAAATCTTAGTAGTGGGCTTAGGTTATGGATTTACTTTTTTAGCAAGTACAGTTCTCGGTTTAAGAGCAAAAATAATTGCAACATTTTCATTTTTATCAGCTACAGTTTTTCCTGCAGTAATAACAGGACTAAGAGCAGTAACACTCGCTGTAATGAGTAACCCGATTGGATTTTTAATAGCAAGTCTTGTTACTGGTGCAGCTCTTGTTGTGACTAACTGGCAAAAGGTGAAAGACTTTTTCTCTAGCTTTTGGAAATCACTTATTAAACCTATAGGAGAAGCTTTTTCATGGATAGGGGAAAGTGTATTTGGAAAAGTACTGGGGAATAGCACATTGAAAGAGCTTAAAAAAAGGAAAACTGAAGTAAAAGCAGTCCATACTCCCTTAAAGAGCAACATTTTCAACAGTGGAAATCCTTTGTTAGGTAACAGTATAATTAAAGAATTTTCCAAGAGAAATAAGAATATCTTTAGAGTCAAAAGCCTTATCGAAGAGAAAAAGTCCACAGAAAACGATAAGATACTTGCTGACTTTGCAAGGAGTAAATTTGAAAATAAAGAACAAAATAAAACTCAGAACATCACTAATAATTACACTATCAGCATTAAAGCAGAACCTAACCAAGATGTTCGTAGTCTTGCAGATGAAGTAATAAAAAGGATAAGAGAAAAGTCACGTGATGTTTTATTTGATACGGTAGAGACATTTTATTGATGCTATCTCTTGGTCCGTATAAGTTTGCTCCCACAAGTTTAAAGTATAGCAGAGAAAATCGTTGGAGCACGATTGAGTGTATTGAAAATATGCCACTATTACAAAATATCGGTCAAGGTGTAGAAAATATAGATTTAGAAGGAACGATTTATCTGCATAATCTCAACGGGCTAAATCAATTAAAGAGTGTGAAAGAAGCTGAAAAACCACATATTTTAGTAGATAGTTTAGGTAATATTTTAGGACAATTCGTAATTACTAGGTTAGAAGAAAAGCAGATGTATTTTTTACCTAATGGACTACCAAGAAAAGTTGAATTTAGTTTGAGTTTAAAAAGCTATAGATGACTGTATACTATGTGAGTAAAGAAAATGAGATGTTAGATCTGATTTGCTGGAAACATTACGGATTTACTGATGGAGTAGTGGAATTAGTACTAGCAGAGAACTTAGGTTTGGCAGAATACGGAAGCTTTTTGCCTGCAGGATTAAAGATAAAGCTTCCTACTATTAAGAAAATAGTACAAAAGTCAAAATTAAAGGTCTGGGAATAAATGCAGCCAGATTTTATAATAGATAAATGTGAATCAATTAAAGATAGAGTTATATCATTGCACCTTACAGATGAATCAGGAATAATAGATGATGTAGTTGAAGTGTGTGTTGATTACAGGGATGAAGACATAGATATTCCGAATGAATTGAACATAGCACTAGGTTATAAGGAAATTGGAATCTTTCCAATGGGTATATATACAGTCAACGAAGTGACTATACAGGGTCCACCTAAAACTCTACTAATAAAAGCTCATGCAACAAATTTAAGAATATCTTTGAAGGCAAAAGTATCAAAAGAATGGCATCAAATTACCATAGAAAACTTAGTGAAAGAAATAGCTCAAAAACATGGATATGGACATAAAGTTGCTGAGGAATTTAAGAATGTATTGATACCCCATATTAATCAGGCAGATGAAAGTGATATAAGTCTGTTAACAAAGATCGCAACAGAGCGTGAAGCAATGGCAAAATTAGCTGGTGGGTATATATTATTTATTTCAAAAAACATGGCAAAATCAGCCACAGGAAAAGCTTTAGGAACAACGACTATTAGACCTCAAGATACAATTAACTGGAAAGTGCATTTTACCGTACGTGATAAGTATAATTCAGTAGTGGCAAAGTGGCATAGCTATGAAAAGGGTGAAACTATTAAAGAAACAGTTGGTAGCGGCGAGCCAAGTTATATTATGCTAGAAATGTACTCAAATGCAGAATCAGCACTAAGTGCAGCAAATGCTAAGTTAAAACAACTAAAGCGAAATAATGCAGTATTGGATATCACTATACCTGGTAATCCAGAGTTATTTGCAGAAGCTAAACTTAATCTTATAGCTTTTAATCAAGCGGTAGATGGTGAATGGATAGTTAATAGAGCGGAGCATACTCTAAATAGCTCAGGCTACCTTACTATGTTATCAGCATCTTTGAGTAAGTAATGTTAAGGAAAAATAAGTATATAGTCTATTCAATGTAAAGAAACTACTGAATATGAGTCAACTGAAATGTAATGAAAAAGAAAAAATACATTTTGTATGGTTTATAATATTAATGGTATGTGTTGTTATTACATATTGCTATCAAAAATCCAAAGCTACGGATAATTATAACAAAACGTTACAAGCGGCTGCTAGTAATTGCAACTTAGAAATAGTAAAACTTTTAGTAAAGGATATGGCTCCAAACTTGAGTGAAACAGCGTTACATTGTGCGGCAAGAAAAGGATGTTTAGATATTATCAGATTTCTAATATTAGAAGAGAAAGTAAATATAAATGTAATCGACAGAAATGCCTTTAAAAGGACAGCTTTACATCATGCTGCAGGTGAAGGGCATTTAGGGATTGTAAGATTCTTATTAGAAAAAGGTGCGAATCCTAACATAAAAGATAACGACGGAAAAGGAGCTAGAAAAATAGCTGTAATGGCATCGCGACACGATAAAAATAAACCTTACAGAGAAATTATTAAGCTACTTGCAAATGCAGAGGAACAGCATAAATCAAAATAGTAGTTACTAAAGTAGCTATCCATAATAAATTCACATTTTAAATCATTATGCAAAAGCAAAAAATCCCAATTACATTAATTATCACGTTATTAATCCAAACCGTAGCATTCATATGGTGGTTATCCAAGCTAGACTCAAGGGTACAATTTCACGATAAACTTATTGAATATGGTTTAATGGAAAAAGTGTTAGTACTTGAGGAAAGGGTGAAAAATCTTTCTGAGGAATTAGATGAATTCAAAGATAACTTAAAGTCTGGTGTATAATGCTTAGACTGCGATTGGCGATTTTTCCAATTTTTGACGTATTGTTCAACTAGTGGAGAATCTCCTGTTATGATCAGTAGGTTTTCAGCATTTCTTTGCTGAGCGGCATCTGAAAAGTTAAATGATCCGGTTATGATTTTTTGCTCATCAATAATAATTACCTTGCTATGAGCAATAGCGGGTTTAAAGTCAATCCATATCGGGATTTTGTGCTCAAATAATTCGTTAATTACACTATGTTTTGAACTAGTTTGTGATTCATCTAGAATAACCTTAATATCAACTCCACGCTTTTTAGCTTGAACCAAGGATTCAGCAATAGGCTTTGAGGTAAATTGGTATGCCTGAACCAACACGGATTTTTTAGCATGACCCACGGAATCAATTATTAGGTTGGTGCAATTTTCTCCAGGCGTGAAGCAGACTGTGGCTTTTGGGCAGGAAACACATCCCGATAAAAGCGAACAAGTTAATAAAATCAATAAATACCTAACCATGGCAAAATACATCCTTTCAGTTGACGGCGGAGGCATAAGAGGCATCATACCAGCCATAATATTAGCAGAAATAGAAAAAAGAACAAGAAGAACTATAGCTGAAATCTTTGATTTAATGGCAGGAACCTCAACCGGTGGGATTATTGTTGCTGGACTTTGTAAAAGCAATAAACTTCAATACTCTGCCAATGATTTGGTTGAACTTTATCAAGAGTATGGAGCATATATCTTTCAATCATCATTTTGGAGAAAATCAATTGCTTCTTGGCTGAGTGGTTCTCAGTACTCATATAGAAATATGGAATTTATTCTCAACAAATACTTTGGTGAAAGTACTATGGCCGATGTTGCGAGTAATCTACTACTCACCAGTTATGACATTCACAATAGTTGTGAATTTTTCTTCAAAAGTTGGAAAGAAAAAAACATTAAGTTGAAAGATGCACTCAGAGCTACAACAGCTGCTCCAACGTACTTCACACCAAAACGTCTAAAAATTAGCCAAACAGAGAGAGTGTTGATAGATGGCGGAGTGTTTGCTAATAATCCAGCGGCTTGTGCATATGCAAGTGCTAAGAGGTTATTTCCAAATGATGAGATTATACTGCTATCAATAGGCACTGGTAGAACAGATAGAAGTATAAAGTATGCTAACTCAAGGAAATTTGGCAAAATAGGGTGGGTCAAGCCACTACTGAATGTGATGTTTGCCTCTGGATTGGATTGCGTTGATTATCAACTAGAACAAGTAATAGACGATAAATATATACGTATACAATCGCAACTAAAAATAGCATCACCTGACATGGATAATATTACATCAAAAAATATCAAATCTCTTCAGCAAGAGGCAAAGGCAATGATAGAGGACAATCAGAAAGTGATAGAAAAATTCTGTATAGATATATTAAATATATAACTATTCTCTCTAATATTTTAATATATTATTTATGAGTCAGTAAACTACTGCTGTTTTTAACCCAGATTAAGTTTTGAAAGCATAATTTTCAAGCTCCTCAATAGATAAATCTGTTATTTTAGAAATAGCATCAATAGAAACGTCCAACATACGTAGATTATTCGCAACTTTTATTGCCTCTGCTTTGTAAATCTTTTCTTTGTAAACTTGCTTTCTTTGCGATAAAAATTCTACCCATATGTCCAGTTCATCTCGTGATTCTTGATTGTTAATTTTTTTTAACTCTCTTGCCAAGCTTAATAGCTCTTTTTCTCCTTCATCATCCTCATAACAATCTTTTTCCCTTATCAAATCTTCAGCATTCACCGATAATTTTTCTGCTATTTCCCATAGCCTTTCACTTAAAATTTTCACACTCCCCTGTTCATAATGATGTATCTGCGAGGGTCCCACATTAAGCTTTTTTGCTAACTCTTCCTGCGTATATCCTCTTATTATTCTCCACTTTTTTATCTCTTGTCCTCCGTTTTGGCTTGTATAATGTATACTCTCTTTATCAGAATATTCTTCAGTTGATAAACCTACTGCTCGGTAAATTATATCATTAGTAAACCCTGCCTTTAAAATATTTTTTGCTATTTTTATTCTTGCAGCTTTTACATTATTTTCCTCTTCAGCTCCAATAGATTTAGTTAATGCATAAATTGCCTTGCGTCCTCTTGTTTTTGCTATAAAATTATACATCCATTCGATCTTACTTTCGTCAAAACAACCACTTTCTCTTAGCGCTTTTCGCCTAGGAAATAGATTTCTAACATGGATTGATAATCCCTCTGCTATCACTTTTAACTTTTCAATTGGAATGCCACATGCTCCTTGCTCATACCTTAGCAATGTATGATATTTTATCCCTGTCTTATCTACTAAGTCTTTCAGAGCATATTTTTGTTTTAACCTCCAGCTTCTTACATTCTGCGCTATTTTGTATCTTGCAGGGCTAATGTTCTTTGTATTATTGTTCACTATTTTTACGGAAATAAACATATATACCCTGCTAGAAAATTTTTTGCTATAGCTTAACTTTATTGAGGAAAAGTTTCCGATTGTTTAAAGCTTTCGAGAGGTTTCTTTACTACCTCCACACACCCTATCAACCCATGATAATGCTTCATTATTACTAATCGCCTTTATTTCTTCTTTTACCTTTTCTTTACTCCACTTACCACTCCTAGGGAAACTTCCTTTTTCTACCGCTTCTGTGACCGTCATTCCTCCAAAAAAACACCCTTTTCCTATATTTTCCCCTTTCTTTTGTAATTCAGACCACATTTCTTTATCTGCTACTCTGACCTCTATCTCATGGTCATTTTCTGCATTATGGTATATTACAATTTTTAGGCTACCAATACTTGTAGGAAATGTTATCTCAAAAGCACTATTGTCAGACACATCAACGTAATTCCTCTCACCTTCTTTTTCACTTCTAACTTCAACCTTACTATCTCCTATTTCTATAACATCACCTCCTAATTTTACCTCTCCTGTGGTTAATCCTAAATTTTTTGTACCTTCCAATACTCTTGCAATATTTACCTTACTATTCTCAGAAAATTTCATAAAAAACGTCTGATTATCCATTTCCACGTCTTCTATGATTCCTTCATTTTCAATAGCACTTTCACCGATTTCTCTCAATTCTTTAAGCCACTCATCTATCTGTGGACGAATCTCTTGATACAGTTTGTTATGCATTTCACTTATTCCCTTATCCTGCAATAGATCGTAACTGAATATTGCTCCATTTAGCATCAATTCACATATTATGTCTTCCTTCTCATTTTCTTTGCATTTGATCAAAGGCATTTTCGATATCACCGTATCAGCAAAACTCTTCTGTCCTTCGCTATACGCATTTATCCTTATTCCAGTACTTAGTGCTTGATCTATAGTTTTGTTCAGTTCGTCTACGCTTTTTGCCTTTACTACTCTACTTTTAAACCATCTTAATTCTGCATTTTCACTTGCACTTGGCTCTATCTTGCTTAAGGCTGGAATAAACGGATTTTGACGATTTGAAGATTTTTTGTTATAAACCTCGCGTCCTTCTCCAAGATTGATTGATTTTCCAGAAACATCGCTAGGGGAAGGCACACCTTCAGGATTCTCAAACCTACTTTTATCATCAAATATTTTCGGATCAGTCTCGTCTACAAGTATAAGCTGCTGATTTTTTTTGCTAGTACGCCTAATAGCACTATATAGTCCTTTTGGTAACTTTTTAGAATCAATGATTAACTCATAAGTATTTCCATCTGTATCATCAAATGATACTGTTTTTTTAGTAGTCATATAGCCTCCTATTAAGCATGTTATTCAAGTCTACAGAGCAATTTATTGCTTTATGATTAACTGAATACACAAATTATAAAAAGATCTTGTATATTCTGCAACTATTTATAATAAAAGAATAGATTTTTGGGAATTTTATTCTTTAATCACGACTTAATATACAAGCTATACAAAGATCTTTTATATTTTGTAATTCTCCAATACAGATTCTTGACTAAGTTTTTTTGCTACTTATGCTCTTTGTATTGTTTTGTAGTAGTTGGTAGCCAAACTTCTCAAGCAATTGAAATTTGGTTTATAACAGCTCTCTTTCCTTAAAACTGCAATATCCTTTGTCTGTCATAATAATGTGATCCTCTAGTTCAATTCCCACTCCTTGACATGCTGACACTAATTCTCTAGTCATAACCTTATCATCTTCTGATGGTTCTAAACTCCCTCCTGGATGATTATGGGATAATATTATTGACGCTGCTTCCATTGATAACGCCTTTTTTACCACTTTCCTTTCAGATAGGTGTACTTCATCTATTGTACCAAAATACACTTCGTCTCTTATCAAACGGTTCTGTTTATCCAAGTATATTATCAGGACAGCTTCTTTTGCTGAAAAGCCTATGTTTACCCTTACATACTCTATCAGCTTTTCTTGGCTATCCATTACAGGTCCTCTTTTTAACCCTTCTCTTAGTGCTCTCTTATAAGCTTCTTTTACACATTCAATTGCTGCAGCTGCGTGTTCAGTCATTCCTTCTATCATTTTCAGATCATCGATTTCTCGCCCTAAAATTTCTCCTATTCCTGGGCAATTATCCATTAGAGTTTTAGTAACATCTTGTGCTTGCTTTCTGTCATGAACTGCTCCTAGAAGCACTGACACTATCTCCCGATCAAATAGAGCACTTCCTCCTCCACTCTGTAATACTCTCTCTATTTCTTCTGTAAGTTTTTTACCATTATTCATAAAATATACTCCTCGTTAATAACAAATTGTTTTTAAATGTTTACTGCTGTTTTTTATCAGCATTGGCATAGAGCCATAGCTTTCGAGTGAAGTCAAATCAATTTTTCAATCTTTTTTACTTATTTTTTCATTAATAGGTAAAGATATTAATATATATTTGTTTTCAAGTTATGTAAAAAGGTTGTTGTTAATCAATTATTTTAGAAATAACATCAGTAGAAAAGCCTAATTTAAGTAAATTATTTGTAACTTTCATTCCCTCTATTTTATCAATCTTCTCTTTGTAAATTTGCTTTCTTTGCAAGAAAAATTCTACCCATATGTCCAGTTCATCTCGTGATTCCTGATTGTCAATTTTTCTATATTCCCTCGCCAAACTTAATAAATCATTTTCTGCTTCACCATCTTCATAATTATCTTCTTCCTTTATCAGATCTTCAGCATTCACTGACAATTCTCTTTCTATCTCCCACAACCTTTCACTTAAAAGAGTCTTGTTCATAATGATGTATCTGTGAGGGCCCTACATTAAGCTTTTTTGCTTTGTGTATATCCTCTTATTATTCTCCACTTCTTGATCTCTTGTCCTCCGTTTGGCTCGTATCTCTCTTTATCAGCATATTCCTCAGTTGATAAGCCTGTTGCTCGATAGATAATCTCAGTATCAAACCCTGCCTTAACTAGATTCCTCGCAATTCTTATTCTTGCTGCTTTGATATTACTTTCCTTTTCAGCTTGAATAGATTGGGTCAAAGCATAAACCACCTTGCGTAATTCTCGCTCTCCTATTTGTATGTATCCTTGCATTAGATTATACATTGCTTGTTCCTTAGCTTTATCAAAACAGCTATTTTCTCTTAGCACCTTTCGTTTGGGAAATAGATTTCTAATAGGAATTGATAATGCCCCTGCTAATATTTTTAACTTTTCAATTGGAATGCCACATGTTCCTTGCTCATATCTTAGCAGCGTGTGGTAGTTTATGCTTGTTTTGTCTATTAAGACTTTCAGAGTATATTTTCTCTTTAACCTCCAGCTCCTTACTTTTTGTGCTATCTGATACCTTATTGAGATGTTTGCCATAAATATTATAGAGGTTAATACTACCAAATAAAGATATACAAAAACTTCTATGTTTGAATTTTAGTTGAATATTTCTTCACAATTGTGTATAATTATTAATGCTTTTTATCTTACTTTCTCATGGCTCTTTCTAAATTTCTTGATGCACGCAATGATTATGCCTTTAAAAGAATATTTGGCACTGAAAAGAATAAAGATATCCTCATTCATTTCTTGAACGATATTTTAGGCTTTACTGGTTTAGCTGCTATTCACGATGTTGAATTCTTAGCTACCATTTTGGACCCTGAAATTGCCGCTAAAAAGCAGAGTATTGTCGATGTTCTTTGTAAAGACTCTCAAGGTTCAAGATACATAATAGAAATGCAGTTTACTAAGACCAAAGGCTTCGAAAAACGCGCTCAATATTATGCTGCCAAAGCCTACTCAAGTCAAGCTGATCAAGGTGATAATTATCATAATCTCAAGGAAATTATCTTTATTGCTGTTGCTGATTGTATTATTTTTCCAGATAAGGCTGATTACAAATCTAATCATGTCATTTTAGATCAAAATAGCTTTGAACATGACTTGAAGGATTTTTACTTCGTATTCATAGAACTACCTAAATTTACAAAGACAAAAGAAGACCAACTAGAAAATATAGTAGAAAAATGGTGTTATTTTTTCCGATATGCAGCAGAAACAAGGGAAGAGGATCTAGATAAGATAGTTGGTAGTGACGTAATAATAAAACGAGCTTATGAAGAGATGAATAAGTTTAATTGGTCAGAAGAAGAGTTACTAGCATATGAACAAATGAAAAAACGCATAATGGATGAGATTGCTGCTTTTGCTCAAAAATTTGATGAGGGTCTTAGAGTTGGTCAAGAAAAAGGTAGACAAGAAGGCATCCAAATCGGCCATGAAAAAGGCAAAGCAGAAGGCGAAAAACAGGCTAAAATTGCTGTGGCAAAAAACTCACTTAAGGCCAGTGTATCTATTGATGTTATTGCTGAAATAACCGGCCTTTCTTTAGATGATATTAAGAAATTAATTTAACCTTATTCTGAGTCAAATGACCTTGAACGGAAGCATTACTTAAATAACTTTGGGGCCCTGAGTTCGTTTTCTGTTCTTTTACAACATCAACTTCTAATCTACCATCTCCGTTGTGCTCTATTGATTGATTTAATGTCACATCTAGCCCCTTATTAAATTTAATCATAAACTCATTAAACCTTTTCTCGCTTAATTTACCAGGGTATCCTGCTTCTCTACCAGGTAACGCTTTCTCTACATATGAGCTTAAAATCCCTGAAATCTCATTAAATTTACCACTCATGACTTTTCTAGTAATCTCTTTTTGCATTCCCATATAATCAATATTTAACCGGTGCATTGATACACCACTTTTTAATCCAGCTTGCTCTACTACTTTCTCAAATCCCTTTGTAATATTGAGTGCATATCCCTGTGCTTCTAGTGGAGATATAGACTGATCTGCTGTAGAAATATACTTTCGACCCGTAACCTTTCTAATCAATAAGTCAAGCAACATTATTGTGCTATTCACATCTATTTGCGCATCAACTTGCGAGATTGAACTTGTAGTATTTGATGTTCCCACAGATTTAGAACTTAACAACCCACCTATAGAGCTTTTTATCCAGCTGAACAAATTGTTTATTTTTGATCCAGTTCTTGCAGATGAACTTGTAGCACTACTTGTAATTTTTTTGTTTTTAACAGTATTAGGTTCACTCCATCTTCCTGTTTCATTTATGCTATGGTCTATAGCACTATGTTCAACTTCTACCATAATTCGCTTATCAGATGACCTTTTTTGCCTATTAGAAAGAGATCTGTTTCCATTGTTTGTAGTATTCATTTTAACTATCCTGTTCGTTATGTCATGGTAAGGGATAAGAAAATATAGCCTTTGTTTAGAGTAGTCTAATTTCTCGTTTAAACCAATCAGATCATCAATTTTTTTTAACCAAGCAGGATCAGTTATAACATTTCTTACGCTACCAGTTGTTACCTTACAATAGTTACACCGCTCAAAAGGTACTAAGTCAGGAAACTTTGGATCAAGTGGTTTTTTAAAATCTATATTATCTGGAAATGGTTTAGGTACTTTATATGTAGCCAAAAAGTCAATATCATCTATTTCATAAGACCTTGAGTTTAAAGATTGGGGAAAAGCTTCTTTAGAACTTGATAATGCTACTAAAGCACTAGGTTCAGCACAATTACTAGGTAACCAAGGAGGAAAATCTTCTCCTGATTCCCTAAGTGCATTAATAGCATTTTCTATGGATTGATCGATCGTAACTTCTTTTCCAGCAAATTCCTTATTCCTAGCTAAAGGTTTAGTGTATGTTACACCTTGTTTGCGGTCAATAAATATTACCAGTCCCGGAGAGTCAGTGCCTGAAAGTGTTACTACAGCAAGATTCTCAGTTACTGCTACAGATATTGCGGTATTAGGCACTTCCCCCTTTTTTATCTGTACTTTCACCTTTCTACTATAACTGATAGGGTCTTGACCAGTTCTAATAGGATGTAGCCTGCTTATGCCTTGAATTTCTCCTTTCGGATCTATAGTTACCCAACCATTTTTAGTAGTAGCGACTATAAACTTTTCTTCGCCATTTTTAATCATCCAGTCTTTAACACCATTATCACGATCAATACTTTCAATATCCTTTATGCTCTTTTTATTTATTTTATTACCTGGATCTAGGATAGTAAAGTCCTTACCATCAATGGTAATAACCTTAGAGCTAATATGACCTCCAATAATAATCTGGCCTCCTTTGTTAAGGATTTCCTGATAAATAGTCAAAGCCTCTTTTGCATAATTTTGAGCTATCCTCTCCATTTCTTTTGGCAATTTTAGCTGATTTTTAACTATTTTACCTCTATAATAAGCTCTACCAGAGGAAGCAAGCTGCCCCCCTGTAAGCATTCCATTAATTATAGCATGGTAAGTATATGCAGAAGTTAGGTCCCAGCCATTTTCACTAACTGCACTACCCATTAAATAAGCTGAAGAACCTGCCATTGCCACCCCTCCGGCAATTTTTCCTACACTTTTTGAGAATTGATGACTGGATAAGTCTCCTAAAAACGTAGCAGTGTTACTCCAAGTTTGCTTGCTTGCAAGTCTTTTTAGCGCTTCTGAAGCATCTATCCCTTGAAAAGCTTGATTCAGGTTAGAAAATACTGTTCCACCGAAATATCTGCCTTTTTGATTATTCAATGACTTAAAACTGTCAAAGGTGCTTACAATATTACGTCCATTTTTACCTAAAAACCTACCGGCTCCCCGTAAAAACATAGCCAAATCAGGAGCACCTGTAATTGCATCTACAAAGCCAAAGTAAACCCCTGGTTTCGAAAAATCCCAATTGGCAGCAAATCCATTTAAAACAAAAAGTCCTCCACCAGTACCTGTGCTACCAACAATAAAAGCACCTTTACCCCAAGTAGAAGATAAACCTTTATAAAACGTTCCAGCACTACGGATTCCACCAACTGCACCAGAACCTATCGCAAATCCTTGAAATGCTGCATTCCATGTTTCTGGTGAGCTGAAATCCCATTTACTTGGATCCCATTCTTTATTAGCTGCGGCTGTGCTGAAATAAATTCCTGCTCCTCCTAAACTAGTTGTTGCAGCAATAGATGCTGTACTTGATAAGCCTATAGAAGTAAAAGCACTTACAGATGCACCAAAACCTATGGGCAATAATGCTCCACCAACCCCACCACCTACTATGCCTAGCCAAGTCTTTCCACTATCCCACTTCCATTTACCAGGATTCCATTCTTTATTAGCTGCAGCTCCCCCTAAATACCCCCCTGCTACAGCCCCTGCTATAATTAGCGGTATAAGGAAAGCAAACTCTCCATCTGGATCTATTATTGATACTGGTGAATTACCAGCATACTTATATGGACTAAAATACTGTCCTTGAGGATCAATTTGGTAAAAGCGGCCAATGCTTGGATCATAAAAACGTGCATGGTAGTTGTATAAACCTGTTTCTTCATCCAACTCTTGACCAGTATAGCGATATGCAATATGAGCTTCGGGATTGCCTCCGTATTCACGCATTAAATTACCATATGGCAAGTAGTCATAGGCTGCTACCACCTCATCACCTTTTACTACTAATCTTATCGAACCTTCATGATCAGTTATTACGCTGTAAAATTCATCTCTACGTATAAATCCAAGCAACCCTCTTGGACCATAGATGTAGGCAGTGATAAGTATATCAGGTGGTAAATCTTGAGAAATATATGTAATTTGCCTTTCTACTAAAGCACGACCGAATTCGTCTCGTATATAATGTATTTCTTTCGTTGTTTCTCCTTGACTATTAGTAACTCTCTTTAATATACGTTCACCTTGAGCATCGTAGTAAAAGATCAATGCTCTACCGTCAGTTAATCTTATCTTGGTCGCATGATTTGATACTGAGTCATAATCAATCTGTTCGATGCCCTTATGTAACGCTTGAATTATATTTCCTCGGCTGTCATGCTTTATAGCAAACTTTTGCTCCGTCTTGGATGAAGAGTAGGATTTAAATTTAACACTGTTTACTTGGTTAGTATTGTTACTATAGCTTAGCTCATAACGATCAAATCCAGTATAGTAATGCTTATGGTTGCCATTTGCATCTATATCATACGATTCAACGTCAAATTCTGCTTCACCAAGTTGTCTCGCAAAGTGTTCTGATAATAACCTTACTATATCAGGAATAAATGACTCATATTTCCTTAATAAATTGCTAAACTCTTCATTCAGAGGATTATCTAGGTGCTGCTTTCTTTCCAGCATTTCTATAATTTTACTTGCAGTCTGCTGCAGTTCATTACTTCCAACTCCTCCATTCCACTTTATGAAAGCATTCTGCAAATTTGATTTTAGCAATGATAGGTTTTGCCCTTGAGAAAAAGCAGTAGCTAACAATCTTTCCAGAGGTAATTTATAGCCTCCATAATTAGCATTAATGCTTTTCAGGTCACTAAATAATGTTGGACGAATAAAGGGTTTTCCTCGCTTAGCATGAGATAGAGATATATCAACTTTCGCATTATCTTCTCTCAAATATCCAGCACTTTTCAATATTTGCCATATATCATGTGAAACTGTACTATTTATCCCTCGAATTTCTTTAGCAAAAGTATCAGGCTGCAATGGTAAAGGTGCTTCATTCCCTACAAAATATTTTGCCTTAGTTAGTTCTTGGTGATTACCATAATCATAACTATGCCCATATTCAGTAGGAAAACCTTTTTCTCCTAAAGTTTTTGCAATTTGACGTCCAGTGATTCCGTCACTACACACAATTGGTAATTTTGGTTCCAAAGCAGGATAGTAAGCTTTGGCTTGGTGGTTATGCTCATTTAAATAACCTGTTTCCTTTAGCTTATGAAAACAAAGTTCTGACTCCTTAGGTGTGATATTTTCACTTACGAACGATTGTTCATTTAACCCAAGTTCCCTGTTATCACAGTGTTCATGCCAAGTTGCCTTAAATTCAGTACGTGTAACAGTTCCATCACCATATCCATGCCCACCGTAACTTCTATCAGTATAATAAACTTTCTCTGTTAAGAATTTATCTTCCAGTTTAGTCAGAAACCCTGGAGCATTATAGCTATACTGACGAGTAAAATTCCTCGCCGATTCTGGTAAATGCTGCTCGCTAATAACTTGTCCAGCAGAATTGTGAGCAAAATTTACAAAAAGATTTTGTTTGCCTGGTACACCAATTCCTGTAACTTTGCCCAATTTATTATAACTATAAGTAAGCTTAAAAGAATTGCCTTGAACATCGATAGGATATTCTATTTCCCTTAGCTTTCCTGCCGTATATCTTTTATTTATTGCAATGAGCAAAGGTTCATCATTATCTTTAATTGGAATAAGAATACGTTTACTTAAGGTTTCTTTATCTATATTTAATATTGACTCCTCAATTAAAGGTTCTTTGTTGTTAAAAGTAATGGTTCTCCTTACCTTTCCACGCAATATAGGTTCACGTTCGAAATCGCTATGGTAAAATTGTTGATATTCCTCTATGTTATTGCTAGATATTGCTAAAGTGGGTAATTCTTCTTTTTTAGGAAGTGGAGAAGTTAATTTACCTGTACTGATCAATCTACCTAATTGATCGTAATCAAAATATATAACGTTTTCAACTTCTTCACCGTTAAGCTGAGAATAATGCACAGCAAATTTTAGTAACCCGTTGTTATCATATAGATGCTCTACTTTTCCAGAATCAGGTGTTGTTTTTATAATTGCATTTCCTTTTCCATCATAACTTGTATGTGCTCCTAAGAAATCTTGTAATGCTTTTTCTTCTGTAGATAAAGATTGGAGCTGTGAATTAAGTTTATGAAAAGTACGTACTTTTTCGTGATAGAGAGGTGGTAAGCTCTTCACTAGCTTATCATTTTCATCATACTCATAAGTACTTAGTAAATCTCTACTACCTGGAACACGGGTGTACTGAGCCACTCTATTGTTCTTATTATCAAAGACGGAAATATCTTCTACACCTCCAGGTTTATATTCCACTTGATAACTGTAGTTTTGACTAGTAGGAAAAAGATTGTTGATAAATAGATTTTCAGACGAAGAAGCAAAGCGCTTTGCATAAGGACCTGAAACAGAAAATTCCCTACCGGGCAGCCCTACCGCACATCTTTCATCCAGAGGATTATTGTCATACTTAGTCTGGCTATAACTATGCTCTCCAACAATTCTACCTACATCGCCCTGTAACTGTTCAATTTTCCATACTGAATTTGCCGAATAAGGGTTACTATTAGTAACAAAATTAGGGTAATAAGCTAGTACAGATTGGCTACTAGATCTTTCTATACGTGCTGGTTGCGTAGTAATGGTTTGTCTACCTAGCTCATCATATAGATACTCTGTCACTATTGCTGTATTTTCACCTTTTAATACAACTTCTTGTAATTTTTCATCCAGTGCATTAAAATAAGTTACCTGAATACTTGGCTCGCTGAAGACCATTACATCGCTTATTCTTACTTTACCACTAACACCTAAATTAAATAAAGAACCGTTTGACAAACCATCAAAATATAAACCACCATCTATCCAGACCAATAAACGACCATGCTCAACAGCTACTAGAATTTCACCATTGAGTGGTACAGATAGCCTTTTTCCTGGAAATATAATGTTAGCTCTGTTGCCTGTACGCATCAGTTTCAGATCATCATTAAACTTTATGATGGAGCTTTCTGACTGCAGTGAAAAACACACCCTCATTCCGTGAGAAGCAGAGTTAATATCATATGGATTTAGCTGCAAGCTATGTAAGTGATTAGTGAAATGTTGCAGTTGAGCTAAAGAAATTTTCCAAACATCCGCATTATCTATTTTCCAACGTTCCTTAAACGAGTAAGGAGAAAAATCTTCATAAAATCCTGTTTCTGGTTGAATCTGTATGCTACTCTTTAATTGCACTACTCTTCCAATACTTGAAGCTTTAGTATAAGAGCTCAACTTCTCAAGTTGGCCATACTCATTTATACTTGCTATTTCATTTTGGTATTCGTCATAAACATGTTTTTCGACTAATCCATTAGCTTGTATAACTTCTCTAACCTGTTTAGTTTTAGTGTCATATACGTTAACTTTAGAATGACTGTTCAACGGTGAAAAACGGACATGATCTACATCAATTGTGGTATTCGTTCCAGGACTCACAATAATAGATGTTTTAAGATTAATGTCAGGTTGCTCTGTCAAGGTTGAGTTTGAACTTTTTTGTAAGCCTTTATAAATCTGTTTCGCATGTAATAGATCTATAACTACTTCTAAATAGAACCAATCACCAGATTGAAATTTAACCTCGCTTAATAGCCCAAATATTTCATCACCATTTTCAGCATAAACAACTGCTTTGAGATAAGGAGTAACAGCACCAAGACCAAACACCCTACTTTGCGGCCTCATCCAGCATGATGCAACATATTCTTGATTTTGGTTATTAGGCTGGAATGTACCCTCTAAAGTACTTCTTGATAAACTTAAATAACTTTGTCCAGTAAATGAAAATCCTTGCTTTACTACATCAGTTTCATTAAATAACCATCTTTTTTCAGGTAAAGTAACATTTTTTCCAATTTTATTTATCTCATAATTCTCAAATCCATAATGGCTCACTTCCTCATCTGCTATCTCATAAGGAAAAAATTGTGCTACCTCTAATTTTCCTGTCTTATCTAATAAAGTAGTGTTCAAGTACAGGTTTTCTCTATTTATTATTGTATCGTTGGTACTAGCCTGTTCCTCTTTAAGCTTTAGGGTCTTTATTAATACTTCTTGTGCATTAAATACCTTTTTTTCTCCATTAGAATAGTTATCGAAATCCTTCATTTCTTCAATCCAGCCAAAAAAAGTTTTGTTATTACCTGGAATTATGGAAGTTTTTTCATAATATACAGAATTACCCAATGCTTTTGCTGAGGAAACGTCATATTCATAGCCTGTAATACGTTTACTACCATTTTCAAGTGTCACTGCAGTTTTTGTAATTACAGGATTGGGCAATAAGCGCCTTATACCAAGCTGTTGACGAAAGACTAAAGTATTGCTTTCTCCTGAATCAAGATTGTTAACGTGTGTTACTAATGTTTGATAACTACTCCATGAACTTAACTTTTCCTCTTGAGGCAATTTATATGTTTTATCAATTGTACCGTCACTTGAAAATTCAACTACACCTACTTGTTTATCTTTTTCTTGATAAGCTAAGTAAGCAGGATACATATTTCGTATAGAAGTTTGGTTTAATTGTTTTACTTCTAAGTCTAGCAAGCTATTTCCTTGCTTCTCTCTATTATTCCCTTGGCTATATAACTTTAATGAAGATCGTGAATTTTCTTTGTCAAGAACAAGCTTATTACCTAATGGAATAGAGAAATTTTCTTGTCTCAATTCTGTTTCTGATATTGTCCCTTCCTTCCATTTATCACCTGTGAAAGTAAATTTCCTATGGCTGCATACTGCTATTTGTGAATTTAAAGTTGCGCTATATTTTACAGAATCTAACAAGAAGAATTCTTTTTCCCATAAAGAAGCTACATTTTTGCAAATTTTAGCTTTTATATCCTCTATTTGTTCGTATACTCTTACACGACTATCCTTTACATTTTTATAAACTTCCTTCTCTCCTTCTTCTAACTGTTGATAAGCCTGAGATATCTGTTCTTCTAAGCGTTCATAAGCCTCATGTATTTTTTGTTCCAATTGCTCAAGGGCTTCTCGTAATCTCCTCTCCAATTGTCCATATACTTCGTTTTTACTTTCTTCAAATTTTTGATAAGCTTCATTAGTACTTTTTTTTAATTGTTCGTAAGTTTCATTCACTTTTTCTTCCAGCTTTCTATAAGCTTCGTTACTTTCTCTTGCTAGCTGAGCGTTTACTTTACTTACCTCTTCGCTTAATTTACTAAGAACACTATCCTTCTCCTTTTGCATTAATCTATGAATTTCATCTCTTTCTTCCTTTGACTGTACTTCTGCCAAAAATTTACGTCCCTGTTTTGTTATTTCAGCAAATGCTTCAGACTTAACCTTCTCCACTTTCACCTGCATATCTGCCTTAGCTTTTTGCACTGCACTCTGTATATCGTCATGTACTCCTTTGACTTTATTTTCCAAATCAGTTTTTACTTTCCTTATTCTAGAGCTTACTACATCTTTTTCTGTTTTGACTCTTGCATCTAGAGAAGCTCTTGCTTGTGTTGCATTATCCTGAAAATCCCTCCTTACCTCATATGCTCTATTTTGCAAATCAATCCTTGCTTCTTCTGCTTTTATCTGTAAGTCACCCCTTGCTGCATCTATTTGAGCTAATGCTTTACACTTCTTTTCTTCTATTTCATCTAATGCTTCTTTTTTACTGTTCTCTAGTTCGTCATTAATTGGTCCACTGAAATCTTTAACAGTAAACTTGTATTTATCTCCATTTATCCGATAAGCAAGAGTGTATTTATTATTACTTGAATCTTCAACTTCACGTGAAAACACGTTGATATTATCTTGATCAATTCTGTATTGCTGTTCTTGAACAATCTGGTATGTTCTGTCTAGAACAAAAAGATTTATTATCGAATAAAGTTGTGGACCTTCTGCTTCCCAAGTACTTAAAAGCAAAAGATTATTATTTAACTGCAGCGCATTATTTCTAAAATAGCTAAGTAGATGCTTATGCACATTATTGCTTAAGTTAAACTTTTCTAACGTTTTTTGTATACTACTAGCTACTCCAGGTATTTCTTTGATCACTTTAGATTGCCATTCATTATCATGATTTCGGTACCCTATTAATAAGCCCTGATCATCATAAATTAAAAACATTCTACCAGATGCTGCAAGGAGTAGAGATGTATTGTCTTTATTGAAAAAAGGTTTTTTTGTCCATTCTTTAGATGCTTTATTCCAATCAATTATCTCTACAGAAGAATTAGTGCTTGCTACAACTGTAAAATCTGCACCAAATCTGATCATTGTATCTTCATTAAAGCTATAATATTTTGGAGTTGGTAGCCATTTACCTTCTTCTTTACGAAATAAACATAGCTCTTTATCAGTATTATAATATAGAATCACAGCAAAAAAATCCTCTGCACGCACAATTTCGTGTGCTTTTACTAAACCACGACCTAATAGAGGAAACCTTGATGAAATAGAACTTGATACAGATGAATATAGCTCTTCTATCATTTCCTGATTGAACATTCTCAGTGCTACTTGTCCTTGCTCATCTATATAACTGATCAATACATCATCATTACTATAATCTACTCTATGACTTTTCTGCACATCATATCTTCGTCCTAATTCTTCAGTAATGTGAGACGCTGTCCCTATTGACCGATAACTAAACTCAACACTTGCACCTATTGGTAAAGTTACTTTTTCTAGCATATATGCTGAAAACTCTTTATAAGTAAACTGTAAAATTGGTTGGTTAGTAATATCTCCTCGTTGTCTTATTTCAGTTAAAAGACGCTTTCCATCCTCTACCCTGTAAACGAAATCAACATCTTGCTGATAGCCTGGAGTACTAACCTTATAACCACTAAGATAACGTGTCTCCACCTTCCTCGTATTTAGATTACCGTCCTTATCTATTAAAGGAAGTAAATTATATTCGCTTTCTTCTTTATCAGAATAGTTGAAAATGACTTCATTTCCTTGATTGTCACCAACGGTTTTTAAGTAAATTTCTTGAGTAAAGCTCTCACCATTCGGCACTGAAACATTAATTATGTCATACGTATAACGAACTACGTTATCATTTTCATCTCTTACTTCAGCCAAATACCAACCAGTAGCTAGTTTTTTTTGTCCTGTAGAGCTACTACCTACACTACGCCAATTTTCCCATGCTAGCTCCCAATTGATAGAGTCTGATCGAACACTATCAGTACGTCCATAAATTTGCTTAATACCTGAATTATTTATCTCCCATCTTTCTTCATTTTTATGATAATGAATTTGTAAATCAGGTTGATCAGTCGATAACTTAAAGCAGTAAACAGTATCAGTTGAGTTACTAGAGTCAAATATTAGCTGTTGGGGCAAATCTTGCAAAATAACATAATACTTTTCATCTTCAGGAAAAATACTTGATTGATGATCCATCATTATAAAATTTCGTGGTAGTGACCAACCAAGCCCCAAGATATCAGATGCCTTGCTATTGCTGTCATAAAAGAAGTCCAGCTTAATATCAGATGAAAGATTCGATAAATCAATTAGTGGCAATTTAAATTTTGGTTTTCCTGTATTTTTATCAACTGCATTAATAACAGAAGAACAATCTAATTGCTCCCTAAGTAAAAGAATAGGCTTTTCTTCCTCAGATTGTAATTGAAGTAATTGTGGTACTATTGGTGGTACTGATTGAGATGATGTTTCATTGCGCTCCTGAATCCCAACTTCTTCCTCTAATGATTTTTCAGCTTCAACAATATTTGCCCAGCGTAATTGATCTTTATACTGAGTAAAAATAATAGGATGTTCTATAACATGTGGATTAGATGATATAACCTTGATTACATTGCTATGACGTTCAGAAATAGTAAGCTGAGAGTTATCCAGTAAAGACCTCCACTGGCTTGTATGATTATCAAATGTGAGTATATCTATTCCTCTTGGTCCAGTAAAAAGCATATCCTGTCTACCATCCAAGTCTATATCTTCAAATTGAACTGAATTTATATGCTCTGTATTCCATCCTTTTATCTTGGAAAACAGCGGATTATAATGAATAGATCGGTAATTATTCTGTCCATATTGGTAGATAAATAATCCACTAGAATTTAGTGCTACAATATCTTTATAAGATTGGCCGGTTAAATCAGGAAAGAATAATTTTTC
This sequence comes from Wolbachia endosymbiont of Culex quinquefasciatus Pel, assembly GCF_000073005.1. Taxonomy (NCBI): domain Bacteria; kingdom Pseudomonadati; phylum Pseudomonadota; class Alphaproteobacteria; order Rickettsiales; family Anaplasmataceae; genus Wolbachia; species Wolbachia endosymbiont of Culex quinquefasciatus. The sequence goes on from NC_010981.1 coordinate 1,432,249, forward strand.
TTCAGAATTACCAAGCTTTGCACCATTTGGTACCTGCGTTAAATGTTCAAGACCATTACGTTGATTAAATTCATATATGTTCAATCCTTCCCTATTACGCATAATAACGTTCTCCTGACCTTTCCTTTGAAGATCAGATAAGAAAAAATCTGCTTGAGAATAATTCCCAAGAATACTCAAGTTAGTATCAAGTGGCCAGATGGGATATTCACCAGCAAGAAGCTCATCTTTCATTACTGCATAAAACTTTATTCCATCAACTATGTTTTTTAAATTTTTTATTTGTATAATTTTGCAACTTTACCCAACCATATAGATAATAAAAACCCGTTTGTCATAGAAACAGAATTCTATATCAAACAGCTGCTGCAACAATTTCCGTTTAAGCTATTGTGAATAAGCACTTTAAGTTTGTGCGGACGTGCTTATTCACAATATTCATTTCAATTACTGCTATGTAAATTTTAAATATTCAAATTAATTGCTTCTTTAAGCCTTGCGTTAGCAATTACTATAATTTTACGCATTAGAGCTGTTATAGCTACCATCTTCTTCTTACCACTTTCAACAAGCTTAGAATAAAAGGCACCAAGTACAGATTTGGACTTTGCAGCAGCCATGGCAGATGTAAAAAGTTTTGCACGAACATTGCTTCTACCACCTGTTATTCTTCGGTATCCAATAGTTTTACCACTTTCTTTTGGATAAGGTGCAACCCCAGCAAGGCTTGCAACTTCTCTCCTGCTTAAGTAACCAAGCTCTGGCATTAAACAGAGAAAATCTTGAGATAACTTTGGACCTATTCCAGGAACTGTTTTTAGGATTTTTTGACGTTGTTGTAACTCACGGCTTTCATCAATAATTTTTTGTATAGTATTATTGAGTTCATCTATTTGAATATTAAAGAATTCGATAGTTTTTTGACAACTTTCTTTTATATGGTCATTTTCAGGTGCTGCCAGTCTACATTTTTCCTGAGCTCTCATTTGCGTAATGTCATCACGACGTTGACAAAGTGCAACCAAGGTTGATTGATTTTCAAAAGTGGGTACAAATAGAGAGATAGTGCTGTGGCGTTCAAATCCATATTGAGCAAGAGCTCTTGCATCTGATTTATCAGACTTTGCTAAAGTTCCGTGAGACAAGATAAAGCTTTTTACTTTACGGGTATTAGCTCGATGTGTGGCAATATTTTTGTCAACAAGAAAATGTAATAAACCAAGCTCATACTTTCCTGTATTTTCTAAAGTTACTAAAGAATTAGGTAGGATATCTGAAAACTTTTGAAACAATTGTTGCCAGCCAGAAGTATTATTGTCAAATCCTACAGTATTCTTCTGTTCGTGAACTGCAACAACATTTTTAAATTTCCCGATATCAATGCCAATAAAATTTTGATAAGATGTAATCATTATAACCTCGATAGTTTAATTAATTTAAGATTGTAAACGGGTGCATATACATGTCCCACACAACTATTCAAACGTATCGAGAGATGGGCTAGTGTACCTTGATGGACACGGTTGTAATACCAATATTCTGCCGGTCGCACACGCCCGTGATAACCCTATTCCTATAGTGAGTAGGGTTATCTTTCCCTCTTATTTCCTTTATATCATATTTTTGACTTACAATATTCTTGATGTTTAGTTAAGATTCCAATTAAACTTTGATCATGGTAAAAATGACCAGATTTTATAATATTGCCGGGCTTGTTCCAATCATAGACATCATTAAACTCATTTTCATCAAAGTCATCACTTTTAGCCAGAAGATCAAAATTTCTGTTCTTGTATTGATAAAAATTAATACCTTGTGGAGTTTTTAGCATTAACATACTTTCCAATGTCTCTGGAAAGTGTAGAACTCGGCTTTTGGATGCTTCATCTGTAACCAGTGTTGAATTCCACTCTCTCTGCAAGAATTCAGACCTATTATCATAGCGATACTTGTATAGCTTGCCGTTATAAAAAGCATAAAACTGCAAGGTAGCATTACTACTATTCCCACTGCGGTAAAGTTCTATATTTTTATCAAAGGAAAAGGCTTGTCGTGAGAAATTTAGCTGATAAAGATTAGGCATAAAAACTCCATGAATAAAAAAAGAAAAGCCCTATCTTATAATAGGGCTAACTAATAGGCTTACTTTGCAATAGAAGAGATATTCTGACTTACGTTCTCTAAAGTAAGATCATGGATTTTAGAAGATGGCTTTATATCTTCGCGAACAGATAAGTTAGTTGCTTCTATTTCTTTAACAAAAGAACCAGGCCCAACATTTTCTTGTGTATTACGCTTCCTGCGAGAAGATTTGCAACTCTCAACGCGCCATTCAGCTGCTCTACTAGCAGAACCAGAGATATAAACGTCATCTGACCAATAATTACCACTGGTAGAATATAGATACTCATTATACTTAACATTTTTTATTCTAATATTATCTCCATAAGGTTCAATCTGCCACTTGTGACTCCAAGCAGCTTTACTATTATCTATAGATACCATTGCATGCCTGCCATCAGTAGGATCCCTTTCACTTTTAACAGACAAATATCCATTAGTGCATTCAAAATTTGTTAGAGGACAAGCAAAATTTCTTATAACAAAAACGTTACCTTCTTCTTGGCCTTCAAAATTCCACTTATATCCATCTCCACCTCTACTATCACCAGAGCCGCCATAAGAAGCAGCTCGTACAGGAAACATATCATTATTCTCGTAAGCATCAAGAGACATACCACGAAGTAAATTTCGATTATTAAGAGCATTTTTTATACACATATCTCTTGAGAATACCACATTTCTAGCTGCTTCTGGTAGCATACTTTTTAGCCTTTCAAGGTCAGACTTCTCATCTGAATTAACATTAGCATAATTTGGCATTTCCATCGTTTCTTTAATATAGTAAGCTAACTTAAATATTACCCTATCATTTAAATCACCATTTCTCCGCATATTGTCAAACACAGCTGCATAACCTTGAATACTTTGCACAATCTTACTATGACTGCGTATCATGCTTAAGATCTTTTCTGTATCTACTCTTCCATATACATCGTTCACAGCTTCTTTAATGGCATTACCAAACAATGTACTATCGAAGTTATAAACTTTATCAGCAATTTCTTTAACTGAAGCGTAACGATCATACAACATACCATCCTTCAATTTCTCTTTTGCTAAGCTTTTTATGTCTGGTAACTGGCGTTTCAAATCTTCAAGCTCAGATTTATACTGTGAATTCACATTGCGATAATTAGGCATTTCTATTGTTTCTTTAACAAGAGAGGACAACTTTAACATTGGACCAACTGTACTATCATTTAAACTCAAATCACCATTACTTTTCATTTTGTCAAACACAGCTGCATAACCTGGTATAAGCTGCTCAATATAACCACTATGACTGCGCATCATGCTTAAGATCTTTTCTGTATCTACTCTTCCATATACATCGTTCACAGCTTCTTTAATGGCATTACCAAACAATGTACTATCGAAGTTATAAACTTTATCAGCAATTTCTTTAACTGAAGCGTAACGATCGTATAACATACCATCCTTCAATTTCTCTTTTGTTAAGCTTTTTATGTCTGGTAATTGGCGTTTCAAGTTTTCAAGATCAGACTTAAATTGCTGATCTATATTACGATAATTAGGCATTTCCATTGTTTCCTTAACAAGTGAAGCCAATTTTAATATTGGGCCAACTGTATTATCATTTAAACTCAAATCGCCATTTCTCCGCATATTATCAAATACAGCTGCACAACCTTGAATAATCTGTGCAATATAACCACTATGACTGCGTATCATGCTTAAGATCTTTTCTGTATCTACTCTTCCATATACATCGTTCACAGCTTCTTTAATGGCATTACCAAACAATGTACTATCGAAGTTATAAACTTTATCAGCAATTTCTTTAACTGAAGCGTAACGATCATACAACATACCATCCTTTAACTTATCTTTTGCAAAGCTTTTTATATCTGGTAACTGGCGTTTCAAATCTTCAAGCTCAGATTTATACTGTGAATTCACATTGCGATAATTAGGCATTTCTATTGTTTCTTTAACAAGAGAGGACAACTTTAACATTGGGCCAACTGTATTATCATTTAAACTCAAATCACCATTACTTTTCATTTTGTCAAACACAGCTGCATAACCTTGAATACTTTGCACAATCTTACTATGACTGCGTATCATGCTTAAGATCTTTTCTGTATCTACTCTTCCATATACATCGTTCACAGCTTCTTTAATGGCATTACCAAACAATGTACTATCGAAGTTATAAACTTTATCAGCAATTTCTTTAACTGAAGCGTAACGATCATACAACATACCATCCTTCAATTTCTCTTTTGCTAAGCTTTTTATGTCTGGTAACTGGCGTTTCAAATCTTCAAGCTCAGATTTATACTGTGAATTCACATTGCGATAATTAGGCATTTCTATTGTTTCTTTAACAAGAGAGGACAACTTTAACATTGGACCAACTGTACTATCATTTAAACTCAAATCACCATTACTTTTCATTTTGTCAAACACAGCTGCATAACCTGGTATAAGCTGCTCAATATAACCACTATGACTGCGCATCATGCTTAAGATCTTTTCTGTATCTACTCTTCCATATACATCGTTCACAGCTTCTTTAATGGCATTACCAAACAATGTACTATCGAAGTTATAAACTTTATCAGCAATTTCTTTAACCGAAGCGTAACGATCGTATAACATACCATCCTTTAACTTCTCTTTTGCTACAGCTTTTACACTATCCTTTAAGCTACTTGCAAGAAACTCAGCTTCTCCTTTTATTTCAGATGAGGTATTTAACTGATTAATAATTTCTTTTCTCAAACTTTCAATTAACTTTATCATTTTGAATGGATCTTTGTGTCCATTACTTTCCATTTCATAATTAAGTGCCTTGTAAGTTAAAAAGCTTCTTTTTATATTCCTAACGCTATCTCCAAATTTCAGCACTAAATCAAAATTACTTATTTGATAATTATAAGCTTCTTTTATTATAAGATTAATCTTGCTATCATCATTAATCTCTTGGAGCTTTTCTTCAGCAGCTTTAAAGTTATGGCTCTTAATTGCCTCAACACATTCGGCTGGTAATCCTTTTTGTTTTTGTATCGTTTCTTGCTCTGCAGCTTTCTTCTTCATATCATCAAGCTCCTTTCTGAAGCCATTTACTACATTAATTAAACTCTCTACAAGACTTTCCAAATTTGCAACTTTTTGTGTAAATTCCTTGCTCTGATCATCTAAAAGCTTTTGCAATGTTTCTACAGTAGTTTCTAAATTACCAAGACGTACTTTATCTTCACTACTAGTGGTGGAAGATTGTTTCAACTGCGCTATATCTTCCTTCATCTTTCTCATTTCGTTCTCAAGCTTAGCAACCTTACTACTAGGATTAGAACGTGTAAAACTTCCAGACGGATTAGGGTTATCAATAATACTACTATTTGTACTGATAGAACGCTTAGAACGTCGCACATCCACTTTAGTACTTTCATCCAACTCTGTCTGAGTCAAAGCTATTATTAGTTTATTAATCTCGTTTTTTACTTTTTCTATCTCATCATTGAATGCTTTTGTGAAAAGGCTATAGCTAGATTTCTCTGTATTTACTATCACACTTTCTTCTACCTCAAAAGTACTATTAGCGCTAAGAAAATGTTTGTCATTTTTAATGACAGTATCCTCAGCAAAAGTATCTAGTGAGGTTGTGCTATTATCTTTCGTCTCACGAACGCTTATAAACATGTTATCAAAAGGCAAAGTAGAATTTCTAGGATAATCTGGCTCAAATTGAGGTTGTGCAAGAGTCTTATGCTCTTCGACTACTTCAAGTGTAGCATTTTCCATTTGGACTTTATTTAAGAGCGACATATGATTAGTTGAGGTACAATTTAAATTACTAACATCTAGTTCTTCTACCTTACTCTCGGGTATATCTGCAAATTCGCTACTCGGACTTATCATAACTTTTTCCGCTACTTCATCCATGCCTGTTATATTGTTGTTAAATGGTAATAATGTAGAATTTGCTAAAATTTCTTCTACATCATCTACTTTTTCTTCTTCCAATCTTAGCTCTGACACATTCTTCAATGTAGTAGCTTCATCAAGAGCATTGTATGTAGAGACATTACTCCTTAAATCTTCTTTAACTTTAGATATGTTGAAAAGCTTATCTTCAAAAGGCAAAGTAGAATTTTCTACGGCAGAAGAATTATTTAACTGTATACTGACAGCATTAGCAAATGCTACCTGGCCAGCTAGGAATAGCGTAACTGCTTGTGCAGGATTGCAAAAAAGTAATTTACTAATATTTCTTAACTTAGAATTAGTAACTCCATTCTTGCTCACAATGCTTTTACCTAAAGCGGAAGGTTTGATAGGAATTTCTCTATTACTTGTGCTATCTAATAAAGACTGATAATAAGCAACTTCTCTTCGCCCTAGATTAGTATCATTTTTGATACACTCCTTTAGTAGCAAAGGTTGAGCTCTTAATTCTTCCCTAAACTCATTTCTTACATTAGCTAATAGTTGCAAGTACTTACCAGGATTGCTTGAATCAGACACAAAATCTTCTAATTCTTTTAGCCCATCTTCATAAACAAGGGGAGATAGACTGTGTTTCCCGATTAAACCTTGCAATTTTATGATATCTGCCTCAAATGCTTTTTTTGATACACCAGATTCTAATTGTTCTTTTATATCTTCTATCCTTGCTCTAAATATACCTTCCCAGACACTCTGATCAAAATAATTAACTTGATCAAACGTTTTAGCAAAATAATCACGTGGTAGATCATTGATTAAATTCCAAAACCAACCTGAGATAGCTTGATCAACTGAAGATAAAGTCTTATCTACAAGACCTATACCCCACTGTTTCCATCCACTTGAATTTGATTCTTTACCTACAAACATACTACCCTCCAATTTTAAATAGAGCTATTTCTTACCTAGCACCCTAAGATATTTAATATACTAATACTAGTAATAGATTACTCGTAGCATAAATATTTCACAATGCAACAGTTTTTTTGAGAAAAAATTTTGCTGACAGTGTCGAAAAAATCTTTTATTGACTTACTTCACTTTTAAATTCACCCTGGTTTTTCTTTGGTACTCTTAAACAAATTTGTATTAATTTAGCAAAATATATTATTAAAGTCTCAAGTAAAATAACCATTTCCAGAACCCAAAACCACTATTGTGAGAAGAGTTTATTTTGGAATCTCATGGTCTACCAAACGATACATACGAACTTTTCTTTATAATAATTTTATTATACCGTAAAAATAGATACATTAGCCTACTTTTGCCACATTTATATACGAACTAACCTACCTGGCTTTGTTGCAGCAATTTGAAGATTCTATTTTTACAACCATGTATTTATGTGGCTTGCTCTCACATAGGTGGGTATTTTTTGCAATTTTAAGAAGGTAAATAAACAAATTTCTTGTAACGCTGCTGTTTGTAGTATTTTCTACAAATTTTCACCTAATTTATTAATAAATTGACAATTATTATAATATTTGCTAAAATACTTATATAGTACCAATTCTTTTAAAGACATAGTATTACTAACCTCAGTTATGGATTAGAAAATAGATAAAAGTATAACTAAGAAGAGGGAAACAGGGTAAACTCGAGTATTTTAGTAATAATAAGAGGTTACCCATGAAGAAAGATATTACAGAACTGTACTGTTGCGTCGAGGATTTTTGTCGTGCGGTAGATGATAATTTTGCAAATAGGTTCTTATCAAACGGCAAAAAACCAACCAGAGTACCAGAAATAGCGCACTCAGAAATTCTAACCATAATCCTGTTATACCATAAATCACCATGTAAAAACTTCAAGGCTTTTTATCTTTGTTATCTTCAGTTATTCTATAGATCAGAGTTTTCAAAGCTGCCTTCATATCACAGATTTATTGCCTTAAAGCCGCGAGTTTTGTGGTATTTAGCATTACTTTTGCAATGGTTCTGTGAACAAGCGAAAATGACCGGCACTTCCTACATCGACACCTCTACGATTGCCGTTTGCCACAAAAAAAGGATCTCTAGGAATAAAGTTTTTAATCATCTAGCAGAAATTAGTAAGAGTACGTATGGTTGGTTTTTTGGCTTCAAGTTGCACTTAGTGATTAACGAAATTGGTGAAATTCAAGCACTTACCCTAACCAAAGGTAACGTTGATGACAGAAAACCTTTACCAACTCTCACTAAAAGACTGACCGGACTTTTGTTTGGAGATAAGGGCTATATAAAGAAAGAGCTTTTTGAGAAACTCTTCGATAGAGGCCTAAAGTTAGTCACTAAAGTAAAAAAAGGTATGAAAAACGCACTAATTTCACTTAAAGAGAAGATTTTATTAAGGAAAAGGTCGATTATTGAGACTGTTTTTGATTCCTTGAAAAACAAATTTGAGATTGAGCATACAAGACATAGATCGCCAACAAATTTCCTAATTCATGTTTTTTCTGTTCTGATTTCCTACTCCATGCAGTCCAAAAAGCCTTCTATTTCTATGCCTTTCTTTATCGGCTAATCCATAACTGAGGTTACTAATGTTATAAAAAATGTATCAAAATAGTGGAGAAACAAATGCCTGATTATTATGAAATATTAGGAGTAAAAAGAGATGCTACTCATGGTGAGATAAAAAAAGCATATCGCAAATTAGCAGTGAAGCTTCATCCAGATAAATTGTGTGAGGAAGGAAAAGAGTTAGATAGTCTAGAAGAAAAAAAGAAGAACGGAAAGCTACTACCATCGGAAGAAGATCGACGAGCTCAACTTGAAGAGAAATTGACAAAATTCAAGGAAATATCAGCAGCAAAGGACACATTATTTGACCCAACCAAAAAAAGCCTGTACGATAGAGGAGAGAATCCTAATCAACAAACTTGTAAAAGGGAGTCAATGTGGGAAAAAGAAATGAGGGAGTTTCGTGAAGAAGCAAATAAACTGAATAAAGAAATAAATGATCTACGAAAAAATCAACTTAAACTGCTTCAAGAAGGCAACCAAATTAACGTTTTTAGCAAAATATATTGCATGTATATTCGGAAATATATTACTGAGCCGACTGAACAGAAAATAAACGGTATAGACATAATTGAAGAAATCAATGAATTAAATAAAAGATGGAAATATTATTACACTTGTCTGGACTTGTGCACAAAGATCAGTTTAGGTGAATTTGAAAAGTGTCGTTCTATAATAAGAGAAGTTACAATCGCTACTGATGACATTACATCTTTAGTACAAATTGCTATTGCATATGACCATGTGAAAATTTTCGAGCTCTTATTTGAAAAAAGAACAAAAGTATCGCTAAATGATAATTTAAGTAATGCTAGAAAATGCGGCTCTGAAAAGATTTTACACCTCCTCTTGGATAAATACGTCAACGCAATGGATGTTGAGTATAAAGATAAAGAAGGAAATACAGCTTTACATCATGTATTAGAATTGTTTGATGAGAATGAATGGAAGTACCAAAGTTTTGTTGAACCACTTCTGAGTAAAGGTGCAAGGCTTGATGCTAAAAATAAAGAAGGTAACACTCCATTTGATCTCTTGGTTAAGTATGCTAATAAGTCTTTCTCTTCTGAAGCAGAAAAAATAGAAAGATTGAATAATGTTTCAGCGTTGCTTAGTTGTTGTAAAATTTATGAGCTGAAAAAACTAGAAGGTACTCCTGCATTAAATAAACTGGTAAAACTTGCTTCTTCGTATCGTCACAAAGGAATTTTCAATCTCTTAGCCAAAAATGACATACAAATTTCAACTTTAAGTGATGAAAACGGTAACACAGCCTTACATTATGTATTAGACAAGCTTACTAGTGGCAATCATGAATACGAACATGAATACGAAAGTTTTGCTAAATTCCTTCTAAGTAAAGGTGTAAGGCTTGATGCTAAAAATAAAGAAGGTAACACTCCATTTGATCTCTTGGTTAAGTATGTCAATAAGTGTTTTAATTGGGATGATACTTTTAATCCTTCTCAAGTGATAAGCAACCGTACAGTTTTGGCATTAGATTTAGTTGTTAGGCTACTTAGCAACCATACAGATAAAGATATACTGGAGGGTCTAAATGATACTTTGTGGTTGAATAAACTAGTACGCATTGTTGTTGATTGTGATCATAAAGAAGCTCTAGATCTCCTAGTTGAAAATAACATAAAGATTTCAAGTATTACTTTAAAGAATATTGTTATACGCGATTGCAATAAAAAGATTTTTAGTTGCTTTTTACATAAAAATAGAATTGATTATCAAGATAAAAGTGGAAATACAGTTTTACATTATGCTTTAAGACACTTCATGGACAGCCGCTGTGATTTAGAGCTTTATAAAGTTGTTGAATTACTTGCAAGTAAAGGTGCAAGATTTGATATTAAAAATAACAAAGGTGAAACTACGTTTGATCTCTTGATTGAATATATTGTGAAAAAGTTTTATGGTCAAGCACGAAGGTTAAATGATGCTTGGAATTTGCTCAACAAATGCGAAAATAAAGATATACTAAGAGAGCTAAAATACAAGGATGGTACTTCTGCATTAGATAAACTAAATGAGCTTCGTATTAAGTGTCGTAATACTTCTATCGTAGTTGCTTCTACATTAGTAATAGTTGGAGTTGCTTTAGGAATAGCTATTGCAGTTCACTTAGAAATGTTAGCGGTAGGAATAGCAGTTGGAGTTTTTTGTTCAGTTGTTGCAGGGATTGCATACCGTCTCAATGGACAGGTCAGTGCATTTGAAGATAATAATATTCAAGAACTGCTTAATAACGCACTAGTTCCCTACAAGCGTACCAAGGATGTTGCTGGTAGTATTGCGTGTGGAGTATTAAGACCCAGTGATAATGAATGTCTAGATAAATCTCAAAAATCTGTAGTTAACTCACCTAAGAGTCAAAATAAAGTTCATTCTCAAATCAGTGATCAGGAACCTAAGATCACTATACCGCAACATCTAGCTGAAGAAAATCTTAAGGAATCTGAATCTAAAGCAGATACAAACGTTAAGCTAACAGAAAACTCTCTTAAACCTAATGTTGTTCAACAAAGCACAAAGATAGGGAATTATTTTGAGTTTACCGATAACGAATTACTATTTGTTATAACAAACAAAAATTATACATTTCTTGAAGCACAATGTAAAAATAAAGATATACCTGAAGAGTTTCGTGTATTTGTAGAGTGTAAGAGTGGAAAGTTTATTATTACCGGTTCTTACAATTCACAGCAAAGTGTAGGTGATGAAAAGAAGTCTGTGTCCATAACTTCAGTAAAGAAGTATAATAATATGGGCCTTTCGGGGGACCCAAGAAGCCGATTAGAAATGATGAATAAATTGGAATTATATGAGATCGGAAAATTTCTTGAAGTAACTGAAATATCTGATAAGTCATTAATAACTCCAAAGATGAAACAATCTCATACTACTAGTAACCCACAGATGGTTAACAATACAACCATTGATCAAGCAACATCATCGGCAGTAACAAATGAATATAAAGAAGCTTTAGTTAATACACATGAAGAAAAACCAAACTCTGAGAAATCTAAGAGAGAATCCTCTACTATTAACGTTTTTAATGGAAACTTAGAACTACGTCTTGCAGATGATATTCAACAAAATCTAGAGGATTATAAGCATCCCAAAAAGGAGGGTAAATATCGTATGAAAATACACTGCAATCAAAGTGATTTTTATATTAATTTTAGTAAGAGAGATAATGATGATGGTTCCGTATCTCTAATTATTAATATGCTACAAAAAGATAAACGCGAACTTTGTCAGGTAGCGAAAATGAAAAAGTCCTTGCGCTTCAAGAAAGGGTCAACATTTGTTGTAATAGATTCTATTGAAAGTTTTAAAGCGCGTGGCGTGCCAAACTCAGAAACTACTAATCTGGAGGCAAAACACGCTTACTGTAATGATCTATTAGTTAATACACATAAGAAAAAAGGTGAGCATAATACTGATGCTAGTAACAAGATAGTACAACAAGAGGTTGTTGATAATGAGGATAATGAACAAGAGAAGTTTTATGATGCAGAATTAGATAGTGATTTTCATGATTCATTAGACACATTGTTTATTCCAGAAGGAGCAAAATTAGAGTTTTCTCAAGATCTATCTGACTTTTTGTCAAGAGCAAGAAGCTTGGAAATAGAAAAATTGTTTTGCAAGGTGATACCAAATTCGTTGCTTTTTCAATCAAGAGAAGAAAGACTAGCTATTAATGGTCAATCAGTTGATGCACAATAATTGCAGTAAGCCCTTAAAAAAGAGCATCTACATAGGTGCTTTTTTTCTTTATACGTTCTCCATATGGAGCTTTGTTGCATCGCTATTTATGAAAGATCAGCTATACAAACAACTTATTGAAAATCTTATTTTTTTGCAATCAATTTATCCAATTTAGTGGGAGTATTAAATTTACTAATCTTTCCATAAAAGAATTATAGAGAAGTTTAATAATTCAAGATTCTTCTAAAGAAATTATCTTATTTTTTACTAGCAGACAGCTTGCTTAAACCTATAAAACTTCTCCAGTTGGCCACGGTTCTGTCGCATCTATAAATTGTGGTACAAGAAGATCGTTAAACTGGGATTATGGGAGTTATAGAGCAATTAGCATAGCAAAATTCTCAAAAGTAGAAACATTATCATTAGCCCCGATAATTTGTCTTTTTTGAATCATACGAATATTTTCTATGCCGGTAATGGTAATCTTTGCGGAGTGGAAGCTCTTAAAACCAAGCATTGGCTTTATTCGTTTTTTGATAAATCTATGATCTTGTTCGACAATATTATTTAGATATTTTATTTGAAAAACCATGATTCTACAATCTTCAGAAATTTCTGTATTCAAATCATCAAGAGCAGCAGTATTACTGCCGCTTTTATCAATTACTACTTTCTCAGGAAGGTTATTCTCTCTAAAGGCTTTACGAAAGAACGCAAGTGCCGCAGACTTGTCTCTACGAGCACACAACAGAAAGTCTACAGTATTACCAATAGTGCTCTGTATAGATAAACCCATTTGCCGTTTAATTTAACGTAGGTCTCTCCAGCTACTGCCAACCTGCTTCTTCCTTTTCCTTACCGCTTCATCTATCAGTGGTGATAACCCACCTTTGTAACGTAGCATTTTGCTCCCCTTATACTCAGCATTTCTTCCAAATCTCGATAGCTCAAAGAGAATCTACATTTCATATATACAGATAACATTATTATCTCTGCTGAAAAGCTAAATCCTTTGAAATATGGCAATAATTTTGAACTAATACGAAACATCTTTGCTTTTTTTTAGATGATCATATCACTTCTTTTCTACTTTCCTACAAATGTTACATACCAGGATTTATAGATGCGACAGAACCCCTTCATACGAGGAATCGTGTTCATCACCACCGTCATACGAAGAATCGTGTCACAGTAGTTTAGGTTATATTCAACCATCTAATCCAATACAGCAAAATCAGTTGTTGTGATGAAGGTATTAAAGAAAACAAGCAAAATTACATTTGTAATTTTGCTTCCTTTATCATCACTTAGAAATAGCTGGTTATGTTATGCTTGCCTATACTTGATTAAGTATATCAATAGGTAAATAAATCTTAATACAACTTTATTATACTGGTAAATACATTTTATAGAATGAAAGCATGGAAGATTTTATAACGGCAAGAAGGAAAGATGATGCTGTGATATCTGTTTCTCAGGATAATGAGAAAAAAAACGTGTTAATCTTGGGACTCAATCAAGCAGCAAGGAATTTATTAAAATGTGAAGAAGGGAATTTACTTAATAAGCCGTTAATCAATATTTTAAGTGCAAGAGCAGCTGAAGATATGAAAAGCTATTTGGAGTATACTGAAGATGGGCGCGATTTGCCCGATATATTGCCAAAAGTGATAGGCTTTTCTTTAATCGACGCTAAAGGAGAAGATATAAAAACAAAGGTAAAAGTTTTTCGCACAACGCAATTTACTAATAGCAAGATTAATTATGAGCTATTGATACGTGACATTAGCCTGTTTCATAAGCTAGCAATGTTTAGGGATAAATATCTGATGGGTAAGAAATATAGAAAACACAACTTGTTTGATATACCAGACAATGATTCAACGATTTTGGAGTTATATGTCATATTGAATTTTGCCTTTGAATATCAAATTAATGCAGTTATAGGAATAATAGGTTTAAACAGCAGTTGTAATAAGGAAAATGATACACTAAAAATTATCATAGAACATTTTTATAAAAATTGCCGTAGTGATGATTTTTTAGGATGTATTGATGAGAATAAGGTACTTTTTATTTTGATGAACTGTGATGCAAATAACACATCTAAAATAGTTAATCGTATACATTCTTCCATTAACAAGCAGTTATTAAAGCGAAAACTATCAAGCATATCAATTATTTATGGAAATATAATTCAAAAACATAGTGTGAAGAATGCTTAAACGCTTTTGTCATTAATTGGTTTGTAGTATCTAAGTTCTACACAATATAAGGATTGTTTTTTATTTCTGTTAAGCTTATATTAAGAATTTAAGCTTACCTATGAGGTTACTAATCACACTATTTTTATCATTACTTGTGGGAGGAAGTGCTAACGCTAGGGTAATTCTGGATAAGGAGATGTTTTATGTAGAACTAGATGGAAAAGTAGATTTAAGATTTGGCTACGCTTTCAATAAAGATTCTTTTAGCTCTACAAAAGACAAGACCTCAAGCTATTCAGACCTGCGCTTTCTTTATTTGCAGCAAGTTTATCCAAATACACAACTGGGGTTTAATGTTAAGGTAGGAGTTTCTGGTATTGCAAACTTAAAGGCACTAGACATAGAAAAGTTAGAAATGGAGAAGTGGTATTTTATCATAAAGAACCAGGAATTTGGATCAATTGAATATGGTAAAGGAAGTTTAGTTAGTCAGAGTATGTTAATTAACACTTCAAAAATTTACACAGCTGCCGGAGGAATAAATGGTCATTGGACAAATTACTCAAATTTGCGCGGTAATGAAAAAAAAGATAATGATCCTGGGTATGATAAAGATGAGGTATTTTGGGTAAAACCCAATATTTACAGCGACTATAATGGACTAGAGCTGAAGTTAAAACAACCAACGATAAACTATATTTCTCCTGAAATCTATAACTTTCAACTTGGACTCAGTTATGTTCCAGGAAAAAATAATTTGCAATATAACAATCTAATAGCCGCTGGTCTTTCCTATAAAAATGGCTTATCAGATGAAATAAATTTTACTACTGCTTTTACTGGTGAGTTTGCAAGAGAAAATTTAACTGATTGCTCGGATGGTACTTCTGAAAATTATAAATGCCGTAATCAATTGCTACACTGGAATTTTGGCTTGAAGCTAAAACTTTTTGAACTTGATTGCATTTTTTCGTACGGTAATGGCGGTAAATCTGGTGAGAAACGTAGTCCTGAAACAAGTAATATGAATTATATAAATGCAGGTGTTGCTTATCATTCTGATTCTCGTAAAGTGAGCTTAACATATTTTAGTAGTAGCAGGGATATTGTAGGCAAAGGTACAAACGAATTAACATCACAGGCTTTCAGTCTTGAATATCCATTAGCTCTTGGCACTTCATACTACTTCGATATTGTAAAATTTAGTACCAAAGAACCTGAAATCGAAAGTAATAACTCCGGGTATGTGCTTTTGGCTGGGCTGAAGCTAAGTTTTTAATGAAATAACCGGTTTGTAAGTGTTGTAATGTGGTAAATAGTAAGCAATGAGAGTAAAATCGAGTTGTTAATATATGTGCTATTTGATATGATAAAAATAACTATTATATAAGATTTTTAATAAAAAGACATTATGTCACTAATCCAAGTGTAGGCGATTATTAATTAGTAAACCAAATCCTTCACAAAAGAGTACCTCATTTGATTCTCTTTTTTCTTTTTTATATATAGAAAAATTAGATAGTATTGTGAGTGCGGTTTTTTCTGTATTCTGATGCTTCTCAATTCTATAGTTCTCGGGTTAAATTTTCTTTTTTTACTGTTATTTCTCTTTTTCGTCGTAAAAAAGAATAGAAAGCTAAGTGAGGAGAAAGCAAATCTTGAACTTAAATTAGAGCGTGAGCTTCAAGAGGCAAAGCGAACTTTACTGAATAAGGATGAAGAGATAGTTGGGTTGAAAGTCAAAAAAGCAGAGCTTGAAGTAATTCTACAAAAAGAGCGTGAGGAAAAGAAAAAGGAAATAGAATTACTAACAAAAGCAGAGGAGAGGCTTACAAACACTTTTAAAGCTCTCTCTCTTGATGCTTTGCAGGTAAACAACAATAATTTTCTGAATTTAGCGAAGGAAGTAATCGATAGTAAGCTAAAAGAAACAGAAAGTGATTTCAAAAAAAGGCAAGCAACGATCAACGAAGTTGTCACTCCAATAAAAGAAAAGTTAGAAAAATTCGATAGTGAAATACGTGACCTAGAGAAGGAGAGGGTAGGGGCCTATGAAGGTTTAAGGGAGCAAATTGGAGCATTAATGAGTCAAACTTCTAGCCTTGCTAACGCCCTGAGGAAGCCTCACATTAGGGGAAAATGGGGTGAAATGCAGCTAAAAAGAGTAGTAGAAATGGCGGGAATGATTGAATATTGCGATTTTTTGACTCAAGCTTCAGTAATTGATAAAAATGAGGACAATTTGTTGCGTCCTGATTTGATAATAAAAATGCCATCAGGAAAGCAAATAATAATAGATGCTAAAGTACCACTTGATTCTTACATGGATGCTATGTCGCAAAATGATTTACAGATACAAAAGGAAAAATTGAAGAATCATTCTCTGGCAATAAAAAAACATATAAATGATCTAGGCAGAAAGGAATATTGGAACCAATTTGAAAATACGCCAGAGCTTGTGGTACTTTTTTTAACAGGAGAAGGGGTTTTCAGTGCAGCACTAGAATGTGAACCAGCTTTGATAGAAATTGGAATAGAAAAAAAAGTAATTATTGCAACACCAATCACTTTAATCGCGCTACTTAGGGCAGTAGCCTATGGATGGAAGCAAGAGATGATAGCTGAAAATGCAAAGAAAATAAGTGAACTAGGCCATATTTTATATGAGCGAATCTGCACAATGGGCGAAAATTTTGATAATTTACGCAGAAGCTTAAAAAGTGCTGTTGATCATTACAATAAAACTGCTGGTTCGCTTGAGGCAAGAGTGTTTCCTGCTGCCCGAGAATTCAATAAGCTTGGTATACATGCAAAAAATAAAGAACTCACTGCTGCAAAAGAGTTGGAATCTTTACCACGCAGTTTACATGCTGAGAGGTTGAAAGTAGATTAGTATTTCAGGTCTCCTTAACTTACATTTGCTGATTAAAACAACTTTCTAAAAATTTTTTTTATATAGCTCAATTTCTGCACATCATTTGCTGTATAAACAGGTATAGTTTGTTGCTCAGTACCAGGTATTTCTACAAAAATTTTGCCCACTTCTTGACCTTTTTTAATTGGTGCGGGTACCATATCTTTATACTCAATACGCACTTTAATTTTATCATGTAATCTGCGGTTATAAGTTATGGTAACATCGTTTGCAACTGTAACGGGCACCTTTTTATCTTTTCCATAAACAATATTTATTTCTTCAACTACGCTATCCTTAGCAAATATTTTCTTGGTATTAAAATGATTTAAGGAATATTGTATTAGTCTTTTTGCTTCCTCTATTCGCTCTTTCTCGGTATCCAAACCATTCACAACAGCAAAAATTCTCCTATCGTTCCGTTTTGCAGATACTATAATTCCATAACCACCAGCACTTGTATGACCTGTCTTTAGACCATCAACTCCAATATCATGGAAAAGTAAAAGATTTTTATTTTTTTGTACAATATCGTTATATGTCAAATATTGTTCAGAGAATAGATCATAGTATTCAGGAAAATCAGTAAAAATCCTTTTTGCCAGTGTTACCAAGTCTTTTGCGCTCATAAAATGGTTTTCATCTGGCCACCCGCTTGAGTTAACAAAATGACTATCATTAAGATTTAAATCTTGTGCAACTTCATTCATTTCAGCAACAAAATTCTCTTCTGATCCTGCGATACCCTCGGCTAGCGCTATGCATGCATCATTACCTGAGGCAATTGTAATTCCTTCAAGTAGTTCTTTTACCGTAACAAATTGACCTTCTTTCAAAAACATAGAAGAGCCTTTCCTTTCCCATGCTTTTCTACTTACTCGAAATTTATCTTCCATTTTTATTATTCCAGCTTTTAGATAGTCAAAAGCTACATATAAAGTCATTAACTTACTCATTGAAGATGGGGCCATTTTTTCCCTGGAATTGTGTTCAAAAATGAACGAGTCTGAAGCTAAATCTAAGACAATTGCTTGCTTTGCTTTGGTTCTAAACTGATATGAGTATGAGTAAAAAGGAAATATAAAAATTAATAGCAAAGTTACTAATTTGCTTAACATATTTATAATTTTAAATTTATAGTGTACTAATTAATAGTATGATTTTGCACGAGCATTTCAATAGATCTCTCGCATAAAACTTCCTTGACAAACTGCGCCAGCCCCCTTATTATGACAATAAGAGTATTTATCCTTGTTTTCGATCCGCGCGGGTTCAACAACAAAAATTCAGTAAAAAACTCAGATATTTATTGGCAAATTACATAAAAATTATAGCGGCTGCATGTCTTTTTTATTTTTTCTACATTCAGCCAAAACGCGCTTATTTTAAGCGTTAGCACATTATTACAGCGCCAATTTACATTATTATAGGGTCAAAACTCGTTACACGGGGATTTTTTTGCCTTTTTTTTTCGCTTGGTAAATTTCTTAACATTTACAGCTAAAGCTTCAGGCCAGCACTTGATACTGGAAATTTTTTGAGCACAAAAGTTATGCTAGGTTTTTGTTGGTAAGAAACCAGTGTCAAGCACTGGGATGACATAGAAGGAGCACTGGGATGATATATAGAAGGGACACTGGGATGAGGCTACTTGAATGACAAGAAGGAGGGAGCAGGGGATGACAAGAGAGGGGCTACTTTCATTTGCTGTCTTCAAAAATTTACAATTATGCTTCATGTGTTTTATTAAATATTTTACTTAAAAATTCAATTTCTTATTATAAGAGATAAGCAATTCATGAATAATGAAAGATTACAAAAAAGGTCATAGAAAGCGCCTAAGAGAGAGAATTATTTTAGATAACGGACAATCATTGCTTGATTATGAGATTTTAGAACACATTTTATATTCAGCATA
This sequence comes from Wolbachia endosymbiont of Culex quinquefasciatus Pel, assembly GCF_000073005.1. Taxonomy (NCBI): domain Bacteria; kingdom Pseudomonadati; phylum Pseudomonadota; class Alphaproteobacteria; order Rickettsiales; family Anaplasmataceae; genus Wolbachia; species Wolbachia endosymbiont of Culex quinquefasciatus. The sequence continues at coordinate 1,451,614 of NC_010981.1, forward strand.
TAGTAGAATCGATGTAAAGCCAGTAGCAAAGAGTTTGATAGAAAATTTGGGCAGTTTAAATAAAGTTTTTAATGCCGATTTAGAAGCACTGCAAAATATTGAAGGAGTTAATAATGCAGCCATATCTGCTATCTTTTGTGTGAAACAGGGAGTGTTAAATAAACTGTGTCAAACCGAAAAAAAGTAATAAATTGATATAAAAAAATGGAGGTTTGACAATGAGTCAGAAAGTAGTAAACAGAACTACCGGTTTGGTAGATTATAAAGAATTAGAAACAAATATCCTGTCGTCTATACGAGAAGGAAGACCGTTGACAGGAAGAGATGGAGCATTAACACCGTTTATAAAAAAGTTGCTGGAGGTAAGCCTGGAAGGTGAAATAGAAAACCACTTGTCGGCCGAAAGCGAAGAGAATAATCGAAGAAATGGGAGGAATGCAAAGACTTTACGTACAAGCGCAGGGTCATTTGAGCTTTTGACGCCAAGAGATAGGGAAGGAAGTTTCGAACCACAAATAGTCAAAAAAGGCAAACAAACTTACATCCAGAGCTTGAAACGAAGATTTTGAGCACATTTGCCAGTGGTATGGGCTATAGAGATATAGTGTCACATGTTGAGGAAATTTATGATCACAAAATATCGGCGGCAGAGATATCAAGTATTACTGACAAATTGCTACCAGTAATCAACGAATGGCGTAGTCGCCCGCTGCAGTCTGTATATCCGATAGTTTTCATGGATGGCATGTTTTTTAAAGTCAAAGAGGACGGGCATTGCGTAAGTAAATGCATGTATAACATATTAGGCATAGATCAAAATGGCAAAAAAGAAGTATTAGGTTTTTATTTGGCTGAAAGTGAAGTTCTGGTTGGGAGTGCTAAATGACCTCAAAGAAAGAGGAGTAGAAGATATCCTTATTGCCTGCGTTGATGGGCTGAAAAGCTTTCCTGCAGCTATAAACAGTGTCTTTCCTAATGCGGAAGTGCAGATGTGTATAGTGCATCAGATACGCAACTCACTGAAGTATGTGGCCAGTAAAGATGCGAAGAGTTTTTTGAGCGATTTAAAGAAGGTATATCAAGCTTCAAGCAAGGAAATTGCCGAGAATTATCTGTTGGAATTGGATGAAAAATGGGGCACAAAGTACCCTATGGTTATAAAATCTTGGCAGAATAATTGGGAAAACTTGTCTGGTTATTTTAAGTATTCTGGTCCAGTTAGGAGGATAATCTACACCACCAATCCCATAGAGGGGCTACATAGGCAAATTAGGAAATTCACTAAGACCAAAGGCTCATTTACCAGCATAAATGCCTTGTATAAGCAGGTATATTGTGCTATAAAGAAGGTAGAGGAAAAGTCGACGATGCCTGTACATGATTGGGCATTAACTATCTCTCAACTTGATGTTTTCTTTCCTGGCAGATTGAAAATTGAGTTGAACTAAAAATGCGGTTTGACACAGTTTATTTAACACTCCCTTTTTCTGTTCTGATTTCCTACTCCATGCAGTCCAAAAAGCCTTCTATTTCTATGCCTTTCTTTATCGGCTAATCCATAACTGAGGTCAATAGAGTTACTTACTATCGTATCAATTATATTTGCAGCGTAAGGATTTTTTCTCACCATATCACGTGATCTACTACGTAAAGTTTCAAGGTTTTGAGACAGCAAATTGTTTATACTTCCTAACTCTGGTTGAAAGTGAAAAAATCTTCTTCCTGATCCTGCTGCATCCCAGGCTGAGCTTTTGATTTTTGGCTTACTAAATAGTTGTTTGAATGATTTGAGTAGCATTACTTCTCTTTATCTGAAACTTTAGATAACTCAGCTTCTAATTCCTCTATCGTTGGTAAAGCTGTCTTTATATTCTCTGGTAGACTTTCAGTTATTCGATATTCTGCTAGTCCTATTGGTTTTGTCATATCTTTTAGAGTGTATTTTGCTAGTACATCATTTTTAGATTTACATAAAATCAACCCTACAGATGGTTGATCTGTCTCGTGTTTTAGCAAGTCATCTACTGCTGAAAGGTAGAAATTCATTTTACCGGCGTATTCTGGTTTAAACTTATTATCTTTCAATTCAATTACTATAAAACAACGTAATTTTAGATGGTAGAATAATAGATCGACAAAGAAGTCTTCATCACCAACATCTAAATGAAATTGTCTACCTACAAATGCAAAGCCTTCCCCTAGCTCAAGCAAAAACTTCTCTACATGGCCTACAAGACCTTTTTCTACTTCTCTTTCATGAGCGTCATCTCCTATACTCAAAAAATCAAAAATATATGGATCTTTTAATGTATAATGTGCTAAATCTGACTGGGGAGAAGGTAACTTATCTTTGAAGTTAGTAACAGCTTTTCCTTGACGTTTGTGCAATTCACGTTCGATTTGCATCACCATTATACTACGTGACCAACCGTGCTCTATAGCTTTTTGAAAATAAAATAGTCTTTCTTTTGGATCTTTTACTTTATCTAAAATAACTACAATATGAAACCAAGGCAATTGTGCAGCAACCTGCTGCGTAAATTCAGTATCTTGATATTCTGCAGCAAATTGACGCATATAAGTAAGATTCCTAGCACTAAATCCCTTCATTTCTGGAAATGCGCTTCTCAAATCCTTACTTAGCTGATCTATGATTTTAGCACCCCAACCATGTTCTTTTTGGCGCCTTAAGATCTCTGTACCAATATAGTGATAAAGCACAATGAGTTTGCTATTTACTGCTAGTGCTGCTTTATAACGACTAGTAGCAATCTGTTCTTTGAGCTGCTCTAAAAATTCTGTATATTCTTTTGCTATAATTTTTGTCATATGGGTCCTTTTAACGATTTTTATCATTATATGATCCCTTTACTCGTTGAAAAAACAATCTTTCTCTTCGGTTTCATTCCAACAATCTTTAGCTCAGCTTTAATACGTTGTCTTAAGTTTAGTAAATCATTTATCTGAACTTCAGCATATCTCACTACATGGTCACCATATGCAATTGATACTACTCGCTCTCCGTTTTGCAGCTTCTTTATCGCTTCTTCGACTTGAACTAAATACTCTTCGTTATACATTTTCCAGCCACTTACTCTGTCTTACTTTCTTAGGTTTTTTACTTTCTATTTTTCCACTTAAACTATTCCATTTACTCTCTGGCCAACGATCAATCCCAAGTGCTATTGATGCTGCTCTTGCGTAAATTCGGCAATCTAGTACTTCATTTCTTTCTCTTACCTTTTGCCACTCTTGTTTGGTGTATCCTTTCACCACTTTGCTGACTAATTGCTCTGCCGTTAGCTGCTTAAAATATTCAGGTGCATACTCAGGAAAATGACAATATCCAGGTAGAGCTTTTCCTTCTTCTTCTTTTAAAATATTAAGTAATTGAAAAAGCTCTGACTTTAATATCGATACTCCTACTGGCCAGAGCTTTATTCCTCTTTTTAGCTTTTGACCACCAACTGTTATATCTACTCTACTTGGGCTGCTAAGTGGCACTAGTGCTTTATTTACACCTTTGACTGCCATTACTCTTCCAACCTCAGTTATGGATTAGAAAATAGATAAAAGTATAACTAAGAAGAGGGAAACAGGGTAAACTCGAGTATTTTAGTAATAATAAGAGGTTACCCATGAAGAAAGATATTACAGAACTGTACTGTTGCGTCGAGGATTTTTGTCGTGCGGTAGATGATAATTTTGCAAATAGGTTCTTATCAAACGGCAAAAAACCAACCAGAGTACCAGAAATAGCGCACTCAGAAATTCTAACCATAATCCTGTTATACCATAAATCACCATGTAAAAACTTCAAGGCTTTTTATCTTTGTTATCTTCAGTTATTCTATAGATCAGAGTTTTCAAAGCTGCCTTCATATCACAGATTTATTGCCTTAAAGCCGCGAGTTTTGTGGTATTTAGCATTACTTTTGCAATGGTTCTGTGAACAAGCGAAAATGACCGGCACTTCCTACATCGACACCTCTACGATTGCCGTTTGCCACAAAAAAAGGATCTCTAGGAATAAAGTTTTTAATCATCTAGCAGAAATTAGTAAGAGTACGTATGGTTGGTTTTTTGGCTTCAAGTTGCACTTAGTGATTAACGAAATTGGTGAAATTCAAGCACTTACCCTAACCAAAGGTAACGTTGATGACAGAAAACCTTTACCAACTCTCACTAAAAGACTGACCGGACTTTTGTTTGGAGATAAGGGCTATATAAAGAAAGAGCTTTTTGAGAAACTCTTCGATAGAGGCCTAAAGTTAGTCACTAAAGTAAAAAAAGGTATGAAAAACGCACTAATTTCACTTAAAGAGAAGATTTTATTAAGGAAAAGGTCGATTATTGAGACTGTTTTTGATTCCTTGAAAAACAAATTTGAGATTGAGCATACAAGACATAGATCGCCAACAAATTTCCTAATTCATGTTTTTTCTGTTCTGATTTCCTACTCCATGCAGTCCAAAAAGCCTTCTATTTCTATGCCTTTCTTTATCGGCTAATCCATAACTGAGGTCATTAGCCCCGATAATTTGTCTTTTTTGAATCATACGAATATTTTCTATGCCGGTAATGGTAATCTTTGCGGAGTGGAAGCTCTTAAAACCAAGCATTGGCTTTATTCGTTTTTTGATAAATCTATGATCTTGTTCGACAATATTATTTAGATATTTTATTTGAAAAACCATGATTCTACAATCTTCAGAAATTTCTGTATTCAAATCATCAAGAGCAGCAGTATTACTGCCGCTTTTATCAATTACTACTTTCTCAGGAAGGTTATTCTCTCTAAAGGCTTTACGAAAGAACGCAAGTGCCGCAGACTTGTCTCTACGAGCACACAACAGAAAGTCTACAGTATTACCAATAGTGCTCTGTATAGATAAACCCATTTGCCGTTTAATTTAACGTAGGTCTCTCCAGCTACTGCCAACCTGCTTCTTCCTTTTCCTTACCGCTTCATCTATCAGTGGTGATAACCCACCTTTGTAACGTAGCATTTTGCTCCCCTTATACTCAGCATTTCTTCCAAATCTCGATAGCTCAAAGAGAATCTACATTTCATATATACAGATAACATTATTATCTCTGCTGAAAAGCTAAATCCTTTGAAATATGGCAATAATTTTGAACTAATACGAAACATCTTTGCTTTTTTTTAGATGATCATATCACTTCTTTTCTACTTTCCTACAAATGTTACATACCAGGATTTATAGATGCGACAGAACCGGTTTTTTTACTGAAAGATACATTAGCGTTTGCCGTAAGTTTTACCAAAGTTCATGAGTAATTGTACAATATTTTCCTGAAATTTTCAATAAAGTAAACTTATCTGGAAAGTAATTATGCTGATATAAATATTACAATTTTATTAACACATAAATGCTACCGTGGCGTTAGTTTTTTAATTTAGGAGTATATTATGGTTATACCTACACAAAACTCGAATTCATTAACGTTTCAGGCACGTAACCTATCTCATATTTGCCACAAAAACTGTGAAGAGGCGTTCAATGAAACAGACAAACCTCTATGCAAGGCTAGATGTGACGTTTTCTTTCCAGTGCCTGAACCTCGTTCACAAATTAGTGAGAAATTAATAGATATTGCAAACAATCTCCGTTTTGAGAGTGCACAATTATCGTCTATGGCAGATGAAATAGACGCTTACAATTCAATGTCTATTTAATCAAAAAAATGTAAGTCTATTTTTGTACTCTATGACCCTAAATTTTCATCAAAATAAGCTGTCTTATCCTTTTTTTCTTTATACTCTTCTGCTGTATCTAGGGATTGCTTTTTAGCTGTAATGTTTGGCCATTTTTGCGAATATTCTACGTTTATATTGTAAAATGATTTAAAGATTTTTTGTTCATTATTCAGTAAGCCTTCATCTAGCTCTAGAATATCTTTTATGGAATCATCAGTTACAATTGCATCTACTGGACATTCAGGTATACACACTCCACAATCAATACACTCATCTGGGTTAATCACGAGCATATTTTTACCTTCATAAAAGCAGTCAACTGGACATACTTCCACACAGTCTGTATATTTACATTTTATGCATTTATCTGTAACAAAATGCGTCATAAAACACTGTATATTTACATTATCTTGGGTACACTAAATTGATAAGAAATTCAAGCCTTTTATGAAGATAAATAAATTAAATAACGAAGAATTAGAAATATGGCTAAGCTTGGCTAGAACTGTGGGACCAGTAAAGTTCTTTAGTATACTTAGAGCATGTGGGTCGCTATATGAAGTGCTTAAATATCTTAATAAGTTGACTAACAAGGATTATGGAATTCAAAATGCACGAGAAGAAATTAAGAATGCAGAAAAAATTGGAGCTAAAATAACACCAGCATGTGATCCAGATTACCCTGACATTTTAAGGAATATCTCTGGTTTTCCTCCTGTAATAACTACACTTGGTGATGTATCATTATTAAGTCGTGAGATAATTGCAATAATCGGTGGACGTAATTCTTCAATGAATGGAAGAAATTTTGCCAATAAGTTGGCACTCGATTTAAGCCAAGCTGGTTTCATCATAATTTCTGGGCTTGCAAGAGGGATTGATACTGCAGCAAACAGTGTAATATACAAAAATTACCCCACTATTGCTGTTACAGCAAGCGGAATTGACGTAGTATACCCAAGAGAAAATTTTGATCTATACAAAAAAATTACTGAAAATGGCGGATTAGTAATGACTGAGCTTCCATTTGCTACTAAACCAAAACCTCAGTATTTTCCTCAAAGGAATCGAATTATATCTGGTCTATCGCTGGGTGTTGTAGTGATTGAAGCATCGAAACGTTCTGGCTCTCTAATAACAGCAGATTTTGCTTTAAATCAAGGGAGAGAGGTATTTGCAGTTTCTGGTTTCCCTCTAGATTCACGCTGTAGTGGTAGTAATTATTTAATTAAAAACGGTGCTAAGCTTATCGAATCCGCTGATGACATAATAGAGAGTATTAGGTTTAGTTTACCTCCGCAGCAAAAAAACCTATTTAATGTTGAGCACTATGCTGTTAACCAAAAACAAGAAAAATTGCAACAGGCAAAATATGTTATAGTTGATCATATTAACTCTGTACCTGTTGATATAGATGAACTTATATTAGCAAGCGGACTTTCTGCCAACATAGCTCTAATGGCTCTTTTAGAACTAGAGTTGGAAAACAAAATAGAGCGTTCTCCGGGGAATAAAATATCATTAATTTTCTAGATTGCTTTAGTTATAAGTCCACAACCGTACAAACATTATGGTTTGAGTCCACCAAGAAAGATGTCATTCCAGCGTGTGACGCTGGCTTTCCGTAATCTCACTAAAAACGTTGTATTTTTACATAACTTTTATACTTACTAACTTAATATATAATCAGAATTCCTAGATTCCAGACTCATGCATCAATAGACCTGCTGCAAAAGGTAATGATAAAATGATGGGAGAGAGGTAGAAGAGGAATAAGCAGATAGAGTAAGGTAAAAAAATGAGCTTTAGTTACTACAATATAAAGAAACACCCAAGAAATTTTCGTAATATAACAGGCTTAACTGTAGAAGAATTTGAAAAGTTGATAGAAAAAGTGGGGAACGTTCAAAAAAGTGTGTCAAGCCGAAAAGAAAAGTAATAAATTGATATAAAAAATGAAGGTTTGAAATGAGTCAAGCAAATAGAACGGTTCTGTCGCATCTATAAATTGTGGTACAAGAAGATCGTTAAACTGGGATTATGGGAGTTATAGAGCAATTAGCATAGCAAAATTCTCAAAAGTAGAAACATTATCATTAGCCCCGATAATTTGTCTTTTTTGAATCATACGAATATTTTCTATGCCGGTAATGGTAATCTTTGGGGAGTGTTAAATAAACTGTGTCAAACCGAAAAAAAAGTAATAAATTGATATAAAAAAATGGAGGTTTGACAATGAGTCAGAAAGTAGTAAACAGAACTACCGGTTTGGTAGATTATAAAGAATTAGAAACAAATATCCTGTCGTCTATACGAGAAGGAAGACCGTTGACAGGAAGAGATGGAGCATTAACACCGTTTATAAAAAAGTTGCTGGAGGTAAGCCTGGAAGGTGAAATAGAAAACCACTTGTCGGCCGAAAGCGAAGAGAATAATCGAAGAAATGGGAGGAATGCAAAGACTTTACGTACAAGCGCAGGGTCATTTGAGCTTTTGACGCCAAGAGATAGGGAAGGAAGTTTCGAACCACAAATAGTCAAAAAAAGGCAAACAAACTTACATCCAGAGCTTGAAACGAAGATTTTGAGCACATTTGCCAGTGGTATGGGCTATAGAGATATAGTGTCACATGTTGAGGAAATTTATGATCACAAAATATCGGCGGCAGAGATATCAAGTATTACTGACAAATTGCTACCAGTAATCAACGAATGGCGTAGTCGCCCGCTGCAGTCTGTATATCCGATAGTTTTCATGGATGGCATGTTTTTTAAAGTCAAAGAGGACGGGCATTGCGTAAGTAAATGCATGTATAACATATTAGGCATAGATCAAAATGGCAAAAAAGAAGTATTAGGTTTTTATTTGGCTGAAAGTGAAGTTCTGGTTGGGAGTGCTAAATGACCTCAAAGAAAGAGGAGTAGAAGATATCCTTATTGCCTGCGTTGATGGGCTGAAAAGCTTTCCTGCAGCTATAAACAGTGTCTTTCCTAATGCGGAAGTGCAGATGTGTATAGTGCATCAGATACGCAACTCACTGAAGTATGTGGCCAGTAAAGATGCGAAGAGTTTTTTGAGCGATTTAAAGAAGGTATATCAAGCTTCAAGCAAGGAAATTGCCGAGAATTATCTGTTGGAATTGGATGAAAAATGGGGCACAAAGTACCCTATGGTTATAAAATCTTGGCAGAATAATTGGGAAAACTTGTCTGGTTATTTTAAGTATTCTGGTCCAGTTAGGAGGATAATCTACACCACCAATCCCATAGAGGGGCTACATAGGCAAATTAGGAAATTCACTAAGACCAAAGGCTCATTTACCAGCATAAATGCCTTGTATAAGCAGGTATATTGTGCTATAAAGAAGGTAGAGGAAAAGTCGACGATGCCTGTACATGATTGGGCATTAACTATCTCTCAACTTGATGTTTTCTTTCCTGGCAGATTGAAAATTGAGTTGAACTAAAAATGCGGTTTGACACAGTTTATTTAACACTCCCTCATACGAATATTTTCTATGCCGGTAATGGTATCTTTGCGGAGTGGAAGCTCTTAAAACCAAGCATTGGCTTTATTCGTTTTTTGATAAATCTATGATCTTGTTCGACAATATTATTTAGATATTTTATTTGAAAAACCATGATTCTACAATCTTCAGAAATTTCTGTATTCAAATCATCAAGAGCAGCAGTATTACTGCCGCTTTTATCAATTACTACTTTCTCAGGAAGGTTATTCTCTCTAAAGGCTTTACGAAAGAACGCAAGTGCCGCAGACTTGTCTCTACGAGCACACAACAGAAAGTCTACAGTATTACCAATAGTGCTCTGTATAGATAAACCCATTTGCCGTTTAATTTAACGTAGGTCTCTCCAGCTACTGCCAACCTGCTTCTTCCTTTTCCTTACCGCTTCATCTATCAGTGGTGATAACCCACCTTTGTAACGTAGCATTTTGCTCCCCTTATACTCAGCATTTCTTCCAAATCTCGATAGCTCAAAGAGAATCTACATTTCATATATACAGATAACATTATTATCTCTGCTGAAAAGCTAAATCCTTTGAAATATGGCAATAATTTTGAACTAATACGAAACATCTTTGCTTTTTTTTTAGATGATCATATCACTTCTTTTCTACTTTCCTACAAATGTTACATACCAGGATTTATAGATGCGACAGAACCATTATCCATGGTGCTTTAACTTTTCCTTCATTCAGTGCTCCAATCATGCTTACCTCTTTCTTTTAAACCCTGGGCAAATAACCTCTTGACTCTTTGAGACTACCCATATTCATAAAATTCATTGTCCTCTATTCCAGACTCATCTATGTATATCAAGTTTTCTTTCTTCTACTTTTTTTATGAACTCTTTGCGTTTCTCTTTCTCGATAAAGAAAAGTTTTTTTATATGTATAGTTTACTTTGCTAAGGTAGTTATATACTGTGCTTCTACACATATTACAAAATTCTTCAATTATCTTTTCAATTCTAATATCCATCCAGAAATTTGATAAATCTATCCATATCTTTAATCTTATGGCCATATCCTTTGTGATAGCCTGAAGATGGTTTCTGTTTCTTCTTTCCTTTTCCTCCACAAATATATTGTTTTTATGCTCACTTTGAATATTTGACTGATTTTTTTATCGTCATTGTTTTTTTATCGACTACTTTGAAAACACGTTCTTTCAGATCCTCACTATATGGACTTGGCATCTTCTTCTTTCTCATTACTTATTATACCATTATAACCAATTTTGCCATATAGCTAAACCTTTCTTGGGTTAGCTATAGATGATAAAATATTTGATTCTAGTTCTTTATAGTCTACTAATCCGGTAGTTCTATTGGTTCTGTCGCATCTATAAATCCTGGTATGTAACATTTGTAGGAAAGTAGAAAAGAAGTGATATGATCATCTAAAAAAAAGCAAAGATGTTTCGTATTAGTTCAAAATTATTGCCATATTTCAAAGGATTTAGCTTTTCAGCAGAGATAATAATGTTATCTGTATATATGAAATGTAGATTCTCTTTGAGCTATCGAGATTTGGAAGAAATGCTGAGTATAAGGGGAGCAAAATGCTACGTTACAAAGGTGGGTTATCACCACTGATAGATGAAGCGGTAAGGAAAAGGAAGAAGCAGGTTGGCAGTAGCTGGAGAGACCTACGTTAAATTAAACGGCAAATGGGTTTATCTATACAGAGCACTATTGGTAATACTGTAGACTTTCTGTTGTGTGCTCGTAGAGACAAGTCTGCGGCACTTGCGTTCTTTCGTAAAGCCTTTAGAGAGAATAACCTTCCTGAGAAAGTAGTAATTGATAAAAGCGGCAGTAATACTGCTGCTCTTGATGATTTGAATACAGAAATTTCTGAAGATTGTAGAATCATGGTTTTTCAAATAAAATATCTAAATAATATTGTCGAACAAGATCATAGATTTATCAAAAAACGAATAAAGCCAATGCTTGGTTTTAAGAGCTTCCACTCCGCAAAGATTACCATTACCGGCATAGAAAATATTCGTATGATTCAAAAAAGACAAATTATCGGGGCTAATGATAATGTTTCTACTTTTGAGAATTTTGCTATGCTAATTGCTCTATAACTCCCATAATCCCAGTTTAACGATCTTCTTGTACCACAATTTATAGATGCGACAGAACCGCTACAACTTAATGTACGAAGATTTCTCTTCATATTACATTTTTGTGCCCATAAGAAACGAGTTGCCATTTTCATCAGCTACTTGGATAATAGATATATTCACAAAATTGTTCCATTTTTCTCAATAGATTTTGGTTTTCTTTTCCCCTTATTAGCAGAGCATAAAACTTAGCTTTTTAATAAATCTCATTTTAACTCCAATACACTAACTATGAAACAATCTATATTGCCATCAAAAACGGAATTTATATTGCCAACTTCATGTCCAGTCCTTAAATCCTTTACCATTTGATATGGATGCATAACATACGATCTGATCTGACTGCCCCAACCTATATCGCATTTCTTGCCATATTCTTCGGCCATTTTCTGTTCTTTTTTTTCCAATTCAATTTGATATAAACGTCCTTTAAGTAGTTTAAGTGCTTCATCTTTATTTTTATGTTGAGAACGACCATTTTGGCATTGAGCTACAACGCCTGTTGGAATATGCGTAATACGTACCGCGCTTTCAGTCTTATTGACATGCTGACCACCTGCTCCAGAAGCACGGTAAGTGTCGATCTTTAAATCCTTTTCATCCACAACAATATCTATTGAATCTTCAATCACTGGAGTTACTCCTACACTTGCAAAACTGGTATGACGTTTACCATTTGCATCAAATGGTGATATTCTAACCAATCTATGAACTCCACTTTCGCTTTTTGCCCACCCGTAAGCTTTTTCTCCGATGATCTTTATTGTTGTAGATTTTATACCAACTGCATCACCATCTAATTTTTCTACAACTTCAACTTTAAAATTGTGATAAATTTCTGCCCATCTTGTATACATGCGCATGAGCATCTCAGTCCAATCATTGCTCTCTGTTCCACCGGCTCCTGAGTGGATTTCTAAAAAGCAGTTATTGTTATCTGCTTCACCAGTAAATAAGGATTCTGTCTCTTTAAGTTTGATTAATTTCTCTAGCTTTACTAACTCACCTTTAACTTCAGAAAAAAATTCTTCATCATTCTCATCAATAGCAGATCTCATCAAGCTGATAGAATCGTTGTAATCGCTTTCTAGCTTTGAAAACGATTCTATTTCATGCTTAATTTTAGAGCGTTCTTTTAAAATCTCTTGTGCTTTTTGATTATCTTGCCACAGATTATCATTCGACGCTTGAGAATCCAGCTCTTCAAGACGCAACTTCAATTTTTCTATGTCAAAGACACCTCCTGATAAGAGAAATACTTTTATTTAAGCCTTGAAAGTATTCAAGGATTTCTGGATGGGTTTTCATTATACTTTAGACTTTAATATATTTATTATCACTAACAATAACAGCAAACAAAATAGAAATTTAACCATATAATAGTTAATTCAAAATAATTTTATTATACTTGAATGTTCAATAAAATCAAGTGTGTATATTTATTAAAAAAATAAGGTAAAGTAATGAATATTAAAACAAGTTCTCATTATGGTTTAGACAAAAAGGCTATTGATGATTTAATAGAGTCTCTCGATAATCAAGAATTAGAGAATGTTCGTAATATTGTAAAAACGATAGATAGCGTTCAGTTAGCTTATTTTTTATCTACTTCGATCAATGATCACAGGGAGAAATTAGTTAATATCCTCGATCAACATTTGTTAAGTGATGCCTTAGTACATGTAGTACCAGATTTACAAGTAGAGATCATAGAAATATTGGGAATAGAAAATACAGCAAAGTTACTAATGCTTCTTGATATAGAAGACATAGTAGCTATAGTGAAAGATTTAGATAGAAAGTCTATAGAAAATATACTTAACTACTTACCCAATGCAACTCAAAAATTAGTAGAGGAATTGTTATCATACCCAGAAGAAAGTGCAGGAAGGTTGATACATAAAAATATGGTTATAGCTCCATATTATTGGACGATAAATCAGCTAATGGAATTCTTGCGCAACTATAAAAAAATACCAGAAACATTTTATCAAATTTTCATCATTAACTCAAAATTAGAACCCATAGGCATTTTCAACTTAAATAAGGTAATATCTCACTCAGGAGAAACAATAATAAAAGAGATAATGAGTCAAGATATAAAAATAATTAAAACTGGAATGGACCAAGAAGAAGTAGCAAGAATATTTAAAGATTACTCTCTATTATCAGCTCCAGTAGTAAATAAGAATGGTAAAATTATAGGTGTAATCCTTATTGAAGATGTAATCAAAATTGTTCAACAAGAAGCAGAAGAGGATGTGCTTAAAATAAGCGGTGTATCTTCTAAATCTGATATAAATGCCCCTATACATAAAACTATAATTAAAAGACTACCTTGGTTACTGTTTAACCTCTTAGCTGCAACAATATGTTCTATAGTAGTTGGCTTTTTCGATAACGTAATACAAAGTTTTATAGTACTGCCAATAATTATGCCAATCATTGCATCGATGAGCGGAAATGCAGGATCCCAAACAGTAACACTAACTATCCGGGCAATCGCAACAAAATATCTAACTGAGCAAAATGCAAAAAGAATACTGATGAAAGAATTTTTAATAGGTCTTATAAATGGAGTGATTTTATCTACAATTTCGCTCGTAGTATTAGCAATAAGGTTCCATAGTTTAAAAGTAGAGATCATTTTCGTAGTTTCCATGATTGCAATGTCGATCATTGCAACATTTATCGGCACTTTTATTCCTATAATGCTTCATCGTTTAAGATCCGATCCTGCTGTTTCGTCTTCAATCTTAACATCAGCAACAACTGATATTCTCTCAGCTCTTATATTTTTTGGTCTAGCCACGATCTTTTTATTAAATAGCTGAATCTTGCTATATAAAAATTGCTTTACAAGCTTTAACTGCCACGTTATCATTACTCACAGGTGCATTGAAGAAGAAAAATAACAGTCGATAAAGAAGTAAAAGTACATGAAACTGAGCTGCTTTAGTTTTAAAATAAAAACTAAAATAAGATGCTAAAGTATGCAAAAAAATTCTTGCTTTGCTAGATCTTTTTAGCTACAATGCAGTCTAACGTAATGAAAACATGAGGTGTGAGTTAGATGCATTGTATTATGTATATCACTCAGAAAGCAATTCTCGATTTTTTAAGAATATATCTAATTTAGTCAGAAGTCAAAAGAAAAGCACACTGTTACTCAGCAATTAAAGTTACCTAGGATTACCGTAAGGTTTCTACAGTAAATTTGTAGAGCAGTTTAGTACAGCTGTATAAGAATCAAATGAATTAGATATTAAAACCAATCTTCAGAAAAGAGATTTACGGTAAAATAATCAAGTATGAATATTAAAATATAGGGGGTTTTATGTTAGGTAAAGGAAATAAAGGAGAACAAGTAGCAGATGATCGAATTGATTATGTAGATGATGAGTCAACAATAGGAGCAAAAGGAGGTCTTGATCATGAAGATAGATTATCTAGTGGAGAACTTCAGTGTGGACCAAGTCAAGAGAGTCTTGGAGTAACAAGATCTTCATCTATAAGCAGCGGTAGTGTATGGTATAGCGCATCGAATGATACAGCCAATGTTATAAGTCTTACAGATAATGAAGTAGTGGAAAAAGCAACTTTTTTTGTTAAGACTTTTGTTAAAGAATTCGAGGAAAAATTATCTAAATATTTTGAGGAGGCAGAACCAGATTCAAATATACAAAAAATAAGTAAAGTTTCAGCCAGCTTTAATTCTATTTTGAATAATACTATTCCAGCAAGTCCACTAAAATTATTTAGTGTTAAAGTTAATGAGAGTATCAATTATTGTGTTATAGGAAAACAGCATAAGAAAAGAGCGAAAAATATTTTTACAATAATTATACCTTGCTACAAAGCTGAAATGAGAGAGATTTTAGTAAAAGCTGGCTTAGAAATTTTTCACAGGTTTGAGGAACCATTCATAAAGGTTGTAGATATCAATCCCTCTTTTTATCATAGGAGAGTTAAGAAGTTAGCAATAGATGCTGTACATAGAACAATGAATTACCTTTTAACTTCTGAGGAACAAGACTTTTCTGTTGATCTTATAACACAAGGTGTTGTTCTAGATAAGTCAAAAAAGAAAGGATATTTTACGCGTCCTGGATATGAAATAAAAGATGAGCAAGGTGGTGAAAGTTTAGTAACCTCAGAATTGTATGAATGGGTAGGAATAAAGAAAAAAGAAGAAGATGAAACTGTTAATTATTATCAATATAATTCTGAGGAACATAATCTAGAGGAATATAGATGTGCTGAAAAATACGGCTATCGGCTTCCCTTTGAATGGGAGTTAAGAAAGTGGGAAGAGGTAAAACAAAAGTATGTATCCATTAAAGCACCCATAGAAGGATATGTGTATATTTTAAATGATGAAAAAAAAGAAGAATTAGCTCGTTTTATATTAAAGGAGATTAATGGACAAGATCCTGTGAAAAGGAAAGATATAGAAGATGTAAAAGAACATCTTAGAAAACAAGATGAAGATAGGCGTCAATTTTCCTATAGTTTTGGCAAGACACCAGAAAATTTCATTGAAAGAAAAGAGGTGGTAAAAAATTTGAACCTAAGGTTACACAGTAGTAGTCAAGAAGTAAAAATGTCACGAGTAGTCTTAATTAGTGGGAAGTCTGGAATAGGGAAAAGCGAACTTGCTAGAGGCTATGGGTTTAGTGAAAGGCGTAAGGGTACTTGGGCAAGGATTATGTGGATAGATGCCTCGTCATATAACAAGCTTTCAAATTCATTTCATGGGTTGGCTGAAAGGTTAGGGATTTCTAGAAAAAGTGAGCAAAGGAGAGAGAGAAACATTAAATCTATTGTCGAGGATGTATATGAGTATCTTCAAGACACAAAAAGTTTGTTTGTTTTCGATGATGCTAGTAGTTATAAGGAGATTGAAAATTTTTTGCCATCAAGCTTTCCTGTTTTTTCTAATAGAGAAAAACCTTACGTTTTAATTACTTCTCCTAACAAGAATTGGAAAGAAGAAATAGAAGATATAGAAGAAATAAAGTTGGGTAATTTAAAAAAAGAAGAAGCCGAGGAATTTACTCGAAAAGCCTTAGGGGAAGATGAATCACAAGGTAAATCTATATCAGAGTTAATAGAAGAGTTTAATTGTTTTCCATTAGATTTGAAAGCAGCAACATCATGCATTAAACAAAAAGGTCTTAGTATTAGAGAATATCTGGAGGAATATAGAGTAGCTCAGCAATCAAAAACTGATTTTTTGGAGACACAAGTTGTTAATAAAAAATCTTTTAAAGCTTTGAAGGTTAACATTGATAAAATAAAAGAAGAAAAAAATGTTGGACAGCAAGCATATGTTATTTTAGTATTCATGGCTTACCTGGACCCTAATCAAATTAATACAAAAGAAATTTTTTTCAAGAGGGAATCAAAAGAAAATCAACAAAGGGTTTTGAATGCACTTGATCTACTTAATCAGTTCTCATTGATTGGATTAGAGAAAGGGATAGCAAAAATTCATCAAGAAGTACAAAAAATTATAAGGTTAGAGCAAAGAAAAGAAAAAAGAGAAGAAGAATTTTTAAGAAAAATAATGACATCATTGATGAATAATAACTGTAAAAATGTAAGCCATATCATATCCATTTGGAATTATGCAAGTGAATATAAAAGTTAGTTAATGAATTTATTGAATCTGATTATGATGGAATGAATATCTTACATTTTCTGGCCAGAGATGATAATGAAGAAGTTATTAAGCTTATATTCAAGAATGTAGATCTAAGTAAATTAAGTAAAATTGTTAATATCGGTGATAAATATGGATCTACTCCTTTAGAATATGCTGTTATATATGATCACTTAGCGTTAGTTAAATACTTTATAGAAAAAGGGGCTGATTCTAAGATAAATAGTGACCAGAGCTTTACCCTTTTAGACTATGCTGCTCTCCATAATCGACTAGAAATAGTTAGGTATTTTATTGATAACGAACATTTTCAGTTTGATAGTACTGTTTTATACTATGCTATTGAAAATAATTGCTTAGAGGTCGTTAGATACTTTATAGAGGAAGAAGAGATTTGTATAAATTTACAAGATGGAGAAGGTAAAAGTTATTTGCACTATGCTGTTGAACATAGTTCCTTAAAGATTTTTGAGTACCTTTTAGAGTACGGGGCTACAGTAGATTTACAGGATAAAAAGGGTATGACTCCTTTGCATTTTGCTGCTAAAAATGGTAGCTTATACATGGTTAAATCCCTTATAAAGAAAAAAGCTGTAATAGAGGTACCGAACAAAGATGTTATGACTCCTTTGCATTTTGCTGCTATATATGGTCACTCAAGCATTGTTCGCTGCCTTGTAGGTCATGGAGCTGACATAAATTTACAGAATAAAAAGGGTATGACTCCTTTGCATTTTGCTGCTATATATGGTCACTCAAGCATTGTTCGCTACCTTGTAGTGAATAACGTTAATACGAATCCAGAGGATATTAGTAATAATGTTCCTCGCTACGAAAGCGCTAGGTACCTTTTTTCTTTAGAACAAGGAGTTAATGTGAAACTTGAACTCAACGATGATTTGTACCATTATACTACCAATTATTACCCAAGTAGTATTTGTTGCTATCAACCTCAATCTACTGTGTGCTCAGCTCCATACTTAAAAATGCAATCACATGAAAGACACCAAAAAGCATTTGATGAATACACTACTAAAAAAAGAAAATTAGAAAATATAAGTGAAGAATTGCAATTTGAAGATAAAAGCACGGTTAACTTAACTCATAGGTCACCTATATCTTCATTTAACAGCGTCTCTGTACAACCTGCAAACAAGGACTTAAGACTATAATTTTACAGTAAGCTATTTAATTTTATTAGGGGAATTTCAAAAAAACAGAGAAATAAAGTAATAAATTGATATAAATTCGCGTAGAACAAGTGGTAGACCATACGATCTCAAAATAAAATCTTCTTACAATAGCTGGTTTTGGTTGCGGAAGTGATTGTGTTGTCTAAGTTATTAGTAATATATACTATTAAGTCAGTATTAATTCGTTAAGAACTTTCATTAAAGATTATCAAAAAAACTTCTAAATAGGGATTGACAAGTTTTAGAGATGGAGTATTTTATGGAAAGTATATTGAGCTATTAATTTTTTATGTATAATAAATATGATAGTGAAAATATTTTTCTTTATATTATGAGGTAGCTGTTTTATTCAGAAAAAGATTTTTTTCTTACTTTGAAATTGAGTTGTTTTTATGGAGGGTTAAATGATTAATGAATTATTTGCTACTGTACGTAGTGGAGATGCCAATCAAGTTGCGGATCTTATCAATAAAGGGGCTGATGTTAATGCCAGGGACAATAGAGGCAATACTCCTCTACATTTAGCTGTTCTTGCAGATAAATTACAGGTAGTAGAAAAGCTTATAGAGGGAGGGGCTGATGTTAATGCTAAGAATAATCATGGCGCTACTCCTCTGCACTGGGCTGCTCTTAATCAGAATGTCAATATAGTAGAAAAGCTTATAGAGAAAGGGGCTAATGTTAATGAGAAGAATAAATATGACAATGTCCCTCTGCACTATGCTGCAGGTTATGGTAGCTTAAGTGTAATAGAAAAGCTTATAGAGAAAGGGGCTGATATTAATGCTAAGTCCAGTAATGGCGATACTCCTTTGCACTTGGCTACTAAAAATAGTCATTTAGATGTATTAGAAAAGCTCATAAAGGAAGGAGCTAATGTTAATGAAAGAAACAAATATGGTAATATCCCTTTACACTGGGCTGCAGGTTATGGTAGCTTAAGTATAGTAGAAGAGCTTATAGAGAAAGGAGCTGATATTAATGCTAAGAACAATAATGGCAATACTCCTTTGCATTGGGCTGTTAAAAGCAGTCATTTAGAAGTAGCTAAATTTCTTATAAGTAATCATGCTGACGTTAACGCTAAAAATAAAGATGGTTGGACATCTTTGCACTTTGCAGCTGCTTATGGTAATTTAAATATAGTTAAGCTCATTCTTGATAAAAGTGATTATGTTGATGCTAGAGGAGCTTTAGCCATGGCAAATACGCTTAATGAAGAAAACAGCTTAGAAATACTAAACCTTCTAGAGGAAAGAATAAGGAAAAATGAAGAAACTACACAACATTTTATAAGACATAGGCGTCATCGATACTCACAAGAGGAAGGCAGTTCTCTATCAATAGGTGTCCATAATCGCCGTAGTATTGTAAAAGAAGATGAAAATTCATTGCAAAATGATAAAATAGGAGTTACAAGCGGAACAAGTAAGCCATCTTCATTTATCAATATTTTTGCTTACACTACGGTAGATACTATTAAAGGTATTTTTCAGTTTGTTTCTTCTCCTTTTAAGGCAGCTATAAGTATGGAACCTTCTAAAGCTATTACAGTTCAAGGTATTGATAACAACGGTGTACTTCTTTTATTAGATGTATTTATAAGGAAAATCACAGGTCAGAAGTATATTTCCACAGTAGTTCAGTCTATATCACCATTAGAAGCACAGGGCTATGCATTAAATATTATAGAGGAATTTGAGAAAGTAGTAGAACAAGCTGCATTAAAAAGTGGGATATCAATGCATCGGTTAAATATTGATTGTGTAGAAATGCAGAAAGAGGTTACTGCAAAAATCACGGGTGGTAAGTTTAATGAGATTTCAGGATTTTTAAACTCATATGTAGAGCAAGCATGCCACGATAGAGAAACAGGTAAGTTAAGTCCAAAGAAGTTTAACAAATTTATGGTTGTATTTAATAAGGAACTAGATTTAATAGTAAATCAATCAATAGAGCAGATATTACACAATAGAGATAGTACATTAGAAGTTGAAGAACAGCAAATAAACTTAGAGCCTCAAAGTTATTTAAGTAATACTTCTGTTCAAGGTCATTTAATTCAGGATAGAGGTTTAATAAATCAAGGTAAGGCTTAACCTTAGCTTTTTGATTTCATCTAGTAAAAGGTTGGTAATTTGATCTTATAACATCAATGGGCACACTAGCCTTTGTTTTGTATGCATTCAACCAATGTGTGACTATTACGCCACCTAAAAAAATAATCATACACTGTCTTCCATAGAGGAAAATCTTTTGCTCTACTGGCAAATACCTTTCATTATGTATTGTATAACATTAATAATTGTTCTTATTTTGTGCTTTCTTGGCCACACCTTGTGCAACTCTTGGCTCAAGAAATTTCCATTCTTTGTCACTTACATCACCTGGTATATATTTTTTACTGATCCTATCATATTATCTTCCTGATTTCCTTTCAAGATATGTTCTAAAAAGTAGAATCCGTTCAGCAGGGTGACAAAATAAGATAGAAAAGACAGCCATAGAAATAAATGGTGTCATCCCCTGTCATCCCAGTACTTGACACTGGAATGACACCATTTTTGCTTCGATATTTACACATTAGCCATGCATCTGAACGGATACAAAAGTAGAATTTAGAATTCTATCTAAAAGGATACCGAAAAAGAGCAGGAGTCCTATCTGGGAATTATTTTTAAATATGGACATGCATTGATTAGAATCGTCTGGATTGAAATTTTTGTGTTGGTGGTGAAATATGAATCCTATGGCAAGTAAAGCAATATAAAAGATGTTATTTAATGATGATAGTATACCAGCGTACAACCATGCCATTAAGGATATTAAATAAAATCTTTTCAACCAAGATTTTGTTGTATTGCCAAAATATAATGCAGTAGATTTCATTCCTAATTTCTCATCATCTTTTTTATCTTGATGAGCGTATATAGTATCATAACTAAGCGTCCAAAAGACGCATCCTATATAAAATAGCAAGGATTCTATGCTAATCTGGTTTGTTATTGCTGCTGAACCCATGAGTGATCCCATGTTGAAAGTAAACCCTAAAAACAATTGTGGCCACCAAACGTAACGCTTTAGCAAGGGGTAGATAACTATCATGCACATTGAAATTATTCCAAGTATAAGAGTAGTTTTATTGGTTAATAATAAGATTACCAGGGCAATAGACAGTAACAGTGAAAGTAAAGCCAAAGCCTGCTTTATGTTTAATGCACCACTTGCAAGTGGCCTATATTTTGTTCGTTCAACGTGCGCATCTATTTCTCTATCGAAGATATCATTGATTATGCACCCTGCGGGTCTCATTAAAAATGCACCTATAGTAAACAAAACAAGGAGAAAAAGAGCCTGATACGATAGAGAAGTTGAGGCTAAAAGAATGCCGCTTAAGCTAGAAAATAGCACAAGCCACAAACCTGTTAAACTGTGTATTCTCATTAATGAGAAATAATGGTTGAAATACATTAATTAAGTGTGATTATGTAATATTTTGCTTACATTGACAAAATTATCGAATGCTAAATCAGGCTTAAAAACTAACTCAGGTATAAATCGCAAATCAACATAACACAATATAGATTTACGTATTGACCATGCAGATTGGTTCATTTCATTAACAACAGTGCTGATATCATCATTATCATTTTGGATGTTTAATGAAGATAACACAATATATACATCTGCTTTCTTCAAATCTTTGCTTAGCTTTACATCAGATACTACTACTTTTTCATTAAGAACATTACCTTCCATTAAGACTTTTGATATTGCCCTATGTAATACCGATGCTACTTTTAGGTTTCTAATTTCCTTTTTCATATTCAACTACTATAACGTCCTTTCTTCTTGCACTAATTGATAAGCTTCCAAAATGTCTCCAACTTTAATATCGATATTACCCTCTAGCGATATTCCGCATTCAAAATTTACACCCACTTCTTTAACGTCATCTTTAAATCTACGTAGTGCTTTTAACTTTCCTTCATGCACCAATTTGCTGCCACGTACTACCTTAATTAGAGAATCTTTTTTTATAACTCCATCAGTGACATAACATCCGATGATATTACCGGCTTTGGATGAATTAAATATTTGCCTTACAGATGCAGAACCAACACGAACCTCTCGTGTAACAGGCTTTAACATTTTAGTTAGATACATCCTCATGTCTTCAATAAGCTCATATATTATATTGTAAGTATGTATTTCTATACCTTTTTGTTTTGCTAATTCTCTGATTTTTGAATC
This sequence comes from Wolbachia endosymbiont of Culex quinquefasciatus Pel, assembly GCF_000073005.1. NCBI lineage: Bacteria > Pseudomonadati > Pseudomonadota > Alphaproteobacteria > Rickettsiales > Anaplasmataceae > Wolbachia > Wolbachia endosymbiont of Culex quinquefasciatus. The sequence continues at coordinate 1,474,103 of NC_010981.1, forward strand.
CACTTTTACATTAAAAGCTAAAATTACTGCGCTTGATGCTTCTGCAAGCAGCACATCTGAATCTGTTACTCCTCCTACTGCTTTGTGTAGAATATTTAATTTCACTTGATCTTTACCAAGCTTATCAATTGAGCTTGATATTGCTTCAATAGAACCAGTGACATCGCACTTTAAAACTACAGATAGTTCTTCTGTTTCACTATCATTACGACTGAATATATCTAAATTACTGTCGTCTAAATCTTCTTGCTTTTTCTTGATTAATTCTAACCTGTATTCAACAATTTCACGAGCCTGCCTTTCAGAGTTTACAACAACAAATTTATCTCCAGCATTTGGTACACCATTTAAACCAGTAACTTCAACTGGAGTAGAAGGTAGTGACGCTTTTTCTCTTTGACCAAGGTGATTAACCATACTGCGTACTTTGCTGTATGTTGTACCAACTATCAATATGTCACCAATCTTTAATGTTCCTTCTTCAACTATTAATGTAGCTGATATTCCTTTAGCTTTATCTATTTTGGACTCTATTACCCATCCAAGTGCTCGACAATCCTCTATTCCTTCTAGCGTCATTAATTCAGCAATTAATAAAATTGCCTCTTCTAGTTTATCTAAGTTGATTTTCTTTTTTGCTGATACTGGCACAATTATAACATCACCACCAAGTTCTTCGGGGATGAGGTCATACTGAGGCAAACTATTAATTATTCTTTCTACATCGCCAGGTTGTGATTTATCAATTTTATTAATGGCAACTATAATAGAGACATTTGCTGCTTTTGCATGGTTTATTGCTTCAACTGTTTGTTTCATGATTCCATCATCAGCTGCAACTACTATCACAACTATATTAGTAATATTGGCACCACGTGCACGCATTGCAGTAAATGCCTCATGCCCTGGTGTATCAATGAAAGTAATTTTTTGCTTATTTTTTGTCGTTAATTGATAAGCACCTATATGTTGAGTGATGCCACCTGACTCTCTTTCTGCAACATTGGATTCACGAAATGCATCAAGCAATGATGTTTTACCATGATCCACATGTCCCATAAAAGTAACGATAGGTGGTTTTGGTCTTTTAGGTAAGTTTTCTCTGTTGCTTATGAAGAGTAAATTCTTTTCTTTATCAGCATCACTTACTCGTTTAGCCGTATGACTAAATTTTTTTGCTATTTCGCATGCTATATCTGGATCTACTAGATCATCTACTCTATAGCTCTCCCCAACTTCTTCTTTGAGCATTTTTAGCACATTCTTGCTATCTTCTGCCATACGAATAGATAACTCCCTGATAGTTATTTTGTCTGGTATAATAACTTCTCTTGATATATTTTTACCCTTAGTAAACTTTGATTGTTTACTTCTTATACCAAATTTTTGCTTAAATACAGGGAGGTATTCATTTCTTTCATCTATTGCCTGTGTAATTACTAGCTTAGAATGCTTAGAGTATATATCTTTGCTAGCTTTAAAAGACTTTTTATCATTGTTCTCATATTCAATACTATCTTCTTTTTGTTCAACTGAGTTAGTATTACTTAAAACTTCCTTATTTATTTCTTTAGGTACAGAGTGTGATTCATTTTTATCTTCAACTTCTTGATTGCTTTCTTCTTTTTTTATTTTCTCTTCTTGTTCTCTCTGATTCCTTTCTTTCAGCAAAGTAGCATTCTGTACAGCATTAATGCGGGAAATTTGTTCTTTTTTAGTTAAAGAGCCTAATTTACTCTCGTCAAATAAACTATATTCTTCTGCAGAATGAATTTTTCTTCTTTTTTTTACTATTGTAGTACCAGTACTTTGACTATCTAAAGAGTTTAAATTAATGTCTAATTTAAGCTTGCTTAAGCCTTGTAGGGTTAATTTTTTATTACTGATATCTTCATTATTCATATTGTTTTTATATTAATCCAAGCTTTTTACGTGCTTCTATGATTATTAAATCTGCTGTATCTTTTAGATTGTCTTTATTATTAGTTGAGGAAGAGAGTATGCTACAAAACTCATAATTTGATAAATCTGCTATGTCCTCTAAAGTTTTAATATTATGTTTACTAAGAGCAATTTTATTATCTATTGATAAGGCTAAGTTGATTACATCGTCTTCCATACCTAAATTTTTTAGCTCTTCTATTTTTCTATCATTCTCTGCTTTCAGGTAATTATTTGCTCTATTATGAAGTTCATTTGCAATATCTTCATTGAAGCCCTCTATTGAAGCAAGTTCCTTAATTGAAGTGTTAGATATATCTTCTACACTTGAAAAACCTTCTGTTACCAATAATTGGCCCATAATCTCTTCTAAGTTTAAAGCTTCAGCAAATAAAACTGAACATTGACTAAATTCTTTATTTCTTCTTTCTGATTCTTGCTGAGTGCTTAATATCTCAATTTTCCATCCAACAAGCTCTGAAGCTAATCTTACATTCTGACCCTTTTTTCCTATAGCTAAACTCAATTGATCTTCAGCAACTATTAACTCTATACAATTTTCATTTTCGTCAATAATGACCTTTGATACTTCTGCAGGAGTAATGGCTTTAATAATAAATTGACCCAAATCTGATGAGTAATGTATGACGTCGATTTTTTCACCGTTTAATTCGTGTATAATAGTTTTTATTCTATCTCCTTTAACTCCAACGCAAGCACCTACTGGATCGATATTCCTATCAGATGAAAAAACAGCAATTTTAGATCTTGAACCAGCGTCTCTAGCTATACCTTTAATTGTTATCAATCCGTCAGCAATTTCTGGTACTTCTTGATTCAACAATGCTTCTAAAAAGCCTTCATGAGTCCTAGAAAGAATGATTTGACGTCCATCGTCAGAGCGCTTAACAGCCTGTATGTAAGCTTTAACCTTATCGCCTTCACGAAATGACTCACCACCAATTAAGTTTCGTAAAGGGAGGTATGCTCCAATTCCGTTTATGTCTATAATAAGATCTGAATATTCTACTTGTTTAACGATGCCATACCTCATTTCTCCTACCTTATCTTTAAATTCCTCATATTGCTTTTTTAACTCTTCATTTTTGATTATTTCAGAAATCTTTTGCTGGGCAATTCTTGCTGAAACAAGATCAGTGTTAAGAGAAATCAATTCACTAATAGTATCTCCAACTTTTGCATCTTCTTTTATTAACTTAGCTTGTGTCAACTTAATTAAGTCACACTCATTTTCATTTGATTCATCATTAATGACTTTTAGTTGTCTATATGAGGTAACTTTGCCTGTGTTTCTATCTATATTAACTACAATTTTACTTTTGCTACCATACTTTTGTTGAGCTACTGCTTCGATAGCACTTTTAAGTGCATTTATTATAATATTAAAATCCAAACCTTTTTGAAGTGAGAGCTCTCCCGCTGTTTTTATTACATCAAGGCTTCCAACTATGTTATTCTTGTTGCCTTTCTGATTAACACTGCTTTTACGATTAGCAATCATATAAATAAATCCAATTTAATTAGTTATAATTATAGCTTCAACAGGTAAAGAACGCTATCTTAAATGTTAAATGATTGCTAATTTAAGTCAAGTTTTTTCATGTCTTTGTATGATAAGCAATGCCGGAGTAAAGAATAAAGTTAAGACCGTTGCAGCCAATATTCCACTTGCTATGGTTGCTGAAATATCAACCCACCACTGGCTTGATGGAGCATCATATGTGATTTGTAGCGTAAAAAAACTGATATTTAACCTAGTAATCATCGGTATTAAACCAAGAACTGTAGTTGCAACGGTAAGTAGTATTGGCCTGATGCGAGAAATTGAAGCGTTTATTATACATTGCTTAATGTTATTTTTGCGCACCTTAATTTGCTGATGAAAGGCATCAAGCAATAGTATATTATTATTCACTATAATTCCTGCTAAAGCAATTATCCCCACTCCACACATGACAACTACAAAAACTTTCTGAATAAGAAAGAAAATGAAAAATACACATGTTGTTGATAAAAACACTGCTGTCATTACGATAAATGTATAGTATATGTTGTTAAACTGTGCCACTAGCACCAATATCATCAATGTAATTGCTAATATAAAAGCCTTTAATAAAAATGCTCCTGATTTTTGTTGATCTTCCTTATCACCTTTGAAATCAATCTTTACTCCTTTACTACAGTCTTGAGTAATCGAATTTTGAATGAACTTAACTCTTTCATCAACAAGATAGCCAGTATCAACGTCAGCAGAGATTGTTACTGTGCGTGATCCATCAATCCTACTTAGTTTATTTGCCTTTTTTTCGGGAACGTATTTCACTATGCTACTCATAGAATATGGTCCATTTGCTGTATTAATAAAAAGGTTATCTATAGTTTTCATGTTGCGATTCTTTCTGGGAAAGCGTAGTACAATATCAATTTCTTCATCTGTGTTATTTGGTCTATATTTTCCAATTAATACTCCATTTGTAACCATCTTTATAAAATCACCGATGGTTGCAACACTTACTCCAGAGCTTGTAGCCTTACTCTTATCAATACTCATATTCCACTCTATTTCAGGTGCTGATCTACTATCTTGAATATTTATAAATCCAGATGAAGGTTGGTCCATAATTTTTAGGATTTTCTCTGCTACTGAATTCAAGTTGGATGCACTTCCGCTTAAGTTAATTTGTATTGGCTTGTCAGCTGATGGTCCTGACTTTTGTTCCTGTACATCAATTATTACTCCTTTTATGTTTTGTACACTACTCCTTATATCATTTAGTATTTGCGTAGCTTTGCGCCTGCAGCGCCAATCTACAAGTTCCAATTGAATTTTGGCAATAACGTTGTCTGAAAATTTTCCTGATCGAGCATAAAAAACATAAATTTCCTTTTCAACACCCAAAATACGTTCTTCTACTTTCTTAAGTATCAAATCTCGTTCTTTGGCTGATAAGCTTTCTTTTACTTTAACGCTGATTAAAATGTTATCTGAATCTACATTCGGAAAGAACTTTAATCCAGGACCAAAAGTAAAATATAATATACTAGACAAAAATAAAACAAACACAACAACACATACAAATTTTTTGGGGTGATCTAAGACTTTCTCTAACATACGTACATAAGTTCTTATTATAAGCCCAGTATTTTTTACCTCACCACTTTCTATAGCACTCATTCTTATTATTTCTTTTTTTGAAGTTATTGAAGGTTTACCAAATATTGCACCAAGTGTTGGTATAAAAACCAAAGCCATAATTAGCGATCCAGTTAAAGTTAGAATTATTGTAATTGGTATGTACTGCATAAATTTACCGACTGTATCGGGCCAGAGTAACAGAGGGAAAAACACTGCTAATTTAGTCAATGTTGATGATAAAACTGGATAAAACATATCATGAACTGAGGTGCAAAAGGCTTCTACTTTATCCATGCCACAAATCATCTTTCTATCAGCATATTCGCTGATTACAATTGCATCATCAACCAGCATGCCAACTGCCATAATTAAACTGAAGAGCACAACTATATTTAGAGTAATACCCATGAGGTAAAGAGCCATTATTCCTATTAGAAAGGAGCCAGGTATTGATAGTGCAACAAGAATAGCAGCCCTTGTTCCCATAAAGAGCATTATTATGGTTAATATTAGTAATACGGCAAATATTATACCATTTTCCAAGTCGTCAAGCACATCACGTACATTTTTTGACTGGTCATTCAAATAAACTACTTTTAAATTTTCAGGTAATTGATCTTTTGCTTTGTCCATTAAGTATTTTACTTGATTTACCGTGTCTATTATGTTTTTTCCATTACGTTTTGAAATTTCTAGTACAATGCTAGGTAGTCCATTAATACGAGCAAATCCTTGGTGATCCTCAAACCCAAGGTATACTTTTGCTATATCTTTGATTCTCAAAACTGCATCACTTTGAGATCTAATAGGAATATTCATAATATCTTCTATGTCTTTTAATAACCCTGATATTTTAATCGAATATTTACCGGTATCATTTTCTAGTGATCCGGCTCCTACCAATCTGTTGTTGTTTGATATAGCTTGAAATATCTCATTTGATTGAATGTTATATTTTGTTAGAACTGTGGGCTCAATTATAACTTCCACTGTTTCTTTACGCATACCTGCTACTTCAACTTTAAGAACATTTGGCAGAGATTCTATTTCTTTCTTTAGTTTGCGTGCTATTTCAGTTAAAGTTCTTTCCGGCAAATTACCAATCAAGCCAACGTTTAGTATCGGAAATAAGCTCAAGTCTATTTCATTGATTATCGGAGATTCTGCTTCAATAGGTAATTTTGATTTTATGTTTAAAAGCTTTGAACGGACATTATCGAGCACTTCTTTATTATTATACTCTGTTCTAAATTCGATTATCATGTGAGCACCATCATTAGTTGCAAAAGCTCTCAATTCTTTTACACCTTCGATGGATCTTAGTTCATTTTCTATAGGAAGCACTAATAGCTTTTCACTATCCTCGACAGAAATACCAGGAAACCCGACAAATACACTAATTATAGGAATCTGTATATCAGGATTGCTTTCTCTTGGCATCTTTATATAAGTGTATGAGCCGAAGGTAAAAATCACGATAAGCAATAATATTACTGTTCTATTCCTCTCTACAAGTAAGCTTTTCATGCCAAACATTATACGTATTTATATCATATTATAGCTAAGATAAATTATATATTAATTAATCCTCATATAGCTTTATGTAAATGATTAAAATTTTTACAGTTTTGCAAGCGTAAGAAAATTTCTATATAATATGACTTTAGTATAGTATTTGAGGGATTATTGTGGTAGCAGTTTTAAGTGTGATAGAAGGCAAGAATAAAGCGATCGTATCTGGGTTGGTTGGTGTTTCATCAACTTTAGTATTTTTAACAATGATTCACATTGCTGCAAAGATAGCCATTATAGTTACTGCTGCTGCAGTTACTTACGCATTACTTTCATTGCTTAATAAAGCAAGACCTAAGTCTGTTAAAACTGATGATATGTCAGAAGATGAAGGGTATAGCAGTGTTGATGAAGGTGAAGAAAAAGATACCGTAAAAGAACCAAAAAGAACTGAAACTGAGCTAGAAGAAGAATTAAAAAATAAAAGAGCAGAAGAAGAAATGAAAAATGGACTACCTAAACATATGGATTTCAAAGGTAATTCACTTTCTAAAAGTGCTGATACTACAGATAGTCATTTCGTTTCTAGTGCTACAAATATTGTTATGGAACCTTTACCTAAACACATGGATGCACTTGGTAATCCACTTCCTGAGCAGCCACCGAGCAACCTTACCAATATAGGGCTTGGATCATCTAAAAGTACGCAGAAACTATCTGCTGCAGACTTGCTATTACAGTATGGGAATGTAAATAATGATGTGAGGAAAGTGCTAGAATGGCCAATTACCTCAAAGGAGTTTAATGGGTTAGGGTTTAACAGGTAGTTGCTATATCAAACTCTCCATCTTATATTGAGGATCAGATGCAATGCCATACACTCTATTTGGCGGAGCAATTTTGTTCTCTATACCAAAAACTATACCTTCAATTATTGCTGTGAGTACTTTTTCAAGGTTACAATCTGCTCCAGGAACACGGTGCTCTAGGCGGCATCTTTTGGAATCGTTGCCAAAATAGGGAATTCTTATCGCAGCAGTTCTGTTATTCACTCCCCAACTAATCGTAGTTGGAGTATGAATATCTGGGTACTGAAATCTTAAATATGAATCATCATTTGGAGCAAAAAACAACATATGTTTTTTCATCATTGCACATAATCCACCTATGCTGTGAATCAGGTGGTCACTATATTTTTGCTTATTGCCATAAAATAAGTTATTATTATTTGAATCCATGAGGCTAACATGTACATTTAGTGCGCTGCCTGCTCTATCCAAATAAGGTTTTGCTTTAAAAGAAACATTACCATCGAACTCTTGTGCTGTTCCAATCAGTAATTTTTTTACTAACTCAAAATGCATAATTAAATTATCAGGACTCGTATAACAATCACTTTTTATCTCGTATTGGTTTAAAGAACTCTCTTTCTCACAAAAAAATCCAAGAGAAGCTATTTTATTTTTGATGCTATTCAGAAATAAATATTCTTTTTTTATTCCCTCAGTGTAAAACTCCAGTTCAATACCGAATACAGTATTATGACTCAAATTACTTAATATAATCACAAATTTACTTCAATAAATTTATACTAAATCAGCTATATTTATACAAGTACTTTACTTATTTATCAGTAAATTTAATATCTTATTTATACATAATATATTACTATTTTTTAATAACATACTTCTAATCCTCGGTACAAGCGACATTTACAAATTGATTGTTTTTATTTCAAAAAAA